>NZ_JAFUAG010000019.1 GCF_017464355.1 Ruminococcus sp. | reverse complement strand
TTATCCACCGTAAAGGTTTCAAGCTCATAGTCGTACTGAGGGATAGAGGTATCCTTCGCTGAATACTCATAAAACTTGTAGATCGTCTGAATCTTGCCTGTCGGGTTCTCATTCGGCATTTTTACTTCAATTTCAAGGTAGCCCCATTCTTTCAGGTAATTCAGTGCGCTGTCGATAGCTGTCTCACCATCAGGGCATAGTGCAATAAGCCCTGCCTTAGTGAAAACCCATGACAGAGGCAAGTCCATGACTCTGCCGAGCAGACCAATGGCAGGACAGCCAAGTTTGGTAGACCGCACGAAGCAGTTGTTCAGAACGGCATAACCGCTGAATTTATGTATCTCGCAGACAGTATCGCCCACGGTTTTCTTTTTACTGTTACGCTTGTCCATTTCCATTCCTCCCTCAGCTCATCTGCCGTACACAAACTCCATATTTGCCATAAGCAGCTTGTTCACAGCATAAACACAGCCATACGGCTTTTCCACTTCAAGGAGGAACTTCCTGCTGCAAAGCTCTGTCACGGCTTTTTTGATCTCGTCACGGTTGAACTTCGACAGTTCATCATGGTCACACAGTTCTTCGAACGTAGAATAGTCCTTTTCGACCTTGTTGAACATGACGGTAAGAACCGGAACGCAGGCACTTGCTATGAACCTGTAATTGATTCTCGGCAAGCTGATTTTCGTAGGGTTCGGCATAGAAAGACCTCCTTGACATAGTTCATCTGAAATAAAAAAATCGCTCCTCATTGCTGAGAAGCGATGTACGGTATTCAATTTTGGGCATAAAAATAGCGGACAGCGCTTCTGTTATGAAACACCGTCCGCTATTTTCCATTATTCAGTTTGCTTTGTCAACAGGCTTTCTACCGTTTGTTTTAGGGTTTCTACCAACTTTCTACCGACCTTGACGGCGGTAGGTATCTACCAAGTTTCTACCCAAAATCTTAAATCAGGTAGATTTTTGAGTTTGACGAAATAGCGCGATTTTCGAGGTTTCTACCTCAAAAAGTGACGTAAAATAGGGTTCTAAATGCCTCTTAATGACCACTAAGGGATACTAATGCCGAATAGCGTCACTTATAGCATAAAGCAAAGCCAGATCCACAGATTTTATCCTTTAATTTTCTTAATTGATACAGTTCTCTTTTTACACTTCCAAAATCACAAGGAGAATCAGAAAGTTTATCTTCAATAGATTTTATATCTTTATATTTCATTCCAAGGTATTCTGCTCCTTGAAAAATACCTTTGACATATTTCTGCCCTATTGTCAGTTTGTTATCATTTATTAGAAGCTGTTTTTGTGAATCTAGTTTTTCCGAAATTGGTTTGCAGAATTTTTCAAAAAGAATTTCCCGGTTATCAAATTCCAAAACTTTTTGATAATCAAAATTGGGGATGATTTGTTTAATTCTATCTTTAACAGTTTATTCACTATTTAAATTACCCCAAAAATTAATTATCTCGGAAATAAACCCTCCGTCTTGAATATCTCCACATAGTTGCAGATACTTATTATAGCAATTTGGAACACAATATTTGTCTATATCGATATCTTGTGCTTTTGCCAACTTTTCTAACCTGCTTTTTGCATACCCATACAACTCAACTCTGTCCATAAATCGATCCTCCATTCAACAAGGATCTGAAACCGAAACGTCATAAGCCTACGCTGCTTTCACCTTGCTCGTAGATATATCATAGCATATCCCCTATTCAAAAAAAGGCGGTGTCGGCAGTGGTTTTTCTTACTTATATCTTTCAGCGGCTGCCCGCAGTGTTTTTGCGACATCTTCCCTCACGCGCTTCGGAGATATCACCTCGACACAGTCAGCATACTGTATCGCCCAGTGCTTCATAGCACCCTCGCTGATACGCACACGTATCTCCAGCATATCATTTTCGAACTGACGGATATTTGCCCTGCTGCCGAACCAGTCAACTATATCATCCATAATATATCTCGGGCAGATGAACGTACAGGTGCATAATCTCCGCCCCACATATTAGGGTGAAAGACAGCGAATTCTGCAAGGTCTATACCGTTCTCGCAGCCTTTCACGCTCCGCACGGATACAGCATTCTGCTCGGTGAGGAATATGTCCTTTATCCTGTCTATGCGGAATGTGCTGAGGCTGTCATGGCTATCGTTCTTTCCGAGCATATAGTAGCGCCCATTGATAGACATCAGCTTGTACGGGCTTACGCTGTACAGCCCGGGAGTTTTGTTATCGTTCAGCCGTGGGTGGAACTTCAGGTCAGTGTCGTAGTCGCAGTAGCTGAATGTTACCTTTTTCCTGAGAGATATGGCCTCGCTCAGGATAGATACCGTATAGAACATCTGCTTGTTGACAGGTCGCTGATGAACTGAATCATATGATCTCTCCAGTGTTTTACGGGATCCCTCGCTGCCAAGCTCAGCTATTTTCTTCACTATGTCACGGCAGTGGGTCTGCGGGAGAAAATTAGAGAAAATCAGGCTGTCGATCATTATCTGCAATTCGCTGTCATCGAATTTCTGCTCGTGTTCGTAGTACCAGTTTGTAAGTATGTTTTCCTGCTGACCTTTCTTGTTCGTGCGGTGGTGTTCCTCATACTTTAAAGGAAAACCTGCTTCGATAAGCATGGATAGATTATGTCGTATGGTCTTGCGGTCAAGCTTCATGCCGTAATCATCGTATACCAGATCGATGATCTGACTTTGCGAATACCTTTTTTCGTAACAGCTGTGGTTCTCCGGAGCTTTCAGAATGTAAAAAATTGCAAGCTTTTTAGGTTCTTTTGCTGCCATGGATAATTCCACCTTAACGTGTTTTCATGGGTATATTATAGCACATCTCAATTTCGGGTTCAATAGCCATGAGGAAATTTTTACTCATGTCCGTAAAGGCCGCCTGTATATAAAAAGGAAGATACCTCTGACATGAAGTATCTTCCTCTTCTATTAGTATCCTTTTATTTACAGATCAATAATGACCTTGCCGCTGCCGACGGTAGGTGTCACCTCGATGACCTTGTCGGTGTTGGCGACGCTTATCCTGAAAGCGGACTTTGTTTCGGTGTACTCGCATTCGATCTTGCTGCCGTTCCTGGTGGCCTTCAGCTCGAACACCTTGTTTGCTTCTGTGTCGTAAACAGGGCAAACAGCGGACTTTCCATCTTCAAGCTCATAAATGGTGAAGTTGGTGCCGTCCAGATAATCGTACTCAAAATCTCTCTTGAAATTGCCGCAGGGGATAATGCTGTTGGGTCTTGCCAGTGCGGGTATCTCGAAATAGCTGCACTTGTGGGTGTACCATCTGCCGCCCTCGAATACCTTGCCTGTGATGATATCTGTCCATCTTCCCTCGGGGACATAGTACTGGGCAATGCCCTCTTCGTTGAGTATGGGTGAAACCAGTATGTTGTCACCCAGCATATACTGCCTATCAAGGGTGAGGCAGGCGGGGTCGTCAGCGAAATCTATGACCATAGCCCTCATCATGGTAACGCCGACCTCGTGGGTCTTGATAGCCTGTGCCCACAGGTAGGGCATCAGCTCGCCTTTCTTCTTGGTGAAGAAGCGCAGCACATCGCAGCTTTCCTCATCGAACAGCCACGGCACGCGGTAGGACTGATTTCCGTGGAGCCTTGAATGGGTGGAGAACAGACCGAAGGCAGCCCACCTCTTGTAGATATCGGGAGTTGCAGTGGCCTCAAAACCTGCCATATCGTGGGAGGTATAGCCAAATCCCGAGATACACAGGCTCAGGCAGCCGCGAACGACCTCTGCCATGGAATTGTAGTTGCCCGAGCAGTCACCGCCCCAGTGTACAGGGAACTTCTGTCCCCCTGCGGTAGCAGACCTTGCGAACAGGCAGGCCTTGTTCTCGCCGTAGTATTCCTTCAGTACATTGAAAACGCACTCGTTGTACAGGTAGGTGTAGAAGTTGTGCATCTTTATGGGGTCGGAACCGTCGAAGTAAACCACATCGCGGGTGGGTATCCTCTCGCCGAAGTCTGTCTTGAAGGTATCAACGCCCATTTCGCAGAGCTTTCTCAGGTAGCCTGCGTACCACTTGCAGGCCTCGGGGTTGGTGAAGTCAACTATAGCCATACCGGGCTGCCATTCATCGCACTGGAACACCGAGCCGTCGGTCTTCTTGATGAAATAGCCATGCTCCATGCCCTCATCGAACAGCCTTGAACGCTGACCTACATAGGGGTTTATCCACACGCAGGTCTTCAGACCCTTGGTATCATGGAGCCTTTTCAGCAGACCCTCGGGGTCGGGGAACTGTTCGGTATCCCATTCAAAGTTGCACCATTCCAGACCCTTCATCCAGAAGCAGTCAAAGTGGAAGACCTGCAGGGGTATATCCCTTTCAGCCATGCCGTCGATGAAGCTGGTAATGGTAGCCTCATCGTAGCTGGTGGTGAATGACGAAGTCAGCCACAGGCCGAAAGAAAATGCAGGGGGCAGAGAAGGCTTGCCTGTCAGGTCGGTGTAGCCCTTCATGACCTGTGTCAGATCCTCGCCGCCGAACAGGAAGTATTCCAGGTTCTCCCCGGGCAGGGTGAAGCTTACCTTTGATACTGTATCAGAGCATACCTCAAAGCTTACCTTGTCGGTGGAGTTGACGAAAATTCCGTAGCCCCTGGAAGAAACATAGAAAGGCACGCTCTTGTAGCTCTGGTCGGAGCAGGTGCCGCCGTCAGCATTCCAGATCTCAACGTTCTGACCATTTTTTGTGAAAGTGGTGAACTTCTCGCCGAAGCCGTAGAAATACTCGCCTACGGTGGTATCAAGCTGTTCCCTGATATAAGTGCGTTTGGGGTCGGCAGGGTAGCTCCAGAAGGTATCGTCTGCCTGGGTGGCCAGCCTTGCCTGCTGCTTGAAAGCACTCTCAAACACAACGCCTGTGCTCCTCCAGCCGCCGCTGGTCAGCTTCTTGTCCTTATAATAATATGAAACGCTCCAGCTGTCTCTTGATACCTCAACTCTGGTATCCCCCGAAACAAGCACTGCCTTATGCTCGTCAATGGTGACAGTGGGCTTGCAGCAGCCCTTGTTGAGTACAAAGTGGGGGCCGTTGTCCTTGTAGCCCTTGTGGTGGGTTATATTTACTCTTATAACGTTCTCAAACTCCGAAGTATAGGCTATCTCCAGATTAGCGCTGCCCAGCAGCTTGTACCTTTCTCTTCCGAAAAATGGTGTGGCCACTACCATAAAGCCGTTTTCTATCTCAACGATATCATAGGCCTGGTTAGCGTAGTTGACTTCGTATCCTCTCTGATTGAGCCAGAAACCGTCAGCGAATTTCATGCTGTGTTACCTCCTTGTTTCCTGTGCAGATATAAACAAATGAAAGCGAACGTCCGTAGACCTGTGCCGCCTTTTGATAGATATATTTTAATATATTCTGCCTGAAAAAGCAATAGCATAAATCTATATTGTAGAATATCTTTATGCTTTTAAAAAGAAATTTGCTAAACTTTTGGTGAATTTGTTTTGAAAATATATCATATTCTGAAAGTATGGAAATACCTTGCTTTCAGAAAACGTTTAAGCAATTTCTGCACAAAAAGACCGCAGTCCCCTTAACGGAACTGCGGCCATAGTATGCGTTTAAAATATCTGGCTGTCAAGCCTGAGCTTTACCTTCGGCGGGAAACTTTTGTCAAACTCCTCCACGTCCTCATCGCTCACATAGTAGCCCTGAGGTGTCAGGTAAACACCAGTCACACCGTCAAGGTACCCGCTTTTCAGCTCCTTGCAGAGGAAGAACGAAGCATCTGCTCCCTCGGGGAGGTCGTGATATCTTATGCCGAATTTTTCAGCGTAGTCAAACCCGCTTTTCCCGTAAAAGCCTATGTTCCCCTCAAACAGCACCGCACCGTAGCCCGATGCCGCCGCCTTTTCCAGCGAATAGTCCAGCAGCATCTTCCCGCAGCCCTGCCTTTTCAGGTCGTTGGCTATGCAGATAGGCCCCATGGTCAGCACAGGTATGACCCTGCCGTCATCAGCCTTAATGACCGTTTCCATGAACATATTCTGCCCGATGATCCTGCCGTCCTTTTCCATGACGAAGTCCAGTTCTTTCACAAAAGCTGGGTCGTCCCTGAGAACGTGCATCACCAGATGCTCGCTGCACCCCGGGCGGTAAACGTTCCAGAAAGACTCTCTTATCAGCTCTTCAACTGTCCTGTAGTCACTTGTATCTTCCAAACGTATGGTAATGTCATTGTTATTCATTATTTTATCCTCCTGAAAATTGTTGACTTCAATTGCTTCTCAGCGGGAGGTGAGCAGCTGAGCCGAACCTCCCGTTCAGCCTGCTATCTCCATTGTTTCGCACTTTTTCAAACAAGCACTCTCCTGTAAAAAAATTTATGATAAGCCTTGCGGCATATCCGCTTCTGTCACTCTATACTAAGAAATTCATCGGGGATATATTCAAGGCAATCCTCAACGCACTGGCGGTTGAAGCCCTCGATGTAGTTGCGCTCAAAGAGTTCGTCGGTGTAATCCTTGTAGGGATATTCGGTGCAGTTGTACCAGTCTCCGTCATAGCTTTCGGCCTCAAAATGGGAAATTATGGGTATTGCCTTCACATTCTCAAAGCTTACCGAACCGCTTTCGGGATCCTTGATGACATTCAGCTTGCCTATTACCCCCACAGGTGACTTCAGGTCGTACATGGTCGAGATGAAGTTGCCCAGCCCGTAATAGCAGAAGGCCTGTCCGCCATCGGGCTTGTCGATGTACTCGCAGGTACTTATGGTATGCGCCTGGGTGCCGATGATGAGGTCTGCGCCCCATTCTACCAGCTTGGGCGCCATATCTATCTGCACCACGTTGAGTTCGTTGGATATCTCCGTGCCGAAATGACAGCTGACGACCACCACATCGGCTATCTCGTTGGCGGCACGCACCTGTCTTTCGATGATATCCTCTTCTTCAAGATATACCACCTTGCCCGCTTCGCCTTCGTCCAGGAAGAAGCCGTTGGTATGCTCCATATATCCCAGGAAAGCAAAGGTTATGCCGTTGACTTCCATGGTGCGTATATTTTCGCTGTCCGCCTCATCACGGTAGGCACCGTAGTGTACCACGCCCTTGCTGTCCCAGTAATCAAGGCTGCTCAGCAGACCGTCCGAGCCCATATCAAGCACATGGTTGTTGCTCATGGAAATTACGTTGAAGCCTATATCCACCATATGGTCGCCGTTGGCGGTAGGTGTGGCGAAAAGGGGATAGCTCTGGGGGCCGTAGTCATCTGTAACCAGTGTTTCCTGGTTGAGTATGGCAATGTCGGTGCCCTCCAGATATTTCTCCATATTCTGGTAAGCATAGGTGAAGTCATAGTGGGTGTCCCCGCCCTTGTGCCAGGCCTCGTTGTAGATGTTGTCGTGAACAAGATTATCTCCAGCGCACAGCAGTGACACCACATATGAGGGCTGATCCTCGGGGATAGGCAGCTTTTCGGGAACATCTTCCTCGGGGGTAGGTGTTTCGTCCGTTTCCTTATCGTTCTTCACATCGGTGCCGCGGGGCTTGTCCTTGCCGTTATCCAGCCTGCCCGTATCTTGTATGCCCATACCTGCACAGCCCGTAGCCGACAGCATAACTGCGGCGCACAGCAGTGCAGTGAGCTTATTGTTTTTCAAATGCATGGTTTACCTCCGTTCGGTATTTGCAGCTCATATCATTATACCATACAATGCAGATTTTTTCAACTGTCTTTTTCAGAAAGTCTGTTTTCCTTATTTTTCACCCTTTTCCAGCAGACAGACAGTTTCTATGCCCGTGGTGTGTGGGAACATATCCACAGGCTGTATGTAAGTGACCCTGTACCCGCCCCTGCGGAAGTTTTTCAGGTCACGCTCCAGGGTCTCTATCTTGCAGGAAACATACACTATCTTGGCAGGTGCCATTTTCAGCGCACTTTCGATGAATTCCCGCGAAGCCCCTGCCCTGGGCGGGTCCATTATGAGAACATCGCAGCTCTCGCCTTTTTTGGCCAGCTCCACCATGAACCTGCCTGCGTCGTCGTTGTAAAAGCGTATGTTCTCAAGACTGTTCAGCTTAGCATTCATCACAGCGTCTCTGCAGGCGGACTTGTTCAGCTCCACACCCGTCACCTCAGCACCGTTTTTTGCGCATATCATGCCGATAGTACCTGTGCCGCAGTAAGCATCTATGACAGTTACGCCCTTGCCTATCCCTGCGGCCTTCACAGCGCAATTGTACAGTTTTTCGGTCTGTATAGGGTTCACCTGATAGAATGAGGCAGGCGATATCCGAAAGCGGCAGCCGCACAGCTCGTCCTCGATATAGCCCTCGCCGTAAAGCACCTCACTGCGCTCGCCCAGTGTCAGGGGCATACCGTCGGGGCATATGTTCTGCACAATGGTGGTTATCTCAGGGTGGGATCTCAGCAGTGCCTTCACCAGATTTTTCTTCGCAGGCAGCACAGGGCCTGCCGTTACCAGCACCAGCATCATCTGGCCTGTAGTGAAAGATGTCCGCATGAGGGTGTGCCGCAGCAGGCCTCTTCCCGTGCGCAGGTCGTAGGGGGCTATCCGCATATCCTTCATGAGCTTTTTCAGCGTCCTGATAACAGGGGCACAGCGGGGGTCTTCAAGCATACAGTCTTCCACCGCAGTAAGCTTCTGCCCCGAGGACTGATATATCCCCGAGATGATACGCTTTGAACTGTCCAGCCCGAAGATGTTCTGCACCTTGCAGCGGTAGCCCCATGGGTCATCCATGGGCAGTATCTCGTTTACATGAGCGAATTTTGAGAGCATACGCTGTGCTTTCTGCTGCTTGCGTTCAAGCTGATCCTTGTAAGGCTCCTGCAGCTGGCAGCCGCCGCAGCGCTTGAATACCCTGCACTTTTTCATGCCTGTCACAGGGTCGGTCACTATCTTGCGGGACATGGTGAGTTCCTCCGTTTATCTTATCGTTACTCAGAAAATTATATCACTATAAACGCAGTTTGTCAACGCAGAAGTTTATCCGCCATTGCCTTTGCGGCACTGATTTGTATGTTCATTTTATTGACATATCTGTATTATCATGGTATAATTAACTAATGTACTGCGCTTTGCGCTATAACCTGCGGTAATACTGCTATAAAGCATCGGCATTGTACATTAATTTACCTTTATGATATAATGATATCAGAAGATAAACTCTGAACGGAGGATGATAATATGAACAGCAAGATCGAACCCCTGGTGGCCAATATCGAGAAAGTCATCGTAGGCAAGCAGGAAACAGTTCTGAAAATAGTTACCGCCATGCTCTGCGGCGGCCATGTACTTATCGAGGACGTACCCGGTGTGGGCAAGACCCAGCTGGTGTCAGCCCTGGCAAAGTCGGTGGCTGGCAAGTTCAACCGTATCCAGCTGACCCCTGACGTTATGCCCTCGGATATCGTGGGATTTTCCATGATAAACCAGATTACCCGTGAGCTGGAGTATAAAGAGGGTGCTGCCATGTGCAACTTCCTGCTGGCGGACGAGATAAACCGTGCTTCGCCGAAGTCTCAGTCCAGCCTGCTGGAGATAATGGAGGAACACCAGGTTTCCATTGACGGTATCACCCATGTGCTGCCCGTACCTTTCATGACCCTGGCTACCCAGAACCCCGTTGAAACTTACGGCACCTATCATCTGCCCGAGGCGCAGATGGACAGATTTATCATGAAGATATCCATGGGCTACCCCGCCTATGAGGACGAGCTGCAGATAATGACCAACGGCGAGAACGCTGTTTCCGCCAAGGACCTGAAGGCTGTCATGTCTACCGATGATATCGCAGTGCTTATGGAAGAGGCCCAGAAGGTCGGCACTGCACCCAGTATCAGGAGGTATATCCTTGACATAGTAACTGCTACGAGAAACAGCGAGTATATCCGCCTGGGTGTATCGCCCCGAGGCTCTATAGCCCTGCTGAGGGCTTCAAAGTCCTACGCATATGTCATGGGCAGGAATTATGTGGTGCCCGATGATGTCAAGACAGTTATGAGCGAGGTGCTGGCGCACAGGCTCATGCTCTCGCCCAAGGGCAAGTCCGCTTTTGAGACCAACGCTGCTGCACTGGCTGCTGTGGCTATGACAGTGCAGAGCCCGACTACTGCGGAGTGATGTGAATGGATAATCTCTTATATTTTACCATGTGCTGCTTTATGTCTATCCTGCTGGCTTACTTCATCAGCGGCAGCGGCGGCTTTTTCGTGCTGATACTGCTGGTGCTTTCCTTTGTTATATCACTGCTGATACTGATACTTTCCCGCAGGGTGAAGATGTCGCTTTCCCTTTCCACCGATGTAGTCGGCAAGGGGGACAGCTTTGCGGCTTACCTTGACATAACAAAGCCTTTCAGGTTCCTGCCTACCTGTTTTATGGAGGTGACACTGGCTGTCACCCCGAACATCGAGGCGGAAAGCGGTGTAATGACCTATAGGCTCATCTGCTCACGGCTTGACGGCGACCGTATCGAGATACCCATGAAAGCCTCCCTGTGTACCGCAGGGGTGGTATCTGTGGAGCAGATACTGCTCAGGGATTACCTGGGTATAATCAGGATGAAGCTGAAAAAGCTGCCCGAACAGTGCGCCATAAGGATACTCCCCGATATCCCCGATACAGGCTCCCAGACGGAAGTCCTGCGCTCGGTCAGCGAGAGGATGTCCTTCGATGACAGCGCTGAAGAGTCTGATGAGACCTCATCTGCTCTCACAGGTGTTCCCGGCTATGAGCATCGTGAATACCGTCCGGGCGACCCACTGAAAAGGATCAACTGGAAGCTTTCCTCCAAAAAGGATCAGTTCATGGTCAGGCTGGACGAGAAGGTCACTTCCTCAAGTCAGGTGTTCAGGCTTGACCTGCCTGCGGACAAGGTGCTTGACAAGAGCAACTATATCGTAATGGATAACATCGTCGAAGGTTCCCTTGCCATGCTGTCCATGCTGGTAAGGGCGGGCTATGAGAGCGAATATAACTACTGTGTCGGCGGCAAGTGGGAAAAGGCCGATATCAGCGATGAGGGCACCCTTGTGCAGCTGCAGGAGAGGCTCTCGGGCATATCCCCCTACGGAGAAGCCGTGCGGGAGCCCGACCACAATATCAACGAAAAGGGCAAGGCCATGCTCTGCTTTACCTCCTGCACGGGTAATATGACCAAGGAGCTTACAGAACTTGCTGACAGCTTTGAGGGCACGCTGGTAGTTTCAAAGCTCAGCGGCATAACTGCTGTACGCAGTGATATGTGGGAGATAAGCAGTGACTTTGAATTTTCAAAACTAACGTAAAGGAGGCGTGAGCCATGACCGAAATAAGAGATAAGCTGCTCAAATGGCTCTTTGCCTCTGTAGAAAAGTATTTTCTGCCGCTGCTTCTGGGCGCAGTGGTCATGAACACCATTTTTGATACCTATTTCTATTCTCTCAAAGGCATAGCTACCGTCGGGTTCATTGCCTATGAGGTATTCATGTTCTGGTTCTTCGAGAAGATAAAAAAGCGCCGCATACTCAGGTTCTTCATTTACTGCGGTATCGGCCTGCCCATAATGATGCTGACCTTCTGGCTGGTCGGCAGCGGCTGGCAGCGTTCGGGGGTAAGCTTTGTGGACTGGTTCTACATCAACTCCCAGGACGTCGGTGCGGTTATGGAATACAACATAGCCATTTTTGTGGGTCTGGGATTTTTCATCATCTCCATTCTCTACTACTTCACCGTTTACCGCTTCAGGATATTCGGTGTCATGCTGGTGACTATGTTCCCCTTTGTCATCTACGGCAAGCGTTCGGAGAACATCAGCACACTTACTATCACTTTCATGATGACCATATTCCTGGCGATGATGGTACATCAGCGTCTGGTGTCAGATGATGCCAAGGACGAGAAGAACAAGGTGCTGATGATAAACCATTCCTACACCATAGGTATCGCGCTGTTCGTCACCTTTGTGGGCGCTGTTACCATGCTCATACCCAAGCCTGCCTTCAAGAGCCAGCTGGAGCTGAACCAGGGTATTTTCAGGTTCACTATCAATACCAACTCCACCGACTACGATGACCTGAACGATGTGTCATCACCGAGATTTGGTGCTGACTCCACAGGTGAGATACTTTTCACGGTAAGACCCTCTGAGTTCATTTCCCAGGTGTATCTGCGCCGACAGTCATTTGACTATTTCAGGAGCGAACAGTGGGTGCTGAGAGATGAGTTCCAGCAGTGGCAGGGCATCGAAGAGGGTGAGGATAACGAGATAAATTCCCCCGTGTATGTCCACAGGCTGATGAAAGCCCTGGCAGAAACAGGCAGGTACGAAAGCTACGGCCTTACACCCGACCTTTTCGATAAGCACGAAGAGTATGATTCGAGGGTGATACTGAACATAAGCGGTTCAAATTACAGCCCTACATATATCCCCGCGCCCCTCATGGCCAACGTTGAGCCCCTGAACTACTGTGTCAGGAACGTTCACGGTGAGGTCTATTACGCAGGTGGATTTACTTCCCGCTACGGCGGACTCGGGCTGAGCTACAGCTATTATCCCGAGGCACAGGAGGAGTATGACTATGCCTACAGCCTGCCCTTCAACTGGCCGGGGTTCTTAAGGCTCATGGACGAGGCCATGAACAACGGCGATATAACTACCGACCAGTATTCAAACCTGGTGAGAATGTATACCCTCTACACCGAAAAGGGCGGTGTCACCGACAGGATAACAGACCTTGCCCATGAGATAACCGACAGCTATGACAGCGACATGGCCAAGTGTACCGCCATAGTCAACTACTTTATGGATAACGGATATATCTACGACCTGGATTATATCCCCGATGATGAGTCCATAGAATACTTCCTCTTTGAGAGCAAGACTGGTGTCTGCACCAGCTATGCCACCTCCATGGTACTTATGGCCAGGGCGCTGGGCATTCCCGCCAGATATGTCGAAGGCTTTGCCGCATATGAGCGAAATGAAGAGGGTCTGCTGGTCGTCCGTGACAGCCATGCCCATGCCTTTGTGGAGGTCTATGTGGCAGGCGCAGGCTGGGTGACCTTTGACCCCACTGTTCCCGATTACAAGCAGCAGGAAGAATACGGCAACGGCAATGCCGCCGATACCCTCAGGACCTTCCTGGACTATTTCAGCAGGATAGCCCTGTTCCTGGGTGTTCTGTTCGTGCTGATATTCGTGGTGTTCCTTGACAGGATAATCGAGCTGTTCTTCCGCATACGCATGAAGTTCAGGAAGACCACCCCCGAAAAGACCCTTGCCCTCTATAGGAGAATACTGCGTCTGCTGGAGGTATCCTCTGACAAAAATGCATTGATAAGAGGAATGACACCTCAGCAGGTGCTTGCTCTCAGCTATGAACGCGGCGCAGAGATAGGCCGTGCGGTAAGCCTGTTCGAGCAGGTTTGCTTCGGCGGATATACCCCTGCGGAGGTCGAGTTTGAAGCGGCCTACAGCCTTTACAAGCAAAGCTGGAAGGCTCTGGCAGGAAAACTCAAAAAAGAGAAAGCAAAAGCTCAGAGTCCTGCTGAGTGATAAAGCATAAAACAGCGCCGCCCCACATTGTGTGTACAGCACAAAAAAGCACCTATGGATAATTAGATCAAGCTACGAACTGGCTTCGCAATTCAAGCGGAGTCAGTTTTGTTTTAAGTTGGATGCGCTGATGATCGTAGAAAGAGAAGTGATCGTCGATCAGCTGTCTTGCTCCACAGTGAACGTTTCCTTTCTCCCGGCAGCTTTTATCGTGTTCAGAACAAGGTTTACGTTCTGAACGGTAGATGTCTTATAAGCCGCGATACTGCGGTCAACCGTCAGCAGACTGTACTTGTTCATCACACGCAGAATGGTCTTTGGGATCGTGATGAACACATCTTCGTTCCAGCCGTATCGCAACACGGCGGCAACCATAAGTCTGCTCGGTTTCAGCCTGATGATCACGAATAAGTTCGGACAGTTCCAGCTCCTTTGCAGGCTTGTCCATGCGTGCGATGATGTATTTCAGTTCGCATATCTTTTTCTGTATGTGTCTGTAACATCTTGCCATAACAAAACCTCCTATGGTTTCAATTATACCATAGGAGGCTTTTTGGTCATTGTACGGTTTTACTGAGCGCCATTGTTTTCTTACAATATCTTTCCTCCGCCCAGGACATACTCTCCGTCATAGAAGACCACGGCCTGACCCTTTGAGATAGCCTTGTGGGGCTCATCAAATTCCACAAGCACCTTGTCAGCCTCCAGCGGGTGGACGGTGCAGGAGACGTCCTTCTGGTGGTAGCGGGTCTGGGCAGTGCATTTTATGGGCGAGGTCAGCTTTTCGGCGGCGATGTAGTTGAACTCCCCTGCTGTCAGCGACTTTGAGCAGACCTCCTCGGCGGTGCCCATAACAAGGCGGTTAGCAGCCATATCCTTGGCGGTGACGAACAGGGGCTCGCTGTAGGACACCCCTACTCCCCTGCGCTGGCCTATGGTGTAGTTTATCAGCCCGCAGTGCTGCCCCAGCACAGTTCCGTCAGAAAGCACTATATCTCCCACGGGCTGCACACCTGCACGGTCGGTGATGAACTTGGCATAGTCGCCGTCGGGGATAAAGCAGATATCCTGAGAATCCCGCTTGTGGGCGTTTACCAGACCGTTCTCCTCCGCCAGCGCCCTTATCTCGGGCTTGCTCATATTCCCTACAGGGAAGATAGTGTGTGCCAGCTGGTGCTGAGTCATGCCGTAAAGCACATAGCTCTGGTCCTTGCTGCGGTCGGCAGAACGCTTCAGCTGCCAGCGGCCGCTTGCTTCATCATAGCAGGAGGTCACATAATGTCCCGTGGCTATATAATCGTAGCCCAGAAGCTCTGCCCTTTCCAGGAACTTTCCGAATTTCAGATGCTTGTTGCATTCAATGCAGGGGTTTGGGGTGCCGCCCTTGAGGTAGGTATCAACGAAATCATCTATGACCCATGCCTTGAAATCATCGGCAAAGTTGAACACATGAAAATCAATGCCCAGCTTAAGTGCCACCAGCCTTGCGTCCTCCACATCGCTGAGGGAACAGCAGGTCCTGGAGGTGATGCCTATGTCCTCGTTATTGTAAAGGTGCATGGTCGCCCCTGCGACTTCATATCCCATATCCAGCAGCAGCTTTACCGCCGCAGAACTATCGACCCCGCCGCTCATAGCAGCGAGAACTCTTTTCTTATCCATAGCAATTGTCCTTTAAATCGTACTCATTCAAGTGTGTAGTCGGTGATGCCCTCTTCTTTGCAGATACGCTGCCACATGGGTGACATACGGCGCAGCCGCTTAACTGTTTCGGGGAGGACTTCAAGGATATAGTCCACATCTTCATCGGTATTATGATCCCCCAGGGTCAGCCGCAGCGAGCCCTTTGCCAGCTCGGCGGAAAGCCCCAGAGCTGTCAGCACATGGGAGGGGTCGATAGAACCGCTGGTGCAGGCAGAGCCGGAAGATGCGGCGATCCCGCGGATATCCAGTGCCAGCAGCAGGCTCTCGCCCTCCACCCCACGGAAAGAAACGTTCACATTGCCCGACACACGCTGTGCCATGTCCCCGTTGATACGGCTGTGGGGTATGGCGGAAACAATGCCCTCCGCCAACCTTTGGCGCATGGCCTTAATGCGCTCGTTCCTCGGGGCGATATCCGTGACCGCTGCGGTGACAGCTTCACCCAGACCCACGATAGCAGCCACATTCTCAGTGCCTGCACGCTTGCCCCTTTCCTGAGCGCCCCCGTGTATGAGGGAGGGCAGGTCTATACCGCTGCGGACATACAGTGCCCCCACACCCTTGGGTGCGTGGAGCTTGTGGCCTGACAGTGAGAGCATATCTATATCCATTTTCTGAACATTTATCTCCAGCTGTCCAATAGCTTGTACAGCATCGGTGTGGAACAGCACGCCCCGTTCACGGCAGAGCTTTCCTATATCGGCTATGGGCATAACGGTGCCTATCTCGTTGTTAACCGCCATTACCGTGACAAGGGCAGTGTCCTCCCGCAGGGCTTTTTCTACCTGATCTGCGGTCATGAGCCCCTTATCGTCCACGGGAAGATATGTCACCTCAAAGCCCCGGGTTTCCAGATATTCACAGGTGTGCAGCACTGCATGATGCTCGACATTTGTGGTGATAATGTGCCGCCTGCCCGACTTTGCCCCCAGCTGCGCCGCACCCTTTACAGCCATGTTATCCGCCTCAGAGCCCCCTGCGGTGAAAAATACCTCCGCCGCCCGTGAAGCCCCCAGTGCCTCGGCGGTAAGACGGCGGGCATTCAGCACGGCCTTTGCCGCCTCCATGCCCAGCGAATAAATGCTGGATGGGTTGCCGTACTGCTCTTTCAGCCAGGGCAGCATGGCTTCAAGCACTTTATCGGAGATCCTGGTGGTAGCCGCATTATCGGCATAAACAAAGTTTTTTTCCATGTGGCCGCCTCCCGTCACTGTCCCACTACTTTATCAAAGCATTTGCCCAGCTGCTTAGCCTCCTGAGAACCTGTTACCGCCAGGTGGTCGCAGCGCTCGTTCTCGGGGTGGCCTGCGTGGCCTTTCACCCACACAAAGCTGACCTTGTGGACTTCCAGCAGCTGCAAGATTATCTCCCAGAGGTCGCTGTTAAGGGCAGGCTTTTTGTCTGCCTTGACCCAGCCCCGCTTTTTCCAGCCCACAGCCCAGCCCTTGGTTATGGCATTTATAACATACTGTGAATCGCTGTACAGCGTGACCTCGCAGGGCTCTTTCAGCGCCTTAAGACCCTTTATGACCGCCATCATCTCCATGCGGTTGTTGGTAGTTTTTGGGTCGCCGCCGTAAAGCTCTTTGGTTATATCATTGAACCGAAGTATGGTGCCGTAGCCCCCGGGTCCGGGGTTGCCCGAGCAGGCACCGTCGGTAAAAATATCTATCTTTTTCATTAGTGTTCTCCGTTTTCATATTTATAAGGTATGTTATCCATAAGGATAATTATACACCATATTCACAGATATTGCAAGTACATTGAATGAACACTTTGCGTGAATATAGCAGATATGATCCCGAACCTGTAACCGAGAGCAGGCTGCTGCGATACTTCTTGTTTTCATAATGGCTTATCTTCCCGATGAAAAGTAAGCTGATGACCGTTTCATAGACCGAGGATACTCTTTCGGCAATTCTGTGCGCTCCCCGTACTTGGGGGCGCATTTTTTTGCAGCGTCATTCTTACATATACGAGAAAATTAATCTTTGTAGAGTTTTTAGCATTTTAACAAACTTCTATCACATATTTTGTGCAATATATATAAATGAAAATTATACCCTTTGTTTGAAATGAGAATTGACAGCCACTGCATTATATAATATAATTAACTTAGGGATAAGGTGTGCAAGCAATCCCTGATATGTGGAATTTACGATGGATAAGGCTTGGGAAGGAATGATACTATATGAATAAATTAAAGAGAATGTTAGCTCTTACAGTGGCTATGATCTCAGCTGTCAGCGTGACGGCAGCCTGCGGCAGCAGCACAGGTGACAGTGAGGAGGAAGCTCCCGTTACCACTGTGGAGAAGGTTGAAGTTGAAGACACCGAAGAAATTGATGTGCTGGCTGACGATGTCCAGAAAGAGATCGTCTGGATGGGCACCTATGACCTGAACCCCAACGAGAGGCGGGGCGAGGATAAGTCCGTGGAGATGACCCTGTTCAACAACAAGGGCGGCTCGGTGGTATGGAGCCAGGTATCGGACAGCGAGAAGTTCGACAAGCTGGCAAGCGCTATCATGTCCCAGCAGGACGTTCCCGATATCTTCAAGTATGAGTGGATGGCTTTCCCTGCACAGGTACTCAAGGATATGTATCAGCCTGTGGACGACATAGTAAACTTTGATGAACCTCTGTGGTCTGATACCAAGACTACAGCTGACCAGTTCGTCATGAACGGCAAGCATTATGTGGCCCCCATAAGCACAACTGTCGGCACCATGATGATGTACGACAATGCAGTTATACAGTCAAACGGTCTGCCTGACCCCTACGAGGAATACCTGGAGGGCAACTGGAACTGGGATACCTGGGTGGACATGATGGGCGAGTTCTGCGAGGGCTCCACCGAGGACAGCCCCAGATACGGCATAAACGGCTGGTTCCAGACCCAGGTGATACAGCAGACAGGCAAGACCATGGTCAATTATGAGGACGGCAAGTTCGTTTCAAACCTGAACGACCCTGACATCGAAAGAGCCGAGAACGTGCTGTACGATATAGGCAAAAAGGGCTATGTGAATGACAACTGGCTGGGCAATGCAAAGTCTGCCCTTAAGGACGGTTCTGTGCTGTTCTACTGCATGGGCACCTGGGCAATGACAGGTAACAACGGCCCCTCTGAGGGCGATGACTGGGGCATAGTACCCGTACCCTCAGACCCCCAGAACGATGAAAAGGTAATGACCGCCGATATGACGGCTTATATGTGGGTAAGAGGTTCTACTGCCAACGAAGCGGTCAAGACCTGGTTCGAGTGCTGCAGGCTGGCAAACACCGATGAGGAATATATCGAGAACGGCAAGCAGAAGTTCCTGAATGCCAACCCCTGCTGGACAGAGGAGATGTACCAGACCTTCATGGACGCTTCCAGCACCGAGAACAAGTTCATGTTCGATTACGGCTACGGCATATCCTCTACCATGTCCAACGACAACGCAAGCTCTGACGGCAGCTGTGTTACCAGAAAGCTCTACGAGTTCACCAACAAGGAGGACGAGAACGGCAAGCAGTACAGCTGGACAGAACTGCGCGAGATGTATTCGGCCACCGTTGATTCAGAGCTGAAGGCTATCAACGATGCTGTGGCTTCCTACACTAAATAACGCATGATAACAATTCTTCCAATTTCAAACAAGGCGCCCCGATACCATCATCTCAGGTATCGGGGCGCCTTACTGTCAGTAGAGGACACCGTCATAGTATTCAAGAAGCAGGGTGACTACATAGTCGTAGTCATATTCTTCCAGCACCTCAGACTGAGTTTCCCAGCCCACCTCGGCGGCATCAGCAGCTACATCGGAATATTCCTCCAGGGCATGGTCATCTTCATTGTACACCTCAGCCACAAGGTCGCTCTGATGATAGAGGTCCTCAAAATACTGCTGCATAACAGGGTGGTCATCTATCTCCTCATAAGCGCTGTCATCGGCATTCTCCGCTATAAGGGCGGTAAAGTAGGCATCGAAGACGTAGTCGTACATTTCACTGTAGGCGGAATATCTCAGAGAAACATCATCGCTCTGCGAGCAGGCAAGATAGCTTATGAAGTTTGCTTCATGCTCCTTGTAATAGCCCATGTGGTGGGCAGATTCGTGTGCGTAGAGGGTCGGGAAATACATCCGGTCGGTGTACTTGTTCATAGTGGTTTCCATGGTGTAGGGATAAGTGAAGCCCCCTATCCACATCCAGTCCAGCACATCAGAACAGAAAGCTTCCTTTATGGGAGGATAGCTGCCTTTCAGGCGGGGAAACTCATGGGAGATATCATTTAGAGCCTGACCCGCCAGCTTTTCAGCCTCGGCCTTTTCGTGGAAGACCGCCGTCCCCTCTTCATCGCGGGGCATATCACGACAGCTTTCGTTCAGGTTGTCTACTATATAAAAGTACAGCACCCTCAGTTCGCGGGAGGTGTACTTCTTCCCCGTAACAAAGTCCTTTCTGCCCATGACAGAGCTGCGGTAGGGTATCAGCCAGTTAGTCGTATAAACGAGAAGCACTGCCCCGCATATGCAGGCAAAGGTGCGCATATATCCCCCGTAGAATTTGGTATAGCCCTTTTTCTTCCGCAGAAAGATACATATGATACCCAGCAAGGGCACCAGCAGCACCAGCAGCGCCCCCAGATACATCAGCACTTCGCCCAGTGCAAAGGGCAGCCTGCCCGTAACAGCTGTAAGCCCCCTGCAGATGATAGGGTAGACATTATCCGTCCAGAAGTCGGCAAAAGCCGTGTTCAGCGAAAGCAGCCAGCCCGCCGCAGCCAGCCCTGCCAGGGTAAAAAACAATATCAGGAATTTTCTGTGGGAGGCAGCAGATGTCCATATTTTACCTATGAACTTCAATGTCATCACCTTATTCGTTAAAAATTCAAATTATTGGTTATTATAACATTTATATCATAAAAAGTCAATGTCACAGGGTGATATTTTGCTGATATTGCGGTAAACTGTTCAATTATTGCCACGAAATCGCATTTTGTTTGAACTAAATATGTACAAAAAGTAAAAAGAGTGTTTTTGTCAAAAGCGGGCTTGCAAAGTGCCGCGAGAAATGTTATAATGGTATATGTGTAATTATGATAAGTACTAAGTTCTGAATTGGTTATTTATCTTGCAAAATATATTGAATGGAGGAAACTGTATGTCTGAAACAAAAAAGTCTCTGGCTGAACTGGCTGCTCTTGTGGGCGACAGCGCTGCCAGAACAAGGCTGACATATCTGTTTGATGAAGGGAAATTTACCGAGCTGGACGCTTACGTCGGCAACGGTAACGAAACAGCGGGGATCATCACCGCTTACGGCTACGCTGACGGCGAGCCTGTTTACGCTTTTTCCCAGGACATTTCCGTAAAAAGCGGCGCCCTGACAGAGGCAGGCGCCCGCAAGATCGCCAAGGTCTATGACCTGGCTGCCAAGACGGGTACTCCCGTGGTAGGCATCTATGATTCCTACGGCGCTGATGTCAGCGACAGTGCTGCTGCACTGAGGGCTTACGGCGAGCTTATGCTGTGGACCGCTAATCTGTCGGGCGTTGTTCCCCAGATAGCTGTCGTTGCAGGTGTATGCTCGGGTACTGCTGCTCTGCTGGCTGAGGCTGCTGACTTCGTGGTAATGGCTAAGGACGCCAGTCTGTACGCTGCACCCAATGCAAAGACAGGCGGTTCTGCTGAAAACGCAGCTGCCAACGGCACTGTCAGCATAGTATGCGATGACGACAAGGCCGCTGTGGAGAAGGCAAGAGAGATAATGCTCAAGCTCCCTGCCAACAACCTCTCCCCTGTTCCTGTATACGAGTATGAAGAGCCTGCAGGCGCTGCGGGCACTGATATAGAGAGCCTGACCAAGGCTGTGTTCGATGCAAACAGCGTTATCGAACTGAGCGCAGGCTTCGGCGGTGCTGCATACACCGCACTGGCTTCCGTCAACGGTGAGACCGTTGGTGTGGCTGCCACTAACAAGACCAAGGACAAGCTGACCGCAGATGACTGCGCTAAGCTGGCAAGATTTGTACGTACCTGCGACGCTTTCGCTGTGCCTGTTGTCACCTTCGTTGATACCGAGGGCTTTGCAGGCAGCGATGATACCGAGGCCGCAGGCGCTGTGAAGAGCATGAGCAAGCTGGCTCACGCTTACGCTGAGGCTACTACTGCCAAGATAAGCGTTGTTACAGGCAAGGCTTACGGTGCAGCTTACATAGCACTGGCAGGCAAGGGCGCTAATGCCGATGTAGCTTATGCCCTGCCCGAGGCTGTTATCTCCGCACTGGACCCTGTTACCGCAGCTGAGTTCATGGAGCATGACAAGCTGGCAGGCGCTGAGGATCTGGCGGCTGCAAGAAAGGCTCTGGCTGATGAGTTCGCTCAGACCCAGGCAAGCGCTGCAAACGCTGCTGTAAACGGTCTGGTAGACGGTGTTGTTAACGCAGCCCAGCTGAGAACAGCTGTTACCGATGCGCTGGCTATGATGTCAGGCAAGAGGATATCCAGGCTGCCCAAGAAGCACAGCAACATTCAGCTTTAATATGTAAATAATTGTAAAGGACGGTATTGTTATGAAAAGATATAATATCACTGTTAACGGTAAGGCTTATGATGTAGCTGTCGAGGAAGTCGGCGGCGACGCTGCTGCAGCTCCTGTTGCTGCTGCACCTGCTGCGACTCCTGCTGCAGCTCCCGCACCTGCTGCTGCTCCCGCTGCTGCTGCAGTTGAGGGCACCAAGGTAACTGCCCCCATGCCCGGCAACGTACTCGATGTAAAGGTAGCTGTAGGCGATACAGTTGCCGCAGGTCAGGCTATAGTTGTTCTTGAAGCTATGAAGATGGAGAACGACATCAACGCACCTGTAGCAGGCAAGATACTGAGCATAACCGCTACTAAGGGCTCCCAGGTAGATACAGGCGCAGTTCTGGCTGTTATCGGCTGATGCCCCTTATCAAACTTACCAATAAGTGAAAGGAACGATATAAAATGGCTAAGCTTAAAATTACCGAGACAGTTCTCCGTGACGCTCATCAGTCTCTGCTGGCAACGAGAATGTCTATGGACGATATGAAGCCTATCCTCTCAACTATGGATAAGATCGGCTTCTATTCTGCGGAATGCTGGGGCGGCGCGACCTTTGACTCCTGCATACGCTTCCTGAATGAAGACCCCTGGGAAAGACTGAGAACTCTCAGAAAAGAAATGCCCAACACCAAGCTGCAGATGCTGTTCAGAGGACAGAATATGCTGGGCTACCGCCACTATGCCGATGACCTGGTAGAATACTTCGTACAGAAGTCTATCGCTAACGGTATCGACATCATCAGGATCTTCGATGCCCTCAACGACATCAGGAACCTGCAGACAGCTATCAAGGCTGCCAATAAGGAGAAGGGCCATGCACAGGTGGCTATCTCCTATACTCTGGGCGAGGTTTTCACCCACGAGTATTACATGGACTACGCTAAGCGCATACAGGAAGCAGGCGCTGACTCTATCTGCATTAAGGATATGGCTGCCCTGCTGACACCCTACGAGGCTGCAAGCCTTGTAAAGGATATAAAGTCTGTAGTTGACATTCCTGTTCAGCTGCACACCCACTACACCTCCGGTCTGGCTTCAATGTGCATAATCAAGGCTGTTGAAGCAGGTGTTGACGCTGTTGACACTGCAATGTCACCTCTGGCACTGGGTACTTCCCATGCGCCTACCGAGTCTATCGTTGCTACTTTCCAGGGCACTGAGTATGACACAGGTCTTGACCTTGTTAAACTGAACGAGGTAAGAGATTACTTCATGGGTCTGAGAAAGAAGTACATAGACAGCGGCCTGCTGGATCCTTCCATGCTGGCTACAAACACCAACGCTCTGCTTTATCAGGTACCCGGCGGAATGCTCTCCAACCTGCTAAGCCAGCTGAAACAGGCAGGCAAGGCAGACCAGCTGGAAGACGTTCTCAAGGAAGTTCCCAAGGTACGTAAGGATTCGGGCTTCCCTCCTCTGGTAACACCTACCTCCCAGATAGTTGGTACACAGGCTGTGTTCAACGTTATCATGGGCGAGAGATACAAGACAGTCACCAAGGAGTTCAAGGGTCTGGTAAAGGGCGAATACGGCAAAACTCCTGTGGATATCGACCCCGAGTTCCGCAAGAAGATACTGGGCAGCGAAGAGCCTATCGACTGCCGCCCCGCAGATCTGCTGCAGCCTGAGTTCGAGACCATGAAGAAGGAATGCGCTGAGTGGACAGAGCAGGAGGAGGATATCCTGACATACGCTATGTTCCCCAAGGTAGCACCCAAGTTCTTCAAGGACAGACGTGACAAGAAGTACGGCGTTGACGGCGCACATTCCGATGCTGCCAACAAGGTACACCCTGTATAATGAAATAATCAATGCTGTAAGGGCTGAAGCTCTTACAGCATTTTTTGTTATCTCCCAATTTTGAAATGTATTGCTGATGATACAGAATGGCTTTTTTTCGTATTGTTTCCCCCGCCTTCGGCGGGTGAAACAATACACAACCAAATTGGGATCTTGTTATTTGGGAAATCCCCCGTTGACGATGACATACACCACCATGGATATCAGGCAATGATACTTACTGCCACACCGAGAAAGCCAAGTTCAAATATGGGACAGCCTGTCAGGTGCATGACCACGAATACAGTGGCGCTGACAGCGACAGCAGTTACATCGTTGACTTTGCTTCTCAGTGAGTTCATCAGAAATCCCCCCATGAATACTTCCGCCATAGGACCCTGAATGACGTAGGCCAGTGCATACAAAAGAACAAGCTTCATGCCTGCGCCCATTCCAAGGCCGACTACGGACATAGTACCTGTGACACAGCAAAGTGCGATCGTAAAGGCAAGAAGCAGTACAGCAAGCGCCCCGCCTATGAACCGATCATACATTTTGCCTGTAGACCTGCCGTTATCAGTGATGGCGAACTGTGTAACGATACCTGTTTTCATCATTATCCCTCCATAGTTTGGTTAAGGTTTTGTTGATGGATCCATAGTATCATTTTTTTACACAAAAGTCTACATACGGCACTTAACGATCTGTCAAGCAGGAGTGGAGATCATGTTAAGTTTAGTTACAAGTACGAATTTTCAGGGTTTTACCGACTAAGGCAGCAACAGTCTCCGACGAGAAGTGTTATTTTAATATAATCATATAATAACAAAAAGCGCCGCTGTACTGACAGCATAGCGGCGCTTTGGGTATATGGTTTATCTCTCCATTTTCCAGACTTCAACGGAGTATGGCTTAAGCTCGCTGCCGCCACCGAAATCGTGAATGGTACCTGTGAGCAGTTCCTCCGCCTGACCGCAGCGTGCATCGAAGTGGGCGGTGTAGGGCTGGTCATCGGCATTGATAGCCACGAGGATACGCTCGCCCTCAAACTCACGCTCGATTATGCACTGCCTGTTTGTCAGCACAGGTATGTTTATGCTGCCGTAGCTGAGGCACTTATGCTCGGTGCGTATCTTTGCAAGCTTCGCTATAAGGTCGGTGAGCTCGTTCCACTCGGGCTTCTCAAAGGAAACTCGCAGTGCGGGGTCGCCGTCCTTCTTTTCTGCCTTGGTGCCCCACTCAGAACCGTAGTAAATGCAAGGTATACCGGGCATACCGAAGAGCAGTCCGTAAATAAGGGGCAGGTGCTTCTCGTTGGTGAGAATGCTGGCAACTCTGGTGACATCGTGGTTATCCACAAAGGCCAGCAGGTGCTTGCCGCGGTATCTGCACCAGCCCTCGCTGCCGAACTGGTTTTTCAGCGAATGGCATATCTCGAACATATTCATGCTGTTGAAGCTGGAATATAGTCCCTTATAGCATTCATAGTTGGTACAGCTGTGGAGCATTTCATCGTTGACCCAGCGGGAGTAATCTCCGTGGAGCAGCTCGCCTATCAGCACAAACTCCTCCTTGACCCAGTTAGCGTGCTGGCGCAGGCGCTTGAGGAAATCGAAGTCAAGGCAGTAAGCCACATCAAGGCGCAGGCCGTCGATATCGAATTCACGCACCCACTGAGTCACGCATTCCAGGATATGGTCAACTACCGCAGGGTTGCGCAGGTTCAGCTTGACCAGGTCGAAATGACCCTCCCAGCCCTCATACCACAGGCCGTCGTTGTAGTTGCTGTTTCCGCCGAAATCGATATGGAACCAATCCTTATACTGCGAATTTTCACGGTTCTTCAGAACGTCCTGAAAAGCCCAGAAACCTCTGCCAACGTGGTTGAAGACACCGTCCAGCACGACCTTTATGCCTGCCTTGTGAAGTTCATCTGTCACTTTCCTGAAATCCTCATTGGTACCAAGACGGCAGTCTATCCTGCGGTAGTCACGGGTGTTGTAGCCGTGGGTATCCGACTCGAACACAGGTGAAAAGTAGACCGCATTTGCCCCCAGCTTGCTGATATGGGGTATCCAGTCAAGAACTTTCAGTATCCTGCTCTCCTGCACACCGTCGTTATCAAAGGGTGCCCCGCAGAAACCAAGAGGATAGATCTGATAAAAAACGCTTTCATAAGCCCACATATTAAAACTCTCCTTATTACATATTAGTTTGTTTCACTTGACAAAATATATTATAGCACACTTTTGTTTAGAATTCTATACTCATTTTCTATACAATATTATCAACATAATTGTGTAGATTATACAACAGCAGCGTAACAAGGCGGGTTTATGTATGTTGTTTTAGACAATTATCAAATAAAAAAACTGCCCGCAGGACAGTATGTATCACTTATGAAAGGTAGGGGCGTCGGTGCGGTCAAGGAGATAGTCAACAGAAACATCGAAATAGTCGGCCAGCAGGATAAGGGTCTTGTAGTCCGCTTCCCTTTCGCCTGTTTCGCAGCGGCTGATGGTGTTCTGGTTTTAATGACATATATTTAAATCAAAGGTTGATTTATTTTATCTATTGTGCTATAATATAAGAGAATTAGTTGTGCAGTCAGGAAGGAGGTCAGTATGAATAAAGCGGCAGTAAGATGCAATCTGTACGTCGCAGGTGAACTGAATTCTTATTACATCAATAGCATGACATATGTCAGTTCGTATGCTGTATAGTCATAAATATTACGATCGTGACCGAAACGGACATTTACGGAGAGGAGTGTAATATCATGAATAAAGCAAAGTATATTTTGACCTGCACTATTCTGGCACTGGGGTTATGCTCATGCTCCTATGCAGAACAAAGTGACGATGAAAAAACTACAGACGTTGAGTCAGTCACTACTGCGGATACTTTCGCTGAGGCTGACGAAGCGGAAGCCCCCGAAAATGGAGAATATCAGCTGTATATCCCCGACACCGAACCTGATTACGGCGAACTGATGTTCAGCGAGGTGGAAAGGTCAGCCTTTGACGAAACAACGCTAAAAAACCCAAATATTGACAATGATAAACGTGATATCACAGATACTGATCTTCAGGACGAGCTTTTTACTCTCGTCACCACAAAGCTCGGCAGCGGCAACAAGGTCTCCCTTGAAGATATAAAAGGGGCAGAAAATCATACATACGGCGGAAAGCAGGTGAAGTTCCAAGTAAAAGATGTCGGGCTCATAACTGTGACGTATGCCTACAACAAATTCAACGTCATGGTCGGCAATGATTATTTCCTTGTAAGTGATGCGCTAACCGACAGTATCATTCAGAAAACCGAAAACCTTATGTAGATGTAACAAATTTCAGAATAAACAAAAATCCCCCGAAGCACGAAGCCTCGGGGGATAAATATTTGTTGCAATTATTGGGGATTAGCCCAGCTCTGCAAAGTACTTGATAGTTCTTACCATCTGAGAAGTGTAAGAATTCTCGTTGTCGTACCAGGAAACTACCTGAACCTCGTACAGATCGTCAGCGATCTTGGAAACCATGGTCTGAGTAGCATCGAACAGAGAACCATATCTCATACCGATAACGTCGGAAGAAACGATAGGATCAGTGTTGTAGCCGAAGCTCTCGGAAGCAGCAGCCTTCATAGCCTCGTTGATACCCTCAACGGTAACGTCAGCCTTCTTAACAACTGCGGTCAGGATAGTGGTAGAACCGGTAGGAACAGGAACTCTCTGTGCAGAACCGATCAGCTTGCCGTTCAGCTCAGGGATAACCAGGCCGATAGCCTTAGCAGCACCTGTGCTGTTAGGAACGATGTTAGCAGCGCCTGCTCTTGCTCTTCTCATATCGCCCTTTCTGTGAGGACCATCGAGGATCATCTGATCGCCTGTGTAAGCGTGGATAGTGCTCATGATACCGCTCTGGATAGGAGCATAGTCGTTCAGAGCCTTAGCCATAGGTGCCAGGCAGTTGGTTGTGCAGGATGCAGCAGAGATGATAGTGTCATCCTTGGTCAGAGTATTCTCGTTAACAGAGAAAACGATAGTAGGCAGATCGTTGCCTGCAGGAGCAGAGATAACTACCTTCTTAGCGCCGGCATCGATGTGAGCCTGGCTCTTAGCCTTAGAGCAGTAGAAACCTGTGCACTCCAGAACAACGTCAACGCCCAGCTCGCCCCAAGGCAGCTCAGCAGCGTTAGCCTTAGCGTAGATCTGCAGGGTCTTGCCGTCAACAGTGATGGTGTTAGCCTCATCATCAGCGGAAACAGTGTGAGTGTTCTCACCTATTCTGCCGCAGTAACCGCCCTGAGCGGTGTCGAACTTCAGCAGGTTAGCCAGCATGGAGGGCTTAGTCAGGTCGTTGATAGCAACGATCTCATAACCCTCTGCACCGAACATCTGTCTGAAAGCCAGACGGCCGATACGACCAAAACCATTAATTGCAACTTTTACATTTGCCATTGTATTGTACCTCCTAGAAAAAATTTCTGTATCTATTATACACCATTTCGGCT
The DNA here is from genome assembly GCF_017464355.1 of Ruminococcus sp. Lineage (GTDB taxonomy): Bacteria > Bacillota > Clostridia > Oscillospirales > Ruminococcaceae > Hominimerdicola. The sequence continues at coordinate 19,593 of NZ_JAFUAG010000019.1, read as the reverse complement.
GACATTTCAAGGGTTTTTCCAAAAAAACTTTATATTTTTTAAAACTTGGTCATTCTGTTCAGTATATGACAGCATTGGTGGAAATTTTGGCATAATGTTGACATCACGGCGCTTCTGTAATATAATTGTATTGATGTGAGGTGATAAAATGACTGTTGAAGAGTTCGTGAAAAATTACGGCAGAAGCATCTCGGAAAAGCTGGCTGACTTTCTTTTTACAGATGTGGGCGACAGCGATGACATAGCATTGATAAAAGGTTTTCTGTCGGCTGACGACACCGAAAAAAAGCTAAAATACGGTGATATGCTAAACACTGACACAAAGCGCAGCGGCATTTTCCTTGACGGTAATCAATATGCTATCGCGTCTGACGGCAAAACGGTGCATATCATCGACACTGTGGCAGAAGAATTCGGCGGTGCCCCCGCCGAGTTGTCCATCACTGTAGCTGAGATGTGCTTTCTTCTTGACCACAAAGATGAGTTCATACATTATGTGTCAGGCCGCTGACAAACATTTTTCGGAGCAGATAAGCGGCAGGACAGAGGCTTGGTGTCTGCCCTTTCAAAGCGGGCTGAGAAGACTTTGTAAATTTTCTTTAGATAAGGTCTTTACATTTGGTTAATTATGTGGTATGATGTAAGCAGCCGTTTTATCGGCTGATAATATATTGAAGGGAGTTTTTGGGATATGAAAAACAAAAGATCTCTCGCTGCACTGGTATCACTGACTCTGGCGCTTTCAAGCGTTGGCGGGACTTTAGTGGTGTCTGCGGAGGATAATTCTGCCGCTGCGGCCATGACCATTGAGGATATGATACAGAAGCTCAGCGACGAGAACGAGCAGTATGACTTCAGGGTGACAAAGCTGGGCATAAATGCCGACGGCGTAGAGATAAGGACAGCTTCTGACGGTTCGCTGCTTGTCGAGAACGATGTGACCTACACAGTTCTTGAAACAGCCTGGAACGATGAGCTGGCAACTCTCGAGGAGGATCATGAAAGCACAAGGTATGCCTTTAAGAAGTATTCCATAATGGACATACACGGCAACAAGCTGCACGATGATTACTATGTTCCTATAAGAGATGCTTACTATGGAGGTCAAACCCTGGTCGACAGACCTTACTTTGATGAAGACCACAACGTTTGCCTGACAAACGGCAGCAGTTCATATTACTTCCCCTACAGCATTTACGCTGATATGTACAAATTCATCGACGAGGAGAACAACACCTTTGATCACGAGGGCTGGGAAAAATATAAGAACTCTGAGGACTTCAAGGGCGACCTTTTCCTGCTGACCCCTGTTTTCTCTGATATAGAAGGCAATATACTGTTTGATGACAGCTATATCGGTGCCATGCGTATGTGCAATGGTATAGGCGTTGTCATGAAGAACGATGCTTTCGGCATACCCGAGGACAAGATAGTTCCTTCTGATTTCTTTGATTTCTATGATTATTATGATCTCGACATTGACGATAATGACGATATTATACAGACAATAAATGAAGCAAAAAAAGCCAGATATGACGAAATAATGGCAGGATACAAATGTATGCTCATAGACAGCGAGGGCAAAACTGTACTGGAGCTGCCAAAGATATTCTCGTACTCGCCGCATGCGGGAAAATATTCATCTCCGCTGGCATGGATATCAAATTTCTATCAGGACGACGTTATACCCTTCTATAGTCAGATAAAGGTAGGCGACACTGTATTTGACAATGCGCTGGAGGGTCTTGATGACTATACCTCCGTTGATGAGTTGATAGCAGAAAATACCTGCTGGAATATAACTGATGAAAATGGTCAGTTAGGTCATGCGTATGGTTATATGGACCTTGAGGGCAATATAGTTATCCCCCAGAAATATGACTATGCAGGCAGTTTCCTCAGAGGCTACGCTTTTGTCGGCATGGAAAAACAGTACAGCGGTATGTGCTACGGTGTCATCGACAAAACAGGTGAGATGGTAGTACCTGCTGAATACAGCAACATCTATACTCCCATTGACGGCTATGTGACCGTGGGCAAATGGATCGAAACATGGCACGAAGACAGCGAATATGAAGAAGGCGGATACAGCACCTCCGTTAGGAAATTCGGCATGATAGACCTGGAGAACAATGAGGTCATACCTCTGGAGTACGAAGATGCCGACTGGGCTGTAAAGGGCTATCTCCCCTGCAAGAAGGACGGCAAGTGGGGCATGGTGAACAGCAAGAACGAGGAAGTTATCCCCTTTGCTTTCGATGACGTTACCTCCTTCACAAGCACTGCCACAGGCGGACGCGTATATGCTATACAGAATCGTGAGGTATATGCTATAGATATCATCGACAAGTCCATAGTTGTCGGCGACCTGAACGGTGACGGTGACGTTAATGTTACCGACCTTTCGTCCATCGCTGCCCATGTCAAGGGTGTACGTCCCCTTAAGGAGGAAGCCCTTGAAAAGGCCGATCTCAACGGTGACGGCGATGTGAATGTTACCGACCTTTCCAAGCTGGCTGCCCACGTTAAGGGCATAAGGTCACTGACATCTGAAAACTGACGTGATACGAGAGCAGCGGGAGCGCACCCGCTGCTTTCTTGGTTTTTGTGAAAAATATTGACACAGCCATATTTTTGTGATATTATTTTTTTAGAAATAGTATCCCGTTTTGGTTGTGTATTGTCCCCCGCGTAGGGCGTGGGAGCGATACGATCAAGATCGGGGAATAGAGTTAACAGAACGGAGATAGCCATGAGATTAGATACGCTTAAAGAAGAACAGGTGCTGGCGACCTTTATCGCGCTGGCGCTGCTGCTGCTGTTCGCCTATGTTTTCGGCACCCTATGTGAAAAGATAAAAGGCCCCCGTGTGGTAGGCGAGATAGTTGGCGGCATGATACTGGGCGGAAGCGGACTTTTCCTGCTGCTGCCAGACCTTATGAAAAAGGTATTTTTTGCCTATCCCGAGCAGGGGCAGGTGCTGAACATTTTCTACCAGCTGGGGCTGATATTCCTGATGTTCCTTTCGGGGTACAACACCGAGATAAACATAAACAAAAAGGATACCAAGACCATCTCCCTGGTGTTCGTGGGCGCAACGGTAATACCCATGCTGCTGGCCATACCCTTTATAGGTGTGTTCAAAAAGGCTTTCATCGGTGATGTTAACAACAAGCTTTCGTTCTCGCTGGTGTTCTGCATAGGCGTGGCCATAACCTCCATACCGGTAATTTCCAAGATATTCTTTGATATGGGTATCATGAACACCAAGTTCTCAAACACCATACTGACAGTAGCTACCTTTCAGGACCTCTGCCTGTGGATACTGCTCAACATAGCCACAAGGGTGGCTGCCACGGGAAGTATCGACCTGGTGCAGATGCTTATCATAGTTTTCTCTACGCTGGGGCTTTTCGTGCTTATAACGGTGCTGGCAAAGAATGTAAAGAAAGTCCGCCGGGAACACGAGCCAAAGCTGTTCTACACCATATGCTTCATACTGCTGCTGCTGGTCTGCGGGCTGCTTTCAAGGTTCGGCATAAACATCATGTACTCCGCATTCATCGTGGGATACATCGTCAAGGTGTTCCTAGGAAAAGAAAAGGGCGCCAAAGCCTACACCTCGGCGCTGGAAAATCTGGTGTTCTCGTTTTTCGTGCCTATCTACTTTGCACTGGTAGGCATTCAGCTGAATGTTATCCATGATTTCTCGGTGCTGAGATTTCTGCTGTTCTTCGTCATCGCTTTCGGCCTGGAATTTTTCGGCACATGGGTAATGCTGCTGTTCTCAAAGCTTTCCACCGATATGAAGATGAACTTCGCCATAACCATGAACGCCCGCGGAGGCCCGGGTATCGTCCTTGCCACCGTAAGCTATGCGGCGGGGATAATCAGCCTTGAATTTTTCACCGTGCTTATCCTTACCACCATGCTGTCCTCCATGATAGCAGGCTACTACCTGAGATATCAGCAGAAAAAGGACAAGGATATCTTCGATGCGCTGTGATAAAGACGGGAGAGTCTTGCCATGAAAAAAAGCGAAGTTTTCACAGGTCTTATCGCCGCTGCTGAGATATCGGTGATATTTGTATCGGCTATGTTTATCGCCGATATACTGAGCTGGTCGGGAGGCTTTTTTGCGGCCTTGGTCTACATACTGCTTGCCGCTGCGCTGTACGTCCTGGCGCTGATAAGCAGCAGCAAAAAGCTGTGGCTGCTGAAGTGGGGTGTATCTGTTCCCCTGTCGTTTCTTGTGCTTCAGTATTTTCGGTATACGGATTATATGGTAAGATCCCTCAACTGGGTGTTTCCCAATTACGGCAGACAATCCGCGGGGGGCAATTTTGCAGGTATGCTACTGCTCGCTGTACTGTCATTCATGTGCCTGGCAGGCGGGCTGACGGCTTTGTCAATGAGCCGTGAAGACAAAGGCTCCGACATCAGGCGGCTGATAGTCACATCTGTTTTCACTGCAATGATAGTCTATGGCGTGCTGGTATGTGAAGCACAGTTCCCTTCTTATGAGAGCATTTTTGCGGGGTAGCGCCCTGTTCAAAATAATATTATTTAAGGAGAGAAAACAATGAAAGAAAAAACAATGAAAAAGAATGAGATGAGCTCGGTCTTTATATCCGCTGCAGAGATGGCTGTCTTTTTTATTTCGTCGATATTTTTCAGCCGTATTATCGATGAAACAGCGGGCTTTATCCCTGCTGTCATTTGTCAGATATTTGCAGCTGTGCTGTTCGGCTTCGCACTGATGAGCAGGACCGATAAGATCATGCTGATAAAGCTTGGCGTGTCGCTCCCCATCTCGCTGCTTATTCTGAGATTTTTCCTGAAAACAAGATTTTCCATAAGAGCCCTGAACTGGCTGTACCCCGGTCATGGCATTTATTCATTCTATAACGGCCCAAGAAGTGCAGTGATGTCTGTAATACTTACTGCCCTGTGTGCGTTAAGCTTCGCCATAGTTTTAAATATGCGTAAGAAAGGCAATGAGGGTCATGAGAAGACAAAGTTCATCGTGACCACAGTTTCTGCTGTCCTCATAGTCGCAGCTGTCATAGTATTTGAGCTGCTGCTCCCCTCTTATGCGAGCATACCTAAGGACGTTGGCATAGTTTAATTACAACATGATGATACTGCTGCCCCGAAGAGCCTCGGATATGCTCTTCGGGGCAGCATTGTTTTGTGTGCTGTGAAATAAAGCTTTTACAGGCCTTGACAAATCCCTCGTGAAATGTTATAATGTATCTGTGTAAAAATTTTCGCTCGTCTGACGACATAAACAAACATATACCGCCGCAGACAAGCGTTATCATCATAAACGGAGAAGATAAGCGAAAGGATAGAGGCTTAGTGATCTCAAAAAGATTGAGTTGTGCCCTGTCCAAGGGGGCTGCTGCAATATTTGCTGCGGTCTTGCTTGCGTCGGGGCATTTTGTATTGTCGGCTCATGCCTATGATTACAACAGCATAACAGGCGGCTATGCCACAGGTGCGGGTATCAGCGGGTATGACTCGGCGATAGCTATAGATGTCACTGATTTCAAGGCGGACAGCTCGGGCAGCAAAGACTCAGCCCCCGCCATACAAAAAGCCCTTGACTATGCGGCAGACCACAGCAGCGACAGCGTGCAGGTGAAGGTCATTGTGCCTGCGGGCACCTACAATATAAACAGTACCCTGTGGATACATTCAAACACCTGGCTTTTTATGGAGGGTGCGACCCTGAGAAAGAATTTCTCGGGGGGCTGCATGATAATGAATTACCGCGATGACCTGGGCAAGGGCTACAACGGCTCCCACAATATAATCATCGAGGGGGGCTGCCTTGACGGCAACACCAACGGCGGAAACACCAAGGCTTTCTCGGCAGTGCGCATGGGTCATCTGCATGACCTCTGGGTCAAGGACGTTGACTTCAAGGACAACTACAACTGCCATATGCTGGAACTGGGCGGCATAAAGAACGTTACCATTGAAGGCTGCAGCTTCCACGAATACTACGGTCCCAAATACAAAGAGGCCATACAGTTCGATATACTCAACAACAGCAACCTTTTCAGCGGATATGCACCCTTTGATGACACCGCCTGCGACAATGTCATAATCAGGAACAACAACTTCTATGACCTGATGAGGGGCATAGGCTCCCATTCGGCGACCATAGGTGTGTATTACACCAACTTCCTCATAACGGGAAACACCTTCAACAATATATACGACTCGGCTATCATCATGGAGAACTACCGCCAGTGTACCATTGACGGCAACACCATGACATCGGTAGGCAGCGGCATAGATTTCAAGAACATGACCTATCTGGAACAGTCGGGATACAACGCCCCTGTGGCAGGCTACGACGGTGTGTATGACAGGCTGAACGATTTCTCGGATACTATCATGAGAAACAACACTATCGTCACCAACGTGACAAGCTCCTGCCCCAAGCCTGCGGGCATAAAGCTTTACGGCAAGCTGGTGCAGAACACAGCCTTCCCCGACCACGACTACAAGGTGGAGGGTGTGCTGATAGAGTCTAACAATATAACCACAGCAGGTTCTGCCATACAGATGACAGATGCCTCGGGGGTGCTGGTAAATGCAAACACCCTGGGTACACCCGCTGAGGGTGAGATATACGAGAACAGTCTGCTGAACGTGAAGTATTCTGCTGATGTCAGCGTAAAGAACAACAACCTTATGGGCAGCAACTCCCACTCCATATCCATCACAGGCGGCACGGGAGGAGTCATCTCGGGCAACACCTGCAAGGACAGCACCGTAAGCGCCATAAAGACCGAGAAGAATGCCAAGGTGAAGATATCGGGAAACACCATCGAGAACCCCGCCGTCAACGGCATTGAGATAACTGACGGCACCAAGGCGGAGGTCAGCGATAACACTATCACAGGCGCTGCCGAGAACGGCATAAGGGTAAAGGACGCTGACGATGTAAAGATCACGGGCAACACTGTAAGCAGCTGCGGAACAGCAGGTATCAGCGCTGCAGAGGGTGCTGCAGCTTATGTGGACAACAACAGCTTCGCTGAAAACAGCGGTGATGATTATCTGGGCGAGATATTTGCTATGCCCGTTACCAACTTCGGGGCGGACGGTGTTTACGGCGACCACATACAGCTCTCCTGGCAAAGCGGCGGCGGCTCTGACGGGTATTCCGTAAAGAGAAGGCTTGCAGGCAGCGAGGAGGACTTTGAAGAGGTGGCTGTGGTCAACACCCCCAGCTACACCGATGACGCTCTGCCCTCAAACACCAAGTATGAGTATAAGGTTGACAGTATGCTGGATATAGGCGAGAATGTCACCGAAAGCAGCTCGGATACGCTGACAGTGAAGACAAAAGCTTCCCTCAGCGAATGCACTGCTGAGATAGAGCCTGTTTACAAGTACAGCGGCAAGAAGATAGAGCCGGACCCCGTCATCATGATGAACGGCTGCAGGCTTAAACGCGATGTGGACTACAAGCTGAAATACTACAACAACCTGGCCGCAGGCAAGGCCACTGTGGCAGTATCGGGCTGCGGCGAATATTTCGGGTTCATGGAATTTGAGTTCGAGATACGCTTCTCCGAGGGCGCAGCAGTTCCTCCCGCCGCAGGCAGCGGTACATTCACCGAAGACACCTCAGACAAATATGAGGTGCTGGCTGTGACGGCAGCAGAAACGTTCAGGGAAACTGCACCCGTTATCAACAGCGAGATAGAAACAGATGACCTGCTGGGCGCTATAAACAATGCCAAGTGCAGGGACAAGGTGAGGATATACTCCCGCAGGATAAGCGCCGCAGGCAGCAGCGGTATGTGGTTCTGAATATGATGATATGACAGATAATGCCATGGCGCCCCGATAAGGGGAAGCTGTGGCATTTATTTATGTGCGGACACATTTGGTGACAAATGGGCAAAGGGTATATTCAGTACCGCTTAAAAACGGGGATATTTGTGCATTTGACAAAATTTCAGGTGTAAACGATTGCTTGCAAAAAGCGCTCTTGAAATTTCTGTCGATTTGGGTTATACTAGGCATACGATAAAAAATCAATGCGAGAGAGGTGCCCAAATGAGTATTTTTGAAACTAACTTTGCAAGAGAGAACGCCCGCTACGAGGCGCTGATAACCCGCCCCAACAAGGTGGCAGGCAGCTACAACGGCATATATGACAGATATGTCCACCCCGTACTTTCTGCGGCTCATGCTCCCCTGATATGGAAGTATGACTTCGACCCAAAGACAAACCCCTATTTTATGGAAAGACTTGGCATAAACGCTGTGCTGAATTCAGGTGCTATCTACCTTAACGGCAAGTATTACCTGGTGGCCAGAGTTGAGGGCAACGACAGAAAAAGCTTCTTTGCCGTGGCTGAAAGCGACTCGCCTACCGAGGGCTTCCGTTTCTGGGACTTCCCTGTTCAGCTGCCTGATACCGAGCCTGAGGAAACAAATGTCTACGACATGAGACTTACCCGGCACGAGGACGGCTGGATATACGGTGTGTTCTGCTCAGAGAGCAAGGACAAATCTGTAAACGACCTTTCCGCCGCTGTGGCACAGGCAGGTATAGTAAGGACCAAGGATCTGAAGACCTGGGAAAGGCTCCCTAACCTTAAGTCAAAATCACCTCAGCAGAGGAACGTGGTGCTGCACCCCGAATTCGTTGAGGGCAAGTACGCTTTCTACACCAGACCCCAGGACGATTTCATCGAAACTGGTTCGGGCGGAGGAGTTTGCTTCGGCCTTTGCGAGGACATAACCGACCCTGTCATCTGCACTGAGGAGGTAGTGGTGTCCCCCAGGATATACCACACTATCACCGAGGCCAAGAACGGCGCAGGCGCTGTGCCTATCAAGACCGAAAAGGGCTGGATACATATCGCCCACGGTGTACGCAACACCGCCGCAGGCCTGAGATACGTCATCTACGTTTTCGCCACAGACCTCAATGACCCCAAGAAGCTCATAGCTTCACCCTCGGGCGTATTCATTGCACCCCACGGCCACGAGAGAGTGGGCGACGTTTCCAACGTATGCTTCACCAACGGCGCCGTTGTCAACGAAAAGGGCGAGGTCTACATCTACTATGCCTCCAGCGATACCAGAGTCCATGTAGCCTCAACTACTATCGACAAGCTGGTTGATTATACTTTCAACACACCCTCCGATCCCCTGAGATCGGTGGACTGCGTAAAGCAGAGATGCGAGCTCATCGAAAAGAACCTCAAATATCTCAACAAGTAAGACAAAAGCCCCGTACACTCAGGGGCAGATGACCCATATATAAGTTTTGCCCCGAAGCATTTCAAAGCGCTTCGGGGCATTGTTTTTTTTTGCCTGATAGATATGATCCGAATTTATAATAAAAGTTCGTCTTGTGGATCATTAGTGAACCAACCATTTAGCCAAAGTTTTTCACCATAACTGTCGGCAGACCTCTCTTTAATTATGAGTAAGGCGTATTTTCTCTCTTCATCATCATAATTCATCAGTTCAAGCATATGATGAGCGCACCATATTCTTACATTTGAATTAGAATGACTAAGTAATTCGGCGAACGACCTTTTGTATTCCGTGTTTTCAGTTCTATGTTTTTTGCTATTGCGCGAAGTTTACCGGCTAACTTGCTGTTCCGTCTGAGGTCGTTTACATGAGATAAACCGATCTGATCGATTTGCTCTAATTCAATAGCAAGATCAATATATTTTTTTATCGGATACATAATTAACTCCCTGCTATAATTCCTATTTATCTTAGCAGCAATTATAGCATAACACCGACAAATTGTCAATAAAAACGCCATAGCACTTCTGACTATGCGTCAGAAATACTATGACATAAAGCTTCTATATCAGCAGCCCTATAAGGTTTACAGTGCTACATCCAGGGTCATCATGAGGATAAAGCCTATCATGACGCTGAGGGTGCCTGCACGGGAGTTTTCCAGGTGGGCTTCGGGAATAAGCTCATCGGCTACCACATACAGCATAGCCCCTGCGGCGAAGGCCAGCAGCCAGGGGAGGACAGCTTCGACCGTACCTGCGATAAGCACTGTCAGCAGGCCGAAGATCGGTTCGACCACCCCTGAGGCCATGCCGCAGGCAAAGGATTTGAAGCGCCCCATGCCGTGCTGGCGGAGAGGAATGGAGATAGCGGCACCCTCAGGAAAATTCTGGATACCCATGCCCACCGCCAGTGCCACAGCGGCGGCGAAAAGCGAGGGGTCGCTGTTATTGGCGGCCACGGCAAAGGCCAGACCCACAGCCATGCCCTCGGGGATATTGTGGAGGGTTATGGCGAACACCAGCATAGCCGTATGCCGCAGCCCCCTGCTGACACCGTCGGCACGGTCGGGCTCGGGGTGGAAGAATGGCAGCAGCTTATCCAGCGCCATAAGGAATATGACCCCCGCGGCAAAACCTCCCGCAGCAGGCACCCAGCCCCGCTTGCCCAGCTTTTCGGCCTCGTCAATGGCGGGAATGAGCAAGCTCCAGACAGAGGCAGCTATCATCACCCCTGCGGCAAAGCCCAGGAAAGCCCGCCTTGTCTTGTCGCTGAAATCATCGTTGAGCATAAACAGCACCACCGCCGCCCCCAGGGCTGTCATAAGGAATGTAAAGCCTGTTCCGCAGGCCGTCCATAGGATATCTGTCATAGTATGCTTCCTTTCTTTTGGTAGTTTACGACATCATGGAGCCCTTTGATAAGTTTGCAGCAAAGCACTTTCAATGTCGTTTACTATAGCATACTATGCAGCGGCAGGCATTTCTGACAAAGGCATGAAAAAAAAGCCATGGCGCTTAACTGCACCATGGCTCGTACTTTTATTATCAGTAAAATCTCTTCTTGGCCTTGATAATTGCGAATACGATACCGACGATAACAACAATGGCCAGCAGGGATATGCCCACGATACTGATGATCTTCTTGACCTTGCCCTTGGTAGTCTCATCGTTCTCATCAATGTCAACAGAGTTGCGCTTCTGCTTTTCAACGACCTCTATCTGGCCCTCGTTTGCAGTGGCGTTCTTGTTGTAATCATCGACATTCTTTATCTGCGCACCTGATTTCAGTGCTACAGTGAGGTTATCCAGCGAAAGCACCTCTACATCATCAGCCTTGCTGTGAACTGGCAGCATGATGATGAACTTCGCTGCAGGGATATTATTCTCCTCCGTAAGGTCAGCCACTGAGATAACACCGTTTGCATACATATCAACGTTGTTGGCCTCAGCAGTGTTTATCACGAACTGTGACACCTTTGCATCGGGTATGATATTGCCGTCAGCATCAGCGGGGGCTGCAAAGAAACGATTTGCCATGAACAGACCCTTTGCATCAGTGCCTATCCTGTACTTAAAGGTAATGGTGGCGCCGTTGAAGCATTCAAGGCCGAACTTTTCAGCGTCAAGCTCAACGCCCATGTTGATATACTTCTTGCTCTCGTCCTTCTCAGCCTCAAATATAGGCTGATTGCTTTCATCAAGACATTCCCAGTTATAGGCAATGTCAGTGTCCTCCACCTTCCCCGAGCTTGTGGCTCTTACACTCAGGCTTTGTCCCTGATATACGGACTTGTTATACGATTTCAGTTCAAACTTCACCACATCTGTATCAGCTGTGCCCACATAATCAGACCAGCTTGGTGTATCAAAGGACAGTGTTGGTGCCTCGGTATCTGTTGTGACCATGGAAGCATCGGTGACGTACTTATCATCGGTCTCATCTGCAAAGGCCGCAATGCCTGAAGACAGGCAGATCACACCTGCCATTGCAAAAGCCCACAACTTATTGAATAACTTCATTTGCTTTCCTCCCTGACTTTCATATAATAAAAGACATTCATTTTACGCCTATCCCTTATTATATACCCTTTCGGTCAATTTGTCAATAGTTTTAATTCATATTGTGTAAGCTGAGAATGCTAAAATAACAAAATTCGGCGCAGAGAGAACTGCGCCGAAAGTTACACGATCATTTATCAGGTGATACCCAGGAATTCAAAGTACTGTTTATCAGGCATTACCGTTACCGAAGTCTTCTTAAGCTCCGATTCAGGCGAGAGTCTGTACAGTACCACCAGGGTGCCGTCTTCTTCTCTTGACCAGCCCACGTCAGGCACGGTACCTCTTATACCCTTGTTGGAAATGGTCTTCTTGATACCCTTCTGCTTCAGTGTGAAGAACTTCAGCTGGATATCATCGCCGTTAGGAACAACGCAGATGTAAACACCGCCCTTGTCGCTGTTCTGTACATCGTACAGGATTATCCTGTAGTTGCCGTCATCAGAGAGGGCATTCTTATCTCTGGTAACATCGCAGACCTTGGTGAACTGATCTTTATACAGCGAATATACCTCGCTTTTCCTGTCCATATCAGCATTCAGCTCTGTAAGGGTAGATGTACCGCCGAAAAGCAGGTTGAAAACGAAGTATGCCACCAGACCCAGCACATACATCAGCAGGTAGATAGTGCCCATTACCACCTTGACAGTTTCATGGGTGCCCGCCACAAAGAACATGATGAGGGCTACCACCAGGGGCGGTATGACCAGTATCCAGTCGTACATATTGAACAGCAGCAGGCAGAAGACCACCAGCAGCATAAGTACGCTGACAAGCTTTGTAACAAAAATATCACGGGAATATATCATCAGGATAAGGAAAATAACGCTCGAAGCCACGTAGACCGTGAAAAACGATTGCTCCTGCCCCTCCGTGAACTCCAGGTCATACAAGAAAGTAGCAACGGTCAGCAGCGTGATAACTGCAAAATAGACCAGGTTGAAAACGCCTACCGCCCTCTTGACCCAGACATTGGATAAAAAGTCCTTCATCTTATCTAAATTCCTCCCACTCCATCGTTTTGTAGTCTTTTTACCACAGGGGCTTTGCTTCTCTATATGAACACAAGTCCCACATAATATTATTTTACACTAATCCCGCCGAAAAATCAAGGGATTTTCAAAATTTCGTATAAATGCATAACCTCATATCCATTTGAAGTTCCTTTTATTTATACCAGGTCAGTTCATGATGATATCCTCGCCGCCGCTGAGGCCTGAGATGACCTCCACATCGCTGTTGTCCTCAATGCCCAGCTCGATATCCTGCTCAACCTTCACACCGTCGATAAGCAGGTAAACGAAGGTCCTGCCGCCCAGCTCCTTCACGGCCTTTTTGGGTATGACCACTGTGTCAAGGCGGGAATACACATCGAACACCACGGTGATATCGCCGAAGTCAAGAAGCTCGTCCTCGTTATCGGGGGTTATCACGTACATATAAGTAGAAAAATCCCCGTTATCGTTGAAGACGATATCCGTCACGGTGCCCGTAGAGGACTGTGCCCCCTGCACCAGGTTAACGGAGGTGCCGAAATTTACGTTTGAAAGCTTGTTGTCAAACACCTGCACACAGAGATACTCCTCGCTCCTGTCCAGGGTATAGCCGAAGGTAGCGCCCTTATCGACACGGCTGTTGACATTGTAGGGGTGCCTGCCCATCTCCATGGTGAACTCACCGTCGCAGGGTGCATAAACGTTATAGTCCTCCAGGCTTTTCACCAGCCTGTCGTAGCGCATCTGCTCTATCTGCACATCGTACTGCGCCATGACTATCTGGTCGGCATCTGCTTCCTTTTCGTAGAGGGTATCCACGGTGTTTTTCACCTGATTTAAGCGTATCTCCTCTTTCTCGATCTCCTCCTGCACATCATCGGTATACAGTGTGCAGAGCAGCTGACCCTCGGTGACTTCCCCGGGAGACTCCACCTCAATGGACTTTATCTGTCCGCTTACAGGAAACTTGACCGACTTAGAGTAGGGGTACCCATAGAACCCCGGCTGTTCGTATTTCTGGGAGATATCCCGTATCTCCGCCTTCTGGGTCTTGTACTGGACGCTCTTGGCCTCCAGTATAGGCACAGCTATCTCGTCCCCCGTTTTTTTCTCGGCACAGCCTGTGAGAGCAAGCAATGCGGCGCAGAGGAGGGCTGAAAGCGTCCTTTTAAGTATATCCATATATTTCCTTCCTGCTGATAGAAAGCAATTTAACGGCTCGCGGCCGTTCAGACAGTTCTTAATTAACTGATTAATTATACCACTTTTTACGCTTAAATTCAATATTAAAGCAGCCAAATCGTGTTACTGCACAACAACGGCTGCTTGATTTTAGTTGATTTAACAACTCAGTATATCAATGAATTTTGCTATGATAGTATTTGAAACCAGAAAGCCCTCAGCGGTAAGGCTCAGCACATTTTCCCTTACCCTGACAAGGCCGTGGGCGGCAAGTTCAAGGGCTGCATTTTTCAAATCATGGGATTTCGCGGGAGAATACAGCTCGGCAATCCTGTCAATGGATATACCTTTACTGAGCCTCAATCCCAGCAGCACATACTCCTCTGCCCTGTCGGGGGCTTCCTCGGTGACTTCCTTTGGCTGCAGGGGGCTTTCGATGAACCTCTGCACATCAGGGGGACAGCAATAGCGCACACCCTCAAAATAGGAATGGGCAGCCGCCCCGAAGCCCAGGTATTCCTCACCCAGCCAGTACTTGTTGTTGTGGCGGGACTCATAGCCCTCTTTAGCGAAGTTTGATATCTCATACTGCACAAAGCCATTTTTCTCCAGCTGCTCCACCGCCGCCAGATAAAGGTCGCTCATCAGCTCATCATCAGCCGTCATGCTCCTGACCTTGTCAGTGTCAAAAGGGGTACCTTCCTCTATCTTCAGCATATATGCGGAGATATGCGTCAGGGGCAGAGCGCACAGCGCCTCCACCGAAGCCCGCAGGCTGTCGCAGTTCTCCCCTGCGGTGCCCAGCATAAGGTCCCCCGAGATATTCTCAAAGCCCGCAGCAGCTGCGGCTCTCACGGCATTTTCGGCAGTTCTGAAATCATGCAGCCTGCCCAGGAAGCCCAGCCTTTTATCATCGGCCGATTGTATCCCGAAGGATATCCTGTTGACCCCCGCCGTCCTCAGCTGACGGAGCTTTTGCTCATCAACGGTGCAGGGATTTGCTTCAAGAGTTATCTCGGCATCGTCAAGCACAAATACTTGTCTGCATTCATCGACCACCCTGCCCACCTGCTCGGCTGTCAGCACCGAGGGTGTACCGCCGCCGAAGTAAAGGGTATCAGCTTTCAGCCCCCTGCCCTCATAGGCTTCAATATTACGGCACAGCGCCTGCACATACTTTTCGGCAGTGTCCTCTTCAAATCGCACCGAATAAAAGCTGCAATAGGGGCATTTTCTCAGGCAGAACGGTATATGCACATACAGCCCGTGCATCACTTGTCCTCCGTGTCATCGAAGGCATTATCTATGTACTCCCCTGCCTTCTCGCTGTTACTGCGGAATTTCTCAATGGTCTTGCGGCAGGCAAAGCGCACCAGCCACACCAGGTACATTCCCATAAAGATGAGAAAACACAGCCCCACGAAGACCAGCTGCGCCCGGTAGCTCAGCTGAAAATAGACCGAGTGCTTCACCAGGGTGTTGACCACCAGCGGGTGTATGGCCAGATAGCACACGAACCCCAGCACACCGCTGTAGGCAATGCAGCAGGTTATGCCGATGATAGCTTCTTTGAACGACAAGCCAGAAAACTTTACAGCCGCAAACAGCACCCAGCCTGCCACCAGCACCAGCCCCACTGTCGAGGAGATATTTGCAAACACCTCATAGAGCAGGGGCAGCAGCACTGCACCTGTCAGCCCGAAGCACAAAGCCAGCTTCATTGACTTTCTAAGATCCAACATTACTTTCCCTCTTTTGTTCTTTCTGTATAATTATCTCATAAGTGATATGTGCGCCCCGCCGAACCAGTTCAGGGTCAGCATGAGCAGCATGGCAAAGGAAGCCAGGCTCAGCACTACCCCCACAGCAGAGCTGAGGGTGGCATTGCCGTCGTACACCTTGCGGTGCTTTTTATCAAGATAGACCCTGCATTCTCTGCCTATGGAATACAGCTGTTTTCTCATGACCATCTCACAGGGGAAGACGTTCTCATACTCCTCCCCCTCAACTTTATAGCAGGGTATGCCGTAGCCGAATTTCGGGTGGGTCTTCACCTGGGATACCTGCCCCGTCACCTTTTCGGAGTGGACTATCCGCAGCACGCACACGGTAAAGAAGACCGTCAGTGCCAGCATCATAAGTATCATCAGACCCATGAGCCCCAGCAGTATGACTTCCACCGATACACCAAATATCAGCAGAAGGACTATCAGCACGATAAGAACTATCAGTATCTCCAAGGCAGCACACCCCCTGAGTTCAGTGTCGTCAGTCGTCCAGCTTAAGCACGCTCATGAAAGCTTCCTGAGGCACTTCTACGGTGCCCAGCTGGCGCATACGTTTCTTACCCTCTTTCTGCTTTTCCAGCAGCTTCTTCTTACGGGTGATATCGCCGCCGTAGCACTTGGCAAGCACGTCCTTGCGCAGTGCCTTTATGGTCTCACGGGCGATTATCTTTCCGCCTATAGCCGCCTGAACAGGTACTTCAAACAGCTGTCTGGGTATATTCTCCTTAAGCTTCTCGGTGAGCCTTCTGCCGCGGGCATAGGCCTTGTCCTCGTGTACTATGAAGGACAGCGCATCGACTATCTCGCCGTTTAGCAGAACGTCCAGCTTGACCAGCTTTGAGGCTGCATATCCCTTCAGCTCATAGTCAAAGGAAGCATAGCCCCTTGTGCGGGATTTCAGCGCATCGAAGAAGTCATATACTATCTCGTTAAGGGGCAGCACATAGTGGAGATCAACACGGTTCTCATCGATGTACTGCATATCCATAAAGGTGCCCCGCCTGTCCTGACAAAGCTCCATTATATTGCCCACAAACTCCGAGGGTGTATATATATGCGCGTTGACCACAGGTTCCTCCGCCGATGAGATAGAACCGGGGTCGGGGAAGTTCGTGGGGTTGTCTATATACTTGACCTCACCGCTGGTCATAGTTACCTTGTAGATAACCGATGGTGCGGTGGTGATAAGGTCGAGATTATACTCTCTTTCAAGGCGCTCCTGTATTATCTCCATATGCAGAAGTCCCAGGAAGCCGCAGCGGAAGCCGAAGCCCAGCGCGATAGAGGTCTCGGGCTCAAAGGAAAGGGACGCATCGTTGAGCATGAGTTTTTCCAGCGCATCACGGAGATCGCCGTACTTGGCGCCGTCAGCTGGATAGATACCGCTGTACACCATGGGGTTCACCTTTTTGTAGCCCGGCAGAGATTCAGCGCAGGGTCTTTCCGCATTGGTCACAGTATCGCCCACACGGGTATCGCCGATATCCTTGATAGAGGCGGTGATGTAGCCCACCTCACCTGCATGGAGCTCGCCTACAGGCACAAGGTCCTTGGCGCCCATATAGCCTATCTCAACGGTCTGGAACTCAGCCTGGGCAGCCATAAGGCGGATAGTCTCCCCTGCCTTTATATGACCCTCCAGCACGCGCACATAGATGATAACGCCCTTGTACTGGTCATAGTAGCTGTCGAAGATGAGAGCTTTCAGCGGCGCCTCATCGTCCCCCTTGGGCGCTGGTATATCCGTTACTATACGCTCCAGCACTTCTTTGATGTTGGTACCCATTTTAGCGGAGATACGGGGAGCGTCCATGGCAGGTATGCCTATGACGTTCTCCACCTCGCTGCAGGCACGGTCAGGGTCGGCAGAGGGCAGGTCTATCTTATTGATGACAGGCAGCACCTCCAGGTCATGCTCGATAGCCAGGTAGGTGTTGGCCAGGGTCTGGGCTTCGATACCCTGGGAAGCGTCCACGATCAGCACAGCGCCCTCGCAGGCCGCCAGTGAACGGCTGACCTCGTAATTGAAGTCAACGTGCCCCGGGGTGTCGATGAGGTTGAAATAATAATCCTCGCCGTCGTCCGCATGGTAAGTCAGGCGGACAGCCCTTGCTTTTATAGTTATGCCTCTCTCACGCTCGATATCCATATTATCCAGCAGCTGGTCTTCCATCTCGCGCAGCTCCACCGTTTCGGTCAGCTCCAGTATACGGTCTGCCAGGGTGGATTTGCCGTGGTCGATATGGGCTATTATACAGAAATTTCTTATCTTATCCTGTGGGGTCATGTTCAGTTTCCTTTCACAAGTCATAATTATTCATTCTAATCATTATACCATATCTGCGGGATATTGTCAACGAAAAAAACAGCGCCGGCATTAAGGCTGATACACATATAGAAGTTTTGCCCCCAAGCGTTTAAGCGCTTAGGGGCATTGTATTTTATACAACTGCTAAGATAAATCAGGATTTACTGATCTAAACCATCAATAAAATTCCTGATGATCTGTCCGCATTCATCGGGCTTTTGCTCATAGATCAGATGATCACCCGGCAGGCTGACCAGTTCACAGTTGCCGAGCTTTTCTAAATACGGAAGCAAAACTCTCTCCTTATAATCACGTCCGATCTCAAGGTAATCCTCCAGTGCCATTTGGCGGCGTTCCTCCTGCGTTTTTGGCAGCTCCGCTTTCAACTCTTTGCGGTCAGACATCAGCTCGTCGATCATTTCATCTGTCAGAATGCCGTCTGCTTCAATATCCTCCGCTGTGAAGTAAGCCGTAGAGATGTATATCTTCGGAATACCGTTGGTCACGATCGCCTCCCACGCCGTATTTATATTAAGTGATTCCTGTTCACTCTCGGAGAGAAGCGCACGGGAATCATAGGTCATCAGTGCCATTGCATATTCCGCTTTTTGTTCATCATCACTCAGCCATTCCTTCGGGGGCAGAAAGTGTTTCAGAAGCATATCGCCTGTGCCGCCGATACCGCATTTAACAAGCCTGTAATATAGTGCAGCTTCGTCATTATCATTATCCTGCTCATCGGGAGGTATTGCTTCCAGCTCCGTGCCGTCAATGATCGCAACAGCTTCGATCTCATCTGGGTATTTGCTCTCCCAATAGGTCGCATATACACCGCCTATGGAATGGGGCATAAGCACATAAGGCGCTTTTATCCCTGCGTTTTTCAGCGCCGTTCTATATCCCTCCACGATATTTTCAACTGTCATATCCTGCGCCGTGTCATCGCTGATGCCGTATCCAGCTCGGTCAATGAAGATCACCTGATTATCAGATTCCAGAACGGCAGTCATTCTTCGCATTGTGATACAGCTATCAGGTAAACCGTAACCTGCCATAGCGATAATACGGTGTTTTCCGTTTTCGTTGCCGAATGAAAGCACATTCACTGAATATTCTCCTGCGGTTACAAGATTGCAGTATCCCTTTTCTTCCAGAAAAGCTTTGTCACGTTTGAACCTGATCTTGCTGCCTATAAAAACGAGCAGCCAAAGTAAAACCAGAATAGCTATAATGATCAGAAACACTCTGACAATCTTCTTAAAAGCCTTTTTTGCCTCCATTATCTGAACTCCTAAATAATATTCCGATTTATGTTCGTAACAATTATAGCATAGCATTGCTGCATTGTCAATAAAAACGCCATACTTGTAAAGTCCAAAGGGAACAAGACTTCACAAAAACTTTACAAATCAAAATGATGAAAACAGTAAGAAATCGGCAGGTCGAATATCGCTAAAACT
>NZ_JAFUAG010000018.1 GCF_017464355.1 Ruminococcus sp. | reverse complement strand
TCACCGCTGTCATCATCGGCGGGGTGTCGGCTTATCTGCGTATCATCGCGGTGCCGCTTATCGTGCTGGCGGCGGTGATGATCGTGGACTATATGTCGGGAATGCTAAAGGCCTGGGGGCGGGACGAACTGTCTTCCCGCGTAGGCCTTCGGGGCATAGTCAAAAAGCTCAGCTATCTGCTCCTCGTCTGCGTGGCGGGGGCGGTGGACTGGCTGGTCTGGTCGGGGCTGGCGAGGGTCGGTATACGGCTGGACTTCGGCTTTTGCTTTGGGCTTATCGTGATCGTCTGGCTCATCATCAACGAGCTGATCTCGATACTGGAAAACCTGGAAGCGCTGGAAGTGCCTATGCCTAGATTTTTAATCGGCATAGTGAAACATCTGAAAACCGCGGTGGAAGTCCGCGGAGAAAGCGAGGAAGATCATGAACTACGATGAAAGATACAAAGACTCCCCCTCCCGCATAGAAGGCATTTTGCTGGAGGGCTTCGGGGCTATGGCGGACACCCCCGAGGTCACGGGGGGCAGTATAACGGGTGGAAAGGTCATCGGAACCGAGGACGGCAAGACGGTCATCTCGGCGGAGCTGAGGGTAGACGATGCGGCCGACCTTCCTGCCGCTGACGATATCGAGGGCTATATCCTGCGGGACAGCCTGGCTCTGGTGGTGCATACGGGTGATATCTACGCCCAGGACAGCGAGGGCGAGTGGTACAACCAGACCACCCCTGCAACTGCGGGCACACTTTCCGCCGCAGGAACTACCGCCATTGACAAGGGTGCGCTCCTCAGCCGCACTGATACGGCGGACATACTCAGCTATCCCGCCGACGAAGACGAGCCCGACATCACAGCGGACACCGAGGAGGTGACGGACGATGAAACAGACGACACTGTGGGACGTACTGACAGCGAGTAAAGGCCTGCCCCCCGCCACACCTCTGGCCGCCATATGGGGGCGGAAGCTGAGGGCTGACGACAGCGAGGGGTACTATGAGGGCACCCTGCCTGTGACCCTGCAGGGCACTGTGAACGACAGCTTTATAAGTCTTAAGATATGGGGTAACACGGGCGGTGTAGGGCATTTTATCACTGAGGACGAGTACTTGATAGTGCTGAATATAAAAAGCCCTAACTACGGCAGACATGATGTCGTTTGGTATCTCGACGCGCCCCTTGAAAAGGGCGAGTACATCGAAAACAACTACCCCGCGGGCATAAACGACGTGATATGGCGCCACACAGAAAATCTCTATCAAGATACGGCCGTCGAGGGAACAACATATACCCAGAACGGCATAACATTTACCTTTGACGGCGAAAAATGGACGGCTGAGGGCACGGCTACAGCTTACGCGGAACGAGTTGTAGGTTCTGTCACACTGCCTGCCGGCACGTATTATTTATGGGGGATCAATGATAAGACCTTAAATGATCCAACAGGAGTGCGTATACGATTACAGCCGATATCGGTGGTTTGTAATCCAAATAATAGCCCTTTGGAGTTCACACTGACCGAGGAAACGGCACTAACGGTACGGCTTGTCGTAGGTAATCGCACCAGTACAAACGGTACGGAGTTTGCGCCGTTTATAGCTGCATACCCTGCTCCCCTCACCCCGAAGGACTACGGCAGAAGGGTGAGGACATACACTTTGGAGGACAACACAAGAGTAAGTTATGCGTATTCATCGGAGATACAACCTGAAAAAGTCGAGCTGAAATACAAAAAATCCAAATAGGAGGAATAAAAATGACATTTGATGAGTATTTTGCCGCCCGTGTCGGCAAGAAAATAGACTACGACGGCAACTATGGCGTGCAGTGCTTTGACCTGGCCAACGACTACGCTGTCAAGGTGGTCGGCGGCAAGCAGTTTATCGGCATGGGCGCCTATGAGATATACACCAATTTTGCAAACCAGCCCGCCCATGAGCTGTATGAGCGCATACCCAACACCCCTGATTTTGTGCCTAAAAAGGGTGATATCATGGTGTGGGGCACGACCCTTGGCAAGTGGGGTCACGTCGCTGTCTGCAACGGCAAGGGTGACACGACCTGGTTCGAGTCCTACGACCAGAACTGGACAGGCCGCAACGAAGGCGTGACCCTCGTCCGCCACAACTACAAGAGCGTGCTTGGTGTTCTTCGCCCCAAAAACCAGGAACGTGTGCTGGGCAAGCCCGCCGATGTTAAGGGCGACCTCAACGGTGACGGGAAGGTAGATGTCACCGATCTCAATATGCTGACGGCTCATGTTAAGGGGATAAAGGCGCTTAAGTAACTTATGCCGCCTTAGTAACCTTAGAAACGCAAAGTAAAGCCCCATGCTTACCGTCTTGTTGCGGTGGAGCATGGGGCTTTGTTGTTTTGTACAAATGCGTACGCAAATCTTTGTATAACATTTTGCAAATCAGCCATTGACTTTTGCGTACGCATATGTTATAATATAGATACAGTAAAGGACAGGGGGGGTGATAAAGTTGCAGGACTTAATCAAAAAATTAGACCAGCTTGAACGACTTCTGGTCAAAGTCGATAAACTGGTCTACAGACTGATACAGATAGCCGGTACGATCGGCATTCTGATATTAGCAGTCCGCTCATGGTTCACATAGCGGAGAGGGGGCGAAAAGCTCCCTCTACCGCTAAGTATAGCATAAATACGAAAGGGTGTCAAGTATTATGAAAAAGATTTTAAGAGTTACGGGCTTGGCTGTCTTGGGTATAGTGGAAGTTGCGGTGCTTATCTCAGCGGTCGTATATGTTATAAGGCTTGTGTTCTCAGGCTGAAAGGTGGTGATATAGACGGAGAACGGCAAGAAGAAAATGGGCAGACCAATAAAGTCGGAGGAACCCCGAAACGTAAGCCTGCATTTAAGAATATCGCAGAACGAACTTGAACGAATAAAAAAATGTTCGGAACAGCTCAATATGAACAGAACAGATACTCTTATGTACGGCATCAGTTTCATCGAAAAGGAAACCAACAAGTAACAACAAGAAAGCACCCGTCCTCCCTACCAAGAAGATACGAGTGCTTCACAAACAACACCCGAAGGTATTGCTTTGTTATTATAGCATATCCTTTCGGGAAAGTCAAGAAAGGATCATTACTATGGAAAACATTATCACAAAGACAAACGAACAGTTCGGCAGTATCAGGACTATCGAGGGCAAGCCACAGCTGTGGTGCGGCTCTGATGTGGCTAAGGCTCTGGGGTACAGTAATGCGAGAGATGCAATAAACAAGCATTGTAGGTGTGTAGCAAAACGCGACGTACCCCACCCGCAGTCCAAAAACAAGCAGATAGAGATGTCCTTTATCCCCGAAGCCGATGTCTACCGCCTTATCTGCCACAGCAAGCTCCCAAAGGCGCAGGAGTTTGAAAAGTGGGTGTTCGAGGACGTTGTTCCCGATGCCGTCCACGAGTGCGAACAGCTCGCCTTCGACAACTACGAGTATTTCGACAAGACTTTCAACGGTCAGCCCGTGCTTACGGTGCAGGACATTGCAAAAATTTTCGGCAGGCACAAGAGCAGTATCGAATGGTATCTCAAAGGTGACAGCTTCCTCCACGGAACTGACTACTACAGGCTTGAGGGTCGCACACTCATGCAGTTCAAATCCCGAAACCCGAAGTACCCCAAAAATGTCGCCTGCGTGAATGTCATCACCAAAAGTGGCTTTGACAAGCTGGTGAATATCTTCGGTGTGAAAGTCGATACCCCCAAGCTGTTCATCGAGGAAAAATCAAAGCCGATACAGCCGCCCGCTCCCGAAGAGCCGCAGTATACACCGTCAGATTCGATGGTCAGCCTGCTGGGCTACATCGACAGAGAGATGATATTGATAGCAGAGTACCGCCGCAGACTGCTCAGCCCTTGTTCACTCAGAGATGCTGAGGTCTATAAGAAAGAACTTGCAAATGCACTCCGCGACCTGAAATGGTTTCGCGTTGATACGGAAACGATAAGAATAGGATAAGCGTGCAGGCTGTGGGACAGGGGTGCAGAAGATCGTTGTGAGATAGTAAATCAAAGCCAGCCGCTTTAGCGGCTGCCAGTGAAAGTAAATGCGATGCTAAACCTTCGAGCCCCCTTTTTGGGGGTTCGCCTGTATTAGCCCCTTTTAGGGGCTGTGCAAACCACCACTTTAGTGGTGGTTATGATTATCTCTTTCAATGGCTTCCTTGATCGCCCTGTTGATAAAACCATGTGTAAATATTAAAGTACCATTTGATACAAAGTTTGAAATTGCAAATGTATAAATAATTGTACTTGAAAAATCGGCTCGTGTCGGTTTCGTGTCGGTTCATGTCTGTGATATGCATAAATGTTTGTAAAATACAGCAATTATTTTATTCATACAGATAAACGCAAAACCGCCTATTTACGCAGTTTAACGTAGATAGGCGGTTTTGAATCAAGTGCGCCCGACAGGAGTCGAACCTGCGGCCTTCAGAGTCGGAGTCTGACGCTCTATCCAGCTGAGCTACGGACGCATATATCAGCCCGATGTGGTGCATCGGGCTTTATTTTTTTACATTGACAGTCTGCCGAGTTCGCTGTGGACAGAATACAGTCTGTACATCACAAGAGTATCCACAGCACCCTTTACTATCAGTATCACTCCGGGGGTGAGGGCTTTCGGGTCACGGGGCTTTACCTTGACCAGAAGATATATGCCCAGCCCTATCTGGCCGATACCTCTTGCTGTCTGTGCTATGCCGAGAACAACGAACAGCAGTACGGTCGAATAGGCGCCGACAATGAATGGATCAATCATATATTATCTCAGCTTTGCGCCGTTGGGCAGTGTCTGGTCGGGGAAAATGACCTTAGCTGAGCCGTCGGGGGCATCAGCTGCGCAGATCATGCCGTTGGACTCAACACCGCAGAGGGTAACGGGCTTAAGGTTAGCCACGATGATGACCTTCTTGCCGATGAGGTCTTCGGGCTTGTACCACTGTGCGATACCGCTGACCACCTGTCTTCCGCCGAAGCCGTCATCAAGCTGCAGGCAAAGGAGCTTCTTGGACTTCTTCACCTTTTCGCAGGCCTTGACCTCAGCAACTCTAAGGTCAACCTTGCCGAAATCATCAATGGATATCTCCTCGTTCAGCTCAGCAGGGGTGAAAGCGTCAGCCGCTTCATCTGCGGAAAGCTTAGCCTTGGCCTCAGCCATGTTCTTTTCGATAATGGCATTCAGCTCAGCTATCTCCTTATCCATATCTATTCTGGGGAAGAGTATCCTGCCCTTGTGTACGGTAACGTCAACGGGCAGCACGCCGAACTTTCCAGCGTTCTCGTAGGTGCATATATCAGCGTTTGCGCCTATCTGCTCCCACACCTCAGGCATGATGGTGGGCATGAAAGGATAGAGCAGTGTGGATATGATCCTTATAGCCTCCAGCAGGTTGTACAGAACTGTTGCCAGTCTGTCATACTTAGCTTCGTCCTTGCCCAGTATCCACGGCTCTGTTTCGTCGATGTACTTGTTGGCACGGTCAACGGCTACAAATATCTCTTCCAGGGCATTTTTCAGCCTTGTTTCGTCGATACACTTATCAACCTTTTCGCGTACAGCCAGCAGGCAGTCCTTAAGGGACCGGTCGAAATCGCCCTCAAGGCGTTTCTCGGGAAGTGTGCCGCCGAAATATTTATCAGCCATAGCCACGGTACGGGAAACCAGGTTGCCGAAGCCGTTGGCCAGGTCGGAGTTTATGCGGTTTATCATTATCTCGTTGGAGAATGCGCTGTCAGCGCCCAGAGCCATTTCGCGGAGGATATGGTATCTGATAGCGTCAACACCATAGCGCTCGCCCAGCATGAAGGGGTCAACAACGTTGCCCAGAGACTTGGACATCTTCTGTGCCTCGCCGTTCTTGTTCTGGAAAGTTATCCAGCCGTGAACAGCCAGGTGCTTTGGCAGAGGCTCGTCCAGCGCCATGAGTATGGCAGGCCAGATTATAGCGTGGAACCTCATGATATCCTTAGCTACCATGTGAACGTCAGCGGGCCAGTACTTGTCGTAATCATCATACTTGCCGTTCTTGTAGCCCAGGGCGGTGCAGTAGTTTGAAAGTGCATCTACCCAGACATAAACTACGTGCTTGGGGTCAAAGGTAACGGGTATGCCCCAGGTGAAAGATGTTCTCGAAACGCACAGGTCTTCAAGGCCGGGCTTGATGAAGTTGTTTACAAGCTCGGTAGCCCTTGTCTTGGGACGCAGATAGTCTGTTTCGGTCAGCAGCTTTTCTATCCTGTCGGCAAAGGGCGACATCTTGAAGAAATAAGCCTCCTCGGAAGCTTCCTTTACGGGTCGGTGGCATTCGGGACAGCAGCCGTCAGCGTCAAGCTGGCTCTCAGTCCAGAAGCTCTCGCAGGGAGTGCAGTACTTGCCTGTATACTCGCCCTTATAGATATAGCCCTTGTCGTAAAGCTCCTTGAATATCTTCTGCACGCTCTCAACGTGGTAGTCGTCAGTGGTCCTTATATATCTGTCATAGCTGATGTTCATATAGCTCCACAGCTTCTTGAACGTAGCTACGATCTCATCAACATACTGCTGAGGAGTAACGCCCTTATCTCTGGCCTTATCCTCTATCTTCTGTCCATGCTCATCAGTACCTGTAAGGAACATGACATCATAGCCCTGCATTCGCTTATACCTCGCAATAGAGTCGCAGGCGACTGTGGTATAGCAATGACCGATATGCGGATCGCCCGACGGGTAATATATCGGTGTAGTGATGTAAAACTTAGGCATTGTCAGTACCCCTTTCAGTAAGATTTTTTTATCGGCTTTTCAACCGACCATATTATTATACCTCTTTTCCCGCCCTTTGTCAAGTTTTTGGGCAGAGGCAAAGCTATATTTTTACAATTGACCGCCGTGAAACGACAGCTTTCGGTGCCGATATCGGGATAAGACAAAAAATGCGCCCGCAGGAACTACCCTGCGGGCGCGTATCATTCTGTTTTATAACAGCAATGAGCCTTTTATTCGCCCATTACTACCTCGACCTCGTGTACCGAGCCTGCCTCGAATACGGGCATAACGATACCGTTGATCTTAGTGCCGTCAACAGTTACAGACTTGATACCCTTGCAAACGTGATCGGGGTTCTTGACTGTGATGTTGTAGGTGTTGCCGCGGAACTTTCTGGTGATAGTGAAGCCGTCCCATGCAGAAGGAATGGAAGGATCTATCTTCAGACCGTCGAAGTCGGGCTGTACACCCAGGATATACTGGGAGATAGCTACCATGTTCCATGCAGCAGTACCTGTCAGCCATGAGTTCTTGCCCTGGCCGAAGTTCTTGCCTGTTCTGCCGATATCGGAGCCTGCGTCCTTACCGCCTATCATCTGGCCGTAAACGTAAGGCTCGGTCTTGTGGATATCAGAGGTTTCCTCAGTGAAAGCAGGAGCGATCTCAGAGTAGTATTTGAATGCCTGGTCGCCCTGGCCTGCATAAGCAGCAGCGCAGATTATCCATGCATTGTTGTGGGTGAAGATACCTGCGTTCTCCTTGTATCCGCCGGGATATGTAGAGATCTCACCGTACTGGATATAGTACTTTGTGAATGCAGGGTTGTTCAGTACCAGACCGTACTGTGTATTCAGTCTTTCGTCGATAGCAGCCAGGGTCTTCATATCAGCGCCCTGCTCCTTACCGATCTCAGACATGATAGCGAAGCCCTGGGGCTCGATGAAGATCTGGCCTTCCTCGCACTCCTTGGAGCCCATCTTCTTGCCCTCAGCGTCATAGGCTCTCAGGAACCAGTTGCCGTCCCATGCGGACTCCATGACATTCTTCTTCATCTTGTCGATCTCAGCCTGTGCAGCAGCAGCCTCATCGTCCTTGCCCAGGTGCTTGAGTATAGCCACATAGTTGGGGCCTGTGTAGGTGAACAGTGTAGCTACCATTACAGACTCAGCCACCTTGGAGTAGCCGCCCTCAGCAGCAAACTTGGGGTTGGTGTAGGTCTGGAAGCTCTCACCGGGAGTATCGGAGTAGCAGGACAGGTTTATGCAGTCGTTCCAGTCAGCACGCATTGCCAGGGGCAGGCCGTGAGGACCGAGGTTGTTTACTATATGGTAGAAGGATACCTTAAGGTGATCCAGCATAGGCTGAGCCTTGGACTCATCGTTGTCATAAGGTACCATTTCGTCCAGAATGCCCCAGTCGCCTGTTTCCTTGATGTATGCGGAAACTGACAGTATCATCCACAGCGGGTCATCGGAGAAATCGCCGCCGATATCCGAGTTGCCCTTCTTGGTAAGGGGCTGGTACTGGTGATAGCAGCCGCCGTCGGGGAGCTGAGTGGAAGCGATGTCGATGATTCTCTCTCTTGCTCTGTCGGGTATCTGGTGAACGAAACCGAGAACGTCCTGGTTGGAGTCACGGAAGCCCATGCCTCTGCCGATACCTGACTCAAAGTAAGAAGCGGAACGGGACAGGTTGAATGTTACCATGCACTGGTACTGGTTCCAGATATTTACCATGCGGTCAACCTTGTCCTCGGGAGTATTTACATTCAGTATGCCCAGCAGCTTGTCCCAGGACTCCTTCAGCTCAGCCAGACCTGCAGCTACCTTTTCAGGGGTATTGAACTGCTCTATCATAGCCTTGGCCTTGACCTTGTTGATGGTCTTGCCGTCAGCCTCGAACTTCTGGTCAGCGGGCATCTCAACATAGCCCAGTATGAATATGAGTGTCTTGCTCTCGCCTGCAGCCAGTGTTATCTCCTTATAGTGAGAAGCTATAGGGGACCAGCCGTCAGCGAAGGAATCATTAGCCTTGCCTGCCATAACAGCCTGGGGGTCGTTAAAGCCGTTGTAAAGGCCGATGAAAGCATCTCTGTCGGTATCGTAGCCGTCGATAGTATCGTTTACAGAGTAGAAAGCGTAGTGGTCGCGTCTGTCTCTGTATTCTGTCTTGTGGTAGATAACAGAGCCGTCTACCTCAACACGGCCTGTAGAGAAGTTTCTCTGGAAGTTGGTGCAGTCGTCCTGAGCGTCCCACAGACACCACTCTGCAAAGGAGAACAGCTTGAAGGTCTTCTCAGCGCCGCTCTTGTTTGTCAGTACCACCTGCTGAACTTCGCCGTTGTAGTTGTTGGGCACGAAGAAAGTTACCTCAGCCTCAAGGCCGTTCTTTTCGCCCTTGATTATGGTATAGCCCATACCGTGGCGGCAGCTGTAAGCGTCCAGCTCTGTCTTCACAGGGGACCAGCCGGGGTTCCACACGGTACCGTTATCGTTTACATAGAAATATCTTCCGCCCATATCTATAGGCACGTTGTTGTAGCGGTAACGGGTTATCCTTCTCAGTCTGGCATCCTTGTAGAAGCTGTAGCCTCCCGCAGTGTTGGATATGAGGGAGAAGAACGCCTGGGACCCCAGATAGTTTATCCAAGGGTAAGGAGTTCTTGGTTCGGTGATGACGTATTCCTTATTGACGTCGTCAAAAGATCCGAATTTCATTAGTAATTTCCACCTTTCCTGTTTTTTCTATTATAATTGTAAATTAATAGACTTTCTCTCCTGCTGTCTGCACTACCTGTCCAGATGTTCGATCTTCATATCGGACTCCAGCTCGATAAGGCCATCGACCTCGGGTGCCTTGGGGTACCTTTGTGCCAGCCTGTCATCGCACCAGCAGACATACATTATTTTTCCGTCACGGACAGCAATGTAATAATATTCCGTGCGTGAGGGCTTGAATTTATCCTCGATAAACTCGGTAAGGTCTGAGCCTTCGCCCATATGGTGTATACCGTCATAGGGCACGGGCTTTATCTTTGCGAACTCTTTCACCGCCGCATCATACACCGTCTGCGCCTTGCGGAAGAGCCGCCTTTCCTTCATTGCATTGCTGCCGACCTCGGCAATGAACTCTATCTGTTCTTCGCCGTCGGCTTTCAGTCTTACTATAACGTCTGCGCTGACCTTGCCGAAGTCTTCATTCTTCGGTATGACCGTAGCTTTCAGTGTCACCAGTGTGCTGCTGCCGCTTTCCTCTATGACAGGGGGCGCATAGTACACCACATCAGCCTCCCCCGGGAAATCCGTATTGAAAAGCCTGTAATCTGCTTCCACAGCACCCAGACGTCTTGCCAGCACAGCCTCTGCCGCCTCGGCATCGCCCGCAGCCAGGGTATCCAGCCAGCCCTCGAAAACGGCTTTCGCCCTTTCCTCGGCACTAGGCTCCTCCTCGGGGCTATCCTCAGTTTCAGCTTCAGACACAGTATCTTCTTCGGCGGTAGTCTCAGCCGTCGGGGCTGGTTCAAATTCGGGAACGGTCTGTCCGTCCCACTTACACCCCGTCATGGCCAGCAGCACCGCCAGCGCCGCTGTGATACATAGCCTGCGCTTTGCTATTCGGTAAAGAACCTCTGCCAGCATTTATAAGTCTCGCCTTTTCTTATCTCGCAGTATCCTGAAACATCGCCGCTAAGCTCCAGATTGGGGGCATTTATCATAGCGGTCATGGGCTCGGGGCAGAAGTACCCCTTATCGCCGTCATGGTTCCACATATTCCAGAACCTGAACTCCCTGGACACCTCATTGAGCAGCACATGGCCACTCTTGATATCCCTGATGATGACCCCGTTGAAGGGCTTATCCTTGTAGGTGTTCATCACTGCAGTGTACATATCATTGTCCAGCGGCTGACCTGTAGGCACCTTGGTGCCGTCCTTGTATTCCTTGTCCCAGTCTGCCAGGGGCAGCAGCCTCTCGGTAGGCAGACATCTCCTGTTCAGCTCGCACTTCTCGCCCACGGGCACGCACAGTCTCATGTCGGCCTCGCTGCCGCCGTCCTTAAGGGGGGCATTGAAGCAGGTGTGGGTGCATATGGAAACGGGCAGCGCCTTATCGCTGTTGGAGGTCAGGTAGATCTCCTGCAGCAGCCCCTCCTTAGAAAGGGTGAAGGTGTAGGATATCTTGAAGCCGACAGGGAAGTACTGATACATCTCGTCCTTCTCGTCGTATACATAGGAGGTTATCAGCACACATTTGCCGTTCTCCTCCGAATAACACTCGATCTCGTGGGCACGCTTGTGTACCCAGCCGTGTATGAAATTATCCAGCTGAGGCTCATTTATGGGAAAGTTATACACCCCGTCAGAGGTCTTCAGCACGCCGTGGTCAAAGCGGTTTGGCAGATAGAGGGTGGGCAGGCCCCAGATCTCTCTCTGCTCCTCTATAGTCTTCATGGAAACGAACTTGCGGAACTTGAATATCTCAAGGTCGTTGCGGTCGTCCCTCATCCTCAGCACCGCGGAACCTACCGACGGCGCGATTATAGCTGTATACTTGTCCGACTGCATTTTCACGCATTCGGTGCCTTTGAACTGATAATTCAGATCAATTTTATTCACTGTTAGGATCTTCCTTTCGATGCAGCCGAACGGCTGCGTGGGTGCAAAATTTATATACAACTCATTATAACATATCCGCCCTGATTATTCAAGTGCTTTAACTGATTTTCGCACATTTAGATAATTTTGAGCCCCCTGTTTTGAACAACTTAACAGGTATATAGAAAACGTTTAAGCTAAGGGGGCGTAAATTTATTGAAAGTTGCTTATTTTTATATTGACAGTTAGTTCACAATATGGTATCATATTCTTTGAAAATGGGTTTGTTTCCCAATATATGGAGGTAATAGAGATGAGTATCAAAAGACTTAGTGCAGGTCTTGCAGCAACTGTAATGATGTTCTCGGGTACAGTGATACCCTATTCGGCAGAGGTGCTTTCCTCCTGCATAACAGCTTATGCGGCGGAACCCGACAGCTTCATAACAGGCGCGTATGACCTGAAATACTGCGAGGCATACGACGGCAGCAATGCCGACAATAGCTTCAATATGGCGGGCAGGACCTTTCATCAGGGCTTTGTCATGGCTTCAAACTGGGGCAGTGATATATCAACTGTCACCATGAACGTCGAAGGCGCCCAGACCCTGAAATTCTCTGTCGGCCATGTGGACGACAGAGGTGGCAGCACTTCTACAGTAAACGTTTTCGTTGATAACACGAAAAAGAAACAGATAACTGTTGACACTGACAGCAACCTGACCTATATCGAGCTTCCCGTCAGCGGGGCTTCAAAGGTCACTATATCGGTGGAGAGGACAGGCGGTTCTGCCATAGGCATCGGTGATATCAGGACTGATGACAACAAGGTGAACACTCCCCAGACAGCACCTTCCTACGGCAGCTCAGAGGAACTGCTGCAGGCTGCATACAATACAAACTACCTCGAAATTTACGACGGCACCGACGAATACAAGAATTTCAACATGGCGGGCAGGACCTACTATCAGGGCATGGTAATGTCTTCAAGCTGGGGCAGCGATGTATCCACCGTGACCTTCAATGTGGAGAGGGTCAAGAGCTTTACCTGCGATATCGGTCATCTGGACAACGGCCATGCTAACACAGCCAAGCTGGAGGTCTATGGTGACAGCAAGAAGATAAATGAGTTCACCCTTGACGCAGAAAAGCCTGTTATCGAAGATGTGACCTTTGACCTGGAGGGTATAAACAACCTGCGTTTCAAGCTGGTCAGGGAAAACGGCGGTTCGTCCTATGTATTAGGTGATATCAGGGTCGATTCCTACGGCGTTGCTATCCCCTCATATACTCCTGAAAATGAGTATGTCGAGGAGATGATAATGAATGCCTTTGACCTGAACTATGCGGATAAGTACCAGGCGCAGGACGAATTCACAAGCTTCAATATGCAGGGCAGGGATTACTACCAGGGCATCACCATGATCTCAAACTGGGGCAGCGATGTTTCCAAGGTGACTTTCAATGTGGAGAATGTGGACACCTTCCGCTGCGATATGGGACACATTGCAGGTACAGGAATGAACACTGCTGTAATGGCAGTCTACGTTGATGATGTCAAGAAGGACGAAGTGACCCTTGACTACAACAAGAATATCCGTGAGTATTCTATAGATGTCAAGGACGGCAAGCTGCTGCGCTTTGAGCTTTCAAGAAACAACGGCGGCAGCGGCTATGCGCTGGGCGATATCAAGACAGACTCCATAAAGCCGAAGATACCACACTGGAAGCCTGAATATGCTGACGATAACGATTTCGTATTCAACGGATATGACGGTGACTACAGAACTGTATACAACGGCCAGGACGATTTCAACACCTTCAGCATGGGCGGCAAGAGCTATAGCCAGGGCGTTGTCATGGATTCGAACTGGGGCAGCGATGTTTCGGGCATATACTTCAACACCGAGTCCGTGGACAGCGTTACCGTTACAGTAGGCCATCTTGATGAAAGCGGCGCAAATCCCGCAAAGCTCATAGTGATGAGCGGCGAGGCTGAGAACAGCACCTTGCAGGAGATAGCTCTTACCCCTGATATGCTGTCTGCTGACTACACTTTTGACACCAAAGGTCTGCAGCAGCTGTACTTCCGCCTTGAAAGAAAAGACGGCGGCAGCGGCTATGCGCTGGCAAACTTCAGGATAGTCAAGGGCGAGGTGACACAGCCCGAGGCTGAGCCGGACCACGACAAGAAGGATCCTATCGAGCCTGTTGACCCCAAGCCCGAGCCTATAGATCCTCAGCCCGAGCCTATCGACCCCCAGCCTGAGCCCATTGACCCCGAGCCTTCTGATGATATCGCTCTTGGCGATATCAACGGCGACGGCGATGTGAACGTTACCGACGTTACCAAGCTGGCAGCCCATGTAAAGAGCATCAGGTCCCTTGCAGGCGATGAACTTAAGAGAGCCGATGTTAACGGTGATGGCGATGTTAATGTCACCGACCTCATGAAAGTTGCAGCCCACGTAAAGGGTATAAAGAGCCTTTCGTAAAATATGGAACAAGGACACTTCTGCAAAAAGCGGAAGTGTCCTTTTCTTTTTCAGGCAAGAAAAAAAGCCCGCTTTATGCGGACTTTTATATTTTTCAGATCACTCTTCTGTCTTGGCCTCGATGAACTTAACGATGTCGCCGACAGTCTTGATATTCTCAACTTCCTCGTCGGGAATTTCAAGATCAAAGCTCTCTTCAATGCTCATTACCAGATCAACAACGTCCAGAGAGTCAGCACCCAGATCCTCAGTGATAGAAGCGTCTGTAGTTACCTTTTCCTCGTCAACGTCGAGCTGCTCAACAATGATCTCACGAATCTTGTCAAATACCATGTTCATTTCCCTCCATTCTATACTTTACTGGATATTCTCAGCCTTTGTTTCCTCGGGCTGTGTATCAGAATGCGGAAACTCATCAAAGTCTCCCACAACTCTAAACTTATTATAGCGACTATTTATCATTTCGTCAAGCCCTTTTTGAAATTTTATTTGTAAATTTTGCAGACTTTCCGAAATAAATGCAGAAATGTTATCCGCGGTCTGGTTGGGGTCATTATGCGCCCCGCCGTCAGCCTCGGGGATAATGCGGTCGCAGACATTAAGACGCACGAGATCCTCAGCGGTTATCTTCATGATATCGCAGGCCTCACGCTCCCTTGAAGCGTCCTTCCAGAGGATACTTGCGAAACCTTTGGGGGATATGACGGAGTACAGCGAATTTTCCAGCATAGCCAGTTCATCGCACACCGCCAGCGCCAGCGCGCCCCCCGAGCCGCCCTCGCCGAGTATAATGGAAATAACGGGGGTCTTAAGGGTCATGAATTCCATGATATTGCGGGCGATAGCTTCGCCCTGGCCCCGCTTTTCCGCTTCAACGCCCGGGTAAGCACCGGGAGTGTCCACAAGGCATATGACAGGCCTGTGGAACTTTTCTGCCTGGTGGGCGAGCCTCAGCGCCTTGCGGTAGCCCTCGGGGTGGGGCATACCGAAGTTGCACTTCTGGTTCTCCTCCAGATCCCTGCCCTTGACCTCGGCAATAACGGTGACAGGTGTGCCCTTGAACGAAGCCACACCGCCTATGATAGCCCTGTCGTCGCCGTAAAGACGGTCGCCGTGCATCTCAAAGAACTCGTCAAAGATCATGGGTATGTAGTCAAGGGCGGTAGGCCTGCCCTTGTGCCTGATTATATCAAGCCTTACGCTTGCTGAAAGCGGTTCACTCATTGTCGTCACCCTCCTTGATCTCAGGCATTCTGTGCAGCCTTATAAGATGTGCCAGCACTCTGCGCATTTTTGTGCGCTCAACTATCATATCCACAAAGCCGTTTTCCAGCATGAATTCTGCCGACTGGAAATCATCGGGCAGCTTCTGCTTGATCGTGCCCTCGATGACTCTTCTGCCTGCAAAGCCAATAAGCACCTTGGGCTCGGCGATGATTATGTCACCCAGGGAAGCGAAGCTTGCGGTGACACCGCCTGTGGTGGGGTCTGTCATAACAGATATGTAAAGCCCGCCTGCCTCGTTGTGCCTTGCCACAGCACCCGAGGTCTTTGCCATCTGCATAAGGGAAACTATGCCCTCCTGCATACGGGCGCCCCCCGAGGCTGTGAAAGCTACTACGGGCAGCTTTTTCTCGGTGGCATACTCAATGGCACGGGTTATGCGCTCGCCCACCACGCTGCCCATGGAGGCCATCATGTAGTTGGAGTCCATCACTATCAGCACCAGGTCCTCGCCGTGAATCTTTGCCCTGCCTGTCAGTACAGCATCATTCAGGCCTGTCTTCTCACGGAGCTCCTGCTGCTTTTTATCATACCCGGGGAAATCAATGGGGTTTTTGGATATCATCTTTCTGTCGAACTCACGGAAGCTTCCGTCGTCCGCAGTTATTTTCAGCCTTTCCCTTGCACTCAGCCTTGAGTGGTAGTTGCAGGAGGGGCAGACCTTGCCGTTGCGGGTGAATTCTTCTATAAAGGTAACACTGCGGCAGCGGGGGCACTTGAAGAGCAGCCCTGCGGGGATATCGGTCTTTTTCTTGGAGCTGTCATCGCCCTTGTCACTGCCCAGCCTTTCTCTCACCACGGAGAAAAACTCATCGAACTGCATTAGTCGTCACCTCTTTCATCGGCAAGGATATCAGTGCGGTTAAGGAAACCGTTGTCGTAGTCCCCCGCAATGAATTCGGGGCGGCGGATAAGCTTCAGCTGGAAATCCACATTGGTGGAAACACCGTCAACTATGAACTCGGCCAGCGCCCAGTTCATTTTTGCGATAGCCTCAGCCCTGTCCTTGCCGTGAACTATCAGCTTGCCCAGCATGGAATCATAGTAGGGGGGTATCTCATATCCGGGATAAGCGGCGGTATCCACCCTGACACCGAAGCCGCCGGGGATAAACATGGTGTTTATCTTTCCGGGGGAGGGACGGAAGCCGTTCAGCGGGTCCTCAGCGTTTATGCGGCACTCGATAGCGTGGCCTGTGAGTCTGACGTCCTCCTGCTTGATGGAGAGCCTTTCGCCCCCTGCTATCAGCAGCTGCTGCTTGACAAGGTCTATGCCTGTAACAGCTTCTGTTATGGGGTGCTCTACCTGTATACGGGTGTTCATTTCCATAAAGTAGAAATCGCCGTTCTTGTCCACCAGAAATTCTATAGTACCTGCATTCCTGTATCCGCAGACCCTTGCAGCGGTCACGGCAGCCTTGCCCATTCTGTCACGCAGCTCCTGTGTCATAAAGGGCGCAGGAGAGGGTGCTTCCTCCAGCACCTTCTGGTTGCGGCGCTGCATGGAGCAGTCACGCTCACCCAGGTATATGACATCGCCGTAATTGTCCGCCAGTATCTGTATCTCGATATGCTTGGGGTTTTCGATGAATTTTTCTATGTACACCTCGTCATTGCCGAAGCAGGCCAGGGCTTCCTGACGGGCAGCCTTCATCTGGGGCTCCAGCTCTTCCTCGCTGTGTACTATGCGTATGCCTCTTCCGCCGCCGCCTGCCGAAGCCTTGACCAGTACGGGATAGCCCAGGTCTCTCGAAAGGGTCTTGGCAGCGTGTATATTTGAGATAGCGCCGTCACTGCCCATGATGACAGGTACGCCGTTCTCCTTCATGGTCTCCTTGGCCTGAGCCTTGTCCCCCAGCATTTCAATAGAGGTCGCCCTGGGGCCTATGAACACTATGCCGCACTTTTCGCACATACGGGCAAAGGCAGGGTTCTCGGAAAGAAAACCGAAGCCGGGGTGTATGGCCTCAGCGCCTGTTATCTCACAGGCGGAGATCATAGCACGGACATTCAGGTAGCTGTCCTTGCTCTGGGGGCCGCCTATGCATACAGCTTCATCGGCCAGCATGGCGTGCAGCGCATTTTTATCAGCGGTGGAATACACCGCCACGGTTTTTATGCCAAGCTCACGGCAGGCGCGTATGACACGCACCGCTATCTCGCCGCGGTTGGCTATCAGAACTTTTTTTAACATAGCTTACTCCTTTGATAAGGAAAAATTTTGAATGGTCGTCGGGTCATGCTTTCCGCACAAGGTATCTTATCCCGCAAAAAACTGTCACGGCAAGCAAAAGCCCTGCATGGAACAGTATGCTGAAAACGAAAAACTCTGTTCCCTCAAGGCTGCTGCCGCCCCGCGGCATGACCATGAAAGCAGCTGCTGTAAGCAGCGCACCGCAGCAAAGCCAGACCGTCCCGTGAAAGGGCAGTGTGCCTGCAAAGAATTTTTTCAGCCGAAAATATGCCGCCGCAGTAATGATGACCTGCAGGGCAGTGCCTGCGCTCAGCAGCAGGCTGAGGGACATATACCCCATAACAGGCCTGTAGTGAAAAATAAGACAGTCCAGGGCGAACAGCGCAAAGTTCAAAAACTCGGCGCAGAGGTTGAACAGCACAAAGGCTCTCAGCCCGACAGCCTTGTTCCCCATTACTTTATGGCAAAGGTTATCTCGCAGGATACAGCTTTCTTTCCGCCTACTGTAGCCAGCGCCTTGCCCACACCTATGGGACCCTTGACCTTGATTATCTCGACCTCTATCTCCAGTGTATCCCCGGGGACTACCTGCTGGCGGAACTTGCAGTCGTTTATACCGCCGAAGAAGCCTATCTTGCCCTTGTTCTCAGGCAGCGCCAGCAGAGCTACCGCACCTGCCTGGGCGCACATCTCGACCATTAGCACACCCGGGGTAACGGGGTACTGGGGGAAATGTCCCTTGAACCAGAAATCATCTTCCTTTATATACTTGGTGGCCTTTACACGCTTGCCCACCTCCAGCTCATTTATCTCATCGATGAGCAGGAAAGGGTCGCGGTGAGGTATGACCTCCATTATCTGTTCTTTATTCATTAAAACTGCCATTTTATTTCCTCCGTCAAATTATGTTCGTTTATGCTCTCATAACCGGGAATGTTATCTGTAATAATTTCCCTGCGCCCGCGGGTCAGCCCCGCTGTACGCCTGATAATAGCTGTAGTTGTCCTTCATATTGTTGTTCCTGATGGCCGTGACTATCATCCTGCCCAGCTTAAAGAAGGGTGTCACGAAAATAATGCTCAGGCTGCACAGCAGCAGGTAGTAAAAGTATTCCGATGAAATGTAGAGATCTGTGAAAAGCTCAAAATCTGTGGAGTCCAGGATAGAATATATCAGCCCTCCCAGAGGGAACACAAAGATGAGCCATATGCCTATCTCTTTCAGGTGCTTGGTCACAGCGTTCTCATCTTCCTTTGTCAGGTATCTGTAGAAGACCAGGTAGCATACGGGCAGCGCTAAAAATGGCAGACCCAGAGCGTATACCAAATCCGCCGTATCGCCCGAAAGCTCATCGCTCAGGCGCTCGCAGATGATACCTGCCAGGGCGCCCACTATAAGCACACCAAAGCAGAAAAACATGAAGTTCCGCCTGGGGTGTTCATTTTGTGTGTACATAGGCTCACCTCCCAAGGTCAGTCGGATATCTTTTCACTATGCTGTTTTATCAGTTCGTCTTTATGCTTGCGTTTCTCCGAGTATTTGTCGGTCATTTTCGGCATGATAAAGGCACAGGGTAAGTCAAAGCATACAACTTTGATAAGCACGGCTTTAATATAGAATATGAATGAATCTGCCAGCACATCTATGCCAAAGAGGGATAATAATACGCTGTCGTTAAGTTTGTCTATTATGAGACACATCAGAAAGCATATGGGGATAAGTGATATCAAGTCGTATTTTATCAGTTTGCCGAATATTTCGGGAGTATCCATCATACCGCGTTCTTTGCTGTTATCGGCTTCGATCTTTCCGCCTGCTGCTGCCAAAAGGACAGCCGAGGCCGCCAGCAAAACGATCAATATCACATACATGAAAGGACGTTCCTCTTTGACTTTCCAGACAAGAAAGTCTGTCTGGACCACTACGGTCTTCATGGCAAATATCCTGAAGAATATCAGGAACAGATCTGTTGCGATACTTGTAAGTATCAGGTGTGATTTGATATTTTTCATGCAGACACCCCCTGTTGGTATGTCATTACTCCGGTATCATTATGGTCTGGTCGAACTCAACGGCATCGCCGTTCTGAACACATATCTCCTTTACAACACCGTCAAATTCCGAGGGCACCTCGCTCATCACCTTCATGGACTCTATGATGAATATGATATCGCCCTTCTTCACCC
>NZ_JAFUAG010000017.1 GCF_017464355.1 Ruminococcus sp. | reverse complement strand
GACCGACGACACGTCAAGCAAGACCGACGACACGTCAAGCAAGACCGACGACACGTCAAGCAAGACCGACGACACGTCAAGCAAGACCGACGACACGTCGAGCAAGACTGACGACACGTCAAGCAAGGCTGACGACACGTCAAGCAAGACCGACGACACGTCGAGCAAGACTGACGACACGTCAAGCAAGACTGACGACACGTCAAGCAAGACCGACGACACGTCAAGCAAGACTGACGAAACGTCAAGCAAGACTGACGAAACGTCAAGCAAAGCCGATAGCGACAACAGTACAGATGAAATACAAGAAATCATTACTGAATACGATGATTTATGGACGGGTAATATCACCGTAAAGGTCGGCGTACCCGTAAAGTGGTATGTAAATGTGCCGGCGGGTACTGTGCTTATGGGTTGTGAAAGAACTATCAAAATACCCGGACTTGGTTGGGGGACAGATAGTCACAACAAAAATGAAGGACACCTCACTCTTGAAGAAGGCAAGAATTTTGTATATGAGTTCACTCCCGAAGAGACTGGCGATATCTTATTCACTTGCTGGATGGGTTCAGCCTGCCATTATAACTATATTCATGTGACATCTGACGGAATAGCTGACCCGAATGCCGAAAAAGGCGGAAAAAGAACTGATACGGATATCGGTTCCTCTGAAAATTCAGGTGTTTCCACGTCAGAAAATAAAAAAACGGTTAATTCCGCTGCGAACACTTCAAACCCAAATACCGGTGATAACTCTCCATTAGTTTTCATGATCACAGCTATTATCTCTGCTTCGGTTGCCGTTGCTGCGAAAAAAAATATGAAACATGACGTTTGACATTTGATCTCTCGTTAGTGTAGTATAATGGTGCACCTATGATCCGTTCCACACAAGATTTATTTGTAATTGTGAGCATACCACAACAGTTACAAACCTATTGGTACAAATAACCGCAAGTTCTCAGAAACGCTCTGTAAGCGTTTCTGAGGGCTTTTTCTTTTCAACGGTCAAATTTTCCGTTTCGCAGGCTCGGACGGCTCTGAGGGGCTTTGACCTTCGTCTGAGGAGGCTGTCAAGCAGAGGTCGGCTCGGCAATGCCGTGTTCCGATTCATACTCCCTGACACGGCGGTCTCAGAGGGGAGATCTTTCGGAACATGGATTGCTTTTTCGGGGATATTGTGGTATAATGGTGAGGTGAGAGTTAGCAATGTTTTTTTATTGGTGATATTATGTTTAAGTATGATTTTAGCTATGATGACATTTTGTCATTAGATGAATGTAAAAGAGAAGGCATACTCTATGATGAAGGTCGATTTTCTTTTGAATCTTACTGGGAAGGTGGATCCGATCATTATGAAAGATTATTTTATACAGATGATAAAGGACTGAGAGCCCCTTTTTCAGGACTGCTTTATGATCTATTTCCTGATGGAAGTTTATCTGATTATTGCTATTATGTTGGCGGATATGAAGAAGGGCAGCATATTGAATTTTATGATAATGGTCAATTATCAGAGTATTCCGTATATAATTCATCAGAATCCAAAGCATTGATCATAAGATGGTTCAGGAATGGCAATATCAGCGAGGTTATACAATTGACCGATCATTGCAGCTGTAAAAAATATATTAAATATGATGAGAATGGGATCATAGTAGAAGAAGGCGAAAAAATCGATAAATGATCTGTATTTCAAGAGAGGATCTTCCTCCCCCAATATTATTGTGATTCTTTTGATCATTGCGTATAGTCTTTCATTGTGGTAAACAGACGATACATATTGAACAGTCAATGCAGAGCAACACCAGCTCTGCATTTTTTATGTCCGTTTCAAAATTCCCCATAACAATTTCACGATAAGAAAAGTTTTATGGCGCACGGAGCTTCATGCGCACTGCGAATAGATTTTTTGTATCCGTGCGTGCTATAATAATATCGTGGGGCTAAGTAGTTCGGCTCGACTAAAAATCAGAATGGTGTTGATGATATGGCTGCGACTTCTATCGCTGACAAGCTGGCGAAGCTCGAAAAGAAGATCGCTAAGCGTGAGAAAGCTATCGCTGACGAATGTCAAGGAACAGGGCTGGACACTCTATGATGAGTATGTGGATGACGGAATTTCCGGCGTAAGCTTCGACAGACCGGGTGTCCAGAGAATGCTCGACGATGCCAAAAACGGAAAGATCAACCTGATCATCTGTAAGGATATGAGCCGTTTCGGTCGCAATTATATCCAAGTAGGTCAATATGTGGACTACATTTTTCCGTCCTACAATATCCGCTTCATTGCTCTGAACGATAATATCGACACGGCAAATGCAGACAGTGCAAGTATGGATATGCTCCCGATCATGAATATTTTTAATGAGTGGCACGCCGCCAATACTTCCAAAAAGCTGAAAGCGGTCATTGCTTCGGGAGCTAAGGCTGGCAAGTACAAAACACCGAATCCCTCCTACGGCTACCTCAAGGGTGATGATGAATTCTGTACGCCTGTTGTTGATCCGTATGCCGCCGATGTTGTCCGCCGTATCTTTGAGATGAGGGCAAAGGGTATGAGCTTGCTTCAAATCTGCGGAGTGCTGAATGAGGAGAAAATTTTACTTCCCTCGGACTATCGCTGCCAGAGAACGGGACAGGTCAACAAGACGACTAATGACCACCTGTGGGGTATCGGAAATGTCAAGTGCATACTGAATAATGAAATGTACCTCGGTCATCTCTGCCAGCTCAAAACAACTACCGTAAGCTACAAAAATCACAAGGTCATCCGCAAGGGCAAGGAAGATTGGGTTATTATTGAAAACAATCACGAGCCTATTATTTCTCAGGAGCTTTGGGATAAGGTAAGGGAGTATGAGAAGTCCGTCAGCAGAGGGAAAATGACGAAATCAAGAGTTACCGTTCCGCTGTCGGGGCTGATGTACTGTCAGGATTGCGGTAATAAAATGCGTGTCCACAGCGGTGCAGGCGGAAACAAGATGCTGACTGGCTACACCTGCGGTCTGCACAGCAGATGCGGTAAGGGTTGTTGTTCTTCGCACTATATCCGGGAGTACATCATGGAGGAGATCGTGCTGAATGACATTAAGGCGATGATCGACCTGACTATTGACGAGGACGCAGCCAAGCAGATATTTCTTGCAAAGAGATCGGGTATGCACGATACGCAGAGTGCTGAGGAC
Organism: Ruminococcus sp.; assembly: GCF_017464355.1. Taxonomy (GTDB): domain Bacteria; phylum Bacillota; class Clostridia; order Oscillospirales; family Ruminococcaceae; genus Hominimerdicola. The sequence continues at coordinate 243,337 of NZ_JAFUAG010000017.1, read as the reverse complement.
AGCAAGCGTATCGCTTATGTTAAGGACAGGCTCACAGAGCTTGACAGAATGATCGTGAAGGTCTATGAGGACAATGTGAACGGTAAAGTTCCTGATGAGGTGTGCAAGACCTTGCTCGAAAAGTATCAGGCTGAGAAGACTTCACTGCAAGCTGAACAGGCAGAACTTGAAAAGCGAATGGAAACGGCGATGCAGGACGAACAGGATGTTGAGGAATTTATCCGCCGCCTGAAAAAGTATGCAGGAGCAGAAGCTCTCACCAGAGAGATGTGCCTTGACCTGATCGAGTATGTGACCGTTGATGAGTATGTCAAAGACCGTACCAAACCTCGCAAGATCCATGTGTATTACAAGTTCCTCGATGAGGGGCTGAAAGACAAAAGAAACGCTCTCGTCCAGTGAGAGCGTTATAATATCAATGTTCTGTGTCCATATGAGAAGTGTTCTTTAATAGAACAGTGACCTATCGCCCACCCAATATGAAAAGTCTTTGGAAAGGGGGGTGGTGGATAACCTTTCTTCAGAAAGGTTTCCCCCAATAAATACATAGTTCTCTCGGCAAGGACCGCCCCCCGCGTGTGCTGCGCTTTTTGGGTGGCGTTACAGGGGCTTTATGCCTTTGACGTGGGCGGCCAGTTTGGTCAGGTCGGTGACGTCGACTTCGCCGTCTGAGTTGACGTCGGCGGCTTCGAGGGCGGTGCTGCTGAGGGCACGAATGCTTTTCACATGGGCGGCCAGGGCAGAAAGGTCGGTGACGTTTATATCGCCGTCCCCTGAGATATCGCCTTTCAGGGTCACGGGGGCGCTTTCGGCGTAGTTATAGGCAATGCCGTTGTCAACAGCGTACTTCTCCGCAGGTGACTCCTTGTACACATACATGGTAAAGCCGTCTATTTTTTCCAGAGTGTAGGTGCCGTCAGGTTTGAAGTCTGCATATACTCCGACAGAGTTATCCGCAGGCACGGCCTGAGCAGGGATATCCAGGGATCTAAGGGAAGTACAGCCGCAGAAAGCCAGACCGCCTATCTTTTTGACCGTGTCGGGGATCTGTACCTTTTCCAGGGAGGTGCAGTTTTCAAAGGTGTACCCGGGTATCTCCTCAAGCCCCGAGGGCAGCCTTATTGTCCTGAGTTTTGCGCACCTGGCGAAGACCAGGCCGTCCATATGGGTGACAGAATCGGGCAGGTCGGCGCTAAGCAGTTCATCATCACCCCAGAAGCAGGAGTTGCCGATGGTGGTCACGCTGTCGGGGATATCCACCCTTACCAGCTTGCGGCAGAAGAAGAAGGCATGGTCGCCCAGAACCGTGACGGTATCGGGTATGATGACCTCGGTGATATCCGCAGAGCTGAAAGCCCTGCTGCCAATGACAGTTACTTTTTTGCCGCCTATTTCCGAGGGTATGGACACAATGCCCTCCCCCGAGGCTGTATACTTCGTTATCTCAGCAGTGCCGTCCTCCAGCAGAGCGTACTCGTAAGCGCCCTCAGCCGCTGCCTCAGCCGCAGGAGACATTTCTTCCGCAAAAGCGCCCAAGTTCTCCGCCCCGATGACACTGCACGACATAACGGCCGCCGCCATTACAGCGATGATCTTTCTTTTGTACATTTTATTACTCTCTTTCATTCTGTTATTTTGGGCCATGCCGTGTGGACATGGTGGGGTCATACCGACATGGTGGTGGCATAAGGCGGGGGCAAGCCCCCACCCTACCCATTTTAAACAAATGCCGTGTGAAACCCGACAATTATTTCGCCCAATGCCGTGTGGAACAAGGCAAGGTCATACCGACATGGTGGTGGCATAAGGTGGGGGCAAGCCCCCACCCTACCCATTTTAAACAAATGCCGTGTAAAACCCGACAATTATTTCGCCCAATGCCGTGTGGAACAAGGCAAGGTCATATCGACATGGTGGTGGCATAAGGTGGGGGCAAGCCCCCACCCTACCCATTTTAAACAAATGCCGTGTGAAACCCGACAATTATTTCGCCCAATGCCGTGTGGAACAAGGCAAGGTCATATCGACATGGTGGTGGCATAAGGTGGGGGCAAGCCCCCACCCTACGATATCAGCCAATAATTATGAATTATGAATTAATCAAACCTTTCGTCGATAACGCGGGCGGTCTTCTTCATGCTTCTGGGGAGGACACCTATCTCGACTACCTTTACTATGGGGGTAAAGCCTATCCTGCTCTTGACCTTTTCGGCTATGCGTCTGGCAAGGTCTGCAAAATCAACGTGGCCGTTTGTTTCTACATAAATGCGCATGGTGTCCTTGCCGTCAAGGTGAGATATGCGTATCTGGTATTCGCTGGATATCTCCTCAAATTCAGCCAGAACTTCCTCTATCTGGGCAGGGAATACATTTACACCCTTTATCTTCATCATATCATCTGTTCTTCCCCTGATGGTGTCTATGCGGGGAAAACGTCTGCCGCAGGGACATTCACCGGGTATTATGCGGGAAAGGTCGTGGGTGCGGTAGCGTATGAGAGGTGCGCCCTCTTTCACAAGGGTGGTTATGACTATCTCGCCCCACTCACCGTCAGGGAGGTTCTCTCCTGTCTTGGGGTCGATTATTTCCAGATAAAGGTAATCATCCCAGTAATGCATACCTGTGTTATGCTCACAGTTTATACCGATACCGGGGCCGTAGATCTCGGTAAGGCCGTAGATATCATAAAGTTCTATGCCCAGCTCGTTTGAGATGCGCTCACGCATTTTGTCAGACCACCTCTCAGAGCCTATAACGCCCTTTTTCAGGTGTATCTTATCCTTGATACCTCTCTTCTGTATCTCCTCTGCCAGCAGAAGTGCATAGGAAGAAGTCGAGCAAAGCACGGTAGTTTCCAGTGCCTGCATCATCTCCAGCTGTTTCTCGGTATTGCCGGGACCCATAGGCACAGCCATAGCGCCCAGCTTCTCACAGCCGTTCTGGAAGCCTATACCTGCTGTCCACAGGCCGTAACCGGGGGTTATCTGTATCCTGTCCTTTTTGGTTATGCCCGCTACCTCGTAACAGCGTTTGAACATCTCGCCCCAGTCATCAACGTCCTTGGCGGTATAGGGTATTATTACAGGCTTGCCTGTAGTACCCGAAGAAGAATGTATCCTGACTATCTCGTCCTCGGGGGCGGTCATAAGTCCCAGGGGGTAAGCGTCACGGAGATCCTTTTTCTCGGAAAAGGGCAGCTTTGCAAAATCCTCGGGTGTCTTCACCTCGGTTATGCCTGCCTCCTCCAGTTTTTTGCCGTAGAAGCTGTTCGATGCTATCAGCGCCCGTATACGGTCATTTACCTGCGCCAGCTGAGTTTCGGTTATCTGCATATATTTCTCCTCCTTAAGGAAGTTTTCTGTCGGGGACAGACCATAGTCCCCAAGATCTAACAGATACATTATACCACATTTTTACTTCCATAACAAGAGTTTTTTTATAATTCATAATCCATAATTCATAATTGTTGACAGGGGCGATAGCTTGGCTGTTCTTTTTTTGGGGGCTTCTTATGCAGATATTTGTCGGGTTTCACACGGCGGTGGTTGAAAAAGGGTAGGGTGGGAGCTTGCCCCCACCTTATGCCCTCGCATTGTCGGTATGAACCACCATATCAACCCCACCATGCCCCTATCATCAATTTCTTATGGTTTTTGTGGACGTTGACCATTCCCCCGAAAATGCGCCGTTTGCAGGGAACACGTTGAAATGTCCGTTCGTGTACGTTGACATGGGGTCAAACACGGCGGGGGTCATACCGACACAGTCGTATGCGCCCATGGCAATCAATTATGAATTCAGAATTATGAAATATTCAGCCTTTTCCAGTTAAAGAAGCCATATATGTCGTTGGCGAGGAACATGATGAAGCAGAAGACCATGGGCAGGGCGGTGGGGTCGGTGCGGGCGGCTATGCACCAGAGGACTATAAGCACCACATCGTTGGCGGAGTAGCCTATGGCGTAAAAGGGGCTTCTGAGGAAAGTGAGCCCCGAGGCCATGAAGCTGGTGAACACCGATACCGTGCTGAAAAACAGGCTCGCACAGCCAAGATATCTCAGGGCAAAATACGACACCGCCGTGACGGCCAGGGCAAGCCCCGTGAGCAGGGTGAATTTTTTCGGGGAAAGGGGGGCGACCTCCACCACATTGGTGCCTTTGTAGGGGTGCCTGAGCCAGCTCACCACAGCGGCGGCGGCTATGGGTGCCGTCATGCCCAGGTAGGTGAGCATTTCGCCGTAATAGCGGGCTTTCAGGGAGATATACCCGTAGAACAGCGCGAACACCACCGTAAGCACCTGCCCTGCCGCCATGCCCTTTGCCACGAAGATGAGTGCTGTCACCCCGATGAGCGAAGCCGCAAGCTCCGTGCCGCCGCCGTTTCCCGTGATGAGATAAGCCCCTGTTATCACGATGACCGAAGTCAGCCACAGCCCGCGCTCGAAGGGGGTCAATGTTTTTATTGTTTCATGTATTTTCATATTTTTACGCCTTTCTTTCAAGTCATAATTTATAATTCATAACTCCCAATTTTGAAGTGTATTGCTGATGATACAGAATGGCTTTTTTTCGTATTGTTTCCCCCGCCTTCGGCGGGGGAAACAATACGAAACCAAATTGGGATATTCATAATTATTTGTCATGTACGAAAGTTTGTTGGTTTAACAAAGGATAAGGTGAATGAACCCATATTGTAGGGTGGGGGCGCATACGACTGTGTCGGTATGACCCCCGCCGTTTTAACACCACACCGTCATTTTAACACCACACCGTCGTTTGTTGGTTTTCGCCCAATGCCGTGTAGAACAGCAAAGCTATCGCATATGCCAACAATTATGAATTAAAAAAGCCCCTCCATGTATCTTCGGGCTCAACATAAAGAGCACTGACCTGACGATACATGAACGGACTTTCCGTTCCTCCCCGGTGGGAGATATATTCGGTTATATGTTGTAGAAATCTGCACCGTTGGTGCTGCGGGAAACTATGTCTGCTATGGTGATGTTGTCTACCACATCGTTGATAGCTTCGTAAAGCCTCTCCCAGATGAACAGGGTGGGACAGCTCTCCGCACGCTCGCAAAGGTTCTCCTCGGTCTCAAGACAAGCTACGGGTGCAAGGCTGCCCTCGGTGAGCCTGAGTATCATGCCCACGGTGTATTTCTCGGGGGGATATGCCAGCGTGTAGCCGCCCCCTGCGCCCCTTATGCTGCGCACATAGCCCGCACGGCTGAGTATGGAGATTATCTGTTCAAGATATTTGTCGCTTATATTCTGTCTTTCAGCAATGACCTTTATGGGTACATATCCGTCCTCATGGTGCATTGCCAGGTCTGTCATAAGTCTGAGTGCATATCTTCCCTTGGTAGAGATCTTCATTGTGCCCTCCTAATCAGTTTGTAGTAATCCTATGGCTGAACTATGAGTTTATTATAACCTATTTTTCTCCCCTTGTCAAGTGCGGGGTGCATATTCGGCGCAAAAGGCACATAATATGGTCTTAGCAGACCCGACAGGAGAAAAAGGAGGTTACTTTTATGAACGATGAACTCAGGCTTACGACAGACAGGGTGTGCGTCACCCGAAAACTGCTCGATACCACGGCGGAGCTTGGGCTGGAAAGGGACATTGTCCTGCCTGATCATTTCCCCGATGTCTTCCGCATACTCAGGTGTACCGCAGAGCCGAGGCTTGACAGCCAGACTATTTCCGCCGACAAGCTTTGCTTTGAGCTTACGGTGACAGTGAGGGTGCTTTACCTGACCGAGGGCAGCAGGCGCATAAACTGCATTGAGCAGGACATAGACCTTTCCCGCGCGCTGGAGCTTACGGAGAGCTGCCCCGACCCCGAGGTGCGCATAGAGCTTTCCCTGCGGGGGATAAGCTGCCGTGCCAAGGGCAGCAGGCGGATAGATGTGAAAGGCACCGTATGCGCAGCAGTGAAGGTCCTCTGCAACAGCGGGCAGACAGTGATAACAGGGGGCAGCGGCTGCGGCATACAGCTGCGCAGGCAGACGGTCACTTACCCCGTAAAACGGCTGTTCGCCTCAAAGCGGGTAACGGTCATACAGCAGACCTCCCTGCCAGAGGATAAACCTGCGGCGGGGGCTGTGCTGCGCACGGGCTGTGTCATAACTTCCAGCGAATGCCGCTGTGTGGCGGGCAAGCTGGCTGTCAAGGGGGAGGCTGAGCTTACGGTGCTGTACGCCTGCATTGACAAGTCGGGGGAGGACAGCGTTGACGACCTGCGCTTCACCCTGCCCTTCAGCCAGATAATAGACATGGACGGTGTGGACGACAGCTTCACGGTGAATGCAGCAGTGACCCCTGCGGGCTGCACCTTCACGGCGGGCAAGGGCGAGGAAAAGACCGCCGAATGGGAACTTGACCTGAACGTATACTGCACAGCGGAAAAGTACGGCACAGGGGCGGCCGTTACGGACGTTTTCTCCACGGCATACGAATGCGAGGCTGAGGGCTACGTAAGCATACCTGCCCCCACGGGTGATACTGTACGGCTGACAGCGGCGGCGGAATGCACCCTCAGTGCCCCTGACGGCACCGTGGGACAGATACACGACTGCTGTGGTGAATGCACCAAGCCCGCCATAGTCTGTGAAGAGGGCAGATACAGGCTCACGGGGAACGTCAGCTGCCATGTCCTGGGCGAGGGCAGTGAGGGCGGCATTTTCTGCACCGAGGGGCAGTGTGCCTATGAAGCCGAGGTAAGTCTTCCCGAGGGGGGACAGATAAGCGAAGCCTCAGCGGAGGTGACGGGCTGCTCCTACTATCTGGGTGAGGGCGGCAGCATACGGGCAAGGGCTGATATCCGCCTTATGTACAGGGTGACAGGGGGCGGCGGCACAAAGCTTGTCGGCGGCATAAAGCTTGACAGGGAGAAGCCCCTGAACAAAGACCGCAGCTGTGCCATCAGGCTTTGCAGGTGCGGTGAGGGCGAGGACATCTGGGATATAGCCAAGCGCTGCCGTACCTCGGTGGAGGCAATTATGGAAGACAACGAGCTTGCCGAAGACACAGACACCGTCGGCGGCGGCAGGCTGATAATAATACACAATGCATGACAGGAGGGTCAGACCGTGAATACAGACATCTACACCGACATAGCCAGAAGAACGGGGGGCGACATATACATCGGGGTGGCAGGCCCTGTGAGGACGGGGAAATCCACGTTTATAAAGCGGTTCATGGAGCAGCTGGTCATACCGAACATAGACAGCGAATACCGCAGGGAAAGGGCGCAGGACGAACTGCCCCAGTCCGCAGGGGGACGCACCATAATGACCACCGAGCCAAAGTTCATACCCGAGGAAGCTGTCAGCATTACCCTGGAGGGCGGGGCGAAGTTCTCGGTGCGGCTCATAGACTGTGTGGGGTACATAATACCCTCGGCACAGGGGTACATCGAGGAGGAGGCACCCCGAATGGTCATGACGCCCTGGTTCGATACAGAGATACCTTTCAACATGGCCGCCGAGGTAGGCACCCGCAAGGTCATCACCGAGCATTCCACCATAGGGCTGGTAATGACTGCCGACGGCAGCTTCACCGAGTTGCCCCGTGACGAATACGAGGAGGCGGAGGAAAGGGTCATCAGCGAGCTTAAAGCTATCGACAAGCCCTTTGTGGTGCTGCTGAATTCTGCCGAGCCCGAAAGCGCCCCCACCCGTGAGCTTTGCAGAAGGCTCAGCGAAAAATACGGCACCGAGGTCATGGCGGTGAACTGCCTTGAACTCACCGAGGAGGACATAAGGGGCATTATGGCAAACATACTCTACTCCTTCCCCGTGCGGGAGATAGGCATAGCCATGCCCGAATGGGTGAACACCCTCCCGGGGGGGCACTGGCTGAAGGAGGCCATATTCTCCCACATACGCCGGGCCGCCGAGGGTGTGCAGACTCTTCGGCAGATAACGGCCTGTGCAGAGGTCATAGGCAGCTGTGAATATGTGGAGCAGTGCGGGGTGAAGAGCATAGACGCGGGCAGCGGCACAGCTGTCATAGAAGCAAGGCTGCAGAGCGAGCTTTTCTTCCGTGTCATAGGGGAAGTCACAGGGCTGGAGATAAAGGGCGAGAACGAACTTCTGCCCCGCATACTGGAGCTGGTGGAGATACGCAGGCGCTTCGCAAAATACCGTGACGCCATTGAGCAGATGGAGCAGACGGGCTACGGCATAGTCATGCCCGAGCTGGCAGAGCTGAGCCTTGAAGAGCCCGAGATAATCAGGCAGGGGGGCAAGTACGGCATAAGGCTGAAAGCCCAGGCCCCTGCCATACATCTGGTGCGCACCGAGATAAACACCGAGGTAGCCCCCATTGTGGGCAGCGAAAAGCAGTCCGAGGAGCTGGTGATGTACATGATGAACGATTTTGAGAAGGACCCCGACAAGATCTGGGAGTCGAACATCTTCGGGAAATCCCTCCACGAACTGGTCAGCGAGGGGCTTTACACCAAGCTTGCAAAGCTGCCCGACGACGCCCGCATGAGGCTCAGGGAGACCATAGGGCGCATGATAAACGAGGGCTGCTCGGGGCTGATATGTCTGATACTGTAGCGGCTATGTACAGGCGGGAAAGCCCGCCCGTCTGTCATCAGCCGCAGCCGCAGCCGCTGTTATTGCAGCCGCACCCGAAATTGCAGCCGCAGCCTGCCATGCCGATGATGAGGATAAGAATGATGATGAACCAGTAGTTGTTTCCGAAATTCATAGTAAATTCTCCTTTGAGTTTTATTTAAGGCTGCGTGAGCCTTATGGTACATATTATGCTGACGACGCAGAAGTGACACAGTTTTTTGAATAAGCAGGGGGACAGGGGCAATACTCCCTGTGGAGGTGTTTTTACAAGTATGGACAGATATACCGATATATACAAGGCTGTACTGCACAGGGCGGCAGTTCTGGCGGGACAGCGGGGGCACACTTATCTCGGCACGGAGCATCTTCTGCTGGCGCTGGCAGGCTGCGGCGGGGCGGCGGAGGCTGTGCTGGAAAGGCACGGGATAAGCTTTGAAAAAGTCTCGGCGGAGGCAGATGAGCTGATAGGCAGGGGCACACCCTGTATCATAGATGACAGCGCCTGCACACCGAACGTCCGCCGTGCCATAGAGAATGCCGCCCTTACAGCAGGGGGCAGCACAGGCAGTGAACATCTTCTGGCGGGTATCATGCGGTGCAGTGACAGCTGTGCTGTTGCCATAATACGCAGGCTGGGGGCGGACGAAAAGCGCATAGCTGCCGAATGCCTGAGTCGGGGCGGAAAGCTCTGCGGGAGCATGGGACAGCCCCGCATGAAGACCCTTTCGCGGTACGGCAGAGAGCTTACCGACCCTGTTGTATGCCAGGGCTTTGACCCCCTTATCGGCCGTGACAGGGAGCTGCGGCGGGTCATGGAGATACTGTGCAGGCGGCAGAAGAACGACCCTTGTCTGGTAGGCGAGGCAGGTGTGGGCAAAACGGCGCTGGTGGAGGGTCTGGCGGTGAAGATGATATCGGGCGGTGTGCCTAAGCAGCTGGCGCAGAAGCGGATATTCTCCCTGGACATGGCACTGCTGCTGGCAGGGGCGAAATATCGCGGAGATTTTGAGGAAAGGCTGAAAGCCTGCCTTGATGAAGCCGAGCAGGCGGGGAACATCATACTCTTTATAGATGAGCTGCACAACATCATGGGGGCAGGGGCGGCCGAGGGTGCCATAGACGCGGCAAACATTCTTAAACCTGGGCTTGCCAGGGGCAGGGTGCAGGTCATCGGGGCGACCACCTTTGAGGAGTACCGCAGGACCATAGAAAAAGACGCCGCCATGGACAGGCGCTTTACAAAGGTCATAGTGGCCGAGCCCGACGAGGACACAGCCTGCGCCATGCTCATGGGGCTGAAAGACAGGCTGGAGGGCTTCCACGGCATAAGCATAAGCGAGGAGGTCTGCCGACAGGCGGTAAAACTCAGCGGGCGGTATATGCGGCAAAGGCACTTCCCCGACAAGGCCATAGACCTGCTGGACGAGGCCTGCAGCGCCCGCAAGCTGGCCGCCGCCGTGAACAGGGACCTTGACCGTGCCTTTGAGAGATATCTGGCGGGGGAAGCTGACAGGGGCGAGTACCTGGACGCCATATCCATGGCACGCAGGCGGACGGAGCTTAGCTGTGAAACTCTGGAAGAGGTCATTGAGCGCAGCACGGGCATATGCTGCAAGGGGGCTGAGGGTGAGCAGCGGGAAAGGCTCACACATCTCGAAGAAAGGCTGAACCGCAAAGTCATCGGCCAGAGGGCTGCTGTGGCGGCGGTAGTGCGGGCGGTAAAAAGGCGCAGGCTGGGGCTCACACGGGGCAGGCGGCCTGTGGGGGCTTTTATATTTGCAGGGGCTGCGGGGGTGGGCAAGACCCTCCTTGCCCGTGAACTGGCAGATACCCTTTACGGCGAGGGCAGCCTTATCCGCCTGGACATGAGCGAGTATATGGAGGCTCACAGCGCGGCCAAACTGCTGGGGGCGCCTGCGGGCTATGTGGGCTATGAGGAGGGCGGCAGGCTCATCGAACTGATACGGAAGACCCCCTGCGGGGTACTGCTCTTCGATGAGATAGAAAAAGCCCACCGTGATGTGCTGAACATTCTTCTGCAAATGCTGGAAGAGGGCGTTATAACGGACAGTAACGGCAGGAGCGCTGACCTTTCGGAGCTTATCATCATACTCACCACCAATGCAGGCGCAGCAGAGCTTGCCGCCGAAAAGACAGCAGGCTTCGGCCATGAGGGAGGCAGCATTCCCAAAAAGGGCATTGAAAAGGCGGTAAAGCGGCTCATATCCCCTGAGCTTATGAACCGCATGGACGGGCTGATAGTGTTTGAGGGGCTGGACTTTCAGAGCCTTTGCAGCATTGCGGGGCTTGAATTTGAAAAGCTGGCCGAAAGGGCGGCGGCTCTGGGGTGCAGCCTGCATATCTCCCCTGAATGCCCTGCCCATGCGGCGGACAGGTGCCTGAAAGAAAAGGGCAGCGCCCGTGACATAAGGCGGTACGTCGAGCAGGAGGCGGAGGACCTGTTGTGCGACAGCATACTCTCGGGAGACGGGAAAGACCTGTGCCTGTGCATAAAGGACGGGAAGCCCGTGATAGCCCGAAAGGCGAAGATGACGGAAGTGTGATGTTCATATTGTTATATAAATCATGGGAAAGCTGCTAAAATTGTTTATTGCCAAAAGGGGGATAATGTGGTAATATATTAACCATGATAATATGAAACAAAGGAGTTTTTGCCCTATGAACATCACACAGATATCAGCCCCCCGCACCCCGAAAAGCTTTATGACGCTCCATGAAGACCCCGAGGTGCTCTGCCTGAACACCCTGGAGCCGAGAGCCTATTTTATCCCCTTTGCCGAGGGGCAGGAGCCTTTCGGTGAGAGGACAGGCTCCCGCAGGCTGGAGCTTATGAACGGCGAGTGGAGTTTCAGATATTTTGACAGCATTATAGATCTGCCTGATGACTTCACGGATATGCCCATGGAGGACAAACTGGCGGTGCCCGCCTGCTGGCAGCTCAACGGCTACGACAAGCCCCAGTACACCAACGTGAACTACCCCATACCCTTTGACCCGCCCTATGTTCCCGATGAGGACCCTGTGGGGGTGTACCGCAGGAGTTATGACTACTCCCCCGACGGTATGCGCAGGGTGCTGGTCTTTGAGGGTGCGGACAGCTGTATGTACCTGTACGTAAACGGGCGCTTTGCGGGCTACACCGAGGTCTCCCACCGCATGAGCGAATTCGATATCACCGATATGCTGAAAGAGGGCGGGAACAGCATTGTCTGTGCTGTGCTGAAATGGTGCAGCGGCACTTATCTTGAAGACCAGGACAAGTTCAGGCTATCGGGCATTTTCAGGGACGTTTATATGCTCTCACGGCCTGAGGGGCATATTGTCAACTACCGCCTTACCGCCGATATGGACGGCAGCTTCACCTTTTCGGTGACAGGAGCTTCGGCAGAGATAGAGCTGTATGACGAGGGCAGGCTCATGTTCAGCGGCAGCGCCGATGAGGGTACGCCATTTTCTGCCAAAGCGGAGGACATAAAGCTATGGAGCGCCGAAAAGCCTTACCTCTACGACCTGGTGATACGTTCGGCGGGGGAAGTCATAGGCGAAAAAGTCGGGTTCAGGAGAAGCGAGATAAAGGACGGCATTTTTCTCATAAACGGGAAGAAAGTGAAGTTCTTCGGTGTGAACCGCCACGACAGCTACCCTGACACGGGGGCTTATGCCGATGAGGCGAAAATGCGCCGCGACCTTCAGCTTATGAAAGCCCACAACATAAATTCGGTGAGGACTTCACACTATCCCAATGCACCCATGTTCTATCGGCTTTGCGATGAGTACGGGCTGTATGTTATAGATGAAGCGGATATCGAGAGCCACGGCAGTGTAAATATCTACCAGAATCTCCGCTGGGACAGAGAGGGCGGCACCTACAGCGGCATAGCCCTGCTGGCAGGAGACCCCATGTTCCGCACCGCCATAAAGTACCGCCACCGCCTGCTGGCCGAAAGGGACGTTAACCGACCCAGCGTGGTAATATGGTCACTGGGCAACGAAAGCGGCTGGGGCGAGAATTTCAGGCAGGGGGCAGAGCTGATAAAGTCCCTGGACAGCACCCGTCCCGTACACTATGAAAGCACCCACCGCCTTGATGACACCCCCGATGATATCCTTGACATGGTATCCGAGATGTACCCCACCATTCAGGCCATGAGGGAATACCTGGAAAACAAGGAGGAAAAGCGCCCCTATATCCTCTGCGAATACTGCCATGCCATGGGCAACAGCTCGGGAGATATGGAGGACTATATGCAGACCTTCCTTTCCGATGACCGCTTTATGGGCGGCCTTGTGTGGGAATGGTGCGACCACGCATTTCCTCTGGGGGAGGACGAGAACGGCATAAAATACGGCTACGGCGGAGATTTCGGGGAACTGCACCACGACGGGAACTTCTGCTGTGACGGCCTGTGCTACCCCGACAGAACGCCCCATACAGGCCTTAAGGAGACAGCCCAGGTATACCGCCCCGTGCGGGTGGAAAGGCGGGGAGATGACTTTGTTTTCCGTTCAATGCTGCACTTTGCCGCCGCTGACGAACTGTATGCCTGCCGCTATGAGATCACCGATGAAAGCGGGCTTCTTGAAGAGGGTGAGGTAAGCTACCATCTGCCTGCGGAGGGTGAGTTCGTCTTCACGCTGCCCCGAAAGGACTACACGGGCTGCACCTACATACGCTTTATCTTCACCGACAAGTCTGACGGCCATGAGGTGGGCTTTGACCAGCTGCTGCTGGCGGAGGGCAGGGCCGTTTCCCCCGAGAAGCCCTCATCTGCCCCGACAGTTTGTGCTGACGGGCTGAGCTTTGAGATAAAGGCGGGGGGCGCAAGATTTGTCTTTGACCGCAGGCGGGCGGAGTTCACGGTAATGGAAAAACATGGGAAGAATATACTGGAAAAGCCCATGAGCTTCAACTTCTTCCGTGCCCCCACCGACAATGACACCATGCGGGGTGACTGGTACAGGCTGTACATGAACGACCCTGCGGTAAAGGTGTACTCCACCGAGCTGACCGAGGAGGAGGGCTGTGCTGTCATCAGGGCGGAGACCTCTTACGGACGCAGTATTCTCAGGCCCTTTGCGAAAGTTTCTGCGAAGTATTCCATTGACGGCGAGGGCAGGCTAACTGTCACCGCAAGGCTTACCGCCGATGATGAAAAGCTGGAGGTCTTCCCCAGGTTCGGGTTAAGGCTGTTCACCGACAAGTCTCTTGACAGGGTGGACTACTACGGCTGCGGCCCTTATGAAAGCTATGAGGACAAGCACAGGGCTTCCTACATGGGCAGTTTCTCCGCTAAGGCAGAGGATATGTACGAGCCCTACCTGCGCCCCCAGGAGAACGGCTCCCATCGGGGCACCAGGCGGCTGGCGGTAACGGACGGCAGCTGCGGGCTGGTGATAACCTCCGAAAAGGGCATTTCTTTCAACGTCAGCGAGTACACCCAGGAGGAGCTTGCCGCCAAGGCACACCGCTTTGAGCTGGAAAAATGCGGATATACCGTCATCTGTGCTGACTTTTTCATGGCAGGTGTAGGCTCGAATTCCTGCGGTCCCATGCTCATGGAAAAATACCGCATACCCCTCAAGGGTGCCGAAAACACCATGACTATCCTGCTGCTGTAAGACTCGCAGATCAGTGCTTCGGGAAGTACCGTGCCTTGAAGCGCATTCTGTCCAGAACTATTCCCAGAAAGATGAACAGCACCGAGCTGGCGGCAATCTGTATGCAGTAGGCAGGGGTCTGGGCGAAGGCTGCGGCAAGAGCGGCGGTGCTTACATGACCCGACATGAATATCCCCTGATAGAGGCTGTAGCCTGCCACGCAGGTGACAAGGGCGGGCAGCAGGGCTGCGATGTTCCGCTTTGTTATTATTTTATCAGACTTCGTGGAAAAGTACAGGGTCGTCACCGCCTTGATGATGATAGTTGCAGGCAGCCACACGGCAAACCCGCTGAGACCGTCCGCCAGCGCCCCGCCCACCGCAGCGGCAGCGGCGGCATAGGGTGAGGGCAGCAGGCAGGCCGCCAGGAATATCAGGCCGTCCCCTGCATGGGTGTAGCCTGCCCCCGTGGGCACATGGACGTAGGCTGTCATAACGTAGATAAGGCCTGCGAATATCCCCGAAAATGTCAGATCTCGAAGTTTTCTGGTGTCTGATGTTCTTGCTGCTGTCATAGCGTTTCCTCTTTTCACAGTAATTTTCTATGATTTGAATATAGCACATTTTTCGGGGGTTTGCAAACTTCCCGTTTGAGGATATGAAGAAGGGCTCTGTTGTGGAAAACTCACAACAAAGCCCTTAATTTTTTGTTATCGCAAGCAGACTTCGCACAACTGTTCAGCCTGGATTCTTCTGGGAATTATTTCTTTTCAGCAGAAAGCACAAGTTCCGTCCGAAACAGGGGGCGCCCATTGTGCAAAGGGTAGAACTATATATTCTTTATAAGCTCCTCCAGCAGCTGACCCAGCCTTACTGCCGCAGCTGCCGCCTGCACCTTGACTTCCTCGTGGTCAAGGGGAGTTTCCGAAATGCCCGAAGCGGGGTTTGTCACCACCGAAACTCCGCAGACCTTAAGCCCCATGTGGCGGGCAGCGATAGCTTCCACGGCGGTGGACATACCTACTGCGTCAGCACCCAGCATATCCAGCATACGCACCTCAGCGGGAGTCTCGTAGGAGGGGCCTGTCAGCTGGCAGTACACCCCCTGCCTGAGCTCAATGCCCAGCTTATCCGCCGCTGCAAGCGACTTTTCCCGCAGACCCAGGTCATAGACCTCGCTCATATCAGGGAAGCGGGTGCCAAGTTCATCGGGGTTTTTGCCGATGAGGGGGTTAGGCACGAAGGCCGCAATGTGGTCGGTGAGCAGCATGAGATCCCCTGCCCCGAAGCTGCGGTCGATACCACCCGAGGCATTGGTCAGCAGCAATGTCTTTACTCCGATGAGCGCCATGACCCTGGTGGGCATGATGACCTGCTGCATATCGTAGCCCTCATAGTAATGCACCCTGCCCTGCATGATGACCACGGGGGTGCCGCCTATCCTCCCGAAAACGAACCTGCCCTTATGCCCCTCAGCGGTAGAACGGGGAAATTCGGGGATATCAGCGTAGTCAACTATGCTGGATACCTCGGCACGGTCAGCCAGGTCGCCCAGCCCCGAACCGAGAACTATGCCCACCTCAGGAACCAGCCCTGCGTGAGCCTTAATGTATTCGGCTGCCCTGTTAAGCTTTTCGGTCATTTCTGTCATGGTCACCATTCTCCTTTTCCTGATTTTTTTCGGGTTCTTTCATGGCTATTATCTCAGCCAGTATATCAGCGGAGCTTGCCTGCTCCCTATGCTTTTTGTGCTTGTGTACCAGCCTTATCAGCGCCGCAAACACCGCAATGACCAGCACTGCTGTGAGCCCTGTTACAGCGCCTGCCAGCAGGCGGGGGTCCACCTTGCCTGCCCTTACCCCGCGGGAAAGCGCCCCTATGACCACCATTGCCAGCGTGAACAGCAGCACCATTATCAGCGCTATGCTCAGGTTGCGAAGTCCTCTCATGCTGTTCTCCTCCTGCTTATCTCAGAGGGTGTATTCCACGGTGCAGTAGACCTTTCCGCCCTCATCTCTCAGCACCACCACACAGCCGCTGTCGGTGTCGTATCTGTCGGCAAAGACGATATCTCCCCTTTTGGCGGGCATTTTGTACTCCACCCGCAGCCGCTTTGCATTTCGGCATTCATCGAACAGCTCATCGGTGATATCCAGGTATCTGGCATTGTTCACATGGTCGTTCATATCGATGTCGCTGCGCCTTATGGGCACCTGGCAGCTGACAGCAGGCACGCCCCGGGGTATGGCTATTTTTCTGGGAAGATATTCCATATCCAGCTTATCATAGACCTTCACCTGTGCTATCAGGTCGGCGGACACCCGCATGGGTCTGCCGTTTTTGAGATCCATAAAAGCACCGCCCGCAATGCTCCTGACACAGATGTCGCCCTTTTCCCCGAGGATAATGGTGTTTCTGAAACCGTACATACGGTTCAGCTCATAGGTCCAGGTCTTGGTATGCACCTGCTCGCCGTACCCGGGACGTCTTACTATATCCACCTGCCTGTTGGTCAGGAACATGACGCTGCCTGTTTCCCTGAAAAAGGGTGCCAGTACAGGATGGTTCATCAGGTGCAGGTCTGAGGTATCCTGCAGCAGGTCGATAATGCCGCTGTTGCCCATAACGTTGCCCTCACGCATCTGCGAGCAGTATATTTTTCTGTCAGTTTCAAACATAGTTATTCTCCGTTTCCTTTATCCGCTTATCCATTACAAAAAAGCAGCCGCATAGGGCTGCTCATATTGTTTTATTCTTCGTCTTCATCTTCGTCGCCCGAGCTTGAGTAGCTGTAGCCGTAGCTGTACTTGTACTTATAGCTGTACTTTCCGCCGTACTTGCCGCCTGTTACGGACATATTGTTCACCACAACGCCCAGCAGCGCACCGTCTGCCAGCTTGATGGAGTCTATAGCCTGCTCCAGCGCATCGTAGGTGGACTGTGCGTGCTTTGCTACCAGCAGTATGCCTGCAATGGTATCAAGCAGTGTCAGCGCATCGGTAACGATGTTTATGGGAGGTGTATCCACGATGATATAATCATATCTTGAAGACAGCTGGGTCAGCAGCGACTTCATGTTATCCGAACCCAGCAGCTCGGAGGGGTTGGGGGGGATAGGTCCGCAGGTGACG
Source organism: Ruminococcus sp. (assembly GCF_017464355.1). Classification (GTDB taxonomy): domain Bacteria; phylum Bacillota; class Clostridia; order Oscillospirales; family Ruminococcaceae; genus Hominimerdicola. The sequence goes on along the minus strand of NZ_JAFUAG010000017.1, from coordinate 225,995 downwards.
ATATCAAGGTTATCTATGACCCCTGCATTGACTACCTCTTTAAAAGAGTTCAGCCCGCCTATGAGGGTAGATATGCCCACATCGTTCTTCAGCTCGAAGACCTTATGCTGAACGGGCTTTCTCAGGTCGCCGTCTATGAGCAGCACCTTGCTGTTGTTCTGCGCCAGGGTTATGGCTATGTTGGCAGCCACGGTGGACTTGCCCTCACTGGCCAGGGCGCTGGATACAGCAAATATCCTGTTGTTCTTGGTAGAGAGCGCAAAGGAGATATTTGTTCTCAGGTTCTTGTAAGCCTCGGTAACAGGAAAAGCGATGTTCTTATCCATGAGAGTTCTTCTCTTGCTCCTGCCGCCTGCGGCTCTTTTATTTCTACCTGCCATACTTGCTGCCGCCTCCCTTCTCGTCCATGAAGATATCGGGTATCTCGGCAAGTACAGGTACGCCGAAGCGTTCCTTCAGATCCTCACCGGTCTTTATAGTATTATCAAAGAAGCTTGTTACAAGGGCTATAGCCACGGACAGAGCCAGGCCTGCTATCAGACCCAGCAGCATATATCTGGTGATGTTGGGACCGCTGGGGCCTGTGGGCACCTTTGCGGGAGATACTGTTTCAACAGAACCCGCCTTGGTGGTACGGGTGATTATCTCGGGAGCTATCTCAGACATATACGTGCATATTCTCGCAGAGATACTGGGCACCTCACTGGTGACTGTCACCTGCAGCACCTCGGTGTTGTTGACTGCGGCTACGGTGATAAGTCTCTTTATCTGGCTTGCAGGGATATACTCCTTGCCCTCATCGTCCATAAGCACCGAGAAATAATATTTCAGATCCTCGATCTCATAATCCTTCAGCAGTCTGTCAGATATGGCCTCATATACAGAGGTGTCATCAAGTATGACGATATAGGTAGCAGCCAGGCTTCTCGAAGCGGAAAGGTCCTGACCGTTTATCTGGGCACCGCCCTCGGCATTGGTATTTCTTGAACCGTTGGTGACATAGATCTTGATGCTCGAAGTATACTGCAGGGGCAGCACGAACTTCGCAAAGCTGTAACCTGCCACAGCGGCCAGTATAGTGATGACCAGTATCATCTTTATATGGCTGAGCAGTATACCAAGTATTTCCTGTATACTGATTTCTTTCTCTTCCATTTTTATGCAACACCTACCTGAATATATTTATCCCCCGAAGGCTTGGGCACTTCGGGTTTTTGCAAACTAACACACTATGATATTATACACCAAATAAAGGTCTTTGTCAACCGCATTAGCAACAAATTTCCACATTTCTTCATATCTATATTATATGATACAGCTAAAGCTGCCGCGAAACGCTGACAGCTTTTTACATTTTTATCCGTATTCTCAGCTGAGCAATTCTCTCATGACCCAGCCGTAGGTGCCGTTATAGCTGGTGTACACCCACACGTTGCCATCGGTGCCTGTAGTTTCGCCCAGCCCGGTCACGCTTGCGCCGTCGGGTATCTTCAGCCTGATGTCATACTGCTTTGAGGGGCCGAACCTCAGGTTCAGGAAGGTGGTATCTGATGTGACGGTATAGCCCTTATCCGAGCTGTACTTCATGCTGTCCTCCAGTCTGAAAAGGCTGTCTGCGGTAAAGGCCGTAGTAACAGCTGATGTTTTCCCGGCGGAAGAAGCTTCCGCTGCGGGGGCAAGCTCGCTTTCCTCCCCCAGTACTATAGGCCCGCCGGCAGTGGTGGAGGTGGCCTCAGCGCTGACAGTTACTGCCGCAGCGGTAGTGCCGTTATGCTCAGGGATAGTATAATAGGTCTTGGCCTCGGTGCGCTGGGTGGCGCGCATGGCCTCATCGACCTCATCATCGGGGTTGAATATCCGGTCATTCTCCAGTGAGCCTGTTATGGTCGTGGTGGTGGTATTATATTCCACCATATCCGCGTCATCTATCTCACCGCCCGTATACATGGCTGTTTTTGTAGTATGCACCGTTCGCTTGGTGTAGGTGGTGCCCGAGGTGAACACAGGCTCAGTATCGTAGGGATCGCCGTCCCCCACCTGACCGCAGCCTGCCAGCATAACAGCTGCCAGCCCTGCCATGACTATCGTTCTCAAATTTTTACACATTATCCTTGCCTCACTTTTTGCGGGATACGACCCGTCTTTATCTGTAGTCTTATATTCCCTGCCCCAGCAGCCTCAGGGCATTGGCTGAGAATATCTTTTCCTTATCGTCGTCGGATATGCCCAGGCGGAGTATTTTTTCTCTTATGACCGCAGGGCTGTCCCAGGGGCAGTCGCTGGCGAAGAGTATCCTGTCAGCGCCGTGCTTCCTTATTATCTTCTCCATAAGCTCATCGGTGAGATACCTGCCTGTGAAAGCTGTATCGAAGTAGACCTCACCGTCTATGCCTGCCAGCAGGTCAAGCACCTGCTGATGACTGTCGTTGCCGCCCATATGTGCCAGTATGACTTTCATGCGGGGGTGCTTTTTCAGCATTTTCAGCGACCTTTCGGGGGGGCAGTGTACCAGTGCGGGTGACACCACATCGAACCCTGCATGGAAGACCACGGGCAGCCCCCGCTTTTCTATCTCATCATACATGAAGTCCACCCGCTCATCGTCTATCATGTAGCCCTGATAATCGGGGTGAAGCTTTATGCCGTGGAGCCCCAGGGCGACTATCCTGTCCAGCTCCTCGCAGAGGTCCTCAGCGTCGGGGTGTACTGAGCCGAAGCTTATGAACCTGCCCCCGTCCTGTTCGGCGCACCAGTCGTTCAGCACCCTTTGCTGGGTGGGCTTGGTGGCAATGGGCAGCAGCACTCCCCTGTCAACGCCCCATTCGTCAAAGCGTTTCACCGTATCTTCTATGAGGCCGTTGGTCAGCGGCGGTATATCCGCCCGTTCCTGCAAAGCGGCTATGGCGCGGGCAGCTATCTTCGGGTTGAAGCAGTGTACATGAAAATCTATAAGCAAGCAAAATCCTCCCGTTTACGAACTACGTCATATTATAGCACATTTTCCGCACCCATTCAAGTGAACTCACAGAACTTTCGGGAATTTCATACATATATCACACAAATCTGCTTGCATAAATAAAAAAAATGTGGTATAATTTGATAGTATGATATTATGGCGCAGAGTTTGCGCAGATCTGCTAGGAGGCAATTTTACATGGACAGCTTTAAGGAACAGATAATAAAGAAGGAGAACACCAGCCGTGACAGCACCCTGCGTTTTCTCATAGCCTTTGCCAGTGTGGCGCTGGCTTTTGCAGTGATAATGTTCGCTATCATGATGATGGCATTTCTCCCCATTGCGTTTTTCATAGCCGCACTGATGATCTACGGCGGGGTACACCTTATACAGAACCTCAGCCTTGAATACGAATATATCTTCACCAACGGCGACCTTGATGTTGACAAGGTCATCGCCGCCAGGAGCAGGAAACATCTGGTGACCATCAAGGTCAACGACGCCACCGATATAGGCGAGTATAACGGCTCCGACAGCGGCGACAGGACGGTGGTAATGGCTTCTGCGATGAACAGCGAACTTACTGACTGGTACCTTGATGTCAAGCACCCCGACCACGGTGATACCAGGCTGATATTCACCCCTGATGACGATATGCTCAGGGTGATAAAGTCCCACCTGCCCCGCACCATTCGCAATAAGGTGAACGTGCCTGACAAGCCCGCAGAGGAATGGGAATAATGGCAGAGATATCCGTGGGGACAGACCTGGTGGAGATATCCAGGATAAGGAAAAGCTGTGAGAGGGAAAGCTTCCGCAGACGGGTGTATGCCGAGGCGGAACTGGAGTATTTTTCCAAAAAGCGTGACCCTGCGGAGAGCATGGCAGGCTGCTGGGCGGCGAAGGAAGCCTTCGGGAAGAGCCTGGGCACAGGTGTGCGGGGCTTTGAGCTGACAGAGGCCGCTGTGATACATGATGAACTGGGCTGCCCGAAGCTTATGCTCAGCGGGAATGCGGCAGCTATAGCAGAGGAAAGAGGGCTCAGGTTCTCCCTTTCCATAACTCACACTAGAGAATATGCGTCAGCCACAGTGATAGCCTACAAGGGCTGACGAGCGTATAGAGAAGTTTACGGGTACTGCCCGAAAAAGGAGGAAGGAACATGATCAGAGACAGGATACTTACAGTTGAGCAGATGAGAGTCTGCGAGCAGCGTTCGGAAGAGCTGGGTGTCAGCAGGGCTGAGCTTATGGCGGCAGCAGGCGAAAAGCTGGCGAGCCATGTGCAGAACGAGGCTATGTCCGACGGACAGCCCGATACCCCCGAGATAGTCATACTGGCAGGCAAGGGCAACAACGGCGGCGACGGCATGGTGGCTGCAAACCACCTTTTCCGCGCGGGCATAAGCACCAAGGTGGTGCTGTGCTGCGGCAAGCCCTCTACGGAGCTGGCAAGCAGTGCCTACAACAAGCTGAACAAGAGCATTGATGTGATGTTTTACGACGGCGACCCCGAACATCCCTGGGCCAAGGCCATAAGCGACAGCACCATAGTGGTGGACTGCATTTTCGGCACAGGCTTTACAGGGGAGATAGGCCGCGACCTGCAGCCCCTGTTCATTCACCTGAACACCTACGCAAAGCGGGTCATCGCCTGCGATATACCCTCGGGTGTGGACGCTACCAGCGGTCAGGCAGGGGTGCTGGCGGTAACGGCGGATATCACTGTTACCATGCACGCTAAAAAGCTTGGTATGCTGCTTTCGCCTGCGAAGTATTTCTGCGGCGAGATATATGTGGACGACATAGGCATACCCGCCGCAGCCAACACGGGCGACCCCATTATGGAGAACGAGATATATGCCAAGGCAAGTATGCTGGACGACAGCCAGCTGGGCAAAAAGTTCCTGACCTCACGCAAACCCTGGGCTCACAAGGGCACCTTCGGCAAGGTGGTATGTGTCTGCGGCAGCGACAGCTACATCGGGGCAGCGGGAATTTCCGCTACTGCCGCACTGCGCATGGGCGCAGGCCTTGTGGAGATATGCAGCACAGAGAACGTGGTGAGAGCCCTTTCCTGCAACCTGTACGAATGCATATTCTCGGCCATGAAGTCTGACGACAAGGGCTGCATGACCTCCGACAACGCTGAGGCCATTCTTGAAAAGCTGGGAGATGCCAGGGCGCTGCTGCTGGGCTGCGGCATAGGCCACACCCCCGAAACGGAAAAGCTGGTGGCCGAGCTGACAGAGAAGTCCCCTGTGCCTGTTATACTTGACGCTGACGGAATAAATTCACTTGTACCGAATATAGATGTACTGTTGAAGAAAAAGTCAACAGTGATACTTACCCCACACCCCGGGGAGCTGGCAAGGCTCTGTGGTGTGACCCAGGAGGAAGTTCTGGCGGACAGGCTGAAATATTCCTACGGGCTTTCAAAGAAATACGGCGTCACCGTGGTTTCCAAGTCCAGCGAGACCATTGTGTGCTGCGCCGACCGCACCGAGGTAATAACGGCAGGCAACACGGCGCTTTCCAAGGGCGGCTCTGGCGATATGCTGGCGGGGCTCATAGCTTCCCTGACGGCACAGACCAAGAGGTCTTCCCTGATAAACTGCATACTGGCCTGCATGGTCATGGGCAGATGTGCAGAGGTGCTGAGTAAAAAGCGTTCCGAACGGGGCATTCTTGCAAGAGATATACTGGCGTTCATGCCCTTCTTCCTCAAACACCTTGAGGGCGGCGAGGAGTAAGTCACTGACAATACGGCGGTTCTTCATTATGAAGAGCCGCTTTTTTTGCGGAGGTAATGCCTATGAAGAAAACACCCTTACTGCTTGTGACCCTTGCTTTTGCCGCAGCCATGTCCGCCTGCAAGGCGGAGCGCAGAGCCACGGAACCGAAAAAGCTTTCAGCGGAGCTTGACAAGACCGCCCACATCACCCTCAACGGCAGAGAATACACCGCACACCTGCGGCGGGGCGGTGACGGCATATGGGAATGCGCTTTCAGTGAGCCCGAATGCCTTGCGGGGCTGACCATGACCTGCGACCCCGAAGGCAGCCGCATGGCCTATGAGGGTCTGGAATACTACATATCCCCCGAAAATATGCCCGAATACGGCCTTATGCCCCTGCTGACCTCCGCACTGGACGATGTGGCGGAAGGCAGAGATATCAGCTGCACCGAGGCTGAGGGCTGTATCAGAGAAACAGGTCAGGCGGCAGGGCAAAGCTTCACAGCGGAGGTAAAAGACGGCGGGATAGTTTCACTGGAGATAGCAGGGGTGCTTTCGGCAGAGTTTGAATAAGTCCCATAAAAAAAGACCTGCATAACGCAGGCCTTTTGTATTTGATATTACTGCTCCAGAACAACAGTGCCGTCCTCAGCATACTCGATGATGCCGTCGGAATCAGCGTCAACGTTCTCTTCCTTTTCATAGCTTGCGCCGCCGGGGATAGCGCCCTCGGGGATAGCTATAACGTTGCCTGCATCGTCTTCAAATACGATGTCAGCGATGTACAGGTCGATGTCGCTCTTTACTATCCAGGCCATGAGAGTGGTGTAGTTGGTCTCGTTCTCGTGGTTGTACTTGGAACCGTCCTTCAGGCCTACTCTTGCAGAAGCTACGCAGTGAGCCCACTGGTTGCACCAGCCGTCACCTGCATCGGAAGCCATATCATAGGAACCCAGGTTGCCGTTCCACTGACCTGCATTGTTGGAGCCTACAGCGCCGCCGTACCAGCCTACGGTAACAGGGCCCAGGCCGTCATCGTATACAGCCTGCTCGCGGGCGATAGCCACCAGCTCTATCTTAACATTGAAGATATCGTCCATAAGCTCGGGCTGAGCCTCGAACAGCTTGTTCATATCTACCCTTATCTTCAGGGTCTTGTGACCGTTGTTGGTCTCATCGGCGGTGTCATAGATCTCCTCATCGCACTTGAGCATAGGAATGCCTGCGACTTCCTGTACAGAGAAATTGATCTTTGCCTCATCGCCTGAGTAGCCCTCATCACCGGGCAGGAGGTCTGCCTGGGGCTCGTTGAACATGGTGATGATATCGGTAACATCGCTGTCAGCCTGGAAAGTAACAGAAGCATTGTCGTACTCCTCCAGAGCGTCAGCTATCTTATCAAGGCTCTTCCAGTTGGAATTGTCAACAGCAGCAGTCTCTTCCTCGGGAGTAGTCTCGGTCTCCTCGGGAGCCTCGGTCTCGGCAGCTGTAGTGGTAGTTTCAGCAGTTGTGGTAGTTTCCTCAGCCTTGGACTCAGTGTTGTCTGCGGTATCGCCGCAGGAAGCGAACATCAGAGCCGACATAGTCAGCGCAAGTGTCATTGCAAGGATCTTTTTCATGTTATATAACCCTCCATTAATATATTCCCATCGGGGCTTTAGCCCGACCTTATTTTACTTTTGTATTATACCATTTTCACCACTGTTTTGCAATATTACTTTTGCACAATATTGCGCATTATTTACGGGCTATTTGCACGGAAAACGATTTCAATGTGAACAAAAAAAGACCCCCGCGTTAAGCGGAGGTCCCGTATAGTTTCAAATTTTAAAAGAAATTACTTTCTCTTGGAAACTACTGCAACAGCGCCTGCCAGTGCCAGACCTGCCAGTGCCAGACCTGCGGTAGCACCTGTAGCCTGGTTGGTGTTGTCGGAAGCAGTTGCATCGGAAGCAGCTGCGGAAGAAGTAGCTGTTGTAGTTGCATTGTTTGTCTTGGTAGCAGTTGAAGCTGTGGAAGAAGCCTTGGAAGACTCAGCCTTGGAGGACTCAGCCTTGGAAGACTCATCAGCCTTGCTGCTCTCGCTGGAGCTTTCAGCTGTAGAAGAAGACTCGTTCTCAGCTACAGAAGAAGACTCATCTGCAGGCTCAGCCAGATGCTCGGAGTACCACTGAACGTCCTGTGAGAAGTCGATAGAAGTGATCTTCATACCGTTGTTGCCGACCTGGAACAGAAGACCGTCAAAGCCCTCTTCAGCGTTAGCGTTGTCATACATGGTGTCAACAACAGAAGCAGGGATAGTGAAGGTGAAGCTGGTCACGTCGGTAGTATATGCCTGCAGGAAGCCGTCGTTCTGCCATGCGAAATCGCAGGGGTTGCCGTCAGCATCAAGGCGGTTGCCGTCGTCATCGGTATCCTGGCTGTTCTCTACCCAGCCTTCGGGAGCTTCGTCAGCAAAAACAGGATCCCAGCCGTTAGCATATGCGGGCTTTACTGCGCAGAACTTAGCATCGCTGCCCTTCTCGGTCCACTCGAAGTTCAGTGTAACTGTCAGGTCGCTGCCCTTAGTCAGAGTGCCGCCCCAGATAAAATCGTTATCCTCAGCGCCGTCAGCGTTGGTATACTTAGCAAAGCCGTCCCACTCCTTATCAGAAGGGGTTGCAACGGATACTGTCTGTGCGTTTGCAACAACTGCCATGGAAGCAGCGATAGCCAGTGCGGACATACCAGCAATGATCTTAGAAATTCTCATTATGATCTCCTCCAAATTTCAAAATTATATATTCCGGAATTATCCTTCAAATTCCTAGTTTTCAGTATAGCAATATTTTTGAGGATTGTCAAGCATTTTGCGGCCATGTAAACCTTTTCACGGCGTAAAAATTATCACAAACTTTTCACACAGGTTTTGTGCAACACTCACAGAAAACGATTACATTAATCTATTCATACGATATATTGCGGTATTTTGCTGCCATAAACTTACAATATATAGTGCCCTGCTGAATATCGATAAAATAACAAAAATGCGGCAGGCTGCCCTGCCGCACTGTTATATCCTGTCAGAAACTGTCAGTGTTCTGCCACATTCGAGAATGCCAGACCAACCTTTTTGCCCTCATAGGTAGCTTCATAGGTAAAGGTCTGATCCTTGACCTCAACGTTGCCCTCGGCATCTATAGCAAGTACAGCCACGGGCTTCTTTTCCAGATAAAGCTCCTTTATCTTGTTGGGATAGTTGTTGTCGTACACCCGCAGGATATACTTGCGGTGGCAGCTTGAATCCCTGATAAGGCCGATAGTGTTAACTGTATGGGTATCATCGATAGTAGTGACCACAGGCACGCCCAGACTGAGCTGCTGGCAGAGGGTGATAAAGCCCTCGTCGCCGCCTGTCAGGTTGAACTCTGTATCGGCATCGTCCCACTGCAGCGCATTCAGGCGGTACAGCGCTGCGCACAGCTGTGCGTCGCTCTCACCGTAGTTCTTGGTTATCTTGTCGATACCGTCAGCGATGTTCATGTTCAGCAGTTCCACCTTGGTCCACAACAGGTTTCCTGCTTCTATCTCCAGCTTGGTTATCTCCCAGCCCTTGTTCACTGCGTCCATGCGGTACTTCTTCTTGACTTCAAGGGTATTGCCGTCAGAGGTATAATCAAGGTACTCGGTGACATCTGCGTACTTATGCCTGAATATGGCAGGCTGCAGAGCGTTCAGCGCCTTGCGCTCCTCATAGGCCTTGCCCGAATCGGTGCCGCTGAGGTCATAGCCTGCCGCGTCCACCTTCTGCTCCGAGGGGTCTGCAGGTGAGATATCGCCCAGGGACATCTGCACGCTGCCCAGGTACCAGTCCCTGGCCATTACAGCCATGCCGAAGTCAACGCTGGCAGTGGTGGTAGTCCTGAAATTCTTGAAAGCGAAGCCGTTCCTTGAAGGCTCGAAGCCTGTGTTGAACAGCGAATATCCTGTTACATCGTCGCTGGAATCCGAATAGGTGACTATATCGTAGTTCAGCGTAGTCACTATCTGCTTGTAGACATCGTCCAGTGCAGTGGCGTCAGATGCGGAGTAATACTTTCCGCCTGTGGAATAAGCTACCTCCTGCAGCCATGCACGGTCGATATCCCTGCCCAGACCAACGGTCAGCACGATAACGGAATGCTCATTGGCCAGCTTTGAAAGGCTCTCGATAGTTTCTGCATCGACCTCGTCAGACTCACCGTCAGAAAGCATAACTATGATGTTGACGTACTTGCCGTCCCCTGTTGCGGTGAATTCGCCGATACACTTTTTCAGTGCTGTCTGGTTGAAGGTGCCGTCAAACACCTCGTCCTCGGTGCGTATGCGCTTGAGGACATCTCTCAGCTCACGCCTGTCGCTGGTGAAATCGCACATTTTGGTATAGGTGCCTGTGAACTTGCTTATGCCTATGCTGAAATCTGCGTCGAACTTATCTATGAGCGACTGGGTGAAATCAAGTCTTTTGAAATCCACGTCGTTCTCGGAAGATGTGGGGCAAAGCTCCTTGGGATACATGGAGCCCGAGTTGTCTATGAGGAAAGCCACACGGGTGGTCGCAGGCTCGTTCACCGACTTGTCAGAGCCTACCACATAGGTGCCCGGCTCGGTTATAACTGCCTGTACATAGCCCTTTTTGCTCTCCGCCCTGGATTCTACCGCAGTATACTCTCTTGTATCCGCATCAAAGCGCAGCACCTTAAGGTCATCGTAGGTGCAGCCGCTTTTCTTAAGCCTGTCCTTGTCCACATCGATGCGTATGGTGGCCTCGATACAGGGGTACTCTGAATAGTAGTCATATGCCCCCGAAACCACGCTGGGGTTTGAGGATATACCGAAGAGGTCCAGCTTTTCCAGCGAGGCACCTGCTATGTTGGGGTTGCCGCTGAGGTTCAGCTCGCAGCCCTCCAGCTTCTTGGTAACGACCACTACCCTGTCCTTGTCATCGGTCTTGCCGTCGGTACAGCCAAGACGGGGGCTGGTGCCTGCCATAAGCTCATAGCCGTCCAGCATATCGTCGCCGTCGGTATCGGGATTGAGGGGGTCGGTACCCAGGGTCAGCTCATCGCCGTCACTCACACCGTCACCGTCCGTATCCGAATTCTGCACGCCTGTGCCTGCATTGCCCTCACGCATATTTATGACACCGTCTCCGTCCCAGTCCTCCGTATCGGGGAACTCGGGGTCCTTGTAGGTACTCTGTATATCCAGCTGAGTTATGGCATTTTTCGCCATGGTTATGCGGTTGCTGCGGCTTATGCCCATACCCACTATAATGACCACCGCTATGACGACGGCAAGTATTATCAGCAGCGTTATCAGCGTTGCCTTTTTCTTGCGCATACCTCTGTCAAGGCTCTTCGCAAAATCATTTGCAGTGGGCGCACCCTGATTTTTCTTCATTACTTCTACCCCACCTTTATATATTTATATCTGTCTGCTCAAGAGCGCAGTTCATCTATATGTATATTCTAACATACAGTGTCCCTTTTTTCAAGCCAATTCTTATGAAAATATTACACAAAATATTTTGCCTGTTTTTTACCGTGGGGACAGCAAACGTTTTCGCTGTTCATATTTGTTAATATCCTTATATCGACTTCGTTCAGCCTTTATCCTGCGGAAGGGGGAAGTTTTGTGGTTTTTGGATATTTTTGTCTTTTTCAGCGCAAAAAATGCCCGCTTTACCCTGTTGTGAAAATTTACAATTCTGAAATATAAGTTTTGTCGCATATGCCAATTATTATATGCCTCATATCCTGCGCCCGCGCCCCCTGTGAGGGCAGTTGCCAAATTGACTATATTTAATTAATAAAAATAAGTCACATTTCCGAAATTTATTTTTGCTATTGACATGGATTTGGATATGATGTATAATATTAAGTGAAAATTTTTGGGATAGATTTTGTCTATTCTGTGTTGAAGGAGTTTTTGCTTATGACCATAAAAGACGCTAAGCAGCAGATCCTTGACTCCATAAGAGCTTACCTTATAAAGGACGAGTTCGGCGAGTATAAGATCAGCATCGAGCATCAGAGACCTTGTTTCCTGCTGGGACCTCCCGGTATCGGCAAGACCGCTATCATGGACCAGATAGCTCAGGAGACAGGTGTAAACCTCATCTCCTACTCTATGGCTCACCAGACCAGAGAATCTGCCATGGGTCTGCCTGTTATAGTTGAGAGGAACTTTGTCGGCGCTGACGTCAAGGTCTCCGAATATACCATGTCCGAGATCATCGCAAACATCTACTACACCATGGAGCAGACACATATCCGTGAGGGTATACTGTTCCTCGATGAGATAAACTGCGTATCGGAATCTCTGGCACCTATCATGTTACAGTTCTTGCAGTACAAGATCTTCGGTCTGCACCAGATACCTCCCGGATGGGTAATAGTTACCGCAGGTAATCCCCCTCAGTTCAACAAGTCCGTTAACGAGTTCGATATCGTTACATGGGACCGTTTCAAGAAGGTAGAGTGCGAGGCTGACTTCCTGTGCTGGAAGGAATACGGCTACTACGGCGGTGTTCACCCTGCTATCATAGCTTATCTGGAGCTGCACCCCGGCCACTATTATGAGATAGACGCTACCGACAGACACAACTACAAGATCATCACCGCCCGTGCATGGGAGGACCTTTCCGAGATGATCCAGCTGTATGAGATCGACGGTATGGCTGTTACTCTCGAGCTGATAGGCCAGTACCTGCAGGATCACGATATAGCTCCCATGTTCTACGAGTTCTACTGCAAGTTCAATGAGCTGCGTGAGATCTACGATCCCGACAGCATACTTGACGGCAACATCACTCAGGACGCTGTTGACAGAGCAGGCAAGGCTGATACCGAAGAGGCTATCGCTCTGCTGAACCTGCTGATGGACGGTGTTACCTACACCATGAGAACAACTATACAGATGGAGAAGATGATTCGTCAGATACACCCCAAGCTGGAGGATATACTGCTTAAGATCAACGAAGGTCTTTCCTGCCGTCAGATCATAGCAGAGCATATCATGACCACCAGGAAAAATCTGGATATGGCTGTAAAGGCAAGAATAATCTCGCCTTCCAACAAGAAGATACAGCACTGGATAATCCACAACCTGGAAGCTTACATGGACAAGTGTACCAATGAGGGCCGTGACAACAAGCAGAGATGTACCATAATCATCCAGAATGCGTTCACAAACCTCCTGAACGGTGCCAAGAACGTTACCAGCCAGTCCATGACAGGCCTTAAGAATATGTTCATCTTCATGGAAGCTGCCTACGGCGCTGACAGCCCCGTTATGAGAAAGCTGCTGGAAGAGCTGACTATCAACTGCCACACCATGGACTTCATCAAGAAGTACGGTTCTGATGAGTTCTACAGACTTATCGGCAAGCCCGCTGTTGAGCCTACCTATAATAATATGTACGAGCTCAATCTGGAGGACTGCCTGAAGTTCGGCGAACAATAGTTTACAAAGCCCCTGTCTTATGACGGGGGCTTTTTGCAGTTCACGATATTTTTCATGCCGTTCGCTTTGTTTTTTCCCCGATAAGGCATATTTGTGGTATCATGGGTACAACAAAGGAAGGAGGACAAAGGAAACGTCCGACAAAAGGCTTTTGCAGTTCGCAATGTTTTTTGCACCGTTCACCTCATATCATTACACAAAAGACAGATATGTGATATAATGGTCACAACAAAGAGAGGAGAAAACAAAAATGAAAAGATCAAGAAACACAGCCATTGCCGCACTGGCGATATACCTGCTGGCGGCGCCGATAATAACAGGGGTGCTGAATGCCATCTCGCCCATAAAACTGCTGGGTGATCTGGCAGGATACATCTTTGCAGTGGTACTTGTGGTAAGCATGACAGGCAAGAACGAAGAACGCACAGGCTACGGTCTGTGCAGGGGAGACCACAAGGGTCTGAGACCCCTTGCCATAATACTTTTCTTCATGCCGCTGATAAACATACCTTACATATTCGTCGGCATGGACCTTACAGCCAGAGTCATATTACAGGCCATATATGTGGGCTTTATGGAAGAATTCATCTTCCGCGGTGCTTTCTTCAAGTTCGCAAAGGAAAAGTGGGGCGAGCATAAGGCTATAGTCATCACAAGCATAGCTTTCGGCATGATACACCTGCTCAACCTGGGCAGCGACAAGCTGTACTTCATACTTTTACAGGTAGTTTACGCTGCGGGCATAGGCTTTGCGCTCTCAGTTTTCCGTGCGAAGTCGGGCAGCCTGCTGATACCTGTCATAGTTCACGGTCTGGTGGACATTCTCGGCCTTGCAGCACGGGAGAGCAACTACATCATCGACACCGCAGGCGGTATCGTCTGCGTGGCAGTAGGCGTTATATGCTATGTCATCTACCGCAGACAGCTCAAAGCTTCCCCCGAAGCACAGACTGTACCCGCGACAGCATAAATACAGATACAGAACAAAGAACAAAAGAAAAAGACAGCAAAAAGGCCGCAGGAAGAAGTTCCTGCGGCCTTTAACGTTTTGTATTTACAGATATGACTATCCCTTTAGCACACCAACTAAAAATGCGGTAAACAAAAGGATAATTGAGCGTTGTATATCTTTCCCCCGCCTGCGGCGGGGGAAAGATATACGTCAAGAACCTTAAGTTCTGTATAGCCGCTGTTTTTGTGGTGCGTCAGCGGGATAACCACATTTACAGAAGAGTTATGCCCTTTTCAGCGCACTTCTCTATCATATCCTCAGGCCAGATGCTTGACTGCACCTCGCCGATGTGTGCCTTTTCGAGCAACAGCATACAAAGTCTTGACTGGCCGATACCGCCGCCGATAGTCAGGGGGAGGGTGCCGTTTGCTATCATCTTGTGGTAGTCATACTGCATTCTGTCCTCAGCGTCAGCTTCCTTCAGCTGGCTGGCCAGGGACTTCTCATCTACTCTTACGCCCATGGAGGATATCTCTATAGCGTTATCCAGCACATCGTCCCAGAAGAATATGTCGCCGTTCAGCGACCAGTCATCGTAGTCGGGGGCTCTGCCGTCGTGCTTTACACCGCTTTTGAGCTTGCCGCCTATCTTCATGATGAACACGGTCTTATGCTCCTTGGTGATGAGCATTTCCCTCTCCTTGGAGGTCTTGTCGGGGTACATATCCTCCAGCTCCTGAGTGGTGATGAAGAACACGTCCTCGCTGATAGTGTTTTTCAGCTGGGGGTATCTCAGGCTTACCTTGCGCTTGGTGTAGACAATGGCCTTTACCACGCACTTTACGGTCTCCTTAAGGAATTCCTCAGTGCGCTGGTCACGTCTTATCACCTTTTCCCAGTCCCACTGGTCAACGAAAATGGAGTGGAGGTTATCGGTATCGTCATCGCGGCGGATAGCGTTCATATCGGTGTAAATGCCCTCGCCTGCCTGATAGCCGTAGCGGTACAGCGCCATTCTCTTCCACTTGGCCAGAGACTGTACGACCTCAGCTTCGCCCTCTATCTCCTTGATATCGAAGTTTACCTTGCGCTCAACACCATTGAGGTCATCATTTATACCACTTCCCCTGCGGACTATAAGCGGTGCAGAAACACGGTCGAGCATGAGCTGTATGGACAGCGCCTGCTGGAAAATGTCCTTGATGTACTTGATTGCGTGCTGAGTTTCTCTCAGCGACAGTGCCGAGGCATAGCCCTCGGGCAGATACAGTGATCTTGACATATCGTTCACTACCTTTCTGGATCTTTCGTAAAAAATAAAAAGACATTCCGACCACATGATCGCGATCGGAACGTCCTTGTTCCTTACTATGCAATTATTATACATCATAATTGCATATATGTCAAGTGGTTTTACTCAAAATTTCCGTTATAACGTATTTTTATGGGTTTTTCTCGTTAAATTTATGCAAGTTTGAAAATTTAAACTTGCAGTTTTCTCAGAAGTACAGTATCCTCACGGCTTTATAGCCCCTCTCCTGCCGCCGCACTATAAGGTTCACATAGGTGCCCGCCTTTATGCTGTCAGCACCCTCAAAGTACCTTTTCTGCGAGAATGTGCGGTATTCAAGGCGCTGCATATCATAGTATGCCGCCGTTATCTCACCTGAAGAAGTCCTGAAAACAAAGGCCTTTACTTTCATAAGGGCAGCCTAGTCCGCCAGTGTGTGCAGAGCAAAGGCCAGGTGTATGGCAGCTGCTGCCGCAAATACCAGCGCTGCGTCTGCCAGCACCGAAAGATACACCCGTCTGCGGCCGATGAGTCCTATGACCGCCAGCACCGCCCAGGATATCACCGTGAAGAAGACATGGCTTTTCAGCATATGCCCCTTTATCATCGCCATGACGTCAGGGCTTATCTGCCCGTAGCCAGAGGGGGACAGCAGGTCGTTCTTCACCTGCACTGATATTTTGCGCAAAAGCTTTTTGTCCCGCCGATGACGGAGATACACTGCCCCGCCCACAGGCAGCCCGATGATAGCTGCCAGCATGAGCATGACCGCAAGAAACGTCATGATTATCTGATAGAACCTACTGTTCTTGGGAACATGATGACATCTCTGATGTTCTGTACGCCTGTTACATACATGATAAGTCTTTCAAAGCCCAGACCGAAGCCGCCGTGGGGCACGGTGCCGAACTTTCTCAGGTCAAGGTAATCGCTGTAGAGGTCAAGGTTCATGCCGCGCTCCTTCATGGTAGCGATAAGCTTGTCGTAGTCAGCCTCTCTCTCGCTGCCGCCGATGATCTCGCCGACACCGGGTACCAGCAGGTCAACAGCTGCAACTGTCTTGCCGTCGGGGTTCTGCTTCATGTAGAAGCTCTTGATCTCCTTGGGATAATCGGTCACGAACACAGCCTTCTTGAACACCTTTTCAGAGAGATATCTCTCATGCTCAGTCTGCAGGTCGCAGCCCCACTCAACGGGATACACAAAGTTCTCGCCCGACTTTTTCAGCAGCTCGATAGCCTCGGTATAGGTAACTCTGCCGAACTCGTGGCTGATAAGCTCTTCAAGCCTTGCCTTAAGACCCTTTTCAAAGTGGGCATCGAAGAATGCTATCTCATCGGGGCACTTGTCAAGCACGGTACGGATAACGTGCTTTACCATATCCTCGGCCACCTCGATGACATCGTCCAGCTCAGCGAAAGCTATCTCGGGCTCAACGTGCCAGAACTCAGCCAGGTGCTTGGGGGTGTTGGAGTTCTCAGCCCTGAAAGAGGGGCCGAAGGTATATATCTTGCCCATGGCAGTTGCTGCCATTTCGCCCTCCAGCTGACCCGAAACGGACAGGCCTGCTCTTCTGCCGAAGAAATCGGCTGCGTAGTATTCTTCTTCGTTCTTGTATTCCTGAGAATAGCCGATGGTAGTTACCTGGAACATCTCGCCTGCGCCCTCGCAGTCAGAGCCTGTTATCAGAGGAGTGTTCACATAAACGTAGTTCCTCTCCTGATAATACTGATGTATAGCCTGTGCCAGCACCGAGCGCACTCTCATAACAGCGTTGAAGGTGTTGGTCCTGCCTCTCAGGTGGGGCATGGTGCGCAGGAATTCAAGGGTGTGGCCCTTCTTCTGCAGGGGGTAATCCTGGGGGCAGTCGCCCAGCACGGCAAGGCCTGCGGGAGCGATGTTTATCTCGGCAGCGTTCCTGCCCTCCACCAGCTCGCCCTCGACCTTAACGGCAGTGCCCACCCTGGGGATATCCTTGTAATCGGGGTCTCCCGACTTATCTATAACGACCTGAACGTTCTTCAGCGATGTGCCGTCGTTGAGTTCAACGAAAGCCACGTTCTTTGAATTTCTCGAAGTCCTCACCCAGCCGCATACGGTAACTTTCTGCCCGATGAGTTCCTTGTTCTGCAATACTTCCTTGATGTCGATGTGTTTCATAGCTTTTCTTCCTTTCGATAACATTTATCCGTATCCTATTCAGTGCGGAATTTAAGTTTGTGGGGTTCTTTCGCCCGAAGCTCGATATAACCGCAGTTCCTGCATACATAGCACTGCGTAGCCGACTGCACGGGGGCCGACAGCACACCCTTTCTGGTACGCTGTACTACAGGCTGGGAAGCGAGGTACATCAGCAGTTCTGCCGTGACCATTTCTTCACCGCAGCGCAGGCACTTTAAATTTTCATTGTTGGTATTTTCCATATAGTCTCCTCCTCACAAAAACGCTGACGCTTGGCAAATAAAAAAGCCCTCGTCCCGAAACAGGACGAGAGCATTAAGCTTCGCGGTACCACCTGAATTACATTTCGCTCAAAGGCATTTATCCGAGCGATGTCACTCTTATCCTCGTAACGTGAGGAACACGTCTCCCCTACTCGGCACACCTTTCGGTTCACCACTCGCAAGTGTTATTCGCAAAGGCTCTGCTGCGCGGCTCACACCTTTCCCGCGCTCTCTGTAAAGTGAACACCTATGTTACTTCTCTTGGTCACAGCGTTTCAAAAATATTGTGATAATTATACCACCCTCCCGCATTTTTGTCAAGGGGGGAGCTTTCCGCCGCCCCCACCCTTTAGTGAACTTTTATGTTTTACGTCGGTTAATCTGTGTTCTATTTTATTGACATTGCACGGAAAAAGTGGTATAATCTAAGGTAACATATTGTATACAGAGGGGTGTTTATACATGAAAAGAAAAATGTTACTGCTGAAAAGGGCTTCTGCCGCAGCGGCAGCACTGGTCATGGCGATGAGTGCGGGGGCTGCTGTGTTCCCTGCGGGGGGCGGCTTCGGCGCACAGATGACAGCAAGCGCTGCTCCTCTTGAGGGCATGGCCATATGCGATGTGGACGGCAATGAGCTTGAACTTAACAACGGCCTGCCCACGGTGCTTATCTTCGGCAGACCTACCTGCGGCAACACCCGCGGGACACTCAGGAACATCAGCAATTCCGAGGCACTGGACAAAAGCCTGGCTAACTTTGTCTACCTTGACATCGACAACAACGACGTTGAAACGGTAAAGACTTTCCGCGATGAGACAGACACTGACAAGATAAGCTTCTGCTCCCCTGAAAACAGCAGTGTGGACAGCTTCAACTCGCTGATGTGGTCGCTGTACAGCGGCAGCGGCTCGGTGACACTGCCTGTCATAGTATATTATGATGCCGAGGGCAATAAGCTGGGCGACACGACAGCTTTCCAGAGTGTGGACACTATCTACGGATATATAACGGGTGAAGATGAGCCTGAGGTGCCTGATGTACCCGATACGCCTGATGCACCTAACAGCGCCGAGGACTTCACTTACACAGAGCTTGATGACGGCACCATAGAGATAACCGACTATGTGGGCACCTCTGTCAATGTTGTCATACCCTCTGAGATAGACGGCAGGACCGTTACCTCGCTGGGGGACGATGCTTTCGGCTTTGACCACGAGGACATCAACACTGTTTTGCTGGAGAAGGTCGTCATACCCGACACCGTTACCCACATTGGCGATATGTGCTTCAACTGGCAGTACAGGCTGGGCGAGATAGTGATACCCTCATCTGTCACAAGCATAGGCAGGTACGCACTTAATGTAACTGCCTGGATGGACAGCATGATAGCAAGGGACGGACTTGTGGTGGTAAACGATATAGTCGTTGAGGGCTTCAGGGCAGGCAAGGACGTCATAATACCCGAGGGCACAAGGGAGATAAACACCCGTGCTTTCTGCGATTCTCAGGCGGAAAGGATATACTTCCCTGACAGCATAGAGCGCATTGACGAGGAAGCTTTCCTGGGCATGACGGGCATAGTCTTCTATTGCAGCGAGGGTTCTGTGGCTGACAAATTTGCAAAGGCAAACGGCTTTGAGACCAGCTACGATATTGAGGAACTGATGTCGAGCCTGAGGGTAGACCCTATCCTGTCAGATAACATCGATGACAACGAATACAGCGGCTACTACGATTGCCACACCTCACCCAAAAGGTCATATATCTGTGAAAGACCCGAGGGAGGATACTACATTGTACAAGGTTCAGGCATGGTATATGAGACCTCGCCCGACAGCGATGACTACCAAGTCTCCAGAGCAGATCCTGTGAAGCTCTCGGTATACGGATATGACCCTGAAAGCGGAAAGCTGACCGAGGAAGCCGAGATGACCGATCTGCTGCCCATATGGGGCGGTATGTACTGCGGCAGCAAGTATAATTTCGTGGTGACAGGTGATTTCAACCCCGATGAGAGCTCTTTCCAGGCAGTGATAAAGGTGGCAAAATATTCCAAGGACTGGCAGTACCTTGACAAAACGGTATTCCGTGGGCTGGACACCTATCTGCCTTTCAGGGCAGGCACTGTCAGCATGGCTGAGTACGGGGACAAGCTGGTGATACACACCTGCCACCAGATCTACAAGCACGATGACGGCCTGCGCCACCAGACAAATCTGACACTGAGCATAGATATGGAGAGCATGGTAGGCGGCACTGACTTCCCGGGGTCTTATGTGAGCCATTCCTTCGACCAGTATGTAAAGTCGGCTGACGGATATCTGTTCACCCTTGACCTGGGCGATGCTTACCCGAGAAGCGTGGTACTGAACTGCTATAACGACAGCAGCAGCTTTGCAGCTTATGACATACTGGACATACAGGGAACCACAGGCGAGAACAGAACAGGTGTCAGCCTGGGCGGACTTGAGCTTTCAGGCCACGACCCGCTGATATTCGGCAACACCATAGACCAGGAGAACGCAGGCAGCTATGATGACCAGCGCAACATCTTCGTTTCAAAGGTGGATATCGACAACGATACTGTTTCCACAACGTATCTCACAAGCTACCCCGCCGGGGACACCACTGTTGAGCTTTCGCCGCCGCAGGTGACTAAGGTATCAGATGACAAGTTCATAGTTATGTGGAAAGAGACCGATGTTTCAACAAACGACGAAAGCTTCCACATAGCTTCCATAGACAAAAACTGCGTCGTGCTGAATGAGAACATCATCGCCGACGGCTCCATGGCGCTTTCGGATTGTGCGCCTGTTTACTGCAGTGACGGCAAGATCAGGTGGTACACCGCCAAAAACATTTCTGATCTCCCGGACGAAAAGAACTGTGAGCTGAGTGTTTTCGTGCTTTCACCCGACACACTGCTGGTGGAAAAGGAGTTCAGCTCTGAAACAAGACCCCATGAAGACCCCAACCATGGATCTGACACAGAACCCACTCCCGAGCCTCAGCCTACCCCCGAGCCTGAGCCCGCAGATGACAGGGTCAGAGGCGATGTGAACGGCGACGGCGAGGTGAATGTAACAGATGTCACACTGACGGCGGCTCACGTAAAGGCTATCTCTGCTCTTGAGGGCGACAGGCTGGAGGCCGCAGATGTAAACGGCGACGGCGATGTGAACGTTACCGACCTTTCTGCCATTGCAGCACACGTCAAGGGCATAAGAGCCCTCAGCTGAACGGACAGCAACCTGATACGGGTGCGGACGCATATACGTCCGTGCCCGTTTTTGTTCACAATTTGCTGACTTCCCGTATGCCTTTTTTTCTTGATTTTTCAGCTGTGGTATGGTATAATATGTTAACATCATTTTTGAAGTAAGGGTGAGTAAAATGAGTGCTTTCGTTGAATTCAAAAACGTCAGGAAAACATATAAGACAGGTGAGGTGGAGATACACGCCCTCAAGGACGCTACCTTTGAGATAGAGAAGGGTGAGTTCTGCGTGATAGTAGGTGCTTCGGGCGCAGGCAAGACCACCATACTGAATATCCTGGGGGGAATGGACACACTGACCTCGGGCAGCGTAAAGCTGGACGGACGGGAGATATCCACCCTGGGCAAAAAGGAGCTTACAGCCTACAGGCGGTACGATATAGGGTTCGTTTTCCAGTTTTATAATCTGGTACAGAACCTTACTGCCAAGGAGAACGTTGAGCTGGCAGCCCAGATATGCAAGGACCCCCTCGATGCGGAAACAGTGCTTGAACAGGTAGGTCTCGGTGAGAGAATGAAGAACTTCCCTGCCCAGCTTTCGGGCGGTGAGCAGCAGCGTGTGGCCATAGCAAGGGCGCTGGCCAAGAACCCAAAGCTGCTGCTGTGCGATGAGCCTACGGGCGCTCTGGACTACAACACAGGTAAGGCAGTGCTTAAGCTGCTTCAGGACACCTGCCGCAAAAGCGGCATGACGGTGGTGGTCATAACCCACAACTCAGCCCTGGCGGCCATGGCGGACAGGATAATCACCGTAAAAAGCGGCATGGTGGAAAGCATGAGGCTCAACACCGAGATAGTCGATGTGGAAGATATCGAGTGGTAACAGCCTATGAAGTCCAAACTGAGAGTTTCCACCTTTCGTGAGATAAAAAGCACCTTCGGCAGGTTTGCGGCCATACTGGCCATCATCGCTCTGGGTGTGGGATTTTTCTCGGGGGTGAAGATAACCACCCCTGCCATGGTGAATACGGTGGGCGGTTTCATGACAGACCATGAACTGTTCGACTACCGCATAATATCCACCCTTGGCTGGGAGGAAGAGGACGTTGAAGCCCTGCGGGGCAGAAAGGACGTCCGCGGGGCGGAGGGCGCCTATGCCCTCGACCTGGTGCTGAATGATGAAGCGGGCAACGAGCTTGTCTTCAAGACCCACTCGCTGACAGAGGGGATAAATGTGCCCGAACTGCTGGAGGGCAGGCTGCCCGAAAACGAGAACGAATGTCTGGTGGACGGGAAAACCAAGTATAAGGTGGGGGACAGGTTCACTGTTTCTCCCGAGAACCCCGAGGATACGCTGGAGGATTTCACCCCGCGGGAGGTAACGGTGGTGGGCAGGATATACTCCCCTGCCTATGTGCATTTTGAAAGGGGCACCACCACCCTGGGCAGCGGTGCGGTAAACGGGTACATCTACCTTGACAGGGCTGCCTTTGATATGGAGGTTTACACCGAGCTTTATGTAAAGCTTGACCATGAGCTTGATGTGTACTCAGATGAGTACAAGGATTATATGTCCGACCGTGAGGACGGCTGGGAAAAGGCCGCCGAGGAACAGGCAGAGGACAGGTATGACAGGATAGTTTCCGATGCGGAGTACGAACTGGCTGAGGGCAGGCAGGAGCTTGAAGATGCCAGGGCTGAGGGTCAGCAGAAGCTGGACGATGCCCGTGCCGAGCTGGACGATGCCAGGGCTGAGCTTGATGAGGCCGCAGAAAAACTCACCGATGCGGAGAAGGACATAGCCGACGGCGAAAAGGAGATATCCGATAACGAGAAGAAGCTGGCTGATGCCAAGAAGACCCTCGATGATACCGCAGGCACACTGGCAAGCGGAAAAACTCAGCTGGACAATGCAGCGGCACAGCTGGCGGCAAGCAAGAAACAGCTGGACCAGAGTGCTGCACAGCTGACCGAGGGCGAGAATGCTCTGGCGGCGGCACAGGCGGAGATAGACGCAGGAGCAGAACAGCTGGCGGCAGGCCAGGCGGAGATAGATGCACAAACCTCGGCGCTGAATGAGCAGTATGCCGCATTTATGACGGAATACGGACAGTATCTTGGAATGCTAGATATGCTCCCCGAGGAACAGGCTGCGGCCGTTACCGCAGGCAAGGCTCAGCTGGACGCAGGCTTTGAGCAGCTTGAAGCCGCCAGAACAGAGCTTGAAAGCAAAAAGACCGAGCTTGCAGCAGGTCAGGCGGAGCTGGACAAGCAGCGCACCGCCCTTGCCGAGGGCAGGGCACAGTACGAGGCAGGCAAAGCCCGATACGATGCGGGCTATGCGCAGTATGCGGCCTCGCTGGCGCAGTATAACTCGGGAAAAAGCCGGTATGACAGCGGCAGGGCTGAGTATGAGGACGGCGTAAAACAGCTGGAGGACGGCAAGGCCGAACTGGAAAAAGGAAAGAAAGAATACGAGGACGGCAAGGCTGAATACGAAGAAGGCCTGAAAAAGTATGAAGACGGCGAGGAGGAATATCAGGACGGCGTGACCTCCTTTGATGAGGAGATAGCCAAGGCCGAGCAGGAGCTGGCTGACGGCGAGCAGGAGCTGCGTGACCTGAAAAAGCCCGATGTGTTCCTGCTGGACAGGAACACCAACATCGGCTATGCCTGCTTTGAGAACGACTCGGAGATAGTTGAGCAGGTGGCAAGGGTCTTCCCCATATTCTTCATACTGGTGGCGGCACTGGTCTGCATGACCACCATGAGCCGCATGGTAGAGGAAAGGCGCACCCAGATAGGCACCCTGAAAGCCCTGGGGTATTCCGAGAGAGCTATCATGAGCAAGTTCACCGTCTATGCGGGAACTGCGGCGGTGCTGGGCTGTGTGCTGGGCTACGGTGTGGGAACAGTGCTGTTCCCAAAGGTCATCTGGATGACCTACAAGCTCATGTACATAGAGCTGGATATAGACTACCTCTTTGACTGGAAGCTGGCTTCCATTGCGGGGGCTGTGGCTATAATATGCTCGGTGGGTGCAGCGTGGCTTTCATGCAGGTATGAGCTTTCCGAGACTGCCGCAGGCCTTATGCGCCCCAAGGCGCCAAAGGCGGGCAAGAGGGTGCTGCTGGAGAGGATACCATTTATCTGGGACAAGATGAAGTTCCTGCACAAGGTATCTATCAGGAACATCTTCCGCTACAAGAAGCGTTTCTTCATGATGATAGTGGGCATAAGCGGCTGCACTGCCCTGCTGCTCACAGGCTTCGGCATGAAAGACTCGGTATCGGGCTTTGCCGAGGTGCAGTATGAGGAGGTAGTTACTGCTGATGCCTCGCTGGTGTATTCCCCCGATGAAAACGGGGATATGCCTGCGGAGATACGGGACAAGCTGGAGGATATGGGCGCTGAGTATGCCTGCGTTTATTCGGGGGCATGGGACCTGGTGAAGAAGGACCTGACCAAGAGCATAAGCCTTATGGCGCCTGAGGATTTCTCACAGCTCAGAGGCAAGATGAATTTCATGGACACCGAGGGCAGCCCCCTTGACCCGCCGGAAGGCGATGAAGCGCTGGTGAGCATAAGCATCGCTGAGAGGTACGATGTGAAGGAGGGGGACGAGATCACCCTGCGTGACGAAAATATGCGGGTGATGAAGTTCACGGTCAAGAAGATATTCGACAACCACGTTTACAACTACATCTTCGTGCCCTATGAAGCTGTGGCAAGGCAGCTGGGCGGCGACTGCGACCTTAACGACGCCTATGTAAAATTCAGGGCGGGTGAAGATGTCTACAAGGCACAGACAGTGCTGGGCAAGCTTGAGGGTGTCACCAACATGACGCTGTATCAGGATCTGAAAAAGCGTCTGACCGACTCTATGAGCAGCCTTGACTATGTGGTGCTGCTGGTAATACTCAGTGCGGCGGGGCTGGCATTCATCGTGCTTTACAACCTGACCAACATAAACATCACCGAGCGTGAGAGGGAGATAGCCACCATAAAGGTGCTGGGCTTCTTCAAGAAAGAGACTGCTGCCTATGTGCTGCGGGAAAACATAGCGCTGACAGCCCTGGGCATTGCCGTGGGGCTGGGGCTGGGCAGGCTGCTGCACAAGTTCGTCATGGCGCAGATAGTGGTGGATATGGTAAGCTTCAAGGAGCGCATACTGCCTATGAGCTATATCTACAGCATAGGGCTGACCTTTGTGTTCAACCTGCTGGTCAACCTTGTAATGGAGAACAAGCTGGAAAAGATAAACATGGCCGAGAGCCTGAAATCCGTGGAATAAGACAGATCTGAAATACAGAAAAATACATATCACAGGGGGAATAATAATGCCTACACTTGACTGGAACAAATATCTTGAAAAAGCAGCTGAGGTAAACGCCGAGGGCGCTGTACTTCTGAAAAACGAGGGCGTACTGCCGCTGGACAAGAACAGAGAGGTCGCCGTTTTCGGGCGGATACAGCTGGATTACTACAAAAGCGGCACAGGCTCGGGAGGAATGGTGAACGTTGCAAAGGTAACAGGCATAGTTGACGGCCTGCTGGAGGCAGGGGCAAAGCTCAACGAGGAAGTGCTGAACACCTACAGAAGCTGGGTGGCAGAACACCCCTACGACTACGGCAAGGGCTGGGGCGGTGAGCCCTGGTGCCAGGAGGAGATGCCCCTGAGCGACGAGCTGGCGGCAAAGGCCGCAGAGACCTCCGATACTGCCCTGGTCATCATCGGCAGGACGGCGGGCGAGGAGCAGGACAACAGCTGCACCGCAGGCTCATATCTGCTCAGCGAGGGCGAAAAGGCCATGCTGGCCGTTGTGCGCAGGCATTTCAGAAAAATGGCTGTACTGCTGAATGTGGGCAATATCATCGACATGGGCTTTGAGGACGAGTTCTCGCCCGAGGCTGTGATGTACCTGTGGCAGGGCGGCATGACAGGGGGCACAGGGGCGGCCAGGGTGCTGCTTGGTGAGGTATCCCCCAGCGGCTGCCTGCCTGATACTATCGCTTATGATATCAGCGACTATCCCTCAGACAAGAATTTCCACGACCGTGACCGCAATATATATGCGGAGGATATTTTCGTGGGATACAGATATTTCGATACCTTTGCAAAGGACAGAGTGCGCTATCACTTCGGCTTCGGCCTTTCCTACACCACCTTTGAGGTAAAGCCCCTTGACCGCAGAAAAACAGATGAGGGTATGCGCTACACTGTCAGTGTAAAGAACACGGGCAAGGCTGCGGGCAAGAACGTGGTGATGCTCATATGCAAATACTGCGAGGTGCCTGAGGACTGCATATCTCTCCCTGAGAACGTGCTTTGCGGCTTTGAGAAGACAAAGACCCTTGCCCCCGGCGAGGTGCAGGAGCTGGTCATCGACATGAAGCTACGGGACATAGCTGTATATGACGATTCGGGCATAACAGGCCACAAGAACTGCTGGGTGCTGCCAGAACAGCCCAGGTTCCTCATATGCGCTGCAAGCCTGGGGGAAAGCGGGCTGATACCTATAGATGATCTCACTGACGACTATTTCTTCGACCACGACGGGGTCATCGAAAAGCTGGAGCAGGCCATGGCACCCGTTATGGAGTTTGAGAGAATGGCAAGGCGGGGCGACAAGCTCGTTTATGAGAAAGTACCCATGTCCGCCGTGGACGAGGCTGAGCGCAGAAAAGCCCATATCCCCGAGGAGATACCATTTACGGGGGACAAGGGCATTAAACTCGCTGATGTGGCAAGGGGCAGCAGCACCCTTGATGAGTTCGTGGCACAGCTTGATGACGACGACCTGAACTGCCTTGTGAGGGGCGAGGGTATGTGCTCCCCCAGAGTTACCCCCGGTACTGCCGCTGCCTTCGGCGGGGTGTCAAAGCACCTGGAGGAACTGGGCATACCTGCGGGCTGCTGTTCCGACGGCCCCTCAGGAATGAGGCTTGATGTGGGCACCAAGGCTTTCAGCCTGCCCAACGGCACCCTTATCGCTGCCACCTTCAACAAGCCCCTTATAACCGAGCTGTTCGCTATGCTTGGTCTGGAGATGAGGGCCAACCACGTTGACTGCCTGCTGGGCCCCGGCATGAACATTCACCGCCACCCCCTGAACGGCAGGAACTTTGAATATTTCTCGGAGGACCCTTTCCTCACAGGCAGCATGGCTGCGGCAGAGCTGAAAGGTCTGCACGGCGCAGGGGTAGAGGGCACGATAAAGCACTTCTGCGGAAACAACCAGGAGACCAACAGGCATTTCCTCGATGCGGCTGTAAGCGAGAGAGCCCTGAGGGAGATATATCTCAAAGGCTTTGAAATGGCTGTGAAGGAAGGCGGCGGACGCTCCGTGATGACCACCTACGGCAAGGTCAACGACCTGTGGACAGCGGGAAACCACGACCTGAACACAGAGATACTCCGCAAGGAATGGGGCTTTGACGGCTTTGTCATGACCGACTGGTGGGCTAACATAAACGACCGCGGCTGCGCCCCCGACAAGGACAACTTCGCGGCTATGGTAAAGGCACAGAACGATGTTTACATGGTATGCCCCGACGGCGGCAGCCACAGCGACAACATCAAGGCTGCCCTGGCTGACGGCAGACTTGCCCGCAGTGAGCTTCAGAGGTCTGCAAAGAACATACTCAGCTTCCTGAAAGACAGCCATGCCATGAAGCGGCTCATGGGCGAGGAGGAAAAGGTGGAGGTCATAAACAAGCCTGATGAGAGCGTGGACGAAGGTGCGGCAGACAGGCTGTTTATTCTTGACGGCAGCCTTGAACTTGACCTGAGCGATGTAAAGACAGCCCGCGGACTTGACTACAGCTTCACCCTTGATACAGTGCAGCAGGGTCAGTACCGCATGGAGATAACTGCAAGCTCCACCCAGAGCGAGCTGGCGCAGATGCCCGTGACAGTTTTCAGCCTGGGCACGGCCTGGGGCACCTTCACCTGGAACGGCACAGGGGGCGAGCCTGTGACAATGGTAATAAAGGAGCTGCCCATATTCTCACGCTACACTATCTTCCGCCTGCATTTTGGTCTGGGCGGACTTGATATGCATTCGATAAAATTCACAAAGCTTTGCGATGCTAAGGGCACAGGCCTCAGCGTTGAGGAATGAGACGAAACACAGATATGAGATACGGAGGGGTAAATATGTTCAAAAAAGCAGCAGCCTTTGCACTGGCGCTGACCATGATGTGTACAGGCATGACCGCCTATGCAGACAGCATTAAAGGCGGCGACCTTAATGGCGACGGCGATATAAATGTGACCGATGTGGTAAAGCTGGCGGCTCATGTAAAGAGCATAAGGGCGCTGGACAGCAAGGGTCAGGCACAGGCTGACCTGAACGGCGACGGAGATATAAACGTAACAGACCTCAACATACTGGCGGCATATGTCAAGGGCATAAGCAAGACGGATAAGCCTGCTCAGCCCTCATTGGACGAAATGGCGGAGGAGCTGGCAAAGCTGGTGAACAAGGAGCGCCGCAGCCGCGGGCTGACACCCTATGTCTACTCACCCGAGCTTTCAAAGGCGGCAGCTGTACGGGCAAAGGAGATAGCTTCGGTATGGGACCACTACCGTCCTGACGGTACGCTGTGCTTCACGGCCATTACGCAGGCGGGCATAAGCTACACCGCCGCAGCCGAGAACATAGCCGAGGGACAGACCACCCCGCAGATGGCCTTTGACGATTTCATGCACTCCACCCACCACCGCGAAAGTATGCTTGACCCGAACCTGACCTACATAGGCATAGGTGTGTACCGCCAAAGCAACGGTACCCTGGAATGGGTGCAGCTTTTCGCCAGCGGCAGCGGAATGTCAGGTATCTGCGTCTGAAAGTTTCACATAAGAGAAAAAGGCTTGTGGTCATCACAAGCCTTTTTTGCCGTTTACTGTATTTACGCTCTCTCGTAGAAATCCTCTATCATTTCAAGGAGGCCGATGTTTATGTCGTTGACGGTCTCCCTGTCCATTTCGGATATGAGCTCTTTCAGCTTTTGCGTCTGCTCTGCGCCCTTATATTTCTTCTTTATCTCCTCTTTGCGGGAGTTATAGGGCTTCTTGTACTCGTTGCAGCGGTCGCTGTTGAAAAAGCTGTTGTGGTCGGCATACTCCCCTGTCAGGGTGAAAAATTCTGCCTTTGGGTTAGTTATCTCAGCCTTTTTGGAAACTATGCTGACACGGTCGTACACCACAAAATCATCGTTCTCGCCATGTATGAGAAGATTTGGCAGCCCTGAGGAATTTATGCCCTCCACTGCGTTGAGGTCTGCATACTCACCGTAGATGAATTTGTTGTACAGCCAGATAAAGGGGTGCATGACGACGGCGGCCTTTGTATGCATGGTCTGCTCGGCGCCCACATCAAGCATCTCAACGGGGTAAGCGTAGCCCGATATCTCAGCGCTGGCCTTTATGTCGTGGTCAAAATTCTGCACTGCGCTGACAGCGTAGCCGCCCCAGCTGTGTCCCAGAAGATATACATCAAGCCCCTTAAGACGTTCATCGCCCTCGGCATAGTCAAGGGCTTTGTCAAGGTCAAGGGCGGACTGCACCAGCCCTACCGTGCCGCTGCCTTCGCTGTAGCCCGAGCCTGTGGCATCATAAGTGAACACCCGCCAGCCCTGTTCAACGAACCACATCAGCTGGTCGATATAGCTTTCGTGCCCCGTGCCGATACCGTGAGCAAACACGATGAGCCCCCTGGGCGAGCTGTTCTCCATGCCGTAGATAAAGCCTTTCAGCTCATTTTCACCCGAAGTGAAGCTTACCTCCTCACGGGGGTGCTTGTCTTTCCAGTCGGGGTCGTAGCGGTAGTAGGCGCTGAGGGCGGGGTCGGTATAATCTCCCCTGCTGAAAATACTGCGCATGGCTATCACCGTGCCCGCAGAAGTCCCTCCCGCCAGCAGCAGCAATACTGCCAGCACCGCTGCCAGCTTTCTTCGGCGGCTTTTTTTATTAACTTTCATATATCCCTCCCTGAGGTCACTTGTCTACTGCAAAAAGCTTTACATAGGCGCTCTGGTTCTCGATGACACCGAAAGCCCTCGCCCGCATGAATGTTTTTACCGCCCAGTTGGTGTGGGGGCGTATCTCGTTCATCTTGTTGCTGCCCGCACCCTTGACAACGCCGCCCTCACCGCTGAACAGTATCATGCAGGCATCGTCGTATTCCTCCTTTGTAACGGCCATGAGGGCATTTACAAAACGCACATGGGTGGGGTGGATAACTGTTCTGCCTACAAAGCCGTTGGCCTTGTCAAGTATGACCTCTCTCAGCAGGCCGTCTACCTCGTTGTTCACTATGGTCTGCCGCTTGAAGAGGTAATCCTCCAGACTATGGGAGGGCAGTTCTTCAAACATGAGTTCTTTTGGGGCACGGAAATATTCCCACACAGGCCCCGATATGATGTAATCATTATTGCGGCCGAAGACGTTGACAATATCTGCCAGGCATTCACGGACGGTCATGATATCATAGATAGAATAATCCACCCCGCGGCGCACCCCGAAAACGGAGGAAAAATCCGTGCCGCCCACACGCACCTGCAGCACCAGGTCATGGTACTTGTCGAGAATGCGCTTTATGCCGAGAAGTTCTGTCATGCGGCTCTCCTTGTAGGCCACCTCGGGGTCCTCGATGATAGGCATACCGTACAGCAGCTCACCCAGCTTTTCATTAAGGCCTTTGAGGTATGCAAAATATTCATAGCCGTTCTCAGCATTGAATTTCGGGAAATTTATGCCGCAGAGGGAACGTGCTTTCTTTTTATCCAGCCCCAGGGCAAAACGGCGGAACTGCTCCAGGTCACGAATGCGCACGAATATCAGCGGCACACGGTCGGGGGAGAGCCTGCCGCTGTCCACGGCATCGGTAACGCTCTCCAGCAGATGATAGACATTTTTCTCGGCAGCCTCCACGCTGTCCTCGGGGCAGGCATCTTCAAAGCACAGCACCACGGTGGTAAGCCCGGGCATGGAGCCGTTGAGTATCTTCGGGGTGAAATCCTTTGTGCCCGGCATATACATGGTGGCGCCCAGGCAGTACCTAAGCAGTTCACGGTCGGTATATTTATCGAAGCTTTCGGGCTCACGGACAAATTCAAAATCGGGGTTATAGAGTTGATGTTTCATTTTGTTTTTCCTTTCCTTAAGTGATGATCTGCTCATCACCCATATCCAGCCTAATTATACCACCTGCACAGAGATATGTCAATCGGTAAAGATCATATCACAAATCCACGACTTTTTGTCAAAAATTTAAGCATAAATTTCTGCGAGTTTCGTTTTTTGATATTTTTTACCTGCTTTAAGATATAATTCGGCGCCTGCGGGTGATATAATAACATCGTCGGAAGAGATAAAAGTTTCCGACAAGCAAGGAGAAATGTGTATATCATGCACAACCCGAACGGAGGTAATTTGAAATGAAAGTGAAGAAGTTAGTCAGCCTGCTCACAGCAGCAGCCCTTTCTGCAACCATGGTGCTGAGCGCCAACGCGGCTACATTCAGCGGAAGCTATTTCGGCACAGGCTTTGACAGCTATGACTGGGGCAAAATGGAGGCCTCCGACGGCTGGTCCAACGGCGGTATGTTCGACTGCACCTGGTCAAAGAACAACGTGCAGTTCTCAGGGGGAAAGATGAACCTCTCAATAACAGGCAACAGCTGGCAGGGCTACAAGGGCGCTGAGTACCGCACCATCCAGGCTTTCGGCTACGGTATGTACGATGTGAGCATGAAGCCTATCAAAAATGACGGTGTGGTAAGCTCATTCTTCACCTACACAGGCCCCTCGGACGGCACTGTATGGGACGAGATAGATATCGAGTTCCTGGGCAAGAATACCAATCAGGTGCAGTTCAACTACTACACCAGAGGTCAGGGCAACCACGAGTATGTTTACAACCTGGGGTTTGACGCTTCCCAGAGCTTCCACCAGTACGGTTTCTACTGGGACAGAAACAGCATAACCTGGTACGTTGACAAAAAGCCCGTATACACCGCCACCCGTGATATACCCACCACCCCCGGCAAGATAATGATGAACGTCTGGAACGGCAAGGACGTTGACGAATGGCTGAACCACTACAACGGCAGGGCTCCCCTGACAGCACAGTATGACTGGATAAGCTACACAGCTCCGGGCAGCGGCAGCAGCCAGAACAACAACACACAGCAGCAGAACAACAACAATAATAACAGCAATAACAACAATTCGGGCAGCTTCAGATCGGGACAGAAGTACGCTATAAAGTCCGTGAACAGCGGCAAAGCGCTGGACGTTTCGGGCAGGAGCATGGACAACGGCGGAAATGTTATACAGTACGCTTACGGCGGCGGCAACAACCAGAAGTGGTACCTTGACAAGCAGTCCAACGGATACTATGTCATCAAGTGTGTGAACAGCGGCAAGGTGCTTGATGTGGCTTGGGCCAGCAAGGACAACGGTGCAAACGTTCAGCAGTGCCAGTATTACGGCAATGCCTGCCAGCAGTGGGAACTGCGCAAGGTCGGCAACAGCTACGCTATCATCAACAAGGAGAGCGGCAAGGCACTGGACGTTTCGGGCAGATCCACCGCCAACGGCGCAAACGTTTTGCAGTGGAGCTACAGCGGGGCTTCCAACCAGCTGTGGACTATCGAGGCAGTTAACTGATATATATGTAAGGACAAGGCACATCTGCTATTCATGCAGGTGTGCCTTTTTTGCGTTGGGGACTTGAAAAACCTCCCGAGATATGGTATGCTGTATCAAAAGGGGGTGGGGTCATGTGTAAAAGAGTTTTTGCGCTGCTCGCAGCTGTCGTAATGCTGGGGAGCTGCGGTGCTGCCCACAGGGCTGAAAGTTCGGAAAAAGAAGTTTCATCGGCGGCGGTTACTTCCGTGACAACAGAAGATACGGGCAAGGCAGAAGAGCCTGATGTACAAACACAAGAACGTCCCGAAATGCCCATGTACCTCACTCAGGAAGACCTAGGGGGCGAGGGCAGTGTTTTCTATGAGCTGACGGGCTGCCGCTATCCTGTCTACAAAAATACCGAGGTCAGCTACTGCCCCACGGGTGAAGCTTTCTATGAAGCCCTGCTGGAAGAACTTGCGAAGGCGGAAGACTTTATCTTCATGGAATATTTCATCGTCAAAGACGGACAGATGTTGAATGGCATTATGGACGTCCTTGAAGACCGCATGGCAGCGGGTGTGGAGGTGCGGCTCATATGTGACGGCTTTCAGCAGAACGACGCCTTTGCCGAAGCCATGAACAGCAGAGGGATAAACTGCAAACTTTACCGCGAGGCTGACGAGGTCAGCATGAACCGCCGAGATCACCGCAAGCTGACGGTGATAGACGGCAAGACCGCTTTCATGGGCGGGGTGAATATCGGGGACGAATATATAAATGTGGAACACCCCTACGGCCGCTGGAAGGACGCAGCTATCCTCCTGCGGGGCGAGGCTGTGCGCAGCTGCACCGAGCTTTTCTTTGAGCAGTGGGAGGGAGGCAGCAAGCTGGCAGACTGTGAAAAATACCTTGACCTTGCCGAGCCTGTCACCGCAGAGGGCTGTGTGCAGCCCTACGGAGAATCCCCTTTTGACGGCCTGGACAGCGCCAGAGAGATATATTTAGAGATGATCCGTTCGGCAGATGACTACCTGTACATAACCGCACCATATCTGAATATTGATGACGAGGTTGAGACCGCCCTGCGTGAAGCGGCTGATCGGGGCACCGAGGTCATCATGATAATACCAGGCCACCCCGACAAGCGCTATATGGAGCTTGTGGCCAGAAAGCACTATCTCCCGCTGATAGAGGCAGGGGTGCAGATATACAAGTATTCCCCCGGGTTTATCCACTCAAAGGTCTTTGTCAGCGATGACAAACGTGCCACGGTGGGAAGTATAAATCTGAACAACCGCAGCTTCTACCTTGACTTTGAGTGCGGCGCTGTGCTGACAAATGTCAGCTGTATCGCAGATATAAAAGCGGATATACTTTCCACCCTGGAAGAGTGCGAACAGCTCACCGCAGACAACGTCCCTGAGCTGACCGCCGAGGAGCAGCTGGAGCTGATTTTCTACACTAACATTGACTCAATGCTGTAGTCAGCACAAGACCGGCCTTCTGACATTATCTGCCATTCTGTTAAAGACCTCTCTGCCTTCCTCTTCACCCGAAATACCGTCTGAGATATGCAGGACGCAGGTGTTTCCGCTGTCTGTTCGGGTACATTCCGGATCTTTCTTTATTTCATTGACCATATCCTGCGGAAGTTCTGCTAAAGTCGAGGGTTCTGTTTCAGTGCCGCTGCAGGAGGTCAGCAGACTTGACATTGCTGCGGATATATGCTATATTTTCTACATAGGTGAGAACTTCGGTGCGGGGAGGACCTGCGTAGAATGCAGATGTTGCAAGAATATAAAATACCACATATGGTGTTTTATGAAATTTAAAAATACCGTATAGGGTATTCGGAGATAAATATGGATATTATATTTGATATAGGAAAAGTACTTATAGATTTTGATTTTGATGAATTTGTCCGCGGTATAGTGCCTGCGGACAGGGCTGATATCGTGGCGAAAGCCATGTTTGGCAATCCCGAATGGACAGAGCTTGACCGCGGTGTGCTGCCTGTGGAAGAGGTGCTGCAGAGGTTCATAGCCTGTGCGCCCGAATATGAGTGGGATATACGCAAGGTGTTCTCGAAGCTGGGGGATATACCAAGGCTGCGCCCCGACACCATACCCATGATACAGGACCTGAAAAGCCGTGGGCACAGGGTTTTCTATCTGTCTAACTACTTTGAGTTTCTCATGCACGCAGCGCCGCAGGTACTGCGTTTCACCCGCCTGACGGACGGCGGTATCTTCTCCTGTAACGAGAAAATAGTAAAGCCCGACCGTGCCATATATGACCTGCTTTGCAGCCGATATGGCATAACAAAGGAGAATGCTGTGTTCATCGACGACAGCCCGAAAAATATAAGCGGGGCGGAGAATGCAGGTATCCGCGGGATATTATATACAGGCCAGAACAGAGAGGGATTATATCGTGAGATAGGTATATAAAATACCACATAAGGTATTTTATATAAATGCAAATACCATATACGGTATTCTGATGAGTTTTCATATAGGCGCAGAGATATATCCCGCAAACATAACAATTTGTAATTATCTGCCAATTTGTACGGAAATATAGCAATAATCGGTCAGAAAACTACGGCAATTGTCTTGCAAAATGTCTGCTTCAATGGTAAAATGTACTTAAAATATTTATCTGAGGAGTTGACATTATGTTAAGGATAGCTAATACTGAAAACGGTCAGGTACGCGGGCTGCCTGCTGCTGACCCCAGGATAACCTCTTTCAAGGGTGTGCCTTTTGCAGCGCCCCCCGTAGGCGAGAACCGCTGGCGGGCACCTCAGCCCTGCGAGAACTGGGAAGGCGTCCGTGAATGCTTTGAGTTTGCACCCATATCCATGCAGGACACCCCGGGTATCGGCGACGACATCTACTGCCGTGAGTGGCACGTTGACCCCGAGATACCCATGAGCGAGGACTGCCTTTACCTGAATATCTGGACAAATGCAAAGTCCGCAGATGAGCGCAAGCCCGTGCTGGTATGGTTCTTCGGCGGCGGATTTCAGTGGGGCTATACCGCAGAGATGGAGTTTGACGGCGAGCGTCTGGCAAGGCGCGATATAGTCGTTGTTACGGTCAACTACAGGCTGGGCGCCTTTGGTTTTCTGGCACACCCCCAGCTGACTAAGGAACAGCCCGATGCCCCCTGCAATTTCGGCAGCCTTGACCAGCAGGCAGGTCTGCGGTGGGTACGCCGCAATATAGCGAACTTCGGCGGAGACCCCGACAACATCACCATTGCAGGACAGTCCGCAGGCGGCGGCAGCGTTATGGCACAGATGGCCTGTGCAGGCAACGCAGGGGATTTCCAGAAGGCCGTAGTCATGAGCGGTATGTTCGGCAGCCCCTATGAGGTCAACGAGTTCTTCATTCCCCAGAGCGTGGAGGAAGCAGGCAAAAAGGGCGAAAGGCTCTTTGAATACCTGGGTGTCAGGACCCTTGAGGAAGCCCGCAGGCTGGACGCAGGCTTTATCCGTGAGAAGTATTCCGAGCTGCGCAACAAGGGCGAAATGTTCTTTACTATCGTCCGTGATGACAATTTCAACACAGGGGATCCCATTGCTGCTTTCAAGGACGGCACCCGCAACCGCGTGCCTGTTATGGCAGGCAACACAGGGGACGAGTTCACCGAGTTCATACACGCTGAAAATGATGAGCAGCTGAAGAAGCTGGCAGATAAATATTTCGGCGACAAGGCGGAGAAATTCCTGTTCTTCCCCGAGGCTAATGTGAAGACGGCTGCAGGCTATGCACCTGTTTCAGCACCTGAGCTGGGAGTCAAGTCCGCTTTCCTGGCTGAAAGCGCCATGGAAGATACAAAGCCCTGCTATTATTACAGGTTTATCCCCGATATCCCGGGTGATGACCACCCCGGTACTTTCCATTCGGTGGATCTGTGGTTCTTCTTTGAAACTATACAGAAGTGCAGCAGACCCTATGAGGGCAGGCACTACGATATAGCAAGGCAGATGTGCGATTACTGGGCGAACTTCATAAAAACAGGGGACCCCAACGGCTTTGATAGCAACGGCAACAAGCTTCCCGAATGGAAGTGCTATACCGACAGCGAGCGCAATGAGATGGAATTCACCCCCGACGGCGCCGCTGCCAATACCGAGCAGAGCGAGTTCACAAGGTTCCTGCTGGACGCTATGAAATAAGGAGGATATCTATGAGTAAAAAACAGGCTTTCAATCCCTATCTGCCCAGCTGGGAATATGTCCCCGACGGCGAGCCCTATGTTTTCGGCGACAGGGTATATGTTTACGGTTCCCACGATCTCTGGAACGGCTATGTCTTCTGCATGGGGGACTACGTTTGCTGGTCAGCCCCTGTGAACGACCTGGGCAACTGGCGCTATGAGGGCGTCATATATCCCCGCAATGCCGACCCCCTGAACAAGGACGGCCATATGTGCCTTTATGCCCCCGATGTCACCGTGGGCCCTGACGGCAGATATTATCTGTATTATGTGCTGGACAAGGTGGGTGTGATGTCTGTGGCGGTTTGTGATGAACCTGCGGGCAAATATGAGTTCTACGGATATGTGCATTATAAGGACGGCACCCGTCTTGGGGAGCGTGAGGGCGATGAGCCCCAGTTTGACCCCGGTGTTCTCACCGAGGGCGATGTTACCTATATGTACAGCGGTTTCTGCGGTATAGGGGACAAGTCCCGCACAGGCTCAAAGGTCGTTACCCTTGACAAGGATATGCTCACCATACTGACCGAGCCTGAGCTGGTCGTTCCCGGCAGCTGCTACAGCGAGGGAAGCGGCTTTGAGAAGCACGCTTTCTTCGAGGCTTCATCTATCCGCAAGGTGGGGGATAAGTATTACTTCATCTATTCCTCCGAGGTAATGCACGAGCTTTGCTATGCTGTCAGCGACAGCCCCCTGGGCGGCTTTAAGTACGGCGGTGTGCTGGTAAGCAATACCGACCTGCATATAGATACCTACAAGCCCGCAGATATGCCCACCGTCCGCGGTGCCAACAACCACGGCAGTATCATCGAGATAAACGGCGAATGGTACATCTTCTACCACCGCCACACCAACGGCACCTGGTTCTCAAGACAGGGCTGTGCCGAAAAGCTGACCCTTAAGCCCGAGGGCGGCTTCGACCAGGTTGAGATAACCTCCTGCGGCCTTAACGGCGGCCCTCTGGAGGGCAAGGGCGAGTATCCCGCATATATCGCCTGCTGTCTGTTCACCGAGAAGAAAGAGCTGTATATAGGCGACCTCAATGCACCCCGCATAGTCCAGGACGGCAGGGACGGCGACGAGGAGGTCGGCTACATAGCCAATATCTGCAACGGCACCAACATAGGCTTCAAGTATTTTGACTGCAAGGGTGTGAAGAAGTTCAGCATTGCCACCCGCGCCTACGGCCACGGTGTCTTCAAGATAAAGACTGCCTGGGACGGCGAAGCTCTCGGGGAGATAAAGGTCGAGGGCACCAATGTCTGGGTGACAGGCACTGCTGATGTGGATATCCCCGACGGTGTCAACGCTATATGGCTGACCTTTGAGGGCGACGGAACACCTCAGCTGAAGTCTATCACACTGGGCTGATGATATCATAGTATAATACTGAAAGCCCGAAAGCGGAAAAATGCTTTCGGGCTTTTGCAGTACGTTTCGGATACTTCCTGTGAATTTACAAATAATCAACATTATCGGGAGCTCTGCGTGGTATAATTACATAAATGAACATTGGTCAGTTTTGAGGAGGGGCGCTTATGCTGTATATCCTGGCTGTGGTGCTGACGGTGCTTGTCAGCTTCCTGTGGGGGTTTATCATAACACATTTTATAAACAAGAGGAAAAAGCTGAAAACCGCGGTAAGGTTCCTTATATCTTTCGGCATAGGCCTTGCCATAGCCGCCGGGGGCGGGGTAGCCTATGCCCTTGATTGCTACCACCCCGACAGCACTGCCCTGAAAGCCATGAAAAGCAATGCCGATGTCACTGTGACCGCCGAGGATAACTGCTGGCTTTTTGACGGCAGGGGCGAGGATACGCTGGTGATATTCTACCCCGGGGGAAAGGTGGACGCACGGGCCTATGCCCCCCTTATGCAGGAACTGGCAGTGCGGGGCGCAGACTGCTGTCTGGTGGATATGCCCGCGAACATGGCGGTCTTCGGTATTGACAGGGCTGATGATATCATCGCCGCCCACAGCTATGACCATGTGTATCTGGCAGGACATTCCATGGGCGGGGCGGCAGCTGCCATTTATTGCTCCAATAATCCCGATAAGACCGACGGCCTTATACTGCTGGCAGCATACTCTACAAAGGAGCTTGATGAGAGCCTGAAGGTGCTTTCCGTTTACGGCAGCGAGGACAAGGTGCTGAATATGAAGGAGTATGAGAAAAACAAGGCTGAGCTTCCCGAGGATACAAAGGAACTTATCATCGAGGGGGGCTGCCACGGGCAGTTCGGCAGCTACGGCGAACAGAAAGGTGACGGGAAAGCGTCCATATCCCCCGAGGCACAGCGCAGCGCCGCCGCAGAGGCAGTGCTGGAGCTGATACGGGAATAAAGCAAAGACCGATGCTGTTTTATCATATAACATTTTTTAAAAATAATGCAAAAAACTTCAAAAAATGCGTGACAAATCTGACAAAATATGTTATAATGTCCTAAAGATATCTCGGGGGAGGCGAACTGAATGGACGAAATGGCAAGAAAAGACAAAAATTCTGCTTATGACGGCGATGCGCTCACATTCATAAAGCTCGCCATGGCGCTGGCTGATGACTATGAGAGCATTTATGTTATCAACACCGATGATGACAGCTATGCTGAGTATTCAGCATCGGGCAGGGAAAAAAAGCTTTGCCGCAGGTCATCGGGGGATGACTTTTATGCGGACACAGTGAAAAACTGCGATCTGCTTGTGTATCCGGAGGATCAGCCCGTCTTCCTGGATAAGTTCAGGAAAGAGAACGTTATGGCTGCCCTGAGGGTGGGCAAGTCCTTTACCCTGAATTACAGGCTGGTCATCGACGGTGTGCCGAGATATTATTTCCTTAAGACCATAATGGGCACAGGAGAAAACGACAACCACATCTTCATAGGTGTGCAGAACGTTGATGCCCAGGTGCGCCGTGAGCGTGCCATTGAGGAGGAGAACAGGACATATTCCGAGATAGCGGGCTCTCTGGCAAGCCTGTTTGAGGTCATATACCATATCGACATAAACACAGGCAGATACACCGAATACAGCTCCAGCGCAAGCTTTGCCGAACTGGGCATAAGGTCCTGCGGAAAGGATTTCTTCGACCTCAACCGTAACGCGATACCGAAGATATTGCACCCCGAGGATCATGACAGAATAGTTTCCTCCATGAGAAAGGAAGCACTGCTGAAAAATCTGGAAAAAAGCGGCTCGTTCTCCACGACCTGCAGGATCAAGCTTGACGGACGCACGCAGTATGTCATGCTGGTGGCCATAAAGCAGCGCAACAACTGCGACCACGTCGTGGTGGGTGTGCGCAATATAGATGAGCAGATCCGGCGTGAGAACAAGGCGGCGCAGGATATAGCTACCTACGACCGCATAGCAGGGGCTCTGGCCAGCAGGTATGAGGTCATATACTATATCGACACTGACAGCGATGAGTACGAGCAGTACAGCGCCAGCGAGCAGTATACAAGGCTGGGTATTGCCAGGGCAGGAGAAGATTTCTTCAATGCGGCACGAACTGATGCGATAAAGTATATCCACAAAGAAGATACGGACAGGGTGCTGGCTGCCCTGGATAAACAGGCGCTTATGGAGGCGCTGAAAAAGACGGAGACTATGTCCCTGACCTACAGACAAATGCTTGACGGAAGGGTGCAGTATGTCACCATGATAGCCGTAAGGCCGAAGAATGACGAGAAGCGCATTATCATCGGGGTGTTCAACGTTGATGAGCAGATACGTCACGAGCAGTCCCTGACCCAGACTACTGAGGCTTTCAGCGAGATAGTCAGGGCTATGGCGCAGATGTATGAGGTCATATACCATGTAAATATAAACACAGGTACCTACAAAGAATACAGCCACAGCGAACGCTATACCAGAATGGAGATAGGCACCACAGGCACAGATTTCTTCGGGGATACCCAGCGGAATATGAAGCGGGATATCTACCATGAGGACTATGACATGATGGCGGAAGCCATGAAAAAGGAAAATCTGCTGAAAAATATGAGCGAGACAGGTTCAACTACCCTGAACTACCGCCTGCTTATCGATGGCAAGCCCCAGTATGTCACCCTGTTTGCCACAAGACCCAGAGAGGATTCAGCCCATATCATCATAGCGGTGGCAAATGTGGATTCCGCCAAGCGGCGGGAGATGGCTTACCGTCAGGCACTGGGCAGCGCCATGGATATGGCCAACCGTGATGCCCTCACAGGGGTGAAGAACAAG
Source organism: Ruminococcus sp. (assembly GCF_017464355.1). Classification (GTDB taxonomy): domain Bacteria; phylum Bacillota; class Clostridia; order Oscillospirales; family Ruminococcaceae; genus Hominimerdicola. The sequence continues at coordinate 184,822 of NZ_JAFUAG010000017.1, read as the reverse complement.
CACGCCTATGTCCAGATGGAAATGGATATGGACAGACAGATATCCGATGGCACCTGCGAGGATTTTGCAGTGCTTGTAGCCGATGTCAACGGGCTGAAACACGTCAACGATACCATGGGGCACCATGCAGGCGATGAATATATCAAGGCGGCCTGCAAGGTGGTATGCACCACCTTCAAGCACAGCCCCGTTTTCAGGATAGGCGGAGATGAATTCGCCGTCATCATGAAAGGCAGTGACTTTGAAGAGAAAGACGCCCTCATGGCTTCACTGGTGGACAAAATGCAAAAGAACAGCAGTGCAGGCCTTGTAACAGTGGCCGCAGGTATATCATACTTTGAAAAAGGCAAAGATCTGCGCCTCCAGGACGTTTTCGAGAGAGCCGACACTGCCATGTACGAAAACAAAAAACTCTACCGCGGCAGCCGCAGGTAGGCAAAAACGGTCCGTACCATAAGCATAAGTCGGACAGCCACAAAAGATATATCGCCCCTGAGCGCTGCAAAGCACCCGGGGGCATTTTGTTTTATCAAAGTAACGCACGCAAAAAGCCATAGCATTTCTGACATTGTATCAGAAATACTATGGCTCGTCTTTTATACATCAGCACCATAACTAAGCCCGCGGGCATAGTTTTTGGTATATCAGGGCAGTCTGCTTATCAAAGAGCAGCCAGCTTTGCAAACTCAGCCTTAAGTGCGGGATAGATCTCGCGGTACAGCTGATAGAACTTCTCGTACTCGGGAACTGCCTCAGCGTTGGGCTCCTGGGTCTTGTCGGTGCGTACAACAGCCTTGCAGGCCTCAGGCACGCTGGAGTAGATGCCTGCGCCCACCATGGACAGCAGAGCAACACCCAGTGCAGGGCCTTCCTTGGAGGAAGCTGTCTTTACGGGGCAGTTGTACAGATCGGCCAGCATAGATCTCCACAGGGGTGAGGATCCGCCGCCGCCGCAGGCCATCATGTCAGATACATTTATATCCATCTCACGGAAAACTTCAACGCAGTCACGCAGAGAATAAGAAACACCCTCCATTACTGCACGGAGCATCTCCTTCTTGGTATGCATAGCGGAAAGTCCGAAGAACACACCTCTTGCATTGGGGTCAAGGTGAGGTGTCCTCTCGCCCATGAGGTAAGGCAGGTAGAGCAGCCTGTTAGCACCCACAGGTACAGTTTCAGCCTGCTTGTCCATGAGGTAATACTCATCAACGCCCATGTACTTTGCAGTCTCCTTCTCTGGGTTGCAGAAGTTATCTCTGAACCACTTGAGGGACAGGCCTGCGCCCTGGGTAACACCCATAACGTGCCAGCTTCCGGGAACTGCTGCACAGCAGGTGTGTACTCTGCCCTTGGGGTCGATAGCTATGCCCGAGGTGTGAGCGAATACAACTCCCGAAGTACCGATAGTTGTGAAAGCCTTGCCGTCCTCGCATACACCTGTACCGATAGCAGCAGCAGCGTTGTCGCCTGCACCGCCCACAACTATAGTGCCCTCGTTGAGACCCAGTGCGTCAGCCATTTCCCTGGTGAGCTTGCCTGTTATCTCGCAGGACTCATATACCTTGCCCAGCCAGTTCTTGTCTATCTCAAAAGCGCTCAGCAGTTCATCAGACCACTTTCTGTTGGGAACGTCCAGCAGCTGCATACCCGAAGCATCGGAAACCTCTGTAGCATACTCATGGGTCAGCACGAAACGCAGGTAGTCCTTAGGCAGCAGTATGTGTGCCACCTTCTCGTATACCTCAGGCTCGTTGTTCTTCACCCAGAGTATCTTGGCAGCTGTCCAGCCTGTCAGTGCGGGGTTAGCTGTTATCTCGATGAGCTTCTTCTCGCCCACGTTCTCGTTCATCCAAGCGACCTCGTTAGCTGTTCTCTGGTCGCACCAGATGATAGACTTTCTCAGCACGTTGTTGTCCTTATCCAGCATTACCAGGCCATGCATCTGTCCCGAGATACCTATGCCCTTAACATCGTCCTTGCTGACACCGCTCTTGGCCATAACAGCCTTGATAGTGTTCACCATTGCGTTAGCCCAGTCAGCAGGGTCCTGCTCTGCATAGCCGTTCTTGGGCTGATACATGGGGTATTCAATGGTCTGGGAAGCTATAACTGTTCCCTTTTCATCGAACAGGACTGTCTTGGTACCGCTGGTACCGCAGTCAACGCCTATTACATATGCCATAATTATTACTCCTTTATATATAAAAATTTATTTTTACCAAAACGTTCAATATCCGCAGCCCACCTGTCAGGGTTATGGGAGATATATTCCGCCGCCTTACGAAGCTGTTCTTCGTTCCATATCACGGTGTCGTAAAAAGACCTCTGAAATATTTTCCGACCTTGTTTGCCCGCCGCCGCATTACATATGCGTGTAACGATAGATTTATATGTGCGCACAACGTCTATGAGGGTAGGGTGGGGGCTTGCCCCCACCTTGTCCCCAAGGATCTTGAAAATGATATGTATATGGTCGGGCATTATCACATATGCCGACACCCGTACATTCTGATATCTTTTTTCCAATTCGTATAATTGTGTTTCCGCAATACGTCCCAGAGGAGATAAGATGACCTCTGCCTTCACAGATGAGGTGGGGGCAAGCCCCCACCCTACCCTTTCGGAAACGTTCTCTATTCGTATTTTAGATAATATCGGCAATCTTTTTTCTGTACAGATAGTTACATGATAATAACCAACTCTGCCATAATCAAAGTTCTTCAACCGCGGATATTTCCTGTCACACCTCATATCTCCGCAAAGCGTTCAAATATCAGCACGATCTCATTGATAGTTGCGTTGGTGCCTGTGGTGTAGCCTGCTACAGTGGCGCTGTGGCTCTCCACGCCTACCTCGTCGGTAAAGCAGAATTTCAGCCGCCAGCCCTTTTCGCCGTACATGGAAAGCACATCGTTCAGCGCACTTTCGTCGGCGCCGCCGTTGTCGCGGTCACGGACAGTTTCCACTGCATACTCTACCTTTCCCCTGCGCTCATTTTTCACCGCCATAAGTGTTATGTAGGTCCGCAGGTCTTCATCGCTGAGCTTGGTCAGGTCGATGTCTGTCTGCCTGTCAGCCAGCACTGCCAGTATCTCGTCTTTAAGTTTGCTGTTCATATCTATTCCCCCATAAGCTTTTCATGTATATTGGATATCTTACCGCAGTCAGCGCACATATCGAACAGCGCAAAGCTGTAGGTAAAGCGCTCTTTGGCAAACCTGCTCAGGAGATTTCCCGTAGCGCCCATGCCTGCCATGTCAGTAATGAGCCTGCCGCCGCAGTCGGGGCAGACACCGATATCCACTTCTTCAAATTCCAGCCTTTCAAGAAGCCCTGCCACCGTACCTTCTTCGACCTCCCGGGCGTAAAGCGCACCGCGCCCGCCGCAGGCCTGACATTCTTCGCAACCCAGCAGATACCTGCTGTAATGCTCCACAACATCACCGTCGTAATAGTACTTATAAAGCAGACTTCCCTCATCGGGGGAAAGGGTCTTAAATGCTGTTTCTCCGCCGCATTTTATGCATTTACTCATTGCAGGCCGCCTCCTTTATATATGGAAGTTCAGCCATCATCAAGCCGCATTTTTTGCAGACGCAGAAATCCTCATCAGGTGTACATATGCCGTCACCTGACCTTATGGCGAAAATTCCCGCTTCGTCTTTCGCCTTTTTCGTCACAGGCGCAAAAGCGTGTTTCCTACGGTATTCCTTTGATATCCGGAAAATGCCGTCACGTCCGCCCATAACAACACCTGCGGTCATTTCTCCACCGTATTTCGGACGATCCATTTCACTCTTCCTTTCTATATTACACTATATCCTCTTCATCTGTCAAGCACCCGTTTGCGCAGTGCTGACCGATTATTGCGCGACACTTTCAGCCTTATTCCAGCTTGCTGAAATCGTCGGCGCCCACCTCGCAGACGGGACAGACAAAGTCCTCGGGCAGCTTGCCCTCATAGATATAGCCGCACACATTGCAGACCCACTTTTCAGCTTCCGCCGAGGTATCAGCCATGTCCTCCTGCTTGTCTTCCATGATATCGCCGTTCTCATCTATCCGCGAGAAATCAGCGGCGCCGTGCTTGCAGATGGGACAGACAAAATCCTCGGGCAGATGACCCTCATAGATATATCCGCAGATGTTGCATATCCACCTTTCGCCCTTTGCCTCATCAGCCGCAGCAGCCTGAGGCTTTGGCTTGACGTTTGCGTGGTAGTAAGCGTAGGTCATGGGCGCCTTGTCGGAAAGTATGCCGCCGTCGGTAACATCGGCAATGAACATGGTATGGGTGCCCAGGTCAACGGTCTGCACCACCTCACCGCAGAGATATGCGCAGGTACCCTGTTCGATGTAGGGCAGGCCGTTCTCTGCAAGCTTCATGGGGAAGTCATAGAATTTGTTGACCCAGCGGCCGCTGGAAAAACCAAAGTGGGTAAACAGCGAGAATTCGCCGCTTTCATCTATCATGGAAACGCTGAAACGTCCGTCGGAACGTATCATGTATTCCGTAAAATTGCCCTTGTTCACCGTGACCGAAACACGGTTGGGCGAGCTTGTGACCTGTGCCAGGGTATTAACTATGCACCCGCCGAACTGGTTGCCGCACCTGGCCGTAAGCACATAAAGGCCGTAGCTTATCTTGTTCATTACTGTCATATCCATATTTTCCGCCTCCTGAAATATAGTCTTTTATACACAAAAAGGGGGAAGCCCCTAACGGGCGTTCCCCCTTGCGTTTACTGATCTGCCTTCTCAAGAATGAAGTATTCTTCATTTGCATCGCACTTGAAGCTCTTTATCACCCAGCCGCTGTCTACCAGCAGGTTGAGCTTTTCGATGCGCTGGAACCTGTCGTAGGCAGGTGCGCAAACTTCATCACCTGTGGCTGATTTCCTGATAAAAAATGTCTTCTCCATGATCTTACGCTTCTTTCCGAGATAAACTCATCGTCACAAACATTTTACCGTCAGCAATGTAAAATACTCACATTTTACAACATCATTATACAACAGCCTTTTCAAAATTGCAAGTATCTGTCCGAAATTTTAACCGACTTGTAATATTTGCGCCAATTATCCGCGTTTTTCTCGCAAAGAAATGAGGTCATATAAATTTTCAAAGCAGAGCAACGCTGCTCAGTAACCGCAGCTGTAATACTTCCACTTTCCTTCTTCTGTCTTCTGCACCAGCCAGATCCAGCCGCTGTAGGTGCTGTCCTGCTCCAGGGAGCCGTCACCGCCGTCCTCTTCCACATAGAACCTTGAGGTGAACACCATCATCTCTTTTCCGTACTCCTCCGAGACCTCCCTGCTGCGGTCATCGCCGCTGTAGTGTATCTCCTGAAGCTCGCAGCCGTCAAATTCGTACCGAAAATAACCCATGGCTTTATCGAGAGCCTGCTGTCTTTCCGCCTCACTGTACATCTGCGACTCTCCCAGGCTTACCTCGGCACCGCCTGTCTTTCCGCAGGAAGAAAGCAGCATTGCCGCGAGAAGTACCGCCGTTAGTATTATCCTTTTCATGATGCTATTTCTTCTTTTTATCCGCCAGCAGACTTATTATAGCCACGACCACCAGCACACCCCCGCCGATGCAGGCAAATATCTGCCAGCTGGCCTCAGTCTTCTCTTTCAGGGTGGACTTTGAGCTGTCGTCGTTTTCCTCGTCTTCATCTGCCGCCAGCAGAACAGGTTTGTTTACCGCTGTATCCTCAGCGCAGATATACAGCCTTGTCTCCTCACGGGGACAGACCGCCGCTGATACAGGCACGCTCATCATGCAAAGGGCAGCCTGCGCTGCACACAGGGTACAGATGAGCCTTTTATGTTTAAGCAGCATAATATTCCTCCGATTATGTAAAATATATTACAAATGCCTTGTTTTCATAACTCTGCACAAAATCTTCATATTTACACATTTTAATTATACACTTTTTCACAAATCTTAGCAACTATCAATATACACAAAATTATTTTAAAAACCTACAGCGTTTTAAACAACAGCGGCTGTTTTCCCCGAAAAAGCCCGCAAAAAAAGCGCCCAAGAGCATTCTCCCGGGCGCCTTTATCAGAAGATATTATCAGCTACATCCCTGCCTGTGTCAATGGTATCGTCGATGACTTCATTGCCGCCCTCGAGGATATCGTCCACAACTTCGCCTGCACGGCTCACAATTCCGCCTGACTCGTCCTCGTCCCTGTCCTCGCGGGAGGAGGTATCTCGCTTTGAAGATGAGGCTTCCTTTTTAGATGAGCTTTCCTCCTTGGTGGTGGAAGGCCTGCTCGTAACGGAAGCACGGGTGGTGGTGGTGGTAGTTTCCGCCTTGGTGGTGGTAACTATGCTGCTCTCCTCGTAGTCCCCCTGCTTGTAGTCGGAGTCTTTCCTGTCGCCCGCTGAGCAGGCTGTGACTATGGCTGCTGCCGACAGGGCACAGATAGTCACGGTGAGATATTTCTTCATGGCTCTCTTTCCTTTCTTTGCCTGATTTTATGCGCTTGGCGCACTATGAGTATCCACGGCAGAGAACGCTGAACTGACGGTGTCAGCTCTCTCTTTGCCGTTTACTGTGACTATTATTGCCGCAGTTCTTATGAATTATTCGATAAATTTAAAAAACTTGGTAAAAAGGCGGTTTCTTCCAGTTTTTTACTTGAAAAAACATTTCAGATGTGCTATAATGTTACCATTAGTTTGCCTGCGTTCACATCAGGTGAAAGGCGATTTTAAAGTAAACGACCCGCATGACCGTTCATGATGCGGGCACGATGACCGTTACAGCGTATCGTCAGAGACTTTCCCCGCGAAAGCCTCTGTTTGAGTGCGCCCATGGCGGGAAAACATAGGAGAGTCAGAAAATGGAAAAAATGGAAGTCAAAGAAAAACGAAATTCGTTTTCGAGTTCGCTGGGCTTCGTGCTGGCGGCAGCGGGCTCGGCGGTAGGCCTGGGGAATATCTGGAGATTTCCCTATCTGGCCGCAAAAAACGGCGGCGGTCTGTTCCTGGTAGTATACCTGGTGCTGGCTGTCACCTTCGGTTTCACCCTGCTGGTGACAGAGGTCGCCATCGGCCGTAAGACCAAACAGGGCTGCCTGACAGCCTACGGTGTGCTGCATTCAAAGTCTAAATGGATAGGCGTTTTCGCTGAGATAGTGCCTTTCATGATACTGCCCTACTACTGCATAATCGGCGGCTGGGTGCTGAAATATTTCACCGTGTTCATCACGGGCAGCGGCGCTTCGGCGGCAGAGGACGGTTTCTTCAATATGTTCATAACGGGGGGCGTTTCCGACCCTGAGGCCATGGGCACGGGAGAACTCATCAGCTCCATAGCACCCCCTGTGGTATTCGATGTGATCTTCCTGGCGGCAACGGCACTGGTCATCTACATGGGTGTTAACAAGGGTATCGAGGCTATCTCAAAGATACTCATGCCCCTGCTGCTTTTAGCAATTATCGGCATAGCCATATTCTCACTGACCCTGAAAGGCGATGACGGCAGAACGGGCTTTGAGGGCTTCAAGATCTTCGTGGTGCCGAACCTTGACGGCATAGGCCCCAAGGAATTCTTCAATGTGGTCCTTGACGCTATGGGACAGCTTTTCTACAGCATAAGCGTGGCCATGGGCATAATGGTAACTTACGGCTCATATTTCCGTGATGATGACAACCTGATGAAGTCCGTTAATCGCATTGAGATATTTGATACGCTGGTAGCTTTCCTTGCAGGTGTCATGATCATACCTGCGGTATTCGCTTTCCTTGGCAAAGACGGTATGTCCGCAGGCCCGGGACTTATGTTCGTTGCCCTGCCCAAGGTCTTCAAGGCCATGGGACCTGCAGGCACCTGGATAGGCGCAGCCTTCTTCCTCATGGTGCTGTTTGCAGCGCTGACAAGCTCCATTTCCATAATGGAAGCTGTAGTTTCGGGCTTTATGGACAAGTTTGGGTGGTCAAGAAAAAGATCCGTGTTCATCGAAACAGCTGCCGCACTGGTGCTGGGCATATTTATCTGCCTGGGCTACAACCTGTTCATGTTCGAGATAAAGCTCCCCAACGGCAGCGGCGCCCAGATACTGGATATATTTGACTACATCAGCAACAACATACTCATGCCCGTTGTTGCCATAAGCACCTGCATACTCATCGGCTGGGTAATCAAGCCAAAGACCGTCATCGACTAGGCTACCAAGAACGGCGAAAAATTCGGCAGAAAAGGCCTGTACATCGTCATGGTAAAGTTCATCGAGCCTGTGCTGCTCTTCCTGCTGCTGCTGGGTTCGCTGGGTTTGCTGAACAAGCTGCTGTGATATAAAGTCAGATAAAATATGAGAGCGTGGACGATACCGTTCACGCTCTTTTTGCGGTGCCATTTCTGATGTGTATCACCGATGACAGGCAGCGGCTGTTTCGGTGTAATGCTTCCCCGCAAAAAGCCATGCCCCGTCAGCGGGACATGGCCTTATATCAATCTCTCGTGAACTCCTTGCGGTACTCACCGGGGGTTATCTCCTCATAGCGCTTGAAAAGCTCGCAGAGGTACCCGGGGGTGCAGAAGCCTGTGTCTACAGCTATCTGCTCAATGGGCTTGTCGGTGTTGGCAAGCAACGTCTTGGCCTCACGGATACGGCGCTTTGCCACATACTCGGTGGGGCGGCAGTCCAGAGACTTCCTGAAAAGCCTGCACAGGTGCTGCTTGCTCACCCCCGAAGCGTCACACAGCTGCTCAAGGGTTATCTTATCCTTATAATTGTGGTTGATGTAGTCGATAGCCTTTACCAGCGGGCCCGAGGGCTCACTGCTCTCATACTCCCCCGTTATAACACGGTAGAAATCTATCAGGAAGTTATAAAGCATACCCGATGCCCTGTAGTTGCCAAATATCGTGTCGCAGCTGAGAGCCTCGTGCATTTTCATGAAGCTTTCCTCCAGCACCTCTATCTCGCTGAGCTTGAACACCCGCGCCTCGGTCATGCCGAATTCCTTGAGCATACGGTCATAGCCGTAGCCCCCTGCGGTTATCCAGTGGGTGTCCCATTCATCGCCTGTGGTGTAGTATTCGTGAGGAACATCTGCGGGCAGGAAAAAGCCCATATTCTGGGAAATACGATAGCTCGCTCCATTCACGTTCAGCATACCGCTGCCCTTGGTGCAGTAGATTATCTGGGGGTAACGGAAGCCCTCGGGTCTGCTGACATGGGACTGGTAATCATTGCGGCCTATGGTTATTATGTATACGGGAAGTCTTGTTTCGGTGCCAACTATGGGATAATCGTCAAAGAACATAATGTGTAACCTCCATAGGTTAATATTGTTATATTCATTTTACCACAAATCCCGTCAATCGTCAAGGCTCAGAAAGCATTCGTGCAAATTTCCGCATAATCAATAATTGATGTCATTATATTTTGTGCAGATATACAAAGTAATAAAAAATAAGCGAAAAAGGATTGACAACTTTCCTTGTCAGTGCTATAATACAGACATGACAAGGATAGTTGTCATAAAGAAAAAGAAAGTTGTCAAAACGAAAAAGATATTTGTCAAAATGAAAGGAAGGTTTGTCATGTTCGGAACAGTTAAAGGATATGATATTTTCACAGCAAACAAGAGAAAGATAAGCAAGCCCGCATTCACCGCCAAGCTGGTGGGCGATGCAGACGAGATAAGGGCAAATGCCACTGAGGCGCTGGCAAGCCACGGTGTCGCATACGGCCTGAGAAACAAGGATAATGAGTGCGTATGCCTTTACTGCTTCAAGAAAGTCCTTGTGGCAGATACCAGGCAGAAGCGCCTGATACTGACCTCACACTACGCTGCCGAGGGCATGGAAGAGGTCGATGAAAAGTTCGTTGAGAACATAAGGGCTGAGCTTATCGACCTGATTGTTTTCACAGGTGTTAACTCCGTTGAATGGGACGGTGCAGTGATAGATGCCGAGGACGTTGAAAAGGCAGCCCACAAGGGCGGCGAAGGCAGCGGCATGATGTGGATAGTTCTCGGTATCATCTTCTGGCTTTGCATGGATGTGCCCCTGTTAGGTATCGTCTTCATCATGCTGGGTGCAGGCAAGGTATTCAGCAATGTTGACTGGAAAAAGTCGGAAAGCAAAAAAGATACAGTTGAGTCAGTCATTGAGGGGAGTGTACAGCATGAATAAGAACGCAGCCATATTTGCATTACCCGTATGCATAGCAGTATTTCTCGGTTTTGGGGGAGCTATAGGCGCTATCACAGGCAAGTTCGCCCTCGGCATATGCGGAGGTCTTATCTTCGGCGCAGCCATAGGTGTGACGGTCATGTGTATGATCTATTCGCACCTTAAAAAGAAAGAAAAGAAATGATCTGCGGAAAATAAAACTATGTGAAAGAGCAGCAGAACGTCCGCCCCGATGAGGGCATAAGACAAAAGATATAAAGACAGCAGGAGATAAAAATGAATAACAAAGAAAGTTCAGCAAACGTGAGGAACGGCACAAAGGTACTTCCCTTTTGTGCCGCAGCAAATGACTTTACAGGAAGGAGTGATATGATGCCGCTTTACAATCACCTTAAGGAAATGCGGGCCCGCCTGGGTGTTAATCAGGCAGAGATGGGCAAGCTGGCAGGTACCTCGCGGCAGACCATCAGCCAGATAGAACGGGGCGACTACTCGCCCTCGGTGACGCTGGCACTTAAGCTTGCAAAAATATGCAATGTGAAAGTGGAAGAGATCTTTGAATACGAGGAGGACGACAATGAATAAGACGCTGAAGCTGCTGCTCAAAGCCGCAGGGCTGGTACTGCTGATGTTCGGGCTGGGGTATATCTTCGGGCGGATACTTGGCAGCAATACCAAGGACATCGATTTCAAGAAATTTCTGAAAGTAGACCATGAGGCCGCAGGGCTGCTGCTTATGGCAGCGCACCTCCTGTTTACACTGGTGCCCCTTATCTGCGCAGCAGGTCAGCTTTACTGCCTGAAAAAAGCTGCTGCCAAGTGGGACGGCGAGGACGAGGAGTTCATAGACTCTATCGAGCTGCAGCTGAATGCCCCTATCAAGCTGGTATCTACCAGCATGATACTCAACTTTATCCTGTTTTCATGCGCAAGCTATTTTCCAATAGAGCAAAAGTCACTTCTGGCTCTGATACCCACCGTAGTGTTCCTTGTGGGCATGGTCTGGCAGCTGGTGCTGAACGAGAAGGCACTCACTCTTGAAAAGCAGCTCAACCCCGAAAAGCGAGGCTCTACCTTTGATATCAATTTCCAGAAAAAGTGGCTGGACAGCTGCGATGAAGCCCAGAAGCAGACCGTATGGCAGGCAGGCTACAGCGCTTACAAGGCAGGCAATATCGCCTGCATGGCCACATGGGCTGCCGCATTCATAGGCCAGACGATCTTCAAATACGGCCTTATGCCCATGATATGTGTGGGTGTCATATGGCTGGTCATGAACACGGTCTACATAAACACCGCCTCCATGCTGGAGAGCAGGGGAAGCTCCCTGAGAGAATGACGATCGCTCAGGCACATAAAAAAATAAATTGGGATAATAACAAAACGGCACATCTGCTATATGACAGATGTGCCGTATCTTTATCAGAATTTTCCGTGGCTGCCGCCGAAGGAGCTGCCCGAAGAATGGCTGTGGGTGGAAGACCCGCCTCCGCTGCTTTTTTCAGCAGGGGGTATGTATTCACGCTGAACGTTCCTGTACAGGAAGTTATCACGACTGGTAGTCACCTTGAAGCTGTTCTGGCGGATATAGTCATCAGCGCCGTGCTGCATGGCCACACTGGTCAGCTGACCCTTTATCGCCTGGGCATATATAAGGCCTATGAGCAGGCCGCCGCCCAGTGCTATGGGTATCCACACAAGGGGCAGCTTGCCCTTTATCTTGTGGTCGGTATCATAGGGTGTACCTTTTTCGTACTCGGTCAGGAAATCGTCGCAGAGGTCGGTATACTCATCAAAGGCCGAATAGTAGTCGTCATCTTTAAGCTCAGGCTTTATCCGGGACATTATATATTCCTGCCCATAATCGGTGAAAGCTTCTATACCGTCGCCGTGGGTAGCTATGGCCCAGTCCCTGTCCTCCATGGCTAACATGAACAGCAGGCCGTCCTTGTCACTGCCCTGACCCATGCCGTTGTAGGCATAGTAGTCATCGGCAAACTGCTCGGGTCCCCTGTCGCCCAGAGAATAGGTGGTGAGTATGCAGACGTCCATACCGTGCTGTGCGCTGATATCTTCAAGCTTACGCAGCAGCTTCTCCTCCTCTGAGTCAGAGAGGATATCCGCGTCGTCCACAAGCAGCAGCTTCTGTCTTTCCTCGGGAACAGTGTTGGTGGTGTAGTATTCGTTGGGTATAAGTTCATCTGCAAAGGCCGTTACCGCACCGCACACGAACATGGTGCAGGCCGCCAGCAGGGATAAGATCTTCTTCATCGCACACACCCCCTATCTCAGGAAGAACCACGCCACAGCGTAAATAGCCGCCGCAGCTATGCCTGATGCTATGAAAAAGCTCTTCCAGTAAAGACTCTTGTCGCAGGGCAGGTTGCCCACGAACTTGCCTGTCTGGCCGTTCATGCCGAACAGATAGTGCTGTCCGTTCCAGCTGGTGTGCAGCACCCACACGGGGTACAGCGCATATTTCGCCTTGGCATTTCTCAGCCTGAGGTTATCGCCCTCTTTATTCACGCTGGTGTATCCGCTGACGGTGTTCCTGAAAGCCTCATCAATGCTCTCCTTGGCACGGACGTTAGCACGGCTGACGGAGTCATCTGCACGGACATCGTACTTATCCGCCAGGTAGCCTGCCAGATAAGCGGTCTGGAAAGGCACAGCATCACCGAACTTGAAAGGCCCCACCGATTCCATAAGGTCATCGGGCATTTTGCTGGAGCCGTCCACGGGTATCTTATCGAAGCCTATCTGCCCCTCTCGGTACACCGAGAAATATTCGGTCTCGGTAATACGGTAGTTGCCCTCGTGATGAGTGTGGGTGCGGGTACACTTGTATCTCACGCCGCCCTCAGCGTCAGCATCGAACAGCCAGAAAGGCACATAAATGCCCTTGACTTCGTCCAGGTGATTCTCGTCCTTAAAGACCTTTGGCAGGAACTTCTTGCCGACCAGATGATCCTTAAGTCCCTTGACCGCCGCATTCTTATCCACCTTGAAGGGTATTATGTAATCAGGCTTGAGGTCGCCGCGGAACTGGCCTGTCATTACCACGGGGTTATCGCAGTAGGGGCACTTTGTAGCAGCCATGGTCTCATCGCCGACTATCTCACCGCCGCAGGACTGGCAGGAATACACCCTCAGCCCCGCAGTTTCCCCCTCCTGCCACTCACTGGCCTCGGGGTTCCAGTCAAGCTGGTCATTGCCGTCAGTGCTGAGGTCTTCGTCATAGGCGAGCAGAGCCTCCATTTCAAACTCGGTGTCGCAGTAGGGACACTTCATTTTCTGTATCTGGCTGTTGAATTCAATGGCGCCCGCACAGCATGGGCATTTATACTCTTGTACTGCCATGGAAACATTCTCCTTTTTCCAAGTAGTTTCGTGTTTTCAGAGGGCTTTCAGCGCTCCGTAAAAACGATTGCAGAGATGATGACATCTCTGCAACCGCGAAATGGACTATCTATAGAGATCAGGTCGCATCGTTCTCATCGAAAACATCGCCGCAGTTAGGGCAGAACTTAGGAGGATTTGTAGGATCCTCGGGTGTCCAGCCGCACTTGTCGCACTTGAACGTCTTTACTGCCTCGGGCTTCTTGGAGCCGCAGTTCTGGCAGAATTTGCCTGTGTTCACAGTGCCGCAGCTGCAGGTCCAGCTGCCGTCATCGGCGGGCTTGGGTGTGCCGCAGTTCTGGCAGAACTTACCTGTATTAGCAGTACCGCAGGAGCAAGTCCAGCTGTCTGCTGCAGGTGCTGCGGGTGCTGCCTGAGGAGCAGCTGCCTGCTGCTGAGCTGCCTGCTGCTGACCCATAGCGAACAGGTTCTGGGCGTTCATGCCCCCTGCCTGCTGAGCCATGCCCATTCCCATGAAGCCTGTCATAGCGCCTGCAGAATTGCTGGCAGCAGCCTTCATAGCATCAGCCTGTGCGCCTACCATAGTAGCTGCCGCATAGGTGGGGTTCTGCATCATAGCTATGCGCTGAGCCTCCTTGATCATGTCCTGATCTTCCTTGGGCAGGTTCAGTGCCTTTATAGCAACTTCAATGACTTCGATACCCATGTTCTTGCCCCAGGTATCAGCCAGTGCCTCATTGACAGCGTTCTTCAGCTCCTGCTTCTTGCCGGGTATCTGGTTGGGTCTCAGCTCCATATCAGACATGGTGGAGAATGCAGGTGTCAGTGCGTCGATGAACTCAGCCTTCATTCTGGGGGCTATGGTATCTCTTCTGTACTCATAGGCCTGGTTGCCGCAGATATTTGTATAGAACAGCAGCGGGTCAACTATCTGGAAGGTATACATACCGCTGCACTTGATCTGAACGTCGATATCAAGGCCGATCTTGGAGTCAACAACTCTGAAAGGTACAGTTTCGGGTGTGCCGAAGAGGTTGTTGGAGATCTGCTTTGTATTGAAGTAATAAACTCTCTGATCCTTGCCGGGGTCGCCGCCGTAGGTTATACGCTGGCCTATCTGCTTGAAAGTATCCTTGATCTTCTGGCCGAGCTTGCCGTCAGCAAACAGCGAAGGTGTACCCAGCTCAAAGGTATATCTGCCGGGGCGGTTGCAGACCTCGATGATAGCGCCGTCCTCAACGATTATCATAGTCTGGCCGTCTGCCACAGCTATGCCTGAGCCTGCGGTGATCACGTTATCGCTGCCCTTGGTGTTCTGGCCGCGGTTGGTAACGACCTTCTGGCCCTTGACCATAAGTACGTCATCAGGCAGTGCCTCACAATAAAAATATTCCTTCCACTGATCTGCCATTGTACCGGCTGCTGCGCCGATGGCTGCCATAATAAGTCCCATAAGATAGACCCTCCTTAAAAATATTTATACGGGGCAGCTGCGCCCCTACAGCATTTGCTGCTTTATCCCCTGTGTAAATTGATAGGCTCATAGCCCTTCTTGGAGTATGGGTTCTTGTTCTCCCTCGGCTTTTCGGGCAGCGAGGGCTGGATGGATATCCAGTGCATGAGCACCGTCATCGTCCCGATTATCACGACCCAGCCTGCCAGGGCTATCCAGAAGAACCACATGGGTACCCCTATAGTGAAGTGCAGCACCAGCAGTATTACCGCAGGTATAGCCCCCCACAGATTGATAAGCAGGTTCATTCCCACTGAACCCAGCAGTGCCGTGACATCAAAACGCTTCAACCATATCACTCCGTTCACAAAAAATACATCAAAGAAAGTTAAAAGCTACATAACTCACGTTCATATTATACCATACTATTTCATTAATTGCAATACCTTTTGACAAAATATTTTAATTATATTACCCATTTGTTAAGTAATTAACAAACTCCCCTCAAGCCGCAAAACTCGTCCTGAAACTGCGCAGCTGCGTCTTTTCAGACAGGTTCAAGCAGTACCTTGTTGCCGTCGCCGTCCACTACGACTATGTTTTTCAGGCTGCCGCGGCCGAAGTCATTGTCCACCTTGCAGGTCGCCGTAACAGAACGGGAGGTGTACGGCATTATTATCACATCTTTCAGCTCCATGAAATTGCCGTTCGCCCTGTCAGAGCCGTTGTAGTAGATGTACAGATCTGGCCACACGAACTCGGTGGCATCGTTGTAAACATCAAGCTCCAGGTTCAGCCTGCCGTTCTTCACCTCCGCAGAGGTCACGGATACTTTCAGGGTATCCAGATATTTCGTATCCCAGCCCGATACCGTGCCATCGCCCAGCATGGGGTCTGTGGCGGAGATATAGCCGGAATTGACGTAGCCGTAGGTGTTGTCATAAAGGGCATAGTACCAGCCCGAGCTGCCTGTGTACCACACCCTTATCTCGGTGCAGTCGGGGATAGAGGCCAGCTGCCTTGATGAAGCAGACTTCTCTTCCCGCAGGGCAAGGGTATCGCCCCCTGTGTTGACAAACATGGTGCCCCTGTCTGTATAATCAAGGGCAGTACCCTCGGTGGCACCGCATACAGAACAGGTCTTGGGTGTGGTCAGGGTCGCCTCGACCCACTGATGACCCAGTGCCTTGCCGCTGGTCTCGCCGCAGCGTTCGCAGGTCTTGGGCTCGGTGCAGGTAGCTTCCTTCCACTCGTGGCCAAGTGCCTCGCCCTCGGTCTTTTTGCAGACAGTGCAGGTCTTTGGGGCAGTGCAGGTGGCTTCTTTCCACTTGTGACCCACCGCGTCCTTGCCTACCAGCCCGCAGACCTCGCAGTACTGGGGCATCTCGCAGTCAGCGTCCTTCCACTTATGACCCAGCGCCTCGCCCTCGGTAGCACCGCACATGGCGCAGGTCTTGGGCTGGGTGCAGGTGGCAGCCTGCCAGCTGTGTTCCAGCTTATCCCCCACTTCCTCCCCGCAGACAGTGCAGCGCATGGGGTGGGTGCAGGTAGCCTCCTCAAAAACATGGGCAGCCAGCTCACCTCGGGTCTTGCCGCACCTAGTGCAGGTCGCCGGCTTGGTGCAGGTGGCGGGCAGCCAGTTGTGTATGCATATGGTCTTTGTGAAGAACAGCGCCCCCACACCAATTATGCAGCACAGGGCTATGCCTATGGTCAGGGCTGCCTTTTTGGTGGCTGATGAAAGCCTTGGTCTTTCCTTTTCACGGGGCTGTTCCTCGTCATATCCTCTTTCATGACGACCCTGTCTTTCCCGCTGATGTTCCCTTTCGGCAGGGGGCTGTTTAACAGGCCTGCGTATGGGTCTTTCAGGGGCGGGACGTATTATCAGCTCCTCCTCGGGATCCCCCGGGCGGGCATAGATACTGTCAGTTATCTCAAAGTCTTCCTCGGGCAGTTCTTCTTCGGGAAGCTCCTCATCTTCCTCGGTAATAACGGGCAGAGGCTTGTGCATGGGCACCGCAGCTATGTTCCCTCCCGAGTACATCATGGTGGCGTCGCACCTGTCCAGGGCAGCCAGCAGATCCTCCGCCGTTTGCAGACGGTCTGCGGGGTCATAGGCACAGCAGTCCATGACCGCCTGCTTCAGCACCTCGCTGCCGTTTTCGGGCATACCGAAGACCTTTCCGCTGAGCCTGCCGAATATAGCAGCGTCGATAGCGTTGCGGTTATCCCCCGCCTCCACCATGGGCAGACGGTTCCCGTTGAGCAGATAATACAGCGTTATGCCCAGCGAATATATATCCGCCGCCGTACCGTAATGCTGCTCGTTCGGTGTGCGTGAATTCCAGACCTCGGGCGCCATGAAAGGCTGGGTGCCCACAAAGGTGGCAAAGCTGCCTGCCTGGGTCTGCTTGGCAATGCCGAAGTCCCCCAGGTAAAATTCACCCGAGTCATCAACAAAGATATTATCAGGCTTTATATCGCGGTGGAGCATATTCTTCCCGTGCATACACTGCAGAGCCTCACCTATCTGGCGGGCGAGCTTTTCCACCTCAGCGGGGGGCAGCACGCCTTTTTCATTTATATACTTTGTGAGGGTCTTGTAGTACTCCATCTGTATGAGCACATCGAAGCCGATGACCTCGCCCTCATCGCTGATTATATCACGGTAGGTGTGGTTTATGCAGTGTACCAGGTGAGGCTTGTCCCCCAGCAGGTACATATTCTTTATCTCCTCCGCCACCTGTTTCTTTCGCTCGGCGATCTCCTGCTCGCGGCTCTCATGCGTCACGCTCACGCTTCTGTCAAGTATTATGGGCAGGACTTTCACAGCGCACCAGCGCACCTGTCCGTAAAGCTCCTGACGGAACTTGTATACCTTGCCCGAGCCGCCGCTGCCCAGATAGGTTTCCTTGTACCAGTTTTCCCACAAGGGTTCATAGGCGGTCAGACGCTCTCCGATATCCTTCATACACTTCACCTCCCTGCAAATGACCTGTATCAGCGAAAAGCACAGACTTCCCCTGATTTCACACACATTATATCATAATTCCCTTTAGTTTTCAAGGCAGATGACTAACTTTCATTTTTCTTTCACCCATTGCGCACACTTCGCAACTCCCAGGGGCGGGGCAGCACAGCACAGGTGCATTCCTGCACCTGTTGACGTTTCGGCCAAAATATGCTAAAATGATACCGTAAAAATATCATATGCCGAAAGGAGTCACAGCCATGCATGAGCTTATAACCGTAAACGAACAAAGCAGTATCAGGATATCCGCTGAAAAGGTCATCTACTTTGACCCGCTGCACATAAGCTGCGCCCCCCATGATGCAGACATAGTCTTCATCACCCACGAGCATTACGACCATTTTTCTCGTTATGATATTGCAAAGGTCTCAAAAGAAGGCACCCGATTCGTGGCGCCCTCTTCCATGGAAAAAGCCTTTGCCGGAGCGGGCATAGGCCAGGGCATGACTACTTTCATGCACCCCGCCTACAGTGCCGAGGTGGAGGGCATACCCATTGACGCTGTTGCGGCCTACAATCTGCTAAAGCCCTTTCACCCCAGGAAAAACGGGTGGCTGGGGTATGTGGTGACAGTATCGGGTCAGCGGATATATGTCTGCGGCGACACCGATGCCACTTCGGAAGCAAAGGCTGTAAAGTGCGATATCATCTGCGTGCCCGCAGGGGGCACCTTCACCATGAATGCGAAACAGGCGGCGGAGCTTGTGAACATCATCAGGCCGAAGACAGCCATACCCACCCACTACGGCACCATGGTGGGCAAGCCTGCGGACGGTGAGGTATTCGCCGCTGCGGTGGACAAGGACATCACGGTCGTGA
Organism: Ruminococcus sp.; assembly: GCF_017464355.1. Taxonomy (GTDB): domain Bacteria; phylum Bacillota; class Clostridia; order Oscillospirales; family Ruminococcaceae; genus Hominimerdicola. Next base: position 165,994 of record NZ_JAFUAG010000017.1, on the reverse strand, counting down.
AAAAGCTGAAATTCTGACAGACACTTAAGCGAGGAAAAGTAAAATGAAGATCAACGGACTTATATTTGACATGGACGGACTTATGGTGGACACCGAAAAGCTGCTCACCAGGTTCTGGCGGGAGGCTGCGGCTTTCTACGGGTGGGAGATGACTCAGCAACACGTTCTGGGCATAAGGTCACTGGCGGGAAAATATGCGGGTCCCAAGCTGCAGGCTGAGGTCAGCCCCGATTTTGACTACGCTAAAGTCCGCCTGAAAAGGATAGAACTGATGAATGCCTACATCGCCGAGAACGGCATAGAAAAAAAGCCCGGCCTTGACGAACTCATCGCCTACGGCAGGGAAAAAGGTCTGCGGCTGGCAGTGGCCACCGCCACGGATAATGTGCGCACCAAGCTGTATCTGGAGTCTATCGGGGTGTACCACTTTTTTGACAAGGTCGTCTGCGGGAACATGGTAAAAAGCTCCAAGCCCGACCCCGATATCTACCTTACGGCCTCCGCAGAACTGGGGCTGCCCCCCGCACAGTGCATAGCCCTGGAGGACTCACCCAACGGCATAAAGTCCGCCAAAAGCGCAGGCTGCGTACCCGTATTCGTCCCCGACCTCTCCCAGCCCGACCCCGAAACAGCAAGCCTGATGTTCGCCTGCTGCAAGACCCTGGCAGATGTCATAGACGTGGTGGAGGACCTGAACAGATAAAAAAGCGCCGACGGCTGTCGGCGTTATTTTTTGCTCCCTGTCCCGATGTGCATTGCCAAAGCACGGCTGAACAGGGATATTTTTATTCGCTTTCTTCGCTCTCTTCTGTTTCGTCGGCGAAGATCTCTTTCAGGGTCTTATCGAAGTCCTCATCGTCAAGCTCACTGCCGCCCAGGACTATCTTTTCGGGACTTATCTCCTTGTAGGCAAAGCCGTCATGCTCGATGTCAATGGTGACAGCCGCTTCCGCGCCCTCGCGGGTGCCGCTGAAAGTCACTGAGAAGATATCGCCCGTATGGGTGCAGGAGATATCGTATTTTCCCTCATCGAACCAGGCCTCAAGCTTATCTCCGATAGTGCTGTCGCTGCCCTTGAAGTCGTCCATATTTCCCACAGCTGCCCCCTCCAGCTTCGGGGGGATATTCGTTTCGTCCAGCAGCAGCCCCTGGGTAAAGCCGTTGGCGAATGCAGCTGCTGCCATGAGCATGGCCAGTGCCAGCCCCTTTGTGCGTATGCCTGCGGTCATGCTTTCCCGCACGTACAGGTATACAGGGGGTATAAAGCGCAGCTTTTTCAGCTTTGCACGCTTATCCTCACTGAGGTCGGGGCTGATCTGCTTAAAGTCAGCAAAGCAGCCCAGCCAGATGAACACTATGACCGTCAGCCACAGCGCCGCCCCCGAGAATTTGTCTACAGCAAATATCTCCAGAAAAAGCCCTGCAACAGGCAATAGCACCGTACACCATGTTCCCCCCGCCGCCGAGCGTTCGCCCTTGGCAAGGGGCTTTTTTATGGGTTTGACTATATTGTTTCCCGCTTCAAGTTCCATATCTCTATCTCCAGGTTATCTTAGGTTTGCGCCTGCACAGGTATCTGGGCTTACCCACGGTCTTTCTGCCGTATTCAATGGCTTCGGTGGGACAATTGCTTATGCAGGCCATACAGTGGGTGCATTTTTCTCCCCAGACAGGCCTGCCGTTTTTCAGGCTTATGCTGTTGTAGGGACAGACCCCGCTGCACTTGCCGCAGCTTATGCATTTATCGGTGGCATGGAATTTCTTCGTGCTTACCACAGCCCCGAAGAACCAGGGGTTCACCAGCGAGGTAAAGGGCTTTGCCAGCTTCATGTCAAGGCTGTCGGTGAGCTGTTCGCGGCGGACGATGGTGTTGCATATGCGCACCAGTTCCCTGTCCGCACGGGAGAATATCTTCTTCTGCTCCTCCTCATCGGGCACCTTGTACATCACGATGTAGTTCTCGGGCATGGGCACCCCTGCAAAGCCCATGAATTTCAAGCCCTTTTCATCGCATATCTTTTTCAGGTATTTTGCGGCATTGCCCGTCTGGCTCTCGCAGGTGGCAACAAAGTACACCTCATTGCTCCCCCAGAAGTCCGAGTCAGCAATAAAGCCCTCCACCAGCGGCGGGAACCGCCAGGCATATATGGGTGCGCAGATGATATAGGGCGCCTCGGAATAAAACTTCGTCCGCCCGCCCTGACGTATGAGTTTCTTTATATCCTTGACCTCATTGTGCAGCAGCTCGCCTATGACCTCTGCGGCATAACGGGTGTTGCCTGTTCCGCTGAAATATATGACCATACTATCACCTCATGAAACTAGCCTTGTTCGTTCTTTGCAGCCTCCATGTCCTCCGCCCTGACAAACAGCTTATACACGGGGGCTATCATCTCAAAATCGCTCCTCACCCGTTCCTTAAGACCGTCACTGAAAAACAGCTCGGGGTCCTCGCACTGAAAATACACTGACAGATTTTTGCGGTTCAGCCAGTTTTTAAGGTTCTCGGGTTCCTCGGGAAATCTGTCCCGCTTGTACATCTCGCCCTCCAGCACAAAGGTCTGCTGAGCCTCATAGGCTGCAATGGCGTCCATGGCGGTCTTGTCCCGTGCGAGTATGAGCGAGCGTATATTCTCCATAACAGGTGTGGCTATATGGTAGTAGCCGCAGCCCCAGCCGAAATTCTCGGGGTTTATCCAGAAGAAGAATTCGGGCTTGCTGTCAAAGCGCTCCTTGGGGCGCATGAGCGAGAACCATATGGACTGCTTGAAGAACATACCGTCCTTGATGAGCCTGACATCACGGTAAATGCGGCTGACCTTGCGGGGGCTGCACACTATCATGGGGTCAATGCTGTCCATAAGTGGCGAAAGATACTCTATCATCTCCCGCATGGGCAGTACAACTTCCTTTTCATATATATCCTTGTGTTTCCTGAACCATTCCTTGTCGTTGCGGGAATAGTTCTCATACAAAAATTCGGGAGCCTTTGGAGTAAATGCCATTTTATCACCTCAGAGAAAATTTTTGCCAGCAATGCTTATGCGTCACGCTCAGCCTCGCTTTTTTCAGCACCGGCAGTATCTGCATTGTTGATCCTGATATTGCCTATGATTATCAGCGTGACCTGACAGGCTATGTACAGCACATAGAACCGACTGAGTATAGCAGGTCTTACGGTGCCAAGTATGCCGACGCACCTGGTGTACACCATTAAAAACGCCACCAGATCTCCGCCCATGCCTATGAACGACAGCGCATACCATATGAGCTTCCAGCCCTCACCGCCGTGGGCATGGACGTACAGCAGATTCCTGTGCAGCAGAAAATGCCACACCAGCGCCATAGCCCCCAGGCTCAGCAGCGCCCCGAGCATATAGCAAACAGGGTCAGGCTTGTAGACCGTGACGGGTAACAAAGAAGCAGCTTCAGACTTGCCTGTACTTTCCAGCCTTGCAAACATCAGGCGGAAAGCTGCTGCTGCCAGCAGCCATTCCAGTATCCAGAAAAGTGTGGTCATAAACAGGTTGCTGACCAGCTTTTTATTTTCCATTTGTCCCATTCCTCTTCGTATCATCTCTTCATGTATCTCTGCCTGCGGCAGCACCTTTACCGATATATTATAACTCATTTTCCCCAAACAGTCAACTGCTTTATTCAAATGATGAGTTTTTCCGTGTATTCTGCCGATTTACAAAGTGACTTCCGATATGTTATAATTTTAAGGTGCGACAAGGAGGCGGATACTATGGCAGAATACCGCAGAATCACAATAAATGACATTCCCCTGCTGACAGATATGCGGGTCAGGGTACTGCGTGCATCGAACCTGCTTGATGATGACGCTGATATGTCCGAAGTGGAGGAACAGTCAAGGCTATACTACGAAAAAGCCCTGGCCGATGACAGCCACACGGCTTACCTGGCCTTTGAGGGCGAAAAAGTCGTGGGCGCAGGGGGTATCAGCTACTACAGGGTCATGCCTACCTGCGATAATGACACAGGCAGAAAAGCCTACATAATGAATATGTACACTGACCCCTCATACCGCAGGCAGGGCATAGCGCTGAAAATGCTGGATCTGCTGGTGAAAGATGCCAAAGAGCGCGGCGTGACACACATCACCCTGGAAGCTACGGCGGCGGGCAGGCCACTTTATGAGAAGTACGGCTTTGTCCCCATGGAACATGAGATGATACTGCCCGAAGACAGATGAGCCTGTCTTACAGCGATAAAGATATTTCAGTATAGAGTAAGGAGTTTAGTAGAATGATAACAGTTTCAAACGTCAGCCTGTCCTTTGGCGGACAGCTGCTGTTCAAGGACGTTGACCTCAAATTCACCAACGGCAACTGCTACGGCATAATCGGTGCCAACGGCGCGGGCAAATCGACTTTCCTGCGCATACTCAACGGCGAGCTGGAGCCTACCACAGGTGAGGTAGCCATCACCAAGGGCGAAAGGCTCTCGGTGCTGAAGCAGGATCACTTCGCCTTTGACGAATACACCGTTCTCGATACGGTGATAATGGGCAACAAGCGCCTTTACGACATCATGAAGGAAAAGGACGAGCTGTATGCCAAGGAGGATTTCTCCGAGGAGGACGGCGACCGTGCAGGCCAGCTGGAAAGCGAGTTTGCTGAACTGAACGGCTGGGAGGCTGAGAGCGACGCCTCAAAGCTGATACAGGGCTTAGGTCTTCCCGAGGAGCTGCTTTATCAGCAGATGGCAGGGCTTTCGGGTAACGAGAAGGTCAAGGTGCTGCTGGCTCAGGCGCTGTTCGGCAACCCCGATATCATCATGCTGGACGAGCCTACCAACCACCTGGATATCGACGCCATACGCTGGCTGGAGGATTTCCTGGCAGACTACTTCGGCACCGTGCTGGTAGTCAGCCATGACAGACATTTCCTGAACAATGTCTGCACCCATATAGTTGACATCGACTACACCAAGATAAAGATGTATGTAGGCAACTACGAGTTCTGGTACGAGTCCTCACAGCTTATGCAGAGGCTCATAAAGAACCAGAACAAGAAGGCTGAGGAAAAGATAAAGGAACTGCAGGAGTTCATCAACCGTTTCTCCGCCAACAAGTCAAAGTCCCGCCAGGCTACTGCAAGGCGCAAGCTGCTGGACAAGCTGACCGTTGAGGAGATGCCTGCATCTTCCAGAAAATACCCTTTCATCGGCTTCAACATAGACAGGGAGCTGGGCAAGGACATACTGAAAGTCAACGGCATATCCAAGACCGTTGACGGTGTAAAGCTGCTGAACAATGTGAGCTTCACCCTTTCCCGCACCGACAAGGTGGCTTTCATCGGTGAGAGCGAGCAGGCCATAACCCTGCTTTTCAAGATACTGGCAGAGGAAGTCGAGCCTGACGAGGGCACCATAAAGTGGGGCGTTTCCACCTCACGTTCCTACTTCCCTGTGGACAACTCGGAATACTTCAACGGCCACGACGAGAGCATAGTTGACTGGCTGCGCCCCTACTCCACCTCTGAGGTGACAGATACCTTCCTAAGAGGCTTCCTGGGACGTATGCTGTTCTCGGGCGACGAGATATACAAGCCTGTACAGGTACTGTCGGGCGGCGAGAAGGTAAGGTGTATGTTCAGCCGCATGATGCTTTTCGGCTCAAACGTTATCCTCCTTGACAGACCCACCAACCACCTTGACCTGGAGTCTATCACCGCAGTTAACAATGCCCTGCGTGATTTCAAGGGCGTTGTCATCTTCGCCAGCCACGACCACGAGATAGTCCAGACGGTAGCTAACCGCATAATCGAGATAACTCCCGAGGGCTGCATAGACCGCATGGGCACCTACGAGGAGTTCCTTGAATGGAGAAGAGAACAGGGCATGAAGTCCTTTATCGAATAAGCTTTTCTCCCGATTTTGAAGTGTATTGCTGATGATACAGAATGTTTTTTTCGTATTGTTTCCCCGCCTTCGGCGGGGAAACAATACACAACCAAATTGGGATAAGCTTTTTAGAACAGTTATGCAGGGCTGCACAGCGGCTCTGCATTTTTGTATTACTCGTCTTGCAAAAGCCAAAGGCTGTGCAGCAGCAATGCCGCACAGCCTTTTTCCGATGACCGCTGAAGTGAGGGTCATACCATGTAAATTTCATACGAACAATGTGCATTTGCCCGTGCTGCGGTAGTAGTCGATGAGTTTTTCGATATCACAGCGGGTGCAGCCCAGCTTTTCTGCCAGACAATCCATGCACAGAAACTCAGCGGCATTCCTGTTTACCAGCTTGCGGAAAATGGCGATATCGTCCGCAAGAAGTTCCCTGCCGCACTCGGTACATTCCCTTTTCATCAGAGCTTTACGGGCTTTGCCCTGAACACTGCACAGTCGTGGGACTCAAGCTGTGTCACATACCTCTCGGTGAAAACACCTGCGGCGGCATGAACATAGCAATCGTACAGCTCAAGGCCTCTCCCCGAGGATACGGGCAGGCCGATATCGTAAAACTGCAGTGACATCTCAGCCTTTTTGTCACTGAGGTTGAAAAGGCCTATGGCATATTCACCTGTACTCAGGGGACGAACGAGGGCAAATACATTGTCGGGGTTGTTCCACTGCCTGATGACATAGGGGGCTCTGCACTCCATATCACGGTCAATGGAGATGATATCCCTGTTCATCAGTATCTCCGCGGTCACATCGGTCATGTTCCTCACATCACAGCCGATGATGAGGGGCGCAGCCATCATCGCCCAGAAAGCGAAGTGGGTCTTGTACTCGGTGTCGGTGCAGCCCCCCACTACTCCCCCGAGGACCTCGGTGTTGTGGGAATTTCCATGCATACCCACCACCAGCATATCCATGTCGTTGTGGCAGAAGTTACCGCTGTAGGGCGACTTGTCTATCTGCGACTCCATAATGCCCTTTATGTTGAACCAGTTATCCTGGATATCCCCTGTTGAACGGAACATCTGCGCACCCGAGGAACGTATCCAGTCATACACATTGTCAGCCCCCCAGTTGCAGGCAGAAAACAGTATATCCCTGCCGCAGCTGCGCAGTGCCATGGACATTCTGCGGTAGAGGTTGGCGCCGTCTGCGGCCAGGGGCTTGTAGCAGTAATCGTATTTCAGGTAATCAACGCCCCACTCCGCAAAGGTCTCGGCATCGGTGAATTCATGCTCAAAGCTGCCCGGGTGACCTGCACAGGTATGGGTACCCGCACAGGAATACATACCGAATTTAAGCCCCTTTGAATGAACGTAGTCAGCCACAGCCTTCATGCCCCCGGGGAACTTGTTCCTGTCAGGCACGAGCCTGCCCTTCTCATCACGCTGCTTCTCGCTCCAGCAGTCATCTATTATAATGTACTCATAGCCTGCGTCCCTGAGGCCGCTTTCCACAAAGAGGTCGGCGGTGGAGCGTATAAGCTCATCATTTATGTTCCAGCCGAAGCTGTTCCAGGAGTTCCAGCCCATAGGGGGCACCAGTGCAAGGGGTGTTTTCATAATTCTTACCTCACTTTATCTTTAGTCTGCTTTTTCTTCTGTATTCTACAGGGGGAATGCCTTCCTCCCTGCGGAAGACGGTGCTGAAATATCCTGCCTCGGAAAAGCCGCAGCGGCTCGCTATCTCCGTTACGGAAAGCTCTGTTTCTATCAGCAGGTGCCTGGCTTCCCAAAGGCGTCGGCTGCGGATATACTTCTCTATAGAGGTGCCGATAGTCTGCCTAAACACCCTGCCCAGATACTGGTGTGATACCCCGCTCAGCTCCACCAATTCGGAAACAGGCAGGTCACGGCAGTAGTGTTCCTCGATGTAATTCAGCACAGGGGTGATAAGGTCGCTGCCTGCGCCCCCCTGCTTTCTCTCATAGCTGAGCATATTGTGCAGTTCCAGCAGCATATCGTAGCAAAGGCCTGAGCATTTGTATATCCCGCTGACCCTGTCCGCCCTGAGAGAGGAGAACATCTTATCGAACAGTTTGTTCAGTTCTTTCAGGTCGGAAAGCTTCAGCACCAGCGGCCTGTCCAGCCCAAGCTGTTCCAGCAGACCCTCTATGCCTGCCCCGTCAAAGACTATCCAGCGCACCTCCCACCTTATCTCGTAGGGGTAGTATTCATGGGGAAAGGCCTTCGGCAGAAAGATGACATCTCCCGCAGAGATATCATGACTCTGTCCGTCAAGTATCATGCAGCCCGTGCCGCTGATACAATATAGTATCTGATCCCAGCAATAGCCGCCCTCACGCTGTACATAGCCCTGGTACTGTGTACCGCCTATGCCCCGCAGGCATACGGGCAGAGTTTCGGTCTTTTCTGTAAATGGATATATCTGCATCTCAACAGCTCTGGACATTTTCGCTCACCTCCGAGGATATTATACAGCCGAAGTTTCAGTTTGTCAACATAAAATTTTTATGATACATCTGTAAAAGTTGGATATTTCTCCGATATTTCGGCAGATAAGCACATTTCATTCAACTTTTGAAACTTCCACAAAGCAGTTTCAGATATCAAACATAAGCAAAAAAGAGCCTGACATTACATCAGACTCTTTTCTGTGGGGGAGAGACCCCTTTAAGCAATTTCGGTATCAGCTTGCTTTAGTGTAGACCTGACCGCCGTTAAGGGACTGACCCTTAGCTGCGAACATATCAGATATGGTAACTACCTGATAGCCGTTCTGCTTCAGCCAGGGGATAACATAACCCATAGCGTCAGCAGTGGTGTTGTAGGTCTCGTGGCAAAGAACGATAGCACCGTTGAGTGAACCGTTGTTTGCTGCATTCTGGATAGTGCCTATTATCTGGCTGGCAGAAGCACCGTTCCAGTCCTGGGTATCGATAGAGCAGGTTATCATGGGTACATCGCCCAGTGCCTGCTGTACCTGCCAGTTGGAAGCCAGGTAAGGCAGTCTCAGCAGCTTGGAAGGCTCAGCGCCTATGATGTTCTTCAGCTTGTTGTATGTGTTGTCATACTCGCTGCGGATCTGCTGCTGATCAAGCTGAGTGAGGTTTGCATGAGAAGTGGTGTGGTTAGCTATCTCCATACCCTTGCTGTGTGCATAGCGTACCTCATCAGGGTCGTTTATCCAGTTGCCTACATAGAAGAATGTAGCACGGAAATCATTTGCTGCCAGTGTATCGATTATCCTGTAAGCGCTGTCAGAGGAGCTAGTGCCGTCATCGAAGGCGATAGCTACCATGGGCTTTGAGGGATCGATGTAGTAACCGTTAGCCTGCTGCTCAACATTGCTGCTGCCGCTGTTTGCAGAACCAACAGTGCTGCCTGTAGCCTGGTCTATATAAAAATCGGTCAGGCTGTCGGGAGCCTCAACATACAGTACGCAGTTGGAAGCCCCTGCGGGAATGGTGTATTCCTTGTTTTCAAGCTTTGTCCACTTGCCTGCAGATGCCTTTGCGGAAGCTACCTGTGCATACTTGGTGCTGCCGTTCTGGTCATACTGGAGGGAGAGCTGAACATTGGTGGTGCTTGCGGTCATTACCTCGGTGCTGAAAGCATAGGTGCTTCCTGCCTTGAAGTAGTCGCCGTCCAGAGATATCTCTGCACCGTTCCAGTTCTGCTGTCTGCCGCTGATGTACAGTGACTTGCTGCCTGCATAAGCCTTTGAGGAAGAAGCTGCCGCATTGGCGCTGCCCCTTGCCTTCCAGTAATCAGTACCGTTCTCAAAGGTGCTGGTGAACAGGTTGCCTGTTTCAGCGGAAGAAGTGCTGCCCGAATTGTTGTTACCGGAATTGTTGTTACCGGAATTGTTATTGCCTGTGTTGGTGTTTGAGGAAGAGCTGCCCGAATTGGAAGAACCGTCAGCAGCCTTGTAGCCTGCGCTTGCACAGATAGCTCTGTCGATATAGATATCGGTCAGGCTGTCAGGTGCCTCAACGTACAGTACACAGTTGGAAGCCCCTGCGGGAATGGTAAAGTTGGAATTCTCCAGCTTTGTCCAGCTGCTGCCGGAAGCCTTGGCAGATGCCACCTGAGCATACTTGGTGCTGCCGTTCTGGTCGTACTGCATTGAGAGCTGAACGTTGGTAGTGCTTGCGGGCATTACCATGGTGCTGAAGCTGTAAGCATTGCCAGCCTTGAAATAAGTGCTGTCAAGTGCCAGTTCTGCGCCGTTCCAGTTCTGCTGTCTGCCGCTGATGTACAGCGACTTGCTGCCCTCGAAAGCCTTGGAGGAAGAAGAAGCTATGTTAGCGCTGCCCCTTGCCTTCCAGTGATCCGTACCGCTTTCAAAGGTACCTGTGTACAGTGTGCCCTCCAGTGCGGGGGAGCTTGTACCGCTGTTGTTATTGCCGCTGTTGTTGTTGCCGCTGTTGTTGTTATTTCCGGAGCTCTTGCCTATCCTAAGGTTATTGCCGTAAACGGTAGCTTTACCGCTGGACCTGTAACCCTCGATATTGAGTGCTACTTCATACATTTTGCCCATTCTGAGGCCTGCCTTCTCCCAAGCCTTGAAATGCTCGGAAACGCTTATCGTACCTTCGATGTAGCTTCCGTTGCCCTGAGGCTTGCTCTGGCGGACGCTCCAGTACTGGTCAAAAGTTGTGTCGCCGTCAATGGACGGCTGGTTGTATCTGGTCGTCTTGTAGATGTCATAGGCTCCGCCGTCGGTATAAACGGTACCGAGGGAGGCTGCCTGTCCGGGCGGACGCCAGTCGCCCCAGGATTCTACGATATAATACTCAACAAGAGGGTTTCTTGTCCAGCCGTAAACGCACATATAAGAGTTGCCGTTCGGCTGAAAATCCACTGCATAATCGATCGCAATATCGCCTAACTGCTGATAGGTCTGGGTGCAGTCAAACTTCTGTCCCTTACGGAACAGGCAGTTGTTTATGTTGCTCCACTCACAGGAGAAGGAGCCCCCGCCTGTAATGGTCATGCGTGTGTTGCCTGTGTCCTTCCACAGTTCATAAGCATAGCCGTCTTCGTTGCCGGTCTTGTTGTCATAAAACGTCTGATCGGCAGATGCGGGGATAGCAGACAGACCCGTAAAGCACATCATTGCTGCCGCAGCACCGCCGACGAGCCTTTTCAGAAGTCCTTGCTTCATGGATATCTTACCTCGCTTTCAGTTTCAGGGTCGGACGGTCCGGGTGAAAGGACCTTATGGGATAAACGCACACCCGCAAGGTCCCGCGAAAACACGGGCCCGCAGCCGCGACCTCCTGACCGCCGTTCTTCGCGCAGGTGCAAGCCCCATCTTACATCTGCAAACGGATATCAGCCATAGGGTCATGGCTAAATGTTTTCGCAATTTTTGACCGCCTCTGTTTATGAGTTTACCAAAATTGCGAAAATAAACAAGCTGATTTTTGCGAAGAAATCGTTTACACTTGCCATTAATTGCGAAAAGCTGTCATTTGATATAAATTTTATTCGCATTTTTGATTGATTTTATGGGGTTTTGCGTACAAATCAACATCTGATATTCTCAATTGTAAATATTTTAACCGTACAAATCAGCAATAATCGGTACGAAACATTTTCGTAACAAAATTTCGCGTTAAGTTGTATTGTTCCGTTTAACAAAAAAGAGAGGGCAGTACGCCCTCTCTTTGCCGCAATGTTATACCTTGTGTATGTAAAAATCGCACCTGTCAGCCCCTTTGCCAAGAGTCCCCTTGCGCTCAAAGGAAAGCCCCGGCAGGTTCCCGTAGATCCTTTCATCGTTGTCGCAGAATATCTTTGTCAGCTCGGGACAGCCCAGCTCCGTCAGGTATTTCTTGTAGGGGCAGGCCAGTATATCCATGCGGTAAGCACCCTTTTCCTTGGGGTAGAAATTGTTCTCGAAACCGCACTGTGAGCCGAAACTCTTCTTTGTCATGGGGTCCCACATCTTTATGAAAAGTGAGGGCATAAAGGGTATCTTCATTATCTTTGAAAGGGGTACCACCGCCTTGGCGCATATGTTCACCGAGATATCCTCAATGAGCTTGTAGGCCTGCTCATCGCTCATGACCTCCTTAGCGCTGATATACAATGCTGCCGCAGGAAAAATGCTGCTGTCGGTATGGCTGCGCACCCCCTCCGAAAGGTCATCGTATTTCTCATAAAAGCTGTTCAGCCGTGAAACAGCCCGTTTCCAGACTTTGTCTGCCTCCTCTGCGGGAAGCACCCTGTACAGCTCCTCACGGTAAGCCTTTTTCTTCTCCATTGTCTCTGCTGCTGATCTCATAATCATCCTCCGTTCATTTCAGGCTGTATCTGAAGTCGCATACCTCTCCGCCCTCGGCAAGGGTGGTGGTGCGTACCAGTTTTGCGCCCATCATATCAGCTATGGTGTAGTCCAGCCTGCACAGATACTTTGCAAGCTCAAAACAGCCCTCATCTCTGCATATCCTGCAAATGCCGCATTCTCGGTAATCATAGCCCAGGTCATATTCATCGCACTTCGGCAGGACATCGACCACCCAGTTGTTCTCACCTGTTCTTGTTCTGCTTTCCTCTGCCCACTTCATGCGCTCGGGTATCTTCCGTTCATCGAGGTATTCTTCCGCCGTGCCCATTTTCTTCTTATACATGGAATTATTCTTTATGGCATTTTCGATCATCTCGTAATTCTCCTCGGGTGTCAGCCCCGACTCCCTGTTCATGGCGATAAAGTATATCCCCATCATGTACGAGGCTATCAGCCTGTCATCGTTCATGGGCTTTGCCCTGGCCACAATGGCGCAATGCTCCCTGTATATCCGTGAAAGCTTTGCCTTGTCCACCCCGCGCTCTGCCAGGCCGCCCTTGCAGCAGCTGTGGAAAAATTTTCCCATGAACCACACCTTGAATGTCTTCTTCACGCACATCGCCCCCCGCTTTGCGATTTAGATAGTCACAGCTAACCTTTTGTCGGAATGGTAGTTAGTTTAATATAACCTTATTATACCACACCTTTTCCCGTTAGTCAATCCCCTGTCAACACACCGCCGAGCTCCGATGTCCTGCGGGCAAAAAAAGGCCACAGCGGCTCCGACTAAACATCAGAACCGCTGTGGAACATTGAATTCTCTCTTAAGAAGTCAGTGTCGGTCACTCAACATCTTCGTATTCAAATCTTGATATCTGGCTTTTCTTGCCGTTCTTCTCGAACCATTCATTGATCAGCCTGCCCTTTTCATCATACTCACGGTAGGTCGAAGACACATATTCGTCCTTTTCGTAGTAGTTTTCCTTTATGAGATTTTTGTTTTCGTCATACTCGTAGGTGTTGCCGCTGGACTGGGAAAGGTTTGTCTTCGGGAAATAATATTCTGTCACATCACCGTCGGCATCATACTTATAGTAGCTGCCCGTGCGCTCACCGTCCTCCCCGCAATACCATGCGGTATAGGAGCCGTCATCGTTATACTCGATATCATAGTGGTTCTTTAATTCACCATTGTTGTTATAATACTGCTTGTCTGTCAGCCTGCCGTCCTCATCATACTCATACCTGATATCCTGCTTGACCATGCCGCCAGGCTGGTAGGTGCTTGATTCTCTGGTGATACCGAACTCGCCGTACTCATAGATATCTTCTATATCGGGCTTATCGGTAAAAATATCATGATGGAAGTGCCTGATGACCCGACCCTCGTCATCATACTCATAGGTCTCATGGGCATCGTATTCTTCATCTGAATAGCCCACTTTCAGTACAGCCTCGTCATCAGCGTTATAGTATGTCTTACACAGTATATGCTCCTCTGAGTCTTCCTTTGCCTTGTAATACTCGGTGCCTATATAGCCGCCCTTGATATTGACGGCTATGTCCGCATCGGTCATTATGCCCTCATCGGCAGGCTCACTGACAGGTTCTTCCATTACAGCCTGTGAGCTTTCATCATCAGCCTGCTGCTCCGAGCTTTCCTCTCCTGCCGCAGGTATGTCCTCGTCCGCAGAAGATGACGAACCTTCCTTAGCCGTGGTAACTACTGCTGAGCTGTTCTCTGTCTTGCTCTCCTTTTCCCCGCTGCTCTCGCCGCAGCCTGCAAAGGCAAGCACCGCCCCAAGGCAGAGTACTGCCAATACTTTTCTCATGTTCATGTTACTATTCTTCCTTTCGATCTCTTTTCTTGTTGTTTAAGGCTCAGCCTTTCCTGCCCGCCTCATCTGCTGCCTTTACAGAAAAAACGTCCGTCACGGAAAGACCTCTGCCGGATATATATAACTTCCCTCAGCCCTTATCCCCCCGCAGCTGCGAATTGCAGAAAGGATATCCGCTTTCGGGAAAGCTATAGGCTTTACCTGATAAGCTCCCTTACAAAACCCATGGTGCCCTCCTCGGCGCCGAAGGCTTTTTCCACCATATCTATAAAAACTATCACATCATTCTCGGTGTAGTTGTAGTCATCGAACATCTGCATACTTATGCCCAGTATCATCTTCACCCGTTCCTCCACCTGACCGCAGTTGAAAATGCCCTGTGCCACACCCTCCCGCACTACCTGTGCCAGCGGGGGCACCACAACGTCCAGCAGACGCTTTTTAAGCTTATGGTGAAGCAGTGCGTTCTCATTGCTCTCCAGTGCATCGGCTATAGGCTGCTCGCTCTGTTCGGGACGAAGTGCGCATATGACCGCCACCATTTTCTGCGGCACGGGAAGTTCGCTGTCCGCCGCAGCCTGCGCCCTTTCGGCCTCCTCCTTAAGCATCATGTCTATCACAGCCTCCAGCGTGGCCTCCTTACTGGGAAAATGGTAATAATAGGTACCCTTGGCGATGCCTGCTTCGGCTATTATATCATCAATGCTGGTATTCTCGTAGCCCTTTTCGCTGAACATACGGTAGGCTATCCCGAGCAGTTCTTTTCTGCGGCGTTCGCCTTTTTCTCCTTTCATACATTCCTCCTTTTTTCGACTTCGGGTCGGTTTTACGATAAACAGCATACCACACTCCCGAAGTTTTGTCAAGCACTAAAACCGACCCGCGGTCTGTTTTCATTATTCTGCCGATATAAGCCCCGCCCACAGCCCCCGGTTTTGTAGAAAAATGCGGATATCCGCCCAAAAGAAAAGAGCAGCTCTCCTTGCGAAAACTGCTCTCCTTATCCTGTTATGCCCTTTGGTCAGCTGACTGCTTTTTCCAGTAGAAGTAAGTCGTCAGGTATATGAGCCCCTCCCCCAGACTTTCGCAGGCGCACCATGCGCCGCCTATGGCCGTATTCCCGAATATGACTTTCCACAAAAGCCCCGCCGCCAGAGCCCCCGTTATGCCCACCAGGCACATGGGCCGTTTCAGCCCCGACTTCCCCGAAAGGGTCACATATATGTGCAGCAGATATACAATGCTGAGAAAACCAATAAGCACCAGGTCGATGTATTTTACCCTGTCCGCCCAGTGCAGGGCAGCCTGTTCTGCCAGGGCTGCGGTGCCGCCGCTTTCAAGCACTGCCTTGCAGGTCACGGGCAGCAGCGTCCCCAGGGCAAAGTGCAGGTATCCCGTTGAGGCCACCCCGATGAAACTCAGTGAGGCAAAGGCTCTGGCCGCCCTGCCGCAGCAGGCTGCTATCATTTTGTAGAAAGCTATGAAAGCGGGCAGCATAAGGGTCATGCCCACAAAGCCCAGCACCGCCGAGGCCACGAACCGCCACTCGGCCATATCTGCCCAGGCAGGCTCAACGGTCTTGTCCTGCGCCCCCTCATAGCAGAAGAGCAGGCAGTCCCCCACCATGAACACTATCCCGCCCAACAGCCCCGACAGGCTGTATCTTTTCATTCTTGCATTTTCTTCCATAGTATCACCCTTTCTTGGTTAGTTTGTTCTAACCCAATTATACTACCCCGCAATGCAAAAGTCAATCATCGGGAGAAATTCTTTTCAATGCACAAAAAAGAGCCGTCCCGAAAGACGGCTCCTGTCATATGCTAGCCTGTCACCAGCGACCTGCCCAGCTCATAGGCCTTTTTCCTCTCCTCGGGGAAGACATTTTCCCGCCGTGCCTGCTTGGCTGCGGGGTCGAACATGGTCCACTGCCAGTCGGTCTTGCTGTAATCCCTAAGCTGCAGGGTATCTCCGCTGACGAAGACCTCGGCGGGTCCCACAAATCTGGTGAGCGCCTGCTTGTATTCCTCCAGCATGGCATTGTAGGAATTTTCGGGAGCATTGCTGGTCATTATCAGCAGCACGGGTATCTCGTTGTGGGGAACACAGGGCTGCTCCAGGTTATAAGTCAGGTTGCGGAAGATGAGCCTTTCATACAGCGCACGGAAAGAGGCTGTCAGCTGGGATAGATAGTTGGGCGAACCCATTATCAGCCCGTCTGCCTCGCTTATGGCATCAAGCACGGGGGCAAGGCCGTCCCGACAGACACAGCGCCCCTTGAACTTCTCTTTCTTGCAGCCGAAGCATGAGATACAGCCTGTGTATTTTTCCAGCCTGAACATATCGAACCTGACTATCTCAGCCCCCGCCGAAGCCGCACCGCCTGCGGCCTCTGTCAGCAGTATATCAGTGTTCCAGCCCTTTCTGGGGCCTGCGTTCACAACTACTATCTTCTTGGGCATATGCATTACCTCCTGTTTTATATTTCAAGCTTCCAGCCGTTGTCACCGTGGTATATCATCTGCCTGGTCATGCCGCCGTCTATGCAGATGTTCTCCCCTGTGATAAAGCCTGCCTTGTCCGAACAGAGAAACATGACCATATTTGCAATGTCCATAGGGTGCCCCACCCTGCCTGCGGGCTGCTGCACAGCATCTGCACCCTCATAGACCTTGCAGGCAGTATCTATCCACCCCGGGGATATAGAATTCACCCTCACCCGTCCCGCCAGGCTCACCGCCAGCGCATGGGTCAGGGCTGCTATGCCGCCTTTGGCCGCAGTGTAGCTTTCTGTCCGGGGCTGGCTCATCCTGTCGCGGGAAGACGATATGTTTATTATTGAGCCGCCCTCACTGAAATGCCCTGCAAACAGCTTCGCCAGATAGAAAGGCGCCGTCACCCCCACCGCCAGCGCATACTGAAATTCCTCGTAGGTGCATTCATCTATGCCTTTCATCAATGGCAGGGCATTGTTTATGAGAAAGTCGATACGCCCCCGTTCAGCGATGACCTTTTCAGCAAAGCTTTCCAGCACCGCCTTGTCGGCAATGTCACCTACAAAATGCTCGCCCTGCACCTTGTCTATCACACAGACCTCAGCGCCGTTGCGCCGAAACTCCTCTGCTATACATCTGCCTATGCCATTGGCGCCGCCTGTTACTACCGCTGTTTTTCCATTGAACATTTTATGCACCTCCCGTTATGGGCCTGTTTTTATCGAAGCTACTTTTCTTTCAGCCTGAAAATTCCCCTGTCATCGTCCTTGCCGCAGACGACTACGCCTGCACTCATAAGCTCTGCCAGCAGTTTTCTTACCCTTGAAGACCTTGCACCCAGCAGCTCGGAAAGCTCCCTTTCATCGGCGCTGACATGGTCGGTGAGGTATTCAATGATAGTTTCCTTGTAAAGCTCGGCTATCTTACGTCGGTCGCTCTCGCTTATCCTGACCTTCCTTTCGCTGTCGGGCTTGTCATCGGGTATCACCGAAAGGGACATAGTTATCCTGTCGGGGGCATGGTCAACGGTGATGACGGGTGCCTCCCAGCCCTGTCTGTCCCAGGTGTCATATATATTCGGTATGCCCCTGCCCGAACGCTCACCTATGCCTATAAGGTTGAACATCTTTATCAGGGTGGTGTTGCGGGGGTCTGATACTCCGCCGCTGCGGGCAGCCTTTATATCAATGCGGAAATCCCCGGGGTTCGAGAAAGTTATCATATCCCGCCTTTTTATTATGACCACGCCCTGTCTGCCGTTGTAATCGGCATTTACTATGCAGTTGGCCAGCGCCTCCCGCAGGGCATGGCGGACAGGTTTTTCCCCCCCCCTTATATCTCTGGCGATACGTTCGTATACGGTGAAATAGAAGTCATATATATTGCCGCTCCATTCCCCCGAAGATGACACCAGCCTATAGGCGGGCTCGCCGCCCTCGTCCGTTTCTTCGCGGTAATCAAGGAAATAGTCGGGGAACCTGCGCACCGTTTCATACTCCTTGCCGAACATCAGCAGCCCCGCCGATGTGGGGTGGCGGCTGCCGTCCCTGCCCCTGCTGACAGCCCCCAGCTTATACAGGAAATCGTCGTCCTCCAGGTCTTCCCATTCATGCCCGGGGTGAGTCAGGCGCATACGCTCACGGTAGCTTTCTATGCTGTCATAGTCAAAGACCTCGGTGTCCATATCCTCGGCCGCCTGCATATCCCGTGACCTGCTGTCAGCCTCCCGCAGCATGGCCTGCACCTCCTCGGGGGTGCAGCGGTCATCGCCCTCGCCGTTGCGCTTGTATGAGCCCGTGAAAGGGTTGCCGTCAATGTAGACAGGCTTGTCGTAGCTTTCGGCACGGGGCACCTTTATGACCACTATGCTCCTGCCGTCAGCGCTTTCTATCTCCACATCTTTCTCTGTCAGTATATTCATGCTGACCCTGCGGCGGTCATTTATTATCTGCCAGAACTCCTCTACCAGATAGGTAGGCTCAGGCAGGTCCACCGCATGGAGGGACTTGTCCGCCAGCTCCTCCACCCCCAGAAGTATTATGCCCCCAAGGGTGTTTGCAAAGGCCGAGTAAGTTTCCCATATGCTCTGAGGCAGCCCACCCAGGGCTTTCTTGGCTTCTATGCGGTTGTTCTCTTTGTATTTTTCCAGATGTTTAAGGTCAAGCATTCGGTGACACCTCGTTTTCAGCCGTAGTCAGGCAGGATATTCTCTTACACCAATTATACTCCCCCGTCTGCCCGCTGTCAAGTAAAAGTCCCCCTGACTTACCCGAACATCTCCCCGACAGCTTCAAATATCTCACGCTCGTTCTCTGCCGCATTGTTCGTATCTATCCTGCCCTCGGGAAAAAAGGTCAGGGTGTTGTTTTCCCTCGATGTTCTCATAAATATGCCCCCCTCAGATGACCTTATAGTATACTGTTATTGTAGCATATCATACCATTTTTTTCAAGAATGCATACCTCTGTACTTGCCGTTTCGGCACTGTTTTCCAAAAAAAAGCTGCGGGCGCATTACCCGCAGCTTTCCGTGTTGCATTTGTTCCTGTTTTCAGGCTAAAGCTCCGCCTGAAAGGCATTTAGCGCCAGCACCAGGTCATTCAGACGATTGGGTTCCACATAATCATGGTAAACACTGAAAGGCACATCGGTGAATATCACGAAAATGTAGGGTCCCTTTTCGGTGTATACCACACCTGTGTCGTTGGTGGCGCTCTCATCGTTGGAGGGGTCGCCGTCGCGGTACTGTTCAGGCACCACATCTCTGGGGTCATAGTTCTTCCATGACTCCTTGCCCGATTCCCACCCCGCCTTGGTCTGCACGGGATATTCAGCCCCGAGCATTATCCTGGTGGCTGAGCAGGCTGAGTCGGCATAATAGGAGGCAAACTCGCTGTGCTGCATTTCATCGCTGTTCAGGAAGCAGTACAGCTTCGTCCACAGCATGAACATATCCCTGGCTGTGTACGCCCGAGGAAAAGCCTTTTCGGCAAAGCCCTTTTCCACACCAACTTCCTCACACCATTTCTCCAGAGGCTCTGCGCCGTAGATATCCCTCAGCGCCATGTAGGAATCGTTGTTTGAATCGACTATGGCCTTGCGCAGATCGAGCCTGTGTTCCTCAAAGGCCTCGGGGTGGCTGTCCTTCACCGAACCGAGATACACTGCCTTTATGGTGCTTTGGGTACACATAGCTTCATCGGGGTCGTATGCCAACCCCGTCTGCGAGGCAAGGTCGGCCATTACCAGTGATACCTTGTAGCCCTCATCGGTCAGCTTTTTTATCTCAGCCTCTACCTTTGCTGCCGCTTCCTCCGAAGCTTCCCCGCCGAAGACCGTCAGCCCCTCATCAGCTTTGACATCTGCTGCCAGTGCCCGTATCTCGGGCATTTTTTCAATGTATGACTTAGCCTCCTCAGTATCATACGCAGGTGCAGCCTTCATAAAAGCAGACTCAGCATCGGTGATCTCCTCTTCCGCCTCCGCAGGACTTTCAGTTCCCGCCGCCGAGGAAGTTTCCTTTGAGGAAGTTTCCTTTACGGACGAAGTCCCCGTATTTCCGCTGCTGTCCCCGCAGCCCCCGAAGACCATGGCTGCCCCGAGCAGTGCCGCCATCATAACAGTTTTTCTTTTCATATCTTTCCACCGCCTTTTCAGATATTGCTTCTTTTAATTATAACATCTGTGCAGGGTGTTGTCAAGGCGCTGCCGCCTGAAGATCTACCCGAATATCATTCCCGCGGCAGCGATCATAAGCACAATGCCCGCGGCCTTTATCAGGAAGGTCAGCACCTCGCTGTACTGCAATTCGGGGATATCCTCGCTTTCATCTTCATCAAGCAGGAAGAATGCTGCCTTGTTCTTATCGTACATATCTCCACCTCCCGGGTCACTCACCGTGATGCTCGTACCAGTAGTCTTCGGCATCTTCGTAGTCGTAAAAATCGTCGTAATGGTCGTAATAAAAGTCATCGGGGTGATAGAAGCTGTCCGCATCATAGGGGTCGGTGCTGTCATCGGTATCATCTGCCGCCCTGCTGTACTGCTTTATCGTGACAGCGGCGGTGGCTTTCTCTTTTCGGGGAGCCGAAACCGTCGTCACGGCAGCGCAGCTGCTCTCTGTGAGGTCACTGTAGCTTTCCCGCCTGCTGTCCCTCTCCCCCGACTTCTCACCTGCCAGCACCAGGGCAAAGCCCGTCAGCGCCAGTATTATTTTCAGGCTGAACAGCCAGAACTCTCTGTCCTCTTTTTTCATTTTCATCGCTCATCCCTCCTCTGTTCTATCATCTGTATTATATCACACGGGAATAGTTTTGTGGTAACTTTTTTTGTACAGCAAATTTTTATCTGCCAAATATGCTCTGCCGATTTTGTATATACTGCCCAAGAACCTGCCCTGCATTCGGGAAAGTGCTTGCAGTGCAAGGGAAAATGTGGTATAATATCAGGATAAGAACTGCGCCCCGCAAACCCTCGTACAGGTGGGGTGCATAAGGAGGACAAATGGAATATCTTACCCACAGAGGAGAAAAGCTCCCTCTCATCGGCTTTGGCACCTATCGGCTGGGCGAGCGTGAGCCTGCGGAAGAAGCCGACACCCTCAGGTACGGCATTGAAAAGCTGGGCATGACCCTCATAGACACCGCCGAGATGTACGGCAGCGGCCTCAGCGAAGAACTGCTTCGCCCTGTTATCAAAGGCTATGACCGCAGCTTGCTTTTCATCATCGACAAGATACTTCCCGAAAATGCCGAAAAAGGCCTTTACCGTGAATGCTGTCAGCGCTCCCTGGAAAGGCTGGGCACTGACTGTATAGACCTCTACTTGCTGCACTGGCGGGGCGGGGTGGATATGCAGGATATGGTGGACAACATGGAGATCCTGGTGCGGGACGGGCTGATAAGGCACTGGGGAGTTTCAAATTTTGATACCCATGAAATGGAAGAGCTTCTTGCCTGCAAAAACGGCGCAAACTGTTTCTGTGACCAGATACTCTACAACCTCACCGAAAGGGGCGCTGAATACGACCTGATACCCCTGTGCAGAGAGCATGATGTGCTTGTCATAGCCTATTCGCCCCTGTGCAACTGCTGTTCAGCCAGAATGGCAGCCGCAGGCGATGAAGTTGTAAAAGCCATGGCCGAAAGAGAGGGCAAGACCCCCGAATCCCTCATGCTTTCCTTTGCAGTGCGCCAAAGGGATATGGTGACTATTTTCAAGACCTCGGGCATACCCCACCTTTTGTGGGATATGCAGAACGTGTTCCTGCCCATACCCGAGGGCGACATGGCTGCCCTTTCAGCCCGTTTTGCCCCGCCCGAAAAAAAGTACCCCCTCGAAAAGATCTGACATCAGGAGAAAAGCAAATGAATATTATAGAAAACATGACCTACGACAATGAAAGAGCCCTCTACAACATAAAAGATACCCTTGTGAAAGGCTGCACCTTTGCAGGCCCTGCCGACGGCGAATCGGTGCTGAAGGAAACGCGTTCCATCGTTATAGATGACTGTTCTTTTTCACTGCGCTACCCCATATGGCACGCAAAAAAATACGAGCTGAGAAATTCAAGGCTCGATGAAAAGACCAGGGCCTCCCTCTGGTACTCAGATGAGGGTATCATCGAAAACACCGAGATAAACGGTGTAAAAGCCCTCCGTGAATGCTGCGGCACTGTCATAAACAACTGCAAAATAGACTCGGTGGAATTCGGCTGGAAGACCGCTGACACCCGTATCACCCACAGCAGCATAGTATCTGAATACATTTTCCTTGACGCTAAGAGGATCGACATAGACCACCTGGATTTCAAGGGCAAATACTCCTTCCAGTACGTTGAAGACTTGGTGATAAAGAATTCTTACCTTGATACCAAGGACGCTTTCTGGCACGCTAAAAATGTCACCGTTACCGACTCAGTGGTCAAGGGCGAATACCTGGCATGGTTCTCCGAGGGGCTGACCCTCATACGCTGCAAGATAATAGGCACACAGCCCCTCTGCTACTGCAAGGGTCTAAAGCTCATAGACTGCGAAATGGAGAACTGCGACCTCGCCTTTGAATACTCTGAGGTCGAGGCTGATGTAAAGGGACACATCGACTCGGTCAAGAACCCGAAGTCAGGCCGTATCACCGCCGACAGCATAGGCGAGCTGATATACGAAGACTCTATCATGCCCAGCGAAGCTGAGGTCATAGTGAGAAACAAATAGTTTTCAAAGATCTCCCAATTTTGAAGTATATTGCTGATGATACAGAATGGCTTTTTTTTTGTATTGTTTTCCCCGCCTTCGGCGGGGAAAGCAATACACAACCAAATTGGGATCCAAAAATCATAGATACCAGAAGTCATAACTGCCCCGCACTTAAGTCTGCGGGGCAGTTATTATTTGATGATATTCACACGGGGACATCGTCAGCGGGAACAGCTTCGGCGGAGGTGTCGCTCAGCGCAAACAGTATCAGCTGTTCTGCAAATTTCGGGGTGATGACATCGGGCACCTCAAAGGGCAGAAGATATCTTTCCCAGCAGCCGCTTGTCTGTTTTCCCCCGAAGCAGCGGCCCTTGCTGATGACATAGCTTTTGCCCGTCCCGAGGGGGCAGGCCAGTATCACCGACTTATCATCGGATATGACATTCAGGATATTGTAAGGGCTGTCATCATCGGGGGAAATATACCACACATATCCCTGACCAGCCACGGTTATTTTTCGTCTTCCTTTTTTACTTACACCCACGGCACTTCACCCCGTTCATTTTTACAAGAATTATAGCACACCCACCATGAACTGTCAACCATGCAAAGCTCTGCCATTGGTTAAAACAATTATTTTTGATCACAGTTATTGACAGCCTGCGATGTGATGTGATATAATGAATAAGGTACAAAACGAGAATTTTTTAAAAATCATTTAACAATGGCAAAAAATAGATCCCAATTTAGTTGCGCATTGTTTCCCCCGCCTTCGGCGGGGAAAGCAATACGATAACGCTATTTTTGCATCATCGGCAATACACATCGAAATTGGGGGAAAAATAAAAGATAACGGGAGGAAATATGAAAACTGCGACAGAGAACGGCACCCTCACCATTTTTCCTGAGGGCAGGATAGATACAAACAACGCAGCAAAAACCGAGCAGGAGATATTTCACGCTGTCGGGGACAGCACTGCGGATATCGTCATAGACGCCAAAGACCTTGAATACATATCCAGCGCAGGCCTGCGGGTGCTGATGAAGCTGCGCAAAAAAGTCGGCAGACCTCTGCCTGTCATCAACGTTTCCCGTGATGTCTACGAGATATTTGAGACCACAGGCTTCACCGAACTGCTGGAGATAAAAAAAGCTCTGCGTGAAGTTTCCACCGAGGGCTGCGAGGTCATCGGCAAGGGCGGTTACGGCACGGTATACAGGCTGGACAAGGAAACTATACTCAAAGTATACAACAAGAATTCCCGTGACTTTATCGACAGCGAAAGGCTCATGTCCCAGCGGGCATTCGTCAACGGCCTGCCCACTGCCATACCCTATGATGTAGTAAGATCGGGGGACAGCCTTGGTGTGGTATATGAGCTGATAGATGCTTCCACCATTGCCCAGCTGATAAACGCTTCCCCTGACAGGCTTGAAGAATATGTACGCAAGTACGCAGCTGCCCTCAGGGAATTCCACAGTATAACCCTTGATGACGAACTGTTCCATGACAAAAAGCAGAGTTTCTTTGAAACAGCCGAAGTCCTCGCCCCCTGCATGACTGCCGAGGAGAAAGCAGATATATACAGCTTCATCGAAAGCATACCCGACCGCAGGACCTTTATCCACGGGGACTACAACCTGAAAAATGTCATGGTCAAGGACGATGAGGTCATACTCATCGACATAGGTGACGCAGGGGTAGGCCACCCCATTTTAGATGTGGGCGGCGTGTGGCTGGCCTGCAAGTATCTTCCCCATACCGGGCTGACCACCGAACAGATAAGAGGTCTGCTGGGCATTGACCCCGACCTCAGCGATAAGGTGTGGGATATCTTCCTGCGGGAATATTTCAGCACCGATGCCCCCGATGAACTGGCAAAATATGAGCGCATGATAGCCCCTGCCGCCCTGATGCTGGTAGCCTGCCACAGCCTGCGCCGCTATGCGGAAGTTACCGAGGATATGATAAAGCAAAGGGTGGAAAACATAGTCCGCAGGGTATTGATACCTGCCATTCATAATTCGGTGAAGATAAACTTCTGAAAAAAATGTTCCCTGAGAATGCCTATGCATTACTCAGGGAATTTTTTTACCCGATATTTCACAGTTCTTCATATCATTTTCGTACCTTGTCATATGTAGTATTCTTCCATGGTATCCAGGCAGAGGCAGGCGAGTTTGCCGCCCATGCAGGCGCCGCAGTCTATGCAGATGTTGTGGCCTGAATGGTATATCTCGGCTTTGCCGTTGTATATCATGGTGGGGGTATGGCCTGTGACGACATAGATATCGTCGTCATCGAAATAATCCTTTGAGGGGTCATGCCTGTCCATGAGGAGTTCCTGCAGGGTGTATTCCCTGAGTTTTTTGCCCTTGCGGAAATTGCCCAGACCTGCGTGTACCAGCACGAAGGTCCTGCCGCCTGCTTCAACGGCTTCGCAGAGGGAGAAATCCTCGATATAATCCAGCACATCGGCCTTATCATCGGCGGACAGAGCGCGGAACTGGGATAGGGTGGTGCTGCCGCCGTCCCTGAGCCATTCTATCAGTTCGCCCATGGTATCGGTATCGAGGTGCCTGGCATAATTTTCCTCGGTTATCTCCACGTTCAGCTTTTTCAGGACATGGAGCGCCAGCAGGTCATGGTTGCCGAAAAGCGGATAGACGTTTGGGCGCTTCATCATATCCAGAAGAATGTCCACAGGCCTGGGGCCCCTGTCTACCACATCGCCCAGTATATATAAGGTGTCCTCATCGCGGAGGCCTATTTTTTTCAGCATATCACAGTATTTTTCGTATTCACCGTGAATATCGCTCATCACATAGTTCGACATAATTTCTCCTTGATCCCCATACGGAAGAACAGCCATTATGTATCATCAGCAATACATATCAAAATCGGGAGTCTCCTTAAAAGCTGCGATTTGGTTTGTTTTTAATAATTATATCACAGCTGCGACTTAATGTCAATCACAGACTTTTACATTTTCACAAAGGTCAGTGCATATCTGCCTGAGCTTTTCTGCGGGGTCAGAGCATATCAGCCTGCCGTGTTCGGAAAGCTTTGCGGTGTCCACAGGGTCGGTGTCATCATAGGTGAGGGCATAGCTGTCATCTGTCCGCCAGAGAGCTGCCGCCCCATCGGTCACGGCTTTGCAGAGGGCTGTTATATCGGGGCAGAAGAGGGGCGGGCGGTAAACGTTCATGGCAAGCACCACACCTGTGCCCCGCCTGCTGATGTGTATATCTCCCCTGACCTCGCCACCGTAAAGCTCATGCAGCTGCGCCTTCACCGAACCTATGAGCAGTGCTGCTGCCAGCCCCCTTTCCCGAAGAGTTTCAAAGTTCAGCCCCATTTCGCCAAGCTCCTTTCCCCCGATGAAAACCGCCGTGCGGGCGCCCTGCCTGTGTATCTCCATGGTATCACCCCCGCTTATATTATGCAGGGGCAGGGCGGGGTGACACAGTGCAGTCCGCCGCCTGCGGCAAACTGCACCGATTTAGTACATGAAATTGTTAATTGACAAAAGCGTCTTTATATGGTATAATACTAAGTACTTTTATAGTAATGAAAGGAGTTATCTGATAAATGGAAAAAAATATCCCCTACAAGACCTACCTTGAAGAAAGCGAAATGCCCAGGCAGTGGTACAACGTGCGTGCTGATATGAAGAACAAGCCCGCCCCCCTGCTGAACCCACAGACCCTCAAGCCCATGACCGCTGAGGAGCTGGGTGTGGTATTCTGCGATGAGCTTGTAAAACAGGAGCTGAATGAGACTGACCCCTACATCGATATCCCCGATGAGATCAGGGACTTCTACAAGATGTACCGCCCCTCGCCGCTGGTAAGGGCATATTGTCTTGAAAAGGTGCTGGACACCCCTGCAAAGATCTACTACAAGTTCGAGGGCAACAACACCTCGGGCAGCCACAAGCTCAACAGCGCCATCGCCCAGGCCTACTACGCTAAAAAGCAGGGGCTGAAGGGCGTTACCACCGAGACAGGTGCGGGTCAGTGGGGCACTGCCCTTTCCATGGCCTGTGCATACTTCGGGCTGGACTGCAAGGTGTTCATGGTAAAGGTCAGCTACGAGCAGAAGCCTTTCCGCCGTGAGGTCATGAGGACATACGGTGCTTCCGTTACACCCTCCCCCTCCGAGACCACAAATGTGGGCAGGAAGATACTTGCAGAACACCCCGGCACCACAGGCAGCCTGGGCTGCGCTATCTCCGAGGCCGTTGAAGTCGCTGTGGGCAGCGAGGGCTACCGCTATGTGCTGGGCTCGGTGCTGAACCAGGTGCTGCTGCACCAGTCCGTTATCGGTCTGGAGAGCAAGGCTGCTTTTGAAAAGCTGGGTGTCAAGCCCGATGTCATCATCGGCTGCGCAGGCGGCGGTTCCAACCTGGGCGGACTTATCGCACCTTTCATGGGCGAAAAGCTGAGAGGTGAAGCTGACTACAGGTTCATCGCCGTTGAGCCTGCTTCCTGCCCCAGCCTGACCCGCGGCAGATACGCTTATGACTACTGCGACACAGGCATGGTATGCCCCCTGCAGAAGATGTACACCCTCGGCAGCGGTTTCATACCCTCTGCAAACCACGCAGGCGGCCTGAGATACCACGGCATGAGCAGCACGCTTTCTCAGCTGTATGATGACAAGCTCATGGAAGCTGTAAGCGTTGAGCAGACAAAGGTCTTCGAGGCAGCCCAGCAGTTCGCAAGGATAGAGGGCATACTTCCCGCCCCCGAGTCCAGCCATGCTATAAGGGTCGCTATCGACGAAGCCCTCAAGTGCAAGGAAACAGGCGAGGAGAAGACCATACTCTTCGGCCTGACAGGCACAGGCTACTTCGACATGGTAGCTTACCAGAAGTTCAACGACGGTGTCATGACCGACTATATCCCCACCGACGACGACCTTGCAAAGGGGTTTGCAGGCCTGCCGAAGGTTTAAGGGTCATTAAAGAGCATAAGAAAAGGTCTGCGCAGGCAGACCTTTTTTGTGTTATGAAAGCTTCACAAACTCATACTCCCCTATCCTCTGCCTGATGACATATTCTGCCAGGCCGAACCAGCTTTCGCATTCATCGAGGATAATGGCATCGGCGGTGGCAATGAGGGGCTTGGTTTTGAGGATATTGTCCACGGGGTTCTCTATGAGGACTTCAAGCTCAAAGGGGGTATCGGGGCAAAGCTCGTAAATACGCTCTTTAAGTCTGCCCGAGTTGGAAACGGGCGCATCTAAATAGATGACAGCCTTTGCCACCCCCAGCTCTGTCAGGGTGTCGGCCAGGGCTTTAATGGCTGAGTCGGTCTCGGGGATAAGGCGGTAGGTGCCGTGGAGGCCTGCCAGGTCCCGCACGGTACCGTCCATGCAGCTGAATATCATGGAGTCTGCATAGGCTATCTCAAGGGTTATGATAGTGTTGAAGCCGTCGATATACAGGGTCTTCCCTTTCATCTCCTGGGGGGACAGCTGCTTTGCCCTGCGCCTTTCAATATTCTCCTTCGGCGAGACCGTCCGTGCCAGCGCCAGCCTTTGCCGTTCGCTGAGCAGGTAGTGGTTGCCCACAAAGGTGGTCACGCTTTTTACGGGGTAGCCCCTGTCCAGCAGGAAGCCCACTTCCTGTGCCGCCCGCCTGAGTGTCACCAGCGCCTTCTCGGAAAAATCCCGTTCGTCCGTGGGCATAAAGCCCCGTTTTGCCTGTTTTGCCATATTATCCTCCTGTATTTGCAAAATAAAAGACCTCTCCCTTACCAAGGAGAGGTCTTGTTATCGAACGGCGAAATCACATCTCGCGGTAATCGATCATACCGTAGGTAGCCTCGCCCTTTCTGTTGGTCATGTCCTTAAGTGCGGATACTACAGAGGTATCTGCCGCGCCGTTCCTCTTGATAACGGCGATCTTGTACTTAGGATAGATAGCGCCCATGTTCTCGATCTTCTCGGGGACCATCAGCTGTCTGAATGCGGTGTTAACGTCGTTCAGTACAGCCTCGGGAGCAGGCTGGCCTGCCTCGGTGGGTACCATAACTACGAACTCATCGGAACCTGTACGGTATACAGCCCTGTCGGGGAAGATATCGTTGAGAGTTTCAACAGTACGTACCAGCAGACGGTCGCCTGCGTCGTTGCCGTATCTGGTGTTTATCTCAGAGAATCCGAGGATATTGAACATCATGAAGTAGCAGGGTTTCTCAGCACTTACATCAGCACTTTCCATATCCATAGAGAAGGATACACGGTTGTTTGCGTTGGTCAGCACGTCCTTGAACATAGCGGTGTTCAGCGACTGTCTTGTCTGAGCGTTCTTTGCCAGTGTGGATACCAGCTTCTGGTTGATCCTTTCCTGTCTCTTATTGATGAAGAAGAATACAACTGTCAGTGCAACGATGATGACACCGAATGCGCCCAGGAACCATCTCATGGCATAGGTCAGGGCATAAACGTCCGTCTTGGGGGCGTTTACGGTGAATATCCAGCCGTACTTAGCTATGTAAACGTAACTGGATACGTAATCTGTACCATCTGCCGAGAATTCTATCTGACCGTTAGCGTCAGTGTTGGTGCCTGCGAATTCCTCGCAGAGCTTTCTCAGTTCGGAGATATTAACTTCCTGGCCGACCTTTTCATCGTCCTTATTGAAGATGAATGTAGAGTCAGCGCACTTGAGCATATAGTAGGAAGCGTTAGACAGTGCAGACTCAGCACGCTTAGCCTGAACATCTGCGTCAGCAGCGTTGGCATTCGCGCCCGAGATCCTGTCCAGGGTGTTTATCAGACCATTGGTCTTCAGACCCATGCCGACCATGCCGATAGGCTTGCCGTTGGGGCCGTAGATAGCCTTGTACATGGAAACTATCTGCTCACCCGATGCAGGTGAGATCATGATACCTGTGTTATAAACTTCCTTGCCGCGGTCCGTCATAGCGTCCTGCAGGAGCTTCAGGCTGTCGCCTGTTCTTGTAGCCTTGCCGATAGAGCCTGTCATAGACGAGTGGGTAAGAACTGTGGTATCCCACTTGGAGATGTAGATACCCTCAAGGTAAGGGATATCCAGACCGAAATCTCTGGTGAATGACTGAGCGACTGAGGTCAGCTCCTCATTATCGGGATCCAGCAGCAGCTCGGATACCTGCTTTGCCTTACTGAAGTCCTTCAGCTGTCTTTCTGACACTTCAACGTAGTTCAGTATTACCTGCGCACGTTCGTCAGTGGTCATGTTCAGCTGTGCATCTGAATTGTTCTTCGTTCTGTCACTTACTATCTTGGTTATCGCCAGCGAAAGTCCCAGCATGATGATGAGCTGGAAGATCAGCACCAGGTTCAGTGACAAGCCGCCCTTTTTCTTCTCCTTTTTCTTAGCTTTTGACTTAGCCATAATTCACAACTACCCTTTCTTCTCTCGGGTACATGACCCGATTATTTTTTCATACAATATTCTCCCATCAGCCGAAGAGCCCGAACAGGCCTTTCTTCTTTTTGCCGCCCAGTTCTTCAAGGAACTCCTCGTCCTCCTCCTCATCGGTCTCAGCCGCATTCATCAGGCTGCTCACACGGTTCTTCAGAAGATCGTTCTTTGAAGTTCCGCCTGAACCTGCGCCGTCAGGCAGCTGTGAAGACTGCACCGACTGAACGGGTACCGATTGTACAGGTGCCGCGCCGAACTGCATTGACTGAACGTATCCCGATTGCACGGGCGCTGCCGCAGGCATACCTGCGGGCATACCGCCGAAGCCCACGTTTGGTGCAAAGCCCCCTGCCATACCCATTATCTCGGAAAAAGGTATGCTCCTGTCGGGCATTACCACACTTGCCATGGCATTCTCGGGATTCATCGAAGCTATGTAGCTGACACAGCCGTTGCACGGCAGCATGGGGCTGCGGTTTATGGTGTCTATAAGCACCAGCGAATCCACCGCGGTCTCTGCGCCATAGGTCTGCATATTGCGCATGGCCTCTATCTCTGCATGGACACTCATGGGGGCGCCGTTCATCATTTCCATACGGCTCACACCGTTGTACACCCTGCCCGTGCGGGAGAAAATAACGCATATGGTCTCATCGGGTGCGATGAACTCACCGCTCTGAGCCCTGGCATTTGCCACTTCAAGCGCAATATTGTAAATGGCCTCAAATGTCATATTCTCAAAACCACCTTTCATACATCTGCACTGCTACTTCCAAACAGGGCAGACCCTCTCGTGTATTTTATTGTATACCTTGACTAAGAAATTGTCAATAGTATCTGCACACAAACCAAGGAATAAACCGAAACTTCGTATGTTTGCACAATTTTTGCCTACCATGCCATGGCATTATGACAACATCTTTCACACCCCAAAAATGCATTTATTTGTTAAATATGCTTGATTATCTAACTTAATTATAAAGTTATAATAGTTTATTCGTACAATTTTACAAGCCATATTTTTGAAGTATGTGCCCTCACACTTTTGTCCGTTTCTGTCATTCGTCGAATTGCACAAGGAAATATCCCCGATGTTAAGGGGCGCACAGAAAAAGTTGTCTGGTCAGGCGGTCAGTTTTCGGGTTTTCGGGGAAAGTTGTATTGTCTTATTCTCACAATATCCCCTTATTATAAAGGTATATTTTCGGGTAAGCTGCCCGATGTCCTGCGGAAGGTTTTGTCTATTTTCCCAAGATTTTTACACAATTTTACAGCTGTATCGGGGGACAATTTTCCCTGCAGGAACTGATACAATACTTTGATAAAGTTTAATTTTCTGACAATTGAAACGCCGTGAATTTACTGTTTTGTATATATTTGACATTTTAAAAGCGCAATATTTGGCTGATCGTGACCCCATTCTTGCCGTTTTGTCATTGAAATTCTCCGAAAATTGTGCTATAATTGTCATATAAGGAATATTGGACGAGCAAAGGTATGAGTTTCATATTTTTGCAGGATATGAGATGCAGGAGGTAAAAATGACAAGAGATGAAATACAAGCCCAAAGCTTGGACAAGATCAAACGGCTCAGTATCTTCATGATAGTGGGCTACGGCATTATCGTCATCGTGGCGATAATGGGCATAACCCTTTTTGCGGTAAGGCGGTATGACGCCCTGCTGACCGACAAGGTAAGCTCCATGACATCGTCGCTGAATTCTCAGCTGCGTATAAATCTGGACAGTTATCTTGACAGAATGGAAAAAGTGGGCACGCTGGCCTACTCGGTGGACAATGCCTACACCTACGATGCCACCGATGCTTCCAACGATGAGTACGAGGCGCTGAACACAGAGAAGCAGATCTCCGATGACCTGTACAGCCTGTGCCTTATGGAGAACTTTGTGGATTACGGCATAGTTTACCGCAACAACCACACCGTCGGGAAAATTTCCAACGGCACCACCACACTGTTCGGGGAAAATCTCTTTTCCGACCTGGACAAAATGGTCACCCGTGAGCGCACCCACGACGGCTGGTACACAGGCTACGGCGACAGCTACGAGCGTATCTACTACGTTAAGCGCATACATGAGAATGCATTGTTCTGCATATCCTTCTACACCTCTGAGCTGGACGGTGTCTTCGAGAACCCTGATAATCTGGAGGATATGGAGATAAGGCTGACAGACGGCTCCTACAAGATGATCTACTCCTCCGAAAAGGACGAGCTGGGTTCAAAGCTGCCCGACAACCTGCTTGAGGGCATTGACGGCTTTTCTTCGGGCGTAAATGTGGGAAAGAACGACCTTGTCAGTGTTGACCGCAGCAGCGGTTCGTGGTACGTTATCTGCTCCATACCCACCGCCATAATCCTGAAAGAGGCAGGCGACATGAAGCTGTACATACTGCTGGCGGCCATAGTTGCGGCCATACTGGCAGTTGGCGCAGGTGCGGTGTTCATCAGGCGCATAGCTGACCCTGTGGCTACAGTTACCTCGGGTCTTTCCGCAGAGATACGGGAGGACGGCTTCGAGGGCGTGCTGGGCAACCGCTATTTCCGCGACAAATGCCAGAGCATAGTCAACAAGACCTCCGCCAAGGAGCAGCGTGCTGTGGTGCTTATGGAAGTCGATGACTTCACAGGGCTCATAGCCAAGATAGGCCGTGACGAGGCAGACAAGCAGCTGACAAAAATGCTGCTGGTAATAGGGCAGGTCTTCCGCGATGCCGAGGTAAAGGGCAGGGTGGCAGAAAGCACCTTCGCTGTACTGACCAGGGCTTACAAGGAGGACGAGGCTGACGGCTTCCGCGGCGAGATCGAGCGCAGCTGCGACCTTGTCTGCAAGATGTTCGCTGAGACCATAACCACCAGCACCATGGGCACCCTTAAGGTAACGGCTACCGTTGGGGCAGGGCTGTATCCCCTTTCGGGCAGCGATTACACGGACGTTTACGACAGCGCCCTGACGGCTCTTGATGAAGCAAGGGCTCAGCACAAGGGCAGCTACACCATAAAACTGTAAAAGGAGGGCACTGAATATGAATATGACAAAAACTATAGCTGCTCTCACAAGTGCAGTTTTACTTACGGGTACACTGGCTTCCTGCGGGAGCAGGAACAGCAAGCATGAGAGAGTACAGCAGACGGAGATATCCTTCTCCTGGTGGGGCAACGATTCAAGGAACCGCTACACTATCGAGGCCATTGAGAAGTTCGAGGAGCTGCACCCCGAGATAAAGGTGGACGTAAGCTACTCAGAATGGTCAGGCTATGAGACAAGGAACAAGGTATGGCTGGCATCGGATACCGAGTGCGATGTCATGCAGATAAACTACGGCTGGCTGACGAATTATTCCGAGGACGGCAGCGGCTACTACGACATCAACGAGCTGGCTGACACCGTGAAGCTTGACAACTTCGAGGAAGACCTGCTGGAATACGGCAGAAAGAACGGCAAGCTGAATGCACTGCCCATTGCCATGAATGCCCAGACGGTCTATATAAACAAGACCATTTACGACAGCTACGGGCTGGGTGTTCCCGCCACATGGGACGACCTGTTTGCCGCAGCAAAGGTCATGAGCGCTGACGGGGTGTACCCCATAAGTGCGGCTTCAAAATCTCTGTGGATGTACCTTATAACCTATGCCGAGCAGACAGCGGGCAAGAAGATACTTGCCGAGGACGGCAGCCTGAACTTCTCCGCCGAGGATCTCCGGACCATGATAGAGTTCTACAAAAGGCTGGTGGACGAAAAGGTGCTTCCCCAGGCGGAATACTACGAGCGCATAAAGCTTGACAGCGAGGAGTACGCAGGCTCGGTGGCATGGGTCAGCGATGCCAACAACTACTTCGGCGCGGAGATAGAAAAGGGCAGGGAGATAGTCACCGCGCCCTACACCACCATAACAGGCAGCGGCGCAGGCGAGGGCTGGTACGCAAAGCCTGCTACCATGTACGCTGTCAGCAAGAACACCGAACATCCCGAGGAGGCTGCCCTGCTGCTGGACTTTCTGCTCAACTCCACCGAAATGGCCGAGATACAGGGTCTTGAAAAGGGCATACCCCTGAGCAAGAGCGCCCAGAATGCCATTCAGGATCAGATGACAGGCCTGCAGTTCGAGGCCAGCGAGGAGATGAACGGGGCTGAGCTCACACAGCTTTCCCCTGTGCTGGAGGACGGCGGCCTCATAGATGATTTCTTTGCGGCGGCCAATGAGGTGCTTTACGACAAGGCAGACTCGGGGGAAGCTGCCCTGAACCTCTACACACAGATAAGCGCTGACTATTTCTGACAGCCCCTATAAAAACCTACGGCACACCTGCATTGTCAGATGTGCCGTTTTTCTCGTTATGTTCAGCCCTGTTCAAGGGTGCCTGCATTCATTCGCAGGACTTCGTCTGCGTAGTTCACAGCTTCGTTCTCATGGGTGACTACCAGCACCGCCGCACCCTCACGGGCGCATTCCTTCAGGAAGGTGAATACCGCTGCAGTGTTCTCGTCATCAAGGTCCCCTGTGGGCTCATCGGCAAAGATGACTTCGGGGCGGCGCACCAGGGCACGGGCTATGGCCACACGGCGCAGCTCACCCCCCGAAAGCTCCGCAGGCCTGGCAGAGGCAAGCTCTGCTATGTCAAGGCGCTCCATAAGCTCCTTTGCACGGGCTTCATCGGGCTTGTCACCGTACAAGCCGAAGGGCAGCAGTATGTTCTCGGTGACGTTCAGGCTGTGTATGGCCGTCTGTCCCTGGGGTATGACCCCCATATGCACATTGCGGAATTTTGAAAGCTCCTTATCGGGCATGGCATAAAGGTCCCTGCCGTCGGCAGTTATCTTACCCGTGCTTGGCATCAGCAGACCCGAGAGCATATTCAGCAGCGTGGTCTTGCCGCTGCCCGAGCGCCCCATAAGCACTGTAAGCTTCCCCGAAGCCAGTGTCAGGTCGGTCTCCTTTACAGCAAAGAACCTGTTGGTCTTTCCCCCGGGGCGGATAAATTCTCTGGTTATCTTTTCAGCTTTAAGTTCCATTAGTTTTCCCCCCTGAGGATAAGCCCCGTATCGATGCGGCTGACCCGCCATGCGCTCACGGCGGCGGCGGCAGCACCTGTCAGCACCGAAAGCACCACTGCGGCGGTGCATATGCCTGCTATGCTCCCGAAATTCGGCAGAAGAAAGGGCAGACCCAGCGTCTGTTCGATAACACCGTTAAAGGGTATCAGCACCAGCAGACCCACTGCTGCGCCCCCAAGGCTGCCTGTAAGGCAGGTTAGCAGAGCCTCCTTGAGCACCAGGCCTGCCAGCTTTCCCCTGGAAGCACCCATTACCCGCAGCACTGCAAATTCCTTTTTGCGCTCGTTGACGCTCATGGTGAAGGCCAGCAGAAGTATCACCAGACCCAGCACCCATACGGCTGCAATGAGCAGCTTTATCATTCTTGATACCCCGCTGAGAGAACCTGCTATGCCGCTTATCATATCCCCTGACTTATAGGCCTTGACCTTCTTCACATGGATATTTATATCATTTACCAGCTCCTCGGGAGAGGTGCCGTCGGCGGCATTTATCATCAGGCAGGATACGCAGTTTTCGGGGTCAACGTCCTCGAAGTCGTTCATGCCCTTTTCAAGGCTGGAGCTTATCAGCGCCTTGATGGTATCCTCGTTGGTGAACACGGTGGTATCGTAGGAGGTGCCTGTTTTTTCCAGCTTGGCCGCCACCCTGCATTCCACCCCGTAGAAGCTCAGCTTATCCCCCACAAAGGCATTGAGGTCACTGCCTGCAACAATGTCGTAAAGCCCCAGCTCGCCCCCGTAGGTGCGCTTTATCCAGGGGCTGACGGTGAAGTCCGTGGCGGGGTCTATGCCTATTATCTGCACGGGTATGGAGCAGCAGCTCGACCCTGTGGAAGCCAGAAAGAACTGGGGCGAAACTTCCCCGACGCCCTCTCTCTCCATAACGGCCTGTGCCCGCTTGCTGTCCATATAGAAATACCCTGTAGCCCCCTGCAAGACGATATCCTCGAACTTTTTCTTCATGGTGGCTTCCTTGGGCACCACCATAACATCTGCCCCCAGGCGGGCTTCCAGGGAGTCAAGGCCTTTGCCCAGGCTGGCCACTGTCAGGGTGCCCCCCAGGGCGGTAAAGGTCAACAGTGCCGCCAGCACTATCAGCACTGCGGAGCGCACAGGCCTTCCCCTAAGGTTTTTCATTGCAAGACTTTTCATCTCATTCTCCAAAAGCTACGCTTTTTCGCCCTTGCAGATAACTGCATACAAAGCACCCAGCACTGCTGCGGCTATGCCCAGCACTATGACAGCGGGCTTCATTACCGAGTGGCAGTGCATATCCGTCATCATGCACAGCTTTATCATGGTGTTGGGGATAAGGGCTGCCCCCGCCCCCGCAGGCACCAGCGCCAGCGCAAGGCCTCTCCTCATGCCGTTATTGCTCACTATCAGCAGCAGCACCGATATCACCGCCATAACACAGCCTATGGTGAAGACGGCCTGTTCAGCCCAGTGGCAGGTCATGTAGCTGCCGTCCTCCTTGGGGCCGCAGGCATGGAAGCACAGCTTTACCCCTGCACTCATTCCCAGGCTGCATATGAGCAGCAGTATGCCTAAGATCCATTCTTTTCCTGTTCTCTTCATTTATACTTTCCTTTCTGTACAAGACTTTCCTCAGCCATGGGGTATCCCACCCCGAAGCTTTCTGTTTTATACTCATCTTCCCTCTCGTGGTCGGGGAAGTCGGTATCGCATTTAAGAAAATATGTGTCCTCTCCCCCAAGGCTGTCCCAGGTGGGGTCGGCATTGTACCAGCGGCCGTTTATGCATATTATGTTCCAGGCATGATACTCCCCTGCCGCAGTGCCTGTCACTACCCGACAGTTCACACCCAGCTCCCTCAGCAGACGGTAGACCGTCACCGCATAGCCCCCGCAGGTAGCCCGCCTGTGGCACAGCGCCCCGTAGGCGGAGGATCGCAGGCGGTAGTTCTCATTTTTGCGGTGGATAAAGTCATACTCCACATTTTTGCAGACATAGTCATACACCGCCTCAGCCTTTGTCAGGTCATCGGCATCCTCCGCTAAGCGGAGGCCTTCCAGCACCGCCGATACTTCCCTGTCCACCGCCTGCTCCTGCTCCTCATCGGTAAAGTACACAGGCTCTATCTCAATGACGTTACGGTGGGAGCCGCCCTGCTTTTCCTCGGTGAAATGGCAGTTATACCCGCCTAACTGGTGCCCGATGTAATCGCCCTCATCGGGGCGGTCGGTCTCAGCGCAGGCCAGCTCCATAAGCTCACGGGCGAGTTCGTCCTGGTCTTCAAGGCTGCTGCTTCTGGCAGTATAGGTTATTTTTATGACGCTCTGCCGCCTTTTCAGGCAGTCCCTTACTTTTTCTATGACCCTGTCAGCGTTGTCAAAATGCACGCTCAGGTCCTGCCTGACCTCATAGTGGTAGCGGGGCTGTGACGCTTTTACCGCCAGCCCCACGCCCCAGGCTGTCAACCCGACATACACTGCGGCGAACACTATAAGTCCCCTGACACCTGCCCTCATTTTCGGAATTTCAGCAGGGTCTTCCAGGCGGCGGCACGGTTTGAGTTCACCATAAGGCTCTCTATATCCAGCCCCGCAGGACAGATATCCCGACAGGCCAGAGATTTACCGCAGCCCGCATATACCCCCTTGCGGTAGGCCTTGAGTACCTCTTTTTTGCTGCTGTCATCAAGCTGGGCTATGAGCCTTGCCAGGGGCAGCCCCCCCGCCATGCCTGCAAATTTTCCCCCGACATAAAAGTTCGGGCAGACCTCCAGGCAGCAGCCGCACTGTAAACAGCCTGCGGCTTCAAAGGCATCGTCCTGGGAGCCCTCGCTGATAGTGACACCCTCTTCCGCCCAGACTTTCAGCCTCTGCAGGGTATCGAACATAGCTTTTCTGTCCACCATAAGGTCGGCCACCACGGGGAATTTCCGCAGGGGCTCTATGGTGACTTTCTCCCCCAGCTCCGCAAGCTTGCTGTCGCAGGCCAGCCTCGGCCTGCCGTTTATGACCATGGCGCAGGCACCGCACTTTTTTTGAAGACAGCTGCACTCCCACTGTATGGGCTCGGCCTTTTCGCCGCCCATATCCCGCAGGTCGGTACGGGCATTGAGTTCCGTCAGCGCCGTGGACACCGCAGCATTCGGGTCATCTGTGGTATAGCTGAAGCTTTGCCAGTAAGGCTTATCCTCTGCATTTTTTCTTCTGAGTATCCTCAGCTCTGTCACGGAACTTCCCCCTTTCACACCGATACGGATATGAGCGCCGCAGCGTAGTATATCACCGATATCATATTCGTCCAGCCCCCGCAGACCACCATATGCAGCCCTTTGGGCAGCTTTCTCATCAGGGGCAGCAAAAGCATCAGCACCCCCGGGGTCAGCAGGAAGTACCACCTCGGCAGCACCGTCCAGCCTGCGGCCACTAAGACCGCCAGCACGATAAAGCCCGCCGCCTGGGGTATGAAGAACGCATTCTTCTGCACACCAAGGTACCTGAGCACCTCTTCCTTGTCCTCAGCACTGCCGTGTCGGGGGATAAGCCCCAGATTTGCGCAGTGGCTGTGGTAAGCCCCTCCGCCGATAATGCCAAGGCAGTTCACCAGAAAGCACACCTGCCCGAGGAGCAGATGTTTTTCGTCTGTCATCAGGGGTATGTGGTAATACCCAAGACAGTACACAAAGGCCGCAAAAGGCCCCAGCAGTCCGCCGATATACAGCCTGCGCCTGCCCAGCTTTTTCATGATGTTGATTATCGGCTCCAGAGTGCCGTCATTCCCGTAATCATCGGGGCTGTAGTAAAGCGCCATATCTCCGCAGAGCATCATCAGCGCCCCTGCCAGCCCCAGCACCATAGCTGTTTTCATAGCTGTGTTTCTCCTATACTCACACTTATGCTCCCGTTTTGGCAGACCGCCATGGTGGGCTTGCACAGGGCTTCGTCCTTTTCGGGGAAGTCCTCGCGGTAATGGGCGCCTCTGCTCTCTTTTCTCGCAAGGGCGCTTTCCAGCATTGCCCGACCCAGCCTTGTCCTCGGGAAGACACCTGCCTCCCTTTCAAGGGTGTCCAGCCTGTCAAGGGCTTCCTTAAGCCCCTTTTCCGAGCGCACTATGCCCAGGCCGCTGTACAATATTTCACCCAGCTTCACCTTTACGGCCTCCGCAGGCTCATTCTCGGTGAGCTTTTCTTTCAGGGATATCTCACCCTCTCTTTCGGTTGTCTCAAGTATGTCCTCCGCCGCCGTCTTCCCCCCGAAGACAGCCCCCAGCATGGAGTTGCCCCCAAGGCGGTTAGCCCCGTGGTACTGGCAGGTACACTCACCTGCGGCATAAAGCCCCTCTATGTTCGTGCGGTGGAAGACATCTGTATAAATGCCGCCCATGAAGTAATGTATGCCCTCCTTAACAGGCACAGGCTCATCGGCGGGGTCAATGGCTAGATAATGCCTTATCTCCGCCCTCAGGTCGGGCAGGCGCTTTTCCCACACCTCGTTGGAAAGCCCTGTCATATCCAGGTAAACGGTGCCGCCGCAGTCCTCCTGCCTGCGCACCATATACATCTCCCTGGCCACCACATCACGGGGCATGAGGTTTTTAAGCTCGGGGTACTTTTCTTCCATAAAGTACCATTTTTCGCCTCCCCTTTCGATATACAGCCTGCCGCCCTCACCGCGGGCAGCCTCGGTAACAAGGCAGCGCTTATCGGGTATGCCTATGGTCGTGGGGTGGTACTGGAGCATTTCCAGATTCCCAAATCTTACTCCCTGCTCAAAAAGCCTGGCGGCAGCGTAGCCGCTGTTCTGGGTAGTGCCTGTGGTCATTCGCGGGAAAAGCCCTGCAAGGCCGCCGCAGCACATTATGACCCGTCCTGCAAAGGCGGTCTGTTCGCCTGTATACCTGTCGCAGACCACTGCCCCTCTGCACACGCCCTCAGCTATATCACAGCCCAGGAAGCTGTGATGGGCAAACCTCTCGATAAGCCCCCTGACCTCGTACTTTCTGGCCTCATCTATAAGGGCAGACATTATCATCTTCCCCGTGGAGCTTTTTGCGTAGGCGGTGCGCTTTTTCTTCTGGCCGCCGAAATTGCGCTGTATCAGCCTGCCCTCCTTCATATTGAAAGGCACGCCCAGCTCCGCCAGCCACCGCACTGTATCGGGCGCGCCCGCGGTCAGCCTGCGGACAGCTTCTTCATCAGCCAGGTATACCCCGCCCCGCATGGTATCTTCAAAGTGGTACTCAGGCTTGTCGCCCTCGCCCATAACGTCCAGGGCTGCATTTATGCCCCCCTCGGCCAGCACCGACTGCGCCCTCTCGGAGGGCTGCAATGATATGAGCCTGCAATGCCTGCCGCCCTTTGCCAGTGTAACAGCGGCGGAAAGCCCTGCCAGCCCCGCCCCGATAATGTTTATCTTTTCCATAGCTGACCTCATATCATTCTCCAGCGCAGGTAATACACCACAAAGCATATGCCTGCAAAAAGCAGTATGCCCGTCAGTATCAGCGCCAGGTCTGTGCCAAGTTCCTTCCAGCTTTTAGTACCGAAGCCCAGCAGCATGGGCTTGGCATTGGTAACTATATGTATCCCCAGTGAAAGCACCATGAGTATCTGCGAAGCCAGCTGTGCCCCCCCGAAGAAGTTCAGGCGGTAGGTGCCGTCATTATTTCCCAGAAATATCATTATATGGAAGAGAATGAATATCATCACAGCCACACCGCTTATGCGCCTTATCCAGAAGAGCTTGTTCTCTTTGAAGTAGCTCGTCCCCGACCTTTTCAGGGCGATGAGGGTATCAGCCGTAAGCTTTACAGCTATGGCCACATGGGCTATTATCAGCGTCACCATGAGCCATGCCATGCCCTTCATGAACACCGAGCCCCCGTCCATAAAGCCTGCTGTGACGAAGCCCCCCATTACGGCATGGAGCAGAAAAAGCGCCAGCACCGCCATGCTTATGACCGCATTTGCTCTTCTCACTGCTGCGCCTCCTCTGCCTGTTTTACTGTCAGCATATCAGCGTCGGTCATGCGGGCTATGCGCTGTGCCTCAAACATATCCGCTGTTTCCTTTGACATGACTATCACGTCGAACCGCCCGTTCTCCGCCTTTGAGAGCATGAGCATGACGTTCTCCCGCCGCACCCTCATCTGGTTCTCGGGCAGCATGGACTGGTAGCTTCTCGCCAGCTCCTGTCCTGCTATGTCCGTGTCCGCCACGGTACAGCTCAGGTCTTCAAAGACATTGTACAGCCCCTCGTCCTCGCCGTCGGCAAAGAAAGCCTCCCAGGCCGCCAGGTTATCTGCATTCGTATGCAGGCTGCGGTTTATGAACACCACATACTCCCCCGAGGGCTTGTCAACAGCGGCAGTAGCCGCCGTCACCGCGTCTTCTCCCGAACGCATACGGGCGAAATAGTCCGTATTCACAAAGGGCACTCCAATGAGCAGCAGCAGGGCTGCCGCCGTCACCGTGATATGTCTGACAATATGCATATTACTCCTCTGCTTGTTTCAGGGCGGCCGTCACCGCCTCCTTGAACTCGTTGTAATTCACCGTTGCCCCGCTGACACCGTCTACCTCATCAAGGCTGCCCTTGCTCTTCAGCTGAGCCGCGTAGTTCTCGCAGGCCGACCTTGCCCGCTGGGCTTTGTTATAGAAATCCTTGTTCTTTATCTCGCCGTCTTCCTTGCCGTAGTCCTCGTCCTTAAGGGTGCCGTCCAGCTCGTAGGTCAGAAATTTCACATCGCTTATCTTTCCCCTCGAGATGGTTATCTCCACCTCGCCGTAGCCGTTTCCGTTCTCGCTGCCGTCCTCACTGACATACTCAGCGCTCCTGGCAGTATAGGTGCCGTCCTTATAGGTCTTGCTCCCGCAGGAGGTCATGGCGCATACCGCCGCCAGCACTGCCGCAAATACAACTGTCTTTCTCATGACCTTTCCCCCCCTCAATCAAAGTGTATCTTGCCTGTGAAGTGTTCATTGACGACTTCCTTGCTGAGCTTTCCGCTTCTCAGCACCAGCGTCCTCTGGGCGACCTCGGCTACCTCGGGGTCATGGGTGACAACTATCAGGGTAGTGCCCTCGTTGTGCAGCTTATGGAAGAGGTCTACGACCACCTCTTCATTGGCCTCGTCCAGGTTTCCCGTAGGCTCATCGGCAAGTATTATCTCAGGGTAATTTATCAGCGCCCTCGCCACGCACACACGCTGCTGCTCGCCGCCCGAAAGCTGGCTTGGCAGGTGCTTCGCCCTGTCCGCCAGACCAACTCTGTCCAACGCTTCAAGGGCTTCCTTCTCATCGGGTATGCTGTGGTAATACTGCGCCAGCATAACGTTCTCCACGGCGGTCAGGTAGTTTACCAGGTGGAACTGCTGGAATATCAGCCCTATCTTGTCCCGCCTGATATTGGTAAGGTTCTTCTTTGGTTCCTTTGCGATATCCACTCCGTCCAGCAGCACCTCGCCCTTGCTGGGCTTATCCATACAGCCGATGATGTTCATCATGGTGGATTTTCCCGAACCCGAAGGCCCCATGATGGAAACCCACTCGCCCTTTTCGACCTTGAGGCTCACGTTATCCAGCGCATGAAGGTCGCCGTAGATCTTATAAACGTTTTTAAGTTCCAGTAGACTCATGTATACAACTCCTATCCTTTGGGGGGCAGTGCCCCGTCCAAGCAGGTAAAGTCATACAGCAGCCGTCCACGGCTCACTGTTATTTTACCATAACTAACTTTCCCTGTCAATCATTTTTTGTTTGCCTGTCAGGCACATACACACTCACACACTTACACACTTATGCAGATGTTTCTATTCTTATATATATATAATATATATACATTAATATAAAAATAAGTGTGTATATGTGTATAGCCCTATATTACGGGCTTTTATGCGTATTTTTATGTGTGTGGCCATGTGTGTATAATTGCCATATTATGTAAATTTCCCGATTTTGTTTGCCTGTCAGGCACATACACACTTACACGCTTAAACAGATGTTTCTATTCTTATATATATAATATATATACATTAATATAAAAATAAGTGTGTATATGTGTATAGCCCTATATTACGGGCTTTTATGCGTATTTTTATGTGTGTGGCCATGTGTGTATAATTGCCATATTATGTAAATTTCCCGACTTTACTCGCCCTTAAGCACCAGTGCGGGGTCTACATCGGTGGCACTTCTTATGGGCATAAGGCTGGAGATACCCGTCACCGCTATGGAAGCCAGCACCGTTACGGGCAGCAGCATTGGTCTGTAGGATATACTGCTGCTGAATACGCTTATGCTCACCTGGCGGGCGAAGACAAAGCCCAGCACCGAGCCCAGCAGTCCCCCGAGAAGACCCAGCAGCATACTCTCGCCCATGAACTCCTGGATAATGCTCTTATCCGAAGCACCTATGGCCTTGCGCAGACCTATCTCCTTGCGGCGCTCGGCCACAACGGCGGTCATGGTGGTGGCCACGCATATCATGGTCAGCGCCAGCACGACTATAGTCACCAGCAGCACCAGCGCCTGCAGCTTGTTCAACACTGTGGCCTCCGAGGCTGTAACACGCTTTACGGGGCTTGCATGGACTCCCTTTACACCTGCGTTAATGCCTGCTATGAGGTCGTCAAGCTCCCCTGCGCTGGCGGAAACGCTCAGCTCTGCCACATCAAGGGTGCCCTCGGCACCTGTCAATTCGGTGAGGTCATCAAGGGTCATGTAGATGTAGTTCTCCTCCGAGCCGCCTGTCTGCAGTACGCCCATGACGGTGAAGGTCTTGTAGGTATCGGGTATGAACTCTTCCTCCCCGTCAGAGGTAGTCTCGTCCTCGGCCATGGGGGTATAGGAAACTTCGATGACGTCCCCCTCCTTCAGCCTGAAAGCCTCTGCCACCGAGGCGCCCACCAGCAGCTCGCCGCTGCCTGAGAACCATTCGCCCTCGACCCGCCAGTAGGGGCTGGTCTTTTCAGCCCCCTCGGGGTCGGTGCCTGCGGCCACCACGGGTATATCGTTTATGCGGACGTTCTCGTAGCGGTAGGGTGCTGCCCCCACCAGCTTGTCCTCGGGTATCTTAGCCTGACCCTGACGGGCGGCCGCAAGGGTGAAGTCCCCCTCCCCTGCAGTGAGTATGACGTTTGCGCCGTAGTTGCGGAACTCAGCCCCCATCTGCCTGGGCACATCATAGTATATGCTCACCAGTCCCGAAAGTATGGTAGCGCCTATGGCTATGGAAAGCAGCGCTACTATCATGCGTGACCGCCGCCTCATCAGTGAAGCGGTTATCATGCGTATAAACATTTTTCTTTTTTTCATTTTACCTGCCTCCGCTTTTTATCTGCCATGGAGAACTTCCGTAGGCCTCAGCCCCAGCAGCATCCTTAT
Source organism: Ruminococcus sp. (assembly GCF_017464355.1). Classification (GTDB taxonomy): domain Bacteria; phylum Bacillota; class Clostridia; order Oscillospirales; family Ruminococcaceae; genus Hominimerdicola. The sequence continues at coordinate 121,432 of NZ_JAFUAG010000017.1, read as the reverse complement.
GGCAGGTATGGAACCTATGAGCGTTACCAGCACCACCAGCACCGCTACTATGGGCACCACCATGGGTTTTAGCTCAACTGCCGCCCCGAAGACTGTGTGTCCTATGAGCTGGGCAAAGCCGAAGCCCGCAAAGAAGCCTGCTATCCCGCCCACTATGGCTGTCAGGAATATCTCGCAAAGCACCAGCAGCGCCACTGAAAGATTTTGTGCGCCTATGGCTTTCATCAGGCCTATCTCCTGGCTGCGCTCCATAACGCTGGCCGTTACCAGGTTGCATATGCCCAGGGCTGCGCCTATAAGGCTGAGTATGGTTATAAGTATCATCAGCAGCTGGGTCTTGCCGAGTATGGCACCCTCCGAGTCAGCCACCTGCCTTACGGGGGCGGCCACCGAACCTGTGATGACCTGCTGTATCTCGTAGCAGATAGAGCTTGCGTAGGCCGTGCAGGTCCAGGTCTCCATCTGTGCCACTGTCAGCGATGAGGGGTCCTTTGCAGCCCTCTCGGAAAGCTCGTTCTCGGGGGTGGTCAGGGCGCTGACCTCTATCTTGTCAACGCAGCCATCCAGGTCAGCCAGTGCCTGGGCGGTATCAAGCTGGAGGAATATCTGCATATCCTCAGTGCCGCCTGCATCGTATACACCTGCTATGCGCAGCTCCCTGTCGGAAGCACTGCCTGTGAGATGTATCTTATCCCCCGCGGACAGCCCCAGCTTTTCTGCCAAGTCCTTGCCTATCATGGCAGCATCGGCGGTGTCGGCCAGCAGCTGTTCGTCCAGCCAGCTGCCCTCTTTCAGTTCCCACCAGCTGCGCATACTTGCGATGCCCGTATCAAGGGTCTCACCTGTGGGGAGATCCATATGGTGGTCGAACCAGCTGCCCACGCACTGCACCTCGGTGCCGTCATCAAGGCTGGCGGTAACATTCACGAAGGGTGCGAAGTCAACTATGTTGAAAGCCCAGAAGATCGTCTTTATCTTGCCAAGCTCCTCCTCATTCAGGTAAGCCCCCTGCACGCTGCCGTCCTCGACCTCGTACAGCTCGGAAAGCACCGAGTTCTCCTTGGGCACCACGGTTATGTTGGCGCCGTAGGTCTTAAGCTCCTGATTGACCTTGTCGCCCACGTCCAGCATAACACTGAGCATGGCCGAGGCCAGCGAAGCACCGAGGGCTATGGTAAAGGCTATCATGAGCATTTTTTTCCATTGGCGGAACAGTGTTCCCCTTATCATTCTAAGAAACATAGCACCCTCCTTAACTTCTCATACGGTTGTTCTTGAACCGCTTCTCGTTCTCAAGCAGACCCTCCAGGGGCACCATTATCCTGCCATCCTTTATCTCGTAGGGTATGACCACAGGGTTGCAGCCGCCCTTGAAGCCGATGGTCTGTATGTTCATGACAACGTCGCACAGCTTGCATACCACCTGGCCGTCCTTTTCAAAGTAGCCTGTCTCGCCGCAGACATCGCAGGCGTCAAGGCCTATGCCGTAGGCCGAGGAATCGGGCTTCTTGATAACTATGAAGCGTATTTGTATGTCGTTTTCGGTAACGTAGGCAAAGCGGTGGAGATGGCCGTCGTCCACCTGCTCAAAGGGAACTATGACATAGCCGTCCTCTATCTTTGCGTCCTCAACGGGAGAAAGAGGTATCTCACGGTTGGCTATCTCGTGGAGTGTGGTAAATGTTACCATGCCAAAGATAAGGCATATAGCCCCCAGGGTAGCCCATATCCGTGTTACCCGCCACTTCTTGCGTATCTTGCGCTTCTGGGCGGGGTTGTCGTAGGGCTCATCAGCACGCAGGCTCTTTATCCAGAGTATGACAGGCATTACCAGCATGACGATGATAGCCCCGTATATGAATATATTACTGTTGTTGGAGGAAAATTTCACCAGCTCGAAAACATTGTGCTTGGTATCCGCATCGAAGTTTTCAAGCATACGCTTGTTGAGCATTATGCCCAGGCTTGCGCAGAACTGTCTTGCCGCATTTATCACAAGCACTGCCGCTGTGACGCCCCAGGCCTGCCAGGGACCCAGCCTGAGGGTGCCGTTGTGTATGGCCATCTGTGCCACTATCATGGTCAGCAGACCCAGCAGTATGCCTATGCACTTGAGCAGGAAGCCTGTGGAAAGTACGCTTTTTTCCGTGAGCAGTATGAGGTAGGGATAAGCCAGCACATCGGGCAGGGCATAGAAGATGATGAGGGCGATGATAAGTGCCCCCATGACACAGCTTATGCCGCCCATGACCTTTTTACTGCGGAATATTGAAAATATTACCAGCAGCAATGAGAGTATGATAGTAACCGTGAATATCCTCAGGTTCCACAGGGAGGTGTCGATGAGGGTGGTGGCATTTTTCATGTAAGACATTACCGCCGCTGCGGCTATGCCCGCAAGTGCCCCGACGCTGCCGCAGCTTTTGCCGAAGCGCTCGCTGATGAGCCTGAGAAAGCCCCGCAGCACACCCGTCATCACCGCCGCTGTCACCAGTGCTTCAACGGTCATTACAAAGTATTTAAACATCTGTTCTCCTTTCCGTTTATGAAGTTAAAATGAGCCTTTGTTAACCTCAGTTTACTCAAATTACTTTCAAAAACGCACAATATGCGCTGTGGAAATATAAGCCCGCAGCGCATAATGCTTTATTGTTTAGGTCAGGAAATTTACCGAATTAGATGGCAGTTAAATTACCACTCCTGAGGAACATAGTCCCAGCCGTCGAATGTTACCTTCAGGTTGCCGTCAGCGAAGTACTCATCAAAAGCACCACCGGGGCCTGTTTCTGCATCGGTGTGCAGCAGGTAGCCGTTCTCTTCGGGGTTGTGGAACTGGAACTCGATGCTGTAGGTATCTGCATCAGGCAGAGCTACGTTTGCACCGTAGTGGGGGCCGTCAGAAGCGGACATTACCATGAATGTACCATCAGCTGCAACGTTTCCGTCAGAACCTGTGATCTTGTAGTCAACGGTCATGTAGGGTACCCAGTCGCCTACGCCGAAGCCCAGGTCGTTCTCCAGAGCAGATACGTCAGCCTCCAGGTGAATGTTGAAGCCGTCTACCTTCTCGTTGCCGCCTGACATAGGTACAGGCTGGAAGTATACTGCTGATACGTTCAGGAAGCCAACTTCCTCGTCCTCGAAGATAGGATACTCGGTGAAGCCTGCAGCGCCGTCATCAGCAGCAGGGGTGTCCTCTACTACTGCATCGGTGCCCTCGCTCTTTTCATCAGCAGCGGTGGTGGTGGTCTCAGCGTTGTCAGCAGCCTTGCTGCTTTCATTGCTGCTTGTTTCGGTATCGCCGCAAGCTGCCATGCTCATTGCCATCATGGCTGCCAGTGCTATGCCGACCAGCTTTTTCTTAGTCATGAAAAATTCCTCCTTAAAACTATGACTTGTTTGTTCTATTATATTTACCCTTGTTTTTATGGGATATAGTAGACTTACTTTTTGCCCGCCTTTATTTTGGGAGCTTTCTTTTTCGGGGCAAGCTCTTCCTCGAACTGCTCCTGTGTTTCTGTCAGGTAGTGAACGCCCTGTATGATACCCAGCAGTGCGGGTATGCCCGACCAGCAGAATGCCACGCAGATAAGTCCCTGTCCGTACTTGCCGAGATAGAACTTGTGTCCGCCCAGGCTGCCGAACAGTATGGCGAGTATGCCTGCCTCGTTCTTGTTCTTCACCTTGAACTTCTGCATAACGAAGATCATCAGTGTGACGAATATGAGTATCAGCTGAGGTATCAGTGTTTCAAGCACAGGGTAGATGCCCAGCACGTTCAGCACATCATTGAAGGGGATAATGTTCTGCAGCCACTCAGGTGAGGTCATGTCGATGACGTCGCCCTCGATAAGCTCCTTGATACCTGCCCCCAGGAAGGATATGGACATGATGAACATGAGTATGCTGGTACCCAGGAAGAAGGGTCTGACAGGGAGCTTTACGCTCAGGAACCTGATACACAGGAAGACTACTGCCAGTACCACGCAGCCCACTCCGAAGCCGCCCCAGACGTAGCTCATGCTCTTTGCGTCATTGAGCAGGGGCTGGTAGAAGAGTATGACCTCGGCACCCTCACGGAACACTGCCAGGAAGGCTGTGAATGCCAGCGTGAACACGCTGCCTGTTTCCGCAGAGGCCTTTACCTGTTCATCTATATACTTGTTCCAGCTGTCAGCCTCCGCCTTGGAGACCATCCAGTTGCTAACATAGAACAGCACCAGCACAGCAGTCAGGGCGGTGACGCCCTCGATTATCTCCTGGTTTGCGGTGTTTGCCAGCTTGAGCAGGCTGAGCAGCCATGCGCAGAGAAAGCTTGCGCCTATGGCGGCTATACAGCCTATATAAACGTGTTTGAGCTTGTTCTTGTTGCCCGATTTTACCAGGTAGGCGATTATAGCGCCCACTACCAGTATGGCTTCAAGACCCTCTCTGAGAATGATGGCGAAGCAGGAAGCAAATGTCACCCAGACATTTGTAGTGCCGCTGCCCAGAGGTGTGCTGTCCGTATCTGCGGGAGCAGTTTCTGTCTGTGCCGCAGTGCTTTCGGTGCTTTCATTAGTTTCAACTGTTTCCTCGGCAGCTGCGCCCTCTCCAAAAGTCAGCTTTGACTCGCCTGTATCTCCCAGGCCGTCCAGGTGGTTGGCCTGAGTGTGGAGTATCTCGCTGAGAGCATTGAAGTTCTCCTTGACCTCCTCTATAGGTGCGCCTTTCTTGACGGACTTTCTTGCCGTCTTGAACTGCAGTTCAGCCTTGCTGACCTCCGAGCCTGAGTAGCCGTTTACATTTCTCTCAAAGCCCGAGGTCTCGTAATAGAAATTGTATGAGTTGAGTATGGGTGTGTAGGCTGCGTCCGTATCACCTGCGGCATACAGCTGATAGGAAGCTTCCATGAGCTTGTCGATGGAATCAGCCACATCGTTCCAGGTAGAAGCGGGGTTGCCTGCCGCCTTGTATTCTTCCCAGGTAGGTGCATACTCCGCGGAAGCCGAAGCCGTTATGACCGTGGCAAACAGCGAAAGCATCACCGCCGTCAGCAGTGAGACAACTGCTGTCAGCCCAAACTTCTTGCATGACATTTATTCTTTCCTCCCCCTGAGGTTTTCGCAGGAAAAAGTCAGACAAAGCAAACCTTCTGCCGTACCGCCCCCTGCTTTCATTTTTCAAAGAGGGGTCTAAGTTAACCTCAGCTAACTTCGCTATAAAATACAAAAAGTCGGCATAAAGCCAACTTTTCCTGTGATTATTTAGTTCTCACTAACCGTACATATATTAGCACACCCCTGTCTTCAAGTCAAGAGATTTCATTTTTAGTTAACAATAATTCGTTTGCAAAGCCAAAAATTTTTCCCTTCAGCTACTCTTTTTGTACACATTAGCCATAACTAACTAGTGAGAGAAAAAAACTCTCCCACAGCAAAGGCCGCCCCTACTGCTGTCAGCAAAGGCGGCCCTTACGGTACATTTTGTGGTATTTTGGTGAAGTGTGTCTTCTTCTTTTGCGGCATAGTCTTTTTGTATTTTTCTCCGCATTTCTTTTGTTGTACCCATTATACCACAATTTTCTGCTTATGCACATTTTTGTCGTGAATTGCACACTTTTGGTCGTGAATTGCACATAATGTCCCCAAAAGCGCCTACATAAGCCTTTTCAGGTCAGTGCTGTCCACATAATAGTTTGAGTAATCAATGCGGTTTGTGACTATAGACAGCCTCACGCTGTTAAGGTAAGGCGTGGGGTCAGTAGGGAAAGCCTCGGTGGTGAACACAAATTCCCTGTCAGTTTCGGGGGAATGGTAGTAGCAGTCCACCACATAGCCGTTCTTGTAATTATCGTACCTTACCTCCAGCTTCTGTGGGGTCAGGGTGACGTTGTCGGTCTGAAGGCGGTAGACCTCCCTGGCCTCAAATCTTGGCAGAATGAACAGCTTTATCACCGCCACCGATATGGCCATGAACAGCCCGCCGATCAGAGCCGCCGCCAGACCCACCGTCCACAGCAGGGCAAAGCCCACCACCAGCACCAGCGCCAGCCCTATTATCGCAGTTATCATGATGTTCCTCCTTTCACAGCTAACAATTCAGCCTCCCGGAAGGCTTGACCTTTCGCCGGAAGGCTGATCGCTTATCATATGATCTCTTTCTCGTTTCTCCCATCTCTTCCCTCGTTGGGAAAAGCTATCTCCAAAACAGTACAGCGCCTCTCCACTTGCGCCGCCTGCGGGCAGACCTTACTTGTATGTGCCTGCTATTTCTTCCAGATATTCCTTAGCCTGCTCGATAACGTTATCGGGTGCCAGTATCTTCGCCTTGTCACCGAACTGGAACAGCCAGCCCCAGAAGGTAGGCGCTATCTGCACATCTGCGGTCAGGCAGAAGGTGCTGTCGGAATTTCTGTGAGGGTGGCAGTTCATGCCGAACTTGTCAATGACCACGTTAGCCAGCGAATTGTCGAACTGCATGGTAACGCTTTCCAGCTTGCCGCCGAACATTCCGTAGACAGACTGCAGGTTAGTGACCTCAGCCCTTTCCTCATCGCTGAGTTTTCTGGCATCTGCGGGGGTCACATCTACATTTATCATTCTGTCAACTCTGTATCTGCATATCTTCTCGTGCTTGTTGCAGTAGCATATGAGATAGTAGTTCTCATTCTCCCACACCAGCGAATAGGGTGAAACTGTGTAGAATTCTCCGCCGTGCTTGAGTATCTGCTTCTTGTCAGGGTTGAACTCGGTGTACCTGAACTTGACTTCCTTCTCCTCAAATATGCCTTCCTGTATCTTGTTTACAGAATAGTATATCTGCTCGTTGAAGTTCTTCGCGCGGTTGTCAACGTGTATCTGTCTGCGCAGTTCCTTGCCCTTGTATTCGCTGGTAAGGCTCTGCAGCTTCCTGATAAGCTCCTGGGACTTCTTCTTGGTGAGAAATCTGCTGGAAGCTATGGCGTCGGCCAGCACGAAAAGCTCCTCCTGCTGGAAGGTCCTCTCGCCCAGATAGTAAGCGTTTGAATGACCGTCCTTTACGGTAACGATGTCCATGCCGCTCTCACAGAGGGTCTTGATATCATCGTATATGGTCTTTCTCTCCGCCTTGATGCCTATGCTTCCCAGTATCTCGATCAGCTTGGCACCTGTGAATGAATGGTTCTCGTCTGTCCTTGTCTCGAACAGCTTCTTCATGGTTAGAAGCTTCAGCTTCTGTCTTGATTCTACTGCCACTTTATTTATCCTCCCCGCTACGCTTCATATCCTTTACCCTGATCTTCGAACCGTCAGGCTCGACTATCGAGGTATGCTCAAGAGTATCTGTGAAATTAGCTATGATACTCCGCCTGTATTCCATTCTCAGTGCCTCCCGCTCGCTCTTCTCAGCGTCGGTCAGCTCACGCTCCCTGGAAATGGCTGTCAGCTCAGATAATCTGTTAAGCTTTTTTTTCTCCATAAATTTTTACACTGCTCCTTCGGCTGCCTTTACCTTGTCTGTAACCTTTGTAATTTTTCTGTAACCAAACTTGGTATAAGCCGCCCATTTCTTAAAGGTGCTGACGGGTTTACACAAGCCCCGTCTTTCGCTCGGGCTTACACAGGACCCTCACGAAGATCTGCGCTTCAAAAATTTTGTTGCGGACATATGTACTTGTTTTTATTTTTCTGTTATCTTTCAAATGTCCGTTTAAAATCCCCGAACCGCTGTTGCAAGACCTATTATAGCATACCTTTCGACAAAAATCAAGCACAAATTGCACAAACAGTCCGATATTTTTCACTCAATTTGACCAAATTTTTTTAAAATTGCGTTCGGCCTTGACTTCGACCACAATATATGGTATACTAAAAACAGGAACAGATGTTCTCATCATAAAATTTACAATTTGGTTACATTTTGATTTCAAAGAAAAAACAGGAGGTTTCAGACATCTTGACCAAAAAAAGACTCTCATATGATCTCGGGGCAGAATACCTGAAGACCTCCGACGGTTTTGAGGACGATCTCACCGACAGGCTGACAGCCAAGTCCCCCGAGGATAAAAATGACCTTGCAAAAGTTCTGCGCACACTGCTGGATGACAATTTGACTAAAAAGCAGAAATGTTATATAATATTATACTACAGGGAGGGGCTGACTGTCAAGGAAATAGCCGAAAAATGCGGCGTTGACAAGTCTACCGTATCCCGCACCATAAACCGCGGCAGACAGCGCATGGCAAAGGGTCTGAGCAGCCATGCGGTAAGGGTACTTCTGCAGCGGTAGCAGCTGTCTGTTTTTTCGGGCGGTTCTCCCGCAGGCAGGCAGGGCTGTACTTTTTTTAAGACAACCGTTTTTTCAGCCTGACCGAATTTGCACCCAGCCTTCTTCGGCGGTACTTTTTTTCGGGCAGACGGGCTGTACAACAGAATGAACTGCTTTTATATAAAGGTATATTTTATGTACCCGACCAAAACTATCCAAAGGCGGATATACTTCAAGTTCACCCGAAAGGACGATGACCATGTCAACACCCATCTTCGATTTTGCAAAACGCTATGCCGAAAGCGGCACTGCCCGTTTCCATATGCCGGGGCACAAGGGCAGGAAGCTCCACGGGCTGGAGAAATACGACCTGACCGAGATAAGGGGAGCAGACTACCTCTTCGGGGCTGAGGGTGTCATTGCGGAGAGCGAAGCCCGCACCGCCGCCCTTTTCGGGGCTGCAAAGACCCTATACTCCACCGAGGGCTCAAGCCTGTGCATAAAGACCATGCTGGCAGTGGTCAGCCGCTGCCGCCCCGACCACAGCCGTCCGCCCCTGATAATAGCCCCCCGCAACGTCCACAAGGCTTTCATAAATGCCTGCATACTGCTGGATATCGAGGTAAAGTGGGTCTACCCCGCTGTGAAAAGCACCTCCCTGTGTTCCTCGGGGGTAACGGCGGCGGATACCGAAAAGGCTGTCAGCGAATGTGACAGGCGACCCGACGGAGTCTATGTTACCTCCCCCGATTATCTGGGCTTCATGGCGGATATTGGCGGGATATCCCGCTTCTGCAAGGGCAGGGGCATTCCCCTTATTGTTGACAACGCCCACGGGGCTTACCTGCGCTTTCTTGAAGAGGACAGGCACCCCATCACCCTGGGGGCGGATATGTGCTGTGACTCCGCCCACAAGACCCTCCCCTGCTACACGGGGGGTGCGCTCATGCATATCTCCCATTCTGCCCCCGAAGGCTTTGCCGCCTGCGCCAAGCTGATGATGTCCATGTTCGCCTCCACCAGCCCCTCTTACCTTATTATGGAAAGCCTTGACCTCTGCGGTGACTATCTGGAAAAAGATTACAGACAGGCGCTGGCCGAAACTGTGTCCCGCACCGCCCTTTGCAGAGAACGTCTGGCAGGATATGGCTGGAAGACCGTGGGCGACGAGAAATGCAAGCTGACCATTGCTGCCGTCCGGGGCGGTATCAGCGGCGATGAGCTGGGTGACATACTGCGAAGCCACAGCGTTGAGCCCGAATACACCGACCCCGATCTCGTGGTGCTGATGACCACACCTTTCAACACCGAGGAGGACTACCTTAAACTGGAAAATGCTATGGCCTCCGTCAAGCCAAAGCAGGGCGCACCCGCCCGCTTCGACGAGATACCCGAAGCTAAGGTGGTCATGCCCATACGTCAGGCTGCCCTGGCCCCCTGCCGTGAAGTCGATGTAGATGAAGCTGAGGGCGCCGTTTGCGGCATGACCGTAACAAGCTGCCAGCCCTCCGTACCCGTAGTGGTCAGCGGCGAGGAAATAACTCCCGAGATAATTAAAATTCTTAAAAGGTATGGTATTTTCAGAATAAGTGTGCTATAATGTAAGGTATAGTGACCGCCGCGGCGGAATACTTTGTTGGAGGAATGAACATGAAGCTGGTATATGCTATAGTAAACAACGATGACACATACACTGTAAACAAGGGATTGCAGAAGGCGGGGATAAGGGCAACGAAGCTGTCCTCGACGGGTGGATTTCTCATGGCGGGCAACACCACGTTCATGATCTGCTGTCAGGACGAGCAGGTGGATCAGGTAATAGGTGTTATAAAGGAGCATTCACGCAAGCGCAAGCAGTTTGTGCCCTCCTCGACGGTAACTGGGCCTGACGGCGGGCAGTCCTTCCCTGTGGAGGTAGCCATAGGAGGCGCCACCATATTTGTTACGGACATACAGAGATTTGAGCAGGTATAGTAAATGAAGATCTACGGCAACAGCAGGCTGCTGGGACAGACCGCCCGAATGGTCTCGGCGGGGAGAGAGCCCCACTCCATAATGATACACGGGGAGAAAGGCCTTGGCAAAAAGACCATGGCGAAGTACCTGGCCGCCCAGCTCATGTGTGAGGAGCGCACGGGTATCCCCTGCGGCAGGTGCAGGGCTTGTCAGCTTATTGAGAAAGGCGCCCACCCTGACCTGATATTTGCTCAGGCCAACGAAAAGGGCAACTACATCGTTGAGGAGATCCGTGACAACATCATAGCGGACGCACCTGTGGCGCCCAACGAGGGTGACATAAAGGTATATGTAATACCTGATTTCGACCTTTCCATACAGACCTCGGTGCAGGTGCAGAACATTCTGCTGAAGCTGATAGAAGAGCCCCCCGACCACACGGCGCTCATACTTACTGCCCGCAGCAGGGAGACCTTCCTGTCCACCATAATCTCCCGCTGTGTCAGCCTTTCGATGACCCCTGTGACCCTTCAGGAAAGCGGAGAGTTTTTGCAGGAGAACTACCCCGACCGTCCCATGGAGGATATCCGTGAGGCGCTGGAGGCAGGCAAGGGCAACATAGGCAGGTGCAGGGCTTATATGGAGCAGGAGCAGTTCTATAATTCCGTGGGGCTGGCACGGCAGATAGCCGCAGCCTACGCAGGCGGCAGCGAGTACGGGTTCCTCAAGGCCCTGGCAGGGGCGGAGGGCAAAAAGCCGCTGCTGAGGGAAGCTTTGTATCTCTTCTCGGAGATAGTCAGGGACGCAGGTGTTCATCTGGCAGGGGGCGAAGCCGTGGGCTGTGATACCAATGCCGCAAAGGCGCTTTCAAGCAGGCTGACCCTTTCCGCCGCCGCCGAGCTTTATGACAAGGTAAACAGCTATATCCGCCGCATAGACGCAAACTGCAATCTGGCACTGCTCTGCAACAGCCTGTGCGCTGACCTGTTCAGCTGAACGGGTGCGCTTTGAAATTCCCATAAAAACACAAAGGAAGATACTTCATCTGAGGTATCTTCCTTTTATTATATCCTATCGGGTATCATGCCCCGCCGTGGGTATGGCGGTCGATGATGTCGTTGACACTGCGGTAAACGTAGGGCTTCAGCTTTTCAAGGCTGACGGGCTCGGAATAAAGTATGGCCGAGTGGCAGGTGGAGCTTACCAGCTCAACTATCATGAACAGCATTATCTCGGGTTCCTCGATACCGCTGGGGGCATCGGAAAGAATGCCGTCGTATATCTCACGGAAATCCACATCGTCCCCGTGGGGCGCCGAAGTTATAGCGTGCTTGAAAACCCCCCAGCTCAGGTTCTTGGCGATAAAGGCCACCATGGCATGGTTGCCCTCCAGCTGGGTGAGTATATTGTCGATAACGAAAATTATCTTCTCGTTGAAACTCAGTTCCCGCTTTTCTGCATTCAGTGCTTCCAGCGCATTCCTGAAAAGCTTTGAGGATTGGTGAGCCACCAGCCTGTTTTTAAGGTCGTACTTGTCCTTGAAATATAAGTAGAAAGTGCCCTTGGCTACCCCCGCGCTTTCCGCTATATCCGATACGGAGGTCTTGCTCACACCCTTGGTGGTGAACAGCCTGTATGCAGTTGCAAGAAGTGAATCCTCCTTGGCTTTTTTGTTTATATCCAGCTTTCCCATTTTGACCTCCGAACATATCAGTGCGGACAGGCCGTCCGCTTTTAACCTGAGTAAACTTATTTTATCCACCTTTAATTATATTCTATTTATAAATTTTTGTCAATACGTCATTTTATACAGCGACGCTGAATGACCAACGGTCATTTTGTTTAAATTAACGAAATTCTGACCAAAAGTCATTTTAGCTGTTGACCATTGGTCATTTTTGTGATATACTTGCATATAGTAAAGCAAATGACCATAAGTCATTAATATCCCAATTTGGTTGTGTATTGTTCCCCCGCCGAAGGCGGGGGAACAATACGAAAGAACAGCCATTTTGTATCATCAGCAATACACATCAAAATTGACAGTCATTAATATAAAGAGGGGAAGGATAACATGAAACGTTTCGGAAAGGGAGTTGTAAAGCTCCATGTGTTCATATTCATACTGGCGCTGGTGCTGGCAGTTCCCGCGACCATGGGTATGATAAAGACCAGGATAAACTACGATATACTTTCGTACCTGCCCGATGATATCGACACCATGCAGGGTCAGCAGATAATGCTTGACGAATTCGGCAAGGGCGGCTTTGCCTTTGCAGTGGTCGAGGGCATGGACGACAAGCAGGTGGCACAGCTGAAAGCTGAGTTTGAAAAGGTAGATACCGTCAGTGAGGTGCTGTGGTACAACAGCATAGCAGATATCTCCATACCCAAGGAAGTCCTGCCCGAGGACATCTACGACTTCTTCAACAACGATGAGGGCGACGCTACCATGATGGCTATATTCTTCGATAAGGCCACCTCCTCCGATGAGGCACTGGATGCTGTCGTTGAGATGAGAAAGATAGCGGGCGAGCATTGCTTCATCAACGGCATGACCGCCATAGTTGAGGACATTAAAGACCTGACCATGAAAGAGACCACTGCCTATGTCGGCATAGCGGTCATACTCACCAGCATAATACTGGCAGTTACTATGGACTCACTGCTGATACCCGTTTTCTTCATGGCAAGCGTGGGGCTGGCTATACTTTACAACCTGGGCACCAATATCTTCCTGGGGGAGATAAGCTTCATCACCCAGGCGCTGACAGCAGTGCTACAGCTGGCTGTTACCATTGACTACTCTATCTTCCTGTGGCACAGCTACAAGGAGCAGAAGGAGAATTTCTCCGACCGCGGCGAGGCCATGGCTGAGGCTATCGCAAAGACCATTTCTTCCGTTGTATCAAGCTCGGTAACTACCGTAGCAGGATTTCTGGCGCTGTGCTTTATGAGCTATACCCTCGGCCTGGATATGGGCATAGTTATGGCAAAGGGCGTTGTCATCGGTGTTATATGCTGTGTTACAGTTCTGCCCTCCATGATACTCGTATTCGACAAGGCGCTGGAGAAGACCATACACCGTGACTTCATACCCAGCCTTGACAAGGCCTCAGGCTTCATCGTGAAGCACCACTGGGCATTCGTGGCACTGTTCATCGCCCTGCTGATACCCGGAGTTTACGGGCAGACCCACACAGATGTCTACTACAACCTGACAGACACCCTGCCCGAAGACCTCAACAGCGTTATAGCCAATGCCAAGCTGGAGGAGGAGTTCAATATATCCTCCACCCATATAGTAATGTGCAGGTCTGATATGCCCCGCAAGGACGTGGTCAGGATGATGAACGAAATGGACGAGGTTGACGGCGTTTCCATGACCATGGCCTTTGATACGCTCATAGGTTCTTCCATACCCGAGGAGGCAATACCCGAGTCGGTCAGCGGCATACTTAAAAGCGGCGACTGGCAGATGATGCTGGTGGGCTCGGACTACAAAGTGGCTTCCCCCGAGGTAAACGCCCAGGTCGATGAGCTTATCGACATACTGAAAGCCTACGATGACAAGGGCATGGTCATCGGCGAGGCCGCCGCCACCAAGGACCTCATACGCATAACCGACCGTGACTTCGCGGTGGTAAATACAGTTTCCATTGCGGCCATATTCATTATTATAATGGTAGCCCTGAGGTCCTTCTCGCTGCCCGTCATACTGGTGGCAGTTATAGAATTTGCTATCACCGTGAACATGGCAGTTCCCTGCTTTACCCATACCACCATACCTTTCATAGCCTCGGTGGTCATAGGCACCATACAGCTGGGCGCAACGGTTGACTATGCCATACTCATGACCACCAGATACAAGCAGGAAAGACTTGAGGGCAGGGATAAGACAGAGGCTGTCACCATAGCGCTGTCAACCTCCATGAAATCCATAATGGTAAGCGCCCTGGGATTTTTCGCCTCGACCTTTGGTGTGGGGGTATATTCCAGCATTGATATGATATCCCAGCTGTGTACACTGATGTCAAGGGGCGCACTGATATCCATGGTAACGGTAATATGCGCGCTGCCCTCCATGCTGCTGCTGTTCGATAAGGTGATAATACACTCGACCTTCGGCATGGGCAGTGTGGCCAAAAGGGAAAAGGGCTTCAAGGCTGCGGTACAGCACAGCTGATGTGCAGCATGACAAAACTCAGGCAAGACCAATTATATATAGAAAAGGGAATGATCTTATGAAAAATTACGGCAGATTAATGGCAGGTGTACTGGCAGTACTTATCTCGGCAGGCTCCACAGGGCTGTATGCTGTGGCCAACAAGGAAGACACCAAAGCGGAGGACACTTCTTCAAAGGCCGCTGAAACAAAGGACGAGGACGATGACTATACTCCCGCCAGGATAAACAAGCGTGAAAAGAAAAGCGGGAAGACTTCCGCTGAAGATGACAGCACCACCCCCCGCAAGGAGGAAACTGTCTATGTGCTTACAGACGCAAACGGAAACCCGACAAAGACCATCGTCAGCGACCACCTTGTGAACCCCACAGGGGCTCAGGCACTGCTTGACGCTTCCATACTCACCGAGATAGAAAATGTCAAGACCGATGACGGCTATACGGGCAGCGGCGATGAGATGTCCTGGAATGCTAAGGGCGGGGATATCTACTACAAGGGCTATACCGATGCCGCCCTGCCTGTGCAGATGAAGGTCAGCTATACCCTGAACGGCGCCGCAGTTTCTCCCGAGGAGCTGGCAGGCAAAAGCGGCAAGGTCACTGTGAGATACGACTATATAAACAACTCAAAGACCACCGTCAAGATAAACGGCAGGAACGAAGATATCTACACACCCTTCCTTATGGCTACAGGTGCTTTGCTTGACAGCGAGAAGTTCAGAAACGTTACGGTAACTAACGGCAAGGTCATCTCTGACGGAGACAGACAGGCGGTCATAGGCTACGCTCTCCCCGGTCTGAAGGAGTCTCTGGGTCTGGCTGACAAGACGGATATCGACATACCCGAATACTTCGAGTTCTCCGCCGATGTCACCGACTTTGAGCTGAAAACGGTATTCACCGCAGGCACCAACAGCTTCTTCAACGATGTGGACTTTGACGGCATAGACAGCCTTGATGAGCTGGAGGATAAGCTGGGTGATCTGGCTGACGCTGTGGATAAGCTTTCTGACGGCACAGATAAACTCTATGACGGTGCCAAGGAGCTGAACAAGGGCGCAGGCGACCTCAGTGACGGCGCGGCAAAACTGGCAGACGGCGGCAAACAGCTGGACGACGGTGCAAAGTCCCTGACAGATGGTGCTTCTCAGCTGGCTGACGGCACAAAGACTCTCGATGAGGGTGCGGGCACTCTGTTAAATGGCATTAAGGCCGCAAAAGACGGCGGCGACGCCCTGACAGCAGGCTTCGTTCAGGTGAACGACGGTGCGGGCAAGCTGAAAACAGGTACCACCCAGCTGGCAGACGGCCTTGCTGCCGCCGATACGGGGGCAAAGGCTTTGGACGAGGGCGCAGCTGCACTGGCTAAGGGCGCAGGCGATCTTGATGACGGCATAGGACAGGTGGCCGAGGGTGCTGACAAGCTTGAAGCAGGCACCAAGACCCTTGATGAGGGCGCAGAGAAGCTTCTGGAGGGCATAAAGGCCGCCAAGACAGGCTCGGGCAAGCTGACAGAGGGCTTCATTCAGGTAAACAAGGGTGCTGCCGACCTTAAGGACGGCACCGCCGCACTGGCAGCAGGCCTTGCCTCCGCAGACGAGGGCGCAGGCAAACTCAGCGAGGGCGCAAAGGATCTCAAAGAGGGAGCTGATACCGCCGCCAAGGGCGCCGATGACCTTAAGGACGGCGCAGACAAGCTGAAAGAGGGCGGCAAGTCCCTGAAAGACGGAGCTGCGTCACTGGACGAGGGCATTGATTCCGCCAAGGAGGGCGCTGACAAGCTGGCCGAGGGCACCAAGGCTCTCAAAGAGGGTGCTGACAGCCTTAAGGCAGGCACCGAGCAGCTTTCAACAGGCATAGCAGGTGCTGACAAGGGCGCGGCCGATCTGGACAGCGGCGCAAAGAAAGTGGCAGCAGGCTCGAAAAATCTGGCAGCAGGTGCCGCAGAGCTGAACAACGGCGCCGCAGGTGTGGCCACAGGCTCAACACAGCTTTCCGCAGGGGCAGGCCAGCTGAGTACCTCCGCAGGAGAACTCAGTGCGGGCATAACCTCCTCCAAGGAGGGCTCAGCCCAGGTGCTGGCAGGAGCCCAGGCGCTTTCGGGCGGCATTGATGAACTGGCCGCAGGGGCAGCCGAACTTCCCGAGAAGCTGGGTACAGTTTCCCAGTCCATGACCACAGCCTCCGACGGACTTTACGCTACCATAGAATACAACAGACAGGTGCTGGCAGGCCTGCAGCAGGTATACGCAGCAAACCCCGGCGATGACATAGCCAACATGATAAACACCCTGACGGCAACTATCACCCAGCAGGAGCAGATAGCCGCAGGTCTGGCAAACGGTTCAGCACAGGTATCGGCGGACACCGCCGCCCTGACAACAGGCATTGAAAATTTACAGACAGGTGCTTCACAGCTGGTAACAGGTGCGCAGGCTCTCGATACGGGGCTGGCTGCACTGGACGAAGGCGGAAAGGCGCTTTCCGCAGGGGCAGGCTCGCTGTACACAAGCTCGAAGTCGCTGGCCGCAGGGGCAGCACAAGTGTCCACAGGGGCGGCAAACCTCAAAACAGGCAGCAATGACCTTGTAACAGGTGCTGACCAGCTTTCCGCAGGCACAGGTTCGCTGGCTGAGGGTCTGACCACAGCTTCCGCAGGAGCTAAGGACGTTGATGAGGGCGCAGGGGCTCTGCAGGCAGGCATTACCGAGGCAGACGAGGGCGCACAGGCTCTGGCGGCAGGCCTGGGTCAGCTGGCTGAGGGTTCATCTCAGCTTAAAGTCGGCTCGGACACTTTGTTCAACGGCATAACTCAGCTTGACACAGGTGCGGTAAGCCTTTCTGAGGGCATACACGCACTGGCCGCAGGCTCGGGGGATCTGAGCAGGGGTGCCGATGATCTTGCCAAGGGCATAAATACAGCTTCCAAAGGTGCGCAAGACCTTGATGAGGGCGCAGGCCAGCTTCAGGGTGGCCTGACACAGCTTTCCGATGGCACAACTTCTCTTGATGGAGGTCTGGCCGAACTGGCAAAGGGCGGCGAGAGCCTTAAGGGCGGCACAGGCACCCTGGCTTCAAGCATTGTGGAAATGGTCAGCGGTGCAGGCAAGCTCACCGACGGCAGCAAGCAGCTGGCAGAGGGCGCAGGCACACTTTCCACAGGGGCTCACGACCTTTCGGAGGGCATAACCTCCGCCCACACAGGGGCTAATGATCTTAACAGCGGCATGGGCAGCCTGCAGGAGGGTCTTACACAGCTGTCCTCGGGAGCTAAGTCCCTTGATGACGGTCTTGGGCAGCTGTGGCAGGGGGGCAGCGCCCTTAAGGATGGCACCTACTCTGTTTCCACAGGCAGCGAGCAGCTTTACGAGGGCGCAGCGCAGCTTTCCGACGGCAGCGGTACGCTGTACGCAGGCATAACCACCCTCAGCGAGGGCACCGTTACCCTTAAGGACGGCACCCAGAAGCTTGAAGACGGCGCCAAGGAGCTTGACAGCGGCATGAAGAAATTCCGCAGGGAGGGCATAGACAAGATAATCAATGCCTACAACGACGACATAACACCTCTCCTTGACAGGCTTGACGCCCTGAAAGAGGCAAGTCTTGCTTACGACAATTTCTCAGGCAAGGCCGAGGGCACCAAGGGCGAGGTAAAGTTCATCTTCGAGGCTGCCCCTGTTTCGGCAGACAAGAAGAGCGAGTAAGTATTTTTCATAACATTCTCCCCTATAAAGGCCGCACTGTGCGTTTTGTGCAGTGCGGTCAACTGTTTTTGGCAATGCACATAACTCACAAAGCAGGTTAGCTGGAAAGGGTGCAGGAGTCGCAGAATAAACAAAAATATGTGAACAGACCTTAAAATCTCAGAAAGGGGCTTGCAATTCGGGAGCAATTGTGCTATACTTTGCTTTAGTGATTTAAAGCTTACATGATTTAAAGCGATTTAAGAACGGAGTTGTATGAAATGAAAGAAATATCCAACCTGATGAATTACAGAGACAGCGTCAAGGTAGTAGACGCAACACTGCGTGACGGCGGTCTGGTGAATGACTTTTTCTTCGATGACAGATTTGTGCATGACCTTTACCTGGCAAACATAAAGGCAGGCGTTGATTATATGGAGTTCGGCTACAAGGCAGACAAGGAGATGTTTGACCGCGAGAAGTTCGGCAAGTGGAAGTTCTGCGATGAGGAAGACCTGAGAGCTGTTGTGGGCGAGAACGACACTGACCTTAAGATAGCTGTAATGGCAGATGTGGGCAGGTGCAACTACAAGCAGGATATCCTCAACCGTGACGAGAGCGTCATAGACCTTATCAGAGTTGCCACATACCTCAACCAGATACCCACCGCTGTGGACATGATAGAAGATGCCAAACGCAAGGGCTACGAGGTAAGCTGCAACATCATGGCTATCTCCACCGCCCAGGAGGGTGATCTTAGGGCTGCACTGGAGATACTGGGTCAGTCCCCTGTCGATGTCATCTACATCGTTGACAGCTTCGGTGCCATGTACCCCGAGCAGCTTCAGAGACTGGCTGCCCTGTATGTTGAGTATGCCGAGAAGTACGGCAAGCGCATAGGTATCCATGCACACAACAACCAGCAGCTGGCTTTCGCCAACACCATTGAGGCTGTAGGCGACGGTGTCGACTGGCTGGACGCTACCTACTCCTCCATGGGCAGAGGTGCAGGCAACTGCGCTATGGAACTGCTGCTGGGCTTCCTGAAGAACCCCAAGTACAACGTTTTCCCCGTTATCAAGTTCATCGACCAGCACATGAACAAGCTGCGTGAACAGGGCGTAGTATGGGGCTACGACCTGCAGTACCTGATGACAGGTCTGCTCAACCAGCACCCCAGAACTGCTATCGCTTTCACCAAGGACGGCAGAAAGGATTACGCTGAGTTCTACAAAGAGATAGTTACCATGGACTGATATATGAAAGTTGCCCTCGGGTGCTGCAAGGCGCTCGGGGGGCTTTTTGTCACAAGTTGACATCCTGTTCATAATTTGGTATAATAGTTCTGTACGGCGCATTTTGGCGCCATTATCTGATATATGCGGGGGTAAAATGGAGCAATGGATAAAAATATTTTTCGCCGCCTGCCGGTATTATTATTGGTACTGGCTATGGCGCTGGGCGGTGCAGAGACTTTCTCGGGGGAGATACGTGCCCTTGCCTTCAACTATGACGGCATAACGGGTGCAGCGGGGGTGAAGGGCTACCTGCCTGTAAAGTACAAGCAGGTCATCACGATAAACGCTGTTGATGACAACAATGCCGACAACACAGGCGCCACCGACGCTACAGCTGCCATACAGAAGTCCCTGACGGTGGCAAGCTACAATGCCAGCGATACAGTGCAGGTGAAAGTCGTGCTGCCTGCGGGGGTCTATTCTATAAACAAGACGCTGTACGTTTACTCAAACACACATCTTGTCATGAACGGTGCCACCCTCCGCAAGGACTATGTGCGCAGCGGCTGCATGATAAGAAATGCCCAGCCTGACAGGGTCGGCGGCTTTAACGATGCCCGCAACATCATCATCGAGGGGGGCTGCATAGACGGCAACGGCAACAGCGAAATGGCTGATTTTTCCAATGCAAAATTTGGCCACATGACCAACCTGCTGGTGAAGAATGTTGCTTTCAAGGGCAACCTTAATGCACATCACCTTGAACTGGGAGGCATACGGAACGTTACCGTTGAGGGCTGCGATTTCTCGGACTACCGCGGCACCAAGCTGAAAGAGGCCATACAGTTCGACATGATGAACAGCGAGAACCTCTTCGGGGGATTTGAGCCCTTTGACGACACCAGCTGCACGAACGTCATCATACGGAACAACAGCTTCCACGAGGTAATGAGGGGCATAGGCTCCCATTCGGCCACCCTGGGCAGCTATTTCACAAACTTTCTCATTGAGGACAACACCTTCACAAATATCGAGGATTGTACCATACTCACCCAGAGCTACAAAAATCTCACCATAAAAAACAACACCATGGATAACGTGGGCAGCGGCATAATAATGCGGAATATGTCCCCCTTTGAGGACAACACAGGCTACTATGCCCCTGTGGACGACAGCATAGATATCCTCAAAAGGCTGAACAACAACCTTAACACCCTCATCACAGGCAACACCATAACAGCCGCCGTCACCGAAAAGCGCCCCTCGCCTGTGGGCATAAAGCTTTTCGGCAAGCTGATACAGCAGGGCGACCTGACAAAGTACGATTACAAGGTGGAGGGTGTGCGCATTGAGAACAACACCCTGAATATCCCGGGCACCTGCATTGCCATGGACGATGTTAACGGCATAAAGGTCAAGGGTAACACCCTGCATTTCACAGGTGCCGCCGAGGACGACCACGACCTTATCAGCGTGACGAATTCCTCCGACACCCTGTTTGCCGACAACGAAGCCCTTGACCCTGCGGACGACAGCTTTGCGGTAGTCAATGGCCGCATAGACCTGCAGGATATGGTGCTTACCAATGATACCGACGGCTGCTGCGGCGTAAGGTCGGGAAAGAACGGCTCGGTCTTCGGGTGGGATATAGATATCTCCACCGACGGCTCGGCTTCAAGCCCCATTTATGCTGAAAGGGGCAGCGGAAATATGGTCATCAGCGGCGGAAGCTTCTCTGCGGCAGGGTACGACTCCCCTGCTGCCATATCCGAGGCTGTCATAGCCGTTAAGGTCGCTACCCTCAGCGGCGGTAATTCCGAGGCCGTCAGGGTGGCCGAGAACAGCATGATGTACCTTTATGACTGCACCCTTTCCACCGATGTTACCGATGCACCTGACGGCCTTGATGCGGCCGCTGTGCTTTGCGGCAGCAGCGATTTCGGGCCTGTGGGCAAGCTTTCAAGGCTTTATCTGGAGGACGGCAGCGTAAATTCCAATGGTGATGTGATCTTCACCACCAACTGCAAGAGCGAGGTTATACTGTTCGGAACAGAACTAAACACCGAAAACAACGGCTATCTGGTCAACTGTTCATCTTCCCCCACCCGCTGGGGCTGGGGACGTGAGGGCAGCGGCGGCTCGGAATGCAGGCTGACTCTCATGCGGCAGGTTCTGTCAGGCAGGCTTGGCTGCGACAGCCTGAGCAAGCTGGAGATATACCTGACAGATTATTCCACCTACACAGGTGCCCCCGAAAGCTACTCCGCAGGAGAACTTTACGGCGAACGGGGCAGCATATCCATGAACATCGAAGAAAATTCCAACTGGGTCATAACAGGCGACTGCACCCTTGATGACCTGCGCTGTGCGGGAAATATCCGTGATGCCGAGGGCAACGATGCTGTCATTGCTGACAGTGAGGGCAATATCCTCCGCGAGGGTACAAGCCCTTATACCGTAACAGTGCTTGACAGCTACAGCCTTATCCCCGACCCCAACGCAGGTAACGAAAGCTACAGCTTCAACGACTTCAAGCTGGGCAGGATAGAGATAGTCACCGACCAGACCTACAGTGAGGACGATGAAGAAGAGGAGTATGAAAAAGGGGATATCAACCACAGCGGCGCTCTGGATATCAGCGACCTTACCATGCTGGCCGCCCACGTTAAATCTATCAGAGCTTTTCCCGACCCCACCTATGAGCTTCGTGCAGACCTGAACCGTGACGGTGCCATAGATGTGCAGGACCTTATGACAATGGCCGCAGCCCTTAAAGGCATACGTCCCATACCATAAACAAAAAGACCGAAAGCACGCAGCCTTCGGTCTTTTATAATGCTATCCGCAAGCCCGTCGGGGCAAAACAAAATCGAGCTCAAAAGTCCTCGACATCGACTTTTGAGCTCGATCCTGTTTTTTTATAAAGTCGGGTTAAAAGTAGTAAAAATCATAAGTAATAGTCGGTATCGGGAACTTGGCTCTGTTCTCTTTACCTTATGTATGTATTATACACTGTTTTTCCCCCATGCACATCACCCAAAGTGACTAGACGATTGTAAACATTCTGTTAACAAATGAATTATTTAACTACAGTTCTACCTAAGCTTCTTTGAGTTGAGCTTTTCAATGTACTCCCGCACTGCCCTTTCCGAGGCTTCCACCTCGTATCTCAGGTCGCTGGCGGACATTCTTCTGGCGCCGCTGCCCATGATTATCACCTGCTCCAGCCCGTCGGAGGTGGCCACTGTTACACGGTGTTCCTTTGCCAGCTTATGGGCGGTGCGCTCGATGTAGGTATCGGCTGTTTCGGCCTCCTTGGTGTACACCACGCTGACGCTGCCTGCGGTGTCGATATGCTCAGGCTCCTTCACACGGTAGGCGTCAAACACGATGATAAGCTCACAGCCCCTGTACCCCTGAAAGCTGCTCAGGCGGTTGACAAGCTGACTGCGGGCCAGGTCAAGGCTTTTGTCCGCCAGCTTTTTCAGGTCGTCCCAGGCGAAGATAATATTGTAGCCGTCCACCAGCAGGTACTCAGGCCCTGTGGGCACGGGGCGGGGCTTTGCCCTGGACTTTTCCGCCTCCTTGGGGGTGCGCATGGCATAGCGCTTTTTGCGGCCGATAGCACCGTAGGTGCGCTCGAATATAGCCATAAGCTCCTCGTCCGCCACGGCACGGCGGACAAAGTCCACTGCACGTGTGCGAACCTCTTCCGCCTGCTGGTACTGCCGCCTGCCTGTTTCGGGGCTGACGTGCATATACTCATCAGCTTCGTCCCAGGGTATGATATGCCCTGCCCCGTGGGAGCAGAACACAGAGTCCGCCGAATTGCGGGTGTCGCTGTCGGGGTCGTAGGCTATCTCAGCAATGGCAGCCTCGGCCTCATGGCAGATATCATACCCCGCCGCCCGACAGGTCAGCCGCCCCAGACCCTTGGTGTAGCCCGCCACATCAGTGTGATAGAACCGCAGCTTTGAAACCGGTGCAGTACCCGTGATAACAGCGTTCTCACCGTCCGAGTCGGGGGGCTCGGTGCGGGCGCCCATGCGGTCAAGGTCGTTCAGGGCACGTCCCAGGTTCTGGGAGGGTATCTCCAGCCTGAAAGCATAATAAGGCTCCAGCAGCACGCTTTTCGCCTTGCGCAGACCCTGTCTTACCGCACGGTAGGTAGCCTGACGGAAATCGCCGCCCTCAGTATGCTTGATGTGGGCACGGCCTGCGGTCAGGGTAATGCGCATATCGGTTATGGGCGAGCAGGTCAGCACACCACGGTGGGTGCGTTCTTTCAGGTGGGTGAGTATGAGCCGCTGCCAGTTCCTGCCGAGGATATCCTCGCTGCAATCGCTGTAGAATTCCAGCCCGCTGCCCCTGGGCAGAGGTTCAAGGCGCAGGTGTACCTCCGCATAATGGCGCAAAGGCTCGAAGTGGCCTGCACCCTCCGCAGGCTCTGCAATGGTCTCACGGTAGGATATGCGCCCCTCGCCCAGTTCGATATCCATGCCGAACCTTTCGCTGACGATACGGCGCAGCACCTCAGCCTGCACCTCGCCCATGAGCGCCACTGTTACCTCATGGAGAAGCTCGTTGTAATTCACTTTTCATGGTGGGGTCTTCGTCTTCAAGGATACGCAGCCTGCCCAGCAGAGTATGGTCGTCCACCCCCCGGGGCGCAATGACCCGATAGGTCAGCACAGGCTCCAGCAGCTGCTCGGTATCGGTAGTCTCACAGCCCAGCCCCTGGCCTGCAAAGGTGGCCGTCAGCCCGGGCACAGCGCAGACCTCCCCTTGGGTGACAGTTTCGGCATTGCGGGCTTTTTCGCCGCTGTAGACCCTTATCCTGCCCACCTTTTCAGCGACCTCCTCCCCCGAACGGTCGATATAGGTCAGGCTGTCACGGACAGACAGTGTCCCCCCCGTTATCTTCATGTGGGTGAGCCTGGCGCCGCCGTCCTCGGATATCTTGTAGACCTTTGCCCCGAACTCGGCCTTTTCCTCGGGCAGGGGGATATATCTTGAAATGCAGTCCAGCATGGCTTCAATACCCTCAAGCCTGAGGGCTGAGCCGAAGCACACGGGTATCAGCCTGCGCTCGGCAATGGCGGAAATGATGTTGCTGTCCGAAATTTCGCCCTTTTCCAGATATTCCTCCATCATCTCCTCAGTGCATAGCGAAAGAGCCTCCGCCTTATCCTCGGCAGGCTGGGCGAAAGAAACGCACCTGTCACCCAGGGCGGCGGTGATGGAATTCATGACGAAGTCCTTGCGGGCGCCCTCCATATCCATTTTGTTCACAAAAATAAAGGTGGGGATATCGTACCTGTCCAGCAGGCGGGCGAGGGTCTTGGTGTGGGACTGCACGCCGTCGGTACCGCTGACCACCAGAATGGCCGCGTCGATGACCTGCAGGGTGCGCTCGGTCTCCCCCGAGAAGTCAACGTGTCCCGGGGTGTCAAGCAGAGTAAAGCTGACCCCGCCGTAGTCGAAGACAGCCTGCTTGGAGAATATTGTTATACCCCTGTCCCTTTCAATGGCATTGTTATCAAGGAAAGCGTCCTTGTGATCGACCCTGCCCAGCTTGCGTATAGCCCCGCTTTTATAGAGCATAGCCTCCGAAAGAGTGGTCTTGCCCGAGTCAACATGGGCGAGTATGCCTATTACTGCTTTTTTGTTCATATTATTATACCAGCCTTACTTTTCTTCGTATATATGTATATAGACCTTTGCCCGCCCGCCGCCGTTTTCGTTGGCATAGGTCAGGTGGGACCAGCCGCTGCGCTCATAAAAGCCGTCGTGGTCGGTGAGTAGGTAGAGGGTGTCTATGCCGTTTTCATGCATATCACGGCAGACAGTTTCCAGCATTTGCCCTGCTATCCCCTGTCGGCGGAAGCTTTCCTCCACAAACACGGCGCACACATTGGGCGAAAGGTCGGTACGGTCATGAAAGTCGTTTTCGATGACCCCTATCCCCCCGATGATACGGCCTTTTTCCATTGCTGCATACCACCGCGGCACCGCCCTTTCGGGGGACATCACAGCCATGCTTTCAAGGTAAGCCGATACAGGCACGCCCCAGTTTTTGGAAAACCATTCGGCTGCCCGTGGAACAAGCTCTGTTCTCCCGCCAAGAAATACTATCTCTGCCATGGTCACACCTCCCCTGACATTATACCATATTTATCCCATTATTACAAGCAAAAAAAGACCGAGTGCAGGACTCGGTCTTTTATATTAAGCTTGTGTGCTAAAAATTATTCTTTGATAGCAGTAACAACGCCGGAACCTACGGTTCTGCCGCCCTCACGGATAGCGAAACGCAGACCTTCCTCGATAGCGATAGGAGTGATCAGCTCAACATCCATAGTTACGTTATCGCCGGGCATACACATCTCCTTGTCAGCAGGCAGAGAGATGATACCTGTAACGTCAGTTGTTCTGAAATAGAACTGAGGTCTGTAGTTGTTGAAGAAAGGAGTATGACGGCCGCCCTCTTCCTTCTTCAGAACGTAAACCTGACCGCTGAACTTAGTGTGGGGGTGAATGGAGCCGGGCTTGCAAAGAACCTGACCTCTTTCAACCTGATCTCTGGTGATACCACGGAGCAGAGCGCCGATGTTGTCACCAGCCATAGCGGAATCCAGAGTCTTTCTGAACATCTCGATACCTGTTACAACGGTAGACTGCTTCTCATCAGACAGACCAACGATCTCAACGGTCTCACCTGTGTTCAGGACACCTCTCTCAACTCTACCTGTAACAACGGTACCACGGCCGGAAATGGTCATAGTATCCTCAACAGGCATCAGGAAAGGCTTAGCGTCATCTCTCTCAGGAGTAGGGATGTAGTCGTCAACAGCGTTCATCAGCTCAATGATAGGAGCGTATGCAGGATCGCTCAGATCATCGGGAGCGTTCAGAGCAGCCAGTGCAGAACCGGTGATGATAGGAGTATCATCGCCAGGGAAATCATAAGAGCTCAGCAGATCTCTGATATCCATCTCAACCAGCTCGAGCAGCTCAGGATCGTCAACCTGGTCAGCCTTGTTCATGAATACAACGATCGCAGGAACGCCAACCTGACGAGCCAGCAGGATGTGCTCTCTTGTCTGAGCCATAGGGCCGTCAGAAGCAGCAACAACCAGGATAGCGCCGTCCATCTGAGCAGCACCGGTGATCATGTTCTTAACGTAGTCAGCATGGCCGGGGCAGTCAACGTGAGCATAGTGTCTCTTATCAGTCTCATACTCAACGTGAGCGGTATTGATAGTAATACCTCTCTCTCTCTCCTCGGGAGCCTTATCGATCATGTCATAAGCCTCAAACTTAGCCTGACCCTTCATAGCCAGTGTCTTGGTGATAGCAGCTGTCAGGGTAGTCTTACCGTGGTCAACGTGACCGATGGTACCAATGTTAACGTGGGGCTTGGTTCTTTCAAAATGTGCCTTTGCCATAGGAATTTTCCTCCTTAAAATAAATTTTGATCTCGTGTAGACCCGGCGTTCAGGTATACTGAACGCTTCGTCTGACATACCGTAGTATTATTATACCAAATTTTTTATGATTTTGCAATAGTTTTCAAGAAAAAATTTGCAAAAATCAATCCTTTGCTCTGGAAGTCATGATCTTCTCAGAAATGCTCTTAGGAACCTGAGTATAGCTGTGAGGCTCCATAGCGTACTGGCCGCGGCCCTGAGTCTTGGATCTCAGGTCGTTGGAGTAGCCGAACATCTCAGACAGAGGAACCAGTGCGTCAACCTGAACAGCACCTGTTCTCTGCTCCTGACCGAGGATCTGACCACGTCTGGAGTTCAGGTCGCCGATAACAGTACCCAGATAATCATCGGGAGCTATTACGGATACCTTCATGATAGGCTCAAGGATTATAGGAGCAGCCTTCTTCATAGCCTCCTTGAATGCCATAGAGCCTGCGATCTTGAACGCCATTTCAGAGGAGTCAACTTCGTGGTAAGAACCGTCATACAGCTCTACCTTGCAGTCAACTACCTGGAAGCCTGCGAGAACGCCGCTTTCCATAGCGCCCCTGATACCTGCGTCAACAGCAGGGATGTACTCCTTGGGGATAGAACCGCCGACTACCTTGTTTACGAACTCGTAGCCTGCACCGCTCTCGTTGGGGAATACATTGATCTTAACGTGACCGTACTGACCCTTACCACCCGACTGCTTAGCGTACTTGTAGTCAACGTTAGCTTCCTTAGTGATGGTCTCCTTATAAGAAACCTGAGGAGCGCCTACGTTAGCCTCTACCTTGAACTCTCTCAGCAGTCTGTCAACGATGATCTCCAGGTGGAGCTCACCCATACCTGCGATAATGGTCTGACCTGTCTCTTCAGAAGTATAAGTTCTGAAGGTGGGGTCTTCTTCAGCCAGCTTTGCCAGCGCGATACCCATCTTCTCCTGACCTGCCTTAGTCTTAGGCTCGATAGCCAGCTGGATAACAGGCTCAGGGAATTCCATGGATTCCAGTATAACAGGGTTCTTCTCGTCGCAGAGAGTATCACCTGTTGTAGTATTCTTAAGACCGATAGCAGCACCGATATCACCTGCGTAGATGGTGTCGATGTCCTTTCTGTCGTTGGAGTGCATCTGAACGATACGGCCTATTCTCTCGTCCTTGTCCTTGGTGGAGTTATAAACGGTAGAACCGGCAGTCAGCACACCTGAGTAAACTCTGAAGTATGCCAGCTTACCAACGAAGGGGTCAGTAGCGATCTTGAATGCGAGAGCAGCGAAAGGCTGGTCATCGCCTGAAATTCTTTCGCACTCCTCACCTGTATCGGGGTTAACGCCCTTGATGTGAGGAACGTCGATAGGAGAAGGCATATAGTCAACGATAGCGTCCAGCAGCTTCTGAACACCCTTGTTTCTGTAGGAAGTACCGCAGCAAACAGGTACCATTGTGTTAGCAATGGTGGACTTTCTTATAACCTTCTTCATTTCGTCAATGGTGATCTCTTCGTCTGCGAAGAACTTCTCAGCCAGATCATCATCAACTTCAGCAAGGTGCTCGATCAGGTCAGCTCTGTACTGCTCTGCCTTATCCATCATATCCTCGGGGATATCCTCGCATCTGATGTCCTTGCCCAGATCATCGTAGTAGATGTATGCCTTCATTTCAAGCAGGTCGATGATGCCCTTGAAATCATCCTCAGCGCCGATAGGCAGCTGTACGGGAACGGCATTGCACTGAAGTCTATCGTGGAGCATATTCAGTACGTTATAGAAATCAGCGCCCATGATATCCATCTTGTTGACGTATACCATTCTGGGCACCTTATAGTTATCAGCCTGACGCCAAACGGTCTCAGTCTGAGGCTCAACGCCGCCCTTTGCGCAAAGAACGGTAACGGAGCCGTCGAGAACTCTCAGAGATCTCTCAACTTCAACA
Source organism: Ruminococcus sp. (assembly GCF_017464355.1). Taxonomy (GTDB): domain Bacteria; phylum Bacillota; class Clostridia; order Oscillospirales; family Ruminococcaceae; genus Hominimerdicola. Next base: position 92,735 of record NZ_JAFUAG010000017.1, on the reverse strand, counting down.
GTGAAGTCAACGTGCCCGGGAGTATCGATGATGTTGAGTCTGTGGCCCTTCCAGTAGCAGGTGGTAGCAGCGGAAGTGATGGTTATACCTCTCTCCTTCTCCTGTGCCATCCAGTCCATGGTGGAAGCACCGTCATGAGTCTCACCGAGCTTATAGTTTACACCGGTATAGAACAGGATACGCTCGGTAGTCGTTGTCTTGCCGGCGTCGATATGTGCCATGATACCGATATTACGGTAATCCTGCAGTTTGCATTCTCTTGCCATGATTTATCCTCCTCTATACTCTTACCATCTGTAATGAGCGAAAGCCTTGTTAGCTTCAGCCATCTTGTGTGTGTCGTCACGCTTCTTGCATGAACCGCCAACACCGTTCAGAGCGTCGAGGATCTCAGCTGCGAGTTTCTCCTTCATGGTGTCCTCGTGTCTCTCACGAGAATACTTAGTGATCCATCTCAGGCCCAGAGTCTGACGTCTGTCAGGTCTTACCTCCATAGGTACCTGGTAGGTAGCACCGCCGACACGGCGAGCCTTTACCTCCAGCTCAGGCATGATATTGTTCATAGCCTCCTCGAAGACCTCGAGTGCAGGACGACCTGTCTTTTCCTCTACGATCTCGAATGCTCCGTAAACGATCTTCTGGGCAACACCCTTCTTACCGTCGAGCATGATGTTGTTTACCAGACGTGTTACCAGCTTGCTGTTGTATACAGGATCCTGGAGCACATCTCTCTTAGTAACTCTACCTCTTCTTGGCACTTTAATTCCCTCCTTCACAAATAATGAATTCATAGGTACTCGCTCTGTGACCACCTTTTACAGCGTCACAGCCCCGTCAGTTCCATGCAGAGTTACCAATAAATATATATTAATCACTCCACAAAAACTGTGGTCTCCGCTTTACGCGGCAATGAGTTGTTCCTTAAATCTTTTCGGGAGCTTGTCCCGCATTTTCTGCAAGCTTTTGAGCTTACTTGGCAGCGCCTGCCTTAGGTCTCTTGGCGCCGTACTTGGATCTTGCCTGCATTCTCTTGGCAACGCCCTGTGCATCGAGAGTACCGCGGATGATGTGGTATCTCACACCGGGGAGGTCCTTAACTCTTCCGCCTCTGATGAGAACAACAGAGTGCTCCTGAAGGTTGTGGCCGATACCGGGAATGTAAGCAGTTACCTCGTAGCCGTTTGTCAGCTTTACTCTGGCTACCTTTCTCATTGCGGAGTTAGGCTTCTTGGGAGTAGCAGTTCTTACAACGGTGCATACGCCTCTCTTCTGAGGACAGCTCTGATCGATGACTCTCTTCTTCTTGGCATTGAAGCCCTTCTGAAGTGCAGGAGCTGTGGACTTGTCGGCAAGTACGTTTCTGCCCTTTCTTACTAACTGGTTAAAGGTTGGCATGGTTTCTCTCCTTTCGTCAAATAGTTACACTGACCCTATTGTCAGCGTACTCGACTATTATACATCAATTATGCCCCGCTGTCAAGCAGTTTAACATATTTTTTACACTTATCACAAATCACCCCGACAGTTTGCCTGCCGGGGTGGTCATTATCTCCTGTTCACAGTTTTTCTGTTTGCTTTTCTCAGCTTTCTCCGCCGAAAACTATGCGCTCTCCTGCTGTGTTCTCATCATGGCTCAGTTCAAATCCCGCCGTGATATCTTCAAGGTCGGGAAGCTCGTCATACACCGTTGTCAGCTGAATTATCAGCTCATTATAGGCATTATTATCAGCGCTGTCCCCGCCCCTTTAGTCATATCGGTAGGAACATTATTCCACAACAGCCACGGGGCTGTCAATAAGGGATCCGGCCGTTCTTAGCCGGATCACTGCTGCACGGGCAGGAATACTGCCGAAGCATCGTCGCTGTAGTTGTTGTTGTCATAGCTGAAAAGGAACATTGCAGTGATCTCGGTGCCGTCGCATTTGCCATCATATTCTATCTCAAGATCGAGGGAAAAGCCTTCGGAGGTCATATATATGCCGCAGCAATCAAAGCGGTCAAAATCCCTGCTTGCTGCTGCCTGTATATACATGGGCAGTTCCTCTTCGCCGAGTGCAACGGCGATCTCGTTGTTGGGGGGAGTGCTGTCGGGTATCGCTTTTACCTTATTTATTACCTCTCCGTTGCTGCGGCTGAAGTTCACCCTGTAGACCACCCAGGTCTTTTCGCTGTTATTGGTCTGATTCTGCCTGTGGGAAACTATCTTTTCGGGAAGGGCTGTGTAGTCGAATTTGTCGGGGATCTTCGGTGCGAACAGTTCTTCTGCTCTGTCGGGCGGACAGAACAGCACCTTGCCATTACTTTCCGCAGAACCCTTCTCGCTGAATATGAATCCGCCCACAAGATCTGTCAGATCGGGCTTTTCATCGTACTGCACATATACCGAAAGCACTGCGCCGTCCTTAGTTTTAACTATGCTGTCCTCGGGTCTTTCGGGCAGGAACAGCTCCGGATCTTTGCCTGTGGTGATATATATGTCTTTACCGAGCCCCGATACCGTCAGTCTGTTTGTCTTTCGGTCGAGTTCTGCCACTGGAGTGCCTTTCACGGCTATATCGGTTATCAGTTCAAGGTCGTAGCCTGCCAGCCATATGCCGTCTGCACGCTGTATCGTTCTTACTACGGAATGGGGCTTAACTACGAAATTCGACCCTCTCACGGTATTCTTTACGCTTTGTCCTGCCTTATCGGCAGCTATACCGATGTATGCCGCATCGTTTCTTGCTTTTTCACCGCCGTCCATATTTATGGTTATGTTCAGCTTGCCCCGCAGACTTCCCGTGTTCTCGGCATCAGTCATATTTATTACCAGATAAGCAGTATTCTTGTCCTCCGCAGAGGGCACCAGCTTCTGCCCGAGTATCTCAACGGGTCTGTCGCTTTCCACCAACAGACTTCCCGTCATTTCGCCCAGGTGTACTTCTCCCGTATCGCTTATATACCAGTTCTTGCCCACGGGGATCGCATCTTCTTTGGTATCGGTGAGCTTTATGACGATATACTGGGATATATCTATCCCCGTTAAGCGGTCATCGAACAGATTCAAAAGTGCTTCGGTCTTAAAGCGTCCGTCATCTCCCAGGGTCATGCAGCTGAGATCGGGGCTTATCGCCATTTTGCAGATGTAATTGCTTGCTGTGATGTATTGGCATTCGTCGTTGTATTCTCCCTCTGCCAAGCCTGTGACAGCTTCTGCCGAGCGCAGTACATCAAGAAAATAATCGTCATCGGTGCCGCCCAGCAGTGCATAGCCCTTTGCTTCCGTATTGTCGATGGCTTCGTTAGCTGTATACTCCCTGCCGTTTATGTTCATGGTAACATCTGCGGAGCGAATGTTTTCCGGAGCGGTATACATAAATCCCAGGGCTATCTTGTCACCGAAGTGCATCTGCTTTTGTCCGCCCTCCGTATGGTCTGTGCTGTCTTCCGGTATGTTTATGCAGAACAGGCGGTTGCCCATTTTGTAGATCTGTCTTGCTGCCACCAGCTGAGTTATCTTTCTGCCGTCATGGAAAATCTCGCTGCTGTCTATGACCGTCACCGTTTCCACATAGTCGTACTGCGCTTTCATCTCTTCAAGCCTTGCGGCAACTGTATCCTTGTCCGCCGCAGGTGCTATACGGCGGACAGCATTATTTTCATCATAGGCTGCGCTTACGGCGGGAGCATTGTCCCCCACCGAAGCCTTCTTCCCGAAAACAGCGGGCATTATGCCCACACTTACCATTACCGCAGCTGTGGCGGCCACCACCCCTATGCTCTGCCAGCGCTTGAGCCTGGGCTTGTTTTCAAGGCTCTCCGCCCTTTCAAGAGCGTCCTGCTTCCAGCGCTGTGGTGTGGTGACATTATCAAGAAAACCCATTTGTTTCATAGCATATTCTCCTTTCCGCTTTATCAGCCCTGCAGCATACCCCTGAGTTTTTCCCTGCCCCGCATGAGCTGCGAGCGCACCGTGGCAGCCTTTGTGCCCGATACCTCCGCTATCTCCTCGGCGGTCATCTCCTCATAATAATAAAGGTATATGACATCGCGGTACTTTGGCGGAAGCTCCATTACCAGCTGCATAAGCTCGCTGTCGGCAGGGGCTGCGGGCAGATCGCTGATATCATCAAGGCTCAGGGTCGGGCGGCGCAGCTTATACCTGAAAATGCTCCTGCACTCGTTCAGCGTCACCTTTATCAGCCATGCCTTGGGGTTGGGTATCTCACCTTTTTTCATGGCCTTGTACAGCTTGAAGAACACGTTCTGGTAGCAGTCCTCGGCATCGGTCAGGCTGCCTGTGTGTATAAGGCACAGCCGTGTCACCATGTCGCTGTGTTCATCAAGATATTCTCTGTATTTAACAGAAATGTCCTCCACGGCTGCCCCCCCTTTGCTGTGATGTGTTCTTCCGCCCTTCTAAATAATAAAACGCTGCGGTTGCGGAAAGTGTTGCATTCTTCTTAAAAAAATTTTAGCAGATATGAAAGTATTAGTCAACATAGGGAAAAAATTTTTTTCGCCATGCCTGTTGACAAGGACGGCGTTCTGTGATATGATAGTCGTTACCACTCAAAAAAGGAGATGTTAAAATGAACGAAAAAGAACTCTACAAAGAACTGGGCGCCCTCACCAAAGAGAAAGACAGGTGGGAGGACAGCATACCCTCGGTGGCGGCACTGCTGGGGCATGAGTCGGTGAAGATCAGGGCTAAAGCCCTCTGGCTGCTGGGGGAAATGGGGCTTAACTACCCTGAGACCATTGCACCATACGCCCAAAGCATAGCCGCCTTCCGCCAAAGTGAAGAACCTCTTCTGCGTCAACGGGCGCTGAATGCCCTGGGCAGGATAGGCAGGGCTGATGACAAACTCATACTCCCCTGGTGGGAAGACCTTTTCCGCTTTGCCGAAGATGAGGAGCCGAAAGTCAGGCTGAGCTTCATCTGGGCCTCGGAGAACATTGCGACCAACTCCCCCGACCTGTACAGGGAGCATATGGAAGTCTTCGCAGTTCTCCTTGACGACCCCGACACAAAAGTCCGCATGGAAGCCCCGGAGATCTTCCGTGTGCTGGGCAAGCGCCGCCCCGAATTCGTGACCCCCTACGAAAACAAGCTGAGAGAACTCTCCCTCGCAGACCCCGACCGTGTGGTCAGGATACATTCCCTCGGTGCGCTGAAAGCGGCGGGGCTGGCTTAGGTGCGGGTACACAAAAAAGCCATAGCAGGCCATATATGCGGCTGAACTGTCGGGGGAGGCCTGCGGCTTTTCAGCCACTTTTCTATACAGCGGACCTTCCTTGTTTTGATTAAAATATTGAATAATGCATTCAAACGATTGACAAATTAAGTGCAGTATGCTAAAATGTATTTATGAATATTATGAGTATTTGTTATACAAATACCAGAATTTAGGAGGGTCTGATATGTATAAGAAGATCGTTGCAATGGCCTGCGCGCTGGCTATGGTGGCGGGAACGACAGCTGTACCGAACGCTGTACAGCAATTCGTTGATACCTGTGTTATAAGTGCTTCGGCGGATACATCAAATACTTTGACCGATGGTGTTTTGACTTACTCTCTTGGAACAAACGGAACCTTAACTGTTACTAAATGTGATACAGAAGCAACAGCTGTCGCTGTACCTGAAGAATTTGAAGGACACAAGGTCGTTAGAGTTGGTAATACTTATGACAATGTTTTCATGGGGTGTAACAACCTTACTGATATCACTTTCCCTGATTCTATCGTTGAAGTTGGAAACAATATCAGGCTGGACTCTACCCCGTGGTATGATGAGCAGCCTGATGGTGCAATATATTTAGGAAAAGCATTATACACATACAAAACCTCCGATTTAAATTCTACTGTTGAAAGATTGGATATAAGAGAAGGAACAGTTTCAATATCTAACTTTGCTCTTCAAAGATGTGTGGCGAAAGAGGTTACTTTCCCAGATTCTCTGGCCAAAGTTGGTAATAATATTTTTGATTATCCGTGTAAAACTGAGGTTATCAATATTGGTAAAACATTTGAAGAAGATTTTAAGGTAAATCGTTTTATAGGAAAAGCAACTTCGCTGAAAAAAATCAATATTGCTCCTGACAATCCTTATTATACATCTGTAAATGGTGTAGTATATGATAAGACTGTCACCGATATGCTTATGTGTCCAATTAATCATGAGGATCTGTTTATTCCTAAAACAGTAAAATCAGTTACAATAGATCAGACAAATCATAATTTCAAGACTATAACAGTTGAAGCAGGTAATCCGTTTTTCACTGCAGAAGATAACATTCTCTATAACAATGACAAGACCAAACTAATAAAAGCACCATACAGAGAAGATAGTGTGATCACTATTCCGTCATCTGTCGTTGAAATTGGAGATTATGCCTTTGACGATACCTATAAAATTGAATATAAAGATGGTATTATGAAAAGTGGTTCTTTCGTTTCTGATGTTTCTATTCCCAGTTCAGTAAAAAGAATAGGTGATCATGCTCTGACGTTAACTAAAGACTATAGAGATTGGTCTACTGATAAGGATAAATCAGAGGAATATTATATCGTGAATGATATTTTATATTCTTCAAGATCATCTGTTTCAGGAGATGTAACAATTCCGGATGGTGTAAGAGTTGTTGGATGTAATGCTTTTGATTATTCAAAAAATGCAATTTCAAGTGTTACATTTCCTGAAGGTGTAGAAATAATCGAAAAGGATTGTTTCTACATGAGCAATAGATTAAAAACAGTTAAGTTCCCTTCTACGATCTCATATATCGGTGATAGAGCTTTTGCATCTGATCATATAGACAGTGTAGAGTTTCCTGATAAAACAATAAATGAACTAACGATTGGTGATAACGCTTTTGCAATATCAGTAAGTGAAATCACTCTTCCAAAAGGAACCGTTAGCATCGGTACTGACGCTTTTGCTGATTGTTCAAAAATAACTATCCCAAGAACTGTGACTCAAATAAGTGACATTAAGTATAGAGATCACTACTTTAAAACGACAGTTTATTGTTATGCTGATAGTACGGCAGAACAATTCTGCCTAAACAACAGGATAAATTATGTATTATTAGACGAGCCGTCAAAAAAACAGCCACTTTCAGATTGTGATGTTTCACTGTCTCCTATTAAATTTACTTATGACGGAACAGAAAAAACACCTGAAATAACTGTCCGAGACGGGAAGTATAAGATCTATAAAGATATAGACTACACTGTCTCTTGTGACACTGGTAAAGATGTAGGAACTTACTACGTTACCATTAATGGGATAGGTGATTACGATGGAAGCAAAACAATATCATTTGAAATCGAGCCTATAAGTATAAGTAGCGCCAGTATCAATTTAGATGATCACGAGATATCGTATGATGGCAAAGCTAAAACGCCTGCAATAAGCGTAACTGTTAATGGTAAGGAACTTGATCCGGAAACAGATTACGACATTGAATACACAAACAACACAGAGATCGGCACTGCAATTATAGCGGTGTCAGGTAAGGGTAATTATGTGGGCAATGCCTCTACGACCTTTGAAATATCAAAAAACAATACGTCAGGCAACCCTGCTGATGACAGTTCTTCAAAGCCTGCTGATGATTCATCTTCAAGCAAGCCTGATGATGACTCATCTTCAAGCAAGCCCGATGACAGCAGCTCATCAAAGCCTGCTGATGACTCATCTTCAAGCAGACCCGATGACAGCAGCTCATCAAAGCCTGACGATGACTCGTCTTCAAGCAGACCCGATGACAGCAGCTCATCAAAGCCTGCTGATGACTCATCTTCAAGCAGACCCGATGACAGCAGCTCATCAAAGCCTGACGATGACTCGTCTTCAAGCAGACCCGATGACAGTTCTTCCGAGCCTGACGGACCTGCAAACACTGAGCTTTACACCTATTCTGATGAGGCGGCTGAATGGTCTGCGGACAGTGACAGCGAGCCTACGCTGGTGATACACCGAAGCGATGATGATGACACGACCTTTGAAAAATTCACAGGTGTTGAAGTTGACGGTGAGGAAGTTGCTCCCGAAAACTACACCGCCGAGGCAGGAAGCCTGCGACTTACTTTCAAGCGTGAGTACCTTGAAACTCTGGCAGAGGGTGAGCATACGGTCAAGGTACTGTTCACCGACGGTTCGGCAGAAACTAAGCTTAACATAAGCGCACCCGAGATAATGCGCGGCGATGTCAACGGCGACGGTGATATAAACGTGACCGATGTTGTCAAGCTGGCAGCCCATGTCAAGAGTATAAAGGCTATTTCCGAAGATTCACTGAAAGCAGCTGATGTCAACCTTGACGGCGATGTGAACGTTACTGATGTGGTGCTGGTCGCAGCTCATGTCAAGGGGATAAGGGCGCTCAGATAATGATATGACCTATCCTGACAAACTGCACAAGGGCTGTACTTACAGTAACCGACTCAGGCTTGGGCAAAGACAACTGTCCGTCAGATGTTATTGCTGAGTGACGGACTTTTTTCAAAAAATATCAGAACCCCCGTATCTTTAAAGGTACGGGGGCTTTCTTTTGGCAGTTTACGGATAAAAAGCACCTCCGCACAAATAATGCGGAGGTGTTATCATTTTACGAAGATCATGCTGCGGTCACAGGCACTTTGTCAGACCCCGCCAGTGAGGGCAAAGACAGCTACCGCTCTTCTTCGGGCTTTTCGGCGGCCTTGCCGTCAAGAGGTCTGATATTCTTTACATGAGCCGCCAGTGCGGAGAGGTCGGTAACATTGACATCATCGTCGCCGTTTACATCAGCGGCCCTGAATCCCTTGTCGTCCAGCGCTCTTATGCTCTTTACATGAGCAGCAGTGATAACAACGTCGGTAACGTTGATATCACCGTCGCCGTTGACATCTCCGGGAGCGAACTCATTATCAGATCCATTTGTCACAATTGAAGCATCTTCACCATTAATTTCAAAAGAATTATCAACGCTTTCATATTTATTCTCCGACTGTTTAGTTGGTGAAAAAGATGTCACCTTGATGTCATTGAGTTCGTTGTCACTTGTAACAGTTGTTTTATTATCTTTAGCCGAAATTGTCATTGAATCAGATGTATTTCCCATAACGGACACTAATGTTGGTTCTCCATCAATGATAACGCCGGCTTTAGCATCATAATCGTAATCCTGACCGCTTACGGTCACACCATTTTTGTTTATGATCAGCTGGGAGGCTCCCTCTGAACCAACAGAATAAAACTCATTATTATAGTAGATCAACAGATCAATAACGGTACCGTTATTCTCAATGACATATTCTTCATCATTTTCAATGACGACAGTATAATATGGTCTTTCATCTCCTGTCACACTAACATCAAGAACTGTAATATCACCATCTAAAGACTCGCCATCATAGCTTAGTGTTTTTCCTGATCTTGAATGTAATACAAAAGAAGAATCCATATTGAACGAAATTGTTGTTGTGTTATCAGCATTCATTTCTGCGCCCTGCACTTTTGAGATCGTCTTAGGACTATTCTCACTTTTGCCAAGATTTTTAATATTGGGTGATAAGACAGGCGTGTTCTTCATTTTTTCCAGGTCTGTTACCTGTAAATACCTGTAATTATCCTGTGTCAATTCATTCCCGTCTGAAACTTTGAAACCATTGTATTTAAAGCTCTTAAGATCTTTACTTACAGAGAGGTATTCAAAATCTTCACGATGATTACAGTTATATATGATCAGATCAAAACCATCTTCGGTTTCTTTACAGCCTAATACCAATACAGCGTGGCCAACAGGTTCTTCGGACTTATTGCCTTTATCATCTGTCTGCATGGATCTGTACCCTACACTAAGAAGATATGGTTCATTCTTACTTGCTTTGTCAACCATTGCTGCCAATGTGGCAGGTAAACTGATAGAACTAAAAATATTGCTTCTGTGTGCTTCAGCTATCACAGCATTTGTTCCGCCATTAATGATATACTGACTAAGATGGTAATACTCTATCATATTACTGAATTTTTTATCATAATAAGGTCCGGGGTCCAATTCATAATAACAATCAGCATCGATATCTGTAATATCACTCAATGAAACATAGCCGCCATATACAAGAGCCATGCTGAGCGTGACTCCGTAGCATGAACCATGCCAGTCAGAATCAGCGTTACGTAGAACTACGAATTTTTCAAGCTCCGAGCTGTTTTTCAGGAGTTCATTATAATAAGACGGATCACTGAAAATATGGTTCGATCTTCCATAAAATCCACCACCTTCGCCATTGCTGTGTTTATAACTGTTGTTATCTCGCTCAAGCCTGAAATTGTTAACTTCTTTTTTATTTGGTTCATCAACATCATCATCGGGGATATCCACGGTGGTGTCACCGTCGTCGGATCCATCATCGGGGATAACTATTTTGGTGGGGGTATGCTTGGCTTCTGTTGTGCCGTCACCAAGCTTACCAGTATAATTAGCGCCCCATGTATATAACTCTTCGTCTTTAGTTATGCAGGCACAATAATCACTACCAAGGCTTACCTGTGCTACATTATCCATTATCTTAACAGGTGTATGCTTGTTTTCAGTTGTACCGTCACCAAGCTCGCCGTACACATTACCACCCCACATATACAAAGCGCCATCTTTGGTTATGCAGGCTGAATGTTCATAGCCAAGGCTCACTTGTGCCACATTATCCATTATCTTAACAGGTGTATACTTGTTTTCAGTTGTACCATCACCAAGCTGACCAACTAAACTATATCCCCAAGTATACAAAACACCGTCTTTAGTTATGCAGGCTGAGTGACTACCGCCAAGGCTCACTTGTGCCACATTATCCATTATCTTAACAGGGGTATACTTGTTTTCAGTTGTACCATCACCAAGCTCACCGTCATCATTAGAACCCCATGTATACAATGCGCCGTCTTTAGTTATGCAGGCTGAGTGACTACCGCCAAGGCTCACTTGTGCCACATTATCCATTATCTTAACAGGGGTATACCTGTCTTCTGTTGTACCGTCACCAAGCTGGCCATAATAATATTGTCCCCAAGTATATAGCGTACCATCTTTGGTTATGCAAGCTGAATGATGTGTACCAAGGCTGACCTTTGAAACATTATCCATTATCTTTACAGGTGTATACTTGTCTTCTCTTGTACCGTCACCTAGCCCACCAAAAGCATTGTCACCCCATGTATACAAATCGCCATCTTTGGTTATGCAGGCCGAATGATGTGTACCAAGGCTCACTTGTGCCACATTATCCATTATCTTGGCAGGAGTATACTTGTCATTGTTTACATAAACATCATTTTCATCATAATGATCATATGTACCGTCACCAAGCCGACCGTCATGATTATATCCCCAAGTATACAAACACCCATCTTCCGTAATGCAGGCACTATGATTAACGCCCAGCGCCACCTGCACTACCTTTTTACCCTCGATCTCATCAGCAAAGCCTTTTATGACCATATCTTTGCTGAATACACTTTCAGGCAGGGCTGCAAGCATTGCAAATATCATCACGCAGGAGGTGATCATCGAAATAAAACGTTTCATACAGTGCCCTCCGTTCTTCTTTCACTCAGCGCCCTTATCCCCTTGACGTGGGCGGCTATGAGTGATATATCCGTTACATTTATATCGCCGTCGCTGTTGACATCGCCGAAGTTTTGGCTTTCCCCTGAGAGGGCTCTTATCCCCTTTACATGGGCAGCTATGAGATTTACATCTGTCACATTGATATCGTTATCCCCGTTTACATCGCCTGTGATGTGTTCTTCTTCCTTATCCAATGCCACAAATTTAAAGTCATTCTTTTTGGCATAGTTCTCAGCTTCTGTTCCTCTGTAGCCATATATGGTGAAGTTATCAACTTTCTTGTAATACTTTTCAGAGCTTCTGCTATCATAGGTCACGCCTTCTTCTTTGTTTTCAATATCCTTTTCCAGCTTTTCTATATCTGTATAATAGCCCAGAGAGTAGTCACCTATATATTCAACAGAGGCAGGTATCTCAACCTCCTTCAATGCACTATAGCCAAAAAATGCCTTGCTGCCAATGTACTTTAGGCCATCATTAAGTTCAAGATCGCTGAAGGTGTCGTTGTTCATCAACGTACCGTCGTATACCATAAATGCCGACTCTTCGATACATAGCAGATTTTTTGAGAGATAAAGCTCATCAAGTCCCCATGTCAGCAAACTGCGCGGACCGCAATATGTAATATTATCAGGTACTGTCAGCTTGATACCCAGTTCGGGCTTATTATCATCGATATACTTGTAGTTGTCATCATGGATCCACGGAGTAAGAAAGCCATAGCCTATCGCAGTGATCTTATGACCCTCTGCCTCTTCGTATATGGAATTGTAATACTGCATATTACGAAACAGCATCGCATTTCCATCGGGCAGTTCAGCATACATCGAATCATCAGGATATTCATGCTCAGGCACCTCGATTTTCGCATTCTGAACTAAATTCAGCCGCTTGTTATCAGATGTAACAAAACACTCTCTGTCGGTATCATAGCTCATATTGACCGGAAGCTTGTTCCCCTCATTATCAAGAATATAATATCTTCCGTATTCTTCATCATACAGTATCTCGGCATACTGCTCGTCCTCAGATACGGCCGTGACTTCATTGCTATCTGCATATACCGCCAAAGCAGTATCCATCGGGCTGCATATACCTGCTGACATCACCAACGCACACACAAACGCAAATATTTTCTTATACATAGTAATACCTCCTGTTTTATCTTTCACTTAACATATGCGGTTTTTCTGTGTAAGCCGAGCATACATTTTTCGGAAATAAGTTTATAGCAAGACACTATTTAACACTTTATATTATATACTGAATTCATTTGAATGTCAACAAGTACACAAATAATTTACCTGATCTAAGCCATTTTCTGTTGACATTCATACAATTGCCACTTTTGATACTTGCTCACAGCAAAAAAGCCATAGCATCTCAGACTTACGTCCGTGATACTATGGCTTTGATTTTTTATATCAGGTCATCAGATGAAGGATTCACCTGCGGGGTGAGGAGCGCTTTCGTTCTTCACTATCTCGACCTTATTGTAAACGTCCATACCTGTACCAGCAGGAATGAGCTTACCGATGATAACGTTCTCCTTAAGACCCTGCAGCTTGTCGGTCTTGCCTCTGATAGCTGCATCTGTAAGAGCCTTGGTAGTTTCCTGGAAGGAAGCTGCCGACAGGAAGCTGTCGGAGTAGCTGGAGGCCTTGGTGATACCCTGGAGGACAGGCAGTGTAGTGATGAGCTTTGCATTCTCGTCGCCTGCATCTATCTGCTCCTGTATCTCCTCGTTTAACCTGTCTACCTCGGACTTGTCTACCAGTTCGCCGGGCAGCTTGTAGCTGGAACCGGGATCGTCGATCTTGACCTTTCTCATCATCTGGCGGACGATAACTTCGATATGCTTATCGTTGATATCAACACCCTGCAAACGGTAGACCTTCTGTACCTCGGTGATGATGTAGTTCTGTACAGCCTTCTCGCCGTTTACCGCAAGGATATCAGCGGGGTTGATGGAGCCTTCTGTCAGAGGTTCACCTGCGCTTACCACCTGACCCTCTCTTACCCTGATCTTATAGCCGTAGGGTATGGGATAGCTTTCCTCGTTGGGCTGTACCTGACCGTCAGCGAAGATCTCCTCGGTAACGGTGATCTGCTTAGTCTTCTTGACCTCCTCGATACGGACAATGCCCGAGATCTTGGAGATGATAGCAGCGCCCTTGGGCTTTCTGGACTCGAACAGTTCCTCGACACGGGGAAGACCCTGTGTGATATCTTCAGCCGATGCGATACCGCCTGTATGGAAGGTTCTCATGGTCAGCTGAGTACCGGGCTCACCGATGGACTGTGCGGAGATAACGCCGACAGCTTCACCGACCTGAACAACGCTGCCGTTAGCCAGGTTAGCGCCGTAGCACTTAGCGCAGACACCGTTCTTGGCCTTGCACTGCAGTACGGATCTGATCTGGATAGAATCCCTGCCCTCAGCCTCCAGCGCAGCCACTATCTTAGCAGCGTCATGCTCGCTTATCAGCTTGTTTTTGGAGCAGATCATCTCGCCTGTCTTTGCGTCCTTGTAGTCCTCAACAAGGTATCTGCCCACAAGTCTTTCGCTCAGGGGCTCGATCATCTCGTTGCCGTTCTTGATATCGAATATCTCGATACCGACCTTGGTGCCGCAGTCCTTGTGTCTTATGATAACGTCCTGAGAAACGTCAACAAGTCTTCTGGTCAGATAACCCGAGTCAGCTGTACGCAGGGCGGTATCTGCCAGACCCTTTCTCGCACCTCTGGAAGAAATGAAGTATTCCAGGATATTCAGACCTTCACGGTAGTTAGCTCTGATAGGCATCTCGATAGTGGAACCTGATGTATTGGCTATCAGACCACGCATACCTGCCAGCTGTCTTATCTGGTTTATCGAACCACGGGCACCCGAGTCAGCCATCATATGGATAGGATTGTGCTCGGTGTCGTAGCTTGCCTTCAGTGCGTCAGTTACCTTATCAGTAGCCGCATTCCAGATCTCGATGAACTTCTTGGACTTCTCTTCTCTGGAGATGTAGCCTCTCTTGTACTGCTTGTCTACCTTCTCTACCAGTGCGTCAGCCTCAGCGAGGATATCCTTCTTGGAAGCTGGGATATCAGCGTCGCATACGGCCACGGTGATAGCGGACTTGGTAGAATACTTATAGCCCAGTGCCTTGATGTTGTCCAGCACCTCAGAAGTTGCGGTGGTGCCGTGCTTCTGTATACATCTGTCGATGATATCGCCCAGCTGCTTCTTCTTTACGAGGAAGCTTACCTCCAGGTCGAACATCTTCTCAGACTCGTTTCTGTCAACATAGCCCAGGTTCTGGGGGATTATGGAGTTGAAGATCAGTCTGCCCACAGTGGCGTCGATGATCTTGGATACCTGTCTTTCACCTATCTGCTTGGTGATCCTTACCTTGATAGCAGCGTGCAGGGAAACGTCGTGGTTATCATAAGCCATGATAGCCTCATTGACATCTCTGAACACCTTGCCCTCACCGGGTTCGCCCGACTTCTGAAGAGTCAGGTAGTAGGAGCCCAGCAGCATATCCTGAGAAGGAACAGCCACAGGACGTCCGTCCGAAGGCTTCAGCAGGTTGTTGGCAGCCAGCATGAGGAACCTTGCCTCAGCCTGTGCTTCAACAGAGATAGGCAGATGCACCGCCATCTGGTCGCCGTCGAAGTCGGCGTTGAACGCGGTACAAACCAGAGGGTGCAGCTTGATAGCTCTGCCCTCAACGAGGATAGGCTCGAATGCCTGTATACCCAGACGGTGCAGTGTAGGCGCACGGTTGAGCATTACGGGGTGACCCTGGATAACGTTCTCCAGTGCGTCCCAAACCTCGGGCTTAGCTCTTTCTACAGCCTTTCTGGCGCTCTTTATATTGATCTGGGGATTGGTGTCCACCAGTCTCTTCATAACGAAGGGCTTGAACAGCTCCAGCGCCATTTCCTTAGGCAGGCCGCACTGGTACATCTTAAGCTCAGGGCCAACGACGATAACAGAACGTCCCGAATAGTCAACACGCTTACCCAGCAGGTTCTGACGGAAACGTCCCTGCTTACCCTTAAGCATATCCGACAGTGACTTGAAAGCTCTGTTATTGGGGCCTGTAACGGGTCTGCCGTGTCTGCCGTTGTCGATAAGCGCGTCAACAGCTTCCTGGAGCATTCTCTTCTCATTTCTTACGATGATGTCGGGAGCTTCCAGTTCCAGCATTCTCTTAAGACG
This sequence comes from Ruminococcus sp., assembly GCF_017464355.1. GTDB lineage: Bacteria > Bacillota > Clostridia > Oscillospirales > Ruminococcaceae > Hominimerdicola. The sequence continues at coordinate 76,920 of NZ_JAFUAG010000017.1, read as the reverse complement.
GTTATTTCTGTTGATAACACGTCTGTACAGGTCGTTCAGGTCGGAGGTGGCATATCTGCCGCCGTCCAGCATTACCATAGGTCTGATATCGGGGGGGATAACAGGAACAACGTCCAGTATCATCCATTCAGGTCTGTTGCCCGAAGCCCTGAAGGCCTCCACGATCTCCAGCCTCTTGAGCAGCTTTATCTTCTTCTGTCCCGAGGGCAGCTCCTTGAGCTCAGCCTTCAGTTCAGCAGACAGCTTCTCCAGGTCGATCTCTTCCAGCAGTGCCTTGATAGCCTCAGCGCCCATGCCTGCCTTGAAATCGCTCTCATCATACTTTACCAGCAGGTCGTTATACTCCTGCTCGGTGAGCAGCTTGCCCTTTTCCAGCTCGGTGTTGCCGGGGTCGATAACGACATACTTTGTGAAATACAGCACTTCTTCCAGTCTTTTCTGGGAGATCTCCAGCATCTGGCCGATACGGGAGGGTGTGCCCTTGAAATACCAGATATGCGAAACAGGCGCAGCCAGCTCGATGTGACCCATTCTCTCACGTCTTACCTTAGCCCTTGTTACCTCAACGCCGCAGCGCTCGCAGATCTTGCCCTTGAAGCGTATCTTCTTATACTTACCGCAGTGACACTCCCAGTCCTTGTGCGGTCCGAATATCCTTTCGCAGAACAGACCGTCCTTCTCGGGCTTCTGTGTACGGTAGTTTATTGTCTCGGGTCTGGTGACCTCGCCGTAAGACCACTCTCTGATCTTCTCGGGAGATGCAAGTCCGATCTTTATTGATTCAAATACATTAAAATCCAACAGCGATACCCCTTCCTTTAGAAGTTATTACAAGAGGTAAGAAGCACAGCGCCCACAGGGGCACTGTATGCCTCTTCTTCCCTGATATACGTTTTTCTTATCAAACGGTGACGTTTTCGCGCCGCCTTTATATGCAGCTTACTGCTTGCTTATTCAAACAGATCGTCGTCTTCCTCTGCGTCGCCTGTGTAGCTGTCGTGGAGATAATCGTCATCATCGCCGCTGCCGTCGCCGTAGTCGTAGTCGTCAGTACCGCTGCTGCCGTAATCGTCCAGATCGCCGCTTTCCAGTTCGGAAGTACCGTCCTCGTCCTCTGCGCCGAAGCCGTCGCCGAAGTCTTCGCTCTCAGCGGACATCTTGGTGTTGTCATCAGCGTAGTGTGTAGGAATGAGATCGTCATCATCATCGAACTTCTGCTTGAGGTCGATCTCCTCATTGTTGATGTTGAGTACCTTGATATCAAGGCAAAGGGACTGCAGTTCCTTTATCAGCACCTTGAATGCCTCAGGCACACCGGGGTTAGGAACGTTCTGACCCTTAACGATAGCCTCGTAGGTCTTGACACGTCCGTTCAGGTCGTCCGACTTAACAGTCAGGATCTCCTGCAGAGTATATGCGGCGCCGTAAGCCTCCAGCGCCCAGACTTCCATCTCACCGAAACGCTGGCCGCCGAACTGAGCCTTACCGCCCAGAGGCTGCTGTGTTACCAGTGAGTAAGGACCAACAGAACGTGCGTGTATCTTATCATCAACCAGGTGGTGGAGCTTGAGGTAGTACATATAACCGACAGTAACACGGTTATCGAACTTCTCACCTGTCCTGCCGTCGTAAACGGTGAACTTACCGTCTTCGCTCATGCTGAGTGCATTGGGGTTGATGACCTCGTCCATGGGGTGTATCTCAAAGTCATCGTCCTTATGCTCCAGATAATTCTGCTGTGCCATCTTGAAGCACTCGCGGATATCTGCCTCGTGTGCGCCGTCGAATACGGGGGTCATTATCTTCCAGCCAAGTGCCTTTGCAGCCATACCCAGATGAACTTCCAGAACCTGACCGATATTCATACGCGAAGGCACGCCCAGGGGGTTCAGGCATATATCCAGAGGAGTACCGTCCTCCAGGAAAGGCATATCCTCCTGAGGGAGTATCCTTGAAACGACACCCTTATTACCGTGACGACCCGCCATCTTATCGCCCACAGAGATCTTTCTCTTCTGTGCGATATAGCATCTTACCAGCATATTTACTCCGGGAGAAAGCTCATCGCAGTTCTCACGGGTGAACACTCTTACTTCTATAATGGTACCTGCTTCACCGTGGGGCACCTTAAGGGAGTTATCCCTTACTTCTCTTGCCTTCTCACCGAAGATAGCTCTCAGCAGTCTTTCCTCAGCGGTCAGCTCGGTCTCGCCCTTGGGTGTTACCTTACCTACCAGGATATCGCCCGATCTTACCTCAGCACCTATCCTGATGATACCGTTCTCGTCCAGATCCTTCAGGGCATCCTCGCCGACATTGGGGATATCTCTTGTGATCTCCTCAGGTCCCAGCTTGGTATCTCTTGCCTCTGTTTCCAGATCCTCGATGTGTATGGAGGTGTACTTATCCTGCTTAACAAGGTTCTCGTTCAGCAGAACAGCGTCCTCGTAGTTGTAGCCTTCCCAGGTCATGAAGCCGATGAGGGCGTTCTTACCCAGGGACAGCTCGCCGTTTGAAGTTGCGGGGCCGTCACCGATTATCTGATGAGCCTCGATGCGCTCGCCCTTGTCAACGATAGGCCTCTGGTTGGTGCAGGTGCCTGCATTGGATCTCTTGAACTTGGTCAGTTCATAGGTGTGCATATTGCCGTCGTCTTCGCGGACAACTATCTTGTCAGCGTCAACGCTCTCAACAACACCTGCCTTGGTGGATACCACAGCAACGCCCGAGTCGATACAAGCCTTGTACTCCATACCTGTACCAACGATAGGCGACTCAGTCTTCAGCAGCGGCACAGCCTGCCTCTGCATATTCGAGCCCATGAGGGCACGGTTAGCGTCATCGTTCTCCAGGAAGGGTATGCAGGCAGTAGCCACAGAAACGACCATCTTAGGCGAAACGTCCATGAAGTCGATCTTATCGCGCTCGATCTCAAGGATCTGATCTCTGTATCTGCCGTTTACCTTAGCTCTTGCGAACTTGTGGTCTTCGGTCAGGGGCTCGTTGGCCTGTGCCACCATGAAGTTATCCTCCACGTCAGCGGTCATATAAACGACCTCGTCGGTAACAACGCCTGTTTCCTTATCCACTCTTCTGTAAGGAGCCTCGATAAAGCCGTACTTGTTTATCCTTGCGAATGATGCCAGATAGGAGATCAGACCGATGTTAGGTCCTTCAGGGGTCTCTATAGGGCACATTCTGCCGTAATGTGTGTAGTGAACGTCGCGGACCTCAAATCCGGCTCTGTCTCTGGACAGACCGCCGGGGCCCAGGGCTGACAGTCTTCTCTTATGAGTAAGCTCTGCCAGGGGGTTGTTCTGATCCATGAACTGTGACAGAGGAGAAGAACCGAAGAACTCCCTTATAGCCGCAGTGATGGGTCTTATATTTATCAGAGCAGTAGGTGTTACTACCTCGCTGTCCTGAGACTGTATATTCATTCTCTCACGGATGACTCTTTCCATTCTGGTGAAGCCTATGCGGAACTGGTTCTGCAGCAGCTCGCCTACGGAACGGATACGTCTGTTGCCCAGGTGGTCGATATCGTCCACTGTGCCTACACCGTCGCAGAGGTTGAGGAAGTAGGAAACTGTAGCCACGATATCATCTATAACGATGTGCTTGGGCACCAGCTCATCAGCCCTTGTCCTGATAGTATCCTTCAGCTCCTCCTCATCGTCGGTGCTTTCCAGTATCTCCTTCAGTACAGCGAAGCTTACCTTCTCATTTATGCCGCACTCAGCGGGGTCAAAGTCAACATAAGCCTGCATATCTACCATGCCGCTGCCTATGATCTTGACTTCCTTGTCCACCATTCTGGTGATAGTCTCGCCTGTAGGTGCAGTTTCGTACTCCTTTACCTCAACGGTAACGAAAGCTTCCTTGACACCTGCGGTCTCTATCTCCATAGCCTTCTCGTAGCTGATGAGGTCGCCTTCCTCTGCCAGTACCTCGCCTGTCATGGGGGCTACCACAGCCCTTGTCAGCTTGTGGCCTACCAGACGTGAACCCACGCCCAGCTTCTTGTTGTACTTGTAACGTCCGAATCTGGACAGGTCATATCTCTTTGCATCGAAGAACAGGTTGTTCAGATGTGTTTCTGAGGACTCTACCGTAGGGGGCTCACCAGGGCGGAGCTTCTGGTATACCTGCAGCAGCGCCTCTTCGCGGTTAGCGGTCTGATCCTTCTGCATTATGGTCTGGGTCAGGCGCTCGTCCACACCGAAGGTAGCCTCTATCTCCTCGTTGGTGCCGAAACCCAGCGCACGGATAAAGGTGGTTATCGGTATCTTTCTGTTCTTATCTATACGGACATACACAACATCGTTGGAGTCCATCTCGTACTCGAGCCATGCACCTCTGTTAGGTATAACAGTGGTCTTGAACAGATCCTTACCTGTCTTATCCTTGTCAAAAGCATAGTAGACACCGGGAGAACGCACCAGCTGAGATACGATGACACGCTCAGCGCCGTTGATGACGAAGGTACCGCTTTCGGTCATCTTGGGGAATTCACCCATGAAGACCTCGGATTCCTTGATCTCTCCTGTTTCGAGATTGTTCAGTCTCGCTGTAACTCTCAGCGGAACGGCATACGTTGCATCTCTCGCCTTGCACTCTGCTATCGTGTACTTTGAGTTCTCATCAAAGCGGTATCCCACGAAAGTCAGCTCCAGATTACCGTTGTAATCTGTGATCGACGAAACGTCTCTGAAGACCTCCTTCAGGCCCTCGTCCAGGAACCACTGGTACGAGTTCTTCTGCACCTCGATGAGGTTAGGCATCTCCAGGACTTCGTTGATCTTGGCAAAGCTTTTTCTGGTATTCTTACCAAGTCTCACGTCCTTGACATTAACCATAGGCTCGATCACTCCTTAATTTATTTTAAAATCTTTGTGAACTTTCTGTGATATGCCCTTTCCATATCCCCTTGACAGGGTCGGAAAAGCGGCCTCACAAAGCGGTATTTTACCCTGATTTCGCCCCTTTTGAGCAAAAAAACAGGCGTAAAAATCCATTATGATACAGTATAAAATTATATCACATACTGCAACCCTTGTCAAGACTTTTACGCCCTCATAACTATTCGATTTTTGATTTTCGCCGCTTTGAACAAAATTCAGCTCCGAGCAGGCCGAAAAGTTCTACAATGACCATTCATGCGATTTTCTGTAAATTTTTCGTGAACGCAAGCATTTTGCACCATTATTCCGTCCAGTATTTTCTATCCAAATTTCTGTACTGCACTGTTTGCAAGATGTGTGCCTTGGTGATGACCTCGCTGTTATCCATATCGGCTACCGTGCGGGACACCTTCATTATCTTGTCGTAAGCCCTGCCCGAAAGTCCCAGCTTGTCAAAGACCTTTCCCAGCGCCTCGTTGGCGTCCTCGGTCATGGGGCAGAATTCGTGGAGCTTGTCGGGGGTTATCCGTGCGTTGCAGGTTATGCCCGTGCCCTCAAAGCGCCTTGTCTGTATATCCCTCGCCCGCTGCACTCTGGCCCTTATCTCCGAGGAGGGCTCCTCCTTGCGGGTCTTGGAGAGGTCAGAATACTCCACAGGCGCCGCCGAGATATGTATATCGAACCTGTCCATCAGGGGGCCGCTTATCTTGTTGAGATAGTTTACCACCTGCTTGTGGGAGCATATGCATTTTCTGGTAGGGTGGCCGAAATATCCGCAGGGACAGGGGTTCATGGCGCCTATGAGCATGAACGAGCTGGGATAGCTGATACTCCCGAAAACACGGGAGATAGTGACCTGCTGGTCTTCCAGCGGCTGGCGCAGCACCTCCAGGGAGGCACGGCTGAACTCGGCCATTTCATCAAGGAACAGCAGCCCATTGTGAGCCAGGGATATCTCCCCCGGTTTAGGCACACTGCCCCCTCCCGCCAGACCTGCCGTGCTGACAGTGTGGTGGGGCGAACGGAAAGGCCTTACGGTTATCAGCGGGGCATTCTTGTCGATGTGGCCTGCCACCGAATGTATCTTGGTAGTTTCTATGGACTCCTCAAAGGTCATGGCAGGCAGTATGGAGGGCATACGCTTTGCCAGCATGGATTTGCCCGACCCCGGAGGGCCTATCATAAGCACATTATGTCCCCCTGCGGCAGCCACTTCAAGGGCGGCCTTTGCCACCGCCTGTCCGCGGACATCGGCAAAATCCAGCTCACCGAAATACGATACCTGCTCAGGCTTGTAGGGCTGGGCGGGAACTATCTCAGCCTTGCCCGTAAGGTGGTACACCAGCTCCGCCAGCGAACCCACGCCCAGGCAGTCTATGCCCTCCACCACCGAGGCTTCACGCAGGTTATCCAGGGGCACGAATATCCTCTCCATGCCGTTCTCCTTGGCCAGTATGGTCATGGGCAGAACACCCTGTATCGCCCTTATCTCGCCGCTTAGCGCCACCTCACCTATGAACACCGAGCGCTGCATATACTCATTGGAGGAAAGCCCCATGGTGCGCAGCACCGCCACGGCTATGGCAAGGTCATGTACAGCCCCTGTCTTTTTCACATCGGCGGGGGCCAGGTTCACAAGCACCCTGGCTTCGGGAAATTTTATGCCGCTGCTGCGGAAAGCCGAGCGTATCCTCTCGCGGCTCTCTTTCACCGAGATATCCGCCAGACCCACTATGTCAAAAGCTTCCAGCCCATCGGAGCATTCTATCTCGCAGGTCACGGGGAAAGCATTCAGCCCCAGCAGCCCGAGGCTGTTTATTCTGGCGTACATTCGCCCTCATCCTCTCTGTTTGCTGACACGCCCTCGAAAAAGCCCAGCACGTCCTCATAGACTTCTTCCTTGTTCAGCTCATTTATGACCTCGTGCTTGGCGCCGTTGTATATCTTCATCTCCACATCGCAGTCATAAAGGCGCAGCTTGTTGTATACCTTCAGCACGCCCCTGCCGCAGTCCCCCACAGGGTCCTTGCTGCCCGATATCATGTAGGTCGGCAGTTCCTTGGGGTAATCCTCGAACCACTTGTTGCGGTTGACGAAATAGTTCACCTCCACCAGGTTCTCAAAGCCGTTCACCGTGAACTTGAAAGTGCAGTAGGGATCCTGAGCGTACTTCATGACCGCCTCCGGGTCACGGTTGAGCCAGCCCCCGCCGTCACGGCCCGACTTGGTATTGTAAAGGCCGTATTCGCCGAACATGGCCTTGTCTGTCAGGGGCGGTCTGAAACGGGCACCCTTAACGGCTTTCAGCCCCTGCAGATAGAGCAGCAGCTGGGGCTCGGTGCCGAGCTGTGCGCCTGTGCCGCTGTATACTACGCCCGCCAGCTCATCGGGGTACTGGGTAACATATGCCCTCGCCAGCAGGCTGCCCATGCTGTGGGCGAACATGAAAACAGGCAGGTCGGGGTATTCCTTCTTCATTATGCGGGTGAGCCTGTGCAGGTCGGCCACGCAGTGCTGCCAGCCGTCCCTGGCAGAAAAATATCCCAGCTCGTCATTCTCAGCAGGGTCGATGACCCCGTCCTTTTCCTCAGCCAGCTTAGCCGCCGTCATGCCGTGGCCGAGGTGGTCGTTGCCTACCACCAGATATCCATGGTCGTTCAGCCACCTTGCAAAGGGACGATAGCGGCGCACATACTCGCACATACCGTGAGAAAGCTGTACTATGGCTTTCGGCACAAGGTCGGGCTTTGTGTATATCTCGTAGTATATCTTCTTCCCCTTGTCGCTGGAAGGGAAATATCTCTTTTCAGTGATGTATTCGCTGTTTGACATGGTGTCTACCTCCTCGGTCATATGTATTTAAATATATCCGTGTTCTGTAACTCTCCACGGAGAAGCTTCGTCATCTCTCACCAGTACCGCAAAGGGGCAATGCCTGCTGTGTACGGGGATATTTGCGGCATCGTCGCCGTAATTGTATTCACAGCAGCGCAGTACCATGCGGCAGTTATCATCGCTTTCGGGACAGCTGCTCTCAAGGTGTTGTTCAAGCCCGTAAGCATACTCCACCGACAGCAGCGTCAGCAGCAAGTTCCATATCCTCCCTTGAAAAACAGGGCGGTATCTCGCCGTTTATCTCTATCCTTTCAAGCTTTTCCCCGGGGAACACGCTTATGTCCCTGTAAGTTCTCACCAGATCCGTCAGGGCTGCCGCCAGCCCGAAAACAACATTCGGTATCACGATAAGGGCTGCAAGCAGCAGGACGGTCTTAAAGCGCTTTATCCCTGCGGGCTTCCCGCTGTGTGACATGGTATCTGCCTCCTCATGGTGCTGTCATTCTTCCTGAACTTCTTCATTATCAGCTATATCGTAAGTCATCCCGCTGACAGCACTGCCCTTTTCGCCCAGGTCATAGACTATGCCGCTGCCGCTCACAAGCTGTTCTCCCCCGTTCACAAAGGCGAACACATAGTCCTTACCCAGCCCGAAGGAGTATATCTTCTCCCCCGTCTTAGCCGAGAACACATCGACATAGCAGAAAGGCTCGGTGCGCCCGTCCATGAACTTGTAGCACTGAGCCGCCACATAGCCGTATTTTTTCACATAGGCCAGCCTTACATAATGCTCGCCCTCGATGTTCTCTGCCGACCACAGCTCTTCAGGGTCGGGGGTGCAGCATACAAGTCCCCCGCGCATGACCGAGCAGAAGACCCGCCCCTCACCTATGCACAGATCAAGCAGGGGCATGGGGAATTTTTTGCTCCTGCAGCCGCTGCATAGATATTCCCGCACTATGGAAACATCTATCTCATCATCGGGTACAAACTTCTCATAGCCCTTGTCCTTTGCGATGATACTGCCGTCCTCTGCGGACAGGGTGTACCTTACGCATTCGGCATTTACAGCGTATATCAGCTTGTCATCATTGCTGAAATAAAGCCGCTGTATCCGCTTGACAGCTATGGTCTTCCACAGTGCTTTGCCTGTTTCCGTTTCGTACAGCGTTATGCCGAACCGCCCGTAGGCTGCTGCGGCAAAATATCTGCCGTCCCCCGATATGCACATACGGGAGCCGCCGCTTTCAAACTTTGTATCGTATTCACCGAGCTTTCTGCCTGTCACGGCATCAAAGGCGGCCAGCTTGTGCTTGAACTCCGCCGCCAGGAAAAACCTGCCGTTATTCGAGGCTTTCATCTCTCTTACCTTCATTTGTTTTACCCGCTTTCAGCAGTGCCCGAATACTCTGCACAGGCACTTATTTTGTTTATTATACCACAAACATCAATAATAATCAAGTAACTTTCGCCATAATTTTTGTTGAATTTCTAAAAATCGCAGCCGTAAACGTTTATAATTGTTAAAAAACTATTACCCCCCTTGCGAAAATTTTTAATTATGGTATAATAGAGGTGTAAGTGCATACAAACTGCATTGACGCTATTTCTGAGAGAAAAGATAACTTACGTTTTACGTAAAAAATTTTTTGATGAGGTGATATTTATGAGCAAAGAAACCGAACTCTATCAGCTGTGGTGCGAAAAGGCTACCGAGGATCCCGATCTGACTGCTGAACTCAAGTCCATAGCAGGTGACGATGAGGCTATACTCGATCGTTTTTACAGAGATCTTGAATTCGGCACAGGCGGTCTGCGCGGTGTTATCGGCGCAGGTGCCTACAGGCTGAATATCTATACTATCAGGAGGGCTACACAGGGTCTGGCTGACTATGTGAACGAGACCTACAAGAACGCAAAGGTAGCTATCTCTTTTGACTCCCGTATCAAGTCTGATGTATTTGCAAAAGCCACCGCAGCAGTTATGGCTGCCAACGGCATAAAGGCATACATCTACCCTGAGCTTATGCCTACCCCCTGCCTTTCATGGGCTGTAAGGGAGCTGGGCTGTCAGGCAGGCGTTATGGTAACAGCTTCCCACAACCCCGCCAAGTACAACGGCTACAAGGTATACGGCGATGACGGCTGCCAGATCACACTGGACGCTGCAAACACCGTTATCGGCAAGATAAATGACGTTGCCATGTTCGGCGGCGCCAAGGTCATGGATTTTGAAGAGGGTATCAGAAGCGGCATGATCGAGTACATCGGTCAGGAAGTTATCGACAAGTACCTTGACAAGGTGGCTGAGCAGGGCATACACACCGACCTGGTGGCTGACAGCGGTCTCAAGGTAGTTTACACACCCCTCAACGGCACAGGCAACAAGCCCGTCCGCGCTATACTGAAGAAGATAGGCATAAAGGAAGTAACTGTTGTTCCCGAGCAGGAGAACCCTGACGGAAACTTCCCCACCTGTCCTTTCCCGAACCCTGAGATCAGAGAAGCGCTTGCTAAGGGTCTGGAGCTTTGCGACAAGGTAAAGCCCGATCTTCTGCTGGCCACCGACCCCGACTGTGACCGTGTGGGCATCGCTGTTCCCGCCCCCGACGGCAGCTATGTGCTGTTCTCGGGCAACGAGGTAGGCGCTATGCTGCTCAAATACATCTGCCAGGAGAGAACTGCGCTGGGCACCATGCCCAAGGCACCTGTTGCAGTTAAGACCATAGTTACCACCGATATCTGCTGCAAGATAGCAGAGGAATACGGCGTTGAGCTGAGGAACGTGCTGACAGGCTTCAAGTTCATCGGTGAGCAGATAGGCTTCCTGGAGAAGGACAACGAGGCTGACAGATACATCTTCGGTTTTGAGGAGAGCTACGGTTATCTGGCAGGTTCCTATGTCCGTGACAAGGACGCTGTAGTAGCTTCCATGCTCATCTGCGAGATGGCAGCCTTCTACCGCACCAAGGGCATAACCCTGCTGCAGGCAAGAGAAGAGCTGTACAAGCAGTACGGCAACTATCTCCACAGCCAGGAGTCCTTCCAGTGCGAGGGTGCCAGCGGCATGGAGAAGATGAAGGAGATCATGGCGGGCTTGAGAGCAAATGCTCCCAAGGAGATCGCAGGTCTTAAGACCATATCTGTTGCTGACTACGCTGCCAGCGAGCAGACCGACTGCGCAACAGGCGAGAAGACCGTGCTGACACTGCCCAAGTCCGATGTACTTGCTTTCAACCTCGAACAGGGTGCCAGCGTTATCATTAGACCCTCGGGTACCGAGCCCAAGATCAAGGCTTACTACACAGCTATCGGCGACACCAGAGCTGATGCCGAGGCTACCGAGGCTGCCCTTAAGGCTGATTTCAAGAAGATACTCGGTTTCTGATAAATTATCACACAAATGATATCACCCGGGAGTATTGCGGTACTCCCGGGCGTTTGTTTTTATTCCAGCACCTGCCTGAGCTTTTCTGTCACATCTTTCACCGTTTCGATATTTTTCGTCACGTCCCCTGTTTCCAGCGAATGGTCAGCATTCTCATACTCATACAACGGTATGCCCCTTTCTTTGCAAAGCCGCCTTATCTCCGCAGTATCTGCCCAGGGGTCTGCGGTGCCGTGGAAAGCTACGCTGTCCACGGTATCATGTTCAAAGGTGACAGCAAGGGGTGTCAGCAGCACGCATTCGGCCTTTACGGAATGCTTCTCCCTGAACGCTGTACAGGCGGCGGTGCCTATGCTTTTGCCTACCAGCACCACCTTTTCATATGCAGAAAAGTCTATATCCGCCAGCTGCTGCTCGCTTTGCATGAGGGCATGGTCGGCGGCGGTATGTATCTTGTCATCATTGCCTTTGGCGCCTCTTGGGAAGTCGCTGTACTTAAGCGCTATGGTCTCATAGCCCATGGACTTTGCAAGCCTCCCCCCATAGTAGAGCAGGGGCTTGTCGCAGTGGTAGCCTATCCCGGGGAAAAATACGCACAGCTTCATTCCTCGCCCTCCTGTTCTCTGAGGGGCGCAAAGCGCAGGGTACCCTTGTCATCTACCGTCTGCCCCCACATCTCGGCGGGCCGCACCCATATGCCGCCCTCACCGTAGAGGGCTTTGTACACCACCATAGGCTCCAGCGTTTCCGAATGCCTTGCTATGCCAATGACCTCATATTTATTGCCCTTGTAGTGGCGGTATCTACCCGTGCTTATGGACTTTATTGCTTCTTCGTAAGTCATAGCTTTCTCCTTTCGGTCATATCCCGAATTCCACCGAGCCGTCTGCCAGATGATACAGCGCCCCCATGACCTTCAGGCCGTGTTCTTCCTCGCGGTGTATCTCAAAGCTGCTCTCTATCATATCAATGCTCCTGCGGACGTTCAGGCAGCAGGCTCTGTAGTCGTCTTTCTCGTCGCCGATGGCCAGCTTTATCTCATCGGTGATGAATTTTATATACCCCTCGGGGTCGTGGTTGATAGCTGCGTCCACGGCGCCGCAATGGTCGTGGCCGAGAACGAGTATCAGCTTGGCGCCCAGGTGTTCTGCGGCATATTCTATAGAGCCCAGCTGGTGGTCATCTATGACGTTGCCTGCCACCCTGATGACGAACAGGTCGCCTATGCCTGCGCTGAATACGCTCTCGGGTATGACCCTTGAATCGGAGCAGGAGATGATGATAGCGTAGGGCTGCTGCCCTTTTTTCAGGGTCTGCTTTCGCTTTTCAGGGGAGATATCTCCCGCCGCCGTGGCCAGCCCCATATATTTCCTGTTGCCCTCTTTGAGCCGTTCAAGGGCTTCCTTAGCGGATAAACTGCCCTGCACATTCATTATTGTATCTCCTTTCCGAAAGCTTGTCAAGGCACCATGCAAAGGCTCTGGCCGTTCTCAGGTCAGCGTCCTTGAAATGATTCCCCTCGTTTATTTCCAGCACCGCAGCTATGCCCTGCTCATTCAGCAGCTCATGCTGTCTGCGGATATTGTCCCCCACAGCCGCAAGGGTCCTGCTGCGGGCTTTTTCCTCTTTATTGCCGATACTCAGGTACACAGCCTCTGCAAGGGGCCTGTGGACCTCAGCAAACTTCCTCCAGCCCCCGAACCACACCGAGGGCGAGGCGCAGGCCGCGGCAGAGAAGATATCCCTCCGATAAACAGCCCACAGGGCAAAAAGCCCCGCCAGGGAATATCCCCCGATGACAAGGGGCAGGCCGCTGATGCCAAGGTCTTCCGCCGCTTTTGGAAGTATGCTGTCCGTCAGCAAATCAAGGGTACTCTCACCGCCGCCCCCGAAGGCCTCATTGCCGAAAACAGGCGGGGCAGCCCAAGGCGAAAGCTCGCTGTTCCAGTCGCCCACCATAAAGGCCAGATAAGCGAAGTCCTGCTTTGTCAGCGCCCTTATGTGAGATACCTCGGCTTCAAGCATGGGGACTTCATGTTCGTCCACGGGCTGTATCAGCAGATATGCGGGGTCAGCCCCCTTTTCAAAAAAGCAGGCACGTCCTGCAATGGCAAGCTTTTCCATATCCTGCCCCCCGACCTACAGCCTGCCCTCACGGGCAAGGTAGTCCTTTATCATCTGCAGCTCCTCAACGGCGATACAGTGCTTTATACGGTCATTGGCAACATCTTCAAAGCAGGCCGCAAAGTCCTTCCAGACCACGGCGCTGACCTCCTCACGCTGCAGGGTGAATTCTTCTGTGTCTTTCCAGAGAACGAACACCTTCGACACCTGCCTGTCGTGGAACTCTTTCCCGAAGAAGACCTCATCGCTGACGATAGTGCGCTTGCCTATGGGGATAAGCTCCTCCTCATTGGCAGAAAGTCCCAGCTCCTCCCTCAGCTCCCGCAGGGCGGATACGGCAAAGTCATCTCCCGCAGGTATGTGGCCTGCGCTGGATATATCATAGCAGCCCGGATACGAGGGCTTGTCATCTGCACGCTTTTGCAGAAGTATCTGCACCCCGCCCTCTTTCTCCCTCAGCAGCCATAGGTGCGAGGTCCTGTGGCGCACACCCTTTGCGTGGGCTTCGGCACGGTCAACCGTCTGCCCCGTGGGCTCGCCGTTTTCATCTACTATATCAAGAAGTTCCATAAACACATCTCCTGTTCGTCAAAGCATTTTCTCAAGATGATTATACCACATTTCCGCAGAGCCGTCAACGCAGGCAGCCCTTGCAAATTCTCCGGAAATAGTGTATAATCAAAGCACGGCATAATGAAAGGAGTTTTTCCCATGAGATACCTTATAACCGACCTGCTCGAACCCGACAACGGCTGCGAGGGCTTTCTCCCGGGGGAGGAGCCTATGGTCACGCTGACCCTAGAAGACGGCAGAAAGATCAAAGTCCCCGACAGAGAGGCCTACCGCAGGGGCTGGGACATAGGCAGCCATATCACCGATGAAGAAATAAACGAGTATTCCAAGGAGGATAAATAAATGAACGAGATATTCACAAGAGTGAGCATAAGAAAATATCAGGACAAGCCCGTGGAGGACGAGAAGATAACACAGCTGCTGCGTGCGGCCATGGCTGCACCCTCAGCAGGCAACCAGCAGCCCTGGGAGTTTTTTGTGGTAAAGGACAAGGAGAAGATAGCCCGCCTTTCCGAGATAAGCCCCTATGCCGCCTGCGCAAAAAATGCGCCCCTCGTTATAGTGCCCTGCTACCGCACCAAGGGGCTGCGCTGGGGCGAAACTGCCCTTATCGACCTTTCCTGCGCCACGGAAAATCTTCTGCTGGAGATAGACTCCCTCGGCCTGGGCGGAGTATGGCTGTGCGCAGCACCCCTTGAAGACAGAATGGAAAAGGCCGAGGCCGTGCTGGGCATAGGCGAAGACCTCCGTGCCTTTGCGGTGGTGCCTGTGGGCTATCCCGCTGAGGAAAAATCTCAGCAGGACAGATTTGAGGAAAGCAGGGTGCATTATCTGTGACAGAAAAATTTTCCCTGAGGCCTTTTCGTGAAGCTGAATACCCGCTGCTGGAGGATTTTCTCTATGAAGCCATATTTATCCACGAGGGTGTTGCAAAGCCCCCGCGGGATATAGTTGAGCGCCCCGAGCTTTTGGTGTACACCGAAAATTTCGGCACCCGCAGGGGCGACTATGCCTTAGGGGCTGAGGTCGGTGGCAGGATAGTCGGGGCAGTGTGGACACGGATAATGAACGACTACGGCCACATTGACGACGATACACCCTCCTTTGCCATATCCCTGTATGAAGACTTCCGCGGACAGGGCATGGGCACAGCACTAATGAAAGCCATGCTTGACAAGCTGAAAAGCGAGGGCTTCGCACAGGCTTCTCTGGCAGTGCAGAAAGCAAACTACGCTGTAAGGCTGTATAAAAAGGTCGGTTTTGAGATAACTGACGAAAATGAAGAAGAATTTATCATGATCTGCCATATTGGCTGAAATAAAATATTGACAAAATATTACCATTCGGGTATAATGATAAAAAAGATAAGGGGAGCAGGACATGACTGACGGAAAAACATTTTATTTTGAATGGGAAGTAAAACTTATGGAATGGCTCCAGGAACACCTGGGCGGCACAGCGGTATCATACCTTTCCGTTTTCGGGGAGGAAATGATGCTGGTAGCGCTGCTGGGCTTTGTTTACTGGAGCTATAACAAACGCATAGGCAGAACTATGGGCTTGTGCATACTGGAAGGTCTGGTGCTGGACTCGATGCTGAAAAACATCTTCACCCGCCTGCGCCCATATTTTGTGCATAAGCAGCTGAACATCTACCGCCTGCCCGAACCCGATGCACCGATGTATGATATCTCCGCCCAGGGGTATTCTTTCCCCAGCGTCCACTCGACCAACTCGGTAGGGCTTTTCGGCGGATTTGCTTCACGGGCGAAAAAGCCCCTGTTCACTGTGCTGGCCATACTGATACCGCTGCTGGTTGGCTTTTCCAGAGTGGTTGTGGGCGCCCACTACCCCACCGATGTGCTGGCAGGCTGGGCTGTCGGTGGGCTGATGATTTTCCTGACAGTTTTTATGGAGGACCGCCTGCACCCCGCTGTGATGTACGGGATATTCCTTGCGATAGGCCTGCCAGGGCTGTTCTTCTGCAAAAGCGCTGACTACTACACAGGCTACGGCCTGCTGGCAGGATTTTCCGCTGCGATACTCTTTGAGGAAAGATTTGTCAAGTTTGAAGACACCCGCAGACCTTTGCAGATGATACTCAGGCTGGCAGGCGGCGCAGTGGTATACTTCCTGGTGAACTCACTGCTGAAGCTGCCTTTCTCCCATGAATTTCTCGACAGCGGCAGCCGCGCCGCACTGCTGGTAAGGTGCGCAAGATATGCCGTTGTGGCCTTTGCAGACTTCGGGCTGTACCCGCTGGCATTCCGCCTTGCCCCCAAAAAACAGGCAGCACAGGAAACAACGAAAGGGTGAGATGAATGAGCAATGATCTCAAACGCAAGGTAACTATGGACCCCTCGGGCTTTGTACTGCTGGCGGACTTTGTGCCCTCGGTGGTGCAGGAGATACGCTATTACTCCACTTACAATTTCATAGGTGACAGGATAGACGGCTACGAGGAGCCCTGCGCTCTGCTGACCGTTGAAGCTGCCAGGGCGCTGAAAGCTGTGAGCAGCGAGGTCAACGTAAAGGGCTACCGCCTTAAGATATTCGATGCCTATCGGCCTGCGGCGGCGGTGAAGCATTTTGTCATGTGGGGCATTGAAGACCTCGACCTGCGCATGAAGCCCTATTTCTACCCCGAGCTGGAAAAGCAGGAGCTTTTCAGGCAGGGCTACATTGCTTCACAGTCAAGCCACAGCAGAGGAAGCGCTGTTGACCTGACCCTGCTGGATATGAAAACAGGGCAGGAGGTGGATATGGGCAGCCCCTTCGACCTGTTCAGCGAGAAGTCCCACCCCGATTCACGGGCGGTGACAGAGGAGCAGTTTGAGAACAGGATGTTCCTGCAGCAGGCCATGGTGCGCAACGGCTTCAAGCCCATTGACTGCGAGTGGTGGCATTTTTCCCTGGAGGACGAGCCTTATCCCGATGTATATTTTGAGTTTCCCGTATCTTCAAAATACTTTAAGAGGTAAGGGCAGCAAGATCCGCAGGCATATGCGCAAAGTATGCCGTCTGAGATGAGTAAACAAAAACTCTCCCGATACGATAGCGTGATTTTCTCATCATCGGCAATAAACATCGGGATCGGGAGAAAATGTTTTATCCCAATTGGGAGAATTATTTTAAAGGAGAGATAGATATGTCAAATTTCAACAAAGATGAGATGATCGCAGGACTTCCCGAGGAGCTTAAGGCTAAGGCCAAGGGCAAGACCCCCGAGGAGCTTATGAAGCTGGCCGGCGAATATGATATTGAGCTGCCGAATTCTGCCCTTGAAGCTGTAGCCGGCGGCGGCTGCGACTCTAAGGTGCCTGCCTGCCCCTCCTGCAAGTCAGAAGATACCGAAAAGGACGCTTTCACCCACAACGGGCTGACCTACAAGTATCACTGCAGGAAGTGCGATAATTACTGGAACTGACAGGTGAAAGATAAGGCCGTTGCCGTTAGCGGCACGAGAAAACACTACATCGATAACCTGCGCTGGGCAGATGTTCTGCTGCTCATACCCTATCATGCCGCCCTGGCCTGGAACTGCTGGGGCGAGCCTGACTATGTCACTTTCGGGGAAAGCAGGGCTGTAAGCAGTATCATCGTTTTTTTCAGCCCCTACTTCATGCCCCTGATGTTCCTGCTGGCAGGTATCAGCACAAGCTTCGCCCTGAAAAAGCGCAGCTGCAAAGAGTACCTTAAAGAACGCGCCCTGCGCCTGCTGGTGCCCCTCGTTTTCGGGACATTTGTGCTTATGCCGCCCCTTTCCTATATAGGCGATAAGTTCAACCGCGGCTATGAGGGCAGCTTTTTCTCCCACTACAAGATCTTCTTCACCCGCTTCACCGACCTTGTCGGGGCGGACGGAGGCTTTTCTTTCGGGCAGTTCTGGTTTCTGCTGTACCTGTTCGTCATCTCCTGCATAGCCGCAGGGGTGTGGGCGGTATTGAAAAAGCGGGGCACCTCCGAGGTCAAGGCACTGCCCTTTCCTGTGGTGCTGCTGCTTGGTCTGCCGCTGCCGCTGCTGGCAGAGGTACTTTCCATAGGCGGGAAAAGTCTGGCGGAGTATACCTATATCTTCCTGCTGGGGCAGTACGTCTTCTCTAAGGACGAAGTCATGCAAAAGGCCGAAAAATACTGCCCTTTCACCCTGATGACAGGCATATTGGCAGCAGTGGCGGATGTGTACCTGTTCCTGTGGACAGAGGGCAGCTTCACCCTTATCAACACCATAGCAAAATTTGCCGCAGAATGGCTAATGGTCGCAGGCCTTATGGGGGCAGGCAAAAGGTGGTTCGATAAAAGCAGCAGCTTCACCGCTGTTATGTCAAAATTCTCTTTCCCCTTTTTCAGCCTGCACTTTTTATGGACAGTGCTTTTCCAGTATCTCATGGCAGACACTTTCAGGAAAAGCACCGCCCTTATGTACCTTATCCCCGTGATATCAGCCTACGCAGCCACTTTCGCCTGCTGCGCCATAGTTTTAAAGATACCCCCGCTGTGTTTCCTCATGGGGGTAAAATATCAGAAGAAGAGAGCGTGAACTTAAAGTCCGCGCTCTCTTTTTGTATTATTCATTTTTCTTGTCCGCAGAACAATGACAGGTCACGACAGCCCCTTTGCCGCCGAAAGATCAATGCCGTTCTTGCCCAGGGCTATCTCGTGGTCAAGGCCGACAAACTTGCCGCCCTCCTGCCACAGCGCCTCTTTCACGAACTCGTACTTCTCCTCGTCCCAGGTCTTGAAATCGTCAAGGACAAGTCCCCCTGTGTCGCCCGAATTTGCGTTGAAGCACCAGAAGGTGTGATTGAGGTGGTTCTCCTCTATCAGCTGGCGCATATAGGTCATCCATTTCAGGTTGGGCTGGGTCATGTAACCGCCCCATTCGCCTATGAGCAGGGGTGCGGTGTCGGTGGTCTTTATGTACAGCCAGTTGTCGTTCCAGCAGTCCTTTTTCAGGCTCTCAAAGGTGTAGTCACCTGTGAACCAGGGCTGCTTGTATACCGCAGGGCCGTAGTCGTGGGGTGAATATACCAGCTTGTCCTGATACTTGCCCAGGTCTATGGGATAGTCCCTGACGCCCCTCAGGTTGCCGCCCCACCAGTTGAAGTAGTAATCAGCCGAAGCGGAAGAATGATAGTCCCCATTCGCAGAAATGTTCTTCGGGTATATCTCGGTGCCCTCCACCATTATGAGGACATTGGGGTTCTTCGCCAGAACTTTCTTGGCCGCAGTTTCAGCCACATACTTCCAGTTGTTGTCAGCCTTGCTGTTGTTCCAGATAGCCGCACTGCTGCCCTCGTTGGGCTTGCCGTGGGGCTCGTTTTTCAGGTCTATGGCAATGATAGTGTCGTTGTCCTTATAGCGGTCTGCCAGCCATTCAAGGGCTGAATAATACTCCGCCGCAGAAACGTTCTTCGTATACCACAGGTTTGCGGTGTGACCCATGGCGTCAGTTTCAGCCGAATGTATATCGGGCATTACCTTTATGCCGTTCTGCTCTGCCAGCTTCAGGAAGTAGTCAAATATCTCCAGCGAGTTCATGCCAAGCAAATTCTTGTTTGAAGAGGTGTTGTAGTTGGCCTTGGGATACTCCCCTGCTGCCCACCGGTTCAGCAGCTCGGCACTTATAGGCACCCTTATCAGGTTGAAGCCGTGGTCTGCTATGGCCTTTACCGAGTCCTCCAGGTTGCTGTTCCACAGGCCGTCAAAGGTGTTGGTGCCTGTGTTGTAGCCGAACCAGTTGCAGCCCGTCAGCCAGACCTCCTTGCCGTTCTTGTCGTAAATGTGCGAGCCGTCAGTGTGCAGCCAGTCATCGCCCTGTACTGCATCGGGCGAACGCTCCAGCAGCTTTTCCACATCAGCGCTTGTTTCACCGCCGCTGTTATCTCCGCCGCCGTCAACTATCTCACCGTTTCCGCCGTTGCCGCCCTTGGGCACCGTGCCCTTGACTACCTCGACTTCCACACCGTTGAGCTTAGCCGACTTTATGTTCAGCTCACCTTTCACACCCAGGTTGCACCCGATGTTCAGGGTATCGCCGCCTGCTATGCTGCCGTTGTGGTAGGCATTGGTAACGGTGAGGGTGCTGCCCTCAACCTCCCAGGTGCCGTTCCAGCCTTCAACACTGGCAAGACCCTCTATCTCCAGCTCCAGCGTCCAGCCATTGACTGTACTGTCGGTGTTGTTGGTGACGCCCATTTCCAGCCCGAACATATTCACCCCGGAATTCTCCCAGGTGTTATCCGAGGAATAGGTCAGCACATAGTCGCTCTGCACCTTGCTGCCCCCGCCGCCTATAGGCCTTATACCCTTGACATGGGCTGCGATGATGACCACATCGGTCACGTTCACATCGCCGTTGCCGTCCACATCGGCCAGTGCAAGCCCCTGCTCGGTAAGAGGTTTCAGATTCTTCACATGGGCAGCAGCCATGGTAACATCAGTGACGTTTATGTCGCCGTCAACGTTTATGTCACCAAGATCGGGTGTCTTTGCCCCCGCATTGTAGACAGCCGTATTTGCACAGGCCATTGTCACGGCCATGGCAGCAGCCGCCAGCTTTTTAAGTTTCATATTCTTCCCTCCCGAAGTTTTTCCGTTTTCTGCGAACAGCGTTATTCCGCAACTCCCAATTTTGAATTGTATTGCTGATGATACAGAATGGCTTTTTTTCGTATTGTTTCCACCGCCTTCGGCGGGGGGAAACAATACACAACCAAATTGGGATCTCCGCAATTATTATACAACATTTCGTTAAGGAAGTCAACAAATTTTAAGATGTTTACACAAAAAAGCGGACAGAGCCTGCCCTGTCCGCACCGTACTTTATATTCACTTGTTTTTCAGCAGACCCGCCAGCTGACGAAACTGCGCCTGAAAGCTGCTGTTGTCCGCAGCACCGCCGAAGACAGCTGCAGGGCCGTCACCTATGCTCCTGCCGAACTTCTGCCTTGCCAGATATATGCCGATGTTCAGCGACTGCTCCATGATATTCAGCACCATATCTATATGTTCATACACAGCCTCATGCTCATCAAGGGAGCTTTTCATCAGCATAGCCATATTCTCGGCCACCACCGCCTGACGGATATATTCCTCGTCACGCTCTTCCTCGGGTATGGCCGTGAACCTGTCATGCTCCTGCTTGAATTCGCTGTAAAAGCGCTTTACCGTAACATTGCTGTTGTAGAGTATCTTCTTGTCCCTGGCAAGCTTTTCCATTACCGCCCTGAAACGGGGATAGGCTTCTTCAAACCTGTTCCAGTAGCTGTTGGCCTTGAACCTTTCAAGTCCCCCCTTGTCGAAGTCTATCTTCGAGGGGTCTATAAGCTCTGTCAGCTCATTCAGTTCAGCCAGGTCACGGGCTGCCTCTGTAAGCACCGAGTTTTTCTCCGCCGAATTCATCAGCCGCCGCTGGGCAGTGTCCACCGCTGCGGCCATAGCCTTGTCGTACATGAAACAGTTCTCCTTTTCAGATGATATCTGCCTGAAACAAAACACGGCAGCGCCCTTGAACGCTGCCATGTCATCACTTTACTTATTCAGCAGCTTTTTCTACCTTATAGATAGTAGTCTCGCCGTCCTTCACGATGTATACATATCCGTATGCCTCGTAGGACTTGTCAAAGCCTTCCATCAGAGCCTCACCTGTTACCAGGTCGTAGATAGCATTGTTGCTGCCGCCGTCAAGCAGCTGGTTGCCCAGGTAGGAACCGCTGTACTTGAGCTTAAGGGAAGCGTCCTTCTTTCCTACAACAAAGTACGCATACTCATCGCTGTCGCTTGACTTGATGTAGCTGCCCTCAGTGAAGCCGTACTCCTGATCGTCTACCAGCACATTGCCCTCCATGTCGATCAGCTGATACTTGCCGTCCTGGGTGCATACGCTGTAGAAGCCGGGTATGCCTGTAGCGCTCACATACTTGTAATCGTCCTTGGTGATCTCAGTGCCGTCCACATAGAACAGACCCTGCTTGCTGTAATCATCGTAGTTGTAAGAGAACACACCGTCAGCCACATAAGTTACGGAGTTGTACTTAGGCTCTACCATAACAGTACCACTCTTGTGCATGATACCGCGCAGGCCGCTTTCGCTGTCATATATAGCATAGAAATCGTGGGTGCCTGCCAGCTCTGAGATAGTGTACTCAGTATCGAACAGCTTCTTCATATCCTTATCATATACCACGGTCCTGCCGTCAGTATACTCGGTGATGAAGTCGCCCACAACGGTCTTGTCGCCTACATCTACAGACTTGTCATCAGCAGTGAAGGCAATGGTGTTGTAGTCATCATCATAGAAGAATATCAGCTCATCGCCTACCCTGTAGTTGGGGTCATACTTGGCTGCCGAGCTTTCAAGGAACTTGTTCTCCTTGGTGTCGTACAGCTTTACGGTACCCGAGTACATAACATCGTCATCGCCCACATCTATGCTGAACTGTCTGTTGGTAGCATAGTAGATAGCGTCATCTCTGCTTTCGGTAACAGCCTCAGGCAGATATGCCTTTATGAAACGACCGTCTACTTCCTCAAAGGTACCTACCTTAGCATCGGTGCCCAGCACCACATTGCCCTCTGCGTCCATAAGTCCGCAGTAGCTCATGTCGCCCTCAGCCTCAGTATAGTAAACATACAGGTCCATACCGTTAAGCTTTTCAACATATACTACCTTGCCGTCCAGCAGTTCCTTGCCTGTGTAGTCAAGGCAGCGTATCTCGTCATCGCTTATGCTCTTGTAGAGGAACTCGCCGTAATGCTCAACATCGTCGCCTTCCAGCTTGCCGACCTCCTTCAGGGCAGCACTCTTGACCTCACCGACAGCGACTTCGTCGATTATCTCGGCTGCGGACTTGCCCTCAGCTGCGGGGGCTTCTTCCTCGGGAGTAGGCTCGCTGTCAGCAGGCTCCTCCTCGGGCTCCTCAGGCTTTTCCTCCTCAGGCTCTTCTTTGTCTGCCTGAGTAGCAGCAACGCTGCTTTCCTCGCTTGACTCTTCCTGATTTTTCTCATCGCCGCAGGCAGCCAGTGTCAGCGACAGTGCTGCTGCAAGTATGAGTGAGAGCAGTCTTCCTGTTTTCTTTTCCATTTTACTAACCTCCAAATACATTTGTTCAATATATTGACCTTTAAAAAAACACATTCATTGTAGCACAATAATTCTGCTTTGTCAAGTTTTTAACAGCATATTTCATGTGCTTTTCAGCAATATCTATCCGTATGCGCAAAAATAGCAGCGCCTTACAGAAGAACTTAGTCATTTCTCATAAGGCACTGCCGAATTATTTTAAAGATTTGCGTTGAAAAGATTTTTCAGCTGATAGATAACATCATCCGTATCAGCGTTTATTGTTGCCGCCTCATTTATCTCGGAAATGCTGGTCAGCTCCTCCAGGTCCGCATTGTAGCCTATGGTGTAGATAGGTATCTGCGAGCCCTGCACTGCCGCCTTTACATCATCCATCTCTGCACCTGCGTTGGATTTGCCGTCGCTGAGCAGGAAGACCATGGGCGAAACGTTAGGCTCCTTTTCCATGAACTGCCTGAGCATGAGTACGGCCTGAGATACCGCAGAATAGGTCGCGGTGTTGCCCGAGGCTGTCAGCTGGTCCACAGCGCCCATGAAATAGGACTGCTGGTTGATATCGAACTTGCCTATCTCCAGATCCACATTCACATAGGAAGAATAGGATACCACACCGATATAGTTATCTGAGTTTATATACTTTATGCTGTTGCCCAGGGACTGCTTCAGGGACATAAGGGGTGCCCCCGACATGGAGCCTGAGGTATCCAGCACGAACACAGCAGCGATAGGCTTGCTGATATTCTTGTTCTTTTTCCACAGCTTCTGCATCTGTGTCCAGGAATTTCCGCTGACATTTTCAAGGGAACCTGTGTATTCGTCCATCTGGTCAAAGCCGTAGTTCCTGGCCAGTGTCTTAGCCTCAGAGGACTTGCAGTATTCTGCAAAAAGCTCCAGCGCAGCCTGCTTGTCGGCGCTTATATCGCCCACAGCCACCAGAGGATTGTCATGCCTCATGCCAAAGGGTATGAACTTGTAGTTGTTGGTCAGCGAAGCGTCCTGGCTGTAGGACTGGTATTCCATCATCATGCAGTCGAAAGTGCCGTTCTCGGCGGCAGTTCTCATCTGCAGGGTGTTGTATGCCACGAAGGGCACGTTATCCTGGAAAGTCTGGAAGCCCTTTACCGCATCATTGCTGAGGGGGTTGGTGCTGTCAAAGGTACTCAGCGCCGAGGCCAGGAAGTTAAGGCCTGTTGTGGAAACAAAGGGGTTGGTATAGCCTGTGGTCATGCTGCCGTCAGCAGTAGCCTCGACCACGGCCTTGATATCCACGGTGCCGTACTTGCCTTCCAGCTGGGAATAGGTAGTCTGGTCAAGCAGCACACCTGCCACGTTGCCCACCGTCCTGTCAGTGATGACAGTGGTCTTGACGCCCTGATTTTCCAGCATCTCGCACCAGAGGTAAGCCGAGGGCGAGATAGCATCGGGCACGCTGGCGCCCGAAACGATGTAATCCACCTGAGTACCCGAGGATACTGACCTGAGCTTTATGCCCACGCTTTTGCCGTCAACCGTCTGGTTTGAATCATTGAAATCCTTTACCAGCTCCAGCATCCAGCCGTCGGTGCCTGTGCCTGCTTTTTCGGGAGATGAGAATATCTCCACAGTTATATCCCTGCCTGTGGGTTCTGTGAGCAGGGGGTAAGACTTATCTATATCGGGAAGTTCGTCAGCGGCATAGGTCTCCTCATAAGTCACCGTGCCCTTGATCGCCTTGCGGGTAGTAACGTTTACCCGGTTGGCGCCTTCTTCAAGCACACCGTTGATATCCTCTTCAGCTATCTTGCCGTCCTTGCCGACCTTTGCGCCCTTGCTGCCGCCTGAGGACACCGCAGCTATTATGGCGATGACGATACCCATTACCACCACAGCTATGCCAAGCATAGCGGGCTTCATTTTGAAGTTCATTCTCTTTCCACCTTTCAGATAATGACCATTATTCCTCGATACTTCTGTAATCCGAGGTAGTTTCTATCAAAGTCTGCATATCCTGCAGAGGAGTTTCAGATATCTCGTCAAGGTTCACCAGCTCATGGAGCAGGTGGTCGAACTTTCCGCCTATCTCTTCCAGCTGCACCACGCTCTGCTCCACCTCGTCCACATACTGCTGACACATGGTATCCAGCGGGTCAGATGTCCAGGTGCGGTAATCGAATACGCAGAGCCTTTTCTTTATGCTTTTTGCGTGAGCCCCTGCCAGGTCAAGCACGTTATCCAGCACCGAGATATAGTTCTGGTAGGTGATATCGGCGGGGTTGAAGGACTCAGACAGTACCTTGACCGTCTGCTCATACTTCACCGAGATATTCACCACCGAGTCATTTATCCTTGTGCCCAGCCTTCCGCTGTGGAAGGGGTCATTCTCTCTTGAGCCCTGCCTGCGCAGCTCTGCCATTTCAGCATTTACCAGCGCCGCGGTCTCCCGTGAGTCATAAATGACGTTTCTGCCGTAGGTATGGTAAGCCGCGAACCAGGTCGTGAGTTTTCTGTATTTTTCATAGGGTGTTTCCTTATCGGGGAGACCGGGGTCAGTCGTCACAGTTAGCCTCGGCTTAGCCGCCTGATAGATATAAGTGCCGTACACGCCTGTCAGTGCTGCCAGCGCCGCCGTTCCCAGAATGGCAGCTGCACCGCCCCTGGCGAAGATACCTATAAATCTCGGGGACACCATCAGCACCACCGATATGAGGTAAACAAGGCTCAGCAAGATATGCTTAAGCTTCAAGACATCTCCACCCTCCTTCAATGCTTTACTGTGATATCAGCCTGTCTGACATCACAGTATATTATATCATTTTTCTCATAAACTGTCAATATACCATTCGGCCGCATTCAGCACGAAAAAGCACCCTTGCCCCGCAGGACAAAGGTGCATGATACACAGATAATATTATACCGACAGGTTCTCGCCCTTAAGGCCTATATAAGCGCCCTGTCCGGCCTCAGCGGATTCCTCGTGAGCCAGCAGCCACTTGTTTCTTGCCCAGAGCATCTTGTCTTCAAGGTTCTTGGGCTCGGGTCTGGTGATATCGGTATTGGTCTCTCTGGGCAGTACGATAGCTACCCTGAAGCCCTCATCGCTTGTCTGGCAGGGGGCATAGTGGAGAGAAGTAGCATATACCTCAACAACAGCGCCTGCGGGTGCGCGGAAAGCCTTTACATCAGCGGTATCCAGCACGCCGTCTATGATCTTCTCCTGCTTTGCCAGCAGCAGTATGAAATCGGAACAGCCGATATTGATCTCGCTGTTCCTGTGGTATTCCAGGCAGTTGAGGGACTTGTTATGTCCCCAGCACATACCCAGCTCTATAGGCATACCGCCGAAGCCGTTCTCGGAGAGTGCGCTGAAAATGCTGCACTTTTCGAGGCTGTCGATCCAGGGCTCATAAGCGACGCCCTCCTCGGGAAGTGCTATATCGTTCATAGCCTTGATAAGCTCTGCGGTATCATAGCCCTCCAGAACTTTGCCGTACTCGCTGAATTCGGGGTCATTAACTGAATAGATCTTCATTTGTGTATCCTCCTTGGTAATAAACTTTCATGCGCCGCATTCCCTGCGGTGCTTTCTGTCAGCATATTATACCACAATTTTTCTTTCAAGTCAACGCGATAATTGTCACAATAATTGACTTGTTTGCGGTTTATCGTGTCTTCCCCCTCTCAGCGGGACGGGTCATATATTTCAAGGGGACTGCGGGACAGGGCCCCTGGCGGGGCGCAATTTTCGTCGCTGCGCCGAAAATTGCACGCGGGCGGTCGTTGTTCGCATACGGCTTTGTGGCGGGCATTTCACTGCTCACGTTCGGAAGTTGGCGGCCGCCCGCGTTTTGTCATTTTCGGGAGGTTGCTGTGATTATCGCTTTTTGGTTGTTTCGCTTTTTTTATTTGCTTGTGATTTTGGTTTTGTGCCTTGGTGATTGAGGGGCTCTGCCCCTTCATCAGCTTTGCTGATGTTGTACTCCCCGCAAGCCTGCCGGCGCGAGGCTTGACCGCGCGCTTTTTTTCCTTGGCAGTTATGGGAGGGTGCTGTTTTATTTACACCTTGCTCACTCTCACTGTCTGGCCGTCTTTCAGTTCTTTGTCTGTACATATGACCATATCTTCTTCCGTTAATCCCGTATTCTTCAAAGCTGTACTATTCTCGTTGGACATCACTGTTTCCACATCTATCCTCTCGGCATGGTACTCCTCTCCCAGGAAACCTTCTTCTTTTTTCAGCAGATAGATATATTTCTCCCGTCCGCTGCCCTTTACCGCCCTGTTAGGCACGCATTCACATATATCCGAACAGGCTGCTCCCGCAGTCAGCTGTCCCACTTCCCCGCTGACTATCTCATCGCTTTCCAGCGGAAGGGTCAGCCTGTAGTTCTGTCCGTCCTCGCTTCTTGTCATGGCGGCTATACGGTTATCGGTCAGGTTTATCCTGCCGTTTCTGAACGACAGCGAAGCGCTGTCCCCCACGGCCAGCAGCCTGCCGTCCTCCCCCGAAAGATCAGCGTTGAACACCATGGGTTCGGTATTATCTGCTATACACACTGCCGCCCCGCCGCCTGTCACATCCCCTGCCTGCACCGAAACTTTCGTTACAATGCCCTCGGCGGGGCTAAGCACTGCCCCCTGCTGAGCCATGAGGTCATTCAGCTTGTCAAGCTGCTCCTGTTTTGCGGCGGTACTTCCCGTGGTCTTTGCCTGCCCGCTGATGACCACAGCTGCGGTCTGGCCTGTCAGGTCGCCTGCTTTTATGTTGACAGCTGTCACCGTGCCCTCGCTCTCCGCACAGACCTTTCCGCCCGCATTATAGATCTTCAGGTAGCGGTCTATCTTTTTCTGCTTTTCCGAGATACTCAGGTCAAACAGCTCCGCCTGAACAGTTTCTCCGTCGGTGGAAAGGCTGTCCTCACCATTACGGCCTATGATATCCTCGTTGCGAACCGCTTCAAGCTCGTTTATGAGCATGAGCAGCCTGTCGCTGTTCAGAGTAAAAAGCTCACTGCCGACACTCACCTTATCCCCCGCCTTTACTTTGACCGACTTCACGGGCATATCGCTCTCGGTAAAAACGGGGACTTCCCCGCTGCCCCCAAGGCCGCCGTTCATTATATCATCATCTATCTCCCGTGCCAGTTTTTCGGCGGTTTCCCGAAGCTTCGCCATATCCAGCCGCAGCAGCTCCTCCCCGACGCTTACCTTGCTGCCCGCAGGTGCCGTCAGCTTTTCAACTGTAAGCCCCTCGGGCAGGGACACTGTTTTGACCGCAGTGGCTTCTGCGGTGCCGCAGCACTGTATATTTTTGCTCAGTCTGCCAATGCGGACCTTTTCGGCCGTTACCACCGCCAGATTTTTGGTGTACACCATACGGGATACAAAGGTCATAACCAGCATAACTGCAAGAAATCCCCCGAAGTATCTCACCGCTTTTCTCTTTACCATTTGTCCTCTCACTCCTTGACCGCCGAAGCTATTATGCCCGCTTCAAGCTTGTCCTGTCCTATCACAAAAACGAATGCCGCAGGTATTAACGTTACCGCCGAGGCGGCCAGTATGCTGCCCCCTGTCCTGTCAAGCATGGGCAGGTACAGCGAAAGGGGGTACAGCTTTCTGTCCCTGATGAATGCCAGGGGCTGTTCCACCATGTTCCACAGGTCGAGAAAGCCCAGCACCACCGCCGCCATTATGCCTGCACTGCCCATGGGTATGCCTATGCGTAAAAGTATCTGCCACTCCCCTGCACCGTCTATCCTGGCGGACTCCAGCACCTCCTCGGGTATGCTGCAAAAGCTGCGGTAGATGATGAACACAGGAAAAGCCGAGAACACCGCAGGCAGTATTATGGCCGCCCTTGTGTCCATAAGCCCCAGCTTATCCAGCATGATGTACTGTGAAAGCATAGTCACCTGAAAGGGCATGAGCATAAGCAGCACATAAAGGTCGAAAAGCTGCCGCCTGAACCTTAGCTTTGTTCTTGAAAAGCCCCAGGCCGCAGGCACCGCTATGATGAGCTGCCCCGCCGTCACTGCCGCAGCTATGCCCAGCGAATTCCAGAAGACCTTGTAAAACTGCGGCGACTCCAGCAATATCTCACCGAAGTTATCAAGGGTGGGGAAAAGGGGCAGCATATCAGGCATGGCAAGATCCTGCCCTGTCGGGGGTACAAAGGCCTTTGAAAGTTCAAGGCTGTCCTGAAAGGATAAATTCACCAGCATAAGCACGGGGCTGCATATTATCAGGCAAAGCAGTGCCGCCGCCCCGTGGCCTGATATCTGCCGAAGCTTTTTCATGCTCTCGCCTCCTTGTCCCACGCCCTTTGCAGCAGGCTGACAGCCGCCAGTATCACCCCGAAGACCGCCACCGTTGCCGCCGACATTTTATCAAGCTCAAAATTCGAGAACCAGTTGTTGAAAAGGTGCTGCATAAGGTATATGGACCTGTGGGGGTATGCCCCCGCCACCAGGTAAGCCTCCCTGAAGACCTTGAAGGAATTGAGGAAAGATATGACAGTTATGGTATACATGGTGGGCTTAAGGTTTGGCAGTATTATGTGCCGCATTATCTGAAGCCTTCCTGCGCCGTCAACTTTTGCGGCCTCGCTGAGGCTCGAGGATATCCCCGATATGCCCGTCAGCCACAGCAGCACCGTGTAGCCCAGGTTCTTCCAGATATAGCTGCCCACCAGCACCCCGAAGGCTGCGCCGCTGTCAAGGAAAGACACTGTATCTGCACCGCATACTGTCAGCACACCGTTAACCATGCCCGCGGGCTGAAAAAGCAGCTTCCACACCAGCACCAGCGCCGCCGTGGGCACCGCCAGCGGAAAAAGCAGCACCGAGCGAATGACCCGCATGAACTTAAGTCCGCTGATAAAGTATGCCGTGAGAAATGACAGCGTTATAAGTACGGGCAGGAACACCGCCGTGAACAGTGCGGTGTTCTTTACTGCCAGCAGAAAGGCTTCGTTAGAAAACACCGCCCTGTAATTCTCCGTTCCGCAGAAGTCCCCCGACACTGTCCTGAAAAAGGAGCGCCGCAGGGAATCTGCAAAGGGCAGCACCGAGAATATCCCTGTGCCCAACAGGCTGGGCAGCAGGAAGCTCATATATTTTCTATCTCCCGTTTTTCTCTTGCTCTCACTTTTTTTCATGTTTCATTTCCCGTTTCTCCCTTGGGTCATTCTTTCATTTTCAGCTCCAGCCCTGACATTGCCTGCTCTGCCGCTTCATCGGCGGACTTATCTCCCGTCAGGTGCGCCATGGCCGCCTCGGCTATGATATCCCTTGTCATATCATCTATCAGCACGGGGGTGTCGGCATTTTCCGCGAAGTCTATAAACTCGTTAAGTTCACTGTCTTCAAGAGGTGATATCGTGTATGCAAAAAAGCTGCCGTCTGATCTTGCAAAGCCCAGTGAGCTGCACATACTGTCATTTTGCAGGACTTCTCCCAGCACCTCTTTATCCACAGACATACCCTCGTTCACATTTGCTTTCTGGCAGTCCTTGGAAAGGGCTGTCTTTATGAACTCGGCGGCCATATCCTGTTCATCGCCTGCGGCGCATATGCCCAGGTCGCATACAGGCACGAACTCCGCCTTGCCCTCCCCCGAGCCGAAAGCATACACAAGGTCGCTGTTGTTATCGACCCATGTAAGACTCAGCAGCTCCTGCGCAGAGAAGAAAGCGCCTTCCATTGCACAGCTCTCGCCTGCGGCCATGCTGCAGGTTTCCCACATACCGTAGTCTTTTCCGCCTACCATCACAGCATTGTCAAAAAGCAGCTTTTCCTCCGCAAAGTACTCTGCCAGTGCAGCCTTGTCGGCAGTGCCGCCGCTGAAAATTCTGCCTGCATTCAGGGTAATGCTGTATCTGATCCTATTTTCCAGGTTCTCCTCATCAAGTTTCTCTGCGTGAGATATCTCTCCCTTTTCCAGCGCTTCTTCCGTAAGCTTTACCATATCGATGTATGAACCCAGCCTCTCCATATCCTCCTTGCCTGCGCCTCTGCCGAATATGCCGAACCTTGCGGCAACACAGCTGAGGGCGTCCTCCTTGTCCCATTCGGATATGTTCTTCATAACGCTGTCAGAAGGCTCCCACTTGTCCCTTATGGAGTTAAGGTCTGTGAGCATACCCTTGTCTTCCAGCGACTGTATATCCAGCCCGTCCAGCATGATGAGGTCGGGAGCATTGTCGGAAAGTATATCTGTGGTCAGCGACTTTACTGCGTCATCGTAGGTCCTGTTGTCCTGCATACCCACCCTGACATTCACCCTTACCTCGGGGTGCAGCTTAGCGAATGCCCTTACGGCCTGCATAAGGGCTTCGCTCTCACGGAGGGTGTATATATCAAGGTCCGAAGTAAACTCATTTACTGCCTCGGGGTCAAAGTAATAACGTCTGACCTCAAACTCATCAGTGATGATGACAAAGCTGCCGTCTGTATCGGTGGTGCCGTACATGGTATGGTTATTTGCGCTGCCCAGTGAATTGGTCAGGCCTTCCACCACCTGCTCCACCATACTTCCCCCGACAACATGGCGGTATATGCCATTGCGGGATACTATGTAAACCGCACCGTCACCACCTCCGAAGATATCGCAGCAGCCGTCGTTCCCTGCCATACTGCTTTTCCAGAAATCTGCCAGCGTTTCGTCTTCCACTTGTTTGCCGCTGACGGTATCGTATATTTTTATACCGTCACCCGATGGGTCGGTGAGGTATATCCTGTCGCCAACTATATCCAGCGTGCTGCAGTACTCTGTGTCACACAGCGCTGTCACTTCGGATCTCTCGGTGTCTATGAGATACAGATAAAAGCTGCTGTCCTCATCGTTTAAGGCTATGCCGTACAATCTGCCGTCGGGGGCATATTCAAATGAAGTGAACATAATATCCTCGGGAAGCTCCACCTGCTTCTTCTCACCCTTTGCCCTGATGATACCGTAGCGGACATCAAACCTATCATTGCAGCACGAGAAAAACAGATCACCGTTCGGGCTGAGGGTGCATTCCTGGGGCATATCAAAGCCCTCCAGTATGCAATTGGCGCCCATATCCTCTGTAGTCGGCTCGCCGTCCTTCAGCTTGTGTATCTTTGTATTCTCCGTGCCTCTGTACAGGTCAACGAGCTGCACCTCAGCAGTATTGGCAAACTCTGTCACAGAATCTATCTCCCCGAAGTCCAGCTTATCCTCCACATATCTTCCCTTTGATACCTCTGCGCTCATATCTTTTTCTTTATTGTCCTTACTGCCGCCGCAGCCTGCTGTCATCACAGCTGTAAGCGCCAGCACAGCTGCCAGTATTTTCTTTGTCATTTTGCATGACCTCCTTTTGTTGTTATCTGTATGATAACACATGAACCTCTAATCTATCTCTAAAATCATCTCTAATTTATCTCTAATTTTGTTTTGCAGACCTTTCATGTGCTATCATTATATCAGGGGGCAGGGTTTACTTGCGCCCGCAAGTGTGTTATAATATGGTACAGGCAGGAAGATATCTCTTCTTCCGCCCGCTGTGATGTATCACCACGAAAGGCTGACTGATATGCGTATACTAATAATAGAAGACGATAAAAAACAATGCTGGCTGCTGCAGTTCCGCCTTGAACAGGAGGGCTATCAGGCCGACACCTGCACTGACGGCAGAGATGCGGATCATTACCTGGAAAGATCTGCCTACGACCTTGTCCTCCTTGACAGGATGCTGCCCCACAAGGACGGCCTGACTATCCTCAGAGAAATGAGAAAGCGGGGCGACCACACCCCCGTCATCATGCTGACAGCCCTGGGGGAACTGGGGGACAAGGTAACAGGCCTTGACTGCGGTGCAGACGATTATCTGGTAAAGCCCTATGAAACAGACGAGCTTCTTGCCAGGATAAGGTGCCTGCTGCGCCGCCCCGCCCACCTGGAGAGCCTTGATGTGCTGAGCCTGTGCGACGTGGTCTACAAGCCCGAAGAAAACCAGCTAACAGGCCCCGCAGGCACCTGCACCCTTTCCCAGAAGGAGGGCGAGCTCATGCGGCTTTTTCTCAGGAACCCAGGCCAGACCCTCTCCCGCCAGACCATACAGACCCGTGTCTGGGGCGTGGATTACGAGACCCTTGACGGCAACCTTGATAACTACATCTACTTCATTCGCCGCAGGCTGAAAAATGCAGGCAGCACCCTCAGCATAAAAACAGTGCGCGGCGTGGGCTACAAGCTTGATACGGGGGCAGACGATGTTTAAGAAAGTCCACCGCAGGCTTACCATGCTTTTCACGGGGGGCGGGCTGCTGATACTGCTGACGGCCACTGTCATATATGCCATAGTCAGCTACCACACCATGAAGGACACAGCCGCCCTGACCTTTGAAAACGACATGATATCCTTTGCCTCGGATATCGAAAGAGATGCTGTCATATCATATGAGGAGCTTTCCGACCTTGAAAAGAACCGCGGCTATCTCTTTGACATCTGCGATAACGGCTCACCCCTGCGCATAACCGAAGAGACCAAGACCCCCGGGCAGCGGGAGCTTTTTGAAAAGATACGTGCCGCCTGCGAGGGAAAGTACATCTCCCGCAGCAGCATTTACACCGAGCATACCGAGTTTTCAAAGCGCCTCGGCAAAAGCGAATACCTCATCAGCCATATGCTCATACCAAAAAACGGCTCCGTCATCGAGGTATACGCTGCGGTCTCCCTTGATACCATGAAGCGGGAGTTTGCCCGCCTGTGCCTTAAGCTTGCAGCTGTCATCATGGGGGCTGCGGTGGTCATGTATATTTTTTCCTATTATTTCACCAAGCGCCTGCTGCGGCCTGTAGATGACTCCCGCCGCCGCCAGACCGAGTTCATCGCAGCGGCCTCCCACGAGATACGAAACCCCGTGAACAACATAATGGCCGCCCTGGACGCTGCGGAAAAGGCCATACCTCCCCAGCGCCCCGAGCTTATCAGCATAGCGAAGAAGGAGTGTACCCGCCTTGCCCGCCTGACAGGGGACCTGCTGACCCTCGCCCGCAGCGACAGCCGCAGCTTTTCCACTGATTTCGGCAGAGCCGACCTTGACACCATCGTGCTGGAATGCTATGAGGCCGCCATGAGCAAGGCCGTGGAAAAGGGCATAGCCCTGCGCATAAAGCTGCCCGATGAAAACATCACCGCCGAAAATATCGACAGCGGCAGGCTTACCCAGGTGGTCAACATTCTCCTGGACAACGCTCTCAGCTACACCCCCTCAGGTGGCAAGGTCATGCTTTCTCTCTGCGATGAGGGCAGGCACCATGTCATCAGGGTCAGCGATACAGGCTGCGGCATACCCGATGAGGACAAGGAAAGGGTCTTCGAGCGTTTTTACCGCGCCGACCCCTCCCGCACCGACAACAGCCATTTCGGCCTGGGACTTTGCATAGCAAAAGAACTTACCGAGCTGCACCGCGGCGAGATATCCGTAACAGACAGCGAAAGCGGCGGCGCGGAGTTCACCGTGAAGCTTCCCATGTAACAAAACAACTCCTGATTTTGAAGTGTATTGCTGATGATACAGAATGGCTTTTTTTCGTATTGTTTTCCCCGCCTTCGGCGGGGAAACAATACACAACCAAATTGGGATCAAAACAAAAAGCGGCACGTCTGTCAGCAAAAACAGACGTGCCGTTAATTTTTTCACTTTGCAGTTACAGCCTCAGTTCGCATTATTCCAGAGGCTTTATGCCCTTTACATGGGCTGCTATCTTCATAAGGTCGGTGACGTTCACATCGCCGTCAGCGTTCACATCAGCCCGCTTGAAGTGATCCTCATTAAGGGGTCTTACGCTCTTGACATGGGCTGCTGCCAGCACAACGTCGGTAACATTTACCTCGCCGTCGCCGTTTACATCGCCCTTGAGGTAGTCGTCTTCTTCGGAGGTCGTCTCGCTGTCGGTAGTTTCGCCGTCGGTGGTCTCTTCGTCCGCCTCGGCAGCTATCTCAAAGCTTACCGCAGCACTGCCCTCTTCCAGTACGAATTCGATATCGTAGGTGCCCTCGCCCAGTGCGGTCAGGTATTCGGGGCTGAGGGTTATCTTGCCGTCCTTGATAGTAACACCGTTCTCGATATCCATGCCCAGGTGCTTGCCCTCGGCATCTCTTACAGTCACCCACTCAGAGGCTGAGTCTGTTTCAAACACCAGACCCTCTTCGCTGTCAAGCACCCACTTTGCACTTTCGGGTGTAACAGTTATTTCGGGAACTTCGGGAGCTTCAAGGTCATTGCTCAGCTTGTACAGCTGTGCGCCGTAGAAGGGGTTAGCTGTAGTGATATACATACCGTCATCGGAGGTCACAAATCTCAAAGCACCGTAGTTGAACTTGTCGCCGAAGCCGTCATCAGTTACCAGCTCCCAGTTCACACCGTCAGAGGACTTGTAGATATCAAAGCCCTGGGTGTCCTTCTTTACATAGTCGCTTATGTATGAGTACAGCTGCACAGCGTTGTAGTACATTCTCATCTGCTCGGCCTTTTTGGCCATCTCAGCTATCTCTTCGCTGTAGTTCTTTGTGAATACTCCCTGTGCCTTTTCGGCCATGCTCTTGAAAGTATCGGCAAGCTGCTGCTGCTCTTCCTCGGTCAGTGAGGCTGCCTGAGGGTCGGCCTGTATCTTCTGTGCTATATCAGCGAACTTGGTGCCAAGCTTTGCGGGCAGGTCTTCATACTTTTCAGCCAGCGCACGCACAGCATCGGGGTCGTTCCTGTCAAGTTCCTGTACATCAAATATCAGGCCGGCGACTTCGCCCATGAGCTCACCGTCTTCTTCGCTGTCTGTCAGGAATTCTCTTGAAGCCAGATAAGCCATTGTCATAAGCATCAGGCTCATCTTCTCGTCCTGAGTTTCCTGGGATATCTCGTTTATGGTATCCTGAAGCTTCTGTCTGTAAGCCTCAGCCTGCTCACTGTTCGGAGCAACGCTGCTGAATATCTCAGACATCTTCGCCGCGAAGTCCTGAGACTTCTCACCTGCGGCAGCCTTGGCAAGCTCGGCCAGTTCATTGGCGTCAGCTGCCAGTTCTTCCCTCAGTTCATCGGGAATTCCGCCCTCGGAAATCAGCTTGCTTATCTCCTCTGCGACCTCTTCTGGTGTCTTGGAGCCGTCGTCGTACTTTTCTTTCAGCTCTGCTATCTTGTCCCTCAGTGCCTGCTCAGCCTCGGAGGTCTCCTCGGCAGTGGTCTCCTCATCGGGGGCAGTCAGCTTGTTGATAATCTCCTCTATCTTCTCATTGAAAGCGCCGTTATCAGCCTCCTGCTGAGCCATAGCCTCTCTCAGGAATTCGCCGATAGTCTGCAGCTGTCTCAGCTTCTCCTCGCCTGTCATCTCGTTGAAGCTTCCGCCCGAGAGCCTGGTGAGGTAGTTATATATCACCTTGGAGTCCATGGTGCTTATATAGAACTCACCGTTGTACACACCATGCTTCCAGATGTACTCATTGGTGGTGCCGCTGGTCAGCTCGGTGAAGCTGGTCATCTCCTCAAATTCCTTGGTGTCTGTATCCATTCTCCACAGCCTCTGGGGGTGGTCGAGGGTGGTCTTCATGGGCAGGAGATAGGGTGCAGGGTCAGCGTCGGAGCCTGTCATAAGCCCCAGCATACCCTGTATGGCCGCCAGTTCAGCCGCAATGGTATGGTCGATATCATAGGTGTACAGATGACCGTCATAAACACCCAGCGCACCTACTACCGAGCGATAGCCTGTCAGGTAGCCGTCATCGCCCACATAGCCCAGCTTGTTGCCGTCGCACAGACCCTGGTTGTTGGGGCTGTTAACATCACGGCCGATGACCTCTGTCCATACCCAGCCGTACTTGTTAGCCTTTTCGCCTGCCTTTGCAGGGTGTCCGCGGAATACCACATAGCCGCACTCATTGGGTATGGTCAAATATATCTCATCGTTGAAAGCTGTCATATCCCACACAGGTGCGCCGGACACCGAGCTTACAAAGCTGTCATCGCCGTAGTAGCCTGTTTCGGTAACGGTCTCGCCCTCATCGTTGACATATTCGGAGGTATATACGAAATCGGTGTAGTCAGCAACCTGATCCCAGGCCTTTTCATCGCCGTCAGCCTTTCTCATGACAGCCATCTTGCAGGTCTCACCTGCCTTGATAGGCTCGGAAGCATTAGTGCCCGCAAAGTAGAGGTAATCCCTGTAAATGCAGTTTGCCCTCAT
Organism: Ruminococcus sp.; assembly: GCF_017464355.1. Taxonomy (GTDB): domain Bacteria; phylum Bacillota; class Clostridia; order Oscillospirales; family Ruminococcaceae; genus Hominimerdicola. Next base: position 39,827 of record NZ_JAFUAG010000017.1, on the reverse strand, counting down.
GCTGGAGCCCTGCTTGGTGGAATACACCTCGGTCAGGTTATCGTCCTTGTCCAGCTTGTATATCTTGGGCTCTGTTCCGCTGCCGCCGATGTAGGTGGTGAAGTACAGATCGCCCTCATAGGTAGCCACATGGCGGAAAGGGTTGCTCATCTCGGTGATGACAGTGCAGTCATCGGGGTTGTCGGGGTCTATCTTTATAAGCACACCTGCGTTGGTGGTAGTGGGTCTTGGAACTTCGGAATTGGTAAATATATCCACCAGTTTCCACACAGTATCGCTGTCCATTTTGCCCGAAGCTACCAGCGCAGACTCCAGATAAAGCTTGATAACAGCGCCCACAGTGTTTCTCCAGCCGCCTATGTACAGGTAGCCGTCCCTTTCAGCCACAGACCAGCCGTAGCCCAGCTCACGGTCGCCTATGATACCGTCAGTATCTCCGGGCTGTCCGTCGGGGTTGGTTATCCTGGTTACGGTATCTCCCGAGCTTGCGGTGAAGACCGCGTCAGCCGAAGCTCCCACAATTGTCGAGCAGGCCATGGCCATAGCTACGATACCTGCTGCTACCCTCTTTGAATTTTTCATACATTCATCTCCTTATATCATTTCCGCCTGTACCGCCGCCCTATGCGGACAGTTTCTGCGGATATCAGTTACTTTAAAATTCCCGACCTTACCGCAGCACACCCAAAGGCAATGGCAAAGGTAAGCCCCAGCACCACTACTGCCCACATTATGGAAACATACCACTTGTTCTCACGAACATAGAGAAAAGGGTAAGGCCCCCGCAGCTTTCCGTACCAGTTCAGCGGAATGGTAACGGCCGCGTAAAGCAGGGTAGGCGCCACCGCCAGCAGCTTGTGTACCGTCCCGAAAGGACAGCCCCCTTCAAAGAACAGAAAGCTTGCCGCCGTCAGCAGCGGGCATATTATGTGGTGGAATTTCTGGCTTCTCTCAAACAGCAGCCCGTACAGCGTATCAGGGGGCTTGGTCATAGGCGCCAGCACCAGCACCACCACAAGAAAAGTCTGCATAAGGCAAACCACCGAACAGTAGCGCAGCATTGTCACCCACATGGGCACCTCGTCCCACAGCAGTTTAGCCAGCAAGAACATCGCGGCACTTACGCCCCCCAGTATATTGCTCAGCACCGTGTAAAATTTCAGTATGGAGGCGCCGTTTCTCTTGAAAGCCCAGCTGCAGGCAATTATCTCCAGTATCACCATAGTGATATTCAATATGATACCGACCAGACAATCACCCCCATCACCTGAACTTATTAGCGTAATTATAACATATTCGTAAACAAAAGTCACTTGCCGAATTGTCAAGATAAAATATTTCGTATATTTTAATAAACTGATACCAATTTCTTTATGCAAAAGCCACAACATTTCCGCCGCAATTATCTCCGCAATATTATCCCATTAAAACAATTTACCAAAAGCCCCGAAAAATCGGCATTATTTGCCGGTTAGCCATAGCTAATATATGTACACAAAAAAGCGCCGTCCCTCAGGACGACGCTTTGTATACAAATTATCAGTTGCCGTACTTAGCAGTATTAACTCTTATACCAACACCCATGGTGGAGGCAACAGTTATGCTCTTCAGATACTGACCCTTTGCAGCGGCAGGCTTAGCCTTAACGACTGCATCAACGAGAGTATTGAAGTTCTGCTCCAGCTTCTCTACGCCGAAAGAAGCCTTGCCGATAGGGCAGTGGATAATGTTGGTCTTGTCGAGACGATACTCGATCTTACCGGCCTTAGCATCAGTTACAGCCTTTGCAACATCGGGAGTAACAGTACCGGCCTTGGGGTTAGGCATCAGACCACGGGGACCGAGGACCTTACCGAGTCTACCAACAACGCCCATCATATCGGGAGAAGCGATAACTACATCGAAATCCATCCAGTTTTCCTTGGTGATCTTGTCAACGAACTCCATGCCGCCTGCATACTCAGCGCCGGCAGCCTTAGCAGCCTCGATCTTGTCTTCCTTGCAGAATACCAGAACTCTTACCTTCTTACCTGTACCGTTAGGAAGAACAACAGCGCCTCTTACCTGCTGATCAGCGTGTCTGGAGTCAACACCCAGACGGATGTGCAGCTCGATAGTCTCATCGAACTTAGCCTTTGCGTTGCTTGCAGCCAGCTCCAGAGCCTCTGCTGCATCATACTGCTTAGCTCTGTCAACTACCTTGGCAGCGTCAACATACTTCTTACCGTGCTTCATATTCTATACCTCCCCTCAGTCCTCAACTACAACGCCCATAGATCTGCAGGTACCTGCGATCATGCTCATGGCGCTTTCAATGTTAGCAGCGTTCAGATCGGGCATCTTCTGCTCAGCGATCTGTCTGACCTGCTCCTTGGTGATAGTTGCGACCTTAGTCTTGTTGGGCACGCCCGAACCTGACTCGATCTTGCAAGCCTTCTTGATCAGAACAGCTGCAGGAGGGGTCTTGGTAACGAATGTAAAGGATCTGTCTGCATAAACAGTGATAACAACAGGGATGATAAGACCGATGTCGTTCTTGGTCCTCTCGTTGAAATCCTTTGTGAATGCCATAATGTTAACGCCGTGCTGACCCAGTGCAGGACCAACAGGGGGAGCAGGAGTTGCCTTTCCTGCGGGGATTTGAAGCTTGATATAGCCTACTACCTTCTGTGCCATTATATTGCACCTCCATAATTAAGTGGTAAGGCGAGCCAAAGGGCTCTCCCACGTTTCCGGAAGTTTAACTTCCTCATGCTTACTCTCGGGGACTTCCACCCCGTGCATATCCCTAGTCCTCTTTCCTTATCTGTGTAAGGGGCAGTGTGACCGAGGTCTCTCTGCCGAACATGGACACTGTTACGTCTGCTGTTGCAGCTTCAAGGTCAAGTGCGGATACTGTACCGCTCATACCATCAAAGGAACCGCCGACCATGACAACGTCATCACCGACTGAAATGTTCGTCTGTACGGTCTGTGCGCCTGTATCAACGCCCAGCGCCTCCACCTCTCTGTCAGAAAGGGGAACAGGCTTGCTTCCCGGACCTACGAAACCCGTAACACCTCTGGTATTCCTTACTATATACCAGCTGTCATCTGTCAGGACCATTTTTACCAGCACATAGCTGGGGAACAGCTTCTTTTCTGCTTCAACGGTCTTTTCGCCCTTTATCTCGGTAACAGTTTCCATAGGGATCCTGACCTCGGGGATAAGATCGTGGAGCTTACGGTTTTCAACGACCTTTTCGATATTCTGCGCTACCTTGTTCTCATAGCCCGAATATGTGTGGACCACGTACCATTTTGCTTCTTCTGCCATGTTAGATCCTCCTGTCGTTCATACCGCCGCAGGCTTTAGCCTGCACCCAGACCGATCAGCGCGCGTATAGCGTAGCTAAGACCGGTGTCGACTGCGAAAAGGAACAGACCCATCAGGGACATTACCACGAGTACAACGCCCGTGTTGTTAACGACCTGCTTTCTGGTAGGCCATACGACCTTTTTCAGCTCTGCGCGAAGATCCTTGAAATACTTGCGCGCGCCGCCGCTTTTCTTTTCCTTCTCAGCGTCCTTCTTGTTTGACTTAGTAGTCTGCTTGTCCTTAGCCATAGCCGACTCCTTTCAGATTACTTAGTCTCTTTGTGAAGAGTGTGCTTCTTGCAGAACTTGCAGTACTTATTCATCTCAAGTCTGTCAGGGTCATTCTTCTTGTTCTTCTTGGTGTTGTAGTTGCGCTGCTTGCACTCTGTGCACGCAAGTGTGATCTTAACTCTCATTTCGGCACCTCCTGACGAAATTTATACCCCGTAAGAACCACCGGGGTACGTCTTTGCCTCCCTCTGCCAACGCAGAACCTTTCCGCGTTCTGAGGTAACTTATGATCTTCCTGCACTGTAGAAAAAACAGCGCAAAAAAATAGACCTCATAAAGAGGTACACCTATTATAACATATCCCCTCCCCCTTGTCAAGGGGAAGATAAAGCTTTTTGTAAATTTTTTATTAACTCAGAAGTCGAGCAGGTTCCGTGTCACCCAGAACACCACTGTTATCCCCAGCACCGCCCAGGTAGCGGCCTTATAGGGCTTGCTGCTGCTGCCCAGCCACTTCGGGTCAAAGGCTATCTTCAGCACCAGCACTATCGCCAGCAGAGGCCCCAGGAAGAACATCAGGGGATTTGCATGAAATGCCGCAGAATATTCGGCCTTTGCAAAGTGCATACACATGGACGTCAGACCGCAGCCGGGACATTTCATCCCTGTTATCTCCTGAAAAAAGCAGGGTATGCTCAGCCCCGTCAGCCTGATAAAGACATAGTAAGCCCCCAGTATGCCCCCGCACACCAGAGTTTCCTTGAGCAGCTTTTTCTGACTGTCCTTCACCGATCCGACCTCCCGATAAAAAAGCCGCCGCACCATGGGCGCGGCAGCCTGTTCACATGATCAACGGCCTGTTGCGATCTGGTTGAGCTCGTTCTGCATAAGCGCATAGGAAACTATGCCCAGACCGAATACCGAAAGCACCAGATACAGCACTGCATTGCTGGTCTGCTGGCCGCGGTGGGAAGCGTTGAACTGGTCGATCAGCTCGCCGCGCTTGTACATCCAGTACAGCTCGTATATACCGCAGGTAACTATACTCAGCAGTATAGCCATGCCGCCGCTGGTGGGGTTGGGTTCGTTTGAAAGCTTGTTGGAATCCTCGGTCAGGCAGTAGAACCAGTACAGGCCATAGATGCCGCAGGTAACAAGGCTGAGTATTATGCAGGTAACAAGGTTCCTCTCAGGGAAGCCCATGTTACCCATAGGTGCGCCGTAGTTAGGCTGACCGTAGCCCTGCTGGTTGTAACCCTGCTGGGCATTGGGATCGTACATAGGTGGCTGCTGAGCGAACTGCTGATTTGCATAGGGATCGTAAGTCTGGGCATTGTCGAAAGATGCCGCAGTATCCTCAACGGGCTGGCCGCAGGCGGGACATACCTTAGCGTTGTCATCTACCTGAGTACCACAGTTTTTACAGAAGATCATATTCTCATATCCTTTCGTACTTTTTTACAAAAATCGGGCTTTATTGACCCTAACTCGTCTACGATTATAACACAAAAGTCACATATTGTCAATAGATTTCCAAAAGTTGCTTATTATTTTTTATCCAGTTTTTTGCCATGTCCCGTATAAATTAAAAATGTGTACTGCCTATTGCAAAATCCCCGAAGATGTGTTACAATGACTATGTCCATATCATGAACAGAATGGATAATCTTCTTTGTGAGGTAAAAGATATGAGAAAAAGCGGCATACTTATGCATATATCCTCACTGCCGAACGAATACGGCATAGGAAAAATGGGCAGAGAAGCCTACAGCTTCGTGGATTTTCTGGTTCGCTCGAAGCAGAGCTGCTGGCAGATACTCCCCGTTTCGCCCACAAGCTACGGCGACTCCCCTTACCAGAGCTTTTCCATACACGCAGGCAACCCCTATTTCATCGACCTTGAAGCCCTTGAAAAGGACGGCTACCTGAAAGCCGAGGAGTACAAGGACATAAACTGGGGCAGCGACAGGTCATCGGTGGACTACGGGCTGATATACGAGAACATCTTCAATGTGCTGAAAAAAGCCCACAAGCGTTTCCGCAAGGACCCTGCCAAGGGCTATGTGAAATTCGTGCTGGAAAACCGTGACTGGGTCTATGACTACGGCCTGTTCATGGCACTGAAATTCGCCCACGGGGGCAAGGCCTGGTATGAGTGGGAGGAGCCTCTGCGTATGCACAAGGGCAAGGCCGTAAAGCAGGCCGCCAAGGATTATGCCGAGGATATAGACTTCTGGTGCTTTGTGCAGTATGAATACTTCCGCCAGTGGAAAAAGCTGAAAAAATATGCCAACGACAGGGGCATAAAGATAATAGGTGACATACCCATCTACTGCGCCTACGACAGCGTTGAGATCTGGGCGACCCCCGAGTATTTCTACCTTGACAAGAACAAGACCCCCATTGAGGTCGCGGGCTGTCCCCCCGATGTTTTCTCCGAGGACGGCCAGCTGTGGGGCAACCCCCTCTACCGCTGGGACTATATGGCCAAGGAAAAATACCGCTGGTGGATCGAGCGCATACGCGCAGCCTTTGAGATATACGACACCGTCAGGATAGACCATTTCCGTGGGTTTGAGAGCTACTACTGCATACCCTACGGCGCCCCCAACGCAAGGAAAGGCCACTGGAGCAAGGGCCCCGATATGAAGCTTTTCAAGGCTGTCAATAGGCGGCTGGGCGAGCTGGATATAATCGCGGAGGACCTGGGCTTTCTCACCAAAAAGGTGGTGAAGATGCTGGAGGCCGCAGGCTATCCCGGCATGAAGATACTGGAATTTGCCTTTGACGGCGACTCCGCCAACGGCTACCTGCCCCACAACTACCGCACGCCCAACAGCATCTGCTACACGGGCACCCACGACAACGAAACTGCCCTGGGCTGGATAAAGGGCTGTGACAAGAAGACAGCTGACTTCTGCAAAAAGTACCTGGGCGTGAAAAAGGATACGGATATCCCCTGGGGACTTATAAAGCTGTGCTGGTCGAGCATTTGCGACACCGCCATTGCCCAGATGCAGGATATACTGGAGCTGGATTCTACCGCAAGAATGAATACGCCCTCCACCGTTGGCACAAACTGGAAATGGCGGCTGGAGAGCGAGGATATGCTCACCGACAAGATAAGCGACAAGCTGGCGGCACTCACCGAGATGTACGGCAGAGCCCCCGTGATAAAGCAGAAGAACTCGGAGAAGCCCGCCCCCGACAGCAAGGAGAGCGAGCCTGCGAGCTGAAAGCATATACGTGAAAATCACTGGAACGACAGATCATACCAAAGACAAGGAGGCAAAAGATATGCCCGACGAAAACTGGCTGGCAGAGTTGGAAAAGCATAAAGACCTGCTTGCTTCCCCCTGCGACCTTGACGAATATTTTGAAAAGTCCGTGATATGCGAAAAAAAGCTGGTGCGCTATCCTCTGGGGACGGTGAGTCTGCCCACGGGTTCCCTGGTGGCCTGTGACCCGCTGGTGTATATGTACGGGTCAAGCCCCATATATACAAAGGTACCCGCAGGCGAATTTCCCGTGGAGCTTGCTATCATCGAGCCCTCGGATATGGACTGCGCCCGCAATGCGGCCATGCGCATAGTTTTCAGTGACAAGCCTGCGGTGAAGTTTGAACTGGCGCTTACAGGCGATGAAGACATCGAGGAATTCAGGACCTTTACGGAGGGCGACTACTTCGGCTTCCCTGTCGATGCGGGGCTGGGGTGCTTCTGCGATGTTAAAGCACAGGAGGCATTCCTGAGATTTGAAGATGCCCTCCACAAAAAGCACGGCAAAGACTTCAACACCTACAACGACTACATGGCGGCCTTCTTCGCTGAAAGCTACAAGGCAGACCCCCGCTATCAGCGCAAAGACGGCGATTTCATAAACTTCACCGTGCCCGATACCGACTACCATATCCCCATATGCAACTCAGGCTTCGGGGACGGTATGTACCCCGTATACTTCGGCTATGACGAGGACGGGAACATCTGTAGGGCAGTGATACAATTTATAGACATAGAGCTGGCTTACGGTAGCAAGGAGGAAGAATGACAAGTTTTAAGGAACTTATCGAGAAAAATCCCGATATCGAATTTGTCATACACACCCGTTCCGCTGAGGAACTGGAAGAACTGGTGACAGCACTGGAGGAACTGGGCTATGAGTTCTGCCTGTCCTTTCTGGGGACTATAAGGGAAAAGGCCGCAGAGTTCTCGGCAGAAGACGGCCCCGACGGCTGCTGGAGGATATCCCCCGAAAAGACGGTATCCTACAACGCCTCGGTGGAACACTGGCGGCTGTACACCAATGATATCGCAGAAAAGCGTGACGGCGAGATAGTCTTCAACGAGGGCAACTACACACCCGAAGATGCCGCGATCGAGAAGCGCAAGCTGGCTTTCCAGTTTTTTGAAGACGAGGACAAGGTCTATGCCCGCAGGGCTTTCGGCTTTGCAGATGCCGATGACAGCGAGATACAGGCCTGGCTGGACGAAAAGTTCGGCAAATGATCTGAGGGGGCAGGCTATGGACTCGGGAAAGATCTCAGTAAGGCGCTTCCTGCTGAACATAGGGCTGCTCGGTATAGTGCTGGCGCTCGTTAACACACTGTATGTCTACAGCCGCAACAGACTGCTGACCGAGGTGGAGGGCACTATAGTTTCCTATGAGGAAAGCACCGTAACATATCAGGAGCGTGACGGCAGCTTAAGGGACGATGAAGTCCGCTGGCCGGTGGCTGAGTATACCTTTGACGGCGAGACCTGTACCGCCACCGCCTACAAGGCCAAGGGTAAGAGCTATGAGCAGGTACAAAACATGAAGATAGGCGATAAGGCCATATTCTACACCTCCTCGGGAAGAAGCCTTGATGTCCCCGTAAGCTATGCACCTACGGGGGTCGCTGCTGCTGTTTCACTGCTGATAGTGCTGCTCTGCTGCAAAGCTTTCAAGGGCTATAAGACGGATTTTATCAGGCGCTACCCGAAGAGCATAGTAACTACCCTGCTCTTTCAGCCGGCCGACCTTGCAGCGCTGTTCAGCCTGTTCTTCTCAGAAAATCTCAGCAGCTATATCTTATCCATGGCCGCGCTCATATTATCGGCCGTCACCCTCGCCATAGTCTGGACAGCGGCTTTTATCCGCTTCAGGGCGAAACACAGGGATAACGGGGCGCAGGTGTGAGCTGTTCTGCATACGGCAGGGTCTTACATAAGATGGAAAAATAACAGAAAAGGGGTATAAAAATGGAAACCAATACTTTCAGCAAAGAACTGGAGCGTGAGCTTTCACGCAGCTTCGGCAGAACGGTGGAAAATGCCGAGGTATGGCAGCTGCACGACAGCATCTCACGGGTGGTAATGGAAGATATCTCCGCCCAGTGGAAGGAAAGCAGCGCAGAACATCTTGAAAACAGGCGGGCAATGTACCTTTCCATGGAATTTCTCATGGGCAGAGCCGTGCATAACAACCTGCTGTGCCTAGGGCTGACGGAAGTAGTCGATGAAGCCCTGAAAGCCCACGGCAGAAGTCTGGCTGACCTGGAAGATATAGAGGACGCAGCCCTGGGCAACGGCGGCCTGGGCAGACTTGCCGCCTGCTTCCTGGACTCAGCCGCAGCCCACGATATCCCCCTGGACGGCTACGGCATACGCTATAAGTACGGCCTTTTCAAGCAGACTATCGTGGACGGCTTCCAGCATGAGGAGGCTGACAACTGGACAAAGTACGGCGACCCCTGGTCGGTAAGACGGGAGGAGGACACTGTAGAGATAACCTACGGCGACAGCAAGGTGCTGGCTGTGCCCTACGATATGCCCATTATCGGCTACGGCACAAAGAACATAGGCACCCTGCGCCTGTGGCAGGCCGAAAGCGCTGATGACTTCGACTTTGCCGCCTTTGACAGCGGCGACTACGACGGCGCAGTAAAGGCCAAGAACGACGCTGAGAATATCTCCAAAGTGCTGTACCCCAACGACAACACCGATGCAGGCAAGGTACTTCGCCTTAAGCAGGAATACTTCTTCTCCGCCGCCTCGGTGACAGATGCCCTGAGAAAGCACAAGGCAAGGTTCGGCACACTGGATAACATCGCGGAATATGTGACTATCCAGCTCAACGACACCCACCCCGTCATAGCTATACCCGAGTTTATCCGCCGGCTCGTCGCTGAGGGCTATAGCTTTGACAAGGCCTTTGATATCGCCCACAGGGTATTCAACTATACCAACCACACCATCATGGCGGAAGCCCTTGAAAAGTGGGACAGCCGGATGATGGAAAAAGTGCTGCCCGAGGTGTACGCAGTAATACTCCAGATAAACGAGAGGTTCTATGCTGATATGTATGCCCGCGGCATGGACAAGGCGCAGATACGCAAAATGGCTCCTGTGGGCGAGGGCAAGGTGAAAATGGCTTTCATGGCTATATTCGTAAGCTCCTGCATCAACGGCGTTGCCGCCATACACACCGAGATACTGAAAAACGATGCCCTGAAAGAGTGGTACGAGATTTACCCCGAGCGTTTCCAGAACAAGACCAACGGTATCACCCAGCGCCGCTGGCTGGCACTGTGCAACCCCGAGCTTTCTGCCCTGATAACCAGGCTTCTGGGCAGTGCGGACTGGGTAAAGGATCTCGACAAGCTGAAAGAGCTGAAAAAGTATGCCGACGATGAAAACGTCCTGCGGGAGTTCATGGCGATAAAGGAAGCCAAGAAACATCAGCTGGCCGACTTCATAAAGGCTCGTGACGGTAAGGATATCGACCCCACATGGATATTCGATATACAGATAAAGCGCCTGCATGAGTACAAGCGTCAGCTCCTTAATGCGCTGAGCATACTCTACATCTACTTCGGCATCAAGGACGGGAGCATAACCGACTTCACCCCTACCGTGTTCATCTTCGGCGCCAAGTCTGCCCCAGGGTACAGGCGGGCAAAGGCCATTATCAAGCTGATAAACGAGATAGGAGAACTGGTGAACGCTGACCCCGACACCGCCGATAAGCTCAAGGTGGTCTTCGTGCAGAACTACAATGTTTCCTATGCTGAGAAGCTGGTCTGCGCCGCTGATGTTTCCGAGCAGATATCCACCGCAGGCACCGAGGCCAGCGGCACCGGCAACATGAAGCTCATGCTCAACGGTGCCGTGACCCTGGGCACCTACGACGGCGCAAACGTCGAAATAGCCGAGGAGGCTGGCGAGGAGAACGAGTACATCTTCGGGGCAAGAGTGGAAGAGCTGGCTGAGATATGGGAAAGCTACGACCCCCGCGAGGTGCTGTTCAGTGACGAGAAGATAAAGCGTGTGCTGGATAAGCTCATAGACGGCACTTTCTCCGACGGCGGCGTACCTTCCGATCAGGAGGGTTCCTTCAGGGAGCTTTACAAGGCTCTCACCGACGGCGCAAGCTGGCATATCCCCGACCACTACTATGTTCTGGGCGACCTGAACAGCTATGTTGAAACCAAGCTGAAACTCAATGCCGACTACAAGGACAGCCCGGCATTCGCAAAAAAATGCTGGCTCAACATATGCAGCGCAGGCAAGTTCAGCTCTGACAGAACTATCAGAGACTACGCTGAGAATATCTGGAAAATATAGTCATCTTGGCGGGACAGGCTGAAAAGTCTGCCCCGCTTTTGTTTTTTTGAAAACGGAACGCATTTTTCTCCCGTTTTCACTGCCTCCTGTTGCGGAAGGCTCATATTTTCATAATATACCGCCTTAAAAATTTGAAAATGAGGGTATATTATTGTACAGCGGCCAAAAGATGTAAACTTTGTGTTAATTCATTCAAAATGTTATGAGTAATCGTTTTCTGAAAACGAATACTTGGCAAAAAATGGCAGCTTTTAGCTAAAACATACAAAGCAGGCTGAAATTTATATTGCACTATGCCGATTGCATAATTTTTGCGTTTATGATAACATAAATTCGGACGAAGGATATAAGCCGCATGACGTCCACAGGGTAAGGGCGTTATGCGGCGCGGCAGGACCTCGGATAACGGGTAAATATCCGCGGCCCTGCCTTTGTTATTTTCAAGGAGGATATGGATATGGTAAAAACAAGAAGACTGCTGGCAGGGCTTCTCGCTCTGACAGTATGTGCAGGCATGGCTGCCTGCGGCAGCAGCTCAGGCAAGGACAGCGAGGAAAGCTCCGTCAATGCCATTGACCTGAATGAGGAGCAGCAGGCAGTAGTCGATGAGGCTGCAAGCAAGCTGCCCGAGATGACACTTTCAAATTCTACTATCAAGTGGATGGCTCACTATGACATCAACCCCGGTGACGGCAATGTAACACCTCCCGGCCTGCAAATGTTCAAGGACACCTACGACGGTAAGATAGAATATGTTCAGACCACCTGGGATAACCGTTATACCGACCTGGCTAAGATGGTCATGGCCAACGATTCTCCCGACTTCTTCCCCGCTTCGGATATGGACGGCTTCCCCAAGGGCGCTATCAAGGCCATGTTCGAGCCTGTGGACGATTATATCGACCTGAGCAGCGACCTGTGGGCAGATGTAAAGGCTACCAGCGATTCTTTCGTGTTCAACGGCGGCCACTATGTTATCCCCATAAAGTCTGCGCCTAACTTCGTGTGCATCTACAATACCAAGACCATCGAGGATCACGGCTATGAGGATCCCGCTGAACTGTACTACAACGATGAGTGGACATGGTCCAAGTTTACCGAGATGTGCCTTGATTTCGTCGATGCCGACAACGATATATATGCACTGGACGGCTACTGGTACGGCCAGGCGCTGAACGATACCTGCGGCGTGCCCCTTATCGGCATGGAAAACGGTGTTCTCGTAAACAACATGGATAACCCCGCAGTTACCAAGGTACAGGGGCTGATGTATGAGCTGCAGAAGAATGAGGTCGTATTCGACCGTTCTTCCAACAACTGGTCTACCAGAGGTGACGGCACTACAGGTGAGGGTCTGGGCTCTTATCAGACTCTGTTCATCCCCGTTGGTCTCTGGGGTATCGAGAATTCTCCCGAGAACGTAAAGCCCTTCGGCGACGTTGAAGCAGGCGAGATAATGTTCTGCCCCATGCCCAGAATGGACGATTCGGATACATACTATGTTTCCGCAAGAGTTGAGGGCTACCACATCATCAAGAACGCACCCAACCCCGAGGGCGTTGTAGCTTACATGAACTGCATGAAGGTCTGCGATACCGAGGCCGCTGAGATAACCGAGCAGCAGCTGAGAGATGAGTATAAGTGGAACGACGATATGCTCCAGATGAGAGATGAGATATACAAGCTCGTTAACGAGCACCCTGTATATGACTTCCAGCACGGTGTCTCCAACGAAGTTGACGCTCTTATGCAGACAGTTAACCAGTACACCATGATAACAGGCGGCGGCGCCAGCACATGGACAGCCTGCGTTGAAGAAAACAAGGGCGCTGTTGACTACCTCATCAAGGAAGCCAACGAAAGTATCGGTGCTGAAACAGCCGAGTAATATGTAAGACCTAAAGCCATGATGCCCGTATCATCCCGGGTGTCATGGTTTTTGTTTTTGGGGATATTTTTTCGCGTCTGACGGAAAATATTCATTCTATGCATATCTTTTTGATAGTTTTCAGGAAATAATTCAAAGATTTTTTTTGCTTGTCATTTAGTTATCACATTCGCGGGTATAATAGATAACGTCAAGAAAAATGTGACATATCATGGCAGGAGGAATTGCTCGGTGAACGAATATAACGGCGGCGGATACAAACCTTATAATAACGGGCAGTCTCCCTACCCCCACATAGAACAGCCATATGTGAACAGAGAACAGCCCTACAGCGAGCAGAATAATTACTACACAGGTCAGGGCGCGATGAATGAGTATTCTTTCAATGAACCTACCGCACCCAAAAAGGGCAGCGCGGGCAAAAAGATACTCACAGCATTCCTGGCAGTGCTGGGCGTGGCAGCTATAGCAGTCACCTCCATTGTGGGATATACCATAGTCACAGGCGGCGATGAAGGCCCCGGCCCCGCAGACAGGCAGACCAATATGCACACAAACGATGCTTCCTCGGCAGAGGTCTCCCATACGGAAAATGCCGTTGACCGCAAGGATCTGCCTACCCTCGAACAGCTGGCCGCCCCTGCTGATGCCATGAAAGTCCCTGACATAATCGAAAAGATGTCGCCCTCGGTGGTGGGCATAAGCTGTATCACCAACAAGGGCATAGCCACAGGCTCGGGCATAGTCCTCAGTGAGGACGGGTATATCATCACCAACGCCCATGTCATCAAGGACGCTCAGTCCATCTCGGTGGTGCTGCCTCCCTTCTACGGCGACGAAGATACCACTCAGGACGAACTGACCTACACCGCTGAGAATATCGGCAAGGATACCCAGACCGACCTGGCGGTGCTGAAAATAGAACACAACAACCTGCAAAAGGCTGAGATCGGCAGGTCTGCCGATGTGCAGGTGGGTGAGCTGGCTATCGTCATAGGCAACCCCCTGGGTCTTGACCTGGCGAACACCGCCACCTCAGGCATAATCTCCGCTAAGGACAGGACCATTACTGTTGAAGATATCACCATGAAGGTGTTCCAGACCGATGCCTCCATAAACGGCGGCAACTCGGGCGGCGCACTTATAAATGCATACGGCCAGGTGGTGGGCATAACCTCCGCCAAGGTGGCCTCAGCCGACGTCGAGGGTCTGGGTTTTGCCATACCTATCGACGATGCACTGCCCATAGTCAGCGACCTTATGGCCTACGGCTATGTAACAGGCAGACCGAGCCTCGGTATAACAGGTGCTGATATCACCGCAGCTTACTCAAGCTACTACGGCATACCCCAGGGCTTCCTTGTGAAGACCGTTACCGCTGACAGCGGCGCCTACAAGGCAGGCATTCAGGAAAATGATATAATCATCGCTATAAACGATAACGTTGTAAACGGCATAGTCCAGCTGAACGATGTGAAAAATCAGTTCAAGCCGGGCGATACCGTCACCCTGACAGTTTACCGCAACCGCAAAAAGCTGGATATTGACGTGGTGCTCGATGAAGCCACAGGCGAGAACGAGACCTCCACCGATAACAGCTCGGACGGCTACAGCGATTACGATGAATATAGGGATTATTACTATGACCCCTTCGGTATCTTCGGGGGATTTTAACAAAGCGTTCTTCTAATCATTTTTTCATATTCTTTACTTCCGGGAAAGAGCCGCACAAACGTGCGGCCCTTTTCTTTTGTCCGTATAACCACCGCCCTGCGGTCAGAAGGTCTTCTCCATATACCTGAGCAGAGCATTTACCTCTGCCGCCGTGTTGAATACCGAGGGCGAGAACCGCACAGCCCCCGTCTTGCCTGTGCCAAGACTTTCATGGGCAAGGGCTGCACAGTGCATACCGCCCCGCAGAGCAAATCCACCCTCGCTCAGGGCAGCTGCCGCTTCCTCCGAGGTGCGGCCTTTCAGGTTGAATGCCACTATGGGCACACGGTCATATTCCCTGTCGTATACCACCGCACCCATTTTCTCCAGCCCCAGCTGAAACCGCCTGCACAGCTCGTTCTCGTGGCGGCGGATATTCTCTATACCGCGGTTCTTGACAAATTCCAGCCCCGCCCCAAGACCTATGAGCCCTGCCGTGTTGAGAGTGCCGCTTTCCAGCTTTTCGGGCATATAAGGGGTCTGCACCAGCTCCCCCGAGGTCGCCCCCGTGCCGCCCTCGATTATGGTGGACAGAGGGAACTCTCCGCTGCTTATGAGCAGCCCCGTGCCCGTGGGGCCGTACAGCCCCTTCTGCCCCGAGGTGCATATGAAGCTTATGCCCTCCCCCAGGCTGACAGGCAGCACCCCCGCCGCCTGGGCGCAGTCACAGACAAAGGCTATCCCCCGCCGCCTGCACAGCTGCCCTATCTCCCTGTAGGGCATTATCCGCCCCGTCACATTTGAGGCCGCCGTGCAGCAGACGCATAGGGTGTCCCCCCTGATGAGCTTCTCTATGCCCTCTACCGTCCGCTGTATGTCATCGGGATAAATGTCCGCCACCGAACACTTTACCCCGCTGCGCCTGGTCATGGCATACACAGGCCTGCTGGCTGAATTATGCTCCCACCCGCTGATGATAACGTGCCCCCCGAACTGCAAAAGCCCTTTCAGCGCCATGTTCAGCCCATAGGTGCAGTTTGGCACAAAGGCCGTGTTCTCGGTCTCAGCCCCGAAAAATGCCGCTGCTGCCGCCCGTACCTTGTATACCCTCTCTGCCGCCGCCATGGAAAGCCTGTGCCCGCCCCTCCCCGGGTTGCCCCCCAGCTCCTTCATGGCAAAGGCCACCGCCTGCCGCACTGTTTCGGGCTTGGGGTACGTCCCCGCGGAGTTGTCAAAATTTATTGTCCTCTTTCCCTCCATGCGAAGCCCTCCTAAAAACTGTAAATACCCTTGTAGGGTATGTGCCGCCTGTCCAGCAGCGAGGTGATAAGGTCGGGGTCATCTGAGATCATTATAGAATACCCGCACCCGCTGCCAATATTTTTCCGTGTCCGTTCGACCTCGCACCTGTACCCCAGCGAATTCAGATACTCCTTGGCTTTCATGGCATAGGTTATGCTGGACATGGTAATTATCGTCTTTTTCATGGTGAAACTTCCTTTCGTCTTTTATTTATAGGGTATGCAGCGGAGGAAGGAAGTGTTAATCGCTTGACAAATATGTACACTAGTGCTATAATTTTAAGTAGATAAATGTGTGTTTTCCACATACTGTCAATTATAGGAGGTAATTTTTATGAACGGTAAAAAACTGCTGGCAGGCTTGCTGGCACTGACACTTGTATTCGGAGGAACGGCACTGCCGGTGAAAACGGGCAGTATTACTGTAGCGAGTGCAAGTGAGATAGAGGATTTCACAGGTGAGTATTCAAATGATGACTTTGTTTATTCTTACGTTTACAATTGGGACAAAACAGAAATAGAAGGTCTTGAGATACTGCGTTCAAAAAACTATATCAACGACGAAGAAGTGCTGGAGATACCCGATCATATAGGCGAGTATCCTGTCATTAAAATAGCTGATTATGCATTCAATGGCTCTGCAACCATTGCGTGCCAGAAGGTCGTATTGCCCGAAACATTAAGAGAGATCGGCGAAGGGGCTTTTGCCAACATGAACATTTCCGAAATAAGTATTCCCGACAGCGTAAATGATATTGGCAGAGAAGCATTTGCGCACTGCCGCAAGCTCAAAAAGATCAAGCTGCCTGCAAATGGTTTTTATGCTGGATATGGATTTCTTAGCGATATAGCTCCCATCGAGTATTTCGAGTGCTGTTGTAATTCAATATATGAATCTCAACTGGAAGATCTTACCTTCGCTGATAATTGCGAATTTTACAGTGATTACTACTGCTATACATCTTATTTCGCCAAGAAGCACGGTTACAAGATCACTTATCTCGATGAGATAGAGGGATTTATAATCGACAAGAATGAAGAATATGATGAGAACGATAATGTTGTAGAGACAGGTACCTGCAACTTACTGGTTTACCTCGGGAAAGAAAAGGATCTCGTGATACCCGAGAAGGTAGGCGGATACGTTGTTGAGGAAGTATCTTTTAAAGACGAGTATGACACCGTAGAAACCGTAACCGTACCTGCAACGGTCAAAGAAGTATCGTTGTATAAATCTGAAGTGAAAAACCTGAAGCTTGTCACCATCAGCTCGTTAGATACAGAGGTAAGTGTTAATTGTACGCTTAAAC
This sequence comes from Ruminococcus sp., assembly GCF_017464355.1. GTDB lineage: Bacteria > Bacillota > Clostridia > Oscillospirales > Ruminococcaceae > Hominimerdicola. The sequence continues at coordinate 22,483 of NZ_JAFUAG010000017.1, read as the reverse complement.
TGCCCGATGACATAACTGAATTACCTGACTCCGTAGGTCCTGATGATGGCATGATAGGCACAAGTCTTTTCGTTGCTCCTGAAATAATCCTGCCCAATGGATTGAAGCGTATAGGCGCAGGCTCTCTTTCGTTACTGCACGAAAGTCTGGGCAATACCATGATAATACCTGACAGCGTAACAGATATAGGAGAAAGCGCTTTCTACTATACTTTGTTCACCGATGGTGTCAAGCTGCCTAAAAATCTCAAAAACATCGGTGATCATGCTTTTATGGGAACAATGATAGGATACTACAGCGAACCCGACCCTGAAAACTGGGGCTTCAAAACAGTATACTACGACACCAAAGACCCTGATGTTGTTATTCCTGATGGAGTCGAAACTATCGGAACATTTGCATTTGCAAATAACCCTGCTATGACAAGCATCACTATCCCCGCCAGCGTTACTACTATAGGCGATTATGCTATCGGTTTTAATATCCAGTATTCTCACACATCTGCTTACGATGAACCCACAAAAGAAGATCTTATCGTTTACTGTGTCGCTGGTACAGCAGGCGAAGAATACTGCAAAGCTAACGGTTTTGAGTTTGTTGAGGATACCGCTGACGGCTACAGGAAGTATTCAACATTTACAAAATCAGATGATACCGACCCCACCGACGACCCCACTATCCCCGACGATGACACCACCCCCGATGACGACACCACCGACACTGAGACCACCGATACCGAGACGCTCCCCGGCGACCTCAACGGCGATAACGAAGTAAACATCACCGACCTCATGAAGATCGCTGCTCATGTCAAGGGTATCAGACCTCTGGAAGATGAGTCCCTCGCCGACTTCAACCATGACGGCGAAGTGAACGTCACCGACCTGACAAAGCTTGCAGCCCACGTAAAGGGTATAAAGTCTCTGACAGAATAAAAAAAGACCGCCCCGTGCTTTTGCTGCACGGGGCGATGTGTTTTATCAGAATTCTATCTTCTTGCTGATGTATTCTACCAGCTCGTCGATCTTTACTCTCTCCTGCTCCATAGTGTCTCTGTCACGGACAGTTACGCAGCCGTCCTCAACGGAGTCAAAGTCGTAGGTAACGCAGAAAGGAGTACCTATCTCGTCCTGACGGCGGTATCTCTTACCGATGGAACCAGCCTCGTCGTAATCAACACTGAAATGCTTTGCCAGTGTGTCATACAGCTCGCCTGCCTGCTCGCTCAGCTTCTTGGAGAGGGGCAGTACGCAAGCCTTGAAAGGTGCCAGCGCAGGGTGGAAGTGCATTACTGTTCTCACATCGGGCTTCTCGGGAGTACCGATGTCTTCCTCGTCGTAAGCCTCGGTGACAACGGTCAGGAAAAGTCTTTCAACACCGAGAGAAGGCTCGATAACATAGGGGATATATCTCTCGTTGGTCTCAGGGTCGAAGTAGTCAAGGCTCTTGCCCGAGGTGTTTATGTGCTGGGTCAGGTCATAGTCAGTTCTGTCAGCTATGCCCCACAGTTCGCCCCAACCGAAGGGGAACAGATATTCAAAATCAGTGGTAGCCTTTGAATAGAAGCTCAGCTCCTCCTGCGAATGATCTCTCAGTCTCAGGTTCTCTTCCTTGATGTTCAGGCTCAGCAGGAAGTTCTTGCAGAAGCTTCTCCAGTACTCGAACCACTCCAGATCGGTGCCGGGCTTGCAGAAGAACTCCAGCTCCATCTGCTCGAACTCTCTTACTCTGAATATGAAGTTACCGGGGGTGATCTCGTTACGGAAGCTCTTGCCCACCTGTGCCACACCGAAAGGTATCTTCTTTCTCGAAGTTCTCTGGATATTCGCAAAGTTTACGAATATACCCTGTGCAGTCTCGGGTCTGAGGTATATCTCAGACTTTGAATCCTCGGTGATACCCTGGAAGGTCTTGAACATCAGGTTGAACTGACGGATATCAGTGAAGTTGTGCTTGCCGCAGTCGGGACAGGGAATGTTCTTCTCCTTGATGTAGTCCATCATCTGCTCGTTGGACCAGCCTGCAACGTTTGTGCCGTCAAAATCCTCGATGAGGTTGTCCGCACGGTGACGGGTCTTGCACTCCTTGCAGTCCATGAGAGGGTCGCTGAAACCGCCGATATGGCCTGAAGCCACCCAGGTCTGGGGGTTCATGAGTATGGCAGAATCAAGACCAACATTCAGCTTATTCTCCTGCACGAATTTCTTTCTCCAAGCGTCCTTGATGTTGTTCTTCAGCTCAACACCGAGGGGGCCGTAGTCCCAGGTATTAGCCAGACCGCCGTAGATCTCACTGCCTGGGTAAACGAAACCTCTGCCCTTGCAAAGGGCAACTATTTTGTCCATTGTCTTTTCGGTATTCTTCATGGTATTATTCTCCTTACAAAGTTAAAATACATACATCTATATTGTATAACAAATTCTCCCCGATGTCAACCCCCCACGGCCAAAATCAAGAAAAAAGCCATGGCACCGCAAAAGTGCCATGGCTGAATTTTTCAGTTGAAGCAAATGCTCAGCTATCAGTTCTCAGGATACTTGCCTCTGGGAACATAGGTAGTGTGCAGATACTTGTGAGCGTTGTGAGCGCCGGGAGCCTCGAAGAACTCGTTGTACAGCAGATCCATAACAGGGCTCTCGTGGGACATTCTCAGTTCCATGCTGCTGTCAGCGTCGTACAGAGCCTTCGCTCTGATAGCCTTGAGGTCAACGAAGTTTCTTACGCTGTCGCTCTGAACAGGCTGACCGCCGCCGTTGATACAGCCGCCGGGACAAGCCATGATCTCAACGAACTGGTAATCCTTCTCGCCCTTGATTATGCCGTCGATAAGCTCTCTTGCATTAGCCAGACCCGAAGCAACTGCTACCTTTACATTAACGCCGCCTACAGTGTAGGAAGCTTCCTTAATGCCCTTGGTGCCTCTTACCTCGGTGAATTCCAGAGCCTCGCACTTGCCGTCCAGCTTAACAGCTGCGGTTCTCAGTGCAGCCTCCATAACACCGCCTGTAGCGCCGAAGATAGCGCCTGCGCCCGATGCTACCTCGAAAGGATCATCGAACTTCTCGTCAGGCAGAGAATTGAAGTCGATACCTGCTTCTCTTATCATTCTGCCCAGCTCGCGGGTGGTCAGTGCAACATCAACATCGTCGAAATCGCCGTTTCTCTGCTCTTCTCTTGTTACCTCGAACTTCTTTGCAGTACAGGGGATAACGCTGACAACGAACAGGTTCTTGGGATCTATGTTGTTCTTCTGAGCATAGTAGCTCTTCAGAACTGCACCGAACATCTGCTGAGGAGACTTGCAGCTCGACAGATGAGGCAGGAAATCAGGATAGTAATGCTCACAGAACTTGACCCAGCCGGGGCAGCAGGAAGTGAACATAGGCAGTGTGCCGCCCTTGGTGATCCTCTCGATCAGCTCGTTAGCTTCCTCAACGATAGTCAGGTCAGCGGTAACGTCCATGTTGAATACCTGATCGGGACCAAGTCTTCTTATAGCAGCTACCATCTTGCCCTCAACGTTGGTGCCGATAGGATTGCCGAATTCTTCGCCCAGTGTAGCTCTGATAGAAGGTGCTGTGAAGAATATTACCTTCTTCTCGGGATCAGCTATAGCGTCCCACACCTTCTTCTCGCTGCTCTTTTCAGTCAGCGCACCAACAGGGCAGGATACGATACACTGTCCGCAGCCTACGCAAGCAGTGGAAGCCAGTGGAGCATCAAAAGCAGAACCAACGTGAACGTTGAAGCCTCTTCTGATGTTGCCGATAACAGAAACGCTCTGAACGTTCTTACAAGCGGCAACGCATCTCATACACTGGATACACTTGTTGTTATCTCTTACCAGGAAAGGAGTGGAGTCGTCTATAGGCTTGTCCATTTCCTCAGCCTGGAATCTGTCCTCATCTGCGCCGTAAGCAACGCTGAGCTTCTGCAGCTCGCAGTTGTTTGCTCTCACGCAGGAGAGGCACTTCTTCTTGTGGTTGGAAAGCAGCAGTTCCAGAGTAGTCTTTCTGGACTTTCTTACCTTAGGTGTGTTTGTGAATACCTCCATGCCTTCTGCAGCAGGATGTGTGCAGGCAGCCACCAGACCTCTTGCGCCTGTTATCTCAACAACGCAGATACGGCAGGCACCGATGCAGTTAACGTCCTTCAGGTAGCAGAGTGTAGGTATATCGACATTTGCTGCCTTAGCAGCTTCAAGAACGGTAGAGCCTGCGGGTACCTCCACAGGAATACCATTTATTTTCAGATGAATCATTTCCATATTTATACCCTCCTCTACTCTTACTTCTTGATGATAGCGCCGAACTTACAGTTATTCATGCAGACACCGCACTTGATGCACTTGGTAGTGTCGATGACATGAGGATTCTTAACTGTGCCTGTGATAGCGTTTGCAGGACAGTTCCTTGCGCAGAGCGTACAGCCCTTGCACTTGTCGGCAATGATCTCGTACTGCAGCAGATTCTTGCAGACACCTGAGGGACACCTCTTGTCCTTGATGTGAGCAAGATACTCGTCGCCGAAATACTGAAGAGTAGAAAGTACAGGGTTAGGAGCAGACTGACCCAGTGCGCACAGAGAAGAAGTCTTCATGTGTGTAGCCAGATCCTGTATCTTCTCCAGGTCTTCCATCTCGCCCTTGCCGTCGGTGATCTTCTCCAGCAGCTGCAGGAGCTTTCTTGTGCCGACACGGCAGGGAGTACACTTACCGCAGCTCTCGTCAACGGTGAAGTTCAGGTAGAACTTGGAAACGTCTACCATGCAGTTGTCCTCGTCCATTACGATAAGTCCGCCGGAGCCCATCATTGAACCCAGAGCAGCCAGGCTCTCGTAATCGATAGGAGTATCTATGTGCTGTGCAGGGATACAGCCGCCCGAAGGACCGCCTGTCTGCGCAGCCTTGAATGCCTTGCCGTCAGGTATGCCGCCGCCGATCTCTTCGATGATCTCGCGCAGGGTAGTACCCATGGGTATCTCGACCAGACCAACATTGGTGATCTTTCCGCCCAGAGCGAATACCTTGGTACCCTTGGACTTCTCGGTACCCATAGCGTTGTACCAGCTTGCACCCTTTCTGATTATCTGTGCGATATTGGCGTATGTTTCAACGTTGTTCAGCAGAGTAGGCTTGCCGAACAGACCCTTTACAGCAGGGAAAGGAGGTCTGGGACGAGGCTCGCCTCTGTTGCCCTCGATAGAGGTCAGCAGTGCAGTTTCCTCACCGCATACGAACGCACCTGCGCCGAGTCTGATCTCGATATCGAAATCGTGGCCCTTGCCCAGTATGTTCTTGCCCAGCAGACCGTATTCTCTTGCCTGGTCCAGAGCGATCTGGAGTCTGTTGACTGCAACAGGATACTCAGCTCTTACATATACATAACCCTGATGAGCGCCTACAGCGTAGGAAGCTATGGTCATAGCCTCGATAACAGCGTGGGGGTCGCCCTCCAGAATGGATCTGTCCATGAATGCGCCGGGGTCGCCTTCGTCGGCGTTACAAGCAACATACTTTACATCGCCGGGAGCGTCCTTGGTGAACATCCACTTTCTGCCTGTGGGGAAGCCTGCGCCGCCGCGGCCTCTGATACCCGACTCCAGAACTTCGTTGACTACCTCATCGGGAGTCATGGAATCAAGTACCTTATAAAGTGCCTGATAACCGTCGGTAGCTATATACTCCTCGATATCCTCGGGGTCGATAACGCCGCAGTTTCTCAGTGCTATTCTCTTCTGCTTTCTGTAGAAGTTTGTCTCGTACAGAGAAATGATAGAACCGTCCTCGTGAACAGTCTCCTTGTACAGCAGATCCTTGCAGATCTCGCCCTTTACAAGGTGTTCATCAACGATCCTCTTGATACCCTCGGGAGTAGCCTGTGCATAGAAAGCGCCCTCAGGGTAAACGATAACGATTGGGCCCAGTGAGCAAAGGCCGAAGCAGCCTGTTCTTACAACGAGTATCTCATCAGCGATACCCTGAGCAGCCAGCTCATCCTTCAGTGCCTTCAGAACGTCCATAGAGTGAGAGGACTGGCAGCCTGTACCGCCGCATACGAGTACCTGCTTGCGGTAGCCTGTCTCCTTGGCGAGCTTCTCGCCTTCCTCAGCTATTATGGTCCTGACTTTAACTATATCCGCCTTGGCGACTTTGATCTTATTCAGTTCTTCAATAGTCATACTGCCTTACCTCCTTACTTGTAGCTGTCCAGTATCTTAGCGACCTGGTCGGGCTTGAGCTTGCCGTAAACGTCTTCATCTACCAGCATAACGGGTGCAAGTCCGCACGCGCCTACGCAGCGGCAGGAATCGATGGAAAACATACCGTCAGCAGTGCATTCACCGCTCTTGATACCAAGCTTAGCCTCTACAGCCTCAAGGATCTTGTCAGAGCCCTTGACATAGCAGGCAGTACCGAGACAGACACTGATCCTGTGCTTGCCCTTGGGGGTCAGCGAGAACTGGCTGTAGAACGTAGCAACGCCGAATACCTCCGACAGTGATACGCCCAGTCCGTCAGCGATCATCTTCTGGACCTCGATAGGAAGATAGCCGTAGATCCCCTGAGCCTCCTGCAGAGTAGGCATCAGTCCACCCGGCTGGTCATGGTGCTTAGCAATGACTTCCTTAAGCTGTGCCTCCTGCTCAGGTGTGCCCTGAAAAGGAATAACGGTTTTCTCAGTCATAAATATAACCTCCTTATTTTTTTGCATAACAAAATATACTGATCAGGCGCCGTACATTCATATTTCAATATGGGTGATATAAGTGCGTATATGCCCCAAAAACTAGGTACGGCTAACATTAATATTATACATTATTTCGTCATTCTTTGCAAGAGTTTTAAAAAAATTAATACACAAACTTAGGTGCATTTTTTTATGCATTTTTACGCAAATTGTTTGGTTAGTGTTATATAATTTGGTTAGTTGTAACTAACGCAAACGTTCTCGTTAAGTCAAAATACAGTAATTAAGTATGTTAAATATGGTTTACATATGGCGAAATTTGTTGTTAATGCAGGAATTCTTTCATTTTTGCCAATGACGCAAATGCGTTGTTTTGTTTGTCTATTAGTAAAATGCACAAAATATTTTAACTAAATTTGTGAAAGATTTTTCGATATTTTTGTATACAAAACACAAAAAATGTGTTATAATATATTCAGCCCAAGAGAGAAGGGAGCGATGTTCATGAGATCTATAATCACCATCAGCCGTGAATTCGGCAGCGGAGGACGTGAGATCGGCAAAACTCTTGCGAAAGAGCTTGATATCCCGTTCTATGATAAAGAGCTTCTGGAAATGGCTTCCAAAGAAAGCGGCATATGTGAGGAGCTGTTCGTCAAGAATGACGAGAGCCACACCAACAGTTTTCTTTTCTCGTTGGTAATGGGCAGCTATCCCGTGGCGGCAGACGGTCGGATAAATCCCGATCTTCCCCTGAACCACAAGATATTTCTTGCGCAGTTCGATACCATACGCAGGCTGGGCGACCAGGGTCCCTGTGTAATAGTGGGCAGATGTGCGGACTATGTCCTCAAGGGCAATGCCAATGCCATAAACTTTTTCCTGACAGGAGATATGGCTGATAAAAAAGCCCGTATCCTGGGGAGATATGACATCGAGAAGGACAAGGTGGAGGACTTCATAAAGAAGACCGACAAGCGCCGTGCCTCCTACTACAATTATTATACCGACCAGAAATGGGGCGCAGCGCCCAATTTCGACCTGTGCATAAACACGTCCAAGACGGGTATCGCAGGGGCGGTAAAACTCATGAAGGACTATATCGAGATACATGAGGCGAACAAGTCCTGATGAGCCATTATTAACGACATTCATGTTTTTTAATTCATTTTACTTTCCTTACTACAAAGGGGCACTCGTCGGGAGACGGGTGTCTTTTTGTTTGCAGGGGTTGACAAACGGGGAAAAATGTGCTATCATAGCCACAGCGTTTCAAACGCATATCTCAGAGAGAGGTGAAAGAATGAGAAAATAATTCACTTTTGTTTTCATGGATAATGATACATCGTATCAGGCGGCTGCCTTTGGGCGGACGTTTCATTCATGCTGCCAAAAGTGGTTTATGTTCTCATGACCTCTCTATTTTTGTGCGCATTTTTCTATGTATGATTTTCGGGTCATAGGGCATTTACAGAACTGTTTGGCAGCAAACGGTTCTTTTTTTGTGCATGAAAGGAGACAGATATATGTCACAGATAAGCGTAAACAGCCTGACCTTCGGCTACGACGGCAGCGCTGATGATATTTTTGAAAACGTGTCCTTTTCCATTGACACTAACTGGAAGCTCGGCTTCATCGGCCGCAACGGCAAGGGCAAGACCACTTTCCTGCGGCTGCTGACAGGCGCCTACCCCTACAAAGGCACCATAGAGTCTTCCGCAAGATTTGAATACTTCCCCTACCCCGTAAAGGATGAACACCTGGCCATGAATGCCGCCGATATTCTGGATGAATTGAAGCCCTCCACCGAAAGCTGGCGGGTGATCTGCGAGCTTTCTCTCCTGGGGGAAGAAGCTGATATCCTCTACCGCCCCTTCGGTCAGCTGAGCCACGGCCAGCGGACTAAGCTGCTGCTTGCCCTGCTGTTCTCGGGGGACAACGAGTTCCTGCTCATCGATGAACCCACCAACCACCTGGACAGCCCCGCCCGTGACAAGGTCAGGGAGTACCTCTCGGGGAAGAAAGGCTTCATACTGGTCTCCCACGACCGCGGCCTGCTGGACGCCTGCACCGACCATGTGCTGGTGCTGAACCGCCGCAGCATTGAGGTGCAAAGCGGAAATTTCAGCTCCTGGTGGGAGAACAAACAGCGTGCCGACAGCTTTGCCCTCAGCGAGAACGAAAAACACCGCAAGGAGATAAAGAAGCTCCGCCAGGCAGCCCGCCGCACCCGTGCCTGGGCTGAAAAAAGCGAAAGCACCAAAATAGGCTTCGACCCCGTAAAGGAGAACGACCGCAGTATCAGCACCCGTTCCTACATCGGCAGCAAGACCAAGAAAATGCAGAGCCGTGCAGCGGATATCGAAAAGCGCATAGACCGCGAGATAGACCGCCGGGAGGGGCTTTTGCAGGATATCGAGCAGACCCGTGAGCTTAAGCTGACCCCCTTGAAGCACCACAAGTCCCTGCTTGTAAATTTGCAGGACTACAGCTTCACCTATCAGGGCAGCCCCTCCCCTACTCTCAGCGGGCTGACCTTTATGCTGGCTCAGGGCGAACGCATTGCCCTTGACGGCGCCAACGGCTGCGGAAAATCCACCCTGATAAAGCGGCTGCTGCAAAGTTCGGGGGAAGACAGTCTTCCCGCCTTTACAGAAAGAGGCCTCTGCGAAACAGCCACGGGGCTGATAGTTTCCTATGTCAGCCAGGATACCTCTTTCCTCAGCGGCAGTGTCACAGACCTCTGCCTTGCCCGCAGCATAGACCGCAGCCTGTTCTGCACCATACTGCGCCAGCTGGGCTTTGAGCGCAGCCAGTTTGACAAGGACATAGCCTCCTGGTCCGCAGGCCAGAAGAAAAAGGCTCTCCTGGCCGCCAGCCTTTCCACCCCCGCCCACCTTTATATCTGGGACGAGCCCCTGAACTTCATCGACATATTTTCCCGTATCCAGATAGAAGACCTCCTGCTGCAATATCAGCCCACCATGCTTTTCGTGGAACACGATGCCAAATTCCGCGAAAAGATAGCCACCCGCACCGTAAGCCTGTAAAAAAAGGCCATGGCTCTCCGTTCTGGGGAGCCATGGCTCATATTATTTACACAGTATCGGCTTACCTGTTATTTATAGGGGTTCTCGCCGTAGTATCTTACGCCTGCAGGTCTGTTGTACTCTCTGTCCTCAACGCCCAGATACTTCAGGGTGTCAAACAGTGCCTTGCCGTAGTGGCCGAATACAACTGCACCGTGGTGAGGATAGCCCTTCTCCAGCAGTACATATCTGTAGAATCTGCCCATCTCCTTGATACCGAAGATACCGATGGTACCGAAAGAACGTGTAGATACAGGCAGTATCTCGCCCTCAGCTGCATAGGAACGCAGAGTAGCGTCAGCAGTAGACTGAAGTCTGAAGAATGTTACCTCGCCGGCCTTGATGTCGCCTTCCAGAGTACCTCTGGAGATATCGGGCTCTCCGCCGCCCTCTAGGCCTCTGTTCATTATCAGCTGATACTTCATGGTAGGATTGTTCAGTATGCAGGCAGAACCGTTGCCGCAGTGGAAGCCCATGAATGTATCTCTCTGAGTGTAATCGAACTTGCCCTCGATCTCTTCCCTGTAGATGTTGCCGGGAACAGTGTTGTTGATATCCAGCAGAGTTACAACTTCATCAGAGATGCACTCGCCGATGTATTCGCTCAGTGCGCCGTAGATATCAACTTCGCAGGATACGGGGATACCGCGTGCGCCCAGTCTGCCGTTTACATAGCAGGGAACAAATCTGAACTGTGTCTGGAATGCAGGCCAGCACTTGTTTGCAAATGCAACGAACTTTCTCTCGCCCTTGTGAGCCTCAGCCCAATCCAGCAGGGTCAGCTCATACTGAGCAAGTCTGGGCAGTATGCCTGCCATCTTGTTGCCTTCGCCCAGCTCCTTCTCCATATCAGCAATAACTTCGAGGATACGGGGATCGTCCTTGTGGTTGTTGTAAGCCTCGAAAAGATCCAGCTCAGAGTTCTCCTCGATCTCAACGCCCAGGTCATAAAGTCTTGCGATAGGTGCGTTGCAGGCCAGGAAGTCCTGAGGACGGGGACCAAAGGTTATTATCTTCAGGTTTCTCAGACCGATAACTGTCTTTGCGATAGGTATGAACTCACGGATCATATCTGCTACCTCAGGGGCAGTACCTACAGGATACTCGGGGATATAAGCCTTGACGCCTCTCAGCTTCAGGTTGTAGCTGGCATTGAGCATACCGCAGTATGCGTCGCCTCTGTTATCAACCAGAGCGTTTCCGCAGTCGTCCTCAGCAGCAGCCACGAACATAGCAGGGCCGTCAAAATACTTAGCCAGCAGTGTCTCGGGAGTCTCGGGGCCGAAGTTGCCCAGGTAAACTACGAGAGCGTTGCAGCCTTCAGCATTTACTTCGCTGAGAGCCTTTCTCATGTGAACTTCATTCTCAATAACTGTGGGACATACAAAAAGTCCCTCTGCGCCGTACTTATCGGTATAAGCCTTGGCAACAGCATTTCTTCTGTTTTCGGACAGGCTCATGGGGAAACAGTCTCTTGAAACTGCGACCAGACCTATCTTCACTTCGGGTGTGTTAGCGATCTTATTGCTCATGGTCATTACCTCCGTTTTGGTGCCCACCGCTGTGTGTGCCCCGACGTTTTACCGCCGACAACAGTGTGCATATAAACTGCGATATCTTAATCGTTGCACACATTATATCACAATTTTAATGCAGTGTCAATTCTATAATTTGACATCATCTTGCCATTTATTGCGCAGTTTATACGGCGATTTTACGGAGAATGTTTGTTATTTTTTTATCCCCTGTCCCTTATAAGATATTGCCTGCTGCCCCCAACTTATCCGACTTGTCCATTTTTTCACAAATTTTTTTCTGCCCCGTGGGCACCGCCCTCTCCCCTTTCGCGGACATTCCCGTCACTGCACACAAAAAAAGTGCAGGCCGAAGTTCCTCCCGCCTGCACCGTTGCGCTATTTTCCTTTGCCGCTTTTCATCGCCCGCAGCACCCCGCAGAGCCTGTCCACGTCCTCCTCCGTCAGCTCATCGAACCTGTCCAGCTCCCGCCTGACGGTGTCCAGCAGGGCATTTTTCGTATCCCTTTTCTGCTTCATCATAAAGAAAGAGGTCAGCGTGCTTGTCAGCGAACCGATGAGCCCTATGCCCACCAGCATAAGCACCATGGCTATCAGCCTGCCGTACAGGGTATTCGGGGAGATATCCCCGTAACCCACCGTAGTTGCGGTCACGAAAGCCCACCATATGCCGTCCCCGAACTCCATGCCCTCGGCATAATGTATCAGCACGCCCCCTGTGATGACCGTCATGAAAGTTGCGAACACCACATACTTGAAGCCGTTGGTGTTGTAGAACCTCTGTGCCTTTCTCAGGGGTCTTGAAAGAAAGGCCACTATCCTGATAAGGTTCAGCACGCTCAGCACCGTGTCCGCCCTCGGGTCTGCCGGCGGGGGAAGTACCCCGTGTATGGGCAGCACCGCCACAGCGTCCCAGAAATTTATGGAGAAAAACTTTTTCTTATCCTCAGCCGCCGCCGCCCTGACTATCAGGTCAGCCGCAAACACAGCATACACTATGAGCCCCGCAGGCCTTTCCCACCCTGCCAGACTTTTCGTGCAGTCAAACAGCACCAGCACCGCCGCAAAGACCGCCAGTGCGCTCATGACAACATCGTAGATATTATGCTGAACTTTTCCCAGCTTCATAACATCGCCTCCGCAAAAAAGCAATAAAAAAAGCCCGCACAGCGGACTCGCAAAAACTGTAGGGTGGGTAGTGGGATTCGAACCCACGGTCTTCAGGACCACAATCTGACGCGTTAACCAACTACGCTATACCCACCATATAAAAGGGACTTCATAAAAAGTCCCAAGCACGCCATACTGGATTCGAACCAGTGACCTACCGCTTAGAAGGCGGTTGCTCTATCCAGCTGAGCTAATGACGCATACACTGCAAAATTCAGCAGTAAAAGCGGGTGATGGGAATCGAACCCACATGGCCAGCTTGGAAGGCTGGAGTTCTACCACTGAACTACACCCGCAGTTCGGTCATCGACCTTTTGGTCGGTCAACGTTGTCTATTATATCACTTCATCTGCCGTTTGTCAAGGGCTTTTTGCAGACTTTTCAAACATTTGAGATTTTGTTTAAAAATAGTTAAAATTGTGACGTCTTTTTGATATGTATTGCCGTAACATTTTCCTCATGAGAGCTTTGTTGTAAAAAATCCGTTAAGTTATTGACAAAGGTCGCATTATGTAGTATAATGTGTTTGTTAAATTAAATAGCCTTATCAAGAGTGGTGGAGGGACCAGGTCCGATGAAGCCACGGCAACCTGTGAGCGCCGGCTCGTCAAGGTGCCAATTCCTGCGGTGTTTCCGAAAGATGAGGAAATTTTATTGTAAATTTTCGGCTCTCATTCCTTTCGGGGTGAGGGTCTTTTTTGGCTGTTGATTTAACGTCATACAACAGTTTGTACCCCTAGAAGGAGGAACCCAAAATGTCAAGATCACTTTTCACATCCGAGTCGGTAACGGAAGGACATCCCGACAAGATCTGCGACCAGATCAGCGACGCTGTCCTTGATGCTATGCTGGAGCAGGATCCCTATTCCAGAGTAGCCTGCGAAACTGTCACCACCACAGGCATGATACTCTGCATGGGTGAGATAACCACCAAGGCACAGGTCGATATCCCCCAGATAGTCCGTGACACAGTAGTCGGCATCGGCTACGACAGAGCAAAGTACGGCTTTGACGGCCACACCTGCTCGGTCATGACCTCTATCGACAAGCAGTCCCCCGACATTGCCATGGGTGTTGACAACGCCCTTGAAGGCAGAGAGGAGAATGCATATGATACAGGCGCAGGCGACCAGGGTATCATGTTCGGCTATGCCTGCAACGAGACCCCCGAGCTCATGCCCCTGCCCATATCCCTTTCCCACAAGCTGGCCATGAGGCTGACAGAGGTTCGCAAGAACGGCGCACTGCCCTATCTCCGCCCCGACGGCAAGACCCAGGTAACAGTTGAGTATGTGGACGGCAAGGCAAAGCGCGTAGATGCCGTAGTCGTGTCCTCCCAGCACGATGCCAGGGTATCCCTTGAGCAGATAAGAGCTGATATCATCGAAAAGGTCATCAGGCACGTTATCCCCGCAGGCCTGCTCGATGAGAACACCACATATTTTGTGAACCCCACAGGCAGGTTCGTTATCGGCGGCCCCCAGGGCGACAGCGGCCTTACAGGCAGAAAGATCATCGTTGACACCTACGGCGGCTATGCAAGACACGGCGGCGGCTGCTTCTCGGGCAAGGACCCCACGAAGGTGGATCGTTCAGCTGCCTATGCTGCAAGGTACGTTGCCAAGAACATAGTAGCTGCTGGTCTTGCAGACAAGTGCGAAGTTGAGCTTGCATACGCTATCGGTGTGGCAAACCCCGTTTCCGTACTGGTAGATTCTTTCGGCACAGGCAAGGTCAGCGATGACAAGCTCAGCGAAGCTGTAAATGCATTATTCGACCTCAGGCCTGCCAGCATAATCGAAATGCTCGACCTGAGAAAGCCCCAGTACAAGCAGCTTGCGGCTTACGGCCACATGGGCCGTGAGGATCTGGGTGTAGCCTGGGAGCGCACCGACAGAGCCGAGACGATCAAGGAATACATAAGCAATAACCCATGATAAGTCATACAGCGGAAAGATCAGTCTTTCCGCTGTTTTTTTATTTGCTTTTTACACAAAAAGCGGGATGCTCTCACATCCCGCTCATCTTACTTATTCACTACGTTTATAGGTGTGCCGTCCCGCCATTTTCTCAGGTTCTCCGCTACTGTTTCCAGCAGCCTTATCCTGGTCTGCTTAGGCGCCCAGGCTATGTGAGGCGTGATGGTGATATTCCTGGCACCCCTCAGCGGGCAATCCTCCCGCATGGGCTCAAAGGTCAGGGTATCTATGCCTGCCCCCGCTATGACGCCCTCATTCAGCGCGTCTGCCAGGTCCTGCTCGTTCACTGCCCCGCCTCTGGCTGTGTTTACAAAATATGCTGTCTTCTTCATTTTTGAAAGAGCAGCTTTGTTTATCATTTCCCGTGTATCATCTGTCAGGGGACAATGCATGGTCACCACGTCGCTCTCTCTCAGCAGTTCATCAAGGCTCACCGCCTCAGCGCCCTCCCCGACTTTTTCGGGAGAACGTGTATATGTCAGCACCCTCATGCCGAAGACCCTTGCTATCTCCGCCACCCGCCTGCCAATGCTGCCGTAGCCTATTATGCCTATGGTCATGCCTTTCAGCTCGTAGGTGGGTATGTAGAAGTATGTGAACAGCTTGTAGTTTACCCAGTCGCCGTTGTCCACAGTATCAGCGTACTCTCTTATCTTGTTGAAGTGGTTGAGTATCAGCGCGAAGGTATGCTGTGCCACCGAGTCCGTTGAATAGGCAGGCACATTGCACACCACAGCCCCGTGGCTGCTGGCAGCCTTCAGGTCGATATTATTGTACCCTGTAGCGAAAAGCCCCACATATTTAAGGTTAGGGCATTTCTCAAAAACTTCCTCAGTCACCAGGCACTTGTTGCAGATGACCGCATCTGCATCGCCTATCTTATCAGCTACCTCATCGTTGGGTGTATAGCCGTATACCTCGGCCTCCCCCAGGGAGGTTATCCCCTCCAGGCTCACATCTCCCCCGCGGGAAACTGTTTCGCTGTCAAGTATAACTATCTTCATGGCCTAGTCCTCAAAAGCGTTATCCACAGCACTGCCTTTTTCCTTAGGGGCTTTCTTTTTGTCGGAAGCGTTCGCTTTAAGCTTTTTGCTGTACTTGTATGAGAAGAACGCAGCCCCTCCCAGCACCAGCACCTCAGCCACGAACAGAGCTGTTATAACAGGCTTAGAGGTATTTATCTGTGTCACGAAGGTAAGGTCGCAGGCTATGAGCAGCAGCAGGTAGTGCAGCGACTTCTTGCTGATGTACTGCAGCCCGTATACCACAGTTGCTACAATGCAGAAGCCCAGGTGCATAGGCATCGGGAAAGGTGTGTACACGTTCTGCAGGGTGTACGCCGTATCGTTTGAAAGTAATGTTGTTAGCATTTAAAACATCTCCGTTTTTTGTATCACTATATTTTCCTTAACTCATCGCTGTAGCCCGCTTCGTCCATGCGGCGGACGGTATCGGCGATATGCTTTTCACTGAGGAATTTCGGCTCATCATTTATTATCTTGTCGCTGTAGTCATCAGCCACATACAAAGCGAACTTCTTTATCAGCTCCGCAGGACACCCTGCTATATCACGGGGCACCCCCTGCTTCACCAGTTCGCAGCATTCGCTGTACTCGTTAAGCTTCGTCACCACGCTGTTGAACCGATAAAGCTCCTGCCATTTCTGGGCGGTCATGTCGTCATAGCCGTAGCCCAGGGTCCCCAGGAACTCAAATATCTTCGGCTGCACAGCCTCGTCCCAGGCGATGTCCGTCCAGCAGTGGAAAAGGTAGCCCCTCAGGAAGTCCCTGCACTCAGCATACTTTTCTCTGTTCTCCTCAGCATGATCCCTGAGTTTCTTTTTCCAGATATCGTAATCCCTGTCACGGATATGGGCGGTGTAGCGCACTTGTTCACTGGCCTGCTCCATACCGTAGTTCACGCAGTCGGGCGCAATGGCGCCAAGCATAAAATCCGCCTTGTTCTCCACCCCCAGGCTTTCCGCCATAGAGTGAGCCAGCAGCAGATGTACAGGTGATGACGGCATTTACTTACCCTCCAGTCCTTTGAGAGCCCGCAGCTCGTTCTTGTCCACCTTGATGTTGCCGTCCCTGATGACCTCAACATCGTCCTTCTTCACAGTCACCACGTTGTCCGAACGGTCCAGCTTTACCCTCAGCTTTCCTGTCAGCAGATTTACTTCCTGCACAACGCCCTTGCCGTCAGAGGTCTTCACTATAGCCCCGACCTTTGGTGTGTGCTTCAGCAGATCCTCATAGCTGTCCTGCTCGTATTTCAGGCAGCACATAAGTCTGCCGCAGCAGCCGCTTATCTTGGTGGGGTTCAGGCTGAGCCCCTGCTCCTTTGCCATTTTTATGGAAACAGGCTGGAAGTCCCCCAGAAATCTCGAACAGCAGAAGGGCTGTCCGCATATGCCCAGACCGCCCAGCATCTTCGCTTCATCGCGCACACCTATCTGCCTTAACTCTATCCTTGTCCTGAACACACCTGCCAGGTCCTTTACCAGCTCTCTGAAATCCACACGGTTCTCAGCAGTAAAGTAGAAGAGCATCTTGTTGTTATTAAAGGTACACTCCACATCTATCAGGTCCATTTTGAGCTTGTGTGCAGCGATCTTCTCCCTGCATATCTCAAAGGCCTCCTGCTCCCTCTGCCTGTTGCGTTCTATGGTCTTCAGGTCACGCTCGTCAGCCTTTTTGATGATAGGCTTTATGGGGTTCTTGAAGTTGTTCTCATCTATCTCGCGGTCTGTCATCACGACCTCACCGCACTCGACCCCTCTGGCAGTTTCCACGATGACCTTGTCACCTATTGCCAGCTCTATATCCTTCGGGTCGAAGTAATATATTTTGCCTACGCTTTTAAAGCGCACACCGATTATCTTCATAGGCATTCCTTTCTTGATAAATCACGGTGATGAGCCCTGCTCATCATACATACACAGTTATTGTACCACATTTTCCCGCTGATGTCAAATACTATTCCCGCAGATATTTTGGTTTCAATCAAATAATTTATTAACATTTCGCGGTTGAATTTCAATTAACAAAACTGTATACTTTAACTTATATAGATATATGAACTCAGATATACAAAAAGAAAGGAACAGACCCATATGCAAAACCTCAGACCAAAGAACCTGCTCATACTCTGGCTGATGGCAGTGCTGCTGACCGCACTTTTCGCCCTCATTGAGTATGCGCCCTACCTCACATTTTATCCGAAAGAACAGTGCGAGCTGCGCTCAGTTACGCTGTCCTCTGTCGTCAGCGAGACCAGCGGCCGCAGCAGCAAGAACTACAGCATATTCATAGATGATGAGGGCAACGAATACAAGCTCCGCAAATCCGTCAACGACTACGAAGGCAGGAAAACAAAGCTGCTTACCCACGGCAAAAACAACGCTCTGCGGGAGCAGTTCGAGCTTACGGAAATGGGCGCCGTGCCCATCTTTCTCGGGGCATACATCGTTGTCATGGTCATAGTCACATTCTCATTCTGTGCCGAGCGCTTCAAGCGCCGTGTGTCCATATGATATCAGCATAATGACAAAACAAAGCCGCAGCATTCTCTCTTAACAGAATGCTGCGGCTGATATTTTTTATCCCAATTTTAAAGTGTATTGCTGATGATACAGAATGGCTTTTTGCGAATTGTTTCCCCCGCCTTCGGCGGGGGAAACGATACACAACCAAATTGGGATATTTTTTCAAGACTTCAATAATGCAGCACCCGCTGTATGTTGCTGTGTACCTGCCTCCTGTCGCTCAGGTTCAGGCTGCGTATCATGCGCCTTACGGGAAGCACCTGCGGAGGCGCCACCGACAGCGCGTCAAGCTGCATCTCCATAAGTATCTCCGTCAGCGAAAGGTCAGCCCCCAGCTCACCGCAGAGGCACACCTTTATCCCGTGGCTGTGGGCATTTTCCACCACCAGCTTTATCATTCTCAGCACCGCCAGATGATTGGGCGGCACCACGTTCTCGTAGTTGGGGTTCTGCCTGTCTATGGCAAGGGTGTACTGTTCAAGGTCGTTGGTGCCTATGCTGAAGAAGTCTACCTCCTTGGCCAGCAGGTCGCTTATCATCACCGCCGCAGGGGTCTCTATCATAACTCCCAGCTCCACATCTTCCCCAAAGGCTATGTGCTTGCTTATCAGCTCGTCCTTTACCTTGTGGATTATATCCTTTACACGGTATACCTCGTCCACATCTATTATCATAGGTATCAGTATGGAAAGCTTGCCGTAGGCCGAAGCCCTCAGCAGCGCCCTCAGCTGTGTCCTGAAAATATCCTGCCTGCGCAGGCACAGCCTTACCGCCCTCATGCCCAGGGCAGGGTTCTCCTCCTTGTCAAGGTCAAAGTAGTCAGCGGTCTTGTCCGCACCTATGTCCAGCGTGCGTATGACTACCCGCTTGCCTTTCATATCCTCCACCACTCTGCGGTAGTTGTAGAAAAGCTCCTCCTCATCAGGGAAGCTGTCCCGCTGCAAATACAAAAATTCCGACCTCAGCAGCCCTATGCCGCCTGCGTCGTTCTCTATGGCCGACTCCAGATCGCCCAGACCGCCTATGTTCGCATATACCTCTATCTCCCGTCCGTCACGGGTGACGTTCCTGCGGCCTTTCAGCTTTTGCAGAAGCTCGTGCTTCCTGCCCTCTTCCTCTTCACGGCGCTTTATCCTTATAGTGGTCTCATTGTCGGGCTCGATGTAGATGACCCCGTCATAGCCGTCAACAATGGCATATCTGCCGTCGTATTCCTCCAGCTTGACATCACCCAGCCCGATGAGGGCAGGTATGTTCATGGTCCTTGCAAGAATGGCCGTGTGGGAATTGGTAGACCCTCCCCTCGTGCAGAAAGCTGCCACCTTTGATTTGTCCAGCGTAGCAGTTTCGCTGGGCAGCAGGTCCTCCGCACAGATAATGGATATCTCGTCCAGCTTGAACTCACTGCTGGACTGGTTCTGCAGCTGCCTTATTATCCTCTCCGAGCCGTCATATACATCGGTAAAGCGTTCCCGTATATAATCCGAGTCGCCCTGCCGCATTATCTCCGCCAGTCTCTGGGAAGTCCTGGCAACAGCGTAATCTGCGTTGCACTTCTCATCAAATATATATTCCTTTACACCCCTTACGAACTGGCTGTCGTTGAGTATGAGCTGCTGAATGTAAAAAATATCCGCATCAGCCGACCCTATCTTTTCCGCCGTCTGCTCCCTGAGAGCCTCCAGCTCGGCCACAGCCGCATCTTTAGCCTCAAGATATCTGTCCCATTCCTTTTCGGGGTCATTTATTTTACGTCTGGAAATACTTATGCGGTCACGCTGGTAAAAGCTTATGACACCTCTGGCGATACCGCCGTATACAGACCGTCCTTTCAAAGCGATCATGAATGTAGTCACCTCCGATCGAGCGAGTGTAGAAAATGGTCATACCTCTACAATTTTATTATATCACATTCACCACAAGTTAAAATAGAATAATACATTTGTTTACATTAAGGAAATATTTTTCGTCAATTACCCAAAATTTCATCACCGTCATTTGGCTATTTTGCCAAACAGGCATTTTCGCTTTCCAATAAGGCAAGAAAAAAAATCCCGAAGCCAAAAGACTTCGGGACAGCGTCGCTGAGAGGATTCGAACCTCCGGCCTGCCGCTTAGGAGGCGGCCGCTCTATCCAGCTGAGCTACAGCGACTCATCTAACTTGATTATTATAACACATCTTTCAGAAAAATGCAAGTGTTTTTTTGAAATATTTTTTTCAAAGACACAAAAATCCCGAAAACGGGGCAGAACTCCCCCAAGCGTTGCCTGCCTTTCCTCAGTAAGAACACTCCTCAACGCTCACACTGCCGTCCGCCGCCACAGTTACATGGAGATGTCCGGCCTCGACCTCGTCCAGAGCATAGCCCAGATCCACCGAATATACTACTCTGCCGTCCCTGTAAACGCTGATAAAGGTCAGCTGAAACTTGTTCGCTGCCGCCTCCGCAGAGGTCAGCATACCGTCCGACATGACAAAGCCGTCCTTGTCCGCATAATGCCTTGCCGCCGTCAGCCTTACCTCATGGTCTATGCGCACCTTGTCAGCGACGATACCTGCAAGTATGCCGTAGCACCTGCCCGCTTCAAGGCTGTCCCTTGTGTCGCTGTCGATGTATACCCCCATGAGGAGATCATCTTCCTCAGTATCATCGTACCAGACCAGCTCGCTCTCATAGCCTACCTCTTCAACATACCTTTCGGGATCCCCCGTGTACACGAAGCGTCCCAGCTCCGTTTCAAAACTCGGCCTTACATACTTCGGGGGCTCAGGCTCCTTTTTCCCGAAAAGACCTCCAAAGATCGACATCACACATACCTCCTGCCATCATCAACTGTCAGCATAATTATACACCCGCCCTGCAAAAAAGTCAATGCACCAAAGGGGGACAAAAAACGCAGCCCGCCTTTCGGCAGACCGCGTCAGTGTAAGTCATCAGATATTCTCATACAGCTTAATGTACTCAGCCGCCGAGCGCTCCCAGCTGAAATCCTGCTTGAAAGCATTGTTCACCAGCCTGCCCCAGCGCATCTTGTCATCGTAGCAGGCTCTCGCCCTTACGGTGGCATCAAGCATATCCTGAGCATTGTAGGTCTTGAAGGTGAAGCCGTTGCCGCCCTCGCCGCCTGCATCTCTTATGGTGTCCCGCAGGCCGCCTGTTTCACGGACGATAGGTATAGTACCATATCTCAGGGCTATCATCTGTGCCAGACCGCAGGGCTCGCTCTGGGAGGGCATCAGGAACATATCAGCACCTGCATATATCCTCCTTGAAAGCTCAGGCACAAAGCCCAGCCTCAGGCCTACCCTGTCGGGATAGCGGTAGTGCATCTCGGTGAAGAAATCCTCGTATATCTTCTCCCCCGAGCCCAGCACAGCAAACTTGTAGCCCAGCCTTATCATATCCTCAAATACATACTTTATCAGGTCGAGTCCCTTGTGCGAAACGAACCTTGTAACTATGCCGATAACAGGCTCTTTTCCCGTAGCCATGCCCATTTCCAGTTCCAGCGCCCTCTTGCAGACAGCCTTGCCCGACTTGTCCGCCAGGCTGTAGTTTCTGGCGATGTTCCTGTCAGTGGCAGGGTCGTAAATGGTCTGGGAAATACCGTTGAGTATACCGCTGAGCTTGTACTGGTGATGAACCAGCTCCCTGTCCAGCGAATGGGAGTACCATGGGTCAAGTATCTCCCAGGCGTAGCTTGGAGAAACTGTAGTCACCCTGTCGCTGACCTCAATAGCCGCTTTCAGGAAGTTCACATCGCCGTCATAGCTGAGCATATCCGTGTGATAAAGGGGTATGCCCATAAGGTCGCCTATCAGCTCAAGGCCGTACTGACCCTGATACTGTATGTTGTGTATGGTAAATACTGTCTTTATGTCCTCATACCCGGGCTGGTAACGGTAGAAGATGTCGTAGTAAACTGGCACCAGCGCCGTCTGCCAGTCGTTGGCATTTATGATATCGGGCTTGAAGTCAATGTAGCGCAGCAGCTCCAGCACCGCCCGCGAGAAGAATATAAATCTCTCCGCATCGTCGTAAAAGCCGTACATACCGTTTCTTGCGAAGTAGTATTCATTGTCCAGCAGATAGTAGGTAACACCGTTCTCCACACCCACGAAAACTCCGCAGTACTGGTTTCTCCATGCCACAGGCACCGTGAAGTTCGTCACATAATTGAGCCTGTCACGGAGTTCTTTCCTGATACTGCCGTACATGGGAAGCACCACTCTGCAATCCTGCCCCAGGGCATTCAGCGCCGCAGGCAGCGAGCCCGCAACATCTGCCAGCCCCCCCGAAGCCGAGTAAGGCAGCCCCTCGCTAGCTGTATATAGTATTTTCATAATATCACCCTCCTTTTGCTTGGTAAGTGGGGTCCGTCAGAGTCTGCTGTTTTAACAGACAGAGCCCCTGCGCTGACAAACGCAGGCTTCCCCGCCCGCCCACCCGCAGACTTTTGTTGTTTTAACTG
>NZ_JAFUAG010000016.1 GCF_017464355.1 Ruminococcus sp. | reverse complement strand
TTTTCCTTTACTGTACTTATACTATACCACCCCTGTGTGAACCGAACATGAACTTTAGCCCACTTTTTTGGATTTTCTCAAAAAAATTTTCAAACGTTTTAATCCCCCATATACCGCCCTTTCAGAAAAACACCCCTATAAGAAAATTAATACCCATTTCTTCTTCGGCGTGAAATGAGCATTAATTTTCTTATAGAATTATGAAAGGGATTTGATGATCGGCAAAACCTACAAGTTTCGGCGGTTCACAAGCTTTGCCGAGCACCAATAAGATGATCCGGAGGGATCTTCTTTTATCTTATTCAGAGAAGCGGTAAAACCTAATGTTCAGTGAAGTGCGACTTGGGGGATCGCGCGAGGGAAAACTTCTAAATTCATAGAGTTGGGGTTTCGCCGGACACTAGGCTTTACCGCTTCTCCAAACTCTGTATCTCTTACTGTGGTTGTATAATAACACCCCAATGTGAACCGAACATGAACTATCAAAACCATTTGCCAAAACGGCAATTTTTCTGCGTATCTCACAAAATTCAGACGAAATCTTTGTGCAACAATGCGAAATCGTTCCCATTTTATTTTCAAAATCGCATTTTTTATGAACTCCCATAGCATAAATTTTGTACGCAGCCCCCTCCCCAATGTGAACTCGCTCCAAAATAATTTTGTAAATGTTTTGTTAACACCACCGAAAGTGTTTGCAATGGGCGCTGATTTGGAGTATAATCTAAATTGGAGAAGATTTTGAATGTTGTACACAGTTTTTTATACATATCACACACAGAAAGGACAGTGATACTTATGTTCCAGATACTTGTTGTCGAAGACGATGCCAGCCTGCGCCGCCTGATGAGCGCAGCCCTCAAGCAGAACGGCTACCAGCCCTTCACCGCCAGTGACGGTGTCGAAGCCCTGGATATGCTGGAAAAGACCAACATCGACCTGATAATCTCTGATATAATGATGCCCAATATGGACGGCTACGAACTTACCCGCCAGCTGCGTGCAGCTGATTTCCAGATGCCTATTATAATGGTAACTGCCAAGGAAAGCTTCGAGGATAAAAAGGTGGGCTTCGATGCAGGCACCGATGACTATATGGTAAAGCCCATAGATATCAATGAGATGATACTCCGCGTAGGCGCCCTACTCAAACGCTCCAAGCTTGCCAGCGAGCATACCATGACCGTGGGCAACTGCGTCCTTGACTACGATGCTCAGACCGTCGCCTTTGACGGCCAGCCGGGCGAAACTATCCCCCAGATGGAGTTCAAGCTGCTCTTCAAGCTGCTCTCCTATCCCAATAAGATCTTTACCCGCCGCCAGCTCCTTGATGAACTGTGGGGCATGGATAAAGACGTGGACGAGCGAACGGTAGACGTCCATATCAAGCGCCTCCGTGAACGCTACGGCAACGCCGATGCTTTCTCCATCGTCACGGTAAGAGGTCTGGGCTATAAGGCGGTAAAACAGTGAAGAAGCAAGTTAAAAATACCGTCAACAAAGCAGTGCAGAACCTTAAGCACCAGCCCAAGCAGCGCATGACCATGCAGTTCAAGCTGGCCATGATGTTCTTCATCGTCATGTTCATCTCAGCCAGTATCTCCATAAGCATACTGCTGCTCATCTTCAGCCCTATAATGCGGGAGAATTCCAAGTCCCAGCTGACTGCTTTCGCCAATTCGGCTATCGAGCTTGAAAGAGAAGGCTATGACTACGATAAGATCATCAGCCTGCTGAACACCTCCGCCTACGATGTCAAGTCTCTGAAAAAGACCGATGAAAAAGTCAAGTTCTATAAACCCGAGCTTGACTCTACAGGCTACGTCATCAATACCGAAGGCATAGTCCCCCGTGCCGAGATGATAACCAAAATAGGCAGCAAATATGTGATCATAAGCAACTTCAACAGTGAGAATATCTACTGGGTCGTCAATTTCATCACTATCATCGCCTTCATCTCCAGTATCCTTCTGGGTACCATTATAACTACCTTTGTGGGACGTACCATGCTCCAGCCTATCCATGACCTGAGTATGGCTACCTCCGAGGTCGCCCGAGGGAATTTCTCCGTCCGTGTCCGTGAGAACGGCTCCGATGAGTACGGCACCCTCCAGCGCAACTTCAATAAAATGGCTCAGGAGCTTTCGGGTATCGAGACCCTCCGCGGTGACTTCATCTCCAATGTGTCCCACGAGTTCAAGACACCCCTGGCTTCCATTCAAGGCTTCGCCAAGCTTTTGCAGGACCCCGCCCTCTCCCCCGCAGACCGTGCTGAGTATACCCAGATAATCATTGACGAAACCTCCCGTCTTTCCAAGCTCTCTTCCAATATCCTCAACCTTACCAAGCTTGAGAACCAGACCACCATCGGCAAGAAGAAGCGCTTCGGTATCGATGAGCAGATACGCAAGATCATAGTTATGCTTGAACCCGAGTGGTCGAAAAAAGATATCGATATGGATATCGAGCTTGAAGATATCCTCTATGTGGGCAATGAGGACCTCATGGGGCAGATATGGCAGAACATCATCAACAATGCCATAAAATTCACCCCCCAGGGCGGCAAGATAAAGGTCAACCTCTTCCGCGGCGAAATGGGCATAGTTGCCAAAATATGGGATAACGGCCCCCAGATACCCGCCGATAAGAAGGACAAGATATTCGAGAAATTCTATCAGGGCGACCGTTCCCGTGCCACCGAAGGCAACGGCCTGGGTCTTGCCCTCGTCAAGCGCATAGTCGATCTGGCCGACGGCAAGATAACCGTAGACAACCCCTTTGAAGGCGGCGTAGTCTTCGTAGTCGAACTCCCCTACCAGACCGAAGGTATGATGAAGTGATCCGCAATTTCACAGGGGAGAAGGTCGTGTATCACATTTTTCACGCCGCACCCTGAGAACTGCGCAAACGCTTTACAAACAATTGCACTGAACACAAGCGGCCGCCCCCGTCAAAAGGGAAACGACCGCTTCTATTTTATTCCATTGCCCCCGCCGACGAGCATACATTATAAAAAACGGCCGCCCCCGTAATCGGGAACGACCGCAGCCTGCATGGAACAAACAAAAACCCTCGCCCATGTCAACAATTATGAATTATGCATTATGAATTATGAATTAAACCTACTCCCCTGTGACGTTGGTCAGCTTGTAAAGCTTGCGGAACTCCGTGGGCGTGCAGCCCTTGATCTCGCGGAAAACACGGTTGAAAGTGGTCAGGCTGGAAAAACCTACCTGCATGGCCGCCTCAGTCACCGAGATGTTCTCGTCCAGCAAAAGCATCTCCGCCGCCTTGATACGCCTGTGGTTCAGAAAGCTTATAAAGGTGGTGCGGCTGTATTTCTTGAATATGCGCGAGAAATGATACTTGCTGTACCCCGCCATCTTCGCCAGATCGTCCAGGGTTATGTTGTACATATAGTTCTGCTCGATGTACTTTATTATGCTTCCGAACTTCTCCATGTACTTCTCGTCGTCATACTTCACAGCGCTGATCTGGTTCTCCTTTATCCTCGCCAGAAGCGTCAGCAGCTTGACGTAAATGTATACCTCCGAAAGCACATCAAAGTTGCTGTACAGGGTGTATATCTCCTTAATAAGGTTGCCCAGGGAGATCCGCAGCTCCTCATCATAATCCTCGCCTATCATCACAGGCGATTTCAGTACCGAGTATAAGTCGTATAACGCAGGGTTCGAGCTTATGCTGCGGTTGTCAAAAAGCATGATGAGCCTGCGCCCGGGCTGCGCCTTCATGGAATGCAGCGTACCCGCAGGCACTATAAGTATGTCCCTCTCGTGAAGCTCGTAGGTCTTGCCGTCGCACATCATCACATAGCTGTTGGTCAGCGGCATAACTATCTCAATGGCGTTGTGCCAGTGGATAGGATACTCCTCATTATCCACATTGTCGTAGATCAGGACGCTTCGGTTCTCGACATAGTCAACTGTCTCAAAATCACCGTCAAGATGTACTATCATATTATATCCCCCGTCTGTGCCTTGCCGTTTCCACCCGACAGGCATTTCTTAACAAAAAATTCCAAAACAATTTTTCAATACACCAATAAACGAAAAATTGCTGTACCCTATTTCATATTATACCACAACACTTCAATTTTTTCAATATATTAAACAGAGATTTTTATAAATTTACATAAAAATTTTATGTAAATAAGCAATATTTGTGACCGATAACGCAAGAATTGAGTTGCAAAAAATGTGAATATAGTGTATAATTCCTATTACACTAGGATAATAAGGTCTTCATGACCACAAGAATATTTCGGAGGTGCTGTTATGAGCGTTAGTATTTCGGAAAAGGAATATAAAAGCTACGGCAAATGCGTGTTCATCGAGAACGATGCCTGCACACTGGCCGTAACTGTAGAATTCGGACCAAGAGTCATATATTTCTCCCGCAAGGGCAAGGAAAATGTCATGCTTGAAGATACCGAACAGGTCTTCACTGTAGATGTGGAAGGCTACGGTACCTGGCGCAACCGCGGCGGACACAGGCTCTGGGTCGCACCCGAACTCCTTCCCGAGACCTACTACCCCGATGAAGCACCCGTTGAATATAAGGCCGAAGGCGATACCGTCACCTTCACGCCCCCCGCTACCCCCTTCGGCAAGCAGCTGCGTACAACAGTTAAGCTTGACCCCGAAAAGGCAGTGGCTCAAATAACCCAGAGCATTACAAATGTCGGCGATAAAGAGGCAGATTTCGCCCTCTGGTCCATCACAGGCCTTACCGCAGGCGGCACCGCCGTGATACCCATGTGTACCAGAAGATCGGGCTACCTCCCCAACAGGGTCATGAGCCTGTGGGATTACTCCGATATCAATGACCCCCGCTTCAAGCTGACCAATGAGTATGCCCGTATCAGACAGGATAAGTTCATTCAGGGCGCCTTCAAGGCAGGCTTCAATGTTGAGGACGGCTTCGCAGCCTATGCCGTCAATGAGCAGATCTTCGTCAAGTGCTTCGGGGATTATCAGTTCGTAGAATACCCCGATTATTCCTGCAACTTCGAGATGTATACCAATAACAGATTCTTAGAGTGCGAGATACTGGGTGAAAAGCGTAAGTATCAGCCTGGCGAGACCACCGAAGTCACCGAGACCTGGCACCTGCTGGACAACACAGGTGATATCGAGCCCGACCTCGATAAGATAAGAACAGCAGTGGGCAAGTAAAGCCCCTCATATATATACCGCAGTACCGCTGTCATCACGGCTGCCGTATCCGCCAAAGCGGCAGGCAGAACAAAAAAATTTGACCCCATGGAGGATAAGCATGAAAAAATATTTGGACGAGTCCCTTTCGGTGGAGGAAAGAGCCGAAGCACTCACAGATGAAATGACTACAGAAGAGCAGGCCAGTCAGCTGAGATATGACGCACCTGCCGTTGAAAGACTGGGCATACCTGCCTATAACTGGTGGAACGAGGGTATCCACGGCCTGGCACGTTCAGGCGTTGCCACCATGTTCCCCCAGGCCATCGGCCTTGCAGCTATGTTCGATGACGAGCTTACCCGTAAGACCGCCGAGGTAACTTCCGAGGAAGCCAGAGCAAAGTATAACGAGTATACCAAGGAGGGCGACCGCGATATATATAAGGGTCTTACCCTCTGGGCACCCAACATAAATATCTTCCGTGACCCCCGCTGGGGCAGAGGTCACGAGACCTTCGGCGAAGACCCCTTCCTCACCGCCCAAAACGGCAAGGCCGTTGTAAGAGGTCTCCAGGGTGACGGCAAAATAATGAAAGCCGCTGCCTGCGCCAAGCACTTCGCCGTACACAGCGGCCCCGAGGCTATCCGCCATGAGTTCGACGCTAAGGCTACCCCCAAGGATATGGAGGAGACCTACCTCCCCGCCTTTGAAGCCCTCGTTAAAGAGGCTAAGGTGGAAAGCGTCATGGGCGCCTATAACCGCGTAAACGGCGAACCCGCCTGCGCCAGCAGCTTCCTCATGGATAAGCTGAAGGAGTGGGAATTCGACGGCTACTTCGTTTCCGACTGCTGGGCTATCAGAGATTTCCATGAGCATCATATGGTAACTTCCAATGCGGTCGAATCCGCCGCCATGGCTCTTAAAGCAGGCTGCGACGTAAACTGCGGCTGCACCTACCAGAACCTCCTGGCTGCCCTCGAAAAGGGTCTTGTCACCAAGGAGGATATCCGTACCGCCTGCGTACACCTCATGCGTACCCGTATGAGACTTGGTATGTTCGATAAGCATACCGACTTCGATGATATCCCCTACAGTCAGGTGGCCTGCGCCGAGCATAAGGCTCTGTCCCTCGAGTGCGCCGAGAAGTCCCTCGTCCTGCTGGAAAATAACGGCATTCTCCCCCTCGATGAAAAGAAGTATAAAACTATAGCTGTCATAGGCCCCAACTCCGATAGCAGAACTGCCCTCGAAGGTAACTATAACGGCCTCTCTGACAGATATACCACTTTCCTTAACGGTATCCAGGACAGATTTGACGGCAGGGTCATCTTCGCCGAGGGCTGCCACCTCTATAAAAAGAGCGTTTCAGGCCTCTCCCTTGAAGGCGACCGCTATGCCGAGGCTATGGCTGCCGCCAAGAATTCCGACCTCGTTATCCTCTGCGTCGGCCTTGACGCCACTATCGAAGGCGAAGAGGGCGATACAGGCAACGAGTTCTCCTCAGGCGACAAGAACGGCCTGACCCTCCCCCCTCCCCAGAGAACACTGGTGCAGAAGATCATGGCTCTGGGCAAGCCCACCGTTACCGTGGTATGCGCAGGCTCCGCTATCAATACCGAAAGCAGGCCCGATGCCCTTATCCACGCATTCTATCCCGGTGCCGAGGGCGGCAAGGCTCTGGCAGAAGTCCTCTTCGGTGATGTTTCACCCTCAGGCAAGCTGCCCGTGACCTTCTATGAGGATACCGATAAGCTCCCCGATTTCACCGATTATTCCATGCAGGGCAGAACATACCGCTATACCACCGAGAATATCCTCTATCCCTTCGGCTATGGCCTGAGCTACGGCGGTATCACCGTCACCGATGTCAGGTACGAAAACGGCAAGGCTATCGTCACTGCCGAAAACAAAGGCAAGGCAGCAGAGGATATCATCGAGCTGTACATGAAGGACTACTGCGAGCAGGCAGTGCCCAATACCTC
The DNA here is from genome assembly GCF_017464355.1 of Ruminococcus sp. GTDB lineage: Bacteria > Bacillota > Clostridia > Oscillospirales > Ruminococcaceae > Hominimerdicola. The sequence continues at coordinate 34,554 of NZ_JAFUAG010000016.1, read as the reverse complement.
CCTCTGCGGCTTCAAGCGCATCAAGCTTGCCGAGGGCGAAAAGAAGACTATCGAGATCGACATACCCGAGAAAGTCTTCACCGCCGTTGATGATAAGGGCGAAAGAAAGGTGTTCGGCAGTAAGTTCACCCTCTACGCAGGCACCCAGCAGCCCGATGAACTCAGTGCAAAGCTGACAGGCAAGACCTGCGCAAGCACAGAGATCACAAAGTAACAAAGTACAATATCCGCAGAAAATAAAACAGAAGACCCGTGTAGTGCAAAAGTGTTCCCCCAAAAGCCCCCTCCCACCCCGAGGGGGCAGGCATCCTTAAGCAAACTACCCGAAAAAATTAATATGAGCAGCTGATAAGTCAGACCCCCGCAGCATTTTTGCAGCGAGGGTCTGCTGCTTTTTTCAGGCTCCCAGTTGATATTGACAAACCCGCACCTCGGTGGTAAAATGTAGGTGTATACATATATAAAGGAGGCCTCAGCAAAATGAACGAACTCATAGATAAATTAGAACAAGCTTCCCGTGACTGCTTCCTGCGGGCCGTCGGGGTCAATAACAGCTATGTCAGCGATGTCCTCGCACTCGATGACCACTTCCGTGAGAGAAATTATCTCCGTATAGATGAGCTTGTCCCTCCCCGTGACCCCGCCGACCTGGATAGCCTGCGTGTCCTCACCGAAGACTTCCGCGACAGCTTTGAGGGCGAAAGAGTCCTGAAACTCTATGCCAAAAGCGTCCCCGCCGTCAATCCAACTATCGAAAACAACCTCATCATCAACCTCCTACATTGGCAGAAATTGCTCACAGGCCTGGGCGGTGTCCTGGTCTATGGCGGAAAAACAGGCTATAAAGAATACCTCTTCTGCTACCTCGCCTACCTCATGGGGCGCAAGGTACTTATGCTCATGCCCTCAGGTGAAGGCAAGCTCGCTCCCCAGCTCCTTGAACGCTCTGCCCTCCTCACCCTGGGCGAACCACGGCAGGTGGCTCTTCCCCCTTATGCAGACCCTCTGCGCCCTCAGCAGAGAACAGGAAACCCCACCGTCCATATACCCCCTCCTCTCGGCAGACGTCCCCCTCAGCCCCCCTATCAGCAGGTAAACAGACAGCCTGCCTTTCAGGGCAGACCTCCCATGCAGGGCACAACAAGACCAGTCCCCCCCACATTCCCTCCCCCAAGACCCGTCCAGCCCCGCTCCCAGCCCCCTATCCGTACTTCCCGGCCCAGGCCCGTCCAGACCCGACCTCAGCCCCCAATTCAGACCTGTCCCCGTCCTCCCATTCAGCCCGGACCCCTGCCGCCCCGCACCGCCCCCATAAACCAGCCGCCCCCCGTTACCCTCTCCCTCAGGGAAGTCTCCCGCCTGTCCGCCTCCGTGGTCATGATCGATTCCCTGGAATTCCCGGGCAACTCCACTATCCGCGGCTCAGGCATAGTCCTTGACCGTAACGGCTTTATCCTCACCAGCTTCGGCCTTATCCGCAACAGTATGCAGATAACCGTGCTGGTGGAAAATGACTCCATGCCCTACCACGCAAGGGTCATCAAATACCACGACCAGCATGACCTGGCCGTCATCAAGATAGACCGCCCCCTGGAACCCATGCCCATATACCGCGGCACAAGAGAACTCTATATCCACCAGAACATCTTCTTCATCGGCAGCAGCGGAGGTGCATTCAATACCACCTCCGAGGGCACTATAACCGATATCCGCCGCTACTACGATATCAGCGCCATACAGTTTTCAGCCAAAGCCTTTGCAGGCAGCTCAGGGGGCGCAGTCCTCAATACAAGCGGCGAGCTGATAGGTATGTGCTACGGCAGCGCCCACGGCCTGCACGCAGTAAATATGGCCATATCCATACGGGGACTATTGCCCTTCATAAACGGTTTTCTGTAAAAGAGCAGCGGCAGGTTCAAAAAACGCAGTTCAACCGAAGAATGCCAATAAAATAAAGCACGCCAACGATCACCAACGCACAAAACCAAAATCACAAGCAGACCCAAATCGATAAGAACAGCAACTCCCCGCAAAAAAAGAGCGCAGCCTTAACTGCGCTCTTTTTGTTTATATCCCAATTTGGTCGTGTATCGTTTCCCCCGCCGAAGGCGGGGAAACAATACGAAAAAAGCTATTCTGTATCATCAGCAATACACTTCAAAATTGGGAGTTGTTTATTTGCCTATGCCTGATCCAGTGGCTTAATGCCCTTTACATGAGCCGCCAGCTTTACCAGATCCGTTACATTGATGTCGCCGTCACCGTTGACATCTGCTGCCTTCAGCCCATATTCGTTCAGTGCCCTTATGGACTTTACGTGGGCTGCCATCAGCGTTATGTCTGTAACGTTAATGTCTCCGTCACGGTTAAGGTCGCCCAGCAGGAAGTCATCTTCTTCACCGCCAACTATGCTGAAGCTGCTCTCAGCCTCGCCGCTGTAGTTGCCTGTGCCCTTAACTGTCACCTTGCCCGTGCCCGCCTTGTCGTTGTCAGTGTATACCAGCTCGTAGTCAACACCCTCGGTCAGCTGCTTGTCACCATCGTATACCGTAACAGCAGGTGTCACAGCCTCACCCGTAAACTCGACTTCGCTGCTCTCCAGCTCTATCTTCAGGTGGTCTGCACTGCGTCCTGTTATGGTGAAGCTTACTTCCGCTGTGCCAGCATAGTTGCCTGCACCCTTCACGATAGCCTTGCCTGTGCCTGCGTTTACGTTGTCCGCATACTCAACAGTGTAATCCCTGCCTTCCAGCAGTGCTGTGCCGTTTATCTCTGCGGTCACAACAGGTGTCTTCTCCGTGCCGTCGTATTCGTAAGTATCAGCCGCAGCAGTAACCGTAACACCGCTCATGTCAGCCGCCGCTATGTCGAACTCATAAGCTATGCTGTCCTTGTAGCTGCCCTTGCCGATGATGTTCACAGTGCCCTTGCCTGCGTTGATGTTGTCGGTGTAAACTACCTCGAAATCTGTCCACTCGTACAGTACAGTGTCCCCGTTTTTCATGGTGACAACAGGCCGCTGAGCTTCACCGTTGTATACAGCGCTCTCAGGCTCCAGGCTCACATCAAAGCCCTCTATGGACTTAGCATCTGCCGCACTGACAATGTACTGCTGTCCCAGTGAACCGCTGTAGTTGCCTTTGCCGTTTACTGCTACATAGTAGGTGCCTACTTCCTTGCCGTCAGGATACCATGCGTCAAAGTCAACGCCCGCTTCAAGGGTGCGTCCGTCCTTGATAATAGTTACCGCAGGCTTATGCTCACTGCCGTCTGCCACAAATGAGTAGCTCTCCAGCTTCATCGAAGCCTTGCTGATGTCGCTGGGCGTTATGGTGAATTCCTTCTTCACCTCGCCGCTGTAATTGCCCATGCCAGTTATGGTGACAGCTGCTGTGCCTGCATCAACATTGTTTGCATAGCTTACATCGTAATCCACGCCCCTGGTCAGACCCTTGCTGCCCTCAGCAATGGATACCGCAGGTGTCACAGCTTCACCTGTGTACTCAACAGTCTCAGGTACTATGCTGATGTCCAGGCCCTCAAAGCCCCGCTTGGTTATGGCAAAGCTTCTCTCGGTGCTGCCTTTGAACCTGCCTGTGCCCTTTATGGTCACAGCTACAGTGCCCACCTCGATATTCGCACCCATGTCCACCAGATAATCTGTGCCCTCGGTAAGCGTTTTGCCGTCGCAGGTCACAGTTATCTCAGGCTTCTTTGCGCTGCCGTCATATACAAAGCTGTCCTGCGAAAGCGTAACTTCGCAGCTGCTGATGTCGATAACATCAGGCTCAACTGTCTGTGCTTCGCTTATGGTGAATGCGGCTGTCTTAGTGCCTGCATAGTTGCCAAGTCCCGTGATGACAGCTGTTGCCTCGCCTGCCTCAACATTGTTCAGGTATGCAATGGTGTAGTCGCTGTTCAGTATCAGCATCGCATCGCCGTCCTTGACAGTTGCCGCAGGCTGCTTCTCACTGCCGTCATATACATAGCTTACAGGTGCCAGGGTCACAGTAACTCCGTTCATGCTCTTGGCAGTTATCCTGAAGTTTGCTGTCTTCACACCCGTGTAAGCGCCTGTACCCGCAATGGTAACGGTGGCCTGTCCCGCATTGACATTGTCGCTGTAGGTCAGGGTATAGTCAGTGCCCTCCTTAAGAACAGCGCTGCCGTTCTTTATGGTCAGTGCAGGGGTCTGCTCGCCGCCGCTGTAAGCAACGTCCTTTATAGCCTCCACAGTGCAGCCGCTGATGTCCACAGCCTCCACGGCCTTTTCGGTAATGGTGAACTCAACGCTCTTGGTGCCTGTGTAGTTGCCCTTGCCCGTTATGGTCGCCTTGGCCTGTCCCGCAGCCTTGTTGTTTGAGTAGCTTACGGTGTAATCAGTATCAGGCATCAGTTCCTTGGTGCCGTCCTTTACGGTAGGCGCAGGGGTCTTGGCTGTGCCGTCATACTCAAACTCCGTGGGATTTACCGAGAATGTCACACCGCTTATGTTCTTGGGCGCTATGGTGAAGTTAACGGTCTTTGAGCCCGCATAGTTGGTGCCGTCGCCCGTAATGGTAACGGTAGCTGTGCCTGCATCGACATTGCTGCCGTAGCTTACAGTGTAGTCAGTGTACCTGGTGAGGGTATTGCTGCCGTTCTTAACGACCACAGCAGGGGTCTTGGCAGTGCCGTCATAGGTGTAGCTTGTTGCACTCAGCGTTACCGTGCAGCCGCTGATGTTCACAGCCGCAGCCCTGCTTATGGTGAACTCGGCATCAGCTGTGCCGCTGTAGTTGCCCTTGCCCTTTACCACAGCCTTAGCTGTACCCACAGCTGTGTTGTTCTGGTAGGTGACAGTGTAGTCTGTGTTCAGCGTCAGCTTCCTGCTGCCGTCCATTACTGTTACGGTAGGCTGCTTTGCCTTGCCGTCGTAGATATAGTTGTCAGTATCAGCCTTGACTGTCAGGGCTGATATATCCTTTGCAGTGATAGTGAACCTGCCCGTAGCCGTCTTGTTGTAGTTGCCGATACCTGTTACAGTTACTGTTGCAGCACCTGCATTTATGTTGTTTGTGTACCCCACAGTGTAATCCGTACCCGCAATAAGGGTCTTGCCTGACAGTGTCACAGTTACCGAGGGCTTCTTCTCCGTGCCGTCATATACAAGATCGGAGTTAGCTACTGTAACAGCAGCCGCATTCAGCCCGTAAGGCGAAATGGTAAATGTGGAGGAAGCTGTTCCCGTATAGTTGCCTATACCCGTAATGGTAACGCTGCCCGTGCCTGCATTTACGTTGTTTGAATATGTCACTGTGAAATCGGTGTTCTCCACCAGCAGTTTGGTGCCCAGCCTTACTGAAACAGTGGGCTTCTTTGCGGTGCCGTTGTAAACTGTATCAGCAGCAGTGATCTTGGCGTCGCTCAGCGAAAGCTTGTTTATGGTGAAATCCTTGTAGGCTGTGCCTGTGTAGGAGCCCTTGCCCGTTATGGTCACTCTTGCAGTGCCTGCCTTTATGTTGTTTGAGTATTCAGCTGTAAAGTCAGTACCCTGTACCAGTGTAGCCGAGCCGACCTTAACTGTCAGTGCAGGCTTATTCTCGCTGCCGCTATAAGTGAAGCTTGCAGGTGAAAGGGTTATAACTGCATCGCTCAGGGACTTGGTCTCAACAGCTGCCGCCTTTATGGTAAAGGTCTTGGTTACAGTGCCCGTGTAGTTGCCCTTGCCCGTTATGGCCGCCGATGCTGTGCCCGCATTCACGTTGTTGGTGAATACTACGGTATAATCGGTGCCCTTTACCAGGGTGGTGCTGCCGTCCTTTACAGCAGGCTCCTTGGCCTTGCCGTCATAGGTGTAGCTGGTCACAGCCAGCGAAACGCCGCTTACCGACTTGGGGCTGATAGTAAAGGTCTTGCTTACAGTGCCCGTATAGCTTCCCTTGCCCGTAATAGTCACCGTTGCTGTGCCTGCATTGGTGTTGTTTGAATAAGCCGCAGTGTAGTCCGTGCCGCTTGTAAGGGTCTTGCTGCCCAGCTTGACAACAGCAGTGGGCTTCTTTGCAGTGCCGTCATAGGTGTAGCTCGTTGCTGAAAGTGTCACAGTTGCCCCGCTGATATTCTCAGCCGCAGCAGCAGTTATAGTGAAGTTCTTCTCCACAGTGCCTGTGTAGCTGCCCTTGCCTGTTATGGTGACAGTGGCTGTGCCCACGTTAGTGTTGTTCTTGTAAGCCACGGTATAGTCCGTGCCGCTGGTCAGGGTATTGCCGTCCAGCTTGACAGTAACAGTAGGCGTTATAGCCGAGCCCGTGTAAGTAAAGCTCGTTCCCGAAAGTGTCACAGCAGCCCCGCTTATGGAGGTAGCCGCAGCAGGCTCGATAGTAAAGTACTTGGTAACAGTGCCTGTGTAGTTGCCCGTACCTGTTATCTTTGCGCTGGCGTTGCCCGCATTCACATTGTTGGTGAATACTACCGTGTAATCAGTGCCCTTCACCAGGGTAACGCTGCCGTCCTTTACAGCGGGCTCCTTGGCCTTGCCGTCATAGGTGTAGCTGGTGGTCGCCAGTGTCACACCGCTTATGTTCTTGGCGGCAATGGTGAAATTCTTGGTGGCTGTACCGCTGTAGCTGCCCTTGCCTGTTATGGTGACAGTAGCCGTGCCTGCATTCACATTGTTATTGTAGGAAACGGTGTAGTCCGTACCCTTGGTAAGGGTGGTGCCGTCCAGCTTTACAGTGGGAACAGGTTCCTTGGCAGTGCCGTCATAAGTTGCAGCCGCAGGTGAAAGGGACACTGTAGCATCAGCTATGGGCTTAGTCTCCGAAGAAGTGCTTACTATAGTAAATGTCTTGTTAACAGTACCCGTGTAATTTCCCTTACCCGCGATAGTCACAGTACCCGTGCCAACGTTGGTATTGTTGGAATATGAAACCGTGTAATCCGTACCGCTTGTCAGGGTCTTGCTGCCCGACTTTACAGTAACAGTAGGCTTTATAGCCGAACCCGTGTAAGTAAAGCTTGTCCCCGACAGAGTGATAGTTGCCCCGCTTATAGCGGCAGGGCTGATAGTAAAGGTCTTGGTGACAGTACCTGTATAGGAGCCCTTGCCCGTAATGGTAACAGTTGCTGTACCCGCATTGGTGTTGTTTGAATAGCCCACGGTATAGTCTGTGCCGCTGGTGAGGGCCTTGCCGTCAAGCTTAACAGTGGCGGTGGGCTGTTTTGCAGTGCCGTCATAGGTGTAGCTTGTTGCCGAAAGCGTAACAGTTGCCCCGCTTATAGAGGCAGCAGCCGCCGCAGCTATAGTAAATGTCTTGTTAACAGTACCCGTGTAATTTCCCTTACCCGTGATAGTCACAGTACCCGTGCCAACATTGGTATTGTTGGAATATGAAACCGTGTAATCCGTACCGCTTGTCAGGGTCTTGCTGCCCGACTTTACAGTAACAGTAGGCTTTATAGCCGAACCCGTGTAAGTAAAGCTTGTTCCCGACAGAGTGATAGTAGCCCCGCTTATAGCGGCAGGGCTGATAGTAAAGGTCTTCTCCACGGTGCCTGTGTAGTTGCCCTTGCCTGTGATCTTGGCGGTGGCGGTGCCTGCGTTGGTGTTGTTTGAGTATGTTACAGTGTAATCTGTTCCGCTGGTCAGGGTCTTGCTGCCGTCCTTGACAGCGGGGGTCTTGGCAGTGCCGTCATAAGTGTAGCTGGTCGTACCCAATGTCAGGCCGCTGACAGACTTCGCACTTATGGTAAAGTTCTTGGTAACAGTGCCCGTGTAGCTGCCCTTGCCTGTTATGGTCACAGTTGCAGTACCCGCATTGGTGTTGTTTGAATAGCTTACTGTGTAATCAGTACCGCTGGTAAGGGTGGTGCTGCCCAGCTTAACAGTAGCTGTGGGCTTTATAGCAGAACCTGTGTAGGTCGCCAAGGTCTGCGAAAGGGTAACAGTTGCCCCGCTTATAGAGGTGGCTGCCCCCGGCTTTATGGTGAAGCTCTTGGTAACTGTGCCTGTGTAGTTGCCCTTGCCTACTATCTTGGCAGAAGCAGTGCCCGCATTCACGTTGTTTGTGAATGTAACAGTGTAATCAGTACCCTTGACCAGGGTCAGGCTGCCGTCCTTCACAGCGGGTTCCTTGGCAGTGCCGTCATAGGTGTAGCTGGTGGTGGCCAGTGTCAGGCCGCTGACGGACTTGGGGTTGATAGTAAAGTTCTGGGTCTTGGTGCCCACATAGGTCGAGCCATTGCCTGTTATAACAACGCTTGCAGTGCCTGCATTGGTGTTGTTCTGGTAGGAAACGGTGTAGTCTGTGCCGCTGGTGAGGGTCTTGGTGCCTACCTTAACGGTAACGGTCGGCTTCTTTGCAGTGCCGTCATAGGTATAGCTTGAAGCACTCAGGGTAACAGTCGCCCCCGAGATATCCACGCTGTCCGAGATAAGGTTCACGCACATACTTGCGATGTTGCTGGGCTTGTACTGGGATATGGGCTGGGTCAGCTGTAGGTTGTAGAACTTTCCGCTGGCCAGCGATACCTCCTGCACATCAGTACCGTTGAGGATAGTGGTGTGAGGGCTTGAGAATGTCACCTTGCCCGAAGCATAGTTGAAGTCCCCCGCCACATAAAGCTTGCCGTTCTGGAACTGGGTGGGGAACCCTGTGGAGGTGGTCCCGTAAATGGCCATATCTCCCCCGACGGTCAGAACATCGTTTGCATTGGTCATCTTTATGCCCGCGTTGGCATTTTTGTAGGTAGTGCCCGAAGCCACACCTATGGTCAGGTTGCCGCCTACATTCAGCTTGCCGCCGCCCAGGTCGGTGTAGCCGCTGTTGATTATGAAATTCTTGCTGATGTTCAGCGTGCCTCCGCTGAGCTTTATGCCTTCCACATCAGCCTGAGTGAGAGAGCCTGTAACGTTCATGGTATGGCCGCCCAGGTCAAGCTGTACTACCTTTACCGCCGAGGTCGTAGTAACGTCCAGGTCCTGGGTAAGGGGCTGTGTCACCCACAGGGCATTAGCCAGGGTGAGCTTGCCGCTGCCCGTGTGTTCAAGGTAGTTCAGCACCGTGTTGTCAGCGCAGCGCAGGGTCTGCGCCCCCGAGCCGCACATTACCAGCTTTGAAGTGCCCATCATCTGGAAAGAGTTGAAGTTGTAGGCACCGCTGGGGGTCAGGTCGCTGAAATTGCCCTTGATGTTTATAGTACCCGCCGTGATGAGACCTGCCGTATCCGAGGCATACTTGGTCTTGTCATTGCCCGTGTCTATGCTTGAATACAGCTTCCAGACCATATCACCTTCCACCGTGATAGAGCCCGAGCTGTTGTTCATAACTATATAGGCGTAAGAACTCTGCTCGTCCTTGCCCATATAAAGATTACCCTTGACTATCAGTTTGCCCGAACCTATCCTGAGGGCGCCTGCTTTCATGTACATATCGCCGTTAACAGTAAGGGTATGACCGTTAAGATCCACGTCACTGCTGGTGTCCAGACCGCCTGAGACAGTCAAGTCACTGGTCAGCACCATCTTACTTCCCCAGCTTTCAGCCGCAGCATTTATAGTACTGCTGCTGGATATCCTGGTGTTACCAGGCAGCACCGTGCCCGAAAAAACGAGCATTACCGCCAGCACACCTGCCAGAACTTTCTTCATCAAAAGACCTCCGTTCCTTATTTTCTAAATAACAAATTCACCCGACTTATCAATTCCGATAAACAATTACCTAATAAGTTATTATAGCACAAATTTTTGATGATTTCAATATTTTTATTTAAACTTGTGAAATTATATTAAGGCACTATTGGCAAACGCCCCAAACAAGTGCATTGCCCCCACGCAAAAAGGCGGCCGCCCGTTTCCCGGGTGACCGCCTTGCTGTTATTGTCACTTATTTTACGTAAGCCTGCTGCACAGACCTACCATTTCCAGTCCACGAAGAATCTTGCTTCGTCTCGGTGCTTGGCTGCCCTCTGGCGGAAGTATTCTGCCATGGCCGCTATAACTATCAGCAGTATGCCCGCTATGAGCAGATATGCCCACCATGCAACTGTTGCCAGGAAATCTCCTGTGATGTACAGCGTAAGTCCCACCAGCGTTACAGCCGATACGATGAACCATCTTCTCGACTTGCCGATGAAGGAGTATATGAACAGCGCCAGCGATACGCTCAGTACGATGAGCGAGTTCAGCAGCGACTGGTTCATCAGCCCGTCTGCCACCAGCATGAGGAATGCCGCCATAAATATGCCCTGGCTGAATTCCTTTGAAAGCTTCTCGTTGTCTGCCCAGATTTTCTTTACTGCCAGCCCGAACAGTACCATGATAGCAAGTATTATCTTCATGGTGATCATGCTGCTCTCAAATACCATGAAAGGCCTTACTGCCAGCGCAATGCACGCTATGGCTATAGCCGCAGTGGTGAAAGCCCTGTTGACCCATGCGGGGTTGCTGCGCCTTATGAGGTTTGCGGTGAACACCGTCAGCTCCAGCAAAGCTATGAAGAGCCTTGCCCTGCCGCTGAACATCATGCTCTCACGGGTACAGCTCGATATGCACAGCAGTATGCCGAACTGGGCTATGTCTGCCATGAATTTGCCGTTCTCATTTTTCCTGTAAAGCTTATCGCTGAACATCAGCCTTGAAGTCAGCGCCAGCAGTGCCGTTGCGAACATGGAGAATATTATGACAGCGCTGCCCTCTCTCATGGGGTCATACCATACAGCCCTTGCCGTCAGCCTTGCTCCCCGGAACAGGGTCAGCAGAGGAAGCACCGCATGGAAGTTCTTCTTTGAAAGGTGAATAACTGCGAACAGTGCCACGCTGACACCTATCATAGCCGCACCTGCAGCCACATCACGCACGACGGATACCGACATGAACATGGCCAGTGCAGAACCGACTTCGGTGCTGTACTTCATTACGGAGTATTTCCTGTCCTCACCCAGGCCAAAGCTGAGTATAAAGGCCGCCGCACAAAGTACACCTGCGCATATTACCATGGCCAGAGGTCCGCAGGCCATGTCGTAGGTCCTGTCAAGGTACCTGCCCAGCATATATGCTGTCACTATCTCAGGCAGAGGCAGTACATACTGCAGCCCCTTTGAAAGATAATGGTCGTCATCAAAGGCAGATATGGTCAGGAATACCGTTGCCATGAGCATTGCTATGACACCGTAGGGCAGTGCCGAAACCTCCATAAGCACCACGCCAAGAGTCGTCAGCACTATGTTGTAAAGACAGTCTGCCGTGCGGGTGTAAAGGCTCTTCCTGCATACACGGTATATCACCAGGCCTGCTGCTGTGAACATAGCCAGCACAAACAGCCCTGTGTAGTTGTAAGCACCCTCTACAGCTCTGCCTATCATGTTGGCAGCCACACCGAACATGACCAGCATACCCGTGCTCTGGACTCTCATCATCCACCTGTTCTTGGTGGAAACTGCGTAGTAGGTAAGCTCAGCCGCTGTTACCGCCCAGATGACCAGTGTAGGCCAGCTGAATGTCAGCCAGTGTACAAAAAGGTCTATAAGGCAGATGATACCGTATACCGCCCTTACCCCTGTAAGCACATAGTCTGCATCGAAGCTGAGCTTCTCTTTCCTCGAAAGGCGGAAGTATACGAACGTTCCCGCTGCTGCCACAAGGCAGCATACCATGGGGAAGTATGTCCTTACAGCCAGCACATCCATTACCTGCCAGATACCGCAGGTAAGCAGTGCGGCCTGGGCGCCGAGGATCCTCTGATCCTTCAGCAGTATGCCGTAGACCGTGGTTTCAGCCAGAAGTATGCCGCATACCGTCAGTGCCTGCCAGCTGAACTTCATACAGCCCGACGCTATCATCATCACGCTGATAACACCGTAGAATGACCTCACACCTGCCAGCACCATGCGGGCATCAAATCTCAGCTTGATCTTTCTTGCAAGCACATAGAATGCCGCCGTGCCCGCAGCCGCCACAGCGCAGCAAAGTATGGGGAAGCATTCCTCGGCACCCATGAACAGCGAGGCCTGCCACAGCCCGAAGGTCAGGAAAACAGCGTGTGCGCCCAGAAGGCTCTGCTTTTTCAGGGCTATGCCGTAGTACAGTCCCTCAATGCAGTACACCGCCGCAGCTATGGTCGAATAGATATTGGCATCTACCAGCCCCACCAGGAAAGCCATACTGCTCATAACAAAGAATACCGCCCTTACTGCCACAAGGGTGTTCTTAGCCTCAAAGCGAAGCTTGCCTGCCTTGTACAGACAGTAGTAAACAAAGGTGCCGACTGCTGCGATACCGCATATTATCAGTATGAAGCGGTCGAAGCGGTCCATGTACTGGCCTGCCTTTACAAGTGCCAGTGTCAGGAAGCCTGCGTGTACCAGCGTCAGGCTGTCCTTCCTCAGCATTATGCCGTAGAACAGCAGCTCCACTGCCAGCACAGCAGCTATGGCGAAGCTGTCATAGTCCCAGCGATCCAGGTATGTCAGCACCTGTACTGCTGCCGTCAGGCCGAAGACCGCACGCATTATTATCATGACATATCTCGCCTCGACACGGCATTTGCCCTTGTGCTTAAGGGTCATGTATACCATGGTAGCCGCCGCCAGGAAGGCTGTTACAACCACGCTAAAGGTGCTGCGGTCGCCCAGCAGCTTGCCGATCTCTGTCAGCATTATACCCAGGAACAGTGCATGGGCGGCCAGCACAGCCTGATCTTTCATGCATACAGCCAGCACCAGCAGCTCAGCCGCATAGCAGGCGCAGATCGCCCAGCATATATTGTCCCAGGCCTGCCCCTGTATACAGATGATCAGCAGGCAGGCTGCCGTGAAGCCTGTTATGACTCTCATGGCCACCACGAAGACATTGGCATTGAAGCGAGCCTTTCCAAGGTGCCTGAGTATCAGGTACACCGCCGTGCCCGCAGCGCATATGCCCCACATGATGAGCATGGACCATTCCATTTTTTCAGCTAAAGTATCTATACCGAACAGTGCGATAACATTGCCCGTCAGCACCATAAGCACTGCAAACTGGAACAGCAGAGCGATCTGTGAGCTGTAAACTATGGCATATACTGTAAGCTCCACGAAGATCGTCACAAATATTATCCATACCACAGCGTCCCATTTTGCATAGGGCAGCGACATTAAAGCGGGAATGCCCGTCACCGCACGCATAACAATGGTGGTTATGCCTGCACTGACAAGGTTTTTGCCCTTTTTTTCAAGTATGACATAAAGTGCTGTGCATACAGCCCCTGCCATTATAACTATCAGGGCGGCAAGCTCCTTGCCCGTATAGGGCAGACCTGTCCTTGTAAGCACATCGGCGTGGTCGAAAAGCTCCCACACCAGGTTTGCCACTGCTATGCAGTTGCCCGCCAGCATGAGCTGCTTTTTGCGGACTGCCGCCAGCACTGCAAAGTCGATGACCCACAGTGCCGCTGTGATGTACTGCTCATAGCAGTAGCTGTGTATCAACAGTGCAGGCAGCGCCGCCGCACCGAAAATTATCCTTACAGCCAGATAAACGCCGTCAGCATTGAAACTGAGTTTGTCCCCGGCCTTGAGGTAGGTGTATACCCAGCCCCCTGTCATGGTGAACAGTGTGATGATAAGGGCGAACATGGCGTAGCTGTTAAGGCTTATGAGCAGGCTGAAAGCTCCGCCGAAGATGAACAGCATATGTCCGTAGAGCCATTTTACGCTCTTAAGGCGGACAGCGTGCCACAGGCACTCGCCCATGAACATCAGGCACACGCCCCAGCCGAAGAATGACCAGCCGAACTCAGCGTTGCCGCGGTCAAGGTCGATGAGCAGCAGAGGTGCCGCCAGCAGTATGTAAGCCGCCCTCATCAGGTTGAAGCTCAGGGTGACAGCCTTGGGTATCTCCACACCCTTTTTCTTTGCTGTCAGGTAGATGGCAGTGGCCGCAAGACCCACTGCTGTGATGATAAAGGAGAATGCTCCGTAATTTCTTTCAAAGTAGTTGGCAAACTGTGCCAGCAGAAGCGTACCCGAAACTGTCAGGGAGATAGCCGCCGCATATTCGCAGAAAGGCTTTTTGAAAAGCTTCAAAGCCCCTGCCGAGAACAATGACACCAGCACCGCACCCAGGGCGAGGAACATCATCATGCCCCTGCCGTCCATGCCGAACCAGGCTCCGAAAAGCCCGAAATATCCCGCTGTGAGGTAAGCTATGGTGGTGTATGCCGAGCCCAGTATGTACATACCTGCTGCCGAGCCCGCTATCTTCAGCTTTTTGCCGAATACCAGGAAGAGTATGAAGAACAGCACTGCCTGTCCCCCGAGTACGGCGACTCTTGTCCAGTCGCTCATGGATACCCAGTAAGCAGTGGAGAATATGATACCTGCCAGCACCACGAATATCATACCGATACCCGTTACCAGTGTGGCGGGGCTGTAGTTGTCTTTCAGGCGCTGGAAGAAAGAGGGCTTGGGCTCTCTTCTCACAGGGGCGCGCTGAGGATAAGGCCTGTTGTAGTAAGGCGCAGGCTGACCCATATTGGGCTGACCATAGGGCTGTCCCATATTGGGCTGAACCATGTTGGGCTGACCATAGGGCTGTCCGTAGGGCGGACGACCCATATTGGGCTGAGGCTGAACAGCCGCTGCTGCGGGCTGAACTGCCGCCGCTGCGGGCTTCTGCTCTTCCCTGCTGTGATTTATCAGGTCAACACCGTCGTGGTGGTGATGAGGTGCAGCAGTTTCAGTGCTTTCAGCCTTGGCGGGCTGTTCGCTGACAGGCTCTGCCGCGGACTTTTCCTCAACTATGCCCATGGCCTTGTTGAACCTTTCCTTCATCAGCCTGTTCTGCTCCTCAGGGGAGATGTACTTAACAGCCGCAGGCCTCTGTTCTGCCACGGGTGTAACAGGACTTGCCTGGTGTGCAGGTGTAACGGGTCTTGCCTGGGGCGCAGGTGCAGCGGGTCTTGCCTGGGGCGCAGGTGCAGCGGGTCTTGCCTGGGGCGCCTGCTGTGTGAAGACTGCGGGCTGTCCCTGAACGGGCGCATTGCCGTTAGAAACGGGGCTGCGGCCTTCGTCCCTGAAAACAGGGCCCGAGTACCTGTTCTCTTTGAGCCCCGGGTAATCAAGGCCGGGTCTGCGGGGCTTATAGCCG
Organism: Ruminococcus sp.; assembly: GCF_017464355.1. Classification (GTDB taxonomy): domain Bacteria; phylum Bacillota; class Clostridia; order Oscillospirales; family Ruminococcaceae; genus Hominimerdicola. The sequence continues at coordinate 19,451 of NZ_JAFUAG010000016.1, read as the reverse complement.
TATGCATAGGGCGGACGGACATCGTCCTCCATAGGCGGGCGGCGGCGGTGAGGTTCCTCGGTAAGGGTACATCTCTCACGCCAGCTGACCCTGTTCGCCCTGAAAAGCTGCTCTATAAAGTTCTGCATTTTTTTGCGCTGAGAACTCCGCACGATGCAGAGGGGTATCAGCACCAGCGGTGACAGGCACCAGAGAACTTCTATAAGTTCAAACATTTTCTTCACTCCTCATCTTTGGATGTAAGGGTCTTCGGCTTACCCTTTTGCCCACCCTTTCGGGGGAAAGCCCTTTGACGATAAACAAAAGGGTCTGCCGAGGTATATTGCAGATCATCTGCGGAACAATGAGCTGATATTTTAACATATTCCACTTTATTATAGCATATTGTTCATAAATAATCAATGGCTTTCGCAAATTTTAATGATAATTTACAGTGTTCAGCGAAAGAAGATATCCGCCGAAACAAAGGCAAGATAAGCATAGGGGAACAGGGTCATAAAAGCCCCCGCGGGGAAGACCGCCCTGTTTTCCGCCCTTTTGCCAAGATACATAAGGCACGGCAGAGCCGTCATGATATGGAGGGCGGCTGCGGCTGCCGCAGCGATATGTCCCCTTGTATCGGGAAATTTGCCGCCCGTGGCAGTGACGTCAAAGGCGATAGCCGCCGCCCAGCCGATGAAAAAGCTTGCAAGTCCGACAGCCGCAGCGGCCGCCGAATGCCTGATTTTTGTTGTCATAAGTTCTCCTTTGTTTGCACAGGGTCTTTTTATTTTCCGCCTGTGGTGTTGGTGTTTTATGGCATTGCTTTCCCCGCACAGGCGGGAAAAATAATGCACAGCGGGCGGTTTTCCGCCTGTGGGGTTGGGGTTTTACGGCCTTGCTTTCCCCGCACGGGGCGGGAAAAGTAATGCACAGCGGGCGTTTTTTCCGCCTGTGGGGTCGGGGTTTTACGGCATTGCTTTCCCCGCACAGGACGGGAGAAGTGATGCACAGCGGGCGGTTTTTCCGCCTGTGGGGTTGGGGTTTTACGGATTTGCTTTCCCCGCACGGGCGGAAAAAGTAATGCACAGCGGGCGGTTTTTCCGCCTGTGGGGTCGGGGTTTTACGGATTTGCTTTCCCCGCACAGGACGGGAGAAGTGATGTGCGGGCGGCGGGTCTTGTCTGCGGTGCAGATGATGTTTCCGCCCTGACATTCATCAGTATATGCCGAACCAGCGGGTGGGCACTATGAATAGTATGGGGGTGGTGAAGACCGCCATGCTCAGTGCCAGCTTTTTCTTATGCTCGGGGGTTAGGTCTGTTTTGTTGAAGGCGAAGCTGCGGTCGAGAATGAAGATGACCAGACTCGCCACGGCCATACAGAAGAGGGCTGTGACCAGCGCAAGGGGGTTCCTCCAGGGGTCGTACATAAGGGAATGATCGGCCTCATGACCGCCTGTGTGGTAAAGCACTGTATCGGCTGTCAGCATACACAGCGCCCCGACGATATCGCCTATAAAACCGAAGATGACCACACGGATAATGCTCTTTTTCCAGAGGGGCTTTTTAGGGGCAAGGCCAAGCTTTTTCATGGTGAGCAGCAGCACAAGGCTGTCGATACCGAAGTTCAGCGCCGCCGCAGGAAAGCACACCCACGGGAAGAACATCAGCAGCCATATTGGGAATATCATGTTGTAGAGCCTGATTTCTTTTTTCATGATGTCTACCTTCTTTATATACGTTTCGGGGACAATGTTTTTTTGGTATGAATATCAGTGTAAAAATATCCCCAGCGCAAGGGCGGGGAAGACCGCCAGCGAAAGCAGGGTGCAGATGATATCCGAGCGGCTGCTGCTTCTGAAGCGTTTTGCTGCCAGTAAATTCAGCCCCAGCCAGACCCCTGCGACAAGCACGATGACCAGATAATGGAGCGCCGCCGAATGGCCGAACAATGCATAGCCTTCAAGGGCGGACTTTATGCAAAAGTATTCGCAGGCAACTGCCGCAAAGCTCAGTTCAAGGGTCAGGCAAAGCCATTTCATCATCCTTGAGATATCGGTAAGTTTTTTATTCATGGCATCACCTCAGCTCATTGCAGCCATATGGGGCCTACGATGAATATTCCCCAGAAGAAAAATGTGAGGAACACGAAGACCTCGGAAACGCACCAGTATATCAGCCGTGACTTTTTATCCCTCAAGGGGCGGACAAAATAAATTGCTGTGACAGCCAGCTGCAGCAGTATGAACACGATAGTTTCTTCCACGACGGGAGAAATGAAAAAATCTGCGGCGCCCTTGGCGGCAGCTTTTGCTATGAGCCAGAGATCGGCAGCCAGAAATGCCCCAAAAGAAAGCACCAGCTTAAGTATCGTCTTTTTCATGAGCCTCTCCGTAAATATATCTAAAATACATATCCTGCAAAAACAATACACAACCAAATTGGGATCTATGGATCATGCATTATGGGTCATGAATTAACTCGGCGTATTCCATGGCCGCTTTTTTGACCTTTTCAAGGCTGAACGATGAGTATACGCAGCGGTCGCCTGCGGTTAGCAGACGGTAGTGCTGGGAGATGTAGTTCTGCTGTATCTTCCATTCATCGGTGCATTCTATCTGCCGCCACCAGACTTTTCCGCCGTGGGTCTGGCGGAAGTTTATGCTGGTCTCATCGAAGGCCAGGGCTTTTACGAGGTCGCTCATCTCACCGCCGAAGGAATTCTGCAGCACGGTGCTGTCGGAAAAGATGACGGCCAGTGCCGCCGAGCCTGTCCAACCCAGCAGGGTACGGCCCTTTTCTATCTCGACCAGGGTCTTCTTGGAAATGCCCAGGCAATGAGCCATCTTATCCTGTGTCATGCCGTATTCGGTGCGAACCAGCTTAAGGCTGCGGCTCATCATCGCTATGAATTCATCACGGTTCAACTTTGCTTTCCTCCTTTCACAAAAGGTGTAGTCTTTTACTGTTTAGTGTAATTTTACACCTTTTATCTTAATTTGTCAATACTTGTGAAAAAGTTTCACCATATTTTCACTTTGGGCGATGTCAGTTGTGACGTCACAAATGAGTCCCCCTGCCGCGGGCGGCACTTATTGCACCGCCGCGGCCTGAGGATATATACAAGCACGGTCATACTTATATTCGACTTCCAATTTTGAAGTGTATTGCTGATGATACGAAACCAAATTGGGATATATTCGATTTTCAAGCTGCTGCGGAAGTGCAGTATCGTCCTGCCGATAGTCGTGCCGTGGCTCCGATATGGGCGGGGCTATCGTGCGCGCTTCTCATTATCCCATGAAAAAAGAAAAAAAGTTGCACGTTTTCGTACAACCTTTAATGGAAAATTTATTTGTAAGATGAAAAATCATTTTTATGCACAAAGGTCACGGGAGGGATAGGGGCATTCTGCACAAGGGAGGAGCAATTCCCTGCCTGGAAGAGAACTATCCTTCCCCTGACAGCCAAAAAAGATCGGGAGAGGTCACACTCTCCCGACCTGCAAGTCAGATATGAGAAAAAATCGTTCGCTCAGAGGAGTTTTTTCAGGTACCGGCCTGTGTAGCTTTCTTTGCACTTTGCTATCTCCTCGGGGGTGCCTGTGCAGACTATGGTGCCGCCCTTGTCGCCGCCCTCGGGACCTAAGTCAATGATATGGTCGGCGGTCTTGATGACATCGAGGTTATGTTCGATGACGAGGACGGTATTTCCTGCGTCGGCAAGGCGCTGGAGGACTTCGATGAGCTTATGGACATCTGCGGTATGCAGGCCTGTGGTGGGCTCATCGAGGATATAGATAGTTTTGCCTGTGGCACGCTTGGAAAGCTCGGTGGCAAGCTTGACACGCTGAGCCTCGCCGCCCGAAAGAGTGGTCGCGGGCTGGCCTATCTTCACGTAGCCCAGGCCTACTTCGTAGAGGGTCTGGAGCTTGCGCTGTATCTTGGGCATATTCTCAAAGAACTGCACGCCCTCCTCCACGGTCATCTCAAGGACATCATAAATGCTCTTGCCCTTGTATTTTACATCGAGGGTCTCGCGGTTATAGCGTTTGCCGCCGCAGACCTCACAGGGAACATAGACATCTGGTAGGAAGTGCATCTCTATCTTGATTATGCCGTCGCCCTCGCAGGCTTCGCAGCGGCCGCCCTTGACGTTGAAGGAAAATCTTCCCGAGCTGTAGCCTTTCATCTTTGCGTCCTGGGTCTGGGCGAAAAGCTCACGGATATCGGTGAATACCCCTGTGTAGGTAGCGGGGTTGGAACGGGGAGTTCTGCCGATAGGTGACTGGTCGATATTGATGACCTTATCGAGGCAGCTGACGCCCTCCATTTTAGTGAAAGCCCCGGGACGTATCTTGGCGCGGTTGAGCTTGCCTGCCAGGTACTTATAGATGACCTCGTTTACAAGGGAGGATTTGCCGCTGCCCGACACACCTGTGACGCAGGTGAAGGTACCGAGGGGTATTTTAACGTCCACGTTTTTCAGGTTGTTCTGGGAGGCGCCCTTTACGGTGAGGAATTTGCCGCTTCCCTTTCTTCTTTCGGCGGGGACGGGTATCTTCCGCTTGCCGCTGAGATACTGGCCTGTAATGGAACGTTCGCAGGCCTTGATATCCTCCACGGTGCCTGCGGCCACGACCTCGCCCCCGTGGATACCTGCGCCGGGGCCGATATCCACCAGATAATCGGCAGCATACATGGTATCCTCATCATGCTCAACTACGATGAGGGTATTGCCCAGGTCGCGGAGGCGGCGGAGGGTGGCGATGAGCTTTTCGTTATCGCGCTGGTGGAGGCCTATGGAGGGCTCATCGAGGATATACAGAACGCCCACCAGGGAGGAGCCTATCTGGGTGGCAAGGCGGATACGCTGGCTCTCGCCGCCCGACAGGGTGCCTGCGGAACGGGAGAGGGTCAGGTATTCAAGACCCACGCTGGAGAGGAAGCCCAGCCTGTCCTTTATCTCCTTGATGATACGCTCGCCTATCATGCTGTCACGGGAGGAAAGCTCCAGCTTATCAAGAAATTCAAGGGCGCTTGTGACGGACTTATCGCAAAGCTCGGCTATATTCAGTCCGCCCACGGTGACGCTTAGGCTCTCGGCCTTAAGTCTTCTGCCTTTGCAGGCGGGGCAGGCTTCCTCGGACATATAGCCTTCTATCTCATTCTTTGTCCAGTCACTGCCTGTTTCCTTATAGCGTCTTTCAAGGTTGCCGATAACGCCCTCGAAGGCAGTTTCAAACTCGGACTTATAGAATTTGTTCTCCCGTTTGAGGTGCAGCTTTTCTTCCCCTGTGCCGTAAAGGAAATAGCCCAGCTGCTTTTCTGTAAGCTGACTGACGGGCTTATCCAGGGGGACATCATACTGCTCGGAGATAGCCTTGAAATAGGTCATGGCGATAGAGTCGCTGTCGGTTGACCAGCCGCTGGCCTTGATAGCGCCCTCGGCTATGGAGAGCTCTTTATTGGGGACAACGAGGTCGGGGTCTATCTTTTGGAAGACACCCAGGCCTGTACATTTTTCGCAGGCGCCGAAGGGGTTATTGAAAGAGAACATTCTCGGGGCAAGCTCGCCTATGGAAATGCCGTGCTCGGGGCAGGCATAGTTCTGGGAGAAGCTGAGTTCCTCGCCGTCCACCACATCGGCTATGACAAGGCCGCCCGTGAGGGAGGAACAGGTCTCGATACTGTCCGTAAGGCGGGACTTGACGCTTTCCTTGATGACTATCCTGTCCACCACTATCTCGATATTATGCTTTTTATTCTTATCAAGCTCGATATTCTCCGAGAGGTCATAGTTTATGCCGTCCACGCGGACACGGACATAGCCTGATTTTTTTGCCTGCTCGAACTCTTTCCGGTGGGTGCCCTTTCTTCCGCGGACTATGGGGGCTAAGAGCATGAGTTTGGTGCCCTCTCCCAGCTCCATGAGCTGATCTACTATCTGGTCAACGGTCTGCTGTTTTATCTCACGGCCGCATACGGGGCAGTGGGGCACGCCTATGCGGGCATAGAGCAGACGCAGGTAGTCATAGACCTCGGTGACGGTACCCACGGTGGAACGGGGGTTTTTGGAGGTAGTCTTCTGGTCTATGGATATGGCGGGGGAAAGGCCGTCGATACTTTCAACATCGGGCTTATCCATTTGCCCTAAGAACATACGGGCATAGGAGGACAGGGACTCAACATAGCGGCGCTGGCCGTCGGCATAGATAGTATCGAAGGCCAGGGAGCTTTTTCCCGAGCCTGAAAGGCCTGTCATGACCACCAGCTTATCCCTGGGGATAGTAAGGTCGATATTTTTCAGGTTATGCTCTTTGGCACCTTTTATGATTATTTCATTTATGGGCATTATATCATCTCCGTAAAATCATTATAACGATCGGGACTCAAACAAAGTCAGGTCAGTTATCCATATCTATAACAGCATAAAAATGGTTTTGTATGTTCAGGCAGAACAGCACCTTGGCCTTGCCGTTATCGTACTTTTCAAGGAAGCTGTCGGAACAGGTATGTTCGGGCTGTTCATTTGCGGCGGCAAGGGCTTCGCCGAACATGGAATTGGCAGCGCCCTTTGTTTTATCCAGAAGCTCGGGGTCTGAAGCCCATATCCTCTCATACCACTGACCCTCGGGGTCAAAGGAAGAAATGGGGGCGATAAAGATATCTACGTTTCTGCCGTCGGTGTTTTCCTCAAAGGCACTGCTCTGCGGACGTGTGATGAAGACGCTCTCTGCATAGCGCAGGTAGGCGGGAAAACACTGGGTATACCAGATCTCGCCGTTTTTCTCACTGGCATAGAGCAGGACGTTCTTGTCGGCGGTAAGGGCTGCGGGGTCGGTGAAGCCCTTGGTCTGTGGGAAGAAGAAGGGACACACGGAAGAATAGTTGACCCAGCAGAGCAGAGCTGCGGACAGCACTGCCATGGTCTTTATGATATGCTTTTCGGTAAAAACGGAAAGCAGCTTATATGCAAGGCAGGTAACGGTGATGAACACCACGGGGTAAACGATGAAGACATACCTTGCTACAGAGGCGCCCATTTCGGTGACATCGCTTATCTTCGGGAGGATAAGGACGTAGGTAAGGACGGGTATGAAGAGAATGGGCAGGAAGCTGTCGAGGTCTTTGAATTTTGCGGGAGTATTTTTCAGCTTAAGGAGGAGGCTTTCTTTAAAAGCGATGAACCATTTCTCCTTACGGAAAAGAATGCACAGGGGCAGGCAGACAGCTGCCAGGATAACCAGGGCGGCTATGACATAGGCGCTGTAGCCCATATCGAACAATGAGAAGTGGATACCTATGGAGTCGCCCAGCACATGGTCAAGAAGGTACTTAAGGCGCTGCACATAGCTCCATTTGAAGCTACCTGAGCTGTTGGCGCTGCTGTAGAGTCCCAGATGAGATAAGACATAGGGGTAGGCGGCGCAGAAAAGTCCCAGGGCGGCCACCATGGAGAGGCCGTAGATGAACATTTGCTTTATGCGCTTTTTGAGCAGCATATACAGGCACATACAGGCGGTGAAAACACCTACTGTAAGGCAGGTGGTATAGTTTGTGAAAAACAGCAGGAAGGACAGCAGGGCTATCTTCGGCAGGAAAGGCTTTAAGGCAAAGCCTTTCTCGCTGTCATAGCTGTGGTGTACCCTGAGGGCATAGTACCATATCATGGTGATGAGCATGGTCATGAAGCCGTACTGGCGCAGGAACATCATGGTGGAGAGGGCAGCCACGCTCCCGCCGTAGAGTATACAGCAGATGAGGGCGGCTTTATCGTTTTTGCACATGAGTCTGACTATCCTGAAAATATATATCTGGATAACGGCCATGCTGACCAGATTTATGGCATAGGAGAACCAGAGTGAGAATTTATTCGGGAAAAACGAGCAGATAGTATGGAGGATAAAATAGTACAGGGGCGGGTGGTGGTCAAGCACCTGATTATGATAGACCGAATCATAGGAGAAACGTTCGCCCTCCTGAACAGTGATATAGTCGTTCATGACAGAGCCGTCTATCCATTTTCCTGTGATATCGGAGCCCTCGTAGCCATCATCGTATTCGTCCTGGTAGATACCGTCGGGGAGGTACACGAAGGGCTTATAGTAGCTGTTGGAAAGTCCGTAGCACCAGATCTCATCGGAGTGGGTGCCCTGCTTTTTGGTGACGAACATAAATGTAGAATAGCAAAGCTGGAGCAGTATCAGCACTGCCAGCAGGACGAAGGCATACTTCGGCCTTGAAGACTGACTTTTCTCCATACTACTTTTTCTCTCCTTTTAACTCGGCTATCTTGTCACGGAGGAAGGCTGCGTGCTCGAATTCAAGGAGCTTGGCGGCTTCCTTCATTTCCTTTGTAAGCTTCTCTATGAGCTTCTGCTGTTCGGCCTTGGAAAGCTTTGCGGCCTGACGGGCAGAATACTCGGCTTCTTCCTTGGTGGATATCTCGATGACATCTCTTATATCCTTGACGATAGTTTTCGGGGTTATACCATGTTCCTCATTGAACCTCATCTGGATATCACGGCGGCGCTCGGTCTCACGGATAGCGTTTTCCATGGAACGGGTGACGCTGTCGGCATACATTATAACAGTGCCCTCGGCATTTCTTGCGGCACGGCCGATGGTCTGGATAAGGGCGCTCTCGGAACGGAGGAAGCCCTCTTTATCGGCGTCAAGGATAGCCACCAGGCTTACCTCGGGGAGGTCAAGGCCTTCACGGAGGAGGTTTATGCCCACAAGGACATCGAACTCGCCCAGGCGGAGGTCACGGATTATCTCCATACGCTCGATAGTATCGATATCATGGTGCATATAACGCACTTTGACATCGAAGCCTTTGAGGTAAGCGGTAAGGTCCTCGGCCATTTTTTTGGTAAGGGTAGTCACGAGGACACGCTGGCCTTTTTCGATACGGATATTTATCTCGCTGAGGAGGTCTTCTATCTGGCCGTCGGAGGGGCGCACGGAGATGAGGGGGTCAAGGAGACCTGTGGGGCGGATGACCTGTTCGACTATCTGGGCGCTTTTTTCCTTTTCGATAGGCCCCGGGGTAGCGGAAACGAATATAGCCTGTTTTATATGGCTGTAAAATTCATCGAACTGCAGGGGTCTGTTATCCAGGGCGGAGGGCAGGCGGAAGCCGTAGTCCACGAGGGTCTGCTTACGGGCACGGTCGCCTGCGAACATACCCCTGACCTGGGGGAGGGACACATGGGATTCGTCCACCATGAGTATAAAGTCATCGGGGAGGAAATCCAGCAGGGTGAAAGGCACTGCGCCCTTGGGACGTCTTGCCAGGACACGGGAATAGTTCTCGATACCGCTGCAGAAGCCTATCTCCTCCAGCATTTCCATATCATAATTGGTACGCTGCTGTATACGCTGGGCTTCGATGAGCATACCCCTGTCTTCAAAATACTTTACGCGCTCGGCAAGCTCTTCCTTTATCTCGGCTACGGCTTCAAGCATTTTCTCGCGGCCGACTATATAGTGAGATGCGGGGAAAACTGCGGCATGGGACAGGTTTGAAAGCACCTCGCCCGTGAGGACATTGACCTCGCTTATACGGTCTATCTCATCGCCGAAGAATTCCACACGCAAAGCGGTATCGGTGGAGTCGGCGGGGAATATCTCGACCACATCGCCGCGGACACGGAACTTGTTCCTGACGAAGTTTATATCATTGCGCTCATACTGTATGCCCACGAGTTCGGCAATAAGTTCATCGCGGGACTTTTCGGCGCCCTGACGGATACTTACGACCATGGACTTATACTCCTCGGGGTCGCCCAGGGAATAGATACAGGAAACGCTGGCCACGATGATGACATCACGTCTTTCGGTTATAGCGGAGGTAGCGGAATGGCGGAGCTTATCTATCTCGTCGTTTATGGAGCTGTCCTTTTCGATATAGACATCTGTACTGGGAACATAGGCTTCGGGCTGGTAGTAGTCATAGTAGCTGACAAAATATTCCACTGCGTTATTTGGGAAGAACTCCTTGAACTCTGAGCAGAGCTGGGCTGCGAGTATTTTATTATGGGCAAGCACGAGGGTAGGGCGGTTCAGGCGCTCTATGACATTGGCCATGGTGAAGGTCTTGCCTGAGCCTGTTACGCCCATGAGGGTCTGTTCACGCATACCTGCCTGCACACCTTTTACGAGGGCGTCTACTGCTTCGGGCTGGTCCCCCGAAAGTTTATAATCAGATACCAGCTGAAAGTGATCCATACGCTGCTCCTCCTTACATTTACGATGCCCTGCTTTGGTTTTTTTAGGGGCATTCCGCTTATCGAACAATCGTTTACTATTATACTCTAAACGGGGCTTTATGTCAAGAGACTGTTTATTAATTCATAATTGTTGACAGGGGCGGTGGGGGCTTGCCTTTGCCAAACAATGGTCAACGGGGCATGAAAAAGGCGGCCGCCCGTTTTGGGGTGGCCGCCTTTGTTGGTATTCTTGTTTGGTTTTCTTGCCCATACATTTGTCATATTTGTGCTGCGCGGGATCATCTTACGCATACGCAGAAGCTTGCCGCGCAATTATGAATTATTCTGCATTTTCTGTTTTTTCTCGGTGCGTATGTAGGTATCCTGGGAGTAGGTCAGGTGAATGCCGCCTTTCATATATTCTTTGGCCTGGGTGGCATTATGCACGGGCTTCATGCTGCCCTTGTTGGTGAAGAAGACGATGAGTCCTACTATAAGGGCGGCTCCGAGGGCGGGCATGAGGGCTTTCATGATGATGTAGAGCAATGCGCCTGCGGCCACTGCGGCTATCCCGGTGAGTATGCCCAGCTTTGTATAGTCGATGGGGAGGTCGCCTGTGAAAGCGCCTGTCTGGCCGTTCATGGCGAAGTTCCACTGTTTGCCGTTCCAGGAGGTAGTGAGGTACCAAATGGGGAGCATAGCGTACTTCTTTTTGGTATAGTTGACCTGATACTGCCCACGCTTTTCGCTGACCTCGTTATGCTTGACGGTCTCGCGGGTCTTCTGCTTGGCAGTATTGGTGACACGCTTTTCGGCACGGACCAGGTCATCGTCGCCCTCCACGTCGAAACGCTCGGCCAGGAAGCCCGGCATATAGGTCATGGAGAAAGGTTTGAGCTGGGTGAAGTTGAAGGGTTCCACCGAGTCCATGATATCATCGGGCATACGTTTGGAGGCATCGGCGGGTACGTTCTCGAAAGCGATACTGCCTCGGCGCTCGGCCTTATATATCTTGCGTATTATCTCGGTACTGGTATCGGTCGTATCGACGGCTTCAAACTCAGCGTCCACATTAACGGAGCCGTCATAGAGCCAGAAAGGCACATAGACGCCCTGGATATCATCGACGTGGTTACTGCTGATGAAGTCCTTGGGGATAAGCTTGCGTTTTTCGTAATAGCCCTTATACTTATCCATGGCCTGCTGTTTGGTAAAGGCGAAAGGAATGACGAAGTCGGGCTTTATCGCGCCTGAGAACTGGGCTTCGATAACGGTGGTGTTATCGCAGTAGGGGCAGCGGGTAGCGGCGGTAGTTTCATCGCAGATTATCTCGGCGCCGCAGGTATTGCAGCTGTAGGCCCGCATATTATCGGCCAGGTCGCCCCAGTCGCTGCCTGAGTCTTTTATCTGTTCTTCTTCGGTCTGGTTATTGAAGAAAGCCTCAGCTTCCTCTTGGGTGAACACCGAGTCGCAGTAGATACATTTGAGTTTGCCCACGGTGGGGTCGAACTGGAGAGTTCCCGCGCAGTTGGGGCATACTGTCTGAGTAGATGCTTGTGCCATGATGATGACCTCCTTTTTTGGGGATAAGCGTGTTATCCCTGTGATTACTGTGTTATGGCTCCATATCCCTATATCTGTTCACGGGGGTATTTTGAGTAAGCGGCATAAGTATTCATGGCGTTTACTATCCCCCTTTTATTTCATACACACATATTATAACATAAACGGGAACATTTTTTAATGTCTGGCAGGGACATTTTGATATAGAATTTTTCTGCCTTTTTTTAGGTATTTTGCACAGCGTCGGCACAGGGGGCAGGAACAGGCGGAAGTAAACCTCAGCAAACGCTGTATATGCCGAAAACAGGGGCTTACAGAAATATCTTAAACATTGTGTGAATAAACACAAAATAACCCGAGGCGGGAGCAGGAAAATTTAGTCAAGGCTACAAATATATGCTTTAAAGCCCGAAAATGCGTTGTTTTTATTTGACAAAGGCAATATAATGGGGTATAATATCATCATAAAATCACTCGTGCAGATATGCACGCAGGATAAGTGATCCTGAAAGAAAATAATGGAGGTAGTTAACATGAAGAAGGCTGAACTGCTGGCTGCTATCGCTGAGAAGAACGGCAGCACCAAGAAGAACGCTGAGGCAGCTCTGGACGCTGTTATAAGCACTATCACTGAGGCTCTGGAGAAGGGTGACAAGGTCGCTATCCCCGGCTTCGGCACATTTGAAGTAAGAGACCGTGCTGCTAAGAAGTCTATCAATCCTTCCACCAAGCAGCCCATCGAAGTTCCTGCTAAGAAGGTACCCGCTTTCAAGGCTGCTAAGGCTCTGAAGGACGCTGTTGACAAGAAGTGATCTCTTGCCGGCAAAAATATAAGTAAATAGAAGGAGAACATTACAATGGCTAACACTAAAAAGGCTGCTGAGAAGGCAGCAGAGGTTGCAACTGAGGTAAAGGCTGTCGCTAAGGAGACTGCTGCAAAGACCAAGGCTGCCGCTAAGGACACCGCTGCCAAGGCCAAGAAGACAGCTACAAAGGCTGCTGCAAAGACCAAGGCTGCTGTTGAGAAGGCAACTGAGAAGGACATTATCTTCGTTGAGTTTGCTGACAAGCAGGTAGATGTTGCTGCTCTTGCTGAGGCTGCAAAGGCTGATTACAAGGCAAAGGGTCACAGGGCACCCAAGGCTGTAAAGCTTTACATCAAGCCTGATGAGGGCGTTGCTTACTACACTGTAAACGACAAGGGCGACGCTGACCAGAAGATCGAGCTGTAATTTTTGATAACTCGGCTGACCGTTCCGTGTGCGGGGCGGTCAGTTTCTGTTTGTGGGGCTTACTTGTTTTGGTCTGACGGGCGGTGCTTTCTTCCTGATCATTTTATTTCTTTCACCCGATTTTGAAGTGTATTGCTGATGATACAGAATGTTTTCTTTCGTATTGTTTCCCCCGTCTTCGGCGAGGGAAACAATAAACGACCAAATTGGGATATTTCTTTTGATTTGAGGTTTACTATGAAGCTTTCTGATTTTATTGATATTTTTGATGCTCACCATATTACCCTTTCCCCTGAGCAGCAGCTGAGGCTGGAGAGGTATGCTGATATGCTTTGTCAGCGCAACGAACAGGTCAATCTCACGGCTATAACCGATGATGAGGGCATAGCTGAGAAGCATTTCTGGGACAGCATTTATCCCTTTACGCTGTTTGAGCTGCCGAAGGATGTTTCGCTGATAGATGTAGGCACGGGGGCGGGGTTCCCCTCATGTCCGCTGAAGGTATACAGGGACGACATACGGCTGACCCTGCTGGACAGCCTTAACAAGAGGATAAATTTTTTACAGGAATTATCCGACAGCATAGACCTTGACGCAAGGTGTGTTCACGGCAGGGCGGAGGAATTCGGGAAAAAGGAAGGCTTCCGCGAGAGCTTTGATATGGCGACGGCGCGGGCTGTGGCTAATCTGACGGACCTATGCGAATACTGTCTGCCCTTTGTAAAAGTCGGCGGGATATTTGCGGCGCTCAAAGGCAGCAGCGGTGCGGAGGAGCTTGATACGGCGAAGCCTGCCATAAAGCTGCTGGGCGGAAAGACGGAAAAGGTCATTGAATACGCTCTGCCCTCGGGGGACGGGCGGACACTGATACTGATAAGGAAGATCTCCCCTACCCCTGCGAAATTCCCGAGGAATGCGGGGCAGATGAAGAAGAAAAAGCTTTGTTGAGCCATGGTCATCGACATGGAAAGGCTTGCTGTTTTTATCGGGAATGCTGTGTGATATGGAAACATGATATCGTGTAGGTGGGAGCAGTACTGCGGCGGCGGTACGGCTCCTGCTTTTTTTATGATACAGCTGAATTGAATTTAATTACTCCCAATTTTGAAGTGTATTGATGATGATACAGAATGGCTTTTTTTCGTATTGTTTCCCCCACCTTCGTCGGGGGAAACAATACACAACCAAATTGGGATTTTAATTATTTATTTTATATCATTTTCTGCTGATGTTTTAGTTGATTTTATATAATTAATTTGCAGAGTTAATATCAAAAGGGTACAAACTAAATGTGTACATACTTTTTTTATCTGCATTTTCATTGACAAAATATCAGGTCTTTGATATAATTTAGCCAGCGCTGAGCTTTATGGCAGAGGCCGCGCTTACAGATGGATACCGATCCGGCCGTGTATCGCTCCCCCGCCGAAGGCGTGGGAACAATACGAGAGAACAGCCATTCTGTATCATCAGCTATACACATTAAGGATCGGGAGATAGATGATCTGAGATAACGAGGTATATGACATGAAAGCAAAAGTAATATCGTTAGTGGGGGTACTTTTATTGGCTGCGGCTTTTTCGGGCTGCGGCGGATCTCCGTGGAATAATGACGATGACCTGCCTCCGCCTGACGAGTCTCACCCTGCGAAACAAAATGAGTTCGAGGTCAAAGAGGGCACTTATCAGAAGAAAAACGGCAATGAAAAGATAGTCATTATCGATCAGAAACATTTTCAATTCGTAGATTTTGATTATGATGAGTTATTGCAATTCCATGCAGACAAATTCCAAAGATATGGCTGGGAGCCGCCTGCGGACGGGGCGGAGAAGCTCAAGGAGGTAAACGAGTTCACCACAATGACGGTCGAAGACCAGAAGCTGGTGTCTACAGAGATCTTTGATGACCTTATCTACCATGTGCCTTTTGTATACTATGATGATGACGGATATACGCTGGAGTTCCGAAAAGAGGAATACATTCTGACGGAAAATGAAGAATAAGCCTACAGAGGAATGGGCAGGTACTGCCTGTTCCTCTTAAGCTGTCGGGGTGAGGAAATGGATAATACTATCATAAGGATAAATGGGATAAGCAAACATTTCGGCAAGCAGCAAGTGCTGGACAAACTGACACTTGACGTAGAAAAAAACACCATGACCAGTATAACAGGAGCTTCGGGCAGCGGGAAAACTACCCTGCTGAACATAATCGGCACGCTGGAAAAGGCTGATGAGGGAAAGGTAATGGTTGACGGTTCTGACCTGACGGGCTTTGACAGAAAAGCTGTATGCGAATACCGCAACAGAATGATCGGCTTTGTGTTCCAGGCATTTTACCTTGAGCCTGCGTTTGATGTATACAGGAATATCGAGGTGCCCCTGCTGATACGGAATGATAAGGATAAAAAAGACCACAAAGAGCTTATCACAAAGATACTCAGTGAGGTCGGGCTTGAAAGCAAGATACACGCAAAGGTCCATGAACTTTCAGGCGGTGAACAGCAGAGGGTCTGCATAGCCAGGGCGCTTGTAGGCAGTCCGAAAATACTGCTTTGTGATGAGCCCTGCGGAAATCTTGACAGTGCCAACAGCAGAAATATCATCAGGCTGCTGAGGGAACAGACCCGCAGGGACACCACTGTGATAATGGTAACACACAGCCGTGAGGACGCTGAATGTTCCGACAGGATAGTTTCACTCAGTGACGGCAGGATAGTTGATGACAAGGATCTGAGATAAAATGTTGAAATTGGTTTTTTCGGAAGCGTGGGTACTCAAATGGCTGATATCTTTTTATTTAGTGATCTTTATCTCGCTGTATATTGTCATCTCCGTTCTGTTTAACATTTCAGTGTCGGTAGACGACTACACAGATGATATGGTGAACAAGGTAACAGAAGGGCTGGTCTTCGATGTGACCTTCAATTACAGGAAAGACACCGACTTAAGCGAATTTGCGGGAGATATAGCTTACGGCGACAAGATACTTATCTACGGGGACTCGGTGCTGGCAAACGCAGTTATCACCGACGGTGTTCACGAAACAGACCCTGTGAACGGCACGGCAACTTCATTCATATACGGGCTGAGGGGAATAACGAAAGCCAGACCCTCCGTCTTCATACGCAGCGGCGGCCACCCCGATCTCCTCGATGCTGAAAACAATGACGGCAAGCTCTGGATATCAGACAAGCTGTCCGCCTGCGAATTGAAGACAGGCAGTGAGGTAAGGCTTCTTTCCTCGCAGTTCAAGGAGGAACACAAGCTGAAACTGGCAGGGATATTCGACAGCCGCTATTGTGATTCCGACTACCTGATATCCTATAACAGCTGTTATGAGATACTGGACAGCGAGGGCTATTCCACCAGGTCACAGGTAACACTGACGGCGGCGGACTACAACAGGTGCGGCAGAATGCTCTCGCGGCTCCACGAGCTTGAGATCGACGAGGACTGCTATTTTTATGACCTGATAAAGGAACAGATAAACGTAGTGCGCATGGTGATGTGGGGGCTTATGTGCATTTGCCTTGTTACTGCGGTGTCATCGGCCTTTATCTCATATTCCATGTCCAATATGATAATACTCAGGAGGGATCATTCCATAGCTATGTACAAGGTGCTGGGGCTGTCAGCAGGACGGCTGAAGCTGATATATCTTATCATTACGGAGGGGCTGGTGGCTATATCCTGCGGAGCTGCCTTTTATCCTGCCCGCAGGCTGACACGTCTGCTGGCAGATGAATACTGCGGACTTTTCGGTTTAAAGGACCTTAAGCTAGTATCCTCTGTGCGGACTTTCCCGATGATACTTCTGCTTTGCAGTGTATTTACGCTGGCGGGATTTTTAAAAGTTTTCAGCGCCATCGACAAAAGCTCGGAGCTTGAAATTGTGAGGAATGACCGATGAAGAGAGATATGATGTTTTATCTGAGGATATCGCGGCTGTGCAGGTTTCCTCTCAAGGTCAGCATACAGCTTTTCATGGGTACGCTGATATCAGCTTTTGTGACGATGTGTGTATGCGGCTACAGCATACTTCTCGATGACGAGATAAAACAAGCCATAAGCGGCATTGACAGCCCACCGTTTCTGTACTATGATATCTATGACTGCCCCGACTATCCAAAGATAAGCGAATATTGCAAAAACACCGAGGGTATCAGAGGCACAGCGGCGGTATGCAGGCGGTATGCACCGGTTCCCCTGCGCAGTATTCCATTATCAAGGCGCTGCTCCTGAGGGAGATACCCGAATATCAGAACAGCACCATTGACATAGGCAGCAAACAGTACAGCTTTGTGGAAAGCCCTGATGCTCTGAACGAAGTGAACAGGAGTATTTACCCATATATCACTGCGTTATATTACGACCTTGACGACAGCTGCGAAAGCTGCTTTAACGGCGAACTGACAGCAGGGCGCTTCCCTGAGGCTTTCAACGAGATAATGGTATCGGAACATTTTCTTGAAATGTACGGCGCTGACATCAGCAGACCCGAGGAGTATACAGAAAAAGACTTCACCCTGAACGGGAAGTTTCTCAGGGGGACAAAGGTCGTTGGTGTGATAAGGACTAAAAAGAACGACCTTACATACAATATATATATACCTGCCAGCAGCAGTATACAGCTGGCAGACGGACAGTACTACATCTACCTTGATCGCTTTGACTCGGAGCTTGCCCAAAAAGTGACCGATGATATCAAGGAGCTGACAGGTATTGAATTCTTCACAGGCACGCCCTACGCATCACCTTATCAACACTAAAAAATACCGAAATTCCGCACTTTTTCAAATGCTGAATTTCACCTCAATACCTGTTTCATCGGATATAAGCACGACATCGATCATCGCTGCCGCTACATCGTGCTTCTCCTGAACCGTCAGCTTATCCCACTGCTTCATAGGTTCTTCCAAAGGCTTTGTGTCGATCGCTTTACGCTTACGGCACATAGTCTGCATTTTTTTATCAAGCTCCGATTTCTGTTCGTGCAGGACGCTCACACGCTTCTGAATGTAGTCAAAGAGTACGCTGTCCGCATCAGCGAGCTTTTCCATGAGCTTCTGTATCTCACTGTCAATGAGAATGATCTCCGTCTTGATACTCTCTGTTTCGGTGTCGGGCTTGCTGTCCTCACGCTTTGCGATTTTGAGCTGTTCAATACGCTTCTGCATTTCTTTCAGCACAGCGTCCTCGACCTGTCTCGGCTTTAACTGAATGGGCGGAGTGGGACAGCCGTTCAGCGTGAACTTGCCGTAGTCGATGAAGCGGTGATACACCACACCTTTTCTGTTCGCACAGTGATTGAAGTGCATTGCATAGCCACAGCAGGCACATTTCACCATACCCACAAGCCAAGAGTTCATCGCCTTGCCGTTTGTCGGAAACTTACTCTGGTGCGACTTCCTGTCTTGCACTCTCAGCCACGTCTCCGCAGGCACAAGCCCCTCATGGTAGGCTACCTTGACGAAATGCGTATCATCAAGCCCAGCGTGAACGAACAAGCCGTGAATGCCGTCATAGGCTTCAATATCATCAAGCATTTCATATCCTTTGGAAAGAAAATAGCGGTAGACCTCTTTGTCAGCCCTCACATAAAGCGGATTTTCAAGAATACGGCTCAGGTGCGATCTGTCAAGATTGGAAATGCCTGTTTTGGTGCGTGGTGTCGGTCTTGAAGCGTTGATACCGTTCTCCGTCATGTAGCGGATAATATCGGTCAGAGAGTTTTCAGGGTGCTGATACAGATCATATGCCACACGCACCGCCTCGGCATTCTCCGATGGAACAAGCACCGAGCCTGTCTTGCCGTTAATTGTTCTTCTTTCGGGAGTATAGCCGAACTGAACTTTTCCGCCCTGATAGAAGCCTGTTTCCCTTGCTTTAGTCTGGAAAGCATCAGCCACTCTTGCGGCAATCGTCTCACGCTCAAACTCCGCAAAATTCAGCAGATTGTTTCGCATCATACGCCCCTCTTTTGTCTCCGTATTGAACGGCTCGGACAGGGAGTAAACGGTCACACCGTAGCGGTCAAGCTCGTCCGTGATGTTAAGATACTCTCTCATATTTCTGCTAAAACGGTCATACTTTTTCACGATAATTCTGCTGATAAGACCCTCACGGGCATCGCTCATCATCTGCATAAATGCGGGACGGTGCATCACATCTTTGCCTGACTTGCCGTCATCACAGTAGATACGATAATCGCATTCTCCCACAAATCTGATACACTCCTCCTTCTGTGCGGAAATGGACAAGCTGTTGTTGCCCTTATCCTTGTCGCTGACGGATCGGCGAACGTAAATTGCCGTGATACCGTCGTTTGTTTTCGTTGTTCTTTTCATTGTTGACCTCCAATTGCGTTTGCAATCGGACGGTTGGTTTTACATCTATATCATAGCGCAACCGTCCGAAAATTGCAACAGCGTTCTTGTAACTGTAATCATTTTTCGGC
>NZ_JAFUAG010000015.1 GCF_017464355.1 Ruminococcus sp. | reverse complement strand
TTCGCCAATGCTCTTTACACCATCGGGTATGACCACATCACCTTTGCAGGTCTTGCCGTCGATGAGAATACCATTAACAACTACGACGGGAGATACGGCCTGCTTGTTTTCCAGCCATTTTGTACCATCAAAAGCATTACCGCCTATTGTCGTTACACTATCGGGGATAGTTATGCTTTCAAGGTTTTCACAGCTGGCAAAAGCACTCTCGCCTATGGTCGTCACACTATCGGGGATAGTTACGCTTGTAAGGGCAGTGCAGCCTGCAAAAGTATGCAAACCAATGCTTGTTACACTATCAGGGATAGTTACGCTTGTAAGGCTTGAACAGTATGAAAAAGCTGCGAAGCCAATACTCGTTACACTATTGGAGATCGTTACGCTTGTAAGGCATTTGCAGCTGTAAAAAGCACGACCGCCTATGGTCGCTACACTATCGGGGATAGTTACGCTTGTAAGGGCGCTACAGTAGGCAAAAGCCAACAAACCTATGGTCGTTACGCTATCGGGGATAGTTACGCTTTCGAGACTTGTACAGTCCGAGAAAGCATAACCGCCTATGGTCGTTACACTATCGGGGATAGTTACGCTTTCGAGACTTGTACAGCCCGAGAAAGCATGACCGCCTATTGCCGTTACACTATCGGGAATAGTTATATTTTCAAGGGCAGTAGATCCGCCAAAAGCAAAGTAGCCGATGCTTGTAACAGCTTTGCCGTCTATCTCGGAGGGGATAGTTACTTCTGTGTCGGTGCCGTTGTATCTGGATATCTCGGCGGTGCCGTCTTTGAGGACGGTGTAGGTGTAGTTGGGGTTTTGCTTATCCAGAAGCTCATAGCCCAGTTCATTGTCTACGGCATATTTTTCGGCGGCGGAGTCAGCGTAACAGTACAGCTTGAAATCAGAGATTTTTTTTGCCATATGGCTTTCCTCGTCATAGAACTTACCGATAGCATTGTTTCCTATCGTAGTTACGCTTTTGGGGATAGTAATGTTTTTAAGACTTGTGCAATCCATAAAAGCGGAGTATCCGATATATGTCACACCTTCGGGTATAGTTACGCTTGTAAGGCTTGTGCATTCTCGAAAAGCACTGTTGCCTATGGTCGTCACACTATCGGGGATAGTAATGCTTTTGAGTGAACTATTCCCAAAAAATGACTGGCTGCCTATGCTTGTTACGGTTTTGCCATCTATCTCAGAGGGGATAGTTACTTCTGTTTCGGGGCCGTAGTATTTGGTTATCTCGATAGTGCCGTCATTGAGGACGGTGTAGGTGTAGTCGCCGTCGGTGAACGACTCGGCGGCGGCGGTTATGGCGGTGGGGGCGGCTATGGTTGCTGCGGGGACTATGGTGCTGCCGAAGACAAGGGTCAGGGACAGCAGGGCGGCCAGCAGTTTTTTTGTTTCATATTAGTATACCTCCTGAAAAATTGATAAAATAAAAACTATTTATGAATACATTATAGCACTTGAGTTTGTTGATGTCAATCGATATGGGATATATTTTGATAATTTAATTGAATGCAGGGAAGGCAGATCTTTCCGACTGTGGCAGAAATTGCAACTATGCGTTGCGCAATCGCCTAGGGTAGTTGGTAGACCTTTGGGAGGTTTTGGCTTATAATAGAGTCATACAAGGGGAGAAAGAACAGGAGGTGACCCCGAAAAAAAGAAGACAGGAGATGATCGTATGAACAGGAAGCTGCTTCTGAATGCTGTGGTGAAATATCTCGGTGGGCTGGTCATACTGGGACTGCTGATATTTGTGCCTGCGGGCACGCTGAAATTCGGGCAGGGCGGGCTTTTCATGGCGGTGCTTTTTATCCCCATGCTGATAATGGGGCTGGTCATGGCAGTGAAGGACCCTGAACTTCTTGAAAAAAGGCTGAACGGCAAAGAGAAAGAAAATACCCAGAAGGCAGTAGTTGCGCTGAGTGCGCTGATGTTCGCGGGGGCTTTTGTGATGGCGGGGCTTAGCTGCCGTTTCGGGTGGCTGAGGCTCAGCTTTGGCGGGAGTATCGCGGCGGCAGTTGTTTTTCTTGCGGGGTATGCCATGTATGGGGAAGTACTGAGAGAGAACGCCTATCTTTCCCGCACCATAGAGGTGCAGGAGGGTCAGCAGGTAGTTGACACGGGACTTTACGGGGTGATACGTCACCCGATGTACACGGCGACCATACTTATGTTTATGGCGGCACCGCTGGTGCTGGGGTCGTGGATAAGTTTTGTGATATGCCTTATCTATCCTGCTGCCATAGCTGCGAGGATAGGCAACGAAGAAAAGGTACTGGAAGAGGGGCTGAAAGGCTACACCGAATACAAACAGAAGGTGAGATACAGGCTGGTGCCCTTTATATGGTAGGGCAGAATAAATGAGATAGGTACTGAGACGGGCGTCGCCGAGAAAAAGACAGGCGCTGCGGGTGTCGGGGTACAAGGAGAAAACGGATATTGATATATAGCTGACGGGTCTGATCTTTCAGAGGTCGGCAAAAAAGCGGGGGCGGCTCTTGTGAGAGGGGGCTGCGGTGCTGCTTACGGAAAGAGAGATATATAATGGTATACACGGACACTCGGCCTTGCGGTAAAGAGAGAGAAGTAAGGCGGAGGGTTCGGAAGAAAGGAAGAACAGCTGACGGGTCTGCGGGTGCGGAGGTCGGCGGGCAGCGGGGCTGCGGCGGCAGGCGCTGTCGGAAAATCCAAACGTTTAAGCTGACGGGTCTGATTTTTCAGAGGTCGGCAAAATATAATAAGGGCAACGGCCGAAAGGCTGCTGCCCTGTTTTTTTCAGGAGGATAATTATGGGAATGCTTATACTTGAGGGGATAGTCAGCTGCTTTATCGTACTGATATGCTGTGTTGTGGGCATAGCTAACGGTCCTGTGGGGCTGGTGATATTTTACGAAAAGGAAGTTCATGAGAGAGCCTGCGAGCTGGGGCTGACAGACAAGGCAAGGATAAAAAGAAATGCAGCTCTGTTTCGTTTTTTTGGCATAGTGCCTTTATTTTTGTTCGTGATATGGGCTGTTTACGGGCTCAACGGTGCTGACGGTTTTTGGCAGGGCTTTTGGCAGATAACTTTTATCCTGCTGTGCGAGGGGCTGTTTGACAGGTTATTTATTGACTACTGGTGGGTCGGCAAAACAAAGGCCTGGGATATCAAGGGCACGGAAGACCTGAAGCCTTATATCTACGGTAAGACCCTCATCGGGAAATGGCTCATGACGCTGGTGGGCTACCCTGTTATAGCGGCTGTTATTGCGGGGGTAAGAGAACTGATAGTATAACTTTCTGTGATCAACATATAGTACGGGCATCGCCCCGAGGCCGCATATGGCTTCGGGGCGATGTTGTTTTCATATAAACGGCCGAAGGAAAGCCCCTTTGCAGCAGACAGGTCTTCATTCGGCAGGGGACTTACTGCCCTTCCACGGGAAAGAAGCGAAGCAGCATTTCACGCATTACCTTGCAGGCGAGGGCAGTGCTTCTGCCGCTCTGGTCATAGACGGGGGAAAGCTCGTTCATATCGAAGCCGACGATATTGAGTTCGGAGATGATCTCGATAGCGTCCAGCAGCTCATCGAAGTGAACGCCGCCTGCCTCGGGGGTGCCTGTGCCTGGGAATTCCGAGGGGTCAAGCACGTCCATATCCAGGGTGAAATAAACGGGTGCATTGCCGATGAAGCCCACAGCTTCACGGAGCGTCCTGAAATCAAACAGGTTCATGGAGGTGTGGCCGTCCATGACAAAATCTATCTCGCTCTTCTCAGCACTTCTAATGCCGAACTGGAAGATCTTTCCGTCACCCAGTATATCGTGGCAGCGGCGCATAACGCAGGCATGGCTCAGCTTTACCCCGAGATATTCATCTCTCAGGTCGGCATGGGCATCGAACTGTATAACGTGCAGGTCGGGATATTTTTCCGCCGCCGCCCGAACAGCCCCCAGCGTCACCAGATGTTCGCCGCCTATCATGCAGGGTATCTTGCCGTCATCAAGTATGGTGGCTGTCCTCGCCTGAATGTCCGAAATTGCCTTGTTTGGCGAACCGAAAGGCAGCTCCAGGTCGCCGCTGTCGAAGACCTTTATGTCCAGCATATCCTTCATCTGGTAAACCGAGAAAGTTTCAATGCCGAAGCTCTCGCTCCTCATGGCCTGGCTTGCGAACCTTGTGCCGGGGCGGAAAGATGTGGTGCTGTCAAAGGGGGCACCGAACATAACTATTTTCGCCTCATCGTACTCGCTGTCGCAAGCGATAAAAGTAGAGATATTTTTTTCCAACATGATAAAACTCCTTTCGATCGTCTGTGTTATGGGGGCTGCTTTAACTCCACCCCTGATAGTAGTAAACAAATAAAAAGCTGTCTTCATTCACCGCCAGCCAGTCGGTGTACAGGCCGCCGAAAGTCCCGCTGCCATTGCCTAACCAAAAGTGCCTGCCGCCGCTGAAACGTTCAAGCAAGGCCTTTGCTCCATCGGGTATCTTCGCTCGATAAAGCTTCTGTCCCAAATCTTGCAGCAGGTGAAGACATCGTTCTCAAACTCCCGCGGGCTCATTTCTTCATTGAGCGCCCATACCTCGGGGGAGCCCACATAGCCCTCGTACAGCCCTCTTGCCCTCTCAAAGCTTTCCAGACGTTGCTGTACTGTCATATCCTTCCAGCCGTCGTGAGGGGACCAGTCCTCCGCCGCTGATATGAACATTATCATCATCTGAATTACAGCTTCATCAAAATGCTTTCCGACATAGCCTTTCTCAAAGTCCACCGTAATAAAGTTCACCCAATGGTTCGAGTCCGTGTCAATGGGGACATTTATGTGATCGTACCGCACATCTGTCCACTCAATGTTCGCTGCGAGATATGCGAACCTGTCGTAGTCGCCCAGCAGCTTGCACATTCGGCGCTTCTGCTCATCGGTCATGAGTTCTCCAGTACCTCCAGCACATAGTTGGGCAGTGCGAAGCAGCCCTTGTGCAGCTCGGTGTTGTAGTATTTCATCTTCAGTCCGAACTCTTTCCACCTGTCAGCCTTCAGGTCGTATACGGGGTGGAGATTTTTCGAGGCGAACCCGAAAAGCCAGTGCCCCGAGGGGTAGGTGGGTATGTGCGCCTGGTACACCATGGTAACAGGGAAGTTCGCGCCTATGCGCTTGTGGGTGCGTGTCACCATGTCCACATAGCTGTCGTAATAGGTGCTTTCGTGCTGGTTTATAAGTATGCCGTTATCGGTCAGCGCCTTGGAGCAGTTGCCGTAGAACTCCTTGGTGAACAGCCCCTCTCCCGGGCCGAAGGGGTCGGTGGAATCCACGATGATAAGGTCGTATTCGTTCTGCTTTCTGCGGACGTATTTCAGCCCGTCCTCAAAAAACAGGTGAACTCTCGGGTCATCGAATCTGCAGGCTGTCTGGGGCAGATATTCCTTGCACACCTTGACCACCTGCTCATCTATCTCCACCATGTCTATGTTCTCAATGGTGGGGTACCTTGTCAGCTCCCTGACAGTGCCGCCGTCCCCCGCACCGATGACCAGAACGTTCTTTATATCGGGGTTGACCGCCATAGGCACCGCTGTTACCATTTCGTGGTAGATGTATTCGTCCTTTTCCGTCAGCATGATAAAGCCGTCCAGCACCAGCACCCTGCCGAATTCGCAGGTGTCGAAAACATCTATATCCTGATAATAGCTTTTCCCCGAATACAGCTGCTTTTTCACCTTTATGGTGAAGTTGACATCGTCTGTATGCTTTTCTGTAAACCAAAGTTCCATTTATCTCACTCCGTTCATCTGCAATGTAAATGCTTCAATAATACTGAATTATCCAAAAATATGTACACTAAAATTCTATCATGATAACAGTTATCCTGCACTTGCTGCCATCTCTGCCGTCGGCAAATGCCGCATAATAGTCATGACGTTTCCGTTTTCCATCATCGGGCACGACTATCTCATATATCACATCGGGCTCTTTAAAGCTTCTGTCCTTCCAAAGACCGTGCTCGGCATTTATCTGTTCCACAGCAAAGCCATAGTTCTCATCAGTCTTGTCAACGATGTGGAAGTTCCCATTTGCAAAGGCATTCTCCATGAATTTCTCAGGGTCGCTTATACCCTCAAAATCCAGATGATACCTGCCGCTGGGAGCGTCCCCGGGACCCGAAGATATTTCAGATTTTTTCAGCGTGCCGTCCTCGGGGATATCTATGCAGAGCCGTTCTTCAAGAGTGCTGATATCCTCCTTTGTGAACTCGGTCTTTTCTGATACGAAAAGCTTTGAAAACCCGTAAGCGCTCCAGAAAAGCACAGCAAAACAGACCGTCATAAAAACTGCAAGGAATATGAGACAGCCGCGTTTTTTCGGCTTGACAGCAGGTACTTGCTGTCGTGGTGCGTACCACTGATAAAAGCCGCAGCTTTGTTCGGGACGGGGGATCTCCGTGCCCCTGTCAAGTTCTTCTTTGTTGTCCATTTGCATCTCCTAGATCTTGTTTGCGAATATCTTTGCGGAATGTTCTCCGCCGTCTTCATAGAAAGCTGCATAGTAATGGTCAAAGCTCAAACCGCTGTCAGCAGCCAGCTCACATTCGTATATCACTTCTGCACTGTCCGCTTTTTTACCCTTGTATTCCAGGGCTTCCTTATCCCATAAACTATCTTTGCCGACGTTTTTCATCTTGCCCGCAAAGCTTTCTTCCATGAACTTTTCGGGGTCGCCGATATCCTCCAGCCACAGCTGATAGCAGTAGTCGCCGCCCCCGTGGCCTATGGTCAGCCTGACAGGTTCGGCCGCCCCCGAAAGTTCCAGCCCCATATCCTGCCGTATCAGCGCAGTTTCCTCACTGCCGAACTCGGTGTACTCCCTGAAAGAGTCAGCCTTTGTCATATCCCACGAAAGCTTTACCGCCACCAGCACAGCCGCCCCCATGGCCGCCGCCGCTGCTGTGACGATGACAGCTTTTCTGTATCTTCTGTCCATAGTCACCTCAGAATATGACCGACAGGAAAATTATCAGCTTGATGACTGCCGCTATTGCCGCCGCCCCCATGACCACCACTGCACCTATAACTATGCGGTTGAAGGTCTTGGGCGGAATGGCCGCCTGAATGCGCAGGCCGTGCTTCGGGGGCTGAGGGGTGTCCTCGGTGTAAAAGCTTCCGTTGCCCTGAAAGCCCTGACCTGTACTGCTGTTTTGTCCGTAAGGGGTGACTTCCGTGCCCTTTTTCAAACTGATTTTGCTGTCCATTTTTTTACTCCTTTATATCTCTGCCCTGTTATATGTGTCAGCATACTACCCGACTACGTTTATGTAATTTATCTCCAGATCCTCGGTGCCTGTGAGCAGGCAGCCCTTTTCCTTGCAGTAGTTGATGTAGCTGATTATCTCCTTGGTTATGCGTTCACCCGGGGCAAGTATGGGTATCCCGGGAGGATAGCACATGACGAACTCTCCGCAGATGTGCCCTGCGCTCTCGTTTATCCACATGGGCTTCTTGTCGCTGTAGAAAGCGGCCTGGGGGCTCATCTCCACCAGGGGGTCGATGTACTCGTGGTCGAACAGACCTGTGGGGTCCTTTGAGTAAAGGCGCTTTATCTCGCTGAGGGCGGATATGAAGCGCTCGATCTCCAGCTCCCTGTCTCCCGCGGAAACTATAGCGAGGATATTGCCGATGTCCCCGAACTCTATCTGTATATCGTAGTCGTCACGGAGAATGTCATAGACCTCCACCCCTGCCAGGCCGATATCACGGGTGTGTACGCTGAGCTTGGTGGAGTCGAAGGCATAGATATCATCGCCGTTCTCCAGCTCCCTGCCATAGGCATAATAGCCGCCTATCTTGTTTATCTCCTCGCGGGCATAGTCGGAGTATGCCACCGATTTCGCAAAAAGCTCCCTGCCGTTGAGCGCCAGATTTTTCCTGGCCAGGTCAAGGCTGACCATTAGCAGGTAGGAGCCGCTGGTGGTCTGGGTGAGGTTTATTATCTGCCGCACATAGCCCTCTGAAACCGTATCTCTGCAAAGCAGCAGGGAAGACTGGGTCAGGCTGCCCCCTGTTTTATGTATGCTGACAGCAGCCATATCCGCCCCTGCAGCCATAGCCGAGCAGGGAAGACCCTCCCCGAAATACAGGTGGGTGCCGTGGGCTTCGTCTGCCAGCAGCAGCATACCGTGCTTGTGGGCAAGCTCGGCTATTCTCTTTATGTCGGAGCAAATGCCGTAATAGGTGGGGTTGTTGACCAGCACCGCCTTGGCATCGGGGTTGGCGAGGATAGCTTTTTCCACGTCCTCCACCGACATACCAAGAGGAATGCCCAGCCGCTTGTTGGTGCCGGGGTCAACGTAGACAGGCACCGCCCCGCAGACCACCAGTGCGTTTATGGCGCTGCGGTGAACGTTGCGGGGCATGATTATCTTCTCGCCCGCTTTGCAGGCGGTGAACACCATGGTCTGCACAGCGGAGGTAGTGCCCCCCACCATGAAGAAAGCGTGGTCAGCCCCGAAAGCCTCTGCCGCCAGCTGTTCAGCCTCCTTTATGACCGAAACGGGGTGGCACAGGTTATCCAGATTTTTCATGGAGTTTACGTCGCAGGCCATGCACTGCTCCCCAAGAAAAGCCTTAAGCTCTTTATTCATTCTCCCGCCCTTATGCCCGGGCACATCAAGGCGGACGATACGGTTTTTCATATGCTTTTTCAGCGCTTCATGCAAAGGCGCACTGTTTTGTAATTCATAATTCATAATTATTGACATGACCATCAGCTTTGTGGTTTGTCAACAATATGAATATTAACCCTCCTTTGTGTTTTTTATTATAGAGGTAAGAATTCTGATAATTTCGATACGATCCTCATTTATCGAGCAGAATTGTTTTTCGCTGATGTATTCGGTCTTATACAATAGTTCCGGCCAATACCCGGTTTCAGATGCTTCTTTTATATTAGCCCCTATACTCGTACCGCTTTTTAATACCTGCTTTGACAGAACATATTCACGTTTATCACCGCCGAGGTATTGATAAAGCCGAACTATGCGAACTGCAAGATCCATGCTTTTATCAAGTATAATATTATCATTTTTCAACAGATAGATCCCCCATATAAAAACATAACCCATAACCCATGACCGACAAGAACAGCCACGCTGTTTTACTTGCCAGTTATGAATTATGAATTTTGAATTATGAATTAATAGATGTTCATTCCGCTGTAGATCTCTATCATCTCGCGGCGCAGGCTGTCGGTTATGTCCAGACGCTGCTTGGGGGTCAGTTCGTAAACGTCCTTCTTGAACAGGTAATTCTGCAGGTCTATCTCCTTTATGAGAAGCTTAGTGTGAAAAATATTGGACTGATAGACATTCACGTCGATAGCGTCATACTTTGTAAGGGTGCTGTTGTCGATGTAGTCCTGTATGGAAGTTATATCGTGGTCGATAAAAAACTTCTTGCCCAGCACATCACGGGTGAAGCCCCTGACACGGTAGTCTATGGTGATGATATCGGAATCGAAGCTGGCTATCAGGTAGTTCAGCGCATTAAGGGGTGAGATAGTTCCGCAGGTGGAAACATCTATGTCCACACGGAAGGTCGAGATAGAGTTATCGGGGTGATACTCGGGGAAGGTATGCACCGTGACATGGCTCTTATCCAGATGAGCGTGTATCATCTCGGGGGCATCGGGCAGCCTGCCCAGGTTGCACGAGGGGTCGATAGAGTCCTTGTCCAGTTCCTTCTCGGCGATCAGCACATTCACCGAAGCGCCCTGGGGCTCGTAATCCTGCTTGGATATGTTGAGGACGCGGGCGCCGATCATCTCGGTGACGTCGCAGAGTATCTTGGTCAGACGTTCAGAGTTGTACTGCTCGTCAATGTACTCGATATAGTCCTTCTGTTCCTTCTGGCCCTTGGCATAACAGACATCGTAGATGTTGAAGCTGAGGGTCTTGGTCAGGTTGTTGAAGCCGTAAAGGGTGATCTTATTATTCTCCAATCTATCATCTATCCTTTCGGTGGAAGTATCGTCAAACCCCGAAAACATGGGCTTTGACAGGTATAGGCCTGAAATCGGTGAGCTGTTGGGACACCGCCCGAACAAACTTTAATCTATTATAGCACAAATTTCCGAAAAAGTATATAGTTTTTGAAAAAATTTGCAAATTTTTTATAGGCCGCCGCCACGGGAAAAAACAGGGGGCATGGGCTTGCAAAACTTCGGGAAATAGTGTATAATAAAACAGTATGTATATGTTTCGCAAGGCGGTGCAGTCATGGACGGGCGAGGGCTGACGGGAGTCCTTTCGGGCAGTACGGGACGGCTGAGAGCGCCTGTCAGCGGGCTTATGCCCATGAGGAAGAAACGAATATCAGAATGGAAAAATACGGGAGAAAACTATGCTGGTTAAAATTGAGCATTTGTATAAATATTTCAACGGTGAGCCTTTGCTTAAGGACATCGGCCTTGTGATAGAGGATCACGAGGCGGTGGGGCTCGTCGGGGTGAACGGCTGCGGAAAGTCAACGCTGCTGAACATACTCATGGGGGACATGGGTTTTGACAGGACAGACGACGGTCTGGGTTCGGTGGAGGTATCTTCAAACTGCACCATAGGTTTCCTCAGGCAGAACAGCGGGCTGGAAAGCTCTGCTACCATTGACGAGGAACTGCACAAGGCCTTCGACAAGCTGCTGGCGGCACGGGCGAGAATGGACGAGCTGGAGCAGGAGATGACCCGCCTGACGGGGGCGGAGCTGGAGATGGTCAGTGCGGAATATGCTGAGCTTTCGGCCTATTTTGAGGCCAATGACGGCTACCGCATAGATGTCAACATAAGCCGCATACTAAACGGCATGGGCTTCGGCGATGTGCCCAGGGACAGGGTGATATCCTCCCTTTCGGGCGGCGAGAAGACCAGGCTGGCGCTGGCGAAGCTGCTGCTGGAGAGCCCCGACCTGCTCATACTGGACGAGCCCACCAACCACCTTGACCTGACCACCCTGATGTGGCTGGAGGACTATCTGAAAAGCTACAAGGGTTCCATACTCGTGGTATCTCACGACAGGTACTTCCTGAACAAGGTATGTACCAGGATATGCGAGATAGAGCAGGGGCGGCTGACCTCCTACAAGGGCGGTTATTCGGCCTATGTGGTGCAGAGAAAGCACAACGCTGAACGTCAGCTGAAGGAGTGGGAGGCTCAGCAGGAGGAGATAAAGAAGCTGGAGGAGTACATAGTCCGCAACAAGACCAGGGCTTCAACGGCGAAGATGGCCAAGTCCCGCCAGCATATGCTGGACAGGATAGAGCGCATAGACAAGCCCCTGATGTTCACAAGACCCCCGAAGATAAAGCTGGAATACGACATTGAGCCCACCAAGGATATCGTGAAGGTCATCGACTGTCCCCTGACGGTAGGGGAGGGCGAGAGCCGCAGGACCCTGATAAACAGCCTTGATATGCACATAAGGCGGGGCGAGCACGCTGCTATCATCGGCTCAAACGGTATCGGCAAGACCTCCATACTCAAGCTGATACAGGGCATTATCCCCCACGAGAGGGGCAACATCGTCTGGGGCGGAAATGTGAAGATAGCTTACTTTGAGCAGGAGCACAATATCCTGCACATGGGCAGCACGGTCATAGATGAGCTGCTCGACCGCTTCCCGAGCATGACCCCTGCGGAGGCAAGGAAAGCCCTTGGGGCGGTGCTGCTGACGGGAGAGGACGTATTCAAGCCTGTTTCGGTGCTAAGCGGCGGCGAGAGGGCAAAGCTGTGCTTCGCCATAATGGCCAACACCCGCGGCAATGTGCTGGTGCTGGACGAGCCCACCAACCACCTCGACATGAACACCAAGGAGGTCCTGGAGGACGTGCTGGCGGAGTTTGAGGGGACTATCATACTGGTCTCCCACGACCGTTACCTGATAAACAAGGTGGCTGACCGCATTATTGAGGTCAAGGCGGACGAGGTGAACTGCTACGAGGGCAACTTCGATGCCTACGCTGAGGCGGTGAGCGCCGCAGGTGCCAGGGCCGCGGAGGCAGCTGCCGAACAGCGCCGTATACAGGCGGAACAGGACAAGCGGGAGCAGAAGGAGATAAGCTACCGCAGCAAGGAACAGCGTGCCCTCGATGCAAAGCGCAGGGCAAGGGTCAGGGAGCTGGAAAGCCTCATAGAACAGGCAGAGGTGGATATCTTCCGCCTGGAGAACGAGATAGCCGACCCCGAGGTGGCCGCCGACTAC
This sequence comes from Ruminococcus sp., assembly GCF_017464355.1. Taxonomy (GTDB): domain Bacteria; phylum Bacillota; class Clostridia; order Oscillospirales; family Ruminococcaceae; genus Hominimerdicola. The sequence goes on along the minus strand of NZ_JAFUAG010000015.1, from coordinate 52,783 downwards.
GGGCTCATGTCCGAAAAGTGCAAAGAACTCGAAAACAAACGTGCAGAACTGGACGAGATGATGGACGAATGGGCCGAACTCTCCGACAGCCTGTAAACCCTCAGACAAGGCCGAAAAAGCGCGCTCCTGCAAGGGGTGGTGCTTATAAAGAAAACTGCGTATTTATCGGGGGAAACCTTTCTGAAGAAAGGTTATCCCCCGAACCCCTTTCCAAAGACTTTTTATATTTTTGGGGCGAAAGGGTGCTATTCTACGATAGAACAGTAAGTGGCGGATATTCGCTATACTATTATAGGACAGCACCCTTTCGCCCCAAAACGTAAAAAGTTTTAGGGAGGGTCTCCCCCAGTAGACACGCAGCTCTCTCTATAAGCGCCACTCCCCGCAGGAGCGTGCTTTTTCGGCCTTGTTTTGGTGTTTACAGTTCTTTTTCCAGGAGGGTGATGAAGTCAGTTTTGGAGATGGGGCGGGAGAAGAGGTAGCCCTGGGCGAAATCGACACCGAGGTTACGGATCATTTTGAGCTGCTGCTCGGTCTCGACACCTTCCACCAGAATTTTACGCTTCATCTGTCTTATCATACGGACGCTGCTATCGAGGATTATCCTGCCCATCTGGCCTTTTTCGGCGCTCCAGAGGATACTCTTATCTATCTTGACGATATCGAAATCAAGGCGGAAGATAGACTGCATATTTGAGTAGCCTGTGCCGTAGTCGTCCATAGAGAAGCGGAAGCCTTGTTTTTTCAGGGCACGGACGACGCGGCTGAGGGTGATATAATCGCTGGCGGCGATAGTTTCGGTTATCTCAAAATTGATCATTTTGGTATCTATGCCGAACTCGGTGACGGTAGCGACGATACGGTCAACGAAAGCGGGCTGCATGAATTCGAGGACGGAGAGGTTGACGTTGATGCAGTCCATGCCATAGCGGGCGGGTATACCGCTTTTGATGAACTCACAGACCTGCCGCAGGACGTAGGCATCTATCTCGTCGATAAGGCCTATCTGCTCGGCGATAGGAATGAACTCATCGGGGAAGAGGTTGCCGAGGTCGGGGTCATGGAGGCGGATAAGAGCCTCGGCACCGTGGAGCCTGCGGGTGCCGACGTGGTAGGTGGGCTGGTAGAATACCTCAAAGTTCTCGGCATCAAGACCCTTTGAAATGGCGCTTTCCACCGCGGCACGGCGGAGCAGGTAGTCAAGGTCGGAATCGGTGAGGATATTTTTTTCAAGCTTTTTGGGAACGGGGCTGTCGGCCATATAGAGGGCATCGCTGACGGACTTTATCCTGTCGGGGACGCTGGCGGCCATGACGGTAGCTTTCAGGGGAATGACGTTATCGCCGATATCCCAGGGTTCTTCAAAGCGGGTGATTATGGTGTTTGCCAGCCACACGGCTTTCTGCTCGTTCTCATCGAGGAGGGTGATGATGAAAGTTCCCGGGCTGGAGGAATAGATGTAATACCTGGGCACGAGGGTACGCAGGTATTCGGCCACAAGGCGGGAGAGGGCATCGGTGCTGTCGGAGCCTGTGGCGCGCTTGATTATCTCGGTATTGGTTATCTTCACGCAGAGCAGGTAAAGGCTGCGGTCGCTGACCAGATAGGTATTCATATCGGCGCTGAGGGCACGGCGGTTGTAAATGCCCATATCTGCGTCGATACGGTCATCTTCTATCTCTATAGATATCATGACGCCCAGGAGCGCCAGGGCTTCGCCCATAAGCTCGGTGCGCAGGTCGAAGAAATAGAATTGCACACAAAGTCCGCCGATGACGAGGGCGAAGAAGTAGATGAGGGCGATACGGCGTTTTGGATTGAGCGCCCGCCAGGAGAACATGAGCATAAAAACGGCCATGACGATATAGAGCCCTGCCCCTGCATAGAGCAGCATGAGCGCCCAGTTGCGGTGGTAGAGCATATTATTGTCATAGTAGTAGACCCACTTGGTAACGGGGTTGAGCGCCACTGTAAGCTCGCCCAGGATACAGGGGACGGCGCAGAGGATATAGCGCTTTTTCTTGCCCTTGATATTGGCGCCGCAGACCACCAGCACATAGAAAAAGAACACAGGCGACACCATGATGTGGATAAGGAAGTAGGTGTAATTGCCTGCATTTTCCAGGAAAGCTGCGGCGGGAGATGTGGTGCTGTAGGGCTGTGCCACGGCAGCGACTATCTCGGAGATGCAGTTGAGTATGAGCATGATGAGGGTGCTGACGTATATTTTATTCTGGGTCTTGTCGGTGCGGCGGTTGAGCAGGGTAAAGAGCAGGCCTGTGCCGCAGATGAGCATACTGGCCGCATACATGACAATTTTGAACTGGCTGGTAAAGGGCATAACGACCCTCCTTTACAGGCCTGAAAAGCCTTTGCAGGCTTGTTCGGGCGATATTTACGATAAACGGCATTTTTGGTATCTTACAGAAAAATGCCAAAAAATTAACATACGATATTACACAAGTAATTATAACACATTCACACTAAAAAAGCAACAAGCTGAACCAATCATTGTAGAACTTAAACAATTGGCAGGTCGGGGATTTGTATATAAAAACTGCTGAACTTTACGGGCGGTGCCTTATAGAGAAGACTATGTATTTTATCGTGGGAAACCTTTCTGAAGAGAGGTTTTCCACGGTAAAACATATAAGCTCCTCTGCAAGCACCGCCCATAGAGTCCAGCAGTTTTCTTTATAACATCGGGAGGGTCAGTTCTGCCACTCCTGGTTCCAGTTCTTTTTATCTCTTTCGACGCCGAGTTTAGCCCGCATCTGGACGATCTTATCATCGAGGCTTTTCACCAGTTTCTGAACGTCCTCCACATTATAACCCAGCATACGGGCGGCGCGCAGGCGGGTCTTGCGGTAGGGTTCGGGGCGGGTGAATTCTTTGTTCCAGGTCTTGAGCTGCCAGCATTCTTCGAGGGCTTTCAGCTCGGTCATCATACTTGAGAGAAGTTCCAGGACATCTTTTGTTTCGTAGCCGCTGCCTCTTTCCTCACGGAGAGAGTGGACTTCCTCGGGCAGGTTTTTGATACTATACATTTTGCGCGCTCCTTTCGGTTTACTGGGGCAAAGGGACATATTCTGCGATAATACCCTAATTTAATTATATCACAAAGGCTAAGATTTTTCAATAGTCTTAAAAGCGGGGAAAAATATTTTACTTATTTAACAAATAAATTTTGATAGGAAAGAAAACTGTCGGAATGCACTGAAATCGGGGGGCGGTGTTGTGCAAACTTCTGTTTTATTATTTTATTTTTACATATTTCATTAAAGGTTGTACAAAAACGTACAACTTTTCGGTGGGGAGAGGGGGATAGTGAGAGCAGTTCTTCGGGACTGATGAGAGAAAGCTAAGGAGGAAGAGCGATGAAAATTTCGGCGAGGGCATTTGCGAAGATGTTCGTGAGGACAAGGAACGGTTCGGAGACAGCGGTAAGGCTGGGGGCGGAGCCTGCGGAGGCTAAGCGGATAGAGGCGGACTTTCTGGCGAACGCGGCGGTAAAGCGGGAGATAAAGAAGCTGGACAAGGAGGATATGCAGACCCTGTGCTATGTGAAGACGGGTCTATCGAGGCTGGCATTCGGGAGCATTAACGAGGCGGCGGCGCTGGTGTTTGCGGAGGAGCTTAAGGCAGAGGACGTGCTCAAGGCTGACCTTTTCAACGTGGCGGAGATAAAGCGTGTGAAGGGCGGCGGAGTTGAGATGAAGTTCTTTGACAGGCAGAAGGCACTGGAGAAGCTGGTGGAGCTTGACCCTGAGCTTAAGGAAGTATCGGCGGCGCAGGAATTCCTGAATGCGGTATACGGGGGTTCCCAGGACCTGAGAGATGTGACGGAGAGGGGCGGTGCTGATGGGGAAGCCTAAGCGCAGGGGCCTTGAATTTTCGGAGAAGCAGAGATTTCTGTTCAAGTGGTGGTGCAGCGAGGATTTCCGCGGGTATGACGGAGTTATATGCGACGGGGCAGTGAGGTCGGGAAAGACCAGCTGCATGGCGCTGAGTTTTCTGGTATGGAGCATGGGGCGGTTCAACGGCAGGAACTTCGGGTTATGCGGGAAGACCATAATCAGCCTGAGGAGAAATCTGCTGACGGAGCTGCTGAGATGGGCGCAGAAGCTGGGGTTCACGGTGACGGAGAACATATCGAAGAACTACATGGACGTAGATTTCGGGGGGCGGCGCAACAGGTACTATCTGTTCGGCGGAAAGGACGAGGCTTCGGCCTCGCTGATACAGGGTGTGACGCTGGCGGGGGTACTTATGGACGAAACGGCGCTTATGCCCCGTAGTTTTGTGGAGCAGGCGGTGGCGAGGTGTTCGGTGACGGGGTCGAAGCTATGGTTCAACTGCAATCCCGATCACCCTTACCACTGGTTCAAGAGGGAATGGATAGATAAAGCGGCGGTGAAAAATCTGCTGTATATACACTTTGATCTGAGCGACAATCCCTCGTTGAGCGAGGCGGTCATCAAGCGGTACAAGAGGCTGTACACCGGTGCGTTTTATGAGAGGTTCGTTCTGGGAAAGTGGAGTGCGGCGGAGGGGCTTGTATACCCCATGTTCGACGAGAGGAAATATGTCTGCGGGGAGCTGCCTGAGAAATACGAAAGGTTTGTGGTGAGCTGTGACTACGGCACAGTCAACCCGAGCAGTTTCGGGCTTTGGGGCTTTAGCGGAGGGATATGGTACAGGATAGAGGAATACTACTACGACTCGGCGAGAGAGGGCAGCAGGCGGACAGACGAGGAGCATTACGGGGCTTTGGAAGAATTAGCGGGGGAGCGTGACATAGACTATGTGGTATGCGACCCGAGTGCGGCGTCATTCATACAGTGCATAAAGCGCCACGGGAGGTTCAGGGTGACGGCGGCGAAGAACGATGTGGTATCGGGCATACGCAGGACCCAGGACTTTATACGTGAAGGAAAGCTGATGATAAGCAGAGAATGCAGTGACATACTGCGGGAGTTTTCCTTATACCGCTGGGAAGAGGGGGCGGGCAGGGATTGTCCTGTCAAGGAGAACGACCACGCCATGGACGACCTGAGGTATTTTGTGAGTTCCCTGGAGGACAGCGGCGGACGGGGGTTCGCGGTCTTATCGGTATAGTTTTTTTAATTCATAATTCATAATTGTTGGCATGGGCGGTAGGGAGTTGTTCTTGGGAGGAGGAGTGGGGGCAATTATTATTATCCCAATTTGATTATGTATTGTTTTCTCCGCCGAAGGCTGGGGAATGGGAGTACGGAATGATTTGTGGGCGGGTGGGTGGGGAGGAGGAAGCTTACGGGGAAGCAGTTGGGCACTAATGCGGGGACACGGGGCGGTGTTGACCAGCAGATGACAGGTAAGCGGAGCAGGAGGACGGAATGTAATGGTTTGAAAGGAGTGGTCGGAGGTTGAAGATCTTCGGACGGAAGGAGAAAGAGGAGAAGGCTTATGAGAGGCAGTGTTTCTCGGCTGCGGCGGGGGACGGGGCTTTTCGCATGGCAGCTGACACGGGAGTGCTGGAGGGGGGCATTTACGACGGGCTGAGGGCAACGGTGCCTGTGATAGATGCCTGCTTCGGGAAGATAATAAGGCTGACGGGTGATTTCAGAGTAAGGGCCAAGGACGAGAGGTATCAGGAGGAGCTGGAGAAGTTTTGCAGAGAGGTGACGGTGGGCATCTCGGGTAAGTCGCTGAATACCTTTGCTGATATGTATCTGGACAGTCTGCTGACCTACGGGCGGGCTGTAGGGCGGATAGTGACGGACAAGGAGAGCATGACCATACGGGGGCTGGCTGTGGGTGACAGCAGTCTTTTCAGGGTACGGCAGGGCAGAGGGGAGCTGGACAAGGAGTTCCTCTTCTGCGGGGACGGCAGGGAGGTGAGGCTCCCTGAGCCTGAGAAGCTGTTATACACGGTGCTGAACCCCAGCCCCAGGCACCCTGACGGGGTATCCATACTGCGGGGGCTGCCTGCTATCAGCGGGGTGCTTATGAGGATATACCAGTGCATAGGGCAGAACTTTGACAGGGTAGGGAATGTCAGGTATGCGGTGACATACAAGCCTGCGGAGGACGGCTCGGACAAGAGGTATGCTGCGGAGAGGGCACAGGAGATAGCCAGGGCCTGGGCGGACGGGATGCAGAGTGCGAAAAACGGCATAGTCAAGGACTTCATCACGGTGGGTGATGTGGGCATAAAGGTCATCGGGGCGGAGAACCAGCTGATAGACACGGAGGTGCCTGTAAGGCAGCTTCTGGAACAGCTGGTGGCCAAGCTTTCGGTGCCGCCCTTTCTGCTGGGGCTGAACTGGTCCACCACGGAGAGGATGAGCAGTCAGCAGGCGGACATACTGACCAGTGAGCTGGAGTATTACAGACGTCTGCTGGGGCCTGTGCTTTCGGACATATGCGATGCTTTCCTGAAAAGCTGCGGCACGGACTGCGGGGCTGAGATAGAGTGGGAAAACATAAATCTGCAGGACGAGGAGGCGCTGGCGAGGAGCAGGCTATACAATGCCCAGGCGAGAAAGCTGGAGCTGGAGAACGAGGAAACTGAGAATAGGAGGTCACGGGAGTGAGCGAGGAGAAGATAGGGATAACGGACGAGGTCATGGAGAAGATAAACCGCCATTCGGTGGGGGTGCTTAAGAAGGAGCAGGTATACTGTTTCAGGGTGCTTTTATGCGACAACGAAGTTGACCGCGACTACGAGAAGTTCTCGGCGGAGGCGCTGGGTGTACTGGCGGGGCTTTTTGTGGGCAGGACGGGGATATCCGACCATGAATGCAGGAGCAGCGGGCAGACGGCCAGGATATACGACACGGAGGTGAAGGCATATCCTGAGAGGAAGACGGCGGACGGTGAGGTATACACGGCTTTGTTCGGGTATGCGTACATGGTGCGCACGGAGAAGAACGGTTCGCTGATAGCTGAGATAGAGGGCGGCATAAAGAAAGAGGTATCGGTGGGCTGTGCGGTGAAGAAGCGCAGATGCTCGGTATGCGGGGCTGACGGAGCGAGAGGGGGCTGTTCCCATGTAAGGGGGAAGGTCTACGGCGGAAAGCTTTGCTATGTGGTACTGGAGGAGCCGACGGACGCATACGAATGGAGCTTTGTGGCGGTGCCTGCCCAGAGGGCTGCGGGAGTAACGAAGGTATACGGTGAGAGATCCGAGGGCGGTGCTGAGGAGGCTTTGCGTGGGCTTGAAGAGAGGTTCTGCGAGGAGCTGAGGAGAGACATCATCAGGCTGAAAAGCTTTATCTCGGGGAAGACCGAGGACTTTGACGGGCTTGACATCGGCGGTCTGCTGGATATGAAGAAGGCTTTGGAGAGTCAGCTGAGGGCTGAGGCGGCAGGCGGTTCTGTGGGGATCGCGGCAGCGGACAGTGATGAGCTGGGGGCTTTCAGGGTATAGGGCTTTTTAATTCATAATTCATAATGCATAATTCATAATTGTTGAAAGGGGCGGGAGGGAGTTGCGTTAACGCAACTGTGGGTGTGTTATAGGGGATTTCCTGAGGGAGCCGAATGCGGGACGAGTGGTCTTTAGGGGCATGGTGCGGCGAGGACTTGGGGAGTTTTGTGGGGGAGGGAATGCTTTGGGAGGGGCGGGTGGCACTTATGGGGAGGGGAGTGCGGGTGCGGACTGTGGGGATTTCCTGAGGGAGCCGAATGCGGGACGAGTGGTCTTTGGGGGCATGGTGCGGCGGGGACTTGGGGAGTTTTACTGCAAAAAGAGGAATGGCTGCGCTTTGGCTGTCGGGTGCGGCCGGAATGATCGGACAGCGGGAGAAAGAGAGGTAAATATGTACGATAACATCAGACTTGACAGATCACTTTACAACATCACAGGCAAGAGCTTTACACAGGCACTTGCCGAGCTTGACCCTGATGAGGGTTACAAGGACACTGAGCTGAGGGGGCTGGACGCTTTCGAGAGGCAGCTGAAGCGCTTTGACATAAAGGTCAGCGGTGCGGAGAGCGACAGGGTAGAGAAGTTCTTCGTGACGGCGCAGTCGGCGGTACTGTTCCCTGAGTATGTGAGAAGAATGATAAAGAAGGGTCTGGAGAAGGTGAGCATTGCGGACGCTGTATGCGGTGCGGTATCCAGGACAGACGACATTGCATACAGGAGTTTCCGCATAATAAACATGGAGGAGCAGGTAGTGGAGCAGGGCACTGAGCTTCCTGAGACCTATGTTTATTTACAGGATCACAGCTGGGATCTGAAGAAGTGTGCAAGGCTGCTGAAGATATCCTACGAGGCAGTGAGAAAGCACAGGCTGGAGGCTTTCGGGATAATCCTGAGAGACCTGGGTGCTAATGTGGGCAGAAGGCTGAACCAGTACATCTGCACAAAGCTTATTGACGGTGTGACACCCTCGGAGACAGCGGGTGACAGCATAACTTATGCGGACCTGGCGAAGTTCTGGAGCGACATGAGCGAATACGACATGGACGTTATGGTTTGCACACCTGCGGTGATGGCGCAGATACTGGCGCTGCCCGAGATGAAGTTCTGCGTGAGCGACTACATGAAGAACGGCAGGATACAGACGCCCTATGGTGTGACACTGATAAAGTGCAGCCAGATGACCGAGAACAAGATACTCGGGGTGGACAGCACTGCGGCGGCTGAGCTGGTGCTGGGAAGCGATGTGGTAGTGGATCAGGACAAGCTGATAAACACACAGATGAGCGAGATAAGCTGCAGCATTCTGGCGGGCATAGCGAAGGTCAGCGAGGGTGCGGTGAAGGTACTGAACGTAGGTAACTGAGTTCTTGAAAAACTGCATATCTGACGGGGCGGCGGGGTGCCGCCCTGCCCCTTATGGGGGAGAAAGGAGGAACGGTAATGCTGGAATTTGAGAGGGTGCTTTTATGTTTCAGGCAGCTTAGCGGCTGCAGGGAGGACAAGCTCAGTGAGGTGGTACCGCTGGTGATGAGCGCCATGAAAGAAGTGGAGAGGAAGGTGGACCCTGCGAAGCTTACTGAGAACGATGTACCTGCCTGCGAATATGCGGCGGCCTGCGGGGCGGTATACGACTATGTCTGCCGTGAAGCGGGGCAGGACATGATGACAGTGACGGCGGCGGGAACTGCGGACAACAGCGGAGACATCAGCCACAGGATAAAGGGGGCTGAGAGGCTGAAAGCGGAGAGCCTGCGTAGGATAGAGTGGCTCATGAAGGGGGAGGATTTCCTCTTTAAGACCATGTGAGGAGGGAAAGATGAGTTACGAGATAAAGGACAGCCTGGGCATTGGGGTATTGGGCGTTGTGCTGGCGGGGGTGCTTAATGACGGCGGCTTTCGGGCGGTACGGGAATTCACGGACTTTGACAGCAGGGCGGAAGAGGAATGCCAGGCGGTATGGTCGGTGGAGGGGTACGAGCTTTGTCAGGAGGAGCTGAGGGCTGACACGGGGCTGGGTGCTGTGAAAGGCAAGGTAAGGTACAAAGTAAAGCTCATGGGGCAGGCGGGCTGTCATGAGGACTATGCTGAATTTGAGGACAGGTGCGGCGAGGTCTGCGGGAAGCTTATGGCATTCCGCAGGTACGGGAGGATACGCTGCGGGCTGGGAGAAGTGAAGAGAGATATGCAGCAGCGCAGGCTTGTAAGGGAGCTGGAGGTCATATTTGAGGTATGGCTGAAAGAGAATGCGCAGGCTGAGGACGGAAAGGAGGCAGGTACATGAGGTACAGCTTATGCGAGCAGGCGGCTCATGTTCTGGTGACGGAGAATGCGCGGATATACCCCATGGCTGTCAGTTTTTCAAGGCGGGACAGCTGTTATGAGATAGAGAAAGTCGGGGGCGGCATAGACCTGAGGACCAACGGCACTAAGGGGTTGGAGATAGAAGCTGAGGGGGAATTTTCCCCTGATGAGAGATATATGCTGGAGAGGCTGATAAGCAGTTTCGTTTCGGGCAGGCAGAGTGTGACGGTGGACGGTGTGCAGTACGGGCCTATGATACTGCTGGAGGGTTCGCTGACGGAAAATGTGGGGGAGTCCGGGGGGAGGTATCGTTTGGTTTTAATTCATAATTCATAATTGTTGACATTGGCGAGAGGGAGTTGTTCTTTTGGGAATGGGGTGGGGGGCGAGATATTTGGAATGGAGTGATGTGATGAGGTGCAGGGCGGAAGTTACGGTACTCAGCGGCGGGATAAGGAGGACCAGGCAGCTGGGGGAATGTTTGGAGATGATGTTCGAGAAGGCGCTGTATGTGCCGTACACACGTTTTGAGGGAGTTTTCTATGAGGACGGCGCCCCTGACTTTATGGCGGGGCAGATACTTGATGTGAGGGTACGGCTGGACGGTGTGGAGATACACTACGGCATGGCGGACGGAGTGAGGGTCGTGCAGGAGGGCAGCGGTTTCAGGGTGAGGGTGAAGTCCCGCGGGTACACCCTTTTGCTGGCGCAGAACGAGCCTTACCCCAGGATAAACAGCAATGTTACGCTGAAAAGCTTATGTCAGGCGAACCTGGTATGCAGTGCTGTCAGCTACGAGGAGGACACCCCTGTGGTAAGGAACATATATGTCAACGAGGGCTCTAAGGTATGGGACGCGGCGGTGGCTTACTGCATAAAGGCAAGCGGCAGGTACCCCTACATACACGGTGCGGGCACGGTTATGATGACAGCGGGGGCGGCCGAGTACATAGACTACAGCGGCTGTGTGGTGACGGAGGTATTCACGGAGATAAACAGTTCTTCGGTGCTTTCGGACGTATACATGAAGGAGCTGGAGGACGACTACCCCTTTGAGGCGCACGATACCTCGGCGGCGGCCATGGGCATTGTGAGGAGCAGGTATTATCCCCTGGATATGCAGTGGCTTTACGACCCGCAGGTGGGGCTTCAGCACAAGCTGGACTACTCAAACAGAGCCATGAGGACAGCAGGCTTCACCTACGAGGGCTGGAAGCAGGAGGACCTGATGGACATAGCGCTAAGCGGGATAACGGCTGGCAAGCGGATAAACTACATAAGGGTCATCGGGGGAAAGCGGGGGATATTTACCACGGTGAAGGCTTACGATGACAGATACGGACAGAAATAGGAGGGTTTTGCATGGTAGTGATAATAAGCGAGAACGGCAGGGCGAGTCTGCCCATGGGAAATATACTGGCGGTAAAGGGCGAGCATAACCTGAGGGAGCACAGGGTGATACACCCGAAGTTCAGCGGGGCGAGGTACAGCATGGTGATGAAGCTGCCCGCGGGAGACACGGTAACTATGGAGATCTTCGGGGGGATACTGACGATGACGAGTCAGCTGACAGACATGGCAGGTGAGGTACAGCTGCAGTTCAGGGCATGGGAGGACGGCGGTTCACCTGACAATGTATTCATGTCGGAGATATTCACGGCGAGGATACTGCCTGCTTTATAAGGCGCAAAAAGAGCGTGGACGGAAAATTCCGTTCACGCTCTTGGTTTATCAGTATGCGAAGAAATCCGCAGGCTGTTCTGTTACAACGGGGTCGGTATACACGGGGTCTGTATAGACAGGCTCGGTATAGGCGGGTTCGGTATAGGCAGGTTCTGTCCATGCGCCTGTATCGGAGGAATAGTCTGTATAGACTTCTGTATCTGTCCAGGCTCCTGTATCGGAGGTAACGGGGTTGCCGTTCTCATCGGTGAGGGCTGTCCAGACATCGGTATAAGCGGCCTCGCTCTCGGAGCTTTCGGCAGTGGTCGTCCAGTAGGTGGCGGTGGAGCTTGAGGAGTCTGCCTTAGAGGAGGAGTCTTCCTCCTTGGGTCTTTCTTCCTCGACGTATTCGCCCAGCTGGATAACTCCCCAGAAGCCGTTCTGCTTTACCCATGCCCTGCCGTTATTGACGGGGCGTGCCTGCTCGAATTCGCCTGCACGGACGACCTGTTCGCCTGAGAAATCGTAGTAGCTGTAGTAGCCGTCCTTATAGACGGGGACGTATTCATCACAGAAGAGGTAGGGGTGTATGAGCATTTCGTCATCATTTATCATGCCGTTATAGGCATTGGGGTCGCCGTCGCAGACGAAGTCGATGACGGTATTGCCGTCGGCGTCAAGGTAGCCCCATTTGCCCGAGGCATTCCTGAAGGCCACGAGGGTGGAGCCTATGCCCTTATAGGTGGGGGCATAGTAGGCATCGTACTGGCAGTCGGCCAGGAGCTTGCCGCTTTTGGCCAGGCCGCAGAGGGCGCCTTCGGGTACGGTGGCTTTAAGGGTGCCGTAGTCATCAAGCTCGACCACGGCTTCGGTGACGGCAACTGCCCGTTTGCCTGTATATTCGGTCACGGTACTGCTGTCCTTTTTGCCTGCGAATATTTTGGAAGTGCTTGCGTCCCAGTAATACACATCTGAGTCATCGGTGGTGTGGGCGGGGGTCTCGGACAGCTTTCTGTCGGCGTCCATGGTGCAGTACTCATATTCCTGCTTGCGCTCGTCCAGCACCTTGACGAGGACTATCTCGCCGCAGCGGCATACATAGTAGTCATCGTACTCGGGGCGGATTATGGTATTGCCTGCGTAGTCGATAAGGCCGTATTTTCCGCTGAGCCTTATGACGGAATAGTTGATGAATGAACGGTTGTTCTGGCTGTCGGGGTCGATACGGCTGGCATCGAATGAGATGATATTATCGGCCTGGACAGAAGGCTGTATCATCCAGCTGAAGACCTCTTCGCTCTCGGTGTTCTCGGTGGGGCTGAAGCTGTAGGAGTTGGCATTGTCGTTGCCGCCTATCTTCTGGTTTGTACCCGGTATAGTACAGCCTGCGAAGACCACCGCCGCCGCTGCCGCAGCTGCTATGCTGCGAAATATCTTATTCATTTAAATATCCTCCTTGAAAAAAGCTGCTGTCTCCCGTAGACGTGCTTGTCTTTCTCTCTTTCACTAGGTCAGGGTCGTGGTGGAGCCACGGTCTGACCATACATATTTATATTATATACTATCGGGGCGTCCCTGTCAATAAGTGAGGGGGTGAGAGCGAGGTGAAATTTTAATGACAAACGGAGGGGATTTTAAGCTTTATTGCACAAAGATCCCCGCTGACGGAAGCCCTTTGATAATAAAAAAGGTGTCCCGCGGGACACCTCAGTGGTCAGGTCATTTTTCTTCTTATCTCGCAGACACGGCCGATAATGCGCAGGCCAAGCTCTGCGGCTTCACGGCGGGGGTCGGAGAACTCACGGAAATAGACGCGGTCGGCGGGGTCTTCCTTGATGACGGCATAGAGGCCTGTGGAGCCTATCTCGTCAACGCTTACCAGCAGGTAGTCACCGAACATGACGAAGGGTCTGTTCTTGTCGTCGCGGCAGATATAGAAGCGATAGGTGCCGTGTTCGGCGCTGGCATACTCTTCGCCCCAGGGGTCATTGGGGTCATCGGCGCTGTAGACGGGCACTTTTATCAGGTCATGAGCCAGGGGTGCGCCGCCTTCGCCCCTGGGGCTTTCGTAGCCCAGCAATGCGCCCTTGGTGGTACCCAGAGCCTGTGCCAGGGCAGATAGCTTATCCTCCCTGGGCTTGAATTTGCCTGAGAGGTACTGGCTGATGAATGATTTAGATATACCTGTGCGCTTGCTGAGCTCGGCCTGGGTAAGGTTACGCTCTGCCATGGCGGCACGGAGATTTTCTGCAAATGAACTCATAATTCTGTACACCTGCCTTTGATCGTTGTTCAGAAATTCTTATCAATAATATTATATCACATTATCGGAAAAAGTCAAGGGCTTTGAACATTTTTTTATGGCAGAGGGGCAATGCAAAAATGTACATAAAATGCATACATTTGGCTGCGAAAAATTTGTGTATTTTACAGAAATATTAATTTTCTATTGAAATTTATGAACAAATGACGTATAATATATTTCAAGGAGGTGGTAATGTGAGCGACAGAAAACGGCAGGCATTGAAAGAATGCGGCGTGGATTACGATGAGGGAATGGAAAAGTTCATGGGGGAGGAAGAGCTGTATGACGGGCTGCTGGTGGATTTCCTCACAGAGAACACCTTTGACGGGGCGGCACTTTGTCTTGAAAAAGGGGACGAAGAGGGCTTTTTGAAGGCGGTACACGCTATGAAGTCGGTGACGGGCACCCTTTCGATGAACAGGCTTTACAGGCTTTGTTTTGACACGGTGGAACATCTGCGGAACGGAGAGCCTGAGGCGGCGAAGGAAAGCTTTATCTCGGCTTATGAGGAGTACGGGCAGATAGCTTGCTGCATACGCAAAGAGATAGGCGGCAGGGCTGAGGAACAAAATGTTAACGATCAGCGGGGACGGCCTGTCCCCTGAGAAAATATGCAAAAAACACCCCTGCGGCTGAGGAACAGCTGCGGGGGCATTTCTTTGAGTTCAGATATTCTTATTATAGATAATGTTCAGGCCTTTGAGCAGCAGGTCATCATCAAGTATCATTTCTCTGCGGCAGAGGGGCACCACGGTGGAGGCCAGACCCCCTGTGGCGATGACGGTACACCTGCGGCCAAGCTCTTCCTCTATGCGTTCGACCATACCGTCAAGGGCGCAGGCGGTGGAGTACATAAGGCCGCTTTTAAGGCAGTCAACGGTATTGGTGCCGATGACGTGCTTAGGTTTTTCAAAGGCAAATTTAGGCAGCTGGGCGGTGCGCTTGATGAGGGCATCGGAGGAAACTGCCATGCCTGTGACTATCATGCCGCCGCGGTAGCGCTTGCGGTCGTCGATGACGGAGAGGGTGGTGGCGGTGCCCATATCGATGATTATCATGGGGGCGGGGTACTCGCTGATACCTGCCACTGCGTCCACCACCAGGTCGCTGCCCAGCTGGGCGGGGTTATCAATGACGATAGAGAGGCCTGTTTTTATGCCGGGGCCTACGACCATGGGCTTGACGCCGATGAGCTTGCGGACAGCGGCGGAGAAGACGCTGGTCATGGTGGGCACGACGGAAGAGATTATGGCGCCGCTGATACTGACGGGGCGGACATCATGCATTTCCATGGCGGTCTTGATATTTGCGGCATATTCGAGGTCGGTGGCGAGCTGGTTGGTATAGATACGCTCGCAGAAGAGGATCTTATTTTCCTCGATACAGCCGAGGACGATGTTGGTATTTCCAACGTCAACTGCTAAAAGCATTTATTTTCACTCCTTATAGATCGGGGATAGTTTTATTCGTCGCAGAGGCCTTTTTTGAGCCTTTCAGCGGCGGAGACGCCAGGTCTGTCTGTACGCTCCATAGTCCTGCCGCTGAGCAGGCCTGTGCATTTCGGTCACAGGTCTTTACCGCCGTGATAAGGTCAGGAAGAGCAGCGTCCGTTTCAGCGGCGAGCATTCTGATGATCTCTGTCACGGGGACACCACCTCAGAGCATTTACTGCTGCGGGGCATACCGCAGACAACATCAACATTTTACCACAAAAGGGCAGTATTGTCAACAAAAAAAGGACGGCTGAGTGCCGTCCTTATATTTTTTATCACTGTGCTGCTGCCTTGCTCTTGGGGACATCGATAAGTCTTGCAGCGGAAAGTGCGGCTGCCACGCCCGAAGTGATGACGGTGCAGGATATCCACTCGATGACCACATTGACCGACACAACAGCAAATACGAAGATCAAGAGGTTCTCGTGACCCTTCATGCTCTGAACTGTTTCGGTATTGCCGAAAAGGAACAGGATACTGCTCATGAAGAAGACGGTATTCAGGAAAGCTACGCTGAAGCCTGTTGCGCCGCCTGCAAATGCTGAGGGGAGCTTAGCTTTTCTCATGAAATAGCCGATAGTACCTGCGCAGAGGCCTACGAGGGCTCTGGGTACCACGCAGAGGACAACGACCTTTACGGGGCTGTCAGCTGTGAGGGCTACCATGAGGGGGCTGGGTGCTGTGAAAGCCATTATTGCGCTTGTAGTGCCGAAGGCGAGGCCTGCGACGGTGCCGCCCACAGGTCCGAGGGCATAAGCTGCGATGGCCACGGGGATAGTGATGAGTGCGATGGACAGGGTACCTGTTTTGACATAGCCTATGGGGGTGAGACCCATAAGGAAGATGATCGCAGTCATGATGCCCATGAGCACCAGGTTCTTGGTCTTGGTGTTTCTTGTCATATTTAGTTCCTCCTTGTTAATATCCCGCTATGGGGGGCGGGTACATTACAACGGGCAAAGGCTCATTCCTTTGCCGATGATATTATAGCATATTCCGCTGAAAATTTCTATATTTTTCTGCACATTATTATTTACGAATTTTTCTGTCCCTCTGATTTTCGTCTTGTGGAAGCTGCATATTTAATTCATGATCCATAATTGTGGTGTTCGCTGCGCTCGCTTTTTGGGGTGTGGGTTCTTTTTGTGGTATGAGATAATTGTAGGGCGGGGGCTTGCCCCCGCCGTGTTTAGCACACGTCATGATTTGAATGAGGGGGCGGACGGAGTGGTGACGGGGGTGTGTGTGGTGTGGTCGGGGAAATATTTTATGGTTGTTTCTGATGTTTATATGATTTTGTGTTGAATTTTCGGGGGAAATATGTTATGATGAGGTGAAGACGTTTTTGTCTTCATGGTCTTCCCGATGGCGGGGGACGGTTATTTTTGATTTGAGATGTTATTTGATCGGAGTGTATGACTATGCCAAATCCTATACTGCCTTTATGGGAATATATCCCTGACGGTGAACCCAGAGTTTTCGGGGACAGAGTTTATCTTTACGGTTCTCACGACAGAGTGGGCTGCGAGGCTTTCTGCGACTACAAGCTGAAGGTATGGAGCGCGCCGCTTGATGACCTTAACAACTGGGTCTGCCACGGTGACAGTTTCCGCACGAAGGACGGCGGCGAACGGCCTGCGGACACCCCATGGACCAGGAACGAATGCTATGCTCCCGATGTTATAGAGAAGGACGGGAAGTACTATCTTTATGCGTACATTGTGGGCTCAAAGGGGGCTGTGGGCGTATCGGACAAGCCTGAGGGGCCTTTTGAACTGCTGGGGCAGTACAGGTATGATGAGAGCATAAAGGTAGGGGACGACGGCATTTTCAATGATGCGGGAGTGCTGGTGGACGACGACGGCAGGGTGTATGTTTACTACGGGTTTGAGGGCTCGAACATGAACGAGCTTGATCCGACGGATATGCACAGTGTTCTGCCTGACAGCCACATGAGGCCTGTTATGCCCGATGATGAGAGCGTGCCTGTGGAACGGAGGTTTTACGAGGCAAGCTCCCCCAGGAAGATAAACGGGCGGTACTATCTTATATATTCGCCGAGGAAGGGCAGCAGGCTTGCCTATGCCATAGCTGAGTCGCCCAGGGGGCCCTTTGAGTACAAGGGGTACATCATCGACAACGGGGTGGACTACCCCGGGGGCAACAACCACGGCTCGGTGGCGAACATAAACGGGCAGTGGTATGTATTCTACCACCGCATGACCAACAACACCATCATGTCGAGGCGTGCCTGTGTGGAGAGGATAGAGATACTGGAGGACGGCACCATACCGCCTGTGGAGATGACTTCTCTGGGATTTGAGGAGAGCCTTGACCCATACAAGACAGTACCTGCGGAGATAGCCTGCGTGCTTAAGGGCGGGTGCTTTGTGACGGAGAAGGACATATTCACCAGGGTGATAACCAACATCACCGAGGGTGCGGTCATCGGGTACAAGTATTTTGATTTCGGTGAGGACTACACGGGGGACAGCCTGACCCTGGCGGTAAAGGTAAGGGGCATGGGCATGAGGAGCCATGTGAGGGTACTCATTGACGGTGAGGACGGCGAAGAAGTCGGGCAGCTGGAGATAGGCCTTGCGGACGGAGTATACAAGTGCAAGATAAAGAACATAACGGGGCGGCACTCGCTGTTCTTTAAGACATACCACGGTGTTGAGGGCTGGGTGAAGCCCCAGTTCGACCCGAAGTGTATGTTTGAGCTGGAATATCTCACGGTGATGAAGTAGGGCTTTTCTGCACTGCGAAAATACGGGGATAATTTTAGGCGATTTGTCAATTGAAATATCCTGATAATATGCTATAATATTTTTGTGTGAGGGAGGAGCTTTCCCGAACGGTATATGATATGGAGGTATGCATATGTCAATGATACTTGTAACAGGCGGCGCGGGATTTATCGGCAGCCACACTGTTGTTGAACTGCTGAATGCAGGCTATGATGTAGTTATAATGGACAATTTCTCGAACTCGAAGCCTGAGGCGCTGAACAGGATACGTCAGATAACGGGGAAAGAGTTCGGCTTTTACGAGGCAGATATGCTGGACGGCGCGGCCATGGACAGGATATTTGAGGAGAACGAGATAGATGCGGTGATACACTTTGCGGGTCTTAAGGCTGTAGGCGAGAGCGTTGCGAAGCCTATAGAGTATTACCACAACAACATCACGGGCACGCTGATGCTGATACAGGCCATGCGCAAGGCGGGCTGCAAGAGGATGGTGTTCTCGTCATCGGCTACGGTATACGGCCCTGTGAACAAGGCGCCCTACACGGAGGATATGCCTACCTCGGCCACCAACCCTTACGGCTACACCAAGGTGATGATAGAGCAGATACTGAGAGATGTATGCGTATCAGACCCTGAGTGGTCGGTATCTCTGCTGAGGTATTTCAACCCTATCGGCGCTCACGAGAGTGGTCTTATAGGTGAGGACCCCAACGGCATACCCAACAACCTGCTGCCTTACATTTGTCAGGTAGCTGTGGGCAAGCTGGAGAGGCTGGGAGTATTCGGTGACGATTACGACACCCCTGACGGCACGGGTGTAAGAGATTACATACACGTTGTCGATCTGGCGAAGGGACATCTGTGTGCGCTGAAGTATGTGCTGGAGAACAAGGGCTGTGACGCAGTAAATCTGGGCACAGGCAAGGGGTCTTCCGTATACGATGTACTGCACAGCTTTGAGAAGGCCTGCGGCAGGGAGCTTCCCTACAAGGTAATGCCCAGGCGTGCGGGTGACATAGCTACCTGTTATGCTGACCCAGAGAAGGCGAAGAGAGTTTTCGGCTGGGAGGCCAAGCTGACCCTTGATGAGATGACGGCGAGCAGCTGGAACTTCATAAAGAACAACCCCAACGGATTATAATTCATAATTCATAATTGTCGGCAGGGGCGGAAGATTGCTGTTCTTGTCGGGGGTTTGGGTTTGAAAGGTATATGGTTTTGGTGCGCTGACGGTTTGGCTGTTGGCGCACTTTTTAATTCATAATTGTCGGCAGGGGCGGGAGGGTGCTGTTTTTGGCGGTAGTTTGAATTTTGAAAGTGGTATGATCTTTGGGGTACTGATGGGTGGGGTGTTGGCGCAGGTCGGGGGTGGGGTTTGATTTTTGAAACTGTCTTTTGGGGTGTTGACAAAGCGGGCGGGGTATGGTAAAATCAAAGAAAACAGGGGCTTTTATGAGGCAGGTGGATAGTTATGGCTTATCAGGCTGTTTACCTGCTGATATTGGCTGTGATGAGGGTCTTGTGAGGAAAAGGGCTGCTTTCGGGTGACGGAAGACAGGCTCTTATATAATAAATATGGTATGGAAACAAACAGGGGGTATAATGATGTTTAAGTGTGCGCAGGTTTTTTCGGACAATATGGTTTTGCAGCGGGGCAGGCCTGTGGCTGTGTTCGGGCAGGGCGAGGACGGTGTTGTTGTTACGGCTGAGATCGGGGACAACAGGGCTGTCTGCACTGTAAAAGATGGCAGGTGGCTTTGCAGGCTGAAGCCTATGGCAGCGGCAGAGGGTCTGGAGCTGAAAGTGACCCACGGGGCCGAGAGCGTGGTCTTCAGAGATGTGGCTGTGGGCGAAGTGTGGTTCCTGGGGGGACAGTCCAACATGGAACTGGAACTGCAGAATGCAAAGGACGGAGCGAAGTACCTTTCGGAGCTGAATGAAGGTGTGCCTGTGAGGTACTACTACACGCCGAAGGTAGCGACCTTCGAGGAGGCTGAGCGCGAGGGCGCACGGAGCTGCTGGGGCAAAGCGGGCAGCGAAAGTTCAAAGGCGTGGAGCGCAGTGGGCTTCCACTTTGGCATGAAGCTGGCTAAGGAGCTGGGGGTCGTGGTCGGGCTCATCGGGTGCAACTGGGGCGGGACTTCGGCCAGCTGCTGGGTAGACAGGGCGACCCTGGAGGCGGATAAGCGCATATCCTCCTACATAGAGGAATATGACGCGAAGATAGCAGGGAAGTCATTGGAGGAGCAGAAGGCGGAGTACGAGCAGTATTTCGAGGAGAACGAGGAATGGAACAGGAAGTCTGCGGAGATACTGAAAGAGGAGCCCGGGCTTGACTGGGGAGAGCTGGAAAAGCGTCTGGGCAAGAACAAGTGGCCGGGTCCCCTGAACGAGTACAACCCTTTCAGGCCGACAAATATGTTTGAGAACATGGTGATGAGGGTGTGTCCGTATACCATAAAGGGATTTCTGTATTATCAGGGAGAGTCGGACGACCACAAGCCTGACAGCTACTACAGGCTTTTCACGGCGCTGATAGACAGGTGGAGAACTGCCTGGGGCGATGACACCCTGCCCTTTATAATGGTACAGCTGCCCATGTTCAAGTATGCGGCAGACCCTGACTACAAGCACTGGTGCAAGATACGCTCGGCGCAGATGAAGGCTTACCGCACGGTGAAGAACACGGGCATAGCCGTTATACTGGACTGCGGAGAGTTCAACGAGATACACCCCAAGGACAAGCTGCCAGTGGGCGAGAGGCTTTGTTTACAGGCTGAGAAGGTGGCCTATGGCATGGACGTTGACGGTGATGCGCCCATGTTTGCGGGGGCCGTATTTGAGGACGGCAGGGCAGTTGTGACAGTGAGTCTGAAAAACGGCGGTCTTGTGGTAAAGGGCGAGATACCCGAAAACGCTTTCGAGCTGGCGGGGGAGGACGGAGAATATCGTCCTGCAAAGGCTGAGATAGAGGGCAGCACCATTGTGGTGACATCGGCGGAAGTGGCGCAGCCAAAGGCTGTGAGATACTGTCGGGTGAACTACGGCGAAGTGGCTGTTTTTGGTAAAAATGGTATCCCGCTGGCACCTTTTTCCACCAGCGAAGACGTTTAATGTGAATACTTATTTGAAAACTAAATAATTTTATGTGAAAAATACATTAACGCCCTGCCTTGCTTAAGAAAGTTTTGTGCAAAATAAATAAAGTTGCGTTTATACTCTTGCAATTCAGTGAGATTTGTGATATTATATGTATTGTCAAGGTGGTATAGTATTATCATAGCATACCACAAAATCAAGAGTTTGGAGGAGAATAAATATGATAAAGAAAATTTCCGCTATCGCAGCAGCTGCTATCATGGCTGCAACAATGTCTGTAACTGCTTTTGCAACCGGTTATGAGGATGCTGTAAACGCAGCTAAGGCTGCGGGCGTACAGGCTAACAACGTACAGGAACTGGACAACTTCCTGCAGGCACACAAGGATTGCTTCACATCTGCTCAGTATGATGAGATGATCAAGACCCTGAACGATGTAAGAGACAAGTATGTTGCTCCTTACTGCAAGGGCGGCGACAAGCAGCTGTTCGACAAGACTCCTGCTGAGCTGACCGAGGACGAGAAGGTAGCTATCGGCAAGAAGTGGACCGATGATGACAGAAAGGCTATTTCTGACACACTGATCAACCTGGGTAAGAAGTACGATGTTACTGTTACCGTTAAGCAGGCTGACGACAAGATTCACTACATCGTAGGCGCTGAGCACAAGCACAAGGACAGCTCTTCTTCTTCCAAGGCCGGCGGCACACAGACCAAGACTGACAACCCTGTAGCTGCTACAGGTGCTGAGGAGTCTACTTCTAACGCTGCTGCAGCAGTTGCAGCTGTAACTCTGGCACTGGCAGGCTTCGGCGTTGCTGTTGTTGCTAAGAAGAACAGAGCATAATCAAGACTTATTCGGAGAGTATGATCTATGAGCGATACCGTTTCTGAAAAGAAGACGGGAAGACACACTCATAAGCACAGAAATTCGTCATCTAAGGTGTTGAGGACATTCACCTATGTTCTCACACCTTTTTTGATATTGATTTTTTTGTGCAGTGGGTCTTTCCTGGCGCTGTACAAGCCGTTCAATGAGTACAAGCCTTATCTGGACATGGCTTTCGGCGCGACACCTATGGAGGTCAGAAATCTGCGTACACTGAACAAGTACAAGGACGATGACGCCCCTGACCAGATAAAGGAAATAGAGGTGGAGGTCAACGGAAAGCAGGAGACCCACACCATCGTTTACCCTTATTATGGTGATTTTTATGCTACGCTGAACTGCGAGGCTGCGGGTATGGAGGATATACCTGTTTACAGCGGTACTGCCACTGACGTACTGGAATACGGTGCGGGCTGGTACAACGGCTCTGTCTATATAGGCAGACCAGGCAACGTGGTCATTGCGGGGCACAACCACACGGATTTCCTCAGGCTGCCCAAGTGCGAGATAGGTGATGTGGTAACGCTGGAGACTTCCTACTGCAAATGCACCTACATCGTTAATGACAGGGTGGTTTTCCACGAGAAGGACTACACCTACGTTTTCCCCACTGACGACGACAGGCTGACCATGTACACCTGCTGGAACAACGGTAAGCTGGGTATGTCGGAGTACAGACTTGCTATAATATGCAAGCTTGAAAGTATCGAATGGAAAGAGGTAAAGGCTGAGGAATGAAAAATCTATATCACTACACCCCCATGCTGATACTCACCATGCTGGCTTCGGTGGTAATGGTACTGGTGCAGCTGCTGGTATTCTGCAACACTATGGTCTTTGACACGGATTACTATGTGTGGACTATCAGTGACAGCGGTTCGGACACGGCTTTGTACAACGAGCTGAACGCTTATTTCAGCCAGCTTTCAAAGGCGACAGGTGTACCTCAGGAGGTATACACCAAGAGCCTGACCAAGGAGAGTGTTTCGGTGGCTGCCAAGAGGCTGGCTAAGATGTCGCTGGATTACACCTTTGGAAGATCCAACGCCAAGCCTGTGGTGCAGTACGACTACACACAGTTTGAAAAAGACGTTACCGATTATATCGAGAAATATTCTGATGCGAACAACATTGAAAAGGACAGCGAGTATTATTCTTTCATTGACAACACCATTTATGTGGCCGAGAAGAAAATGGACGCTACCTTCGACATAATGATGACCCAGCAGCTGGCGGAGAGCAGCATACCTTCCGTAACAAGGCGGCTGGTATCCTCGCTGAACATACTGATGGGTGTGGGCATACTGGTGCTGGTCGGGCTGATATGTCTGATGTGGTACGTTGACAGGCATCACCCCTTTGATATGCCCTACTGGATAGGCTGCATACTTATGTGCGGTTCGGCGCTGCTGCTGATACCCACGCTGTATGTCAGGTTCACGGGATATTTTGACGGACTGTTCATGGAGGAAGAGAGCGTTTACTATGCTATCACGGGGGCGCTTTACGGCGTTACCAACAGGATGATACTGGTAAATTCCATAATGTTCGCCCTGGGATTTGTACTGCTGATATTCACCCAGGTGATACACGTTTTCCGTGTAAAGGACGCAAAGGCTTCTCATGACGAGAATGATGAATAAAAGCAGGAATACATAAGTTAAGCCCCCGGGCGCTGCATGGCGCTCGGGGGCATTGTGCTTTTATGGTAAGGGGTATCATTCAAGAATGATGCTGGTATAGGTGAACCAGGCGATGCCCAGGAACATAAGTGCGCCCAGCTTCGGGAGGAGCCTTTTCACAAAAATGAAGATCTTGGCGGGGATACTGCAGCCCTTATAGAGCTCGAGAGGGGGAAGATAGCACTTATGCGGGTCGGAGGGTGAGAGCTTTATGGTATAGGTCTTGCCGCTGCAGACCAGGGTGTTGTCATCGCCCACCAGATTAACTGCTGTTGCACGGCTCTTACGCTCTCCGTGGCCGTACAGGAAAACAGCTTTTGTAGTGCCGATGTCCTCGCTGGGGCGTGCCCCGTACTTTCCGATATGCTTATGGGGGTGGCGCACATATCTCTTGCCCCTTATGGCTTCGGCCTGCACTTTATCATGATACAGCAGAAATGCGGGGATATCGTGCAGTAATAGGAACAGTCCTGAAGCGGCGAAAAAAATAGCTACAATGTAAGCGAAAATCATAGTTGTCCTCCTTGGTCTTTCTCGTTTCTTTTACTGCCCGGGGAGCTGAGAAATGCCCCGACAAGCGTTCTGATACATAACATACCTATCATAGCACATGATACCCTCGGTGTCAATAGAAATTCTGTACAACTATTTATCAGCGGCGGAAAAAAGCTTTCCCTGCCAAGGGCGGGGAAAGCTTTGGTGTCATTATTTTTCAACGGGTCCAAACTCTATCCTGATATGGGGGAGCTTATTGATAGTCTGGTAAGAGTTGAACAGGCCGTCCTCGATGGAGAGGTCGTTCTCGCCGCCAGCGGGGGGAGCGAATATCCTCAGGGTGAGGTCTGCGGGGCCGTCAAGGGGCTTTTCGTAGAAAGCGCTCATGAGGTCGATAGTTTTAGCCTTGGGGGACTTATAGAACCACTTGCCGTTTATCTCCAGCATGAGGTTGGACTCGTCATCAAAGGTCAGCTCGCAGAAATGGGGGGTGCTGTCGAAGTGGAGGGGTATCTCGATACCCTCGGCGTCTTCGGAATTGCCCCAGCGGAGGGTGACGGGGAAAGAAACTTCTTCGCCCTTTGTCATGGAGGGCTTGAAGAAATCATCGTGGATGATCTCCTTATAGGTCTTAAGGACAGGCTGTTCGATACCCACATTGACGTTGTTGGGGTCTTCTATCTCAAGGCCAAGCCTGCCTCTGTCACGGAACTGGTAGAAAGTAAATCCGCTGAACCACTCGTCCTCGTCGGCTTTGAGCATATCGCAGAAGCCTTTGACCATTTCAGCCTGGTCATAGGCGCCTGTAACGTCGCCGTCGGCATTGAACTCGCTCATGACCATGGGCTTGCTTACGCCGCCGTTGATGACCTTGAAGCGGTCATAGCTCATCTTGGTGAGCTTATAGGTGTTCTCCACGGTATCACGCTTGAAGGACTTGTTCTCGGAGGTCTTGAGTGCCACATCGAAAGGCCAGCCCCAGTGGAGCGCCATGTACTTATCCACCGACCAGATATCGGTCTCCTTAACGGCCCGGGAGAATTCCTTTTCCATGATGATCTCGGTGGCATTGGGATCCTCGATACCGCCTATGCAGAGGACTGTCTGCACATTGGGGGCTTTCTCGTGGAGTATCTTATTGAAGCGGCAGTAGAAATCAGCCACGCCCTGATAGGTAGTGCGTTTAGTAAAGCTGAACCAGTCGCCTGTAGCCTCGTGATTGACACGGAGGAAGACCCTGCCGAAAGTGCGGAGGTCTTCGGCGATGGCGATGAGCTGTTCATCGGAGACATTGGGGTCAACGGTGAGGGTCAGGGTAACGTCCTGACCGTGTCTTCTGACATCGCGCATAAAGGTGAAGGGCTCGCCTGTGCGGTCGCCTTCAAGTCCGCCCTTATAGGTGAAGTAGTCATCGTAGGGGTAATCCCACTGGAACTTGACATCTGCGTCCTTCATGACCTCGGATATCCTGCCCGGAAACTCTTTATCCAGGGGATAGTAGCAATACATCAGGCTGATGCTTCTGTGGGGCCTGCCCAGCTTATGCAGGATATAATCCTGATCGACGTACTCGCCTCTTTCTGAGCCGTCGCCCAGGTCAACGGCACATTTTGCGGTGCCCATATGTACCCCATACACCTTGTACTCGTTCATAGTAAACCTCCGTTATTTCTTTCTTATTTTCTTTTTTGGTTTCTCCCAATTTTGAAGTGTATTGCTGATGATACAGAATGGCTTCTTTCGTATTGTTTCCCCCGCCTTCGGCGGGGGAAACAATACACAACCAAATTGGGATTTTGGTTTTTATGCGTTATTTTCGGGCTGAGTTTCGTTATCGGCCTCATGCTCGTTTTCTTCCGAAACAGGCTCGCTGGCTATAAGGGAATTGATATCGTCACACACCAGTGCGATATCCTTGAAGACCTGACAGCTTTCTTCTGTTTCGGGAGTCTGCACGGTATAGATACACAGCACGAAAGGTGAGTCGGCATAGACTATGGCGCAGTCGCTGAAAGCGCTTTCAAGGCAGTCGGTGCCGTATTTCTGGGCGACCCGATATTTACTGCCCAGGGCTTTGCCTATCTGGATATTGAGCTTGGCATTGCACATGAGGTCGATGAGCCACTTGCCGTTCTCGTTTTCCTCGGCAAATTCGTAGATATCTATATAATCCTTCGCCATATCCTCGGGGGTGCAGTAGGTGAATATCCACTCACCGTTATAGCCAAGGGTGAAGTTTGAGCCAAGCTCATACTGGCGGGAATTGAAGGTATCTGTGCCGAAATTGCGGCAGAGCAGCTGATAGGCTGTGTTATCGCTTTCAATTATGGTATACTCTATAAGCTCCTTAGCTGTGTACTCGGTGCCGTAATCCATAGTGCAGAGAGTGCCGTCGTCCCCCGGCCATTTTTCATTCAGGGGGATAACTGTATCAAGGTCGATATCCTTAGTCAGCAATGACTTGACGTAGGGGGCTTTGATAGTTGAGCAGGTCATAAAGGTATTATACTGGTTATAACCTATGCTCGCCCCTGTTTCGATATTCTTATAGCAGAAGCCCATGGGGAAATAGGACTCATTGCATATCTGCTGGAGCTTATCGAAGCAGTTTGCCAGTTCTTCATTGGAATAGACCATATCAAAGCCGTTCACGGTGAAGCTGTAGTAGCCCTGAAGGCTGTAATATTCGGGGGTGCGTTCTTCTACGGCTTTTTCGACCTCGGGGTTCACTACTGCCTCATCGGGGGCAGTGGACGAAGTATCTTTCAGCAGGGGAGAGAGCAGGGAAGAGTCCTTATCCTCTTCTGAAGAGCTTGCTTCATCATTGGCTGCTGAGGACAGAGATTCGTCCTTACGCATTACTTTGGGGGATTCTTCTGCCTGACCGCAGGCTGATAGCAGGCACAGGGCTGCTGTCAGGGCGGCGACACTTGCAAAAAATCTTTTTTTCATTCTTACCAGACCTCACTGTGATCTCATGACGGCAGCACCTCTGCCGAAAGGATCACCCTCCCGTATCCCGATGCTGACCACCACGAAAGCATGGGACTAATATACCCCTATATTCTAACACATCCGACCTGAAAAGTCAACCGCTTTCTGACAAATTCTGCCGAATTTTGCCCCTTGACAAACGGGAGAAAAAAGTATAATATTATTATAGAAAATTATTGTACTGCGGAATGCGTTTACATGAATGCAAGTTCCCGTTTACAGACAGATAGAGGAGGATAATTATGGTAAAAATGGTACTTGGTGTGGAGGGCATGATGTGTCACCACTGTGAGGCACACGTTAACGATGACATAAGCGAGGCTTTTGAGGTGGAGAGCGTAGTCAGCGACCACGAGGCCAACACCACAACGGTAGTGGCAGCGGCGGCTATTGCGGAAGATGAGCTGAAAAAGGTCATTGACGAGGCGGGCTACAAGCTGACTTCATACAGCTGTGAAGAGGTATGAGGGAAGTCTGAAAAAGAAAGATGAGCCCCGGGGCGGCCAAGGCTGTTCCCGGGGCTTTTGCTGTTATGGAATAATATGGGAACAGGGGTTGAAATCCTGCGGGAAACGTGGTATAATGGTAGAACGGCTGAATGCTAGTAATTTTAAGGAATGATAGAAATGAAATACATCACGGATCTGTTTTCAAATGTTTTTGTGATGACGGCGCTGGCTTCCTGGGCGGAGGCACAGGTATTGAAGACCATTATCCATGCCATAGTAAACAGGAAGCTGGACATAAGCAGGCTTTTCGGGGACGGCGGTATGCCCAGCGGACACTCGGCCACGGTGACTTCGCTGGCAGCCTGCATTGGCCTGGTAAAGGGGCTGGGCTCGGTGGAATTTGCCATAGCGGGCATAGTGGCGGTAGTAGTCTGCCATGATGCCATGGGTGTCAGGCTGGAAACGGGAAAGCAGTCCACTGTACTTAACGAGATGATGAAAGCGGTGGAGCTGATAACCTCAAAGAAGATGCCTGAGGTAAAGCTGAAAGAATTTGTGGGACACACACCCTCCCAGGTAGGGGCGGGAGTTATACTTGGTATAGTTAACGCTATTATAGTATACAATGTTTTCCTGAGATAGGAGGGGGCGTATGAACAGGGTCATCGAGGCCATAGAGCGGAAGCTTGGGAGTTTGTACAGGCTTTGTCCGCCGCTGGAGGGGGACGGGCTCGTTCGGGCGGAGGAGCTGCTGCCTGAGGAGCTTTGTGAGGTGCTTAAGGTGAGCGACGGCATACTTCAGCTGATGGAACACCCGAAAGCAGGCGGAGGAGAGCCCTTTGCTGCGGGGAGCATAATTTATCCCTTTGAGGAGATAGTTTCGCAGACGAAGGTCTTCCGTGAGCTGTACGGTGCTGAGGGCACGGTATTTGCGGGAAACGGTGCAGGGGGATATTTTGTGATGAATGCTGACGGGGCTGTGTATTTATACGAGTATGTCGGTGAAGAGGGCGAATACTACGCTGAGGATATTTTGGGATATATAGAGAAGTTCTACGGAGCATAAGCAATAGCAGAGCCGTCCTGTGGCAGGTGTCACGGGGCGGCTTTTTTGCGGGACAGCCTATGCATAAAAAGGGGGGCGGGGGCATATTATCTATCAGATGAAAAGCTTGGGAGGTTTTGGTATGTGTGCATTCAAGGGAAAGCGTGTTCTGGCGGTATGCGGGGCTTTTGCGGTACTTACGGGGGCTGTATGGGCGGGGGACATTGTGGGGAAGAGGGCACGCCGTACTATAGCGGCGGCAAGCGCCCCTGTGATAGTGCGGCCGAAGGTCGCCTTAGATGCGGGACACGGGGGCATGGACGGTGGCTGTGTATCGGTAAACGGGGTGGCTGAAAAGGGGATAAACCTTGACATTGCCCTGACGGAGAGGGAACTTCTGAACATAATGGGATACGAGGTAGTGATGACCCGTGAGGACGACCGTTCGGTGTACGATGAGGGGGTGGAGGGTCTGGCTAAGCAGAAGCAGTCGGACATGAAAAACAGGCTGGCGGTATTTGACAGCTGCGGAGGGATAGCTTTGTCCATTCACCAGAACCAGTTCACGGACGGCAGGTACAGCGGGGCGCAGATGTTCTATTCACGCCGTAACAGCGAGGGCGAAAGGCTGGCGGAGGCTTTGCGGGAACGGTTTACGGCCATGCTACAGCCTGACAATCAGCGGGAGACCAAGCCTGTGGACGACGAGCTTTTCCTGCTGGACAAGACGGACACCCCTGCGGTCATGGCGGAATGTGGGTTCCTTTCAAACCCCGCGGAGGCCGCACTGCTGGAAACGGAGGAGTACAGGCGGAAAGTGGCCTTTACCATAATGACGGGAGTAATGGAGTACGAGGGTGCCAAGGGAGGGTAGAAATGCAGAAAGCCCCGAGGTGACATCGGTCACTTCGGGGCTGTGTTTTATCGGGTAAGGGTCTGTCAGCCTTTCATGGCGGCTTCGATAGCGTCGGCATTATCGGAGATTATGAGGACATCGAAGCCGTCTATCTCCAGTATCTTTGCCTTGTCCAGCTTGGCAAGTTCATCGGGGCGGTAGTCACGGAAGGTGTTCCTGCGGGACTCAAGATGCTGTTCCAGCAGAGCCTGACCGTCGGTATCGTCCTTGAATTTCAGCACGGTGACTTCATCGGCATAGCCGCCCTCAGCATTGCAGATGGTGCCGCCGTCACTAAGGGAAGACAACTCAGCGCCGAAGAGGGCTTTGGTGTTGTTATCGAAACGTTCATTGCCGAGGAAAAATCTTGCGTCAAGGAGGTCATCCTCCACGTTATCGAGCAGGGTATGGGCTGTGGCGGGGGCAGAGGGGTCTGCCGAAGATGAGTTTGCAGCTGTGTTTACGGAGGAACAGCCTGCCAGCGCAAGGGTCATCATCAGGGGGATAAATAAAGCTTTAATCTTCGTCATCATAAGTATCTGCCACCTCAAAATCTTCGTAGCTGTCTATCTCGCCGTTTTCGTAGAGATAGGTTATCAGCGTGTTATATATCTCCCGTTTGCAGCCGAGAGGGGCTGTGCCGAAGTAGGCATCGGCGTTTTGGGAGAGTTCTTCCTTATCGGGGAACTCGTTTTTCAGGAAAGCGCAGAGCAGTTCTGCGAGGGCTTCGGGGGTATCGGCCTGTTTGCCGAAGCTGTGGGCGCCTGTGCAGCCGAAGTAGACCAGGGGCTTGCGCATGAAGCCCGGGGCAAGCTCATCGGGGTCATCGGTGGCCACCAGTGAGGCCAGGGAGATAAGCTCATCGGGGTCGTACTCATCGGTGAGGAGGGTGACTTTCTCTGACTTGGGCAGCTTGTCGGCTTCGTCGTTGGTGACGCCCTCAAAGGCCAGGGTCAGGGTGTAGTCAGACTCGTTCAGGGCTTTGGTGAAGGCTTCGTTTTCAAGGAGAGCCTTGCAGTTTTTATAGAAGTCCGTATCGGTAAAGGGTGCGGCTTCATCGGCGGAATAGGCCGCCAGAATGAGTATGAGCTTGTCTTCCCCTGAGGTATCGGTGATATCATCGTAGGAGGTAAGGCCTGTCAGGCGGAGAACATCGGTGTTCTCGTAGCCGCAGGCGGGCTTTCGCAGTTCGTCGATATATTCTCCCGTGCCGCAGAAGTACAGGCGCACGTTATCGGTAAGGCGGCTGTTTTCGGCGGGGGTGGGGATATCTGCGGGGGAATTTTGCAGGAAAACTATGTTCCTGCGGGAATTTCTCGCAAGAGGTCGGCAGGCTGCGGCAAGGTCGCCCAGGTTAGTTTCTTCCGTATGGGGCTTTGTAGTCAGGCAGACCTGAGCATTCAGCCAGAGCAGCTTATGGAGCAGGGTACCTCGGATAAGGGGTTTGTAGCCGTCAGCCATGAGGTTTGCGGCGGCGGGGCTGTCCTTATCGGTGAGGTAGTAGCAGTAAAGCTCGTCATGACGGGTCATGGCATAGCGGAACATATCCTCGGCGGCGCCCCCGCCCTTTTCGGTATCATCAGCGAATATCCAGATATTTTTGCCCGAAAAGAAAGGGCGGGTGACACGGTAGGCTGTCCGCAGCAGGAAAGGCACACCTGCGGCCGCGGCATTTGAAAGGCTTTCGCGGAAGCGGCGGCGGATATCCTTGGGGAGCAGGGGCTGTGTGGTGAGCCTGCCGCCCTCGGATACAGCGCAGATACCTCCGTATACGGGGAAACAGCTGTCATTTCCCTCATCGGTCAGGCGGGAATGGAGAGTGTCGCTGAAAGAGGTCTTTATCTCATAGCGGCAGCCCTTGTAGAGCAGGAAGAATTTAAGCTCGGCATAGTCCTCAGCCACGGGTAGGGACAGGTGGAATGTTCGGGTGCGGGAGACCTCTCTGCCAAAGAGCAGGGTGGGCTCGCCCTTGCGGTCATAGGTAAGGGTATGCTCGCTGCCTGCGTATTCGGCCACCAGCTTGGTGCGGCGCTCGTTGAAGATATCCTCAAAGGAGCCGTCTATCTCCAGCAGGTTTTTGCGGGAATTGAGCAGGTCGATATGAATGATGAGGCAGGAGCTGTCAAAGAGGACGATATCCTTCTGGACAGCGTAGAGGGTCGCACGGTCATAGTTCATATCAGTATAGAAACGCTCACGGCCGTGCTTAAGACCCAGGAGCAGGCGCTTTTTCTGAAGGTCACAGTCAGGGAGCCTGACATCGTACACCCCGCAGATGACCTTGTCCTCAACGGGCTTCAGGGCGGCGGTGAGGGTATCGGTGAGGGGCTTTTGCTCATCTTTCGGGAAATCGTCCAGCAGCAGGCCTTCGTTTATACGGGCAAGCACCTGTGAGAGGACATACTGCTGTAAAAACAGGGGCAGTCTGCCGTCCTTGCCCTTGCAGCTTTCCTCCAGGGGGAGAATGCATTTTTCAAAGGGGGCGGTGTGATAGGCGGCGGTGCGGGCGGCCTCGGGGAGGTCGCCCTTGGTTTTGGCGGGGGCAGACTTATCTGCCGTCCAGAGAGAAAGACGGCTGTCGAAGTAAGCTTTGCCGCATTCTGCCAGCATGGAGAGAATGCCCTTGGTTTCGGCAAAGGGGCCTGCTTCCACATCAAAGGGGTGGGCGAGGGCATAGGAGGTACGCACCACGGTGCCCTCAAGATTTGAGGGGAAGCAGCAGCTGTTCTTTGAATAGTCGGTGATGCCCGCAGGCATGGCGGAGGGAGTGAAAGGGTCCTGCACGGAGGTCATGCGGCGGCCGAAAGCGATATTTACATCGCTGTTCTCGTCAAGGGCGGCGGTCAGGCGGGGAAGATAGCCCGTGTCTGTCCTGCCGCCTGCACGCATGAGGGTGCAGTAGTCGGCATTGGCATACTTTACGAAAGTATTGAGAAGCTCGGCCGAGCTTTTTCCGCCGACATTTATAAATGCGGTCATGCCGAAGGCGGCGGCTCTTTCAAGGTACAGCTTTTTTCTGTCCTCCTCAGTGAAGTCGCCTGCGATTATAAGGAATATATCTGAGGTCAGCCCTGCCGAACGGGAGGCTATATTCTCCACGGTGTCAAGGGCGATACGGTCTGACCTGCCTGTTATGAGTAATACGGAAAGTTTCATGCTATCTCTGCTTTCTGTTAGATATCTCGTTTATTATCCTGTCGGTGGCATGGCCGTCACAGGCGGACATATGGTAGTCAAAAAGTGCTTCAAGGTCAGCGGGGTCACGGCTGTCAAGCTCATGGGAAAGGGCAGCCGAAAGTTCATCGGCGGTCTTTGCCACGGTGGTGGGGAAGCTGTGATAATCCACATAGAAGCCCCTTTGGGTATCGAACTCCTCCAGGTCGGGGGCGAAGAACACAAAGGGCCTGCGGTAGATGAGCCAGTCGAAAAGTACGCTGGAATAGTCGGTGACAAGTATATCTGCCGCGGCGAAAAGTGTCTCGGTCGGGAAGCCGTCATCGGGCTGCATATGGGGGTGCAGCTTTTTTATGAGATAGAAGCCTTTATCAGCGCAGGCTTTTTCTATCATATCCTCGCCGACCACATAGGGCTCGGCAGCATTGCCGCGGAAGGTGGGTGCCCACAGGACGACAGTTCTGCCGACGGCTTCGGGGTGGGCGGAGAAAAATCTCTGACGGCAGCGGGCGTTATATTTTTTGCTGTAGTAGATATCCGTGCGGCTGACACCGACGGCTGCGACGTTCTCTATGGGCTGGCGGCAGGAGGAGGCCATTATTGGTCGGACGCAGGGGGCGCTGACCGTCCACAGGTCATAGCCGCCGAAGACCTCGCCTTTATAGAAAGCGGGTACGCAGTCCTCGGAATCATAGCCTGCTTTTTTCAGCAGGCCGCAGGAATGCCACAGCTGGGTGACGAAAGTTCCCTTACGCTTTTTGCAGCTTGACACGGGCAGGAAGGTATCGCAGATGAACACATATTCAGCCCTGCCGAAAGCAATGTAGAAATCGAGCAGAAAGCGCAGCAGGGAGGCTTTTGAGCACTTGCCGAAATCAAGGTAAAACTCTTTGATACGCAGGTCTTCCCGCTTGGCGAGTCTGGCACGCATGACCCGCATGGAGAAGGGGCAGCTGTTGTGGTGGGCATCGGCGAAGATGACCAGGCCTTTTTCTATACTGCCTCCGGAGCAGAGAAAATACAATATGGGCAGCAGGCAGTTCTGCAGGAGCATTTTTGCCAGCTGGCGGATCTTAAGCTTAAGGCTCATGGCATATCCTTTCGGGGAAACGGAAGTCATTTCCCGATAACGTTTTTGGGTCTACTGTTTAATTGCTGATGACAGAGAATGGCTGTTCTTTCGTATTGTTTCCGCCGTCTTCGGCAGGGAAAGCAATACACATCCAGATTTGGATACTATTTATAATATACCATACTTGGACGGGGGTTGTCAATGGGGAGAGGGCAGGCGGGCTGTGCTGAACGAAAAAAATATCCCCCGCAAAAAGCAGGGGATATGGGATATTAGCTTAAGCTATGGCTCTTATACCCTTAACGTGGGCGGCTATTATCATGAGGTCGGTAACATTTACATCGCCGTCCTCATTGACATCGGCACAAGCGTAGGGATAGTCTTCCAGAGCCCTGATACTCTTGACCTGGGCTGCTGCCAGGGTAACATCGGTAACGTTGATATTGAAATCGCCATTGACATCGCCTTTCTTGCAGAGGTAGAGGTCAAATTCGATCGCTTCGGTGTTCTTGGGGAAGACATACTCACGGGTAACGTAGCCTTCACCTGATACCACATACCTGTATTCTGAATCGGGGTCGTTCCATGTGTCAAGGAAATGCTGGGGGTCGATAAGCGGAACATCATAGGAGAACTCACCGTTCATATAGACCTTCATGCTGAGAGGTCCTATATCCTTGATGTCGAGGGCCATGGCGTTGCTGAAGCCTGAACCGTTTTCGGTATAAACTGCATATCTGAGCATGGAGTGCAGGTCATAGGGCATTGCATTTCTTTCGGGATCCTCAACAGCCAGCCACGAGTTGGAGTGGATATCATAGTACTCCCAGCCCTGAGAGTATATCTTGTCGGAAGTCGTGATCTCGGGAATGGTATCGGGCAGGAGCTTATCGCCTGCGTTCAGCTCACGGAGATCATCTACATTGGCTATATAGGGGCAAGACTTGTTGAGCAGTGCGAAATTGAAGACACGGTCGCAGACGGACAGGCTGGCATTTTCAAGGCCTGTGATATCGTAGGTGAATACAGCCTCGCCGTTCTCATCGGGGGCAGTTTTAACAACGTCCAGATAATTGAAGTAGCCCTCGGCTAAATAGCCTGAGATATCGTTTATATAGTCAGTGATCGGCAGGGGAACGTCGTCCTGAACAAAATCGGTGTAGACATCATCGGTCTCGATAGGGTACATATCTTCATCAAAGGCATTGATAGCGTTGTAGAACGCGGAGGGATCCACCTTGCTCGCGCCCTCGGTATGTGCCAGCACATACACACCGTCAAGGTTTGGATCGGCGGCCTTGAAGGATACCATATCTCTGCCGTCCTCGGTGTAGTATCTGAGATCGGAGATCTCGGGCGGGGTATTGTCTATGGTGAATTCAAAGGAAGTTATCTGGGGGTTATCCTCAGACTCCTGAGTGAAGAGATGTGAATAGATCTTGGCTGAGTATTTTCCTGTTTTCAGCCTGAGATCAAAGGGGAACAATGCAACGGTACTGCTGCCTTTGGTCAGGGTGTTGCCCTGTTCTTCGGACGATACCACATTGCCCTCTTCATCGAATAGTTCCATAAGGCTCAGAATGCCGTCACGATGAGGATCGACATAATACCGGGGAGTGGAATTCAGAGCAGGATTTGTAGTCAGGATATTTTCATAGCCGATCGCAGCGCGGATAGCCTCGACATATTCCGTTATGTTATCATCATCACTGAAGAGCAGCTGCTGCGCCAGATAGAGATCCACAGGGGAGGAAGAAGCAGGCAGCCTGTAGCCGAAGCCGTTGTTGGAAAGATAATTTAACGGGTCTATGCCGTTGGATTCACGGTCGGGTCCCAGGATAGGCAGGGCGTTCCAGTCTCCGTGGAAGCCTACGAAGGGCAGGGAGATATCAGAGCAGCGCTCAGAGCCGCTTATCCTGAGGTAGCCTTCGGTGAACCAGCCGTTCTTGAAAGTCTCGTTAAAGGCTGCCACATCTGCGGGGTCGATAGTCACGGTGACAGTAAAGAGCTTGTCTTCACCTGCGGGGATAGTGAAGTCGTTATCCGAGAAGGAATATTCGCAGTTGAGCATATCGGAAAGGGAATTGGTGATACTGGTACCGCTGCTGCCTCCGCTCGATTCAGCGGTATCAAGGTCATTGCTCAGCAGTATTACTTCTGCATCGGTGAAAGAAACTTCCTCCCTGCCGAAGTTATGCAGTTTGAGATCAAAGCTGAAGCTGTCGCCCACACCTGAGCCAAGCTCGGCAACGGGGCGGCCTTCGGGGGTGGTCAGGGAAACGGTGGTATGGCAGAGACTATCCATATTGACAAGGCCTGCGCCCTGTTTTCTGGGGCTTCTCATACAGCTGTCCACATTTATGGGAAGCTGTTTGACAGAGTTCATCATAAGGGTCTTCATAAAATCGACCTTTTCTTTGCCTTCAAGCTCGATACCCATGGACTCCATATACTGCTCGGTAAGGGCAGCGCAGCCTGCAATGAAAGGAGCTGCCATGGAGGTGCCGCTGAGATCTGTATAGCCTTCGTAGCAGGCTGAACGAATAAATTCACCAGGGGCGCTTATCTCGGGCTTGAGGGTAAGGTCATGGGGGATACCCATGGAGCTGAAATCGCTGGAATCTACGACTTCATCGCTGTATACGGTCTCAAAGCCGACAGAAATCCTCTTTTCTTCCATAGCCAGCATTCTCTGAGCATCTTCATACTCCACATAGATGAGGCACTCGGGAGGGATCTCACAGTCATACATAAAGCAGTCGATATTTTCCCAGCCCTCGGGAGGATAGAGGATAAGTCCATTGCTGTTTTTCTCGGAGCAGTAGTTTGCCAGCCCGATCATCTCGTCGTAGTCCTTGGTGCATACCATGAGCAGCTTGCCTTCGATATCAAGGTCAGCCAGCTCCTCGGGGGTGCCTGTGCCGCCGTCAACATATTCGACATCCTCGCAGAGATATTTCTCATTGAAGTCGTAGCAGCAGGGGCTGAAATCCTGATAGATGACCTCAGAGTCGTCAGCCAGTTTTGCGGCATCAAAGCTTGAGATATCAGACCTGGCGGCAGCTACTGTAAAACCGTCGGTCACGGTACTCTGTGCATCGAGTCTGCACACATCAGTGTTATCAGGGGTATCAATGCCTCCTTCATTGCCTGCGGCGATAGAAACAAAGACACCTGCATTGACAGCGTTGGAAACTGCCTCGTCGTAGGTCGCACGTATCTCGGGGTTCTGGCCCTCGGAGCCGAAGCTCATGCTGATAACGTCAGCGCCCAGCTTGACGGCATCTTCGATGGCAGCCAGGGCGGCATCGTCGCTCATGGAGGCTGCATCGGCTTCTTCGTCCACAAGTATCTTGAGGAAGAGCAGCTGAGCATCGGGGGCTACACCGTGGATATCGTTGCCGAACTCATCGACCCCGCGGTTGCCGACGGCTATGCCTGAAACGTGGGTGCCATGCAGCACACCGAAATTGTCGTTTTGGATAAGATAGGGGTCTTCGCAGACATAGTTTGCCGCAAAGGGCACTTTATCATTAAGGTAGACCATATCGGGGTCTATATCCACATTCAGCCCGCGGCCCACAGCGTCGATGATGTCATCCTTGGTGAGTTTTGGGGTGACACCCTCTGGCAGGGGGGCGAACATTTCGTGGTCGGTATTGAGCTCGGTATCAAGTACGGCGATGACCTTGCCCTCACCTGTGAATTTAAAATCGTTGGACATGGCATTTATGCCTGTATATTCGGTGGCATGGTGCATTTCGGGAAGCTCTATCTCGTTGGATACGGCCACTCTCCACACATCGGGGAGGGCTTCTGTCTCATCGAGGAATTCCTCGGGGATAGTGCAGGAAAAACCGTTGAGCAGTGAGTCATAGACAAAGCGGATCTCCGCCTGAGGATAGAGGCACTTTATCTCTGCTATGGCCGCCTGACGCTTGTTATCCAGCTGGGCGGCACGGTCACGGGCGGCCCGGGTATCGAGATAATCGGCGGTGAGTGTACCGAGATCATCGGACAGGATAGGCTCGCCGTAGAGTTCAACGATGATGTCTACCATTTCGTCTTCGCTGTAGGTCTTGCTTTTTTCAGCAGCCTGCACCGCCATGGGTACCTGTGAGGATACCGCCACAGCTATGGCTGACAGCAGCCCTGCGGCACGGTGGATGATGTTTTTGTTTTTCATATTTTCTCCTTTGCTTTTATCGGGCAGGTATGCCCTTAGATCAGATAAGATAATGTGAGTGATACCTTATTTAATATGACTACATATCTAAATTATACAACATAGGAAAAGATAAGTCAACAAAAAATTTAACAATTATTGCGGATTAGTGTTCATAAAACAGGAGAGGCTGTGCATAAATTGCTGTATTTGGGCATATCATTGGTCAGGACGGATAAGGGGGCAGGTCAATGAAGAAGCAGGGTTTTGTAAAGGGCAGTGCCATACTGGTGGGCATGGTGGTGGTAACGAAGGCACTGGGGCTTTTATACAAGGTGCCGCTGGCGAACATACTGGGCGGTACAGGCATGGGGTATTTCTCGGCGGCGTTCTCGGTGTTCACGCCGATATTTGCGCTTGCGGCGGCGGGGATACCCTCGGCCATGGCGCGGCTGGCGGCGGAGAATGCTGCCCTTGGCAGGTATGCGAATCTACGCAGGCAGAAGCGGGTGGCCATGGTGATATACACGGCGGCGGGACTTGCGGGCTGCGGGGGGATAGTTCTGCTGGCGCAGCTGGGGGCAGGTCAGCCTGAGGTTAAGTGGGCGCTGATGTGTCTGGCGCCCTCGGTGGTATTCTGCTGTGTGATGAACACTGAGAGGGGGTATCACGAGGGTCTTGGGAATATGCTGCCCACGGCTTTTTCGGAGATAGGGGAAACTCTGCTGAGGCTGGTGCTGGGGCTGGGACTGGCGCTGTATGCCAAAGGGCTGGGGGAGGAAAGCTTTCGGGCGGGGAAGGCGGTCTTCGGGAAGATATGCGAAACTCAGGCGGAGGCGGAACAGGCGGCACTGCCCTTTGTGGCGGCGGGGGCGGTGCTGGGCTCGGCGGCGGCTTCGGGGATAGCCTGCGGGGTACTGCTCATAGTCATGAAGATACGGGGGGACGGCATAAGCGCAAAAATGCTGGCAGAAGACCCTGTGACGGACAGCAGGCGGCGGCACGCAAGAGCGCTGGCGGGGCTTTCGTTATCCATAGCCCTGGCGGCGGTGGTGACGACCCTGACGGGCATGACGGATATGTTGACCATAGCGCCGTGTCTTGGGCGGGCTATAGAGAGATATCCGCAGATGTATGAGAGATATGCGAATATAGGCAAGGCTGAACTGCCCAATTTTTTGTACGGCTCATATGAGGGGCTGGCGGTCATGCTGTATGGTCTGGTGCCTACGGTGACGGCCATGCTGGGGAAAAGCGCACTTCCTCCCCTGACGGAGAGCATTGCCAGGGGCGATGAGTGCGGGGCGGCCAGGGGGCTGCGGCGGCTGATAAAGCTTTCGGCCATGGCTGCCATACCCTGCGGACTGGGGATAGCTGCCCTTTCGGGGGAACTGCTGAGGCTGCTGTTTGCAGGGCGGCAGGCGGAATGTATGGCGGCGGAAAGGCCCTTGGCCATACTGGGGATATCGGTGATATTTTTCGGGACGGCGCTGCCCTGCTTCACGGTGGTGCAGGCGCTGGGCAAGGCGGGCAGGGTGACGCTCATGCTGCTGACAAGCGGAGTCATCAAGCTGGGGCTGAACCTTTGTCTGGTGCCCTTTATGGGGCTGGAGGGTGCGGCGCTGGCGGAGCTTGTCAGCTGCATTTATGTCTGCATTGCGGCACTGCGGGAGGCAGACAGGCTCTCGGGGCAGGGGGGCGGCCTGTGGAGGGCTTTTGTGAAGCCTGTGTATGCGGGGGCGATGTGTGCGGCGGCGGCGCGGCTGGGCTGTGACTTTCTTTTGCGGCTGGGTGTCGGCGGGCGTGCAGGCACTCTGTTGGCGGTGGCTTTCGGGGGTATCGTTTACGGCATATCCGTCATGCTGCTGGAGGAGGGCAGGCCCTCGGCCTTAAGGCGGCTTGACATATCGGGGTAGTATGTGGTATGTTATATTTACGCAAGGGATCCGCAGATGTTTACGAACAACGATGGACAAAGTATGACGGAGGTGCTGATGATGAGTTACAGGGTCATTGATATGGACAGCTATTACCGCAAGGGGGTATTCAGGCATTTTTCGGAGGACTGCAAATGCTCGGTGAGCATGACGGCAAGGATAGATGTGACGGAGCTGGCAGATCTTTCCCGCAGAGAGGGGAGCAAGTTTTACATAAACTTTCTGTATATGCTTACAAAGGTGCTGAATTCGAGAGAGGATTACAGAATGGGCTATTTATGGGAGAAAGAGCAGCTCATCTGCTACGATGTGATAAACCCGACACAGTATATCTTCCATGAGGACACCGAGACCTGCACCCCTGTGTACACTGAGTATCACGAGGACTACGATGAGTTTTACAAAGGGGCGCTGGCTGATGTGGAAAGGGCGAAGCAGACAAGGGAATATCTGCTGGACGACAGGCACCCCAACTGGTTCGATGCGTCGTTCATATCGTGGCTTTCATATGACAGCATGAACATTGAGCTGCCTGACGGGTATCTGTATTTTCTGCCCATAATAAACTGGGGCAGGTACCGCAGTGAGAACGGGCGGCTGATGATGCCTGTGACGGTGCGGCTGAACCATGCAGTGGCAGACGGTTTTCTGGTGGCGAATGTTTTCAGGCTGCTGGAAAAGGAGATGGCTGAGTTCGTCAGCAGAAAAAAGGCGGGGAAGATATGAAAGTAAACGCAAAGACACCTCTGCACGGTCGGTGGGGGGGCGTACATCTGCGTATCTTACTGGGGGAAACCCTTTTGAAAAAGGGTTATCCTCCAGACCCCCTTCCTAAAACTTCTATTTTGGTGTGGCGATAGGTCACTATGCTATCAAAGAATAGCAATAGTCCGACATTCACTGTTATACATCAGAACAGTGACCTATCGCCACACCAATATAAAAAGTCTTTGGAAAGGGGTTCGGGGGACAACCTTTCTTCAGAAAGGTTTCCCCCGATAAAACACGCAGATGTATGTCCCCCCACTGACTATGCAGAGGTGTCTTGGTTTATTTGCGCAGGCGGTAGCCTATGCCCCAGACGGTTTCGATGTAGTCGGTGTCGGGGTCACATTCTTTTAGTTTTTTACGCAGCTTGCTGATATGGACGTTAAGGGTATTATCGTCGGCGGAATTTTCGTATTCCCAGACGGTATCGTAGATACGGCTTTTGGTGCAGGTGCGGCCAGGGCTTTCCATGAATAGCTCCAGCAGGGCGAACTCATGCTTTGAGAGTTCTATCTCGGTGCCGCGGCAGGTGACGCTGTGGTCGGACTTGTCGAGGACTATGTCCTTATAGGTGAGCCTGTCGCCGCGTTTGGCAGAGCCTTCGGCGGGGGCGGAACGGAGCCTGGCGGCAATGCGGGCGAGAAGCTCTTCATTATGGAAGGGCTTGGTCACATAGTCATCGGCGCCCAGGAGGAACAAGTCCACTTTTTTGTTCACATCATGAATGGCACTGGTGACGATGACGGGGACGTTCTTTTTCTTTTTGAGGTCTTTGATGACAGCCTCGCCGCTTTTGCCGGGAAGCATGAGGTCGAGGAGGATAAGGTCGATATCATCGCTGTGGGCAAGCAGACCCTCGGTACCCGAATAGGCGCTGACGGTCTTATAGCCGTTTTGTGTGAGCAGGACACGGAGCATATCATTTATGCCCGCATCGTCTTCGATTATGAGAATGGTATGCATACAAGCACCCCCTGTACGGTCATTATTTTCTTAAGAAGATGATAACATATTTCCCGGGAAAAAGCAAGTGGCATATGCTTAAAAAAATGTTCATATAGTACCTTGACAAAGGGAGTTTTCAAAGGTATAATGAGAGGGTAGGACTTCAGCGGAAAAAGAAAAGAACTACAGGAGGCAGAAAAAGATGAAAACGAAAAGAATTATTGCAGGACTGGCGGCTGTTGTCATGCTCTTCGGGGGCGGGGCGCTGCCCGAGGGAAGAAATGTGTTCACGCAGAACATTGCGGCATCGGCCGAAGCGATCCCTAAGGACTCGGAGGACGGGCAGTACCGTTACTACTCGGCTGAAGACGGTGGAATATGCATAAAGAAGTATCTTGGCACCGAGAAGAACGTGGTCATACCCTCTGAGATAGACGGACAAAGGGTCACAGAGCTGGGGACGATGTGCTTTGCCAACATGGATGATCTTAAGAGCGTGGTCGTTCCTGAGGGTGTTACTGCCATACGCGAGGAGGCTTTCCGCAGTGACTCTGCGCTTGAGAGCGTAAAGTTACCTGACAGCGTCAGAGTAATGGAAGATGGTGTCTTCTATCTTTGTGAGAATATCAAGGAGGTAAATGTTCCCAAGAAACTTGAACTCCTGGGAAGCGCTAATTATACCATGACCGAGTGGTACAAGGAGCAGATGAAGAAGACTGATATGCTCATCGTCAGCGATATACTTTTGGGCACTAATGGCGACAAATTAGAGCGCGATCTTGTCATTCCCGACGGGATAAGGGTCATAGGCGGAAGTGCCCTGCAGGATAGTAAGGTGGACAGCATCACACTGCCCGACAGCGTAAGGTATATCGGTACCCTTGCCTTTGACTATACTGAGGCTTCTGAGATAAGGCTGAACAAGGGGCTGAAGTACATTGGAGACCATGCTTTTGATAGTGCAAAAAACCTTACTGAAATATCTATCCCCGATACTGTAACGGAACTGGGCTGCTATGCGTTCAGACAGTCGGGGCTTGTGAACATCAGCATACCTGCAAGTATCAAGGAAATAAAAAAGAATACTTTTGAATATTGCAATTCTCTGGAAACGGTGGAGCTTCCTGAGGGGCTGGAATATATCGGCCCGTGGGCATTTCGTTTTTGTACGGAGCTGTGGTCGATAAATATCCCCGAAACTGTTTGTGAAGACGACCCCGCCGAAAGACAGCGGGGTGAAGACTATTATTATCCTATCGGTAAAGGAGCCTTTGAGCATTGTGAGGTGCTGACAGGTATCCATCTGCCCGACAGTGTAAAAGTGATAGAGCCCTATACTTTTTCCGGCTGCTATATGATGACAAGGGTGAATATCCCCGAGACCGTATGGTACATAGGCGAGGGTGCTTTCAAGAACTGCACGTCACTGAAAGAGATAGAGCTGAACGGAAACGAAAATGTTATGGCGGAAGCTTTCATGGGCTGTTCAAAGCTTGAAAGTATAGGAACGCTGAACTCGGCTCTGCACAAAGATATGTTCACAGGCTGCAGGTCACTTAAGTCCATAGGCCCCATAGGCGACGGAGAGGGTACATACGTTACCGAGGACTATTGCTTCGGCTACAGGTCAGTGGGCGATGACGAACGTGAAAAGTACGACGATGTGAAGGTATACTGCTACGAGGGCGACCCGCTGCAGCAGTACGCCATTGACAACGGCATAGATTATGAGATAGTTGAAAGACCTGAGCCTGTGTATCCCGGGTTCGAGCCTGCGGAGCCCGATGAGCCTACGGAGCCTGATGAGCCTACGGAGCCCGACCAGCCTACGGAGCCCGATGAGCCTGCGGAGCCCGATGAGCCTACGGAGCCCGATGAGCCTACGGAGCCTGATGAGCCTACGGAGCCCGATGAGCCTACGGAGCCCGATGAGCCTGCGGAGCCAGACGAACCTACCGAGCCCGACGAGCCTGCCGAGCCCGACAAGGACAGGCTGAAAGGTGATGTAAATCTGGACGGGGAAG
Source organism: Ruminococcus sp. (assembly GCF_017464355.1). GTDB lineage: Bacteria > Bacillota > Clostridia > Oscillospirales > Ruminococcaceae > Hominimerdicola. The sequence continues at coordinate 9,222 of NZ_JAFUAG010000015.1, read as the reverse complement.
TGAATGTTACCGATGTTATGCTCATGGCTGCCCATGTGAAGAGCATACGGGCGCTGGGGGACGACAGTCTTGGTGACCTGAACGGGGACGGGGACGTGAACGTCACCGACTTGGCAATGATAGCTGCCCATGTAAAGGGGCTGAAAAGTCTTTGGTAAGCAGGGGATATTCCTTATTCCCAATTTTGAAGTGTATTGCTGATGATACAGAATGGCTTTTTTCGTATTGTTTCCCCCGCCTTCGGCGGGGGAAACAATACACAACCAAATTGGGATATCCCTTAGAATACAGATAAATAACAGGAGGCAAAAAAGATGAAAAACAAAAGAGTGATAGCGGGAATTATGGCGCTGACTATGGTCTTCGGGGGCGGGGCACTGCCTGAGGCGAGGAACATTTTCATGCAGCAGACGGTGGCTTCTGCTGCGGGCGAGGAGCAGGTGTACGGAGATTATACCTATTATATCAGCAATGATAATGCGTACATCACCAAGTACAGCGGCAGCAGCAAGGATGTAAACATACCCGCTAAGTTAGGCGGCCACAAGGTCGTGGGTATCAATGAGGATGCTTTCAGCGAGTCTTCGGTGCGGAATGTGGTGATACCCAAGGGTGTGACCAAAATATCCGACTACGCTTTCATGGATTGCTCAGAGCTGATAAGTGTCGAGCTGCCTGACACCCTTGAGCGTATAGGCGTAGGTGCATTCCACAACTGCTCCTGGCTTGAAAAGGCAGAGATACCCGACAGCGTAACGTACATAGGGGAAAGGGCTTTTTCGTTCTGTACGCTGCTGACTTCGGTGAAGCTGTCTGCAAACCTGGAAAGGCTGGATAATGGTACTTTCAGAGGCTGTACAGCTCTTGAAAAGATAAAGATACCTGACAGCGTGACTTCCATAGGCAGCAGCGCTTTTGAGAACTGTGAGTCACTTATCTCGGTGAATTTACCTGACGGCCTGCAGGATATAGAAGATAGTGTATTTCGGGGTACCCCCTGGCTAGAGGAGCGCAAACGCCTGGCAGATGACGGATTTGTCGTGGAGAATGGGGTGCTGCTGGAGGTGACAGAGGCTTCCGCTGAGATGACGGTGCCCGATAATGTAAGGCTCATCGGAGGACGTGCTTTCTTTGAAACAGGCTCTACGATAAAACACCTCATCATTCCCTCAAACGTTGAGCGCCTGTGTACCTACGCTTTCTATGGAACAGATATAGAAACTATAGATGTGGAGGAGGGCCTTAAGGAGATAGGCAACCTTGCCTTTGCGTATTCTAAGGTGAAGGACCTGGTGCTGCCAAAGTCCCTGGAGAGCCTGGGTCAGAAACCGTTCAAGGAAGCGGGTCTGGAGAGGATACGCCTGTACGGCAGTTTTACGGAGCTTCCTCTGGGAGTTTTTGAGAACTGCACCGCCCTTGAAGAGGTGGAGCTGTGCGAGGGACTCAAGGTCATAGGGTCAAAGGCATTCAAGGGCTGCACCTCTCTGTGGAATATAAATATCCCCGATACGGTCACAGGGATAGAGTGGGAGGTTTTCAGCGGATGCAGCTCGCTGACGGGCATATATCTGCCTGAAAACATCGATGCGATAAATACCGGATGCTTCAGTGGGTGCAGCTCGCTGAAAAAGATAACCATACCCGAAAAGGTAAAGTTCGTGGCTTCATCTTCGTTTGAGGACTGCACCTCGCTGGAAGAGGTGACTTTCAAGGGCAGCCCCGACATACTGAACGACAGGTGCTTCTGCGGGTGTACTTCTCTGAGTAAGCTGACGTTTGAGAATAACAATGATATCGGGTACATTGGTGTAGGTGTCTTTGCAAACTGCCCTGCGCTGGAGAGCTTCGGACCTTTCATGCCCGATACTGATACCATAATGCATATACGCAATGTGGACGAGTATGCTTTCGGATATACTTCTGTTACCAAGGGTGAGGAGGAGTACGAGTATACAAAGGACGAGAAATCAAAGCTGACGCTGCTGTGCTACGAGGGCGATGTGCTGCATGAGTATGCAAAGGCTAACGGTATAAAGTTCCAGCTGGTGAGTGAATATGACCCCGTCGAGCCCGATAAGCCCACTGAGCCAGACCAGCCCACCGAGCCCGACCAGCCCACCGAGCCCGACCAGCCTACTGAGCCCGATCAGCCCACTGAGCCCGACCAGCCCACCGAGCCCGACCAGCCCACCGAGCCCGATCAGCCCACTGAGCCCGATGAGCCTTCGGAGCCCGATGAGCCTTCCGAACCCGATGAGCCTTCCGAGCCTGATGAGCCTACCGAGCCGGACAAGCCCGTCGTTGACAGGCTGAGAGGTGATGTAAATCTGGACGGGGAAGTTAACGTTACCGATGTTATGCTTATGGCTGCCCATGTAAAGAGCATACGGGCGCTGGCGGACGATAGTCTTGGCGACCTGAACGGTGACGGGGACGTGAATGTCACCGACCTTGCCATGATAGCTGCCCATGTTAAGGGATTAAAGAGCCTCTGGTAACAGGGCGCTGATACAGGTTATGGATGCCATAGTTCCTCTGCTGATATGGGGGCTATGGCATTCTGGCAGATGTCTGAAAACGGTGCGGCAGAAAGGAGAACTCTGAGATATGCATAAAAGGAGATATCTGATATTGGGGGGGATAGTTCTCGGGTTTGCGGTCATAGCTATGGCGGCGGCGGTGATATTTCCTGCGGTGCGTGACGCTCTGATATACGATACCGTGACCGACATCGTGTCGCCCTCGGGGGAGAAGACGGTCACTTTAATGGTGGACTATGTCAGCAGGCCTTATGTATTTTACGGCAGCGAATGCATATTTGAATTTGAAGAAACAGGCTTTACCGAAACGGTATACTGGAACGTGGAATGGTTATCGGAAGATGAGATAAAGCTGTCTTCTGCCGAAGAGCTGTACTTTATAGATGTGCCCGACTGACGGGCTGAACTTTTTCGTATATGATAATTGGGGGCGGCGGGTAAGGTATTTGTGTAAAAAGACAGGTTAAACCTTTTCTGAAAACAATTTCATTCTCTCTTTTGCGGGAAATAGCTTTTTTCCCTTTACAACGGGGCTGATACATGGTAAAATGATACAGCAGCAGGGTGCTGCGTGAAGGATATTTTTTTCGGAGGGAAAGAGAATGGGTAATGTCAAGGGAAGATACAGCCGTCTGTTTGCGGCAGTTTGTGCGGCGGTGCTGGCGGCGGCAGCTATGCCTGTTTCGGCTGAGGGAGCAGGGGACAGGTATGAGGCTGAGGAGGCTGTGCTGGACAGAGTTGATGCAGCGGGAGACCATGTCAGCCTGAAAAGCGAGGGCAGTGTGACCTTTAAGGTGGAGATACCCGAAAGCGGCTGGTACAGCCTGAATTTCATAAGTGCGGGCGTGGGCGGCGCAAAGGAGAACAATGCGCTGGTCGATGGTGACAAGGTGGGCAGCTTCAGGTCTGCAAGCGGAAAAATGGGCGACTCGGTCATTGGCAATGTGTATGTGGAAAAGGGCAGCCATGATGTTACTGTGACACCCTCCTGGGGGTGGATAGACCTTGATGCGCTGGTGATAACGGCTTCTCAGCTTAAGGACAGCTACGATGTAAAGGGTGAGCTTTCAAACAAAAATGCCACGGACAGCGCAAGGCGGCTCATGGCTTTTCTGAAAGACAATTACGGCGAGAAGACAATTTCGGGGCAGCAGTGCGACGGCGGGCTCAACGGCAGCGAATTCAAGGTCATAAAGGAAGCCACGGGCAAGACCCCTGCCCTTGTCGGCCTTGACCTTATGGACTACACCCCTGTGAGGGTATCTCAGGGGGCAAGCTGCAGCTCGGTGGAAAAGGCTATAGAGTTCTCGCAGGCAGGGGGCATCGTGGAGATGTGCTGGCACTGGAGCGCACCCAAGCAGTACATCAAGGAGGGTAAGGACGCCAACGGCAACCCCATGTGGTGGGGCAGCTTTTACACCGCAAATGTCACCATGGACTTTGACGCTGTCATGAACGGGGAAGACCCTGAGGGCTATGCACAGCTCGTGGCGGACATAGATGCCATTGCAGAGCAGCTGAAAAAATTGCAGGAGGCAGATGTTCCCGTGCTGTTCAGACCTTTGCATGAGGGCAGCGGCGGCTGGTTCTGGTGGGGCAGCGGCAGTGCGGAAAGCTACAGGAAGCTCTGGGTGACTATGTATGACAAGCTGACGGTCGAGCATGGGCTGAACAACCTGATATGGGTATACAACGGTCAGGCTAAGGAATGGTACCCGGGGGACGAATATGTGGATATCATCGGGGAGGACATTTACCCCGGCAGGCAGGTGACTTCGCCCCAGTCCTCAAAGTTCCTGGAAGCGGCGGATTACACCGATGACACCAAGATAGTGACCCTTTCGGAGAACGGCTGCCTTTTCGACCCTGATGAGGCTTATGACAGGGGCACCCTGTGGAGCTGGTTCTGTGTATGGAACGGAGAGTTCGTGCGCAGCGGCAGCAGGCTTTCGGAGGAATACAGCACGGCGGAGATGTGGAAGAAGGTCTATAACAGCGAATATGTGCTGACCCTGGACGAGCTTCCCGACCTGAAAAATTACCCTCTTGAAGAGGGTGAGGAAGCTCCCGTGGAGCAGGAGGAAGCTCCGCTGAAAGGCGATGTGAACCTGGACGGGGACGTGAATGTGACGGACGTTTCGATGACGGCGGCACACGTCAAGGGCATAAGGGCGCTGGCAGATGACAGCCTTGCCGATGTGAACGGCGACGGCGATGTGAACGTGACAGACCTTTCGGCCATAGCGGCTCATGTCAAGGGCATAAGGCCGTTGTAAGAATAACGGCAAGAATAAGAGCGCAGGTACTGCCTGCGCTCTTTGTTTGTGAGCATGGATTTATGGTATATGGAAGAACAGCAGGCAGTCATCAGTGTGTTTTGTTACGCTGTACGCCATGGGGACGGTACGGGACTTGAGTTTGCCTATTCGCTTTCCCTGTCAAGGACGATGACTCTTCTGCCTACTTCTTTAAGGGTCTCATCGTGAGTGACCATGATTATGGTCTTGCCTTTTTCGTTCAGCTTTTTCAGGATATTTATGACTATCATGGCATTTTCCCTGTCAAGGGAGCCTGTGGGCTCATCGGCAAGGATAATGTCACATTTTTTTATCATCAGCCTTGCCAGGGCGACCCTTTGCTGTTCGCCTCCTGAAAGGGTGCATACCTTAGCGTCCTTTTTTGATAGTATGCCTACCTCCTTCAGGGCTTCATCTATGGTAACGGAGGTCCTGTTCTTCTTTGCTACCATCTGCAGGTTTTTAAGGACGGTCTTGTTCTCGCTCAGGGCGAAGTTCTGGAAAAGGAAGCCTACCTTTTCGCTGAAATATTTTACACGGTTGTAGTTTTTGGTGATATCCATGCCGTCAACGATGATATTGCCGCTGCTGACTTTATCTATGCCGCCGATAAGGTTGAGCATGGTGCTTTTGCCGCAGCCGCTTTTGCCTGAAAACACCACGAAGTCACCGTCATCTATGGAAAAGGTCAGGCTGCTGAAAAGAATGTTCGTGCCAAAAGCCTTGCTGACATTTTTCAGTTCTATCATAGTGCGCCTCCTTTGAGTTCCTGCTGAGTGTTGCGTTTTTCGTCCAGCTTTGCGGCTATGAACACTGCTGCCGCTTCAAGGACGACGAGGGCTGCCACTGCTGCTATAAACATATTTGTACGAGAGAATGGGATCTTTTTCTTCAGGAAAAATGCCGCTGCCGATGAAGCTGCCAGCGTTCCCGCAAAGGCGGCTGCAAGGCCTGCATATCTTGACAGGGCAGGACGTCCCAGTATTTTTCGCACGGCACGTTCACGTTTTCTGATATTGATATCCAGAGAAAGGGTGCTTACGACTATTGTAAGATAGTACACCCCTACAGAAAGCATTATCAGTACAAAAATAACTGAAACAGATGAAGTCTTTCTCTTATAGTCCCTTATGAGGGAGCTGCAGGGTATGGATCTGCTCTTGACAGCAAGCAGCATATTCTTTTTGCGGACGGCCTCAGCCGCATTCCGGTCGGCGGCTGTGAAAAAGTCGTGCTTGTTAAAATATTCAAAATCAGCCGAATGCGCATAATAAATAATGATCGGCGAGTCAGCGATATTTACTGCCAGGGTTGCCCCCACACGATCATGAGGAAAAAACTGTGAACCCATGATAAGTGCCCTGTCATAGTCTTTCCAGGTTATCTTGACGTTATTATTATTCTCCTCATCAGATCCTCTGAGCCATTCTTTCACTGCATTCACTTGAATTTTCGTATGTTCTTTCGGCAGATATACCGTTATCCCCTCAGGGTCGGGGGCTACGCCTGTCTGCTTTTCGATATATTCGCCTGCCATATCAGATGCGATCAGCGAATTACCTTTGTAATAGGGTCCGTTCCACAGCCGTTCTTCAAAATAAAACCGTACTTCTTCTATGAAGAATACCCCGTATTTTTCGTCCATCAGGCGTACCATGTCATCATAGTCCTGCCACATTTTTTCAAAAATTTTTTGAGATATTGCAATCTGTTTCACTCTGTAGCCGTTTAGGTCATTTAATGCCCGATTTTACGTCGCTTTATCTGGTAGAATCCTATAAAGCATTGAATTATCGTAAAAACGCCCAAATCAATCGAAACGCATATTTTGGTAGAAACTTGGTAGATGTCTACCGCCGACAAGGTTGGTAGAAAGCTGGTAGAAACCCTAAAACAAACGGTAGAAAGCCTGTTGACAAAGAAAACTGAATAATGGACAAAGCGGACGGTGTTTCATAACAGAAGCGCTGTCCGCTATTTTTATGCCCAAAATTGAATAACGCACATCGCTTCTCAGCAATGAGGAGCGATTTTTCTTTTTCAGACGAAATTTGTCAAGGAGGTCTTTCTATGCCAAACCCTACTGAGATCAGTCTGCTCGATTACCATTTTGAAGCTACCGCCTGCGATGCGGTACTGACCGTCATGCTCAATAAGTCCGACAAGGACTACTCGACTGCCGATGAGCTGAGTCAGGTCACGGAGCTTGCACAGTTCAGCTATGAGGAGATCAGAGATGCCATGAACGAGCTGCACGGGAGAGGTTTTCTCCTTGAAGTCAAAAAGCCGTATGGCTACGTCTATGCGGTCAACAAGCTCCGAATTTCAAACATGGAATTTGTATACGGCGCGTAAGCAGAGGTGGGAGAAATGGACAAGAAAACAAAAGCAAAAAAAACAATACCAGATACGATCTGCCGAGTACATAGGTCAGGCGGTTATGCCGTTCTGAGCAATTGCTTCGTGCGGTCAACCAATATCGGCTGCGATTCGATAGGTCTGCTCGGTAAGATCAATGATTTACCGCCTACATGGAATTTCACGATTGCCGGACTTGTGGCTATCTGTGAGGACGGAGAAACAGCGATCAAGTCCCAGCTTGCTGAACTGGAACAGTGGGGATATGTCAAAAAGACCTTGCTGATGCCAAACGAGTCCCCTACGGGCAGGATAAGTTATCTCTATGACTTCTATGAATACTCGGAACTGGACGATTCTATCCCGAAGTATGACATTGAAATGGAGACATTTACAGCAGATAACGCTACCCTGAACCGTGTGAAGAAGGACAGCAATTTCACTATTATCAGTGCAAAGCTCCTCAGAACCAATAAGATCAGAAACAAACTGATCGGCTTTATGCTGAAAGTTCTTTCTCTGCCGAATAGCTGGAATTTCTCTATGTCAGGACTGAAAGCTATCTGCAAAGAGGGCAAGACTGCCGTGCATAACGCTGTGAACAAGCTCATTGATAAGGGCTACCTTGTTCGCACTAAGCTCCTGTCTAACGAGAGCGTAAACAATCATTTTGAATATGTTTACAGCTTTTTCGATGTTCCTGTCAGCAAGGAAGAAGCAGACGAACTTGAAGCTGAGACCAGACGCAAGGCTATTACGATCCGTGAGGGCGGCAAGGCAAAGGCTACTGTTTCTTCTACGGGTGAAAAACAGAGGGTGGAAAACCCGTATCTGGACACTCCGCCTGCTGAAACTCCACTGTCTGAAAATCAGGGACAATATAATAACAACAATACAAAACAGAAAAATCAATTACTGTGTGATAAATCCTCTATCATTCCTGCGGCGGCAAAGCCAACTTTCAACATTCCGAGTGTTGAAAAATCTGCTGAGAGAGTGACTGACGGATATAACGCAGAAGCAGTTGAATATTACACGGAAGTTGTAAGGGATAACATCGAATACGGGGAGCTTGGTTACTGGTTGACTGAGGACGGTCATGACGGCTACAAGGAAGCAGACAATATCGTCGGCTTTATCGTTGACGAAATATGCTCCACTGCACCATACACAACGCTCAGAGGTCAGGCGTTCCCCAGAGCTGTGATACAGTCAAAGCTGCTGCAAGCTGACCTCAACATTGTGGAGACTGTTCTCCTGAAAATGGCGCAAGTAGATAATATCAAAGACTTCCGCAGATATTTCATCAGTTCCCTCTACAATGAGGTTCTGACATATCATTTCAACGAAGGCTGCGAAAACCGATGGGCTGTTCAGGCTGTGGCAAGAGATTTCGGCTATGCTGTCTGACCGGGAAAGGAGGTGGCTCTATGGCTGCAAAGAAGACATCATCGGTAACTCCTGCTTTTACAGGCAGAAATGTACCGTTGTCAGAGATCTCTCAGGCAAGCGGAATCGGTATGAGTACGCTCAGGCGAGGACTGCGTGAGGGCTTTTTCGACTTCGGTTATGTGATCAGGAGCGAAAAGGGCGAACAGCATCGCTTCTATTGCCCTGACAGGCTTGTGTATCTCAAGACCGGATACTACAATCCAAAGCCTGAGCAAATCAACGAGGAGGTGTAACTATGCCTGAAAGCCCTTCTTTTCAGGAGATAAACAGACTTTTTTACCGATTCCACGGTGAGCTTGAATCTATCATCATGGATAAGCTCGGTGATGAAGTTAGCTACAATCTTCTGAGTTGCGTTTTCGAGCAACTTGATGAGACACAGGAAGAATATCACAATAAGCTCGCAGAGCTTTACGGAAAGGACGGTGAGGACAATGGCTAAGACAATTACCACACAGTATGGCGAGTTTCTGAACTACGATAATCTTGTGAGAATCGGTGTTGTCACGAATTGGGAAGATGCAGAGCCGGACGAGAACGGCATTGTTACGCCCGATTATGAGATGGTCGGCACT
>NZ_JAFUAG010000014.1 GCF_017464355.1 Ruminococcus sp. | reverse complement strand
ATGGTATTCTCATCGACGGCAAGACCTGCAAAGGTGATGTGGTCATACCCGATGGTGTAAAGAGCATTGGCGAAGACGCTTTTTATGATTGTGCTGACATCACGGACATAACTATCCCCGATAGTGTAACGACCATAGGCGTCGGTGCTTTTTCATGGTGCGCAAGCCTTACGAACGTAACTATCCCCGAGGGTGTAACAAGCATAGGCTACGGTGCTTTTGAATGTTGCAGAAGACTTAAAAGCGTAACTATCCCGAAAACAGTTGAATCGATAGGTGATGACGCTTTCGGCATATATTATGATTATGACGAAATGAACGGTGGTTACAAAAAACTCTTCGACTTCAAGCTCTTCTGCTACGCAGACACCGCAGCCGAACAGTATGCCATAGATAATAATATCGATTACGAACTCCTCGACAAGCAGGAACCCATCGACAAACCCGATGACCCCACCGATATCCCCGATGACACCCCCACCGACACCGAAGATACACCCATGAAGGGCGATATCAACGGCGACGGCGAGATAAACGTATCTGACCTTATGGCGGTAGCCGCCCAGGTCAAGGGTATACGCCCGCTGACAGACCCGGACATAGCTGATGTCAACCATGACGGCGATGTGAATGTAACAGACCTTTCTGCTATTGCCGCCCATGTAAAGGGCATTCGTCCACTTAAGTAACAGATGAAAGAGCCTCCCTGCGGAGGCTCTTTTTTTGGCGGAAAGAATGCACTCTGCTCCAAAATGATTTAAAAATATAACAAACATATTGACAGAGACTGCGCAATGTGTTATAATATATTAGTTATTAAGAGAATTTTCATTTATGAACAAGGAGAAAACAACTATGTACAAAAAAATCACTGCAGCCCTGCTGGCAATGGCTTTCGTCTTCGGCGGAACAGCCCTGCCCTCAGCCCTTACCCCGCTGAACACAGCTGTCACCGCAAGCGCTGAAGAGTTCACCAGCGGCGACTTCACCTGCGTTGTGCAAAGAGACGGCACTATCGAGATAAAAAATTACAACGGCAGCGATACACACGTTACTATCCCCGCTGAGGTAGACGGTAAAGCTGTCACAACTATCGGCGGCTGCGCTTTCAGGGACTGCTTTGATGTTGAAGAGATAGATATCCCCGCAGGTATCACCGATTTCGGCGAAGATGCTTTTTCCGATACAAAATGGCTGCGTAACAAGCGCAAGGAAGACCCCATGGTCGTCGTCAACGGTGTGCTTATCGACGCTAAAGAATGCCCTGAAAAAGCGGAGGTGCCCGACGGTGTCACCAAGATAGGCTGCTATGCTTTCCGTGACACTGACGTGACCCGCATATTTATCCCCGAAAGTGTCACTGCCATAGATGATGGTGCATTCTTTGGCTGTACAGCTCTTAAAAGAGCAGTTGTCCCCGACACCGTTGAAAGCATTGGCATAGGCATTTTCTTCGACTGCACAGCCCTTGAGAGCGTTGTCCTCCCCAACGGTCTCACCGAGATCTCTGACAATACTTTCTGCGGCTGCAAAGCGCTCAAAGGCGCAGCTATCCCCTCGACGGCAGAAAAGATCGGCGTGGGTGCTTTCCGATCCTGTACAAGCATTACGGACATAAATATCCCCTCGGGAGTAAAAAATATCGGTGCTTATGCTTTTTCAGAATGCAGTGCCCTTGAAGAGATAACTATACCCGAGGGCGTTACGGAGATCGGGGAACAAACTTTCAGTGAATGTACAGCCCTTGAAAGAGTTACTCTTCCCGACAGCGTTGAAAGCATTAGCAAAGACATTTTCTACAATTGCACAGCCCTTGAGAGCGTTGTCCTGCCCGACCATATCACTGAGATACCCCTCCACGCTTTCTATGGCTGTACAGCACTCAAAGACGCAGCTATCCCCTCGACGGTGGAAAAGATCGACGAATATGCTTTCTTCCACTGTGAAAGTATTACGAACATAAATATCCCCTCGGGAGTAAAAAATATCGGTGCTTATGCTTTTTCAGAATGCAGCGCCCTTGAAGAGATTACTATACCCGAGGGCGTTACGGAGATCGGGGAACAGTCTTTCAGTGAATGTACAGCCCTTAAAAGAGTTACTCTTCCCGACACCCTGGAGACTATAGGCTTAGAAGCGTTTTTCGACTGCAATGACCTTGAAAGAATAAATATCCCCAAAAACGTCACCACCATAGGCGAATGTGCTTTAGGCCAATATCATATCGACGCCGAATTAATATACTGCCCGAACTTCGTGATGTACTGCTATGAGAACACCGCAGGTCATCGGTACGCTGAAGAGGTCGGCCTCAACTACGAGCTTCTGGATAAGAAGGAGCCTGTAGATGAGCCCGCCCACCTCAAGGCCGATATCAACCACGACGGTCAGGTAGATGTCACTGACCTTATGGCAGTGGCCGCCCATGTCAAGGGTATACGTCCGCTGGAAGAGCCTGACATAGCCGATGTAAACGGGGACGGCGATGTGAATATAACAGACCTTTCCGCTATAGCCGCCCATGTAAAGGGCATAAGAGCTTTATGATAAAAAACAGAGCCTTTCAGGGCTCTGTTTTTTATGGTGGTCACAGTATGTCAGCACCTCATGAGGGCATCGAGGATAGCTTTTTCGGAATCTGCTGAAATATCAAAGAGAACATGGGGTATGCATTTATCCTTATAGATGATCTTGCAGGTGGAGTATCCGTCGTAGTCATAACAGAGTTCGTAGCCGATATTAAAGCAGGTATCAATGAAGTTCTGCCTGCCCTCGGGGGTGATGCGGAAAGCGGTCCTGCCGTATGTTCCGCCCTTGGTGACATAGCCCGCGGGGATAAGGTCCCTGTAGATCATATTGCATATGGAGTCGAAGACGTGACTGCTGTTGCCCTGATAGCCTTTTTAAGGCCTGTACGATAGTGTGCCTTCTTGACCTTTGCAAAGCCGCAATTATACAGCTTGTCCAGGAGTTCGTCAGTGGTGAGGCCGCGGGGGGCAAGGATCAGGAAAGCCAGAATGATGGCTGCGGTCTGGGCGCCGATGTTGTTGTAAGTTCTTGAGTTTTTCATGATATTTCCTCCTTAATTTTAAATACTGACGGGGTCGCTGTACGGTTCCGTCTTTGGGTTGTCAGCCGAATAAAAGCTATGATCTCCTTTCCGTTGTTGCAGCCCGTCGGGGCTTGGGTCGCGGGTATACCGCTGCGTGTTTTTGCGTCACTTTACATTAACCGATGAGCAGAGCGAGCAAACAAAACGGCCAATTCCGTGTTTATGAGTCCTTATCTGTACTTAGTATAGCATATTAAGCAGAAAATGTCAAATGTTTCTTAGGCGAAATCTTTATTAATTAGTTTTTTAATGCATAATAAGCGTTTACAAATAGCTTTAGCAAGCTGTTTTGAATTTCAGCTGCACATATCTTTTCATCTATTTAACACCTTGCATTGTTGACAGCGGGGGCGGGTTATGGTATAATAAGGTTTGGAAGGGGGGCTGATGATGAGCATTGAAAACGATCGGCTCGTGGATATTATCCTGAAAGTCGGGAACCTGCAGCAGCTGCTGATGATGAGTTCTCACGGGAAAGATGACCCTATGCTGGTGCAGGCGGTAAAGCTTTCGGGTGAGGTGCTGCAGGAGCTTTATGCCCTGAAAAACGGGGTTTCGGCTGATGTGCAGGAGGTATCGGAAAAGGCACGGCCTGCGGAAGAGAACGAGGTCAGCATAGCCGACGGTGTGGTGCTTGACGGCACTGAGCGCAAGAGGTATACCTTTATAAACGCAACTGTTGACAAGTATGAAAACCTGGGTTACGTTTTTTTGAAAGGTTCCTTCCTGGCGGCGGAGGAGAAAGACAGCATTCCCCGAAAAGCTCATGAGGAGCGCAAAAGGCTAAGGGAAGAGGGATATCTCAGTGACAAGTGGCAGTTTATAAAGGACAGCGACCTCATAAGGATAAGGGGCGAAAGCACCATATGCGCCATGATCTGCGGATATGCTGTGGCGCCTAAGCTTAAAGAAAAATAAAGGTATAGCTTATAAATACAGAAAAAGACTTATTTTTATAGAAAGATCAAGAGGCAACATATGAAAAAGAAGATAGTGCTTACCGTACTGTTCCTGGCGGGGCTTTTGCTTTCGCTGGTACCTGAGTTCATCATGTATGATGTGCTGAAAGAAAACTACTACGACAAGGTAAAGGCCTGCACTGAAAAGGTGCAGGGGCAGGTCGTGAGGGTGGAAGCAAGAACTTTCACGAAGACCGAGAGCTACAGCGACGGAACTTCCTCGGAGAGGACAGTTACGGAATACAGGCCTGTGTTCAGGTTTGAATACGGTGGGACCAGCTATGAGGCGGAGGGAAAAATGACCTCCAACGACAAGGACGCCCATGTTGAGGGCGAGAAGCTGGAACTGCTGGTGGCGGAAGATGATCCCGAATTCGTTATTGAGGCGGACAAGAAGTGGCTGTACACGGCGATGTTTTTTATGCCGCTGGCATTTACGGCGGTATACCTTGCTGTAGTGGGCATAGTGGTGCTGGCGGTAAGGGGCGCGAAAAGGCGGGCAAATGGGTAAGTTTGCGGGAAAGCTTGGGGCTTTCGCGCTGGTGGTATGGCTGGCGGTGCTGACGGCGGCAAGGGGATATGCGCTGGACTTTGACCCCATGCAGCTTGAGGTGGAATGCAAGGACAGCCCCGAGGGGACGGCTTATGTGGACATACTGGTGCAGCTTGATGTGAATGATGAGAGCTGCATAGACTTCAATGGTGCCCCTGTGCAGGCGGCGGAGGACGGGTATGTTCCCATGGACATCGGCAGGGACAGTGAGATAGCAAAGTTCTGTGAGGACGGGTATGTTTCGCTGACGCTGCATTCTTCGCTGGTGAAGAGGTATGTTATCGGGGATAGCGGCTGTCACATAGAGCTGGGCATAAGGGCTGATGACCTGTATGACAGGTACGGGGAATTCAGGGCGGCTTATGTTGGCTATGACGGCAGTGTGCTGGCGGTGACGGGCAAGACCTCGCGGGCATACGACAACAGAGCGCCTTATGCTGTGGTCATCGACGGAGACAGGGCTGAGTACAGAAGCTTCGGGATATCACCGACGTTAGTGGTACTTATGGCTGCGGGTGCGCTGGCCTTTATGGGGCTGATAGTGCTTGCGGCTGTGGTCACAGCAAAGGTCTTTGTGGCGGCGGCAAGGAAAAGCAGGGCTGACGGAGGTCGGCGGGAAAGATGACAAGCGGAGTTTTCCGCTTTATGGATATAATTTCTATTTGAAAATATGAAAACGAAAGGACAGATGTGAAATGTCAAGAGCTTTGATAATCGGTGCGGGCGGCGTAGCAGGTGTTGTTATACACAAGTGCTGCCAGAACAGCGAGGTATTCACTGATATTTGTATCGCCAGCCGTACAAAGGCCAAGTGCGACAAGTTCAAGGAGGAGCTGCAGGGCAAGACCAAGACCAACATAACCACTGCGCAGGTGGACGCTGACAATGTTCCCGAGCTGGTGGCACTGATGAAGGAGTACAAGCCTGACATCTGCATAAATGTGGCACTTCCCTATCAGGATCTGCACATAATGGACGCTTGCCTGGAGTGCAAGGTGGACTATCTGGACACTGCGAACTACGAGCCTGAGGACACAGCAAAGTTTGAGTACAGCTGGCAGTGGGCTTACCGCGAGAGGTTCGAGAAGGCAGGCATAACCGCCATACTGGGCAGCGGCTTTGACCCGGGTGTTACGGGAGTTTTCTGCGCTTATGCACAGAAGCATTATTTTGATGAGATAAACTACATCGACATACTGGACTGCAACGGCGGCGACCATGGCTATCCTTTTGCGACTAATTTCAACCCTGAGATAAACATAAGAGAAGTTTCCGCCAAGGGAAGCTACATTCAGGACGGCAAGTGGGTAGAGACCGAGCCCATGGAGATAAAGAGGGTATACAACTTCGACCAGGTGGGCGAAAAGGATATGTACCTGCTGCACCATGAGGAGCTGGAGAGCCTGGCGCTGAACATAAAGGGCATAAAGAGGATACGTTTCTTCATGACCTTCGGGCAGAGCTATCTGACGCACCTGAAGTGTCTGGAGAATGTGGGAATGACTTCCATTGAGCCTATAATGTATGAGGGCAGGGAGATAGTTCCTCTCCAGTTCCTCAAAGCTGTACTGCCCGACCCTGCAAGCCTTGGCCCCAGGACCAAGGGCAAGACTAACATCGGCTGTATCTTCCAGGGCAAGAAGGACGGTCAGGACAAGACCTACTATGTTTACAACGTATGCGATCATCAGGAGTGCTACAAGGAAGTGGGCTCACAGGCTATCTCCTACACCACGGGTGTGCCTGCGATGATAGGCGCCATGATGGTGCTGACAGGCAAGTGGAAGAAGCCCGGCGTTTACAATGTTGAGGAGTTCGACCCCGATCCTTTCATGGAGGCGCTGAACAAGTGGGGTCTGCCCTGGACAGAGAATTTCGATCCTGTGCTGGTGCCCTAGCCCGCGTCGGCGATACTTTACGGGCTTTTTTCGGCGGACTTAATGAGATGATTACAATGATGTCTGTTTGGCGGCTGCGGGCCGCAGATAAGCATACCCAAGGCTTATGCAAAGTTTCTTAAAAGAGCCATAAGGGACGGGACATATCAGACAGATGACAGGTAAAGGAGTGAGCCCAGGTGACACTGGAACAGCTTGAACGTCAGCAGGAAGTGACGTACCCTGCGAAATTCCGTGAGATATACGACAGGGGCGGCATGAATTGGCTGACACTTTCAAGGGGAGAGTTCAAGGAGCGCTTAAGGGAATATGCAGCGGACAGCAAGGCTTTCCTGATGATGAACTGCGACTGCGAGATGAGCCTGTTTGAGGACGTGCAGGCTTTGGCGGAGGAACTGGCGAAGCTGGCACAGTGGCAGCAGGAGGACAAGCACGTTTCCATAAAAAAGGGGCTGAGGATAGTACCTTTCGGGAGAAGCGGGGGCGGTGATGTTTACTGCCTGCTTTACAGAGAGGGCATGGCCGAGGCTCAGGTCATCATATTTTCTCATGACGGATATGAAGCGCCCAGGGTCATGGGGCATGATTTTGACGAGTTCATCTACATACAGCTGCTGCTGGCGGCTGAGAACGATGAAGATATAGAAGGCGAGAATTTCATGGAAAACCTGGGATATCTCAGCGGGAAGTACAGGGCTGTGATACAGGGGAAAAGTGCTGAGGAGCTGACGGACGAGCTTTTCGCCATGAATTTTGAGGAAGCTGACATATGGGAGTAAGAGTATGACCATAAGGCAGAAAAAGGAACTGGCGGTGCAGGTGATAGGTCTGCTGGAAAAGCAATACCCTGAGGCGGTATGCTCGCTGAACTACAAGGCGCCCCACGAGCTGCTCATAGCCACAAGGCTTTCTGCCCAGTGTACTGATGCGAGGGTGAATGTGGTCACTGAGGTGCTGTTTGAGAAGTACAGCTCCATAGAGGAATTTGCTGAGGCGGACATTGCCGACATAGAGGAGATAGTGAAGCCCTGCGGGTTATACAAGACGAAAGCGAAGTCCATAAAGGAGATGTGCATACAGCTGAGGGACGACTACGGCGGAATTCTTCCCGATACGCTGGAGGAGCTGACGAAGCTCAGCGGCATTGGACGGAAGACGGCAAACCTCATAATGGGGGATATTTACCGCAAGCCTGCGGTGGTGACGGACACCCACTGCATACGGATAACGGGACGGCTGGGTCTTGTGAAGAACAAGGAGCCTGCGAAGGTGGAGGCGGAGCTATGGAAGATACTGCCCCCTGAAAAGAGCAGTGACCTCTGCCACAGGCTGGTGCTGTTCGGCAGAGAGTTCTGCACGGCCAGGAGCCCGAAGTGCAAGGGCTGTCCCCTGAGGGAGATATGTGTTTCGGCGGGGAATAATCCTGTGAAAAACTGAGAATAATGATACCGAGGGAGACCTCGGTATTTTTTATATCCCAATTTGGTTGTGTATTGGAAACAATACGAAAAAAAGCCATTCTGTATCATCAGCAATACACTTCAAAATTGGGAGTTTTTTATTGGAGGTAGTTTTTATGGACAGAAAGCTTGCGGAGATACCCGAACAGGACAGGGGCAGCAGGGAGTTTTTCGCGTCCCTTTCGCCTACGCTGAGAAAAAGGCTCATGGAGGGGGACGCGGGGAACTTCGTGGCGCTGAAAAAGGCGGTGGAGGAATGCGGTGGGCAGACCTTTGCGGCAAAGGAGCATGACGGGGGCGAGGTGGCTTCTGCCACGGAGATGACGGGGAAAGAAGTGAGGGGGAAGGCCGATGGCTGACAGAGAATGGTCTTACGGGAAATGAGGAGCTGACCATTAGACCTCAGCCGCGGACAGAGGCTGTGATGATACGAAACAAGACAAAGATAAAAGCGATGTTCTGCCGAAAGGGAGGACATCGCTTTTTATAGTTGAAGAACGATTTGGCCGTGCAGCGCTTTCTCCGCCGATGCGGGGAAAGCAAACGAAAGGACAGACATTGTGTATCATCAGCCATACATATAAAAATCGGGAGAAATATTTTTCAGCAGCTGCAGCGGCCGACCTATGCATTTGCAGGCTCGTCAGCGGCGGGTATGGCTTGCAGGTATGTGCCGAAGAACCACAGCACCATGCAGTAAAGCATAGGCTCGGTCATGGAGCGCAGAGCCATGGTATAGGTGGTGTTGCCGAAAATGCCTGTGAAGCTGCGGTCAAAGAGATAAGTTTCATAGAAGCCTGCGCCGTTGAGTATGACAGAGGCTGTCAGCAGGAGTATGAGGCCGTTCCTCAGGTGCCTGCGGTTGCGGGCGGTGTTAAGCTCGTTATTGGCAGTGTTGAGCAGCAGGCGGACAAACTGCCATACCGCAGCACTTGTAAGGGCGAAGACAGGCAGGTCACGCAGATAGCGGAAAAGCACAACTTTGATGTAAGCCTGATGAGAAACAGCGTCCTCCACGGGCAGGCGGCAGAGATATCTTTCATAGTTCTCCATGAGAGTAAAGGGCAGCCAGACGCTGTAGCTTTCATCGGTGCAGGTGCGGATAAGCTCGTAGGTGCGCACCCCCAGGCGCCAGCAGACGAAGCCTGCGGCACCTGCGGTGAAGGCACAGGCCATGGCCTTAAGGCCTTTGGATACACGGGCATTATCCTCCCCCGAGAGGGCTTTCTCGTGCATTTTTAGCACCAGGCCGCAGCATATGCACATCATGGGGATGACTATGATATCATACAGGTGCAGGTAGAAGCGGTCATCGGTGAACACCGAGGTCATGCCGTCAAAACGTGTGGGTCCCCACAACACGAACAATGCGAACCGTTCTCAAGCTCGCCGGAAATGTCGGGAGGGGTGCTCGGTATTGTAGCCTCGCCACCTTTTACGTTGAAATAGATAACGTACTTATCGTCGTAAACAAATACAGAGTTAATAAAAACATCTATTATGCGGCGTTGAAAGTCGAGATCGTCTATATTGCCATTGCAAAAGCTCAAAAGCCACGCCCGCACCTCGTCGGGGTTTAAGGCTATGTCCGCCGCTATGCGGAGCTTTGCGAGCTCTATTTCGGTATCTTGCTTTTGCACCTCAAGGAGCTCGGCTTTTTCGTTTATCTTGTCTATCATGAGTTGCGAGCGGGCGTTTATCATAGCCTCGGTGCATTTGTCGAACTCTATTTCTATTGTAGCAAGCCGCCGCTCAAGCCGCTCTATGTTATCAAAGCTAAACTCCTTGCGGTATTCCTCGCACACTCGCTCGGCTATAAAATCAATGTGGGCGGGCGAGAGGACGTATTGCAAAGTTTTCTCGACTACAAACCGCTCCAATTCCTCCTTGTGCTCTCGCCGCTTGTCGCAAGCCTTGTATTTCTTGCGGTTGTGGCAAGTGTAATAATGGTGCTGAATACCATGAGAGGAGGCGCTCTCGCCCGTCATGTGCTCGCCGCATTTGCCGCAAAAGCATTTACCGCTCAAGGAATATACAACTTTTTCGTTCGTGATTTTTCGCCCCCTTTGTCGGCGGTTGATCTCTAACCGAGCTTGTACGGAGTTAAAGACCTCCTCCGAGACGAGGGCGGGACAAGTGCGGGGTATTTCGCCCTTGTAGGTATAGTCGCCCATATACATTCTATTGCGGAGGATAGAGGCTATTGAGTTAACGTTAAAATCCTTGCCGTATTTTGTCTTATAGCCCCTCTCTTTGCACGCTCGGCAAATTTCCGCTTGAGTGGATCCTCGGTTGTATTCCTCGAAGATAAATTCTATTATAGGGGCTTTCTCGTCATCACGAATAAGGAATTTGTTTTCGACCTTAAAGCCGAGCGGGATTGTACCGCCCGTACAATAGCCCTTTAACGCCGTATCTTTCATACCTCGCATTGTATTCTCGGCGAGCTGCAAAGAGTACATTTCCGCCGTAGCCTCTAATATAGCCTCAACAAGCACGCTTTCGGAGCCCTCGCCTATTGGCTCGGTTGCGGACACGACCTTAACGCCGTTTTTCTTTAATTGCCGCTTATAAACGGCGCTATCGTATCTATTGCGGGCGAAACGGTCTAATTTCCACACTATGACAATATCAAATTGCCCCTTTTTGCTATCGGCTATGAGGCGTTGAAATTCGGGGCGGCTATCAGACTTGCCGCTTAACGCTCTATCTATGTACTCGCCTATAACCTTATAGCCGCAACGCTCGGCGTATGCTCCGCACTCTCTTAATTGCCCCTCTATGCTTATCTCCTTTTGATTGGTTGAGGAATAGCGGGCATATATGACAGCTTTCAATATTTCGCCTCCTTGTCTGCTTTTGTGAGCAGGCTTTATTTTTTAGCAAGCCTTATAATCTGTACAAAAAGGTTACAACCGTAATTTTTACCATTACCGCCCGTAATGTTAGCTATTGTAACCTTTGCGGGGTTGTTTGGATATAAAAATATAAGATCGTCGGCTATTGAGGAGCTAACGTGCCCGAGCTGCTTTCCGCCGGAGGTAAACACGCCTATTGCTTTCGGGTGCTCCTCCGTCGGGACGGGGCGAAAATAAACCGCTTGTCCCTCTTTACATTTCTTTACTATCTTTTGTCTATCGGAGCCGTCGTCATTCTTGAAAGTAACTCCCGCAACCTTTGTGTGAAATTCCGTATATATTTCTTTGGGTTTAGGGTTTTTGCTATACACTATAGCTTTATACTCAAGGGAGGTTACGACCTCTTTTTTCTTTTTGGGTTTAGCTTTGGGCTTTTCGGAGGGTTGAGCAGGCGTATTAACGGCGGTTGCGGCTTTTACCCGATCAGAGGCGGCGCACAAGGCGGAGAATATCTCCTCGACGTATTTTGCGTTGACGTCAATGTAGTAATCATTAAAACCCGATCTTGCTATAATTTGGCTCGAATGTATCAACGGTTTATTAAACCTCATTGAAACGATCTCGCTTAAATTTACACTAAAAGCAAACCGAGAGACCAACGATTTATAGCAAGCTATAAGCCTATAATTCGTAGCGACTATGACAGCCGCTTTCTTTTGGCTCAACGGCACAACATCATTATTAAACCTATTGGAGCAATTACAAGTGAAGATCGTACCGAACCACGCATATAAAACAGTCTCGCCCGCTTGGAGCAGGCTTTCGGCATACGTCACACTTGAGCCGATCATAACAGTATTAGAGCTATACTTATCAATCATTTCTTGCAACATAGATTATACCTCCTAAGTATAGTAAATAGTAAATATGTAAATATTCCCGCTCGGAGCAGGAACCGCAAACATTATTTTGTACCTATAGAATTTTTCTTGAAAATGCTCTCACCATTTTCAACCGTTTTTGCTATATCCTCCGCTATATTGCCGTTGGTATTCTCTATTCCTAAGAGAGTATCAACGGCTTTTTGCATATCGGGCTTTGCTCTATATGCCCGTATAAGTTCTATTTCATGATTGCTTATTTCGGGGTAGAGTGTTTCCGCTTTTTCAATAACCTTGCCGTTAAAAAGCTCATCAATATCAAGCCCTAACCTATCGCAAACATATAGTACAAGCGACACACTACTATTGAGCAAACCTCTTTTTAGCATATTGTCAATAGTGGAGTACGAGCGGTCTATTTGCATACAAAACTTCCTCATACTCTTGTATTGAGATAAGATATAATCCTTTAGCCTTTGCTCGACCTCACCTAACTCATAGTTACTTTTTGCGCCCATTGTGCGATACCTCCTTTTTTAGAATTATAGCATACTTATACAGAAAAATCAAGAGAAATTCACCCTAAAACAAAAATTTTTTGAAAAACCCCTTGACAATTAACCCGTTAGGGTGTATAATATAGAAAATTCACCAAATATGGTAAACTAAAAAGGAGGTACGCATTATGTATAGAAACTTAGAGGCAGAGCTCGCAAGAGCGGGCATTAAGAGAACAAAGCTCGCCGAGCTCCTCAACGTCACCGCCTCGACGATATCGGAAAAACTCAACAAGAGCGGGCGCTTTACTCTCAAAGAGGCTTTCTTGATAAGAGACACATTTTTCCCGTCCCTCACGCTTGACTATCTTTTTGAGGAGAACGCCGAGAGCGCATAAGCGGCGACAATATAACGAAACGGAGTGATTGAGTTATGAACAATGCAAGACGTAAGAAATTGAGAGCCCTTGCCGACCAACTCGGCGAGATCATGACGGAGCTTGAGATACTTAAAGGCGAGGAGGAAACCTATTTTTATAATATCCCCGAAAACTTGCAGGGTTCCGAGAGGTATGAGGCGGCGGAAAGTGCTATAGATAGCCTTGACACAGCTTGCGACGATCTCGACGAGGCTATAAGCTCCATTGAGGAGGCGTGCGAGTAATGGACAAGCAGAAAGAGCAAAAGGCTATTGACCGCCTAAGAGCCTTTGAGCCCAACGACGAGCCGTATTATTTGGCATATAGCGGCGGCAAGGACAGCGACGCTATACTTATTCTCGCCGAGCTTGCAGGCGTGGAGTTTGAGGCGGTACATAATCACACAACCGTTGACGCTCCCGAAACCGTCTATTATGTGCGCAGTAAGCCAAATGTCAAGGTCAATTACCCCGATATATCCATGTGGCAGCTTATCGTTAAAAAGCTAATGCCGCCGACAAGGATAGTACGCTATTGTTGTTCATACCTCAAGGAGCGAGCGGGGACAGGGCGTACCGTCGTTACGGGCGTTAGGCAGGCGGAAAGCGCAAGCCGACGAGAACGTTCAGGACTTGTAAATATACTCGGCAAGCCTAAGACGGCGCAAAAGAAAGCGGAGGAGCTCGGCGCACAATACGCAGTAAATAAGCAAGGCGGGCTCGTTCTCAACAATGATAATGACGAGGCTCGGCAACTGGTGGAGCATTGCCATTTGCAACATAAAGTAATGGTAAATCCGATTGTCGATTGGACGGAGGCTGACGTTTGGGAATTTCTCTCGCACTATGGTTGCAGGAGCAACCCGCTTTACGAGTGCGGCTTTACTCGTATCGGGTGTATCGGTTGTCCCATGGCAAGCAAGACGGCTCGTTATAAGGAGTTTGCGATATATCCTAAGTACAAAGAAAACTATATAAGAGCCTTTGACCGTATGCTTGAGCACCGAAAAGAGCTCGGCAAGCCCGCCTCAAAAGGTTGGGAAACGGGACTTGACGTTTTCCGTTGGTGGCTTGAGGAGGACTTTAGACAGATTACATTTGATGATCTGAAAAATAATGAAACGGAGTGATTGAGCTATGAAACAGAGCAAAACGCCTTTATGGAAGAAATCGTGTTTAGGCTCCTCGTTGAGCTTTGAAAATATTGTCGAATGGCTCGACGAAATAGGCGACAACGGCGACGCATACGGCTACGAGGATAGCTCCATAGAGGGGTATTATAACGAGTATAAAGATCAATTCGACGAACTCGCCGCCGGAGCGTATACAATGTGGGAGCGGTTGAGCGAGTACGACTATTGCGGCGGCGAATACAATGAGTATTGCGAAATATGGGACGACATGACCGTAAATCTTTTGGGCGAACTTTACACAGTTTATGGGTTTAACCCCGCCGAGCTTGACTATTTCAAGCTATCAGGGTTTGAGGAAACCCTCGCTATGCAGGAGGCAGAAAAGCGGTTAATGCGCTTGACAAAGCAACAGTTGATACGCAACTTTCGTAAAGTGCTTATGACCCTTGTTATGTTTTTCGACCTTAAAGCCGCCCATGATTGCTTGACCTCTATTGTTGAGGAACTTGACGAAAAGGGCGCATTGCTTGAGCGTAAGAACGAGAGAATAAATGCTCTTTATTCAGACCTCACAGGAAAAAGCGGTGAGGCTTTCGACGAGGAAATAGCACACTTGCCGCCTCGAATGTGGGTTGAATGAGGGGGGTGAGTATATGATAACTGACAAAATGATGTTGCTTGCCTCCGTAATAGTAAATAATCTCGGCGGCTCAAATACCGTATACGGATTGACACTTGAGGAGCAGGGCGGCGTAATGGAGCTTACTATAAGCACCGAGACCGCCGCAAAGCGTTACGAGTGGAATTACTCGACCGAGAGCTTTGAGTTTAGGCGTAATTATCCGATAGAGGCTTAGAGCCTCGCCGCTTTCGATTAGGGGCATAGCGGTTAAACAAGCCCCGTTCCACAAATTCACCGACGAGAGGAGGCGTTAATATTGGGACGTTCAAGTATATTGCTTTTTCTCGTCGTTGTCGGCGGCTTGGCTTGCCTTTTCGTTATTCTGATTAGTGCCATTATATCAGAGGGCAAGCTCGCCGACGAGATCAAGCGTAAAGAGGCAGAAAAGCTCGGCAAGACCGCCGAGCGTAACATAAAGCACATTGAAACGGAGTGATTTTAATGTCAAGGAAATCTCACAAGCGGCATAAGCTAAAGCCTGCTATCACCGAGAGCCGCCCGCCTCCGAGCATTAAAACTTGCTTAGATTGCAGGCTTTGCCGAAAATGCCTTGAATGGAGCAGGCTTTACCCTTGCAAAGACTTTTCAGAACGGGGGAACGGCGAGCAATGACATTTATTGACTTTTTCGCAGGCGTGGGCGGCTTTCGCAGAGGTTTAGAGCTTGCGGGGCACAAATGCCTCGGCTTTTGCGAGCAAGACAAATTCGCCGTTAAATCATACAGAGCAATACACGAAACGGAGGGAGAATGGTTTGCCGACGACATACGAACAGTACGAGCAACTGACATTCCCAGGGCTGACATCTGGTGCGCAGGTTTCCCATGTCAAGACATATCCTTGTGCGGAAAGCGGCTCGGATTTAGAGGAAAACGCTCAAGTTTGTTTTTCACAGTTACAAGCCTTATTACGGGCTCGCCCCGGCTTGTTGCATTATTTAATCTTTAATCGCCCTCGATAGAGGGCGAGGGAGGGGCTAAGATGTCGGTTGTAAAATCAAAGCGTGGCGAGGGAAAGCTCTTAGTTATAACGAGAGCAAACGAACTCGCCGCATATACAATAAAGATATGCAGTAACGAAAAGAATTTCCCGAAGCGTTACCGTTGGTGCATATCAAATAAGCTCGTCGAGGCGGCTTTGAGTATTAACAATAACATTGTTGCGGCTAACTCGGTATATGTAGCCGATAACGACGAGCAAGCCTATAATTTGCGGAGGCAATATCAGACTAAGGCTTTAGCCGAGACTTACGCTTTGCTTAGTATGATAGATATTGCATACCGTACTTTCGGAATTGAGAGCGGACGTGTTGAGTTTTGGACGCACCTTGCAAAAGAGGTTCAAGCCCTCCTCCGAAATTGGCGTAAATCGGAAAGTAAATAATTTGATAGTGGGTTAGCGGTTGTTATACGCTCGGCTCGTAATTGGTGGTTGCGTACTCCTAACGTCGGGAACGCTAATAATGTGCGCAACGTGAACACGTCGGGAGCTTTGAACAACAACAATGCGAGCAATACTTACGGGCTCGCCCCGGATTGAGAGAACCGCTCGAATAAAGTAAGCTATACGCTGAAATCAATGCTACTCTAACAAGGAACCGTTATCCCGACCGAAACTATAAAAGTTGAGGTGAAATGTAACACGCCGACGTTGTTTGCTCCGAGAGAGCAAGTACAACTATAAGCGGCGTAAATATTATTATGAGCGTTAAAGAGGAAATTTGCTCTTTTGAAAATCTTTACAGAGGTATGCAAAAATGCAAAAGCGGCGTTATGTGGAAAGACAGCACCGCAGGCTTTGTTAAAAATGGCTTGGTTAATTGCCTTGATCTCCGCCGAGACCTTTTGAGCGGTAAATACAAAATCGGTAAATATACCGTATTTGCGATCACAGAGCCTAAAGTGCGAGTAATAGTTAGTACAAGGATAAGAGACCGTACTTTTCAACGGAGCTTATGCGACAACTATTTGACCGAGGCTATTTCCAAATCATTTATTTATGATAATTGTGCTTGTCAATCGGGCAAGGGCACCGACTTTGCACGAAATCGGCTCAAGGCACATTTACAAAAGTTTTACCGCAAGCATGGGCGTGAGGGCTATGTGCTCAAATGCGATATAAAGAACTATTTCGGCAGCACGCCGCACGAGGTTGCAATAGCCGCCGTCCGCAAAAGAGCGGCGGACGAGTGGGCGTGTGACCGCACCGCCGAGATTATAAACAGCTTTACGCAAGGTGAAAATCCTAATATCGGAATGGATTTAGGCTCCCAGGTTACACAGCTTATAGAGCTTGCCGTTTTGGACGATCTCGACCATTTTATAAAAGAGAAACTCCACATAAAACACTATATCCGCTATATGGACGATTTTATATTGATACATGAGGATAAAGAGTATTTGCTATATTGCAAGCGCATAATTGCGGACAAGCTCGCCGAGCTCGGATTGACCTTGAATGCAAAGAAAACACAAATTTTTCCTCTTAAACAGCCTTTGAAATTTCTCGGCTTTAGCTTTAAGCTGACAGAAACAGGCAAAGTGCTTATGTTTGTATTGCCGGAGAAAGTCACGCACGAGCGGCGCAAGCTCCGTAAACTCGTATACCACACTAAATGCGGAATTATGACGAGAGAGGAGGTTGACAAGTGCTTTGAGGCTTGGAAAGCCCACGCCTCAAAAGGCAATAGTTATAATCTTATAAAGAGCATGGAAAAGTATTACAATGAATTATGGAGGGATTGCAATGAA
Source organism: Ruminococcus sp. (assembly GCF_017464355.1). Lineage (GTDB taxonomy): Bacteria > Bacillota > Clostridia > Oscillospirales > Ruminococcaceae > Hominimerdicola. Next base: position 83,897 of record NZ_JAFUAG010000014.1, on the reverse strand, counting down.
ATATATTTCTATTGGCGATCAGCTCCGCAAGGAGCGTGCAAAAAATATCAAGCTCAAGGAGCAGGCGGAGCGCAACGCCGCTAATGTCGATTACGTCGCTATGATGTGCGACATTGAGCTTGAACTCGAAACCGAGGACGAGAGCAGGGAGGAGGCGAGCGAGGTTGAGTAATAAGTATTACAACACGATCAAGTCTTATTACGACAAGGGTTATTGGAGTATAAGACAGGTTTATGACGCTGTTGTAAAGGGACGTATCACAGCCGAGGAATACAAGGCTATTACGGGATATGACTTTGACAGCGGCGAGGACGAGAGCGAGGAGGCGGAATAATTGAGAGAGAATGTTTTCAAAGCCGTTTTTGCCGTTATCGTCGGAGGGCTTACCGCATATTTTCGGGAGATAGCAATACCGCTTGTCATTCTTATAGCGGTAATGATTATCGACTATGCAAGCGGCATGATTAAGGCTTGGATAAACGCCGAGCTCTCAAGCAAGACGGGCATAAAAGGCATTATCAAGAAAGTAAGCTATTTACTTGTCGTATGTGTTGCGGCGGTTGTGGACTGGCTCATAACGTCGGGCTTGCAGAAAATAGGGATAAGCATTGATATTAACTACCTTTTCGGCGTAATCGTCGCTATATGGTTGATTATAAACGAACTTATCTCTATACTCGAAAACCTCGCCGTAATTGGTGTGCCGCTCCCGCCGTTCTTAACACAGACCGTACACAAGCTAAAAATAGCGGTTGAAAACAACACAGAAAAGGAGGAAACCGACAATGAGTGAGCAGGAAAAGAGAGAGGCTTGCAAGGCTTTTGCATACGAGGTTGACATTAACCAGGTTGCGGAAATGTGCGGCATGACCGTTGCAGAGGCGGAGGCTTTCAAGGCGGAGAACGCCGACACAATAGCCGAGATCAAGGCGCATTATGCAGAAATGGAGGGTTGATAATGGCAGCGACATTTTACGGCTTTGATGTAAGTCAATGGAATGGAGCCGTTGACATGGCAAAGGCTAAGAAGAACGGCAAGGACTTTGTTATAATTCGCAGCTCATACGGAAACGTTGCGGCATATCCGAGGCAGACCGATTACAAGTTTACCGAGAACGTCAAGAAAGCAAAGGCGGCGGGGCTCGCTTTCGGTATCTATCACTATTGCTATGCAACAACTGTAAGTGCAGCGCAGGCAGAGGCAAGAGGCTTTGTTAAGCTCCTTGACAGCGTAAAGCCGATACCGTACTTTGTTGCCCTTGATATTGAGGACGCAGTACAAAGCGGGCTTTCGGCGGCGACCTTGCAGGCGATCATAAAGGCATTTATCGACATTGTAGAGGCGGCGGGCTATTTTTGCGCCCTTTACTCCTATGAGGCTTTCTTGTCGAGACTTTCGGCGACCTTTAGAAATCGTTATGCGATATGGTGCGCAAATATCAGCCGCACGCCCTCGATCACATACGGAGTACATCAGTACAGCTTTACGGGCTCCGTAAGCGGCGTGAGCGGCTCTACAGACCTTAACAGAGCAAAGATAGATTATGTATCTATAATCAAAAACGGCGGCTTTAACGGCTATTCTAAGGGTGCTACAACGCCCGCAACCACGCCGGAGACAAAACCCGCCGAACCGACTAAGCCGACCACGACAACAACTACATATACCGTTAAGAGCGGCGACACTCTAACAGCCATTGCGAAAAAGTACGGCACAACGGTTGCAAAGCTCGTCAAGGATAACAGCATTAAAAACGCTAACTTGATCTATGTCGGGCAGAAAATTAAAATCATAAAGTAAATGCAAAACAAGCCGCTCGGCACACGTCGGGCGGCTTTTATATGTGAGCGAAAACCCCGCAGGGCTTACGCCTTACGGGGTATAACGATACCAAAACGCCCACCTACAAAAATATAGAGTGGTTCGCATTGGTTAGGTTTTGGCTCCCCTTATGCCGCTTGAGATACTCGTATAGATATTGCCCGCCGCCCATATCGTTCCGACGAGCAGGAAATATCTTGAGGCTTTGCCGCAGAAGATGCGTTTTTTATCACCGCTGCGCAAAGCAAGTATAAGGCCTGCGACAAGGGTGATCGTCATGACACCCATTACAACAGACTCTGCACCGCCCAGTGGCTCTTCCTTGTCGGCATAGGCTTCGATGTATTTTGTGTAGGCTTCAGGGGACTCAAAGGAATTGTCCTTATCAAATTCCACAAAAAATGTCCCGCAGTACTGGTGGAACAGAAAGGGTGACTCCTCAGAGATCTTCTCAGGCATCTCATTGCCCTGCAGCTTTTCATACATGAAGACAGCTGGGTTCCATAACACAATAAAAACAGCCCCTGCGAATATACATTTGAGTATGAAATAAATAATGTGAAGACGAGCGTGTATCTTCTCGGGAATGTTATCAACGGGCTTGTTGTTTTTCATGGGTCATCTCTCCTGTAGATCATATTGATCTCTTATATCAGTGATACCTCTTTGCTCTTTCAGTTTTCTGTATCTTCTATAAATCTTTCTATCTCGGCTGCGGTGAAGTCGGGTTCCTCCACATGGATATAGTGGCCGCAGTCAACGTCTATATACTGCTTTTCGTTATGGGTGTAATTGCGGAAAAGCTGCATATATTTATCGGGGTCGGAGGGGAAAATGCCTGCTGCCATTTTCTTTGAGATGAAAAACAGCATGGGCACATCGGGTACGTCCTTTTGGGAGATAGTTTCCATATTGCGCTTGCACCACTCAGCTTCATGCAGCATGGTGGAAGAACCTCTGCGGGCATACATGAGGGCTTTGTACTGTTCGCGCTCGGCCTCGGTGAGGTCGGGGGAATTTATGCCCCACTCAAAGGACTCCGTCGGCATAAGGCGGATAAGCCCTGAATCAACGATAAATGCCATGAGCCTGTCGGCAAATATGGAGTACCCCGTTTCCTCATTGTAGCCGGGAACAGCTATATCCAGTGCGGCGATGGCCTCGACCTCCTCGGGGTAGGTCTGCGCCCAGTAAATGGCCTCGATACCTGAGGCCGAATGGGGGCAGAGGATATAGGGGCCTTCCACCCCTGCGGCTTTCAGGGCTTCACGGGTCTGGCGGAGCATGGTGTCGATATCACGGGGGTCATCGGTCTCATCGCTGAAACCGTAGCCGAATTTTTCCACGACGGCTATGCGGTTATTTTCTTTCAGCCTGTTCCAGAGGGGCTTGAAATCCAGTATGGGGGAGGGTGTGCCGTAGCCCGACATGAACACTATGGTGTGCTCGCCGCTGCCCGCGGTATAAACGCACATATTTTTGCCGTCTACCTCTGTCATCTCGCCTATGGGCTGTGAGATGAGGTCTTTCTCCTGTGAGAGTTTGTACCTGTGCATTATAAAAATGGCAAGCAGTGCCAGCAGCAGCAATACTATCAGGCCGAGAATTATTTTTCCTGTTATTTTCAGTGCTTTCTTCATATTTCCTCCTATGGGTCATGGGGTGGGTCTGCCGTGACCGTAGTATATTATCCGTTTGCCCAGGGAGCTTATCTTTTCGGCGGATCTCAGGGCGGCTCCCCTGTCATGGCAGAGGTGTGCTGCCCCTGCTTTCAGCCAGTTATCCATGGCGTCGCCGACGATAAGGTGTCTGCCGTCAACTTCCACCCCGACAGAACCTTTGGTATGCCCCGCCAGCCCGACTACCCTGCCGTTTATGCCGTATGCTGCAAGGCTGTCACCCTCGGCTATGTACACATAGTTTTCGGGGCGGGGAACTTTCCTTTTACGGAGCTTTTTAAGTGACAGCCCCAGCACTGCCCTGCCTGTAAGGCCGAAGGGTGACATGGGCTGCCTGTCAAAGTCATCGAACAGCTCTTCATCTGCCTGATGGAAAGCCACGGGTATGCCGTAGCGTTTTCCCAATTTGCAGGCATTTTCTGCGTGGTCGAAGTGTATGTGGGTGAGCAGCACCAGCTTCATATCGTACCCGTCACAGACCTCTGCCACGGTATCAAAAAACTCTTTGCTGCCTGTATCTACGAGTATAGCACTTTTACCCTCATTTATCAAGTATGCGTTGCCTGTGCCGCATTTTATACGGTGTATCTCAGCCATTAAAAGCTTTCCTTTCTGCCCCGTAACGCAAAAAACACCGATGATATCTGTATAAACAAGATCAGGGGTGTTTTCTGCAAGAGGTCTTTCTTAAGATGAAAAATCGGAAAATGCGTTATATATAAAATCCTCTTTTAAACCCCGAAGCGGCGGACGGCTTGCGCCGCCCTCTGCTTACAAGGTCAACATGAAAGAGAATGAGACAAGCAGGTCTCCATATCAGCCCGCGAGGTCTTCACGAACAGATATCGGCATCTGCCGAAAGCTTTGGCTTTCCCCGCCCGAAGACGGGGAAGTAAAGCTTATAGGGTGGTTTATTAAAGAGGTTTTGGTGAAGAATACAAAACTATCACTCGTATCTCAGGGCATCTATGGGGTTCAGCTTGGCTGCCTTGTTGGCAGGGTAGAAACCGAAGAAGATACCGAAGGCCATGGAGATGAGCACGCTTACGGCTATGGAGCTGAAGGAAGCGGCTCCCGATACGCCCAGTGCCATGGAAAGCAACGAGCCCAGGCCAATACCAAGGCCTATGCCAATGGCGCTGCCCACCAGGCAGATGATGATAGATTCGATGAGGAACTGTGCGCGGATATCGTTGTTGGTGGCGCCCAGGGCTTTTCTGGTGCCTATCTCACGGGTACGCTCGGTTATGGAGACTATCATTATGTTCATGACACCTATACCGCCTACCAGCAGCGAGATAGCTGCTATGGCTGCAAGTATGCCCTTGAACAGGCCAAGCTCCTGATTTACCATATCAAGCTCTGACTGCATGGTGTTGGTGTATATCTTGAAGGTATCGTTGTTCTCATACTTCTTGCCGAGGAATGCGCCTATGTCCGCTTCAAGGGCGGGGATATCGGTGCTGTCCCTGGCGATGGCTATGAAGTAATCAAACTTCTCATCTTCAATGGAGGTCCTGAGCCCCGACCTGTAGGGGACGTAGGCTGTTTCTGAACCGCCTGTGCCCATGAGCATGGCGCTCATTCCCGACACTTCACGCTTATAGACACCTACCACGGTGTAGGTGGAAAAGCTGCTGCCCATTTCGCCCTCGAATTCCTGACCGAGAGCAGCTTCGGCTGAACCGTAGACCTTTTCTGCGGTGGTTTCGGACAGGAGAATGACCTTTCTGCCCTTGTCGTATTCGTCAGCGCTTATCTTTCTGCCTGCTACCATTTTCAGGTCGCCCTGGGTGGCAAAGGCACAGGAGTTTACGCTTACTACACTGGCTGTGGCGTCGCCGCACCTTATCTTGCCGAGGTTCGATGAAAGGGATATGCCCTCAAGCCTGCTGCCGAAGTTTGACTGCACCTCTTCAAAGGTGCGTATATCGAACCTGTCGGAGTCATTCATCTTGCGGGCGCCCTGGTCCATGTTGTCGTAGTCGTAGTCGTTCTTCATGTCCTTCTGAATGACCTCGAAGATTATCTGCTTGGCCTGGGCACCGCCGAAGGTATCCAGCATGGAGTTCTGCATACCCTCGCCCAGGGACATTATGGCGATGACCGACGCGATACCTATGACGATACCCAGCATGGTCAGCAGTGAACGCATTTTATTGGCGAAAAGCTCACTGAATGCGAGTCTTATATTGTCCAGGAACATATGCAGAACCCCTCCTTTCAGAAATAATGTTTCCGTCCATGAGGGTCAGCACACGCTCGGTCTCCTCGGCCAGTTCGTTGGAATGGGTGATGAGCACGATAGTTATGCCGTTCTCCTCGTGGAGCTTATGGAACAGGTCCATTATCATTCTGCCTGTAGCAGAATCCAGCGCACCTGTAGGCTCATCGGCCAGTATGATAGAGGGGTCATTGGCCAGCGCCCTTGCTATGGCAACACGCTGCTTCTGACCGCCTGAGAGTTCATCGGGGGTATGGCTCATCCTGTCGCCCATGCCTACCATTTCAAGCAGTTCCTTAGCTTTCTTCTTGCGGGTGAAAGGGTTCAGCCTGGCGTACATCATGGGCAGCTCCACATTTTTCAGGGCAGTGTTTCTGGGTATAAGGTTGTAGGTCTGGAAAACAAAGCCTATCTGCCTGTTTCTTATGTGGGAAAGCTCGTTGTCCTTTGCGGCGCAGATGTCTGTTCCGCCGAGGTCATAGCTGCCGAAGGAGGGTCTGTCCAGGGCGCCGATGATATTCATGAGGGTACTTTTGCCCGAGCCCGAAGCGCCTACGATAGACACGAATTCTCCCTTTCTCACCGTAAGGTCGATACCGTGGAGTATCTCCAGCTCGTTGGGCGTGCCCTGGTAAAATCTCTTGTATATATTTTTCAGATCAATAACAACATCGCTCATTGCTGTCTCCTCCGATCAATAGAATACCGCAGAGGTATCTTCCTCCGCCTCGGGCTGGATTATCTCCATGCCCTCGGTGACTTTGCTGCCGCTTATCTCGGTATAGTAATCGGTGGTAAGTCCCTTTTCTACATAAACGTTTTCAATATCGGTGCCCTCGCCCTGCACCTGAACGTACCAGCCCTTGTCATCTTTCTGTATGCAGCTGTCGGGCACGGCTAAAACATCTTTCTTTTCTTCGGTGACGATGACGAGCTTGGCGCTCATGCCTATGCGCAGAGCCTCATCGCTGTTATCGAAGGTGGCCTCGATAGGATAATCTGTGGGTGATACAGAGCCGTCTGCGGACATGGCAGCAGGGGCGGGGGTAGGTGAAACAAAGCTCAGCTTGCCGCCTGCGGCTTCACTGCCGAGAGCCTGCACGGTTATCTCGGCGGGCATATCCTTGGATATCTTGGAGATATCATACTGGTCTACCTTAGCGCTTACCTTGAAGCCTGTGTCGTCCTGGATAACAGCTATCTCGCCGCCTGCATAGATATCGCCTTCCTCCACGGAAACGGAGGTGATGACACCGTCACGGTCTGCGACGATAACGCATTTATCAATATTTTCGTTGATGTTATCTATCTGCTTTTGGGGAGCGTTCAGGCTGTCATCTCCGCTGAGTTTAGCGGTATCAAGGGCGTCCTTGGTCTGGGCGATGGCCTTGTCGTACTCACGGTCACTGTCGCTTTGGGCATCGGCTGCGTTCTCGGTGGCGAGCCTTGCCTGGTCAACCATTTTATCGGCGGCGGAAAGGCCTGCGTACAGCTCCTTTTCTTTCATCAGTGCAGCGGAGGCCTGCTGTGCGCAGAGGGCTGCGTACTCGTTCAGTGAAGCGGCACCCTCCTGAGCCTCTGCGAGGGCATCGGCGGCTTCGTCATAGGCTGCCTTTGCGTCGTCACGGGTCTTCTTGGCTGCTTCGAGGTCTTCGGCGGAGGTGTCCTCAGCAAGGGCAAGTCTGTCAAATTCGGCAGCGGCTTCTTCGGAGGCTTTTTTAGCTTCCTTTACGGCGGCTTTCAGTTCATCTACGGGGGCGGCTGCATCGGCGGCTGCCTGTGCGGCTTCGGCGGCAGTTTCTTCGGCTGCCACACGCTCGTCCACTGAGTTGTTATATGTATCATAGGCGGTGTTCTGGTCGCCTACGGCCTTGTTGTATTCGTCCTGTGCCACATCGACGTTCTTGCCTGCACGGGCATTCTTAGTGCCCTTATCGGCCACGGTGTCATCATAGCTGCGCTGGGCGGCATTCAGGTTTATCTCGTTGATAGCCTTGGCATTCTCCAGGGACTTCTCGGCGTCGGAAAGCTGTTCTTTCAGGTCGGTGTCGTCCAGTTCAGCGATGATGTCGCCTTTCTTTACTCTGTCGCCTACCCTGACCTTTACGGACTTTACCTTAACGTTCATCAGGTCGCTTTTTACCACGGAGGTCTCGGCGCTTTCAACAGTGCCTGTCACTGTGACTTTCTGCCTGAGGTCGGTCTTCTCAACGGTAATGATGCTTGCGTCGGGGTCTGCTGTTTCTGCCTTATTGCTCATCGCCGAACCATACAGCGCCACACCGCCTACCGCAGCCAGCACACCTACCGATGCGACAGCTATTATCTTCTTTTTGCTTTTCTTGGGTGATCTGCTCATGATATTGTCTCCTTCATGAAATTATTTTCTGTACGACATGAGTTTTGTATGTCGTTCTTTCGTTATGTTTAAAGTATAATACAGTTTTCTGAAATCTTTCTTCATGCAACCTTAAGAATTCTTAACCTTAGCCTTATATTTTCGTAAGGAAAAGTGCAGAACACTTACCGATATGACATTGACTTTTTATTGCGGTTAGTGTATAATAACTCCATAGAAAGGAAGCAGATATCCATGAAAAAATATACATACAAATATCTCCGTGACGGCTTTGAGGGGGCGCTGTACTCCGCGGAAAACGGCGATGACAGGGTCATTATAGTTTTGCAGGGGCTGAAAGGGCTGGAGCTTCCCGAGAAGTATGCAGGGCTTTTTGCAGAGAGAGGGTACTCGGCTCTGGCTATGTCATACTACGGGGGCGAGGGGCAGAAAAAGAGTGTGCGTGCCATACCCCTGGAGCAATTTCAGGCGGCCTGCCTTGCGCTTAAGGAAAAGGGTTTTCGGCGGATAGGCATTTACGGCAATTCAAAGGGGGCGGGCATGGCACTGCTGGCTGCAAGCTTTACTCCCGATATAAGTCTGGTCATAGCGGCTTCGGCTTTCGGGCACATAATGCAGGGCAGCGGCAGGGCTTCGGACGACCCTTGCAGGTCCATGGTATCTTTCGGGGGGAAGGAGCTTCCCTATGTGGCGAACAAGGGGCTGATGGGCGACCTGCTGAGGCGCTGCATAAAGGAAAGAAATGTCAGGCTGCTGTACTTCTTCGACGAATGGGACAAGCGGGGCAGTGAGGAAAACGAGATACCTGTGGAGAGGATAAGGGGCGACATACTTTTTCTCACGGCGGTACACGATGAATCGGTACCTGCAAAGCGCTGTGCCGAGCAGCTTATGGCAAGGCTTGACCGCTGCGGCTTTGCTTACGGGCGAAAGCACATAGTCAGCGAAAAGGGCAGCCATAATCTGGGGTATTTCCCTGTCAACAGCAATATGCTGCCCCGCGAGAAAAAGTACCCGCAGGAATGTCAGCAGGCCAGGGAGGACACCCTGAATATAATAATGAAGACCATTGAAAACTGGTCGGTATAGCAAAAGCCCCGAGGTGAGAGGTCTTCACTTCGGGGCTTATTGGTGTTATGGGGTATTGCGGGGCTTTTGGGAGCAATACACCCGTGAATATACAGCAATGCCGCAGCATTTCCTGAAGTTTCAGAAATGCTGCGGCATAAACTTTACTTTTTCAGCGCCTCAGGTTTTCAGGACTTAGTCTTCCTTATTATCCTTACGCTTTTTCAGAACAACGATAGCCGCACCGAGCATAACTATCTCGAAGCCCACAAGCGTCTTTGCGGCGCCTGTATTTGGGTTGGAAGAAGTCTGTGTGGTGGTGGTGGAACGGCTGCTGTCTGACTTGGAAGAACTGCTCTTGGAAGAGTCCCCGGAAGAAGATGACTGAGAAGAGCTGTCCTTATCGGAGGAGCTGCTGCTCTCGCTTGAGCTTTCAGAGCTTTCGGAGCTGCCTGAGCTGTCGCCCGAAGTTGTCTGCTCCTGAGAAGAGCTGTCATCGTGGGGAATGCTTGAAGAATCATCGTGTCCGCCCTGCTCGCTGCTGTCGTCCTCGGGCTTGGTGGTCTCTTCTTCTTCCTCCTCATATACGTTGACAAACTCAACGTCTGCATAGATGCTTTCGCCAACGGATATCACTCTGCCGAATTGCTTGATGCCGTCCTTGACAGTGATAAGCTTCAGCTCGCCGCCCATATCGGTAACGGTATCTGTAATGGTATAGACTACATCGTCGTAGGTGCAGTTTTCAGAGTCGCCTGCTATCTCTCTTACCTCGTAGACATAAACGCCTGCTTCGGTATAGGTCCAGCTGTCGAAAGTACCGCTGCCGTCACCTGTTATGGTGAGCCTGTTGTTCTCGGGAAGAGGTGCGCCGTCCTTTGCGGTTATCTCAAAGGTGTATATCTCGTCCTCTTCGGGAGTTGCACCCTCTATCACCTTGATGACATCAAGGTCGGTATCAAGGGGTCTGGGATTATAGCTGTTTACAAATACCGGCTCGCTCTGCTCCTTGCCGTCCTTGGTGATAACGCAGGAAGCCTCCAGCTTGCCGCCCATATCCTTTACGGTAACGGTAAGTCTGTAAACAGTGGTATCCTTGCTGTAGCCCACATAGCTGTCATCAAGATCCTGCTCGAAGACATCATAGTGGTAAGTGCCTGCCCTGGTATAGGTTATCTTGCCGAAGGCGGTGGCTTTGCCCTCGCCTGTTACGGTGGCGGTGGCATTCTCGGGCATGGGGTTCAGCTCGTCCTCTGCGGAGGTAAGCTCAAAGGTAAAGGTCTTGTCCTCCTCATCGGGAACGATGCCGTCTATCTTCTTTACTGCTACGGGCAGTTCAAGCTCACAGCTTTCTGCCACGTAGTCGTTGACGAATACCAGCTCGCTTACTTCCCTGCCGCTCTTTGTCATGACATAGGAAGCTTCCAGCTTGCCGTCGTTATCGGTGACGGTAACTGTGATGATGTAAACCGAGCCGTCGCGGGTGTAGCCTGCGTGGGTGTCGTTCAGTTCCTGCTCGATGACTGCATAGCGGTAGACACCTGGCTCGGTAAAGGTGATCTTTCCGAAAGGTGTTGCCTGTCCGCTGCCCTTTACAGTTGCTGCTGCGGGGTCGGGCATAGGTAGTTCCTCAGAAGAGCTGTCTTCTTCATCGGTGGTGTAGTCCTCAGCGTCGGTCAGCAGGAATGTGAACTCTCTGTCCTCGGTATCCTGTGTATCGCCGTTTATCTGTTTTACAGCTGCGGGGAGTTCAAGCTGAGTTTCCTCGGGCTTATACTCGTTCACGAATACGAACTCAGGTACCTCGACGGTCTCGCCGCCCTTGGTTATCTCATACTCAGCGGTGAGTTTGCCGTTGACATCTGTAACGGTAACTGTGAACTCGTAAACAGACTCATCTCTGCTGTAGCCTGTGTGGGTATCATCAAGTTCCTTTTCGGTGACAGCATAGTGGTATGTGCCGACATCGGTGAACCTGACAGCACCGAAAGGTGTTGCTTCGCCGCTGCCTGTTGCGGTGGCAGTGGTGTTCTCGGGCATGGGGATATCCTCTGCTTCGTCCTCATTGCTTGTCAGCTCAAAGGTAAAGGTCTTGTCCTCATTGCCGTGGGTGTCGCCGTCGATCTGCTTGACAGCAACGGGTACTTCAACGGAAGTTTCCACAGGGGTATAGGTGTTTACGAACTCAAGAGCGTCAGCTGCTTCACGGTCCTTGGTAAGAACGCCCTCAGCCTTAAGCTTGCCTGAGTTATCGGTAACGGTAACGGTGTAGGTATACAGGGCGGTATCCCTGGTGTAGCCCACATAAGTATCAGGAAGCTCCTTCTCGTTTATCTCGTAAACATAGGTGCCTGCCTCGGTGTAGTTTATCCTGCCGAAGCTCTGTGCCATGCCCTCGCCTGTTACCTTGGCAACAGTTCTTTCGGGGACAGGTGCTTCGTCAAGGGCTCTCAGCTCAAAGCTGAACACCTTGGGGTCGTTATCGTGGGTATCGCCCTTTATCTGCTTTACAGCCACAGGGGGAACGATACTTGTGGGTACGGGAGTATAGTCGTTTACAAATATGGCAGCACTTGCAGTATCGCCGTTCTTTGTCAGTTCAGCGGAAGCTTCAAGCTGACCGTCGTTATCGGTAACGGTAACGGTGTAGGTATAAACGCTTTCGTCCCTGGTATAGCCTGTGTAGCTCTCATCGAAGTCATCTTCGGTGATAGTGTAGGTATAGGTGCCTGCCTTGGTGTACTTGACACTGCAGAAGGAAGCCCTGCCTGCGCCCTCTACGGTCACGTTGGTATCCTTGGGCAGAGGTGCGCCGTTCTTTGCGGTCAGGGTGAAGGAGAATTCCTTGTCGTCCAGCCTGGGCTGACCTGAAAATCTCTTTGTCACCTGGGGGAAGGAAACGGTGTCAGTGGGATTGGGTGTGTATTCATTTACAAACTCAAAGCCCTCAGCTGCATCCACATATGTATCACCCTCAAGCTTCTCAACAGTGGTATCGAGCTGACCCTTGTTATCGAAGACGGTAACTCTTACTATCTCGGTATGGTCATCGTAGGTGTAGCCTGTCTGTCCGCCGCTTACCTCGTAAACAGCGTACTCGTAGATGCCTGCCTTGTCAAAGGTCATCTTGCCGAACTTAGCTGTGCCCTCGCCCTTTACCACAGCGGTGGTATCCTCGGGCAGAGGACCTGCTGTTTCGTAATTCTCGGTGAAAGGCTCCAGCATGAAGGTGAATTCCTTCTCCTCGGGTCTGTCAGCGCCCTCGACGGTCTTCTTTACTGCGGGCAGTTCCAGCTCTGCGGGAACGGGAGCATAGCTGTTTACAAACTCGATGCTCTCTACCTCAATGGGTCCTGCCAGTGCCTTGCCGTCATCGCCTGCGGTCTTGTAGATCTTAGTTTCTACCTTGAGCAGGGTATCCTCGTCATACTGAACGTCCTTGCGGGTATCCTCAACGGTATAGACTACCTTGTACTTAGCCTTGCTGTAGTTAACGCCTGTTTTTCTGCCCCCCACCTCGGTTATCTCGAACTCGCGGGTCTGGGGCTCGGTGAAGAACAGGCTGCCGTTATCATCAGCCACGGCGGTGGGTCCAGCGGCATTTACGCTGACCTTTACGGAGCTTATCTCATCGCCCCATTCGCCGTCAGCATAAGCACGGGGTGCTTCGCCGCCGTCAACGGGGGTTATCTTGAATGTGCAGGTATCGCTGAAGTCCCCGGGGATATCCTCACCTGTGAGGGTCTTGGTTATGGCGGGTATCTCAGCTGTTGCAGACTTAAGGCCTATAGTTACCACGTTTGCGATAGTGGTATCCTTTGTCCAGCCGCTGGTATTGAGCTTTTCGCTGTAGAAAGCGGGAGCGTTGTATGCCAGCACCTGGTTACTCTCGGTCTGCTCCTCATGGATAGTGTCGGGGGCGGTCATCTTAAGATAAACGCTTACCGACTTGGGCAGGTCATCAGCCTTGCCGAAACGTACATCTTCACCGATACTGAAAGCTATGGTCTTGACATCTGCCCAGCCGTCGTAGTTATCGGGGTCGATCTCCTGCCAGCCGTTGGCAGCAGTGAGGTCATCGGGCTGAAGTCCCTTATAGCCTGTGGAGTAGTTTGTAGCTATCTCTTCATCGGTATAGAAATGGCCTGTGTTGACAAAGACCCTGATATCCTCAAAGCCTGAGTCCTTAGCTTCGCTGAGGTCTACTCCGTAGAGGGTGCCCTTCCAGTAAGGCAGACCCTGATACTTCTCCTCGTTGTAAGCTTCCTCGATGGAGTCGAACAGGACAACGTTGCGGATAACACCGTCGTTGGCATAGAAACGTATCCTGTAGGTATAGTTGTGACCTGCGTAGGTCTGGGTATAATCCTTGAAATAGGTGTCGTAGTCGTCAGCCTTGATCTTCTTGTCAAGCTGGGCGCCCGACTGATAGATAGTGATAGTATCAGAGCTGGAGAAAGCTACCACGCTCAGGGCGGTGGTGTCTCCGTCCTCGTCGATATCCTTGAAGACGTTCTCGCCGTCTCTGCCCTTTATCTCTTCAAACACGCTGCCGTCATCGGGCAGTGCTGCCTGACCCTTGAGTTCCAGAGCCTTGCCGTCATCGCCGATGAACTGGGCTTCAAAGACATTATCAAGGGTATTGTTTCTGATATCAGCATAGTCTGCCACTGTCTTGACCTCTATAACAGAGCCGACAGCGTAGCAGATATCGGTATGCTCACCCATTTTGATGACAGGCAGTTCGGGATACTTTACTTTTATCACTGCCATCTGGCGGAGGGAGCCCTTGTAGTTGTCGATAGTTTCAATAGTGATCTCAGGCTCGTTCTCGGGCTGCAGGAAGTGGATATTCGCACTGTACTGGTACCAGAGAGTTTCCCATGAGAAGTTTTTCTTCTGGAAATCGAACTGAGTGGAACCCTCAAATATAGGCCTTACAGACATCAGGCTCATGCCTATGGGCAGAAGCTCATGGTAAACGACCTCGTTGCCGGCATTTATCATGCCAAGCTTTACCATTTCACTGACGTCATCGGGGCTGCCGCCCCTGCCTGCTACTGCACCAAGCTTGTAGGTGCCGTAGATCTTGCCGTCACGCTGGTTTACGGAGCCTTGCTTGGCGGCGCCGCAGAAGGGTTTTCCTGTTACCAGGTTATTCTGGGCATGAAGACGGGTAGCTACCTGCACGTTGTCAGCCTCAGCAGAGTGACCCTCGTAAAGCTGTGCGTCCAGGGCAAGGAGGTCTTCCTTGACCCAGCTGTCATCGGTACTGATAGTTTTGCCGTCAGTGGGGTTCTCCCAGACACCTGCGGCATTGTAGCCCATCTGGCCGTCCCAGTTGAACAGCTGGAAATTTGCCAGGTCATGTTCTTTCATATTCGCAAGGACTTTCTTTACAGTGGGGCCTTCGCCGCGAAGCTCACCTGTAACTACGGATACCAGCTCGATATCGCCGTTGGCATCTCTGTAGGTGAACTTTATCCTGTAAACTCTGTCATGCTTGAACTTGAATGTGGAATTGCCGTTTTCATCGGCATAGGTATACTGGCTGTTCGGCGCAAGGGTCGTAAGCTTCTGGTCAAGCTGCCATTCATCGGGCTTATCTGCGGTCATTACATAGACCTCGATAGGCTGTCTGTCCTCTAGCTTGCGGTAGGTATAGGTCTTGGGTTCGCCGTCAAGAGTGACCTCGGTGACGTCCTTATGGTACAGCTCTGCAGTGAAGGTCTTGAAGTAGAAATCATCGGGTTCAAGTCTTGCACTGTTTGTGCCGTATTCACCAAGGCCGTTGACATAGAGTGCGTCATCGACCAGCTCCATCCAGTAGGGGCCGTTCTTGTACTCAAAGTTATCGATCATGCCGTACTTATATGTTCTGCCGATACCTTTTATCCTGTAGGTAAAGGTAGCGTTGCTGCCTGCCTGCAGCAGGTCAAGTCCGCCGCTGGGATCGGGGTAGCCGTCCTTTTCAACGCTCCATATATCGCCGTGATATACAGCGCTCATGTCCTGCCATACTGAGTGCAGGGTCTTCTCTGCCTCGGCTACGTCTTCCTCATCGCCGTCAACACCGACATAAGTCACCTTAGCGTTATTGACAAGGTCAGGGTTACTGCCGCCGTCAGCAGACTCAGCCACTGACTTGGGGTACTTTACCAGTACCAGTATGTTGGAAACGCTGCCGTCATGCTTCCACTGGCCTGCATAGGGACCCTCTGTTTCCTTTTCCAGAGGAATGCAGTTGCTGCTGTAGCTGTAAAGTCGGGATACAGCAACTACCTCGCCGCCCTCGGGCTGTTCGTCCAGATAAAGGGTATAATCCTGGTTGGCCTGCACGGAGGGTGACAGGCGGTAGCCTACAAAGTCATAGTCATTGCACAGCTCTGTAAACTTTGCCTCATCGATACCGTACTTGCTGGTCAGGGCATATCTTGATTCCAGTGAATCGTCCCACTTATAGTAGCAGCCGTTTTTAACGCCTACGCTCTCGGTATACTTGCTGAGCGAAGCGTTCCTTACATGGGTGCGGAAAGTGGCGGTGATATCATCGGGAGAACGCTCTTCACCTGTGATGGTATCTACTATCCTGATACCGAAATCCTGTGAAGCGTTATCCTCTACACCAAAGGCATAGATGAGGTATGCCATATCTATGGTGATCTGGGGGGCGGTAGCCGCCTTGTTTGAAAGGACGATTATGCCGCTTTCCCTTGTACCGTCGGGATTTACACGGGTGTAGTTCTCATTCTCAACGTTGACCAGTGACGAATCACTTTTGGCCTGGTTGATGAATTCGTATTTCTTGTCCATGCTGTAAAGATCACCGTCGCGCCTTGAGAAGGCTTCGCTGGGTATCTCTATCCTGAGCTGGCCGTTCTCATACCTTTTATTAAGGCTGAGTTTCAGCTGGATATTTACCCGCTGCTGAAGTTCAGGAATGGTATAATCAGCAGTTTTGCCGTCATCAGTGATCTTTATGTTCTCATCTTCTGCTTCGTTGAAGACGAGCTCAATGTTCTCGGGGTACTCTGCGGAGGCAGCAAAGGCCTCGGGCACCGAACCGAAAACTACGGAAAACAGGCATACCAGCGAGAGCAGTCCCGCCAGGAACCTGTATTCCTTACGATGCGTGCTTTTTTCCATTAAAAGCATCTCCCCTTTCATAATTCTTTGACCTCTCCCTTTTGCCCTTCCCGACTCAGGCTGAAAGGAAAAGTAAACATACTATGACCATATAGCCATATATGTTAATATATTATCATCTTTAGCTTTTTTTGTCAACTATTATTCATATTTGGAATATAATTTCGTCATTTAACTCAATAAACGCGGGTTAATATTTCGGATTTTATCACTTTATTGATAATGTTAACTATTTCACAAAATACTGATGTGGACCGTTACAAATTACGATAACGTTTATAAACAACTCTCAATTTTGAAGTGTATTGCTTATGATACAGAATGGCTTTTTTCGTATTGTTTCCCCAGCCTTCGGCGGGGAAAACGATACACGGCCAAATCGGGATACAAATAAAAAGCCCCGCGGCGGCACACAGACCGCTGCGGGGCAGCAGATATTCTATTTATCAGAGTTCAAGAGAAGCAAAATGCTCATCAAGCACCTGCACGGAGTTTTTGAACTTCTCCTTTTCCTCATCGTTCAGGTCAAGCTCGATTATCTCCTTGACGCCGTTTCTGCCGATGATAGTGGGCACGCCTATGAACACTGCCCTGCTGCCGTACTCGCCGCACAGCTTGGCAGATACTGTAAGCACGCTGTTCTCATCGCCGAGAATGGCCTTTACTATACGGGTGAGCGCCATGCCTATGCCGTAGTAGGTAGCCCGCTTGGCCTCGATTATCTTATAGGCGGCGGTACGCACCTGTTCCTCTATGGACTGCATTTCGTCTATGCAGAAGCTGTTGCGCTCATCGGCAAGTATCTTGGTGACGGGCTTAGTGGCGAGCATGACCTGTGAGAAAGGCACGAACTCGCTGTCGCCATGTTCACCGATGACGTATGCGTGGATATTCTTGGGGTCAACAGTAAAGTAGTCCCCCAGCAGATAACGCAGGCGGGCGGTATCAAGAGATGTACCTGTGCCGATGACCCTTGAAGCGCCGAAGCGGGAAAGCTCATAGGTCACTCTTGTCATGATGTCAACGGGGTTGGTGGCTACGAGGAAAATGCCGTCAAAGCCCGAGCGCACCACGGGGGTCACGATGGAACGGAAGACCTCCACATTGCGCTGCAGCAGGTCAAGTCTGGTCTCGCCCTCCTTCTGGGCTACACCTGCGGCTATGACAACAATATCTGCGTTCTTGCAGTCCTTGTATTCACCCGCATATATCTTCATGTTTGATTTTGCAAAGGCAAGCCCGTGGTTGAGGTCCATGGCCTCACCTCTGGCACGTTCGATATTAACGTCGATAAGCACCAGCTCATTGCATATGCCACCCTGATTTACCAGCGAGTAGGCAAAGCTCATGCCCACCATACCTGTGCCTATAAGCACGACCTTGCGTCCGTCTGTAGTCATATCATATACCTCCTTCGGGAAACGTTGTTCTATAATATACCATTATACTCTGTTTTAGCCCTGCTGTCAAGCACCTGTCATGTCTGCGGAAGCCGAAATATGTGTCTTCACGGTGCTTGACAGGGCTGATAAAATGTAGTATCATTATTGGTAGAAAAATATCGCATATACAAGGAGGTATACATTATGAAAAAAGCTTTGGCAGCACTTACCGCACTTACGCTCAGTTTAGGGGCTTTCGGCATGACAGCCTCAGCCCTTAAGGGAGACACGAACCTGGACGATGATATCAACGTCAGCGACCTTACCATGGTGGCGGCTCACGTAAAGGGTATCAAAGCGCTTCAGGGTGCGGCTCTTGAACAGGCAGACGCCAACGGTGACGGCGATGTTAATGTAACGGACGTTACCCTGGTGGCTGCCCACGTAAAGGGCATACGTCCCCTGGAGGAACCAAAGGAGGTATCTGCTGAGGATATCTATGAGATAAACAGGCAGCTCAGCACACTGGACAATTACCAGAATGGTCTGAAGCTTGAGGGCATAACCCTCAGCAAGGCCAGCACCACCATGATAGAGCAGCTGCAGTTCGCGCACATTTATCTTCACGGGCATATGGGCAACATTCCCGCAGATGACCCTGCTTTTGTGACAGGCTATGAGGGTCACACCCTTGAACAGCTCAACAGCATGACCGACAGGTATTTCGGTATGAAGTACACGGCTGCACAGCTGGCTGCGTGGGATTACAATGGCTTCCTCTACGAACAGGACGACAAGACCTATTTTGACCCTAACACCGAATGTCTGTACATACCTGCACACAACGGCGAGATGCGCCCGGATCTCATACTGGTAAGATCTGCCAGAGAACTGGGCGGCAAGGTCTATGCGGACCTTGTGGAGTTCAAGATAACCCCTGATTACCTGGACTACACCTGGGAGCCTGCCGAGGAAGACTATAAGCTGGCCGTGACGGAGGCTTATCAGCACAAGGACCATTATGTCAAGACCAGCGAGGGCACGGCAGTGCTTGTAAAGCACACGCTGGACGACGGCAGCTACACCTATATCCCCGAGAGCCTGAGCATGAAAAAGGTGCCCACAGCCTTCGACCTGGGAGATGTACGCTCAGCTCTGGGTGATATGAAATACGAGGTATGCGAGGCAGGCCAGAGCAACACAGGTGCTGCATACAATGATAAGGTCTACCCCGGATACAGGTTCTGCTTCTACGGCAGCTACAACCTGGACTTTGTGGACGGAAAGTCTGTATTTATAGATAATGGTGTAAGCGATGACCCTGATTGGACCAAGATAAATCAGATACAGATACTGAAGGGCTATCCTATAGGGAACTCGGGCGCTAAGGTGGGCATGAGGTACAGCGAGCTGAAAAAGTACTTTGACCTCAGTGGTGACACCCGCTTTGAGAACCACACTTTTGCGCCCAACTATGTAGTCGATGTGGACGGCGTTGAGTGGCTGCTGGTATTCGATATGGAAGGCAAGTGGTCAAACGACTTTGGTCTTGGCTTCAACAGTGATATCATGTGTTCTGAGTCATTCAGGTTTGAGGACTTTGGCCTTGACCCTGTATGCAGGGTGGCGGTACACCTTAACAGATAACAGACATATAAAAGGAGACAACAGAATGAAAAAATTAACAGCGATGTTTGCCGCCCTCTGCCTGAGTGCGGGCATGGCGTGCATAAGCGCCTCGGCGCTGAACGGTGATGTGAACCGTGACGATGATATCAACGTGACTGACCTGACGCTGATAGCGGCTCACGTAAAGGGCATAAGACCCCTGGAGGGGACAGCCTTTTCCATCGGCGATGTAAACGGAGACTTCAACATTACGGTAACTGACCTTATGGCGGCTGCCGCCCATGTCAAGGGGCTGAAAAACCTGGAGGACAACACCTGCACTTTAGGCCTGACTGAAAACGAGCAGCTTTCGGAATATCTGACGAGCCCTTACGGGCTGCATGAGTTTGAGGGCACGCTGTATTCCTTTGACCGTGACATGACCGATGAGATGCTACTGGTGGCAGGGACCAAAACTATGTTCGATGTTAATGATGACGGTATCTACAAGGAGGGCTACCGTGCTTATTCTCTGGAGAACGTGAACGACAGGCTGAGCTTTTATCTCGGGGTACGGTACACTGCACGGGAGATAAACGAATGGTTCTCCTCAGACTACAGCGGGCAGCTGAAAGGTTCATTTGTTGATGAAAGCACAGGATATTTCTACCTGTTGAAGACAAAGATCGATCTCTCAGAAAAGTACCGCGAGCCTGACGGCGACAAGCTGGTGCTGGTGGACTACGCCCGTGAGATCGACGGGAAGATATATGCTGATGTGGTAGGTTTCTCGATGACAGACAAGGCCTTTGTGGCCGCCCCCGGGGAGCTGTACGGCAGGTGCTGGAACGATTACTATTATATGAGCGTACAGGAGGTCCTTGAGAATGAGGGCGAAAACTGCATACCCTATGGGACAGGCACGGTCTTATTTATAAAGAACCGCAGCGGGAACGTTGTTGCCAACTACATACCGAGAGACATCGAATTCAAACCGACAGAGAAATAAAAGCACCTCCGCGGCCAGCCGGGCTGCGGAGGTTTTTCATGCATAAAAAAGCGGACGCTTTGAAACGTCCGCTTTTATCGTTACAGCTTGAACTGTATATATTTCGTCAAGAAATTAGTACAGAGGTCTGATAGCCTTAACGTGAGCAGCAACTGCCATCAGGTCAGTTACGTCAACATTGCCGTCTCCGTTAACGTCAGCAGCCTTCTCGCCAGCCTTAGTCAGAGGTCTGATAGTCTTAACGTGAGCAGCAATTGCCATCAGGTCAGTTACGTCAACGTTGCCGTCGCCGTTGATATCACCAGTGGTGTACTCTTCCTCAGTAGTGGTCTCGTCACCAGTAGTGTCGTCATCACCTGTGGTGGTCTCTTCACCTGTAGTAACGTCATCATCAGCAGTGGTCTCGTCGTCAGTAGCTACATCGTCATCAGCAGGCTCGTCGTCATCAGAAGGCTCAGCGTCAGCTGTCTTCAGAACGATCTTAGAGATAGTGCAGCCATTGTAGCCCTCTACCTTACCGAAAGAAGCAGTAGAAGCATCCTCGATCTCAACAGCTGCGATAACATCAGCAACGCTTACCTCGAACTCAGCATCCTCGCCGGCATCGTTTGAGAAAGTAGCAGACTTCCAGGTGCCGTCAACGCTGAAACCGAAAGCGAGATCACCCCAGCCGTCGTGCTCATCAGTGTAAGTAATAACAACTACAGCGTCCTCATCCTCGAAGAAAGCTTCCAGGTCAGTGATATCCCACTCATATGCGTTGTAGTCGTTAACGCCAACTTCATCAAAAATGTCGTCAACCTCAGCTGCGGAAGCAACCATAGCTGACATAGAAACTACCATTGCTGCAGCAGTCATAGCTGCAACGATCTTTGAATTCTTCATCTCAAATTCCTCCAATTCGTTTCGTAAAAGTCTCAAATAGACCTACCTTGTCTATTTCAATAACCATTTTACAACATATAAATGGATTTGTCAAGACATCGGGGTCATTATTCATCGTTTTACCGTAAACTAACAATTTCGGCAGGAAAAAATTTATCATTATTACCTAATAATTCTAAGAAAAACCCCGTATTGCCGCATTTATTTAAATGTTTTGCCTAATTAATCGGACTTTTTCTTGTTGGGGAAAAGGCTTGACAATCTCGAAAGTGAGGCCTGCGCCTGCATGAAGAGGTCATGGGCTTCAAGCTCGATATCCTCGCGGGTGGCTATCTCATGGTGTTCCTCGGGGGGAGGTGCGGGCTTGTTTTTGCCGATGATATCTCCCAGGTCGATGGTGAGTATATCGCTGAGTTCGTCCTTTTCCTCGGCGGGTTCTTCATGCTCGCCCAGCATTTCCATGACGTTAACGGTCTCGCTGACAGCGTCATGCCGAGTAAGGGCAGCCAGCTCTTCAAAATCCAGGAAGGGCTTGATACCGATTATGGAAACATTATCCTTGCTGCCGTTCATGAGCGCCAGCTTGGCCAGCGCCACCAGTTTTTCGGAGATAGGCAGGTCCATGGACAGCCCCACCTCGAACTCGTTATCGCTGATAAAGTCGGAAACGCCGTCTGTAGTGATAATTATCATATCATCGGGTTCAGCCCCGAACTCGCTCACCAGGGGCGTCTGAGCCACGTCAGGCTCACTGTGGGGGCTGCCTATGGCGGAGATTATGGCGCTGCGGTACTTTGGCTCCAGCTCCTGAGCAGAGTCTATCTCGCCTTTATTATACATATACTGCCCGTAGCTCTGGTCGGAAGATATCTGCCTTATGGTGCCGTTGACGAAGCGGTAGAGCCTGCTGTCCCCCACATTTACGCAGAGGCCCCTGCCCTGCTCGTCCACTGCCAGTGCGCAGACGGTGGTCTGCATATCCCTGGCGGCACGGTCGCGGGAGCTTTTCTTCCTTATCTTCTCATGTATTTCCAGAAGCGCCTGTTTCAGGTCGCAGGAGGCCGTATAGTTCACCAGAGAGAGCAGCTGCAGGCACATACGGGAGGCCAGCTCCCCTGCCTTTTCTCCGCCCACGCCGTCGCAGACCGCTGTGATGAACGGTGCGTCAACGACCGCCTCACAGAAGCCTTCATTTATGACCTCTTTATTGACCAGCACAGCGTCTTCATTATTATCTCTTCCGCCTGTGTCGGTATATCCGTAAATATAATATCTCATAGACATTGCCCCAAATTTTTCCACATTACGCGCGCAAGCGCCCACATTAAAAGTATAACACGTTTTGTCATGCTTGTCAATCATCGGGATAAATCGCAGCGAAATTTGTGCATAGTGTACGCTTTTGTTCATAATTTTTGTACATTTGAAGTAAGGCGGGAAAAGTCTGCAAAAAGACCCGAAAGCGTGAGGCCTTCGGGTCTTGTAAGATCTATACTTTGCAGAAGCAGCAAGCTTAGTTGTTTACCAGCTTGTCCTCTTCGTTGTTCCAGCTGTACAGCTTTCTGATCTCCTTGCCTACCTTCTCGGAAGGATGCTCAGCGTGCAGCTTTCTCATAGCCTTGAAGTGTACCTGAGAACCTGCGCTGCTCATGTCAAGCAGGAACTCCTTAGCGAAGGAACCGTCCTGAATGTCAGCCAGTACCTTCTTCATGGCCTTCTTGGTATCCTCAGTGATGATCTTGGGGCCTGTGATGTAGTCGCCGTACTCAGCGGTGTTGGAGATAGAATATCTCATGCCCTCGAAACCGGACTGATAGATCAGGTCAACGATCAGCTTCATCTCGTGGATGCACTCGAAATATGCATTTCTGGGATCGTAGCCGGCCTCTACCAGAGTCTCGAAACCGCACTGCATAAGAGCGCATACGCCGCCGCAGAGAACTGCCTGCTCACCGAACAGGTCGGTCTCGGTCTCGGTTCTGAAAGTAGTCTCCAGAACGCCTGCTCTTGCGCCGCCGATACCCAGTGCATATGCCAGACCGATCTCGGTAGCATTGCCTGTAGCGTCCTGCTCAACAGCTATCAGACAAGGAGTACCCTTGCCTGCCTGGTACTCACTTCTTACAGTGTGACCGGGAGCCTTAGGTGCGATCATGATAACGTTAACGTCTGCAGGGGGAACGATGCAGCCGAAGTGGATATTGAAGCCGTGTGCGAATGCCAGAGTCTTGCCTGCGGTCAGGTTAGGCTCGATCTCGCTCTTATACAGAGCAGCCTGCTTCTCGTCGGGGATCAGTATCATTATAACGTCAGCTCTCTTTACAGCCTCTGCTACACTTACTACCTCCAGACCCTGCTTCTTAGCCTTTTCTGCGGACTTGGAGCCTGCATACAGACCAACTACAACATCAACGCCGCTCTCCTTCAGGTTGAGTGCGTGAGCGTGACCCTGGGAACCGTAACCGATAATAGCGACTGTCTTGCCCTTCAGTACATTCAGGTCGCAGTCCTGCTGATAATAGATCTTTGCTTCTGCCATTTTAAATTTCCTCCTAAATAATCTGGATTGATTTATTACTCCCTTAAAAGGGGGATTTACTTCTTTGCGCTGAAATACTCAGCTCCGCGCTCCACAGCGACAGTTCCTGTCCTTGCCATTTCAAGTATGCCGTAGGGCTCGATGACCTTTTCAAAACGCTCAAGCCTGTCATATCTGTCACAGATCTCCAGCGTCATGGTGGTAAGGGTGATATCCATTACCTTAGCCCCTGTTATCTCGGCTATGGTCATTATCTCGCTCCTCTTGTCAGCGGGGGCGTTCACCTTTACTATCATAAGCTCTCTCGCCACGAACTCATCTCTGCCAAAGGTCTTCACCTTTATTACCTCGATAAGCTTGTTGAGCTGCTTTTCGATCTGTTCAACGGTATGCTCATCGCCGTCGGCAACTATGGTTATCCTGGATATGGACTCATCATTGGTAGGACCCACAGCCAGGCTCTCGATATTGAAGCCTCTTCTTGAAAACAGACCCGATATCCTGGAAAGGACACCGCTATGGTTCTCAACGAGAACTGATATTGTATGCTTCATATTAAAACCTCCGTTTTTCGGAAATAAATTCCACACTCATTCATTATACTATTATATTATGGATATTTCTTTAACTTTTTAACACGATAAAATTAACAACGCAGCTGTATCATAATTATTACAGCAAACAGCCTTTTCAGAAGGTATCGTCCTCCACCGAGCCCTCATTCTTTGCGATAAGGGGCGCCAGGGCGGCCATGCATTCTCTCAGGCTGTAGGCAGAGTAAGTCTGCCCCATATACTCCAGGTCAGCCGCGCCGTTATTCACCAGTGTCAGCACCTCTTTTACAGAACGGTCGCACTCGTTATCCGTAAGCACCAGGGTATGCTCCCCGTGGCGGGAGAGCCATTCAAGCACATCCATGCCTGCGGCATAGGGCTTGGTTATGGCGCTTTTGCCCCGTGCGGCCAGGTCTATCACCATAAGCCCGAACTTTATGCCTGTACCCAGGCAGGTTATACAGCCCTTGCCCCTTGGCGTTATCACCGCATACTCCCCTGTTCTGCGGGAATTATCCAGCTCTGCCATAAGCTTATCTGACAGCTCATCGGCAAAGGGTTCATCGTTCAGGTTATCGTTAAGTCTTTTCACAAACTCCCTCTCGATAGAATTCTTATCTCTCAGGGAGGTCATATCCACCAGCTGTCCCCAGTCGTAGTCGCTCTCATAGCTCATTATTTTATAATGCAGCATAGCCCACCTCTTACAGTGTCGGGAAATCCTTATCGACTACTACCTCGCACAGCAGCATACCCTTTTCCTCTGCCAGCATTTCAATGGCCTTATCAGCGGACTTTCTGTCCTTGACGCGGACGGCGGGTATACCGTAGGCGGCGGCCAGCTTTACGAAATCAGGGGAGCCGTCCAGGAAGACAGCTATCTGTCTGTCGTTGTAGCCCTTGGTCTGAAGTTCACGGACCATGCCCAGGCGGGTGTTGGTGAACACGATGACCTTTATATCCACCCCATACTGCACAGCGGTGGCCAGCTCCATCATATTCATCTGGAAGCCGCCATCGCCGCATATGGCGATAGTGGGTCTGGTTTCATCGGCCATGCGGGCGCCTATAGCACAGGGCAGCGAATAGCCCATGGTACCCATGCCGCCTGAGGTCAGGAAACGTCCCCCGCGCTTGAAATAGTATCTGCTGGTCCAGATCTGGTTCTGGCCAACATCGGCGCAGATATTTACATCAGCGGGCATACGCTCGGCCAGCTTCTGCAAAAACTCCTTGGGGTTCACGGTACCTCTGGGCACCTTTGCAAACTTGACGGGCTTGCGGTTCTCAGCTATCTGCGAGAGCCATTCAGCGTGGTCGGCAGTACCCTCGGGGTGCTTTTCGATATAAGCCAGCATCTGCTGCAGCACCAGCTTTGCGTCACCTACCAGGGGCAGGTCGGCGCCGATATTTTTGCCTATCTCGGCGGGGTCGATATCTATATGGAGTATCTTGGTAGTCTTTTCCAGTGCCAGAGGAGTTTTGACAGCTCTGTCCCCCACCCTTGCACCTACGAGGAACAGGGTATCGCAGGCATTGACCGCATAGTTGGCTATGGGTGTGCCGTGGGTGCCTATCATGCCCACGAACAGGGGGTTGTCATCAGAGAAGACGGAAATGCCCATCATGGTGGTGATAACGGGGATATTCAGCTTTTCGGAAAGCGCTACTACCTCTGCCTGGGCATTTGAGGCGAACACACCGCCGCCTATGCAGATAAGGGGCTTTTCCGCCGAACGCAGAGCCTCGGTAACACGCTTTACCTGCAAAGCATTGCCCTTGCCTGTGGGCTTATAGCTGCGTATCTCGCAGGTCTTGGGATATTTGAGATCCACTGTCATCTTCTGGACGTCCATAGGCACATCTATCAGCACAGGGCCGGGTCTGCCGCTGCCTGCTATATAGAAAGCTTCCTTGAAGACCCTGCCCACATCAGCGGGGTCCTTGAGCAGGTAGCTGTGCTTCACAAAGGGCTCAGCCGCCCCTGTTACGTCAGCCTCCTGAAAAACATCTGAACCGATCTGGTCGGTATTGACCTGACCCGTTATGCAGACTATCGGTATAGAATCGGCGTAGGCCGTAGCGATAGCGGTTATGAGATTTACCGCCCCGGGGCCCGAGGTGGCTATGCACACCGCAGGCTTTCCCGAGATACGGGCATAGCCGCTGGCAGCGTGGCCGCCGTTCGCCTCATGTCTTACAAGTACGTGTTTAATGTCCTTTTCAGCGTCAAGCAGGGCATCGTAAAAAGGGCAGATAGCTGCGCCCGGGTAGCCGTAGACGACCTTGATCCCCTCCGCCTTCAAGCATTCGACCATAGCCTGACTAACTGTCATTTTCATATGATACTACCTCCTTATTTTCTATTTTTTCCCAATTTTGAAGTGTATTGCTAATGATACAGAATGGCTTTTTTAGTATTGTTTCCCCCGCCTTCGGCGGGGGAAACAATACACGACCAAACTGGGATCCTATTTTTCTTTACCGCAGAAAGCATTTTCCTCACAGGTAAAAATTTATATAATTATAACATATTCCGAGGGCTAAGTCAACCCTTGGCTTTTCCCGCATAACAAAAAGGGAGCAGCTGCCTGCTCCCTCATATATCAAGATCATGAACTGCCCGAGCTGTCGTTCTCCGTTTCAAGGGTCACGGTGCTGTCGGCATTTTCAGGCTCACGTTCAACAACCGTCAGTTCCCTGTCAGGCTCGTTATCATCCCTGTCCCTGAAGCGCGATGCTTCGTCGCCTTCCTCGGTGTTGATAGTCAGGTCAACATAGTAGGTGGGGTTGAGCACATAGCCCTGATAGCGTATCTCGAAATGCAGGTGGTCGCCTGTGGAGAAGCCTGTTGAGCCCATAAGGCCGATGACATCGCCCTGCTTTACCTGGTCGCCGACCTCCACCAGCACCTGGGTCATGTGGCCGTACAGCGTAATGAAATCATTGCCGTGGTCGATGATGACGTAGTTTCCGTAGCCATCGCCGCAGCCGCAGCTCTCATACTTGCCGTAGTCATGCACGCAGGAGGTATTGATCTTTACGACCGTACCTGTTTCGCTGGCATGGATAGGATAGCCGTGTTCGCCGCCGATATCTATGCCCTTGTGGTAGGTGCCCCAGCGGGCGCCCACGCCTGAGTTTATCGTATAGCAGAGGGGCACGGGCCATGCAAAGGTATAGGTCGGCTCGTCCTCGCCCAGTTCTTCGTCATTTTTGATACGCTCGCGTATCTCTTCATGCAGCTCCTCCAGCCTTTCATCGGCCAGCACCATGGTGGCTGCGACCTCTTCATCGAAGGAGGTGGTACCCGAGGGCTGTTTCAGCAGACCGCTGAGTTCCTCGGCTGCCTTCATCTTTTCAAGCTTGAACTGAGCCTCCTGCTCCTTCAGCTTTTTCTGCTTTTCCTCCAGCAGCGTCCTAGCCTGGGCGGAGGAATTATATATCTCATCCAGCTTTGCCTTTTTTGTATCAAAGAGGGCATACTGCTTATCAAGCTCAGCCTGCTGTGCATCAAGGTCAGCCTGCTTTACCTCGACCTTTTCCTGCAGCCCGTAAAGCTCATCTATGATATTGTCATCATGCTCGGCCACACGCTTTATCAGCTCCATGCGCATAAGCACATCATAGAAGCTGTCCGACTCAAGCAGCACGGTGGTATAGGAATCGGAGCCTGAGAGATACATGGCTCTCAGGCGCTTTTTCAGGCGCTCGGTGCCGTCCTCTATCTGCTCGTTTATCCTGTCAAGCTCACGTTTGTTGCTGCCCACCCTTACTTCCAGCATGGACATGGAGCAGTTGAGTATATAAAGCTCGTTATCCAGCTCTTCGGTGCGCTTCTTTATGCTTTTGAGCATTTTTTCTTCCTCACGGATAGCGGTGTCCGCATCGGATATCTCCACCTTGAGCTCCGACTGCTTGCCGATGATATCCCTGAGTGCTTCGGCATAGCCTGATATATCCGTGACGGTCAGCGGCTCGTAGACATCATCGGCGGAAGTACCGTTCTCGCTGTCAGCCGTGCTGTCATCGGTCTGTGCCGCAGCATTTGGGTCCGTCCAGCCCGTCTGGCTGTCATAGCCTGCGTTGGGGTCTGTCCAGCCCGCGTTGGGGTCTGTCCAGCCTGAGTTATAGTCATAGCTTCCGTCGTCGTAGCCGCTGTCATAGCCATAGCCTCCGTCATAGCCGTAGCCGCTGTCGTAACCATAACCGCTGTCGTAGCCATAGCCGCTGTCATAGCCATAGCCGTAATCGGTGCCATAGCCGCCGTAGTCATAGCCGCTGTAATCGCTGCCGTCATAATATGCGTCAGCCTTTGTGGCTTCAATGGTGCTGCCTGCCACTGTGAAAGTCACACACAGTGCCGCAGCCATTGACATGATCTTAAAAAAGCCTTTGCGCTTATTCATCATACTCTCCTTTACGGGAAGCGAAGAAAAGAACTATCAGGAAAATGAAACGTAGTTAGTATGAAAGGTAGTTAGCGGGGTCCTGCTTTACTCTGTTGATCTGTACCTCGAAGTGGGTGTGGGGGCCTGTGGAATGGCCTGTAGAGCCAACATAGCCAAGGACCTGACCCTTTTCAACGTACTGGTTTGTGGATACAACGATATTGTTTGCGTGGCCGTAAACTGTCCATACACCGTCACCATGATCGATGATGCAGTATCTGCCGTAACCGCCGCCGCAGCCGCAGTCGTAGTTCTTGCCGAAGTCATGGGTACAATAGTTCTCCACCCTTATGACAGTACCTGCGTCAGCCGCAACTATCTCTGCATTGTAGATGTTGGCGTCGTAGATGTCGATACCGCCGTGGTTGCCCGTCAGCACACCTGCATTTCTGTAGCCGAAGCCGTAGGAGACATGGTAATGACCGGGTACGGGCCAGGTGAACCTGGATATCTCCTGATAGCCGTTCTGGGCATTCTTGCTCAGGTTATCGGAGGGGGTGTCTGACAGGTTCTCAGTCACCTCGGAAGCTATGCTCTCCGAAGTATCTATGCTGCTGCTGTCGGTACTGCTGCTGTTATCAGAGCTGCTGTCCGACTGACTTTCAGCAGCTGCCTGATTTGCCTTTTCAGCTTCCTGTCTTGCCCTCTCGGCTTCTTCCTGTCTTTGTTTTTCCTCTTCCTGACGTTTACGTTCTTCTTCCTGTCTGCGTAATTCTTCCTGACGAGCCTTCTCCTCGTCAGCTTTCCTCTTTTCCTCTGCCTGTATGGCCATTCTCTCTTCAAACAGAGCGTCCAGTTCCTTTTCAAACTCTTTCTTGTTCTGCTCGATCATGGCCAGGTTGTTCTCGTAGATCTCCTTATTGGCATTCATGTCGTCCAGAGCGATCTCGCTTTCTTCAAACAGCATCTGCAGCTTGTCCCTCTGGTTCTCATGAGCCTGTTTCTTGGTCTCAAGATCTTCCTGCTTTACTTCAAGCTCAGCCTTTTCGGCATTGAGCTCAGCCTCATCAGCCTCGTACTGATCCTTCAGTTCGATAAGGCTGTCTATCATATTATCATCGTGCTCAGCCACCCTTTTGACCAGCTCGACTTTCATGAGCATATCATAGAAGTCGGAAGAACCGATGATGATATCTGAATATGTATTGTTGCCTGCGACGTACATCGCTTTCAGTCTTTCCTTGAATTCGCCTACGCCTTCGACTATCTGCTCGTGCTTTTCCTCTACCTGCACTTCCTTTTCGGCGATAGAAGCTTCAAGAGCCTTTATCTCGTCGTTAGTCTGAGAGATGACATCTGTCAGGGACATTACAGTCTTCTGAACAGTGATTATCTGCTCCTCGATAGCCGCCTTGTTTTCCTCCTCAGCGGAGATATCGTCCTTGGTCTCGGCTATTTTTTTATCAAGTTCTTCCTGCTTGGCGATAAGCTCTTCGATGCTTGCCTGTGTATCGGTTATATTTTGCTTGTTTTCTTTCAGCTCTTTACTGGCTGCATTTGCAACATCTGCTTTCATAACAAAGCTGTCCGCGCCCGAAAAAGCAGACGCACAGATAAGCACCGCCGCGGTACACGCGACGAGCTTCTTAAAGCCTGTCAGTTTATTCATTAAGAATTCCTCCGTCAGACTGCGGCTCTCTGTATATATTATACCGCAGCATTTTTACACAATTTGTCAGTTTTGCCTGTTAAACACAAAATGGCAGGAAACGTGTGTCCCCCGTCCCCTGCCATATGTTGTCAAAATTATCATGCTTACACCTTAAGGTGCTTGCCTGTACTTATCGAAGTGCCCAACGCGCCGATAACAGCGCCTGCTGCAAGATATGATACGCTCACGGGGAACAGCAGTTCCTTGAAGGAATAGAGCTTCTTCATTCCCATAACGACCCAGATAGCCGAGTCATCATTGAAGATATTATACACACCTTCGTAAGCGAACTTAGTCATGAGCAGTGCGCCTATGGCGGCAACTATGCCCACGATCATGCCCTCAACGAAGAACGGTATCCTGATAAATGCGTTGGTCGCGCCGACGTATTTCATGATATTGATCTCTTTACGTCTTGCGAAAACGCTGGCTCTCGTAGTATTCGAGATGATAACGAGGCTCACCACCACAAGGGCAGCCACAACTGCTGTGGCGATTATGGTGAATATCCTCCTGATACTGATAAGAACGTCCGCAAAGGTCGTAGGGGACTGGGTCGAATCAACGAAATCCAGAGTTTCGATCTGCGCGGTAGTTTCGCTCATCAGCTCAATATCCTTTACAGTAAGTCTGTAAGTATCAGGCAGAGGGTTCTCGTCAGCGTACTTGAAGAACGCCCTTTCCTCCTCGGTCATGCTGTCGAGCATACCGTTCCAGGCTTCTTCCTTGCTGTAAAGCTCTATCGAATTGATGTTCGGGATAGCTGCCAGCTGCTCCTTGAGCTGCTTTTCGTTCTCCTTATCAGCGTTGTCGTTTATAACGACCACGACCTCACTCTTATCCTCGATGCCGCTGATTATCCTGGTAAGGTTGATAGCCGTAAGGCTTGCGATACCTACCATGAGCAGACTTACCAGCAGTATGCAGAAGGAGGCGAAGGTCATCATCCTGTTTTTCCAGATGCCTGAAACGCCCTGATGTACCAGGTAACGGAAGCTGCTAACTTTCACTCTGCGCACCTCCTACTACCTCGTCGAAATCAATACTACCCTTATTGATATTGATTATACGTCCGCCGAAATAGCGCACCAGGTCATGCTCATGAGTGACCATGAGTATGGTCGTGCCGCACTCATTTATACCCTTGAGCAGTTCAACTATCTCATAGGAAAGTGCGGGGTCGATATTACCCGTAGGCTCGTCCGCGATTATCAGCTTGGGGTCATTGACAAGAGCCCTCGCCAGCGCCACACGCTGCTGCTCACCGCCCGAAAGCTCGGTGGGGTAACACTTTGCCTTGTCAGAAAGCCCTACAAGGCTGATAACATAGGGTACTCTGCTCCTGATATACTTTGCGGGAGCATCTATAACACGCAGCACGAAAGCCACGTTCTCATACACCGTCATTGTGGGTATAAGTCTGAAATCCTGGAACACCACGCCGATAGTTCTTCTCAGCGCAGGCACCTTGCTCCTCCTCAGCTTTCTGAGGTTGAAGCCGTTTACCAGGACTGTACCGCTGGTCGCGTCTATCTCTTTCAGTACCAGCTTGATGAGGGTGGATTTGCCCGCACCCGAGGGGCCGACAACGAACGCGAAGTCGCCGTCATTGATCTTAAGATTGACTTTGTTTAGCGCGTCCACACCGCTTGAATTATAGGTGACGGACACGTCCTGAAACTCTACCAAAATTTACACCGCCTTAAAGTTTACGGACGCAGGCGTCCGCTGCTCATAGGCTTTTCCTCAGAATTTGACCGGATTGGCGGAAAGATACTTCTTTACCATCAGAGCGATCTTGAAGATGATCGCATGGTCAAACTCTCTCAGGTCAAGACCCGTGAGCTTTTTGATCTTTTCAAGTCTGTACACCAGAGTATTTCTGTGTACGAACAGTTTTCTCGATGTCTCAGAAACGTTCAGGTTGTTCTCAAAGAACTTCTGTATAGTGAACAGTGTTTCGTGATCCAGAGAATCTATGGAGCCCTTCTTGAAGACTTCCTTCAGGAAAGTCTCGCACAGGGTAGTAGGCAGATGATAAATCAGCCTTGCGATACCCAGGTCGTCATAGGAAACGATATTCTTGTCAGTATCGAAGACCTTGCCGACTTCAAGAGACACCTGAGCCTCCTTGAAAGACTTAGCCAGATCCCTGACACCCTCGATAACAGTACCTATACCAACGTTTACCCTGGTATAGAACTCGCTGGACAGAGTATCGGATATGCTTCTTGCCAGCTTTTCGAGATCCTTGGTCTCAACGCCTGCAGCAACTTCCTTTACCAGCACGATATCGCTCTCAGTGATATTGAACACGAAATCCTTGTTCTTATCGGGGAACAGGTTCTGTATAACGTCGTAAGCGGAAACGTCATTGGAAGATACTATCCTTATGAGCAGAACGACTCTGGAGATGTCAGAGCTGAAATGCAGCTCCCTCGCCTTGACGTGAACGTCACCGGGCAGCACGTTATCCAGAACGACATTCTTGATGAAGTTGTTGCGATCGTACTTCTCATCATAGTACTGCTTGATACTG
Source organism: Ruminococcus sp. (assembly GCF_017464355.1). Lineage (GTDB taxonomy): Bacteria > Bacillota > Clostridia > Oscillospirales > Ruminococcaceae > Hominimerdicola. Next base: position 50,980 of record NZ_JAFUAG010000014.1, on the reverse strand, counting down.
GACAGAGTTATAGCCAGTATGCTGGCATACTTTGCAGCCACCTCATCAGTGCCCTCAACGAACACTGCATAGTCAGGCTTCATGTGGGCGCCGAAAGGCTTATAGGTATAGCCGTCGCGCACGAAGATATCATGGGAGTCTCCCAGATCGAGAGATACGAACTCATTGGTCGTGCCGACCTGTGCCAGCTCAGAGCAGGCGATTATGGTCGCAGTTTCGTCGATGACGCCGATCACGCAATCGATAGTGTCTCGCATCTGATGAACAACGCTTTGAAATAATCTGTTTGACATAATTTGATCCCCTCTACTTGCAATTTATTCTCACAGTAGTTTTGCCCTTCTTGACGGCAAAACATTCGCTTACATTAATTATAACAAAAAACAAAGAATTTTGCAAGTGTTTTATAGTAAAAAGTGCGGATTTTCCAAAAAAACTTTTTACCGAACCTCAGGGCGCTATCCTTTATGCCCTGATATGTTACAAATTGTAACATATTTTCCTCTTTAATGTGTGAACACAATGTAAAATTAAAAGGTTTATTGTTTAATATCCACAAAAACGACCAATGAAATTCTATGGGCAGGTAATTGTTTTGTAACCTTTGAACATTTTGCTTATTTGTTTTTGAGCATTATGTGAAAAGCCCCCCGGAACTTCCCTGCGCCGTAAAAACAAAACAGACCGTTCCCGAAGGAACAGCCTGTCACTTTATCCACTAAGCTATTATTATCTTGCGTCCTCAGCAAAGCCGCTGTCTACCAGGTCAACCAGACCCTTAACAGCCTCTTCCTCGTCAGCGCCGTCAGCGATGATCTTGATAGTGGTGCCGCCAACGATACCCAGTGAGAGGATACCCAGCAGGCTCTTTGCATTTACTCTTCTGTCTTCCTTCTCTATCCAGATAGAGGACTTGAACTCATTAGCCTTCTGAATGAAGAAAGTTGCAGGACGTGCGTGCAGGCCTACCTGATTCTGAACAACAACAGTATTCTGTAACATGATGCGATCTCTCCAATCCCTATAAAGTCTTAAACATTTTCATAGAACTTGGTGAGCAGCGGGGTGTTTTTCCTCCCTGTTCACATAATATATTATACCCGACAACTCCTCTTTAGTCAACGCAAATTTTAGACAAACAACAGCCGCAGGTCTGATTTTCGTAGCATTCACCTATAAAAGGTTAACAATTATCAAGTGCCTTTATCTGATTTATACAATAAGTCAATATTTTTTGTATCACTCTGTACAAATCTTTTTAACATACTTATCTGTATTGCCCAATACATCTGCCCCGATTATTTGTCAAAATCGACAACTTTGTGTATTATTGCCAAATCCTCCTCGGTGAGTTCCAGCTTTTCCAATAATTCGGGGCGCTTCTTTGCTGTGGTGATGAGTGCCTGTTCATGCCGCCATTTTTTGATGTTGGCATGATGTCCCGAAAGGAGTATCTCGGGGACTTTCATATCGTGCCAGACCTCGGGTCGGGTATACTGGGGATATTCCAGCAGGCCGCTGTAATGGCTCTCGTCCTCGTAGCAGTCGGGCTGGGAGAGGGTGCCGTCCAGCATACGCACCACAGCGTCCACCAGCACCAGGGCAGGCAGCTCGCCACCTGTCAGCACATAGTCGCCTATGGATATCTCCTCATCCACCAGTGTTTCGATGATACGTTCGTCCACGCCCTCATAATGTCCGCAGAGAATGAAGATATCCTCCAGCTGTGCCAGCTCACGGCAGCGCTGCTGGGTAAGGGTCTTCCCCTGAGGCGACATATATATCACATGGGGCTTAGGCCTGCCCTCGGTCACGGCCTCATAGCAGTTGAAGATAGGGTCGCACTGCATGAGCATACCCTTCTGTTCGCTGTAGGGTGTGTCGTCAACACGGCGGTGCTTATCTTTAGTATATGCGCGGATATCGTGGCAGTTCACCGTGAAGATATCCTTTGCCCTTGCCCGCCCCACGATGCTTTGGGACAGGTAATTTTCCAGCATTTCGGGAAAAAGTGTGGCTATATCAATGTTCATCGGATCTCCTCCGCGTCATCAAAAAGTCCCTCAAGGGGGGTTATCTTCATGACACCGCCCTCCACATCGGTCTCGGCCACCACTGAGGGTATGGCGGGGATATAGTACATCTTTCCGTCGGCGCTTTTAATATGGTATACATCATTGGCGCCTGTTTCGCTGACCTCTGTCAGGGTGCCGTACTCTCTGCCGCTGTCAAGGTCGATGACCTTAAGACCGATGAGGTCCTGCACGAAATAGGTGTCCTCATCAAGCTCCACATCGTCCCTGTCAAGATAAAGCACGCGGTTGCGTATCTTCTGGGCTTCCTCCACGGAGTCGATGCCCTTTATCTTCATGACCACGATGTTCTTCTGCACTCTGGCACGCTCGATATCAACGGGGGTGCCGCTTTTGTAATAGAGCCTGTCGAACTCACATAGGAAATCGGGGGTGTCGCACCAGGGCTGCACCTTGACCTCTCCTTTCAGGCCGAACACCGATACTATCTTTCCTGCTTCAAGCAGCTTGTTCATTCATACACTTCCTTATTATATATCATTTCTTCCCTTGTCGCTCTCAGTACATGGAGGTCTGCTCAGCCCTGCTGTACAAAATATTGTCCTCCTGAGGTTCTATGCCCTTGGCATGGAAAAGCTCCGACACTGTCACAAGTTCATAGCCCTGAGCCTGAAGCTCGGGCACGATAGTCTTCAGGGCTTCAGCGGTGCGGAAATTGCTTCCGCCGTCATGGAGGAGAATTATAGCGCCGTCCTCGGCCTGGGCAAGCACCTTTTCGGTTATGGTCTCAGCAGAAACGCTCTTGTCCCAGTCATTGCAGCCAAGGCCGTTGATAAAGGGCTTGTCAATGGTCTCGAACATGGTATCGCTGACCGCTATGTAGGGCGGGCGGAAGAACCTTGGTGTAACACCTGTAAGCTCCTTTATCTTCTCGTCGGTGTAGTCCATTTCCGCCTTTATCTCCTCGGGGGTCATCTTATCCATATACGAATGGGTCTTTGAATGGCTGTTTATCTCAAAGCCCAGCCGAGCCTCCCTTTTCACTGTTTCTGCGGTGGCATCGGTGATATTGTCACCGATAAGGAAAAAGCTGGCTCTGGCATTATTTTCCTCGAAAACATCAAGTATCATGTTGGTGGACACCGCATCGGGGCCGTCATCAAAGGTCAGGGCTATGACCTTGCCGTACTCCTCGGGTGCCTTGAAGCTTGTTACCACAGGCTTTACCTCCTCGGGGGCAGTTGTTTCAGCCGCAGAGGTCTCTGCGGGCTTTTCGGCAGTGCTTTCTTTCACGGAGGAACTGCTTACGGAAGAACCGCAGCCTGTCATCATCAGTGTGCCCATAACAAAGGCGGACAGCGCCGTTTTTGCAAGTCTTCTCATATTACCACCCCATTATGCTCTTCACCTCAGCGGTAAGGGCTTCGGCGGCCTTGGTGTGGGTGACTTCGGTGGGGTGATAATCGGCTGCCAGGCCGTCCTCGGGCTTCTGGGGCTCAAAGTGGAAGGCTGATATGTTGGTATCACCTGTTTCCTCGCTGTACTTTGCCACTGTTTCTTCCACGGTGGGATAGAGGGCATCGCCCATTATACCCAGCACGCACAGAATGCGGGCATCGGGGTTGCAGCGGCGGACGGTCTTCAGGAACTCCACATAGCCTGCGGAATAATCAGCCCTTCTGTCCTCATTGGTGCCGCAGTAGCTGTCATCGTTGGTACCCAGATTTATTATGACAAGCTCGGGCTGAAAGCGGGAGAAATCCCAGTCCATATCCTGGGGCTTGGTATCGCCGAAGCCGCCGTAGGTGAAGCCGTACTTCTCATAATAAAGAGGTATCTGCTGGTCGGGCTTCTGAGTGCCGTCCCCTGTCCAGCCTGAGATCACGCCCCAGCCGCTTATGGAGAACAGGCTGTAGTCCACGTCCAGCGCCTGCACCGTTTTGTAGGAATATGCCTTTGTCACATCTTCGGTGGAGGTCTTGAAATTGTGGGTGGGGTCCTCATCGTCCACACCGTAGCCGCAGGTGATAGAGTCGCCTATTATCTCGATCCTGTGAGCCTTGGGGGCTGTGGGCTTTACAGAAGCCCCCTCCTCCAGCTGGAGGGGCATTATACCGAAGCAGGACATAGCCGTTTCGGAAAGCTTTACTATCTTAACGGTCTTTGTGACAACGCTGTCGCCCGAAATGGGGGTATACTTCTTTATGCCCTCATTGAGCAGGTCATCGACCACTCTTTCGCCGTCAACGTAAATGGCTATGCGGGCATAGTTGTCCCTGGGGCCTGACTGGCTGACGCCGTCGCCCTCCACCATTATATCCAGGTTTTTACCTGTAAATTCAAATTCAGCGCCCGAGCCGCTGAGTGCGCACCAGAGAGTTCCGCTTTCCGCAGGGAAAGCCCTGCCTGTAAGCTTTGCATTCTCATCAGTAAGCCTTGTACCCTTCATACCCGTATCCTCCTTGACCATACTGCCCGCACTTTCCGCAGGTGCGGGGGACTTTTCAGCCCCGCAGCCCGCCATGCCGACAAATACTGCGGCAGCGCAGAGCAGCGATATTATCCTTCTTGTCATCACTGACACTCCTTCATTTCAGACCTTGCATACTATTATAACATGACCCATGGCGGATTTCAAGGGGGTAAAACAAAAATATCTCCGCTGCCCGCAGACAGCAGAGATATTCTGAAAAGCTTTTATTCCACGCTGCTTATGCCCAGTATCATCTCCAGCTTGAACTGTCCGCCGATACAGCTGACACGTAGCATACCGCCGTATTTCTCGATAGTACGCCTGATATTGCGCACGCCGTACCCGTGGAGCATTTTATCCTCCTTGGAGGTAACGTGCATATCGCTGTGCAGCAGCTTTTCGCAGTCAACGTCCTCAGCAGAGCTGTTGGCTATGGTTATGAGCCGCTGGTGGGCGGTCTTGCGTATCTCCAGCCTGATGAAGCGCTTTTCCTTTTCCTCTATGCGCTCGCAGGCCTCTATGGCATTGTCAAGGGCATTGGCGAACACCGTGCAGATGTCTATGGGCTTCCAGCCTATGCCGCCGTCGGCCACACCGTCAATGGTCAGGTCTATGCCCGCTTCGTTTATCTTGGCCATTTTGACGGCTATGAGGGAATCCAGCATTTCGTCCCCCGTGACTATCTTCGGGGAAAGAGAGGATACATGGGTATGCATATCGTTGATGTACTGCTCGGCCTCCGCGAACTTGCCCTCGTTCATCAGCATGGAGACCACGCTCAGGTTATTCTGTACATCGTGCCTGAAAGCACGGGTCTCCTCCTGAGCCTCCCTGAACTGCTTTGAGGCCGCCAGCTCAGCCTCCAGAAAATTCTGGTGCTGCTCGCTGAGCCTGTTGAAGTAATCCGTCTGGCGGTTCCTGAGTATCAGCACAGGTATTAGCAGGGCTATGCCTATGGTGACTACCGCTGTGAAAATGTTTATGGACTTGTAATCCCTGGCAAAGCCGGGGCTGTTCTGTTCTATCTTGACGTATATGGCCTCCATGCAGACTATGTACACCAGGTACAGGGCGGTGAACACCTTGTCTGAACGGCGGAAGGGCATTACCCTGCCTTTCCGGACATACTGTTTCATCAGGTAAAGTATTATGACCAGTACATACAGTATAGCGAAGAGGTTTGTAAAGTTGAACTGACCTGTGGCCTCCTCCACGCTGTCGTAGCTCACCAGATTTCTGACACCCGCAAGGTAGATGCACATCTGGGCGATAACGAAGCAGACCATCATGCACATGACCATGACGAGGGTCAGGAACAGCGAGCGCCTTATGCGCCTTGTCTTCGGCCCCCATGCGGCTATTATGCCGCCAACCAGGTATACTACGAACGTGCCGGAATCTATGGCCTCGCCGCCCACTATGCGCCTTAATATATTGAAGGCCAGCTCAAACGCACCGTACACTGCGGCTATGACTATGGCCTTCTTTTTTGTGACCTGTATCTCGTCATCGAAGAAACAATGTACCACCAGTGTGGCGGCTATGGTCATAAGCACGCTGAACACGTAGTCAGTCAGCACCACCAGCACATCGGCAATTATCTCGGTATTCATTGTCTGCACTTCCTGTCTTTCTGTATTTTTCGGGAATATACACTGATTATAGCATATTTTTTTCTATCTTACAACCCCAAAGGGAAAATTCGGCAAAGAGGGGCAGACGATGTATTTCACGGTCTATATTATCGATAATATTCACTATTTTCAGGATATTCCTGCATATTTTTGCGTTTTATGCGAATATTCTTGCAAAAATGCAACCCGCAGTTGCGCAAGTTCAAAGTCGGGTTGGTAGAAAAAAAGGGTGGGTCGTGGTATTATAATTACATCACAGGGAGGACCCCAAACCTCACTGCTGAGGACACCGAAAGCAAGGTCTTATTGCGAAGAACACACGTTAAGTGACCTGATTGTTTGATATGCTTTCAACAGATAAGCTCTGTTGATAAGTCACGGCTTTGCAATATGATCTGCTTGAAGTGGCCGACCAAAAGAAGCTGTGTGCCTTTGTGGTATTTTGGCACGCAAGATAAAAACAGATCCAAAAAGGGAGGACAATGTAATGAAAAAAGTTCTGGCAAGCGCACTCGCACTGACACTGGTATTCGGCACAGCCGCTGTGGCACCCGCTGAGGTCTTCAAGACAGCACCGACCGCAGCTGTTACAGCTTCGGCTGATACTATGACCGAGGGTGACTATCAGTTCACCGTTGAGGAGGGTGTGGGTGCTACACTGACAAAGTTCGTCGGCGAGAGCATACCCGAGGAAGTAGTTATACCCGCCATGGTCGGCGACTACCCTGTTGTGGCCATAGGAGAAAAGCTCTTTCAGAACCAGAAGGGCATAACCAAGGTGGTCATACCCGATTCTGTAAAGACTATAGGCGGCTACGTTTTTGAAAACTGCAGCGATCTGACCGAAGTACAGTTCGGCGGCAACATTGAAAAAATAGGCTCATACGCTTTCAACAATTCAGGCCTGACCTCGCTGGAGCTGCCTGCGAACATTTCCAGCCTGGGTATGCTGTGCTTTGCAAAGACCAGCATAAGCAGCGTGAACATACCCGCTTCACTGACTGATGTGGGCTACAGCTACTCCTACGGCGAAAGGGGACCTTTCTACGGCTGCGAGTCGCTGACAGAGGTAACTTTTGACGAAAGCTCGGTATCTCTTCCCGCAAGACTGCTGGCAGGCGTACCCAACATCACCGCTGTGAAGCTGCCCGATGTACTGACCAAGATACCCGATTATTTCTTTACGGGCTGCACCGCCCTTACGGATGTGACCATACCCGCCTCGGTAACTGAGATAGGCAACCATGCCTTTGAGAACTGCTCTGCCCTGAAGCAGGCAGAACTGCCAAAGGAGCTGAAAAAGCTGGGCATATGTGCTTTCCAGAATTCGGGTCTGACTACCGTTACCATACCCAAGAGCATTGAGACAGTTGATTCTTCATTTGACCATTCTGACAGAGGCCCCTTCTACAACTGCCCCGACCTGACCGAGGTCATACTGGAAAACGGCATGACAGCCGTACCCGAAAAGCTGCTGGCAGGCCTGGGTGCCATCGAGAGCATAGAGATACCCGCCACCGTTACCGACATAAAAGCCGGCGCTTTCAGGAACACGGGCCTTAAGTCGGCAGTTATACCCAACAGCGTTACCAGAATAGGCCTGCACGCCTTTGAAGACTGCTCTGCCCTGGAGCAGGTGACACTTTCAAAGAACCTGAAAGTTCTGGGCGGCTCTGCCTTTGCGAACACCGCTATCATCGAGATAAACATACCCAAGTCCCTGGAGTCTGTGGACACAGGCCTTTCTAACCACTACGGTCCTTTCATCGGCTGTGAAGCTCTGGACAAGGTGACTTTCGATGAGGGCACCCTGCAGATAGTCAACAACCTGCTGGCTTACAACAACGGCATTAAGGAGATAACTATCCCCGACACCGTTGTGAAGATAGGCAGCTATGCCTTTGAAAATGCCACCTCACTTGTCACCGTCAACTGCGGCGCACTGGTGGGCGAGATAGACAGCTATGCCTTCAACGAGGCTACTTCCCTCAAGAACATAAATATCCCCGGAACTGTTACCACCATAGACAAGTATGCTTTCTATGACTGCACCGCCCTGGAAAAGATAGACATTCCCGAAAGCGTTACAAGCATAGGCGAGAACTGCTTTGCAAAATCAGGCCTTCTCACCGCAGCTTTCCCCGACAGCATAAGCAAGCTTGCAAATGGTATCTGCTCAGGCTGTGAGGACCTGACAGAAGTTACCATACCCAACTCTGTAAAGTCAGTAGGCGACTTTGCTTTCAATAACTGCAAGAGCCTGACCACCATAAACTGGAGCGACAAGGAAGTCATCGAAAAGGTGGGTTCAGATGCATTCAAGAACTGCGATGCCCTGACCGAGATAACACTGCCCATGGGCATAGAAACTATCGGTACTGAGGCCTTCATCGGCTGCGACAGCCTGCAGAAGGTAGTTATGCCCGACAGCGTGACCACCATTGGCAGTGCCATATTCAGGGAGTGCCCCGTGCTCACCGATGTCACCCTCAGCAGAAGACTTACTGAGCTGCCCAAGGAAGCTTTCCGTTATGACTATGCTCTCAAGGAAGTAAAGCTGCCCTACTCGGTAGCTAAGATAGGCTCGGGTGCTTTCGGCGAATGCACAGGTCTCAGCAAGGTATATGTGGGCGACAAGGTAACTGAAATCAATGAAAACGCATTCAGCTACTTTGAGACCAATGTGGACGGCGAAGATGTGGTGCTTTACGGTGTGAAGGGCACACTTCCCGAGGATTACGCTTTCATTCACGAGATGAAGTTTGAGGAGACCCCCTTTGAGGACGACAGCATGGATCCCTATGTAAGACCCTCCGACAAGCCCCAGCCCCAGCCAGAACCCCAGCCTGAGCCCCAGCCTGAGCCTCAGCCCTCTGAGATAAAGGGTGACACCACAGGGGACGGCAACCTGGACGTTTCCGACCTGGCAAAGCTGGTCGCACACGTAAAGGGCATAAGGAACATCGAGGGCGACGATGCACTCATCAATGCAGATATCAACAACGACGGCGACATCAACGTTACCGACCTGACTCTGCTGGCAGCCCATGTAAAGGGCATCAGACCCATACCCGGCCTGAAATACTGATAAGCTTTCACCTAAACTTATATATATTACCTTCACCAAGAGAAACGTCTGTGTTTAGCACAGGCGTTTTCTCGTGTTTTGGGAGAAAAGAGCGCAATAATTGATGAACAGCGGCCTTGGCAGGGCGGCAGACATACTGCTGTAAGCCCCGTTTTGGGGCAGAACAGGACTTTTCAGCACAAAATATTAAAAAAAATAAAAAAATCGCGAAAAGGTCTTGTAATTTTTTTTGATGTGGTGTATAATTAATGTGTATGTTGAAATAAAACCTGGAGGAGTTTTTATATGAGTTGTTTACCATCAACGCTGGCAATGCTGCTTTCCAGCAATATCCCGCCCGATAAGACAGACCTTGACGGCGGAACGATAGCTTCGGTAGTTATCACGGGTATATCCGTGGTATTCATCGGCCTGATAATACTGATACTGCTTGTTACCCTTTACGGCAAGGTATTTGAGGTCATCAATGCAAAGGCTGATGCCAAAGCCAAGGCCAAGGCGGAGGAAGAAGCTAAGGCTAAAGCAGCTGAAGCTAAGAAGGAAGAAGTCAAGGCTGCACCTGCACCTGCCGCACCCGTTGTTGAGGACGGCATTGAGGAAGAGGTAGTTGCTGCCATTATGGGTGCGCTTTCGGCAATGTATGCAGGCAGCGGCAAAAAGCCCGTGCTCAAGGGCGTTAAGGCCGTCAAGCCGAGGAGATCGGCATGGTCTGCTGCGGGCGTAATGGACAACACCCGCCCGTTTTAGCTTTGGAAAGGAACGTGATCTGATAAAATGGCTATAATTCAATCGTTTTTGGACACTCTGGCTCAGCTGGCACAGGAATCGGGCTTTGCAGGATTTTTCGCTGACGGCGGCTGGAAGAACATAATAATGATACTTATCTCATTCGTGTTCATGTACCTGGCAGTTGCCAAGGGTTTTGAGCCACTGCTGCTGCTGCCTATCTCATTCGGTATGCTGCTGACAAACCTGCCTTTCGCTGAGATGTACCACCCTGAGTACTGGAACTATGTGGAAGAATTCAAGGAAGACGCAGGCACGGTCAACGACCACTACATAGACTATCAACGGATTCTTGAACACGGAGGATTGCTGGATATCCTCTACATGGGCGTTAAGCTGCAGATATATCCCCCGCTGATATTCCTGGGCATAGGCGCCATGACAGACTTCGGCCCCCTGATAGCTTCTCCCAGAAGCTTCCTGCTGGGCGCTGCCGCACAGGGCGGTATATTCTTCACCTTTGTCGGTGCGGCTATACTGAACATGAGTGCTGCGGACTGCGCTTCCATCGCTATCATCGGCGGTGCGGACGGCCCTACTTCCATTTACGTTTCTTCAAAGCTGCTGACCACCCACAGTGCTAACTCGGTCGGTACCATAGCGCTGGCAGCTTACACCTACATGGCGCTGGTGCCCATTATCCAGCCGCCTATAATGAGGGCGCTGACTACAAAGAAGGAACGCTCGGTAGTTATGGGTCAGCTGAGACCTGTATCAAGGCTCGAAAAGCTGATCTTCCCTGTACTGGTAACTCTTATCATCGCGCTGATGATACCCTCTGCTGCTCCTCTGGTAGGTATGCTGATGTTCGGCAACCTGCTGAAAGAAAGCGGCTGCTGCGACCGTCTGGTAAAGACCGCGCAGAACGAACTGATGAACATAATCACCATTTTCCTTGGTGTTACTGTTGGTGCTACCACCCAGGCCGACAAGGTAATAAGCCTTGACTTCGGCAAGGTAATGCTGCTGGGCGTAGTTGCATTCTCGCTGGGTACTGCCTGCGGTATACTGCTGGGCAAGCTGATGTACGTTATCTCGGGCGGAAAGATCAATCCTCTGATCGGTTCTGCAGGTGTATCTGCCGTACCTATGGCAGCACGTATCTCCCAGAAGGTAGGTCAGGAAGAAGTTCCTACCAACTATCTGCTGATGCACGCTATGGGTCCTAACGTTGCAGGTGTTATCGGTTCTGCCGTTGCTGCAGGTGTTCTGCTGGCAATAGTTAAGTAAGCAAATATCAACAGCCTTTCCTCTTTCGGGGAAAGGCTGTTTTTTTGTCATTATTTCATGGGAAAACTCACTGTCACCGTGAAGATATCGCCTTGGGCAGAGGCTGTTATACTGCCCCCCAGCATTTCGGTGAACTGCTTGGCTATGGCCAGACCCAGGCCTGTGTTGCCCCTGGTGCGGGAGATATCAGTGGTGTAGAATTCATCGAAGATGTGGTCGATATCAAGCTCCCCCAGGTCGGCACTATTCTCAAAGGATATACTGAGTGCGCTTCCCTGTTCCACCGCGACTTTAAGGGTGCCTGTGCCGTGCTTCAATGCATTGCCTATGAGGTTATCGAAGATACGCAGCAGCATACTGCGGTTAGATACGGTCATTATCCTGTTTCGGGGGCAGTCAAGCTCTATGGAGCGCCCCCTGCCCTCGTAGTCATCGTAGTAGTGTACTATGGACTCCTCCAGCACACCCACCAGATCAAGCTCTTCCATGTCGGGCAGCTTGCTTCCCGATATGACCTTTGAAAATTCAAAGAAGGAGTCTATCAGCTCTTCAAGGCGCCCCAGCCGCTGGCGGATTATCTCCAGCTCCCGCTGCTTTTCCTCCTCGGGGGCATCTGAGCTTCTGAGGATATCTATGTACCCCAGGGCTGAGGTCAGCGGGGTGCGCAGGTCGTGGGAGATGTTGGTCATCATCTGCTCCATGGCATGGTTCTTGCGGCTGTTCTCGGCACGGTCACGGCGCATTTCCTTAAGCAGGATATTGACCTCGTTTATAAGGTCGTCCGCCAGACCGTTTGACGACCTTACCAGGTTGTTGGTATCCTTTGACCTTATGTCGCTAAGCTGCCTTTTTACAGATGACATCTCCCGCCTTTGCAGAATGACTATGACAGCCAGCACCGCCGCCAGCAGTGACGTTATTACCAGTACCACAGCAGCACCTCCCTTACAGTTATATGACTACATTATACCACACCGGGGCAGATTTGTAAACAAAAAACTGCCCCCACGGTGCAGCAGCACCCACGGGGCAGTATGATACATCTGCATTGCCGTTTCTCAGCGGTCATATCAGGTCTTTTATCAGGGCAAAGTATTTTTCGTCTTCGTCTTCAAATATTTCTTCGCCTGCTATCATGTAGGCGCGCATAAGGTATTCAGCCACAGCTGTCAAAAACCACACTGCTTCGCTGCGGGCATTCAGAGGCCTTTCCAGTGAGTCCGGGGCTTCAAGCCATATCTCTATGGCCTCTGCATATTTTCCGTCGTCAAAAAGCTTGCTGCCCTCATTGGCATAGTCATCTGTACTTTTGCTTTTGTTAAAAAGACCCATATCAAACTTTCCTGCTTTCAGTGACAAAATATGTCATATCAAAAGACATCAGTAGTAGACTTCTCCCCAGCCGTTATCCGCAGGGGCCTCTGTCTGGGCGGGAACCTCGGTCTCGGTGACGGGCTCGGTTTCCTCGTAGGCTGTGGTCGTGGTGGTGGCAGTGGCTGTCTTTTCCTCCTCAGCCCTGCGCTCCTCCTCGGCTATCTTCGACTCCTTTTCCATGGTGTCCTTGGTATCGCCCACCCTGTTGGCATATACCAAGAAAGCGTACTCGTCCATGAGCCTTATCTCGCCCGACAGCATATCTGTCAGCGGGAAACCGTGCAGCACAAAGCTGTCGCTGCCGAAGTCTATCTCCAGGTTATAGTCACTTATCACCATACCGCCGTCATCGGGGGCAGACCAGCTGAACAGCCTTTTCTCGTCCACAGCAAAGTTCTCGCCCTCAGGCAGAAGGTTCTCACTGTAGCCGCTGTCACCGTAGCTGATATAGATACCTGTTATCTCCTTTTCGGTGCCGTTGGTAAGCTCCACCGAATAATCCGCCGATGCTGCGTCCTCAAGACCTATCTTAGGCAGCTCGGGCTCTGTTTCGGCAGCGGTGGTAGTGGCAGCTGCTGTGGTGGTGGTAGTTTCGGCGACGCTTTCGGGCTCGGCCTCAGTGACCACATCTTCCTCCGCGGTAGCCTCCTGCTCCGCCTTTGAAACAGGCTCCTCAGTGCCTATCTCCTTGCCGCAGCCTGCTGCTGCAGCTGTCAGCGCCAGTGTCAGCGCCAGCGCAAATATCCTTTTCATCTTATCCATTTTACTTTCCTCCGCAAACAGGCTCAATCCTGTTCAAATATAATGCTCTCGAACTTTCCGCCCGTGACCCTTACCAGGTCATCGGGGGCAAGGAATATCTGTGAGCCCAGCCTTCCGCCGCTGATGATCATCTCATCAAAGCCGCAGGCACGGCTGTCCACCACGGTGGGGTACTGCTTTTTCATGCCCAGAGGAGTACAGCCTCCCCTGATGTACCCTGTTACCTTATTGATATCCCTGACGTGTATCAGCTCCACCGATTTTTCCCCCACGGACTTTGCAGCCTTTTTCATATCAAGCTCCTCATCAATGGGTATGGCGAAGACGTAATATCCCCCGCTTTTGCCCTGTGCCACCAGGGTCTTGAAGGTGCTGTCATGGGGCTGACCCAGCATATCGGCTATATGCACACCGTCGATGAACTCATCGCACTCATAGGTATTCACCCTGTAGCTGACCTTATTGCGGTCAAGTATACGCATGGCATTGGTCTTGACATCTTTTTCCTTTGCCATTACTTTGATACCTCCACCGCATGGGCGATTATCTCAGCGCACATATCATAGCCCAGGGTGCCGCTGTCAAGGCAGAGGTCATAGCTGGTCTTGGTGCCCCATTTTTTATTGGTGTTGGCATTGTAGTAGTCCCCGCGCTTTTTGTCGTACTTTTTCAGCATATTGTCCACATCTTCCTCGGGGATATTATGCTTGGGGCTCATGGCCGTCTGGCGGCGCTTATCGGGGGAAGAATATATGAACACGTTCAGGGTCTTCACCTTGTTTTTCAGGATGAAATCCGCACACCTGCCCACTATGACGCAGGGACCCTTGTCCACCAGTTCATGTACCACCTCTGTTTCGGCTGCAAATATCTTCTCGGTGATATCCTCAGCGGTGCCGAAGAAGTTTATGGGCTTTTTCAGGGGATTGAGTATGCTCTCTTCATACTTCTTTATCTCCGCCATGGAAATGCCGCTTTTCTCCGCTGCCATTTCTATTATTTCCCTGTCATAGCAGGGCACGCCCAGTCTTTCTGCCACCAGCTTGCCTATGTCGCTGCCGCCCGAGCAGTAAAGTCTGCCTATGGTAACTACCTTTATCTTTGCCATACTCTATTCTCCTTCCGATACTTCTTTATTTATCAGGTGTCAAGGGATATATCGAACCAGTCAGCTTCCTCAGAGACCAGCCATTCAAGACCCCTGCGCCTTTCCATGACTACTTCTTCATTCATGTAACCTATGGAGGCGCCACCCGAGTTCACCCTGTTTTCCACACAAGCCCAGTGCAGGCGGTAGAAAAAGTCCAGCTTATCCAGTATTTCGCTCTTGCTCCTGAGGGTGCATTTCTCCCTGAAAGCTGCCATATCCTCACAGGATACCACCAGGTTTATGGCCTTCTCGCAGTTGCATATCTCAGCGACGGCTTCAAGCTCATCGTCACCGATAAGTCCCAGCGCCCATACCAGCGACCAGTAGCACTCATATTCCCACACCACCGCAGGCAGAGCCTGTTCGGGATAATTATTGTCGAACACCTGCTTTTCCGCAGCATTGAGATATCCCTTTACACCGTAGCGCTCCAGGGCGCCGCTGATGATCTCAATGCTCTCATCGTACCCGCCTCTGCTGCAGTCCAGTGCCAGCTGTATCACGAGCAGTGCTGCCACCGCACGGCCGCAGATATCATCAAGGCTTTTAAGCGTGACCTCGTCCTCGCCCTCAACAGTGGGCAGGTGAGTGTTCACGGTTATATCCAGTGAAGCTATCTTCTTATCGTTTTCAGCTTTTCTCTCCGCGGGAGTTTTCATGGGTATCACCTCTGATCATTTAAATCCCAATACGAAAAAAAGCCATTCTGTATCATCAGCGATACGCTTCAAAATCGGGATTTATTTAATATGTCTAAAAATATTATAAAACAATGAACGCGATTTGTCAATTACATATTTATTACATTATTAATGGTACATTTTAGGGTACAGAATTCAAGTACAAAAAACCGACCCCCAGCATTCAAGGACCCGCAGGCACAGGCAGATGTGAGCGAGAGACACTGTTTTCGGGCAGCGGGAACAAAGTCTGCCTGCGGGGGGGGCAGAGGGAAATTTCACCGCAAGGTCTTTACGAACGGGAAAAAATATGCTATAATATTCCCGAAAGAGATAAGACAAGGAGATGTACACCATGTCATACAAAATACTGGTCGCTGAAGATGATACGGATATACAGGAGGTACTGCGCCTTTACCTTGAAAATGCAGGCTTCACTGTACTGGCCGCTGACAACGGCAGGCAGGCTTATGAACTGCTGGGCACCCACAAGCCCGACCTGGCTATCTTCGATATAATGATGCCTGAGCTGAACGGCTTTGAGCTTACCAAAAGGGTACGCATGACAAGCAATATACCCATAATCATACTGTCTGCCATGAACTCTGACAGCGACAAGATACTGGGGCTGGATATCGGTGCTGATGACTACATTACCAAGCCTTTCAACCCCCTGGAGGTAGTGGCAAGGGTGCAGTCAAATCTCCGCAGGAAGTACAAGCTGGACGGCAGCGCAGGCACAGCAGGCGGCGAAACACTGGTAGTTGGCGAGCTTTCGCTGGACACCAAGAAGTTCACCCTGAAAAAGAACGACGAGGAGATACAGCTGACCCCCACCGAGTTCAAGATACTGGCAACGCTTATGGAGAAGCCCGGGAGGGTCTTCACCAAGGCGCAGATATACGAGCGCATAAACGGTGAATATTTTGAAAATGACGACAATACCATGATGGTGCATATCTCAAAACTCCGCGAAAAGCTTGGGGACGACAGCAAGAACCCCAAGTATCTTAAAACAGTGAGAGGACTGGGATACAAAATTGAAAAAAGTTAGAAAAAAAGGAAGGCGAAGTTTATCTTTTTTTGTCATCAGTAATGTGGTGATGATGATACTGTTCATAATCATAGCTATAAATATCACATCTGATATATTGCAGACAAAACTCATCGAAGAGGCAAAGCAGATATATATTTCCGAGCATGAGGGCGCCACTATGGAGATGGCAGATCAGGCGCTGCTGAACGAGTATTCTCCTGCTACCCAGGACGTTATATGGAAATACAACAGCTACGACCTGATATTCCAGATAATCATCATGGTGCTGACTATCACCATGTTCATGTGGATAATACTAAAAAAAGTCCACAGTGAGCTGCACAGCTTCGAGACCGCACTGGACAGCATATCCGATGTGGAGGTGGAGGACTGGGAGGTGCTGACAATAAACTCCGATATAAAGGAGTTCGACAGCATATGCCACAGCTACAACCGCATGGTCGAAAGACTGCAGAAAAGTGAGCAGTCACGGAGCAGGCTGGAGGGTCAGCGGCGGCAGATGACGGCGGATATCTCCCATGACCTGAAAACGCCCATAACCGTCATACGGGGCTATGCCAAGGCTCTCAGCGACGGTGTGACAGATGAGGAGGCTCAGCAGAAATACCTTGATGCCATTTACACCAAGACGGAAATGGTAGCGGAGCTGATAGATACTTTCCACGAATATTCAAAGCTGGATCACCCTCAGTTCGGTTTTGAGATGAAGGAGGGGAACCTCTGCGAATACTTCCGCGAATACCTGGCTATGAAGTATGAGGAGCTTGACCTGGCAGGCTTCGAGCTGGAGGCAGAGCTTCCCGATGAGCCTATAATCTTCACCTTTGACCATCAGCAGTTCAAGCGGGTGTTCGAGAACCTGATAACGAATTCCTTCAGGCACAACAAGGCGGGCACCACCATTTTCGCCTCTATCACCGATGACAGAAATGCGGTGGTCATACACATAGGCGACAACGGCAAGGGTATCCCCAAGGAGCTGAGGGAGACTATTTTTGAGCCTTTCGTGGTGGGCAGCAGATCCCGTACTGCCAACAAGGGCTCGGGGCTGGGGCTGGCCATAAGCAAGAGGATAGTTGAAGCCCACGGCGGTGTCATCAGCCTGATAGATGACCCTGCGGGCATACAGAAGACCCTCTACGAGATAGTGCTGAAAAAGCCTGCTGAAAAGGCGGAAGAATAAGGATATCCACGGCGGACGGCAGCGGCTGTCCGCTTTTGCCTTTTATTTACAGTTTTTCTTAAATGTAAAATTTTTATGTTTTGGGATAATCGTTTGCAATTATCATAAATATGTGGTATAATATTAAATTGACGTAATCTGTATACGAAAGGACGTATTTGTTATGGCAAAGCTTAAGATCGCCGTGGTATTCGGCGGAAAATCAAACGAACATGATGTTTCCGTGGTATCGGCGGCACACGTTATCCGCAGTATCAATGAAAATTCCGACCGCTATGAGGTCATTTGCATCGGCATTACCAAGAAAGGCCACTGGCTGAGATATATCGGCAGTGTGGAGGACATCGAGAACGGCAAGTGGGCAGAGCATCCTGACAACACAGCCTGCATTTTCAGCCCCGACCCCGTTCACAGAGGTTTTATACAGCTGGAGGACGACGGCACCTACTCAAATGTCAAGGTGGACGCTGTGTTCCCCGTACTGCACGGCAAGAACGGCGAGGACGGCACTATACAGGGCATTTTCCAGATGGGCGAGATACCCTTTGTGGGCTGCGACCTGCTTTCATCTGCCTGCTGCATGGACAAGGACGTTACCCACACTATACTTGAAGCCCACGGCATAAAGACCGCAAAGTGGCAAAGCATGATCTACCGCGATATGGCAAAGCTGGAGGAACGCTGCAGGGAAATGGAGCAGGAGCTGGGCTACCCCATGTATGTAAAGCCTGCTAACTGCGGTTCTTCTGTGGGTATATCGAAGGCACACAACTACGAGGAGCTGAAAGCGGGCATAAAGGCTGCTTTCTCCCACGACCAGAAGGTCATTGTCGAGCAGGAGGTAAAGGGCATCGAGCTTGAATGCGCCGTAATGGGCAACGATGAGCCCTTCGCTTCAACGGTAGGCGAGATAAGCCCTGCCAACGAATTCTATGATTATGACGCAAAGTACAACGATGAGGGCTCCCTCACCTACATACCCGCAAGAGTTTCCGAGGAAGTGATGGAAACCGTGAAGAAGACGGCTGTGAAGGCTTACAAGGCCATGGGCTGCAGCGGTCTTTCAAGGGCGGATTTCTTCCTGAGAGAGGACGGCGAGGTAATACTCAATGAGATAAACACACTTCCGGGGCACACAAAGATAAGTATGTTCCCCATGCTTATGGCTCACGACGGTATAAGCTATGCCGAGCAGGAGGACAGGCTGATAAAGCTGGCGCTCGACAGATCGGAAGTGGATTATGAATAATGCACCCATAGGCGTGTTTGACTCGGGCGTTGGCGGACTTACCTGTGTCAAGGAGCTGGCTAAGCTGCTGCCCCATGAGGATATCGTGTACCTGGGCGACACCGCCCGCGTGCCCTACGGCACCAGGAGCAAGGAAACGATAGCACGCTATACCTCCCAGGATATGGAGTTCCTGCGGGGTTTCAATGTGAAGATGATACTGGTGGCCTGCGGCACTGCTTCATCGGTGATAATGTCTAGCCCTGAGTTTTCGGGGAAGACAGAGCCAAGCTACAGCGGTGTGGTAATACCTGCGGCCCATGCGGCCTGCGCCGCCACCAAAAACGGGAAAATAGGAGTTATCGCCACAGGGGCCACTATCCGCAGCGGCAGCTACGGCAAGGTCATACGCAGCATTGCCCCGGGCGCAAAGGTAGTGGGCAAGGCCTGTCCCATGTTCGTGCCCCTGGTGGAAAACGGCTATGTGGGGAAGGATTGTCCTCCCACCAGATTTTTCGCTGAGGAATACCTTGAATGCATGAAGCGTGAACAGGTGGACACCCTTATACTGGGCTGCACCCATTACCCTCATCTGGCAGATGTCATATCCGACATAATGGGGGCTGATGTGAAGCTCATATCCTCCAGTGCAGAGCTGGCAAGGTTCGCGGTGAAGACCCTGACCTTCAACGATGAACTGGCTGAGAGAGAGGAAGCGGGCAGGCAGCAGCTCTACTGCACCGACAGCGTTGAGCTGTTCTCGGAGAACGTGGAGCGTTTTCTGGGAGAGAGCTTTTCGGGCACTGTGGAAAAGTGCAGTCTGAACACCTAGGAAAGGAAAATGGATTTGAAAAAGGAAGCTGATATCAGGCTCATAAGCCGACAGTTCGAGAGCGAGGGCGCTGAGGCGGAGCAGACCGAGGTAATGTCCCAGGGCACCTTTGAGGTGACGGAAGAGGGCTTCGGGATAGAGTATGAGGAAAGCGAAGCCACAGGCTACGAGGGCGCTGTGACAAGGCTGGAAAGCTTCGGCACGGGTAAAGTCATAATGTCAAGGACGGGCTCGGTCACATCAAACATGGTGGTACACACGGGCGAAAAGCACCACTGCATCTACGGTACCCTTTACGGGAACTTTGAGGTGGGCGTTGAGGCCAGGAAGATAGTCAATGATCTGACAGAGAAGGGCGGAAGGCTGTTCTTCTCTTATGTGGTGGATATAAATTCCAGCTATTTAGGGCTTTTTGAGATAGAGGTCGAAGTGAAGCTGAGATAAAACGGAGGAAATGAAAATGCACGATCTGATAAATGAATCATTCTCGCAGGCCAGGGAGCTTGTGATGAATGCACTGGGACAGCTGGTGGCTGAGGAAGTCTTCCCTGCTGAGGCTGTGCCTGCTTTTAATATCGAAACACCTGCCGACCCGAAGAACGGCGATGTTTCCACCAATGCGGCCATGGTGTGCGCAAAGCCTTTCAGGAACGCGCCCCGCAAGATAGCTGAGGCTATAGTTGAAAAGCTGGACACCGCAGGCACCTGCTTCGAGAAAGTTGAGATAGCAGGCCCCGGGTTCATAAACTTCTTCTACGACAAGAGCTGGTATGCTGATGTGGTAAAGGCAGTGCTGGAGGACGGCGCTGATTACGGCAGGACCGAGCTGGGCAAGGGCAAGCGTGCCCTGGTGGAATTTGTTTCTGCAAACCCCACAGGCCCCATGCACATAGGCAATGCCAGAGGCGGCGCTATAGGCGACTGTCTGGCGGCGGTGCTGGAATATGCGGGCTACGATGTGGAGCGTGAGTTCTACATAAACGACGCAGGCAACCAGATAGAGAAGTTCGGCAAGTCCCTGAGGCTGCGCTATATGCAGATATGCAGCGATGCGGGTCAGGAGATAGTTGCTAAAGATCTGGATATGGACGCTTTCTGCAAGGAGATATACGGCGATGACGGCAACCGTCCCGAATTCCCCATGCCCGATGACGTTTACCTGGGTATGGATATAATCGCCCACGCAAAGAATTTCTTTGATGAGTACGGCATGGTGGCCAGCGCCCAGCCCGAGGACGAGTGCAAGAAGGCTCTGGTTGACTATGCGCTGCCCAAGAACATCGACGGCCTGCACAGGGACCTGGCTAAGTACCGCATTGAGTATGACACCTGGTTCAGGGAAAGCACACTGCACAACGACGGCTCGGTGGCTAAGGTCATAGAAAAGCTGAAGGCCAGCGGCTACACCTACGAGCAGGACGGCGCACTGTGGTTCAGGACAACTGAATTCGGTGACGAGAAGGACAGGGTACTGGTGCGTGACAACGGCATACCCACCTACTTCGTGCCTGACATCGCTTACCACTACAACAAGCTGGCCGAGCGTAAGTTCGATAAGGCTATAGATATCTTCGGTGCGGATCACCACGGCTATATCCCCAGACTTAAGGCTGCCATGACAGCCCTGGGCGTTGACGAAAAGAAGCTTGACGTAGTTATCATGCAGATGGTAAGGCTCGTGAAGAACGGCGAGACCTACAAGCTCTCAAAGCGTTCGGGCAAGGCCATTACCCTGAACACCCTGCTGGAAGAGATACCCATTGACGCGGCAAGGTTCTTCTTCAACCTGCGTGAGCCTAATTCTCAGTTCGACTTTGACCTGGATCTGGCTATATCCAACACCAGCCAGAACCCTGTTTACTATGTACAGTACGCCCATGCGCGTATCTGCTCGGTAATAAAGAAGCTGAAAGAGGAGAACATCGAGGCCAGGCCCTTTACCGCTGATATGGCTGCTGCCCTTACAACATCTGAGGAGCTGGAGCTGGTAAAGCTCATGGCAGATCTGCCCTCGACCATAAACGAGGCCGCTAAGGCTTACGACCCCGCTAAGGTGACTAAGTATGTGGTGGACATAGCTACCCTCTACCACAAGTTCTACAATGCCTGCCGCATAAAGGGCGAGCCCGAGGACGTTATGCAGGCAAGGCTCTCGCTGTCGCTGGCTGTTAAGCAGATACTCAGCAATATACTGGGTATGCTGAAGATAGACTGCCCCGAGAGTATGTAAGCTAAAAATTTTTCTCCCAATTTTGAAGTGTATTGCTGATAATACAGAATGGCTTTTTTTTCGTATTGTTTCCCCCGCCTTCGGCGGGGGAAACAATACACAACCAAATTGGGATAAAATATTTTCAGGACGTTCCCGTTTTTCGGGGACGTTCTTTTTTGGTAAAATGACCATGTGTTTGTCATTATCTCACAAATTGGGAAAGAAATTTTAGTCAATATATACTAAACCGAAAAGAATTTTAACAAAATGTAAAACTTGCAGTGATGGTTAAATGATAATTGAATGTTCATATTAGGTTAATAATTATCTGATATAATTAAATCCAATGATTATTGTATGATCGGCTCGGTGGGACGGGCACTTAAGGGCGCTTAGCCTGAGTGTGAAGGCTCATCGGGGAATAAATAACTACATCTTGGAGGAATCACGGATTATGGAGCAGCATGGTATAAGTAAGCTCGATCTGAAAAGACGCAACAGAATGCAGGTCCTCAAAATTCTCAAGCAGAGAGGCCCCACATCAAGAATAGACATTGCAGGCACCCTTGAACTTACAAGGGCGGCTGTAACTATCATCACCAATGAGATGATAGAGCAGGGCATAATTCAGGAGATAGGCGAATACAAGCACGTCACCGAAAAGGCGCCCCGCGGCAGAAAGAAGATACTTATAGATATCAACCACCACTACAAGTTCGTTATCGGTGTGACCATTGAGGAAGATATCGTCAGCGTAGGCCTTTCAACTCTGGCAGGTGCTGTGCTGGACAAGAGAAATCTTTCTATCGACCACACCATTGAGTACAACGCTATTTTCGATTTTGTACGCAAGTCCATAAAGGAAGTGCTGGCTGACAACTGCCTGGACAAGAACTCTATCCTGGGCGTAGGCTTCGGCATTTTCCCGACCATGTACGAAAAGCTGGGCATTGAGGTCAAGGACGGTATCCCCGACTACACCAAGGTGCGCAATATTATCAGGAACTACACTGACCTGCCCCTGGTGTTCGATAACTCGGTAAAGGGTACAGCTATGGCGAACATAGACTTCCTTAAGACCAAGGACCCCAACAGACAGAACATAGCTTTCCTGCAGTACGGCAACAACATGAACTTCGTTGTTACCAACCTGAACGAGCCTATATTCTCTTACGATAACAGAACAGGCTTCGTTGACAAGATGATAATTAATCCCTACAGCGACAGAGTATGTGAAAAGTGCGGCAGAAGAGGTTGCGTTGAAAACGAGATAACCCCCGCCGCTACATTTGTGAAGCTGAGCGAGGTATATTCTCCTGACGGCACGCCCTACCTGTACGAGGCTTCAAAGGGCAGCTTCAAGAACGTTAATATGGACATGGTTCAGACCGCCTATGACAAGGACGACCCTGCACTGAAAGAGGTCATCGACAGCGAGATAAAGCTGACCGCTGTGCTGATAAACAACCTCTATTTCTCAACTAATCCCCAGAAGATAGTGCTGCACCACTTCACTAACCATACAAATAACGAGAACGACTTCAACCGTATCAGAAACGCACTGAACGAGATAGGCGGCCCCCTGGTCGCAGGCAAGATAGAGACCTCTATCATCGAGGACAAGCACCGCTTCCTCTCGGGCTGCGCTCTGGCTATCAGAGAACTGTTCTTCAACCGCGGCGGTTTTGACGCAAACGCATAAGCTTATTTCCCCGAAGCTGCGGGCGGTACTTATAAAGAAGTTTATGTATTTTATCGGGGGAGACCTTTCTGATGAAAGGTCATCCCCCTGACCTCTTTATAAGCACCGCCCACGGCTCGGAGATATTTTTTGAGGTGATACAGATGTTTGAATACAACAATGATCCTGCGCTGGCATACATATTCGGGTTTTCCCATTCGGGAAAGCCTGTGCGGGATCTGGGCAGGAGCAGGGTACTGCTGAAAGCGCTGGGCGATCCCCAGGACAGGCTGAGATTTGTGCATATAGCGGGCACCAACGGCAAGGGTTCGACCGCCCGTATGTTTGACGGGGTGTTCGTCCGTGCAGGGCTGAAAACCGGGCTTTTTACCTCGCCTTTTATAATGGAGTACGCCGACCGCATACAGGTGAACGACAAGAATATCCCCGCAGAAGACCTGGGACGTCTGGCGGAAAAGGTGCGCAGGGCGGTGAATTCTCTGCCTGAGGAACTGGGATTTTCGCAGTTTGAGATAACCCAGGCTATCGCTTTTCTGTACTTTGAGGAACAGGGCTGCGACATCGTGGTGCTGGAAACTGGGCTAGGAGGGCTGCTGGACTGCACTAATGTCATCACCACTCCCCTGCTGACGGTGATAACCAAAGTTGACCTTGACCACACTGCTATCCTGGGGGACACCATTGAGAAGATAGCCAGGCAGAAAGCGGGCATAATCAAGGAGGGCGTGCCCTGTGTGCTGAGTGCGGGCAACCGCAGGTCGGTGAGGGAGATAGTTCTGCAAAAGACCCGTGAAACAGGCTCGCAGCTGGTGATACCCGATGACAGGCTGGCGGAGATAGAGGAAGTCCGCCTGAACAAGACTTTCTTCACCTACAGGGGCGGACATTTCTGCACCTCCATGGCGGGGGTACATCAGGTGATGAATGCCCTTTCTGTCATAGAGGGCTGCTATGTTCTACGGGAGCATTTTGACCTGACCGATGAGGATATCTCAAAGGGTATAGAGGACGCTGTGCTGCACGGGCGGACAGAAGTTCTCTGCGAAAAGCCCCTTACCATACTGGACGGCGGCCACAACCCCGACGGTGTGCGGGCGCTGGCAAGGGTCATCGAGGGGCAGCGTCCCTGCCATGCTGTGATAGGTATGTGCAAAGACAAGAACCTCCATGAAGCCCTGAGGGTGCTTATACCCCATGTGGACAGCTTTGTTACGGTGGACGGCTTCTCGGACAGGGCGGAAAACAAGGAGGAGCTGGCGGCGCTGATAAATTCCCTGGGGGGAAAGGCTGTTCCCGCTGAAAAGACCTTGGCTGAGGAAACTGCAAGGCTGCAGACGGAGAACCCCGAGGGGCTCACCCTTATATGCGGCTCGCTGTACCTGGTAACTGAGGTGCTTCACAGTAATATAAAATAAGTTAAATGCGGGCAGGCAGACCCGTAGGCGCGGTGCGCCATAGAAAGGATATATTATGAAATTATTTATAGCTTCTGACATTCACGGCTCGGCTTTTTGGTGCGAGAAAATGATAAAGGCCTTCGAGGAAAGCGGTGCCGAAAAGCTGGTGCTGCTGGGGGATATACTCTACCACGGGCCGAGGAACGACCTACCCGATGAGTATGCGCCAAAAAAGGTCATATCCCTGCTGGCGCCCCTGAAAGACAGGATACTCTGCGTGAGGGGCAACTGCGATACTGAGGTTGACCAGATGGTGCTGAATTTCCCTATACTGGCAGAATATGCCCTGATATACGCTGACGGCCTGACAATATTTGCCACCCACGGCCATGTTTTCAATAACGATAACCTGCCGCCTCTCAGCAAGGGGGATATACTCCTCCACGGACACACCCATGTGCCTGTGATAAAGGACATGGGAGACTACACCTATGTCAACCCCGGCTCGGTATCCATACCCAAGGAGGGTTCTGACCACAGCTATCTCATTCTTGAAAGCGGAAAGTTTACCTTTGGCAAACTGTAAAAATTCTACAGTTAGAATTGTCTAAAACAAATAAATTTTATCACCCCTCTTGAAAATATTATAATAATATGTTATAATGATTTGAGAAAAACAAATTTGTGCCTTGCAGCAGCGGGGGTGAGGGTATGGACGATACTTACAGATTGAAAGCAGGTGTGTGCAGGGCTGACCTGACAAAGGGCGGTCTGATAACCTATTGCGACAGGGATTTCTTTGATTTTACGGGATATAGTCTTGACTATCTCAAAGAGAACGGGATCACCATATACTCACTTTTTGACAAGGCCTACCGCGAGAATACCGAGGAAGCGCTGAGCGACTCGGCGGCCGAGCACAAGGTCTTCTGCATAAGGCAGCCCATGAATGCCCGTGACGGCAGACCGCTTTTCGTACACTGCACGGGGCTTGTCAGTGACAAGCGCAGTGTTGATATCTTTTTCAGCGACTGCCGCTGCCACGACAGGCTTGACGGCGCCCAGAAAAAGCTGGTGCGCGAGATAACCGAGCAGCGGGAAAAGCTGCGCATGATATCAGAGAACACCGATGACGTTTATTACGACTACGATGTGAAGAATGATGTTTTGCGGCTGACGGTGAGCATAACCCGCTTCAGGCTGGACTACGACAACTGTCTGGAGAATTTCCTGAAAAGCAGGGCGGCGGAGGAATTTCTGCACCCCGATGATGTGGACAACTATTACAGCGAATGGGAGAAGGCTCTGGAAAAGCCCAGCAGGGGTACTATGGAGTTCCGCACAAAGGCCTATGATGACGACTACTGCTGGTACAGCGACGCTTACATCAGCTTCGCCAACGACAAGGGCGAGATAACCGAGGTCTTCGGCAGGCTGGCAAATATACAAAAGCTGAAAACACTGACCAGCAAGGCAGACAGCGACTCGGAGTACATAAAGTTCCTGCTGCAGTCAGACCAGCTGACGGGGCTGTACAACCGCAAGGGCTTTACCCAGCAAGCCTCTATACACCTTACCCACCGCGAGGAGGGCTATGTGTATGCGCTGGTATATTCGGATATAAACGATTTTTCCTATGTCAATGAGAATTTCGGCTACGAAACAGGCAACACCATGCTGAGGGACTACACCGAATGTCTTAAGAGCAGTGATACCTATGTTATGGGCTGCCGCATTTATTCGGACTTTTTCATCTGCCTTTGCAGGGCGAAGTCCAGGGCGGAGCTTATAAAGAGCATTGAACAGCAGAACCTGGGATTTACTGCCCTGCAGAAGAAGAAGTTCCCCTCAGGCGATATCCGTGTGGCCTGCGGTATGTTTGTGCTGCCCGAGGGCGAGGTGGAGCTGAACACGGCTATCGACAATGCCAACCTTGCAAGGCGCAGCGTAAAGCATTCGAGCAGTATTCTCTGCGGTATATATTCTCAGCGTATGCGTATGCAGAAGCTTTATGAGCAGTCTATCTGCAACGAGCTGCACGCGGCGCTGAACAACAGGCAGATAGAGATGTTCCTGCAGCCCAAGTTCCACCTGGAGAAAAGGGTCATCATCGGGGCGGAGGCACTGGCGAGGTGGCGCAACCCCAACGGCACCTACAAAATGCCCTTTGAGTTCATACCTGTGCTGGAAAAGGTGGGCTACATAGACGAGCTGGATTTCTTCATTTATGAAGAGGTTTTGCGGACGCTGGAAAAGTGGAAGAAGTGCGGCCACAGGCTGCTGCCTGTTTCTGTAAATTTCAGCCAGCACCATATCACCCAGCCAAAGTTCGTTGAGAACATCATCAACACGGCCAACAGCTACGATGTGGACAAGGCTTTCGTTGAGCTGGAGATAACCGAGTCCTGTTTTTCGGGGGACACCCAGGTGCTGTTCTCGGTAATGGACAGGCTGCGCAATGAGGGCTTCAAGGTCAGCATAGATGACTTCGGCATAGGCTATTCGACCCTTAGCGTGCTTATGAATGCACCTGTAGATATCGTCAAGATAGACAAGTCCTTCATCGACAACATCGAGCGCAACAAGAGCGACAGGGATTTCGTGGCCAATATGTGCAGTCTCATCGACACCGCCAAGAAGGATATCATCTTTGAGGGCGTTGAGACCGATGCCCAGGCTGCTATCCTCTGCCAGAGCGGCTACACCAAAGCCCAGGGCTGGCTCTTTGACAAAGCCATGCCATTGAGTGACTTTGAGAATAAGTACATGAACTCCGCCGAAGCAGAAAACTAGAGCATAAAAAGACCCCGCATTGCCTGACAGTGCGGGGTTTCCTGTTATTATCCGAGCCTGCTGTGTATCACAAACGGCACACAGCCTGAACGGGCTTTTTTATGTTACAGCATCTGGGATTCGTCGATGTCGTCCTCGACTTCGCCGTTCAGGATAGCCTTGAGGGCTTCCAGCTCCTCATCGGTAAGGGTAACGCCCTTAGCCATTCTGGTGTGGTCGGGGGACCAGTCTCTGATGTCGTACTTTGCGGCGTGCTCGCCCCAGCTTACCTTGTTAAGTTCCTTGGTCCAGCCCTTTGCGTTCTCGGAAAGCACACCTATGTGCTCAACGATCTCAAATTTCAGTTCTGCCATTTTATATCTCTCCTTGATGTATATTTGACCTCAGGCATTTTCGCCCTCGGTCTTATCAGCTTCTTCATTTTCAGCCTCATCGGCTGTCCTGTTACGGTGGGGTATCTTCTCTGTCACCTTATCTATGGGACCCAGCGTGCCGTACTCGATATAGTCCTGCACGAAATCCGCAAAATTCCTGCGGTCGATGATGAGCATGGTTATCAGCTCCAGACAGAAGAGGAACCAGCCCAGTTCAGGCATTACCAGTGTGCCCAGGAAAATATCCAGCGAGATCACAGCCCCGACGATATAGCGTTTTTTGCGGTATCTGACTATAGGCGCCGCCCAGATGACGAACAGCATACCCGTCCCGAGAATGGGGTGTATCATCGCACCCATGAGCAGTGAGCAAAGCACACCGCAGGAAATGAGTATCTTAGGGGCATCTATGCGTATGCCGAGGCCGTAGCCTGCGGCCAGCACTATCATCAGGGGGATAGCCTTGAACAGTACGTTAAGTCCTGCAAAGGCCACCACTGCCGCGGCGGCCAGGGAAAGCTTCCTGGTGCCCAGGCCTGTAAGCTTCTCGGCTATGCGCTTGGGCATAAAGCGGAAGAACAGGGCGCTTATAGACTCCATATTGATAACGAACACTGCGCAGAACAGCGCCAGCACCAGCAGGTACATCAGCTTATTGTGCCACAGGTCTGTCTCAATGAGCAGCAGGCAGGTCATGATGATGAGCAGCACATTGCTGACTATCATCTTGCGCAGGTCTATCTTGAAAGGCACTATCTTGCGGGAGTCCACCGCCCG
This sequence comes from Ruminococcus sp., assembly GCF_017464355.1. Lineage (GTDB taxonomy): Bacteria > Bacillota > Clostridia > Oscillospirales > Ruminococcaceae > Hominimerdicola. The sequence goes on along the minus strand of NZ_JAFUAG010000014.1, from coordinate 22,215 downwards.
TATGATGAATACGGTCATATAAGCCGCCACCGTGGAAAGGGGCGGGCCGTAAAGACCTATGGTGGGTATCAGCACAATGTTCAGCCCCACGTTGATAAGGCCTGAGATAAGGCTTGTGAACAGCGAGCGCTTGGTCTTTTTGGAGGCCAGGTATATGCTGCCCATGAAAGTGGTCAGGCAGGAGAATATGGTGGAGTAGATGAGCAGCGGTGAATAATTCACGCATTCACGCACCGAAGCGCCTATCCAGATACGGGTTATAGGCTGCACCACCAGCAGGCACCCTGCCGCCAGTATATAGAGCAAACTCTGGTTAAAGTCGAAGACCTTCTCGTAAAAGCGGTCTCTGTCCTCAGAGTCATTCTCGGTTATGGCCGACATATTCCAGGCCTGGCCGAACATCATATAAACAGTGGCCACGAGGTTTGGTATCTTGTAAGCCGCTGCCAGCACGCCGTTCCTGCCAAGACCCAGATAATGGGTAGTCATGAAGCTGTCAGAGCCGTTGGTTATCAGCCAGAGCAGCTGGGCGGGTATCAGCGGGGTGGAATACTGCAGCATAGTGCTTAGCAGCTCACGGTCGATATTCCTGATATCTATATACCTCCACAGCTTTGCCGCAAAGGTGACGAACACCGCAGTTATGGTATCCGCCAGAATGGTACACAGCAGATATTTCTCTATGCCCGTGTTTGCCCCCAGGAAATCCTTCGGCAGCACCAGGTAGAACATGACCATGAAAAACAGGGTGAAAAATGACGCCACCATGCCCGCAAAGGCGAAAAGCTTGACCTTTTCCATGGCACGCACAAAGGTGGTGTACAGGGTCTTCACACCTGACATAAGCACATAGAAAAACAGCAGTATGGTGTAGCCGCTTATCCACTTATCCGCCACACCTATGAGCCGCACCAGCCCCAGCACTGCCCCGAAGCACAGCATACCAAAGCCGCAGGCGATGTTGCCCAGGGTGAAGACCTTCTTCTTATCGTAAGCCTTGTCCAGGCCGAAACGGATAATAGCCTCACTGATAGTAAGGGTGGCAAGGGGTATTATCCAGTTGGCGATCATGGTCAGGTTATCGGTCTTGCCCTGCTCGGCATCTGTAAGATACTTGGTATATATTGGCACAAGCAGCAGCACCAGTATCTTCGAGCTGAAAGAGCCTATGGCGAAGATAATGGTATTCATCATCAGCTTGCCGTAGCTTGAACCGATCTTTTTCTCTTGCATTATTATGATCCCTCAATTTCGATCCGGGACGCAGCCTGCGCCCCACAGAAATACATTATATATTATAACACATCTCAGCGTTTAATGCAACTTTTATTATACACAAATTTTCTGCAAGGTTTAGCCGCCTGTTTTTAATGTTGACAGCACTGCGGGGGTGTGGTATAATATCTGCGTATACCATTGCTTTGCATGAGGGGGTGTTTTTCTGGACTTTTATACTGATAAGGCCGACAGCCTGCGCTTTCTGGTATGCGGAAATCTCCTGGCCGAAAACGGCTTCATACATATGCGGCGGGTGCCGGACTGCCATGTGCTGATACTGGTGCTGGAGGGCACCCTGCACATCACCCAGGGCGGCAGGGACTTTGATGTAGGTGCGGGAGAGACCTTCCTGATGGCCGCGGGAATGGAGCATTACGGCACCAGGGCGAGCAAGGGGCGGCTCTCGTATTTGTGGGTACATTTTTGTACAGATGACCTCTGGGATACCGCACCGACAGAGGAGTGGACATTCCATATCCCCGAGAAATACACGGCAGACAGCCCTTCACGGCTGCGGCGGCTTTTTGAGCTGGTGCTGCAAAGCTCTCAGCGGGGGTGCAAAAATGCGGAGGATATGGCGGTGTGCGCCCTGCGGCTTTTACTGCTGGAGCTTACCGCCCAGGCAGACAGCGTCAGCCCCAGGACAAGCGAGCTGGTACAGCAGGTATCTCTCTGGGTGCGGCAGAACTGCCACCGCAGGCTGACAGTGGCGGCGATAGCAAAGCGCTTTCACTATTCAGCGGACTATCTCTCTGCCAGATTTCGCAGGGAAACGGGGGCTACCCTTTCGGTCTTCCTGAACGAATGCCGCATAGAGCTGGCGAAGAGCCTGCTTTCCAACGAAACGGTGAGCATTAAGGAAACGGCCTATTCCTGCGGGTTCGCAGATGAAAAATACTTCGCCCGGGCATTCAGGAAGTCCACGGGCATGACGCCCTCGGAGTACAGGGCAAGGTAATATCCCACGGAAGGAGTACATAATTATGGACAGATTTTTTGCAGTCATATCACGAATGAAATACATCAACCGCTGGGCGCTCATGCGCAACACCATAAAGGAGAACATCAGCGAGCATTCGCTGGAGGTAGCTTTTATCGCCCATGCGCTGGCGCTGCTGCGCAACGAGAGGTTCGGCGGCAGCGTTGACCCCGAGCGCTGCGCCCTGCTGGCCATGTTCCACGACACCACCGAGATAATCACAGGAGACCTCCCCACACCTATAAAATACTACAGCAAGGAGATAAAGGGTGCCTATGACGAGGTGGAGGAAAAGGCCAAAAACACCCTTATCGCCTACCTGCCCGATGACCTGAAAAAATACTATGAACCCCTCCTCAGCCCCACCGAGGAGGAAGCCGAGCTGTGGCGGCTGGTAAAGGGCGCCGACAAGCTGTCCGCCCTGATAAAGTGCATTGAGGAACGCAAAATGGGCAATGCAGATTTCGCCTCCGCCGAAAAGGCTACCGTCGAAGCTATACATAAACTCGCTATCCCCGAGGTCGAAGTCTTCATGGAAGAATTTATCCCCGCCTACGACCTCACCCTGGACGAACAGGCATAAAACACCCCTGCCTCCGCAGGGTATTATTACGCAACAAGAGCCGTGTGCGGGACACGGCTCTTGATTTTTTATTCAACTGAGATGATGTAGTAATAAACGGGCTGTCCGCCGTTTATCAGGTTAACATCGAGGTTTGAGAACTTAGCGCTTATCTGCTTATGGAGGGCTTCTGCGTCATCATCGGTGACATCGGCGCCGTAGATGATAGTGATATATGAGCTGTCGCCCTTGACCAGCTTTTTGGTCAGCTTGAAAGCAGCCTTAGCCAGGTCTTTCTCCACGAAAGAGAGCTTGCCGTTATCCATGGCAAGTATCTCGCCCTGTTTGATATCCTTGCCCTCGTAGTCGGAGTCACGGGCAGCAAAGGTTATCTGGCCTGTGGATACTCTCTCGATAGCCGCAGTCATTTCAATACGGTTGGTATTGAAATCAGCCTCGGGGTCAAAGGCCAGCATAGCTGACATACCCTGGGGGATAGTTCTGGTCTGGAGGACGCACACACGTCTGTCAGCCAGTTTAACGGCCTGTTCAGCGGCCATGATGATGTTCTTGTTATTGGGCAGAACGAAAACTGTCTTGGCGGGGCAGGACATTATGGCCTCAAGGATATCCTGAGTAGAGGGGTTCATGGTCTGGCCGCCCTTTACAACGCAGTCAACGCCAACGTCCTTGAACAGCGATTCTATACCGCTGCCTGCTGCCACTGCCACAAAGCCGAAGTCATTTACCTGCTCAGCGGGAACGAAAGCGGACTTCGCCTTCTTCTGCTCCTTCTCGTGCTGAAGCTTCATATTCTCCACCTTGGGGAAGTTTATATAACCGAATTCAAGGCCTTTTTCGATAGCCTTGCCGGGGTTGTTGGTATGGACGTGTACCTTGATTATCTCGTCATCGTCAACTACCACAACGCAGTCGCCGATAGTTTCAAGGTAAGCCCTGAGCTTTATGGGGTCATCGCAGTCGGGCTTTTTGGTTATGAGCATCTCGGTGCAGTAGGTGAAGTGTATAACAGTATCATACTGGCCTACCACTGACGAGAAAGTATCTACCGTAACAGCGCCTACAGCCTCAGTGGTGACAGGTGCGTTAGCCTGAGCCTCCTGCTCGACTATCTCGCCGCCGTCGAAGACATCGCGCATAGCCTCAAAAATTATTACCAGACCCATGCCGCCTGCGTCAACGACACCTGCCTTAGCCAGTGCGGGGAGCAGCGTGGGGGTCTTGTCCAGAGTTTCTCTGGCCTGCCTGCATATATCGGACATTATCGCCCTTACATCATTGGTGGACCTCAGGGATTCTCTTGCCTTTTCGGCAGCCTCACGGGCTACGGTAAGTATCGTGCCCTCAGTAGGCTTCATTACGGACTTGTATGCCCCCTGGACACCAAGCTCCAGCGAATTGACCAGATCCTCAGCAGACATTTCAGCCTTGCCTGCCAGCCCCTTGGAGAAGCCCCTGAATATCAGCGAGAGGATAACGCCCGAGTTGCCCCTGGCACCCCTCAGCAGGCAGGAAGCTGCAGTGCTTGCAACAGTGCTGCAGGGCACATTCTCTTCAAGATTTTCCAGTTCTGCCACCGAGTTATTTATGGTCATGGACATATTTGAGCCTGTATCTCCGTCAGGTACGGGGAAGACATTGAGCTCGTCCACAGATTTCTTCTTATTGGTGATACTGTGCGCACCGCTGATGAAAGCACGGCGCAGCATATTTCCGTTTATCACTACGGTTACCTCCTAATTCTATGATCTGAAAGATCGCATAAGAAAACAGCGCCGTCAGTCAGTCATCTCATCAACATAAACGTTTACAGACTTGACAGTAACGCCTGCCTCGTTAGTCAGCACATAATTTACCTTATGGATAATGCTGTCAACGATAGCGCCCACATTGACGCCGTATGTCACGGTGATATGAAGATCGACCACCAGCTCATCGCCGTCCTGCTCGATGATAACGCCCTTGGTGGTATTCTCCCTTTTCAGCATGGCATAAACGCCCTGCTTAGCGCCGTATGCGTTCAGACCAGCGACACCGAAACAGCTTTCAGCCGTGGCGGAGATGAGCTGTCTGAGATAGCCTGTGGAAATACCTATTGTTCCCAGATGGTTCTTGATTTTGATCATACTAACGCCTCCCTAGATCAACGTTACAATTTATCACAGAATATTATACCATATACAAAAGCATTTTGCAAGTACTTACACAAACTTTTCACATCAGCGCCCACCATTTCTTCGGGAGAATTTCAGCGGCGCCCCTTGACAAAAGCTGAAAAATATAGTATAATGTTAACGCTGTCAGTTCAGTGACGCTGGTATGGCTCAGTTGGTAGAGCAGCTCATTCGTAATGAGCAGGCCGTCGGTTCGAGTCCGACTACCAGCTTTTTCCCGCAGGCAAGTTCGTCTGCGGGATATTTTTTTGCAATAAAGCGGAAAATGCCTTCGTGATATCGGATATGTCCACCCACAAAAGGGTCGGGATATGGTATCATATCAACAGCAGAAGTGCAATGGAACGGAGGTAATATGATATGCTGAAAGCACCGAAAACAGGCTCATGCAGAGTTACGGGCGGAATTTTCCGCGACAGGATGAACGTCAACAGAAGCTACCTTATGGAGCTGAAAAGTCTGAGTTTACTACAGAATTTTTACCTTGAAGCGGGGCTGATCATGCCGGGGCTGCAGGTCATCAGCGAACCTGAGAAAGCCGGGCTGCACTGGGGGTGGGAGTCGCCTGCCTGCCAGTTACGAGGGCATTTTCTTGGACACTGGATGTCAGCGGCGGCAATGCTTTCCGCCAGTGACGGGGACGTGGAGATAAGAGCAAAGCTGTCCGATATAGTGGACGAATTGGAACGCTGCCAGCAGCGAAACGGCGGAAAATGGGTAGGTTCGATACCCGAGAAATACTTCACCTTTATGGCGGGCGAGGACTATATCTGGTCGCCCCAGTACACCATGCACAAGACCCTCATGGGGCTGGTGGACGCTTACCGTTACGCGGGTATAGAGAAGGCGCTGACTATCGCCGACAACCTGGCCGACTGGTACCTGGAGTGGACGAGGTCGATCAAAAAAACCACGCCTTTCGCAGTATTTAAGGGCGAACAGGGCGGTATGCTGGAGGAATGGTGCATACTTTTCGGGCTGACGGGCGACCCCAAGTACAAGGAACTGATGGACGCTTACACCGAAAACGGTTTATATCACCAGTTGGAGCAGGACAAGGACCCGCTGACGGACGACCATGCCAACGCAAGTATCCCCCTTTCCCACGGGGCGGCGGCTATGTACGAATTATACGGTGATGACAGGTGGAAGGTCATCAGCGAACGCTTCTGGGAATGGGCAGTGGACAAGCGGGGTATGTATGCCACAACAGGGGCAAATTCAGGGGAATTCTGGGTTCCGCCCCACCGTCAGGGCAGCTATCTCAGTGACGTGGATCAGGAGTTCTGCACAGTTTACAATATGGTGCGTCTGGCCGATTTTCTGTACAGAAGAACAGGCGATACAAAGTACGCAGACTACATCGAAAGGGCGCTGTACAACGGCTTCCTGGCGCAGCAAAATATGCACAGCGGTATGCCCGCTTATTACCTGCCATTGAAGTCAGGTTCCCGCAAGAAATGGGGGTCAAAGCGGCATGATTTCTGGTGCTGTCACGGCACAATGGTGCAGGCACAGACCCTCTACCCGCGGCTCATATGGTACACCGACGAAAACAGCGTGACCCTGGCGCAGTACATACCCTCCGAGGCGGAAGTTGAGATAGGCGGAAAGAAAGTCAGGCTAAGGCAGGCAACAGAGCTGAAAAACCTGAATAATCAGGTATTCTTCGATGAGAACGAGGGCGGCGAGAAGACACGCTGGTCGATAAAAATAGAAATCAGCTGCGATGAGCCAACTGAATTCGCCCTGAAACTTCGTGTGCCCAAGTGGATAAAGGACGGACCCGTACTTGCCATAGACGGAGAAAACATCGCGCCAAAAATTGCGGATAATTATATAATAATTTCCAGACTCTGGGAAAACAGTACCATTCAATTATTGCTGCAGCCAAGACTTTATACGGAAAATCTTGCTGATATGCCCGAAATGACCGCGCTGCTGGAGGGTCCTATCGTGCTGGCAGGACTTACCGAAAACGATATCGGTCTGGTGGGAGATATGGCCGAACCCGAAAGCTTCCTTCAGCACAGAACTACCCACGAGTACAGCACATATGTCTGGAAGCAGAGCAATTATGTTACCCGCCGACAGCCCGTAAACATCGAATTCAAGCCGCTTTACGAGATCAAAGACGAGGTCTATACGGTGTATTTTACGGATAAAAACAAGTCCAATTAAACGAACAGTTCCCCTTTGCAGAAGAAATAGCAAAGGGGAATATTTTTAGTTTTGTCCCAGCAAAGTCTGGTCAAATCTGAACAAAGCCTCGTTAATTACGAAAATATCGTAAATGCCGTGGGCGATATGATACTTGATTATAAGGTCAAAGTCCAAAGAATTGGACAGTGCATAACCTGCTTTGGCCAGGAATTTTTCCGTTTCAGGCAGGTCAAGTTTCAGCGCCACAGCAAAGGCCACAGCCGTCTGCTTTTTGGGCTTATAGTGCGTATCACCGCGTATTTTCGAGAAAAGCTTGCGGTCGATGTTGGCAAGCTTGTAGGTCTGGGCGTCGGTCATGCCGCGCTCATCTATCATACGCAGCAGCGCCTGTGAGAATGACTCGTCACGCTCAGCAAACATATCGGCTGCGGACAGATCATCGCAAACGTTTTCAGACATACAAACACTTTCGGAAGCTTTCAGTCTTCCTGCAAAAAGCTTGTTTTCACGGCGCAAGGCAGAAGGCGCAGCAGCTGCCGCCCTGTTGGAAAAGGCCGTTCTTCGGCCGTCTGCACGCTTTTGCTCCTCTGCGTAGGCGTCGTCGATGTATCTGCGGATATCCGTGAAACGCTCAGCGCTTATGTCAAAGCTGCTCCTGTCGAAGACCACCATAGTTATTTCGATATCGTTTTCGTTCAGAAACTTTTTCGCTTCATCGGTGGCTATGCTGATAGCCTCCCTTAGAGGATAGCCATAGACCCCTGCCGAGATCAGCGGGAAAGCTACGCTCTCACAGCCAAGCTTTACTGCCAGTTCAAACGAGTTGCGGTAACAGCTGCGAAGCAGCGATTCTTCGCCGTTACGGCCGCCCCGCCATATGGGGCCGACGGTGTGTATCACAAATTTACTATCCAAATTATAACCCTTTGTCGCCTTGGCTTCGCCCGTTCTACAGCCGCCGAGAGTCCTGCACTCTTCCAGGAGTCCGGGGCCTGCCGCCCGATGTATGGCGCCGTCAACACCCCCGCCGCCCAGCAGTGACTCGTTGGCCGCATTGATTATCGCGTCGGCCGAAACTTTTGTGATGTCAGCCCGTATAATGTTAAATGGCATAGCTTTCCCTCCTCGTATTTACGCACTATCCCTTGCTTTTTTCATCGAAAACGTTTTACACTGTTATTCGTCGTTTTCGGCGCTTTCCAGTTCGCTCTGGTAAGCGCTTTGCCTGAGCATTGTGCCCAGCGCGGTGAAGCGGCGGTTCTTCCCGTTGTTCATTATCATGAAAGCCACCCGCTTCGCTGTACCAAGTATTACCAGCAGCTTTTTCGCCCTTGTCACCGCCGTATACAACAAGTTGCGGTAGTAGAGGTTGTCCATACCCTCATATAGTGTGAGTATAACAGCATCATACTCTGAGCCCTGGCTTTTATGTACGGTAACGGCATAGGCCAGTTCCAGGTCATCGAGCATTTCGCCGTGGTACTCGGCTATGCGTCCCTCAAAATCTATCGAAACCGTTTTCAGAGTGGTGTTCACCGACCTCACGATGCCGATATCCCCATTAAATACGCCCTTTCCCAGTTCTTCCTTGCCGTTCGGCTCGGTCTTAGTCCAGCTAATTTCGTAATTGTTTCGTGTCTGCATTACCTTGTCGCCCTCGCGGTAGATGTTGTAGACCGTTTTCAGCTCTTTCTTATTCGCTTTCGCTTTGTTCAGGCTGCTCTGCAAAAGTTTGTTCAATTCGGGCGTACCTATGCGCCCTTGCTTGGTGGGCGAAAGCACCTGAATGTCCTTTATGGGTGAAAAACCGTACTTGTTTGGCAGACGTTCGCTGCACAGCTCCACCAGGGTGTCGTAGATATCCTCGGGTGTCTGGCGGAACATATAAACGAAATCGTTATCGCGCTTTTTGATATCTATCATTTTCCCCGCCACTATCCTGTGGGCATTCATGACGATATCAGACTGCTGCGCCTGCCTGAACACCTCTGTCAGGCGGACTACCGACATCACCCCGCTGTCGATTATGTCCTGCAGGACGTTCCCCGGGCCTACAGGGGGCAGCTGGTCGCTATCCCCTACCAGGACTAGCTTGCAGGTCACGCTGAGCGCCCGCAGCAGCGCCTCAAACAGCACGCTGTCCACCATGGACATCTCATCGACCACCATGACGTCGCATTCCAGCAGGTCATCTTCGTCATGTACGAAAACCATTTCGTCACCGTCTGAGGGCATTACCTCCAGCATTCGGTGAATCGTTTTCGCTTCGCAGCCTGTCAGGTCGGAGATCCTCTTGGCCGCACGGCCTGTGGGGGCGGCTATCATCACGTCCAGACCCTGCTGTTCGTACAGGGAAATTATGGCATTCAGGGTAGTGGTCTTGCCTGTACCGGGGCCGCCTGTCAGCACGAGAAAGCCCTCTGAAAGGGCGAGATTTATGGCTTTTCGCTGCAACTCGGCATACTCGATACCTGTCTGCTGCTGCTCAAGGTCGATGATAGAAGAGTAGTCGATCTTGTTGTCATAGGCTATGGACTTCATGACCTCAAGCCTTCTGGAAATATATTCCTCCGCCTTGTAGTAGGTATTCAGCATTACGAAACTTTCGTCATTTATCTTAATTTCGTAAATATCCTGCTCTCTCAGGGAAACCATTTTCACCTTGTCGAACAGCTCGCCCTCTATCTCCAGCAGCTGCAGAACGTCCTGCTTAAGCGCCTCCATGGCGATACAGGTGTGGCCGTATTCTCGGGCTACCTGCCGAAGTGCGAACCTTATGCCGGCCCGCACGCGCTGCTCGCTGTCACGGGGGATATCCTCGTTTTCCGCTATCTCATCGGCCTTTTTAAAGGGCAGATCAATTCCGTCGCTGCACATGATGTAGGGATCCTTTTTGATCTCTTCCTCCGCATAGTCGCCCAGTTTTTTCCAGGCGCGGACAGTATACTTGGTCGGCACCTCGTTCTTGCTCATGTAGACCATGAGCGTTCTGGCCGCAAAGGTCTTCTTGAAATCCTCCCTGATAGCGTCAACTCTTTTCTGATCCATGCCTTTTATTTCCAGGAGCTTGTTGGGCTCATTCTCGATGACTTCCAGGGTCTTATCCCCGAACTCAGTCACCAGCCGCTTGGCTATGAGGGGCTTCACCGATTCCAGTGCGCCGCTGGAAAGATAGCGCAGTATGGCGGCCTCGGTAGTGGGCAGGCTCCGCTCGAACATCTTAACCCGCAGCTGCTTGCCGTAGATGTCATTCTGCTGGTACTCCCCTGTCAGTATGACCATCTCGCCCTCTTCAACGTTGCCCAGCGCCCCCACTGCGCATACCAGGTCTTCCTCGGTCTTTACATATATCACGCAGAAGCTTCCGTCGTCGTTCTTGAATTTTACTCTGTCAACTTCGCCCTCTATCCGTTCCAGTTGGTTCATCTTCGTCCTCCCCTGCAAATATCTGCCCCGCAGGCATTTCTTTCTTCACAAGTCTTATTCCATCAAAGCTTTTTTCAAGCCACAGCGCCTGGGCAGAAAAGCCCTTATCTCCGCCTATTATGACGACTTTTCTGCCGCCGCCCGCTTCTTCCTCCCGCATAAGCGAGATGACATTCTCTTTAAATTCCTCGCTGCCCTTATCCTCCACAGCAACTGCCCCGCCGCAGCAAGGCTTCTTCCGCAGAACTGCCCCTGCCCCCAGCGCCGCCGCCGTAGACAAAAGCACCAGCACCATGACTATCACTGCTGCCGCCACAGTATCACCCCCGCTGTATCATATGCGGCGGGGTCAAAAATGTTCCCCCGACACCCGCATTTTTCGGGTATCGGGGGTGTCATCACTTAAATTGTATGGATCTGTATATCTCGTCAAATTTACTTCTGTACTTATCCTTGTAATCCTCCGAGCAAAGCAGGCTGAACTGGTATATGGTCTCGTCCTTGACTATCACACGCACCCAAACATAGTTATCTGCCATTGCGCCGTCGCTGTAAGTAAATTCCAGCTGGTTGCCTTCATGTTTTATGCACTTGTACTTTTTCAGATCCTCCGCAAAGGTCTCATCAAGTTCATCGGTGAAGCTGTCATCAAGTGTCAGCAGTTCGTTCTGGGCTGAATAATAACGATTCATAGCTTCGATATCGTCATCTGTGGGCATAAGCTGTAGATCGGGCAGCAGTTCGCTCGCATCGTACTTGACACAGGTGAACTCCATAGTATTGTTGGCATAAGACTCACAGCTGAACGAATCCATTACTTCAAAAGATCTATCATCGACCTTTTTCAGAGTTGCAGGCAGTACCACGGAATAATCCACCATATCAGCGGTTATCTTCTTGCTGGACACGATGACATAGCCTACAATAAATATCAGTATAAATATCAGCGGCAGCACTATGCTGACTATCTTCGGGTCAACATTCGAGAAAGCACTGGCCTTTTTCTCCTTGACCGTTACACCGCCGAAGCGCTGTGCCCGCTTTTCAAAATCGCTGATATTGCCGGGTATCTCTTTTTTCTCAAAGATCCCCATTTCCGCCAGGGTCATACCGCAGTTGCCGCAGGCCTTTGCGCCCTCCTGCAGTTCCTGTCCACACGTTTTGCAGATCATCCTTATCCTCCTGTCTGTTCGTTTAACGCAAAAATGCTCTAGTTATATTTTATCGAGTCGAACATCTTTCTCATCTTTGTTATATACTTGCCCTCGTCCGAAGCCCTGCAGTAGGTTATGTACATATACAGGCTTTCGTCATGGTTCTCCAGCTTCATATCCGCGAAAAACTTAGTGCCCTCGTTGGTAAAATAGAACCTAAGATGCTCGCCTAACTGGTCCTTTCGCTGGTAGCCTTTCAGGTCATGCTCGAACTGTTCGTGCATCTCTGTCATGAAAGCGCTTTCAAAGCCCGAGATATCCGAGCTTGACATACCAAGGTCTTCCAGGTCGAATTTCATATAGGCAAAAGCCAGCTTGTTGTTGTGGTAGAACTCTCCGCCGTCGGCATCTGTCAGGGCAAACACTCTGTCGGTGCCCTTTTTCAGGGGCTGGGGGAAAATCACTGTGATGTCGCCGACCTTCTGGGTAACGGGGGTATTGTTCCTTACATAATATATCACGCCGCCTATCAGCACCATGACTATCACCACGATCAGACCGATGAGCTTTCCGCCAATGCCTGAGTTTTTGTGGTATACAGGCGAGGCGCTCTGTCCCATGCCCATATTGCCGTAACTGCCGTTGTTTCCGTAACCGTTGCCGCCGTAGCCGCCGTTGCTGCCATAGCCGCCGTAATTTCCGCCGTACCTGCTGCCCGAGGGTGCGGGGTTGTTGTAGGCTGCACCCATCTCACTGCGCTTTGTGCCGCAGTTTTTGCACATCATATCACCGTCCCCAAGAGGTGTGCCGCATATAGGACAATTCATATCAGCACCCCCTTACTTGAACTTTATGGTGTCGAGCATTTTGGCCATTTTGGTACGCTTGCTGTTTGCGTTCTTGTCGGTGCAGTATGTGACCAGCATATACATTGCCTTGCCGTGTACCTCACCCTTGATGATCGCATGGTACTTCTCGCCGTCTTCCCTGAAATTGAACCTGAGCATATTATCCATAAGCAGGTCCTTATGGTAGTTGTCAAGGCCCGTGCTGAGGCTTGTGTCCATGGTGGAAACAAACAGTTTTTCAAGGCTGTCACCTGTTGAGCCCTCCAGCGCCTCGCTTATATCATACTTGATATATGCGAAATAGTAATCCGAGCAGCGATAACAGCCGCTGTCAACACCGTCGTTATCGTTGAACAGGTCGTCATTATCTTCTTTCAGGGAGCTTGGTACAGTTGCTGTAAAATCGCCGAAATCCTTGGTAACAGGTCTGCTGTTTATCTTGCCGAAGATAGCGACAACTATCACCACCAGCAAAGCTATGAGCCTGATCATGGTCCTTGTAGAGAGGGAAGAAGCTACTCTGTGGGCTCTCTGTGCCTCACGGGTGCCTGCCCCTCCTCCGAAGCTGTTCTGCCGCCCGAAGCTGTTCCCGTAGTTGTTTGTATTGCCGTAATTGCCGTAGTTATTGGTATTACCGTAATTATTGGTATTGCCGTAATTTCCGTAGTTATTGGTATTGCCGTAATTTCCGCTGCTTCCGTAGCTGTTTGCTGCACCGCCTGCATTGTTGAAAGCAGGACCCATTTCGCTGCGCTTTGTGCCGCAGGCATTGCACATCAGATCGCTGTCGCCTAAGGGCGAACCGCACATTGGACAATTCATATTCTGTTACTCCTTTAAATAATTTTTACCACTGCCGCCCGTTCTTCTTTTTTTCTTTTGAAGACACCCTGTCTGCGGGCAGCCCCGACTTTATTATTTTCCCTCGTCCGAACACACCCTCCGCTGCCCCGAAAAAACTTCGGTACAGCATTTTCTCTCCCCATAATGACCGTGTGTTCAGCCGTATACAGCTATGCAGGGCACACCTGTTTTACCATAACAGACACGTCCTGCATACCCCGCTGAATAGTTACTTCATGTAACTATGATTTACTTGTTTGCATTTCTCTTGGCGAGATCAGCCAGAGCGTCCTTACGGGACAGGTTGATCCTGCCCTGGTCGTCTATCTCCATTACCTTGACAACTATCTCGTCGCCTATGGAAACAACGTCCTCTACCTTTTCAACTCTCTGCTTATCCAGCTTGGAGATGTGTACCAGACCGTCCTTACCGGGAGCTATCTCAACAAACGCACCGAAGTTCATGATACGAACGACCTTGCCCTTGTAGATAGAACCGATCTCGGGATCGTTGGCGATAGTATTGATGATATTGATAGCAGCCTGCGCCTTCTCCTTGTCCAGACCCGAAACGAATACGCTGCCGTCTTCGTTGATATCGATCTTGACATCGCACTCGGCGCTGATCTTCTGGATGACCTTTCCGCCTGAACCGATGACTTCTCTTATCTTGTCTACAGGCACCTTGGTGGAAAGCATCTTGGGAGCCCACTTGCTTACCTCGGGTCTTACCTCGGGGATAGCCTTGAGCATTATCTCATCAAGAATGTACATTCTTGCTTTTCTGGTCTTCTCGAAAGCGCTCGCTATGATATCCATAGTCAGACCGTCTACCTTGATATCCACCTGTATAGCGGTGATACCGTTCTTGGTGCCGCCTACCTTGAAGTCCATATCGCCGTAGAAATCTTCCAGGCCCTGGATATCTACCATAGTCATCCAGCTGCCGTCTTCCTTGGTTATCAGGCCGCAGGAGATACCTGCAACAGGTTCCTTGATAGGCACGCCTGCGTCCATAAGAGCCAGTGTAGAGCCGCAGATAGAGCCTTGGGAAGTAGAACCGTTGGAAGAAAGCACCTCAGATACGCATCTGATAGCGTAGGGGAACTCATCAACGCTGGGCAGCACGGGTACCAGTGCCCTCTCAGCCAGTGCGCCGTGGCCTATCTCACGTCTTCCGGGGCCTCTTGAAGGTCTTGTCTCGCCTACAGAGTAGCTGGGGAAGTTGTACTGGTGCATATATCTCTTGCTGGTCTCCTCATCAAGACCGTCGAGCTTCTGTGCATCGGATACAGGGCCCAGTGTGCAGACTGTCATTACCTGGGTCTGGCCTCGGGTGAATATACCTGAGCCGTGTACCCTGGGCAGAACGCCTACCTCGGCAGCCAGAGGTCTTATCTCGTCGATACCTCTGCCGTCAACACGCTTGCCTTCGTACAGCCAGTTTCTTACTATCTTCTTCTGCAGCTTATAGAGGACTTCCTCCAGCATAGCGCCCTGGTCGGGATACTGCTCGTCATACTTCTCGTGAACAGCGTCATATATAGGCTGCATTCTTGCATCTCTTACATTCTTGTCATCGGTATCGAGAGCCTTCTTTACGTCCTCGCCTACCATAGCCTCGATCTCATCGAAGAGGTCGTGGTCAACTTCCATGGACTCAAATTCAAACTTGGGCTTGCCTATCTCAGCCTGAATGCCCTTGATGAACTCTACCATCTTCTTGATCTCCTCGTGGCCTGTTTCTATAGCCTTGAGCATGAGATCATCGGGTATCTCATCAGCGCCTGCCTCGATCATAACTATCTTCTCGGCAGAGCCTGCAACTGTCAGGTTCAGCTTGTTCTTGGCTCTCTGCTCCAGTGTGGGGTTCAGCACCAGCTCACCGTCAACGTAGCCTACGTTTATGGAAGCCACAGGGCCGTTCCAGGGGATATCGGAAATGGATATAGCGATAGCCGCTGCGATCATGCCAGTTATCTCGGGAGAATTATCGGGGTCAACGGACAGAACTGTCATAACAACGGTAACATCGTTTCTCATGTCCTTGGGGAACAGAGGTCTGATAGGTCTGTCAACACATCTGGAAGTCAGTATAGCCTTGTCGCTGGCCTTGCCCTCACGCTTGGTGAAAGAGCCGGGTATCCTGCCCACAGAGTACATCTTCTCCTCGAAGTCAACGGAAAGCGGGAAGAAATCCACGCCCTCACGGGGCTTCTTGGAAGCGGTAACGTTCGCCATAACAACGGTCTCGCCGTATCTTACCCAGCAGGAGCCGTTGGAAAGCCCGCAGGTCTTGCCTGTTTCGACTACTACAGGTCTGCCTGCGTAGGTGGTCTCAAAAGTTCTTGCGTTCTCAAACATTTTTTATTTCCTCCTCGTCATGCTCGGCGAGGGCTTTTAGCAATAAGCGCAGAACAGGAGTTTTCCCGCCCTCCGGTCAATGCTAAACGACCGTCACACGAACACTTAATAAAACACCGAAAGGCAGTGGCGCAAGACGCACCTCTGCCCCGGCAAATTTACAGAATTTACTTACGGATACCCAGCTTCTCGATAACTGCTCTGTATCTCTCGATGTCGTTCTTCTTCAGGTAGTTGAGAAGATTTCTTCTCTTACCGATCATCTTGTACATACCTCTTCTGGAGTGGTTATCCTTCTTGTGTACCTTCAGGTGCTCGGTCAGGTCAGATATCCTTCTGGTCAGGATAGCGATCTGTACCTCAGGGGAACCTGTGTCGGTGTCATGAGTTCTGTTAGCCTCGATAACGGCTGTCTTTTCGTCTTTTCTCAGCATATTTTTGTACCTCTTTCTTGAATTTTTCCGCTGTGGAAGAACACGGCAGGTACATTCTTCTTACCGAAGCGTGACCCGTATTCTGCCGCAGGGATATTTATGCCTGTGCGCTCACCGCACAATACGACTTATTTATTATACACGATATCATCACATTTGTAAATAGAGTTCACACAAATTTTACATTTGCGACATCAGGCTCACTTATCATAAGCCGCCGCTATATCCGTCCCGTCGCACTTTACTATGACATCGCCCGTCCGTGTACGGAAGACCTCGGCGCCCTGCTTTTCAAAAAGCACCACCGTTTCATTGTCCTCAGGCTCAGCGTCGGAGCTGGTGATGACGGCTATCTTCGCCTTAACCTTGTCTGCGAAGGCGGTCAGGTTCTTCTGCCAGTGGCCGTGGTATGGCACCTTGACGTAGCTGTACACCTTATCCACCGAGGCAGTATATTCTTCCAGCCTGTCGTCCTCAGCGTCCCCTGCAAAGAGCATATTCACCTCACCCAGCGTGACCTCAGTTATCAGGGAGGAATTATTGCTGGGGTCTTTTTCGTACACTTCCTGTCTGGGCGGGTCAACGGTGAACTGCGCCTCACCCAGGGTAAAGTTCATTCTCTCCCTGACGGTCTCGGCGGTCATCTGCTTGTTTTCAAGGGCTTTCAGGTAGTTCTCGTACTCATCGCTGTCCTTGGGACTGTTGCTTTGCAGCACCGCACCGACTTCCCATTCCTTCAGCACCTTAGCCGCCCCGCCCACATGGTCCTTATCGAAATGGGTGATGATGAGATAATCCAGCTTTTCAATGCCGTTTTCCTGCATATAGGCAGTTATGGTCTTCCCGAAGCCCTTTTCGCCGCAGTCTATCAGCACAGCCCAGTCATCGCTGTAGATAAGGTGGGCATCGGCCTTGCCTGCGTTGAAGGAGTATATGGTCAGCCCCTCACCTATCTCCGAGATATCCTTGGTTTCGGTCTTTTGTGTGCAGCCTGCCAGCAAAGCCGTCAGGGCTGCCATAACGATACAGAAGTATTTTTTCAACATAGCTCTCATGTCCTTTCTTTTACCCTGTATCTCCTATAAATTACCGGTTTACCCTGTCAGAGGTCTTCCCTGTCACTGTTCAGCCTGCGCAGATATTTCCGCTGTGCCATGAGGAAAACTATGATACAGTAAAGGGCTATACCGCCGATGACTATGCCCGCCGTGACCTTGAAAAGCTTCGATTTGAAGTAGCTTTTTATGACCCTCGTCCTCTCCTTTACAGGAGAACGTTCCACCTTTGTGGTGGAGATAAGGTCTATATCCGCCAGCACCTCGCCGTTGTATCTAAGCTCCATCTGTCCCAGAACATCGCCCTTTTCCACAGGTGCGACTATATGCTCCTTTACGGTTATGACCTTTTCCACCTCATCGACAGATATATTTGAAGGCCACATCCTGCTGTAGCCCCCTGCGGGTTTCAGGTTTGCGTAGTCAAGCTTTTTGCCGTACTCTACCTTCACGTCCCGTACCTCGCTGAACTCGTTGATGAAGTCCTTCTGCACCAGCTGGTTGAAAGCCCATTCATAGAGGTTGATATGGTCTATGAAGTTGTAGTACACCACATCGTCCGCATATATGGACTCGGGGTTCTCCTCGCCTTTCTTTATATCCTCAGGCTGTTTATCCAGAGGCGCACCCAGCGTCACTGTAAGATAGGTGGTGCCGTCACAGGTGGCATAGCTCGCAAAACATCTGCCTGCGGCATCGGTGGTGCCTGTCTTTATGCCCTTGCAGTAGGTGTAGTAGTAGTCGGTATGCTCATTTATCATGTAGTCCGTAGTGATCAGGTAGGTGCCCTCGGGGTGATACTCGGTGGGGTCCATGGTGAAGTAGGTGGTGTTCACCAGGTCCTTGAAAACGGGATACTTGCTTATGGCATACTCGCATATCTTCGCTATATCCTTTGCAGAGGAAAAGTGCTGCTGGGTGAAAAGCCCGTGGGCATTTGAAAAGTGGGTGTGTTTCAGCCCCAGCTCTGCGGCCTTTTCGTTCATCATATCCACAAAGCGGGGTATGTTGCCCCCTATGTTTATGGCGATGATGTTTGAAGCCTCACAGGCAGAGGGTATCAGGTTCGCCGCCAGCAGGTCGTAGGCGCTCACTTCTTCAAAAGGCTGTATATCAGCGGTGGAAGCCCCTGTATCGTACAGCTCATCAAATGCCTCCGTTCCCGCAGACATCCTCTTGTTTTTCAGCGTTTCCTCGTCACCGCCCAGCTCGTCCAGCATGACTACAGCAGTCATTATCTTGGTCAGCGAGGCAGGTGCTACCTCCTTGTCGCTGTTCCTGTCAACTATGGCTTCCCCCGTGTCAAGGTTTACCATATATATGCACTCAGAATACAGCCTTACCTCTTTCAGCTGGCCGTCCTCATCATAGGTCGTCGGCGCAAAGCTCAGCGCCGCTGCGGGCAGCGTAACATTCACCATGACCAGCAAAGCACACAGCAGGGCTGCAATTCCACGAAGTTTCATTTTCATTGGCTCATACCTCTTCAGATTATTTTTACACATAATATAGTATACCACACTTCTGTGACATTTGCAAGCGAATTTTAGGATAAACCCGTGATGACCCCGTGACAGCACAAAAAAAAGCGCAGCACCGCAGGGGGCAGTTCTTGCTGAGAGAGCTATATGTTCTACTGGTGGAGACCCTTTTGAAAAAGGGTCTCCACCTATATCAGCTATGCTGACATATACCCCCTCCCTAAAACTTCTATTCTGGGTGGGCGAAAGGTCACTGTACTTGCGTAGTATCGCAAGTGTCGGACATACGCTGTTCTTTGTTACACTTCACTTTAGGACACATATCCGGAGCGAACCTTATATCGGCAATTATAGGTAATAATCATAAGAGCCTGATTTCGATGTAGAATCAGGCTCTTTCTGTTTAGTCGATCGACTTTATAGGGTGAATTCTGGTATAATGCCCCAAAAAGTGATAAAGTTCCTATTCAATTTAAGTTATTATTATGGTTTGTATGTTAAGAATACATATATCATACATTTTCAACTTTATATTTGTAAATAGTAATTGTAAGTTTTTAAAACTATACACAATATCATTGACATTTCAGCTTTTAAATGATAATATAATTTAAAACAAGGACGTTTTAACAGATCATTTGTCTGTTGGAACGTCTTTTTTTATTATTATCAAACGTTGGAGGAATACAGAAATGTGTACGATAATGTGTTACTGCGGCATCAGCGGGGGTACAGGAAAAGTTATGGAAGGTTTAAAGACTACAGTCTCACGAGGTCCAGACGATCAAAGGATAGTAAAGGTACCCGACGGTGTTCTCGGCTTTCAGCGCCTGTCTATAATGGGACTTACTCCCGAGGGAATGCAGCCTTTTGAACTTGATGGAGATTTTGCAGTATGTAACGGCGAGATATATGGTTTCCGAAAGCTCAGGGACAAGCTCATTGATATGGGCTATATTTTCAGAAGCGACAGCGACTGCGAAATTCTTCTTCCCTTATACAGAGAATACGGAACGGATATGTTCTCACTGCTCGATGCTGAATTTGCCTGTGTTATATATGATCGTGTTGAGCGTCAATTCATAGCCGCAAGAGACCCGATAGGCATACGTCCGCTGTATTACGGAAAGTCCGACGATGGCACAATGGTGTTTGCCAGCGAGCCTAAAAACCTTGTAAAGATATGTAAAAAGATCACGCCATTTCCACCGGGACATTATTATAAAAACGGAGAATTCCACTGCTACTGCAATATCACATCTGTTGACAAAGTGATCAGTGATGATATCGACACAGTATGCAGAAATATCCACGATAAACTGGTGGCAGGCGTTGAAAAGCGTCTCGACTCTGATGCAAAAGTCGGATTTTTACTATCCGGCGGTCTTGACTCGTCACTTGTATGCTCTATAGCACAGAAAAAGAGCAACAAGCCCATAAAGACCTTCGCTATCGGCATGAACACGGACGCTATCGACCTAAAATATGCTAAACAGGTGGCAGACTATATCGGAAGCGATCATACAGAGATCATTATCACAAAAGATGATGTGATCTCTGCTATTGAAGATGTCATACATCTGCTCGGAACTTATGATATAACCACAATTCGTGCAAGCATAGGAATGTACCTGCTATGCAAAGCTATACATGAACAGACCGATATCCGTGTTCTGCTCACAGGCGAGATATCCGATGAGCTTTTCGGATATAAGTATACAGATTTTGCGCCGTCCTCCGAGGCTTTTCAGGCTGAATCCGTTAAGCGTGTAAATGAACTTCATATGTATGACGTCCTCCGTGCAGATCGTTGTATCTCGGTAAATTCTCTTGAAGCACGAGTTCCTTTTGGCGACCTTGACTTCGTTAAATATGTAATGGCTGTCGATCCCGAAATGAAGATCAATAAATACAATAAAGGAAAATACTTGCTTCGCCATGCTTTTGAGGGGGATTATCTGCCCCACGATATACTCTACCGTGAAAAGGCTGCCTTTTCAGATGCAGTAGGTCATTCTATGGTCGATCATATCAAAGAGTATGCTGAAAATTTTTATTCGGATGAGGAATTTGAACTTGAATGCACTAAATATTCCCATGCAAAGCCGTTTACTAAAGAGTCATTGCTTTATCGTGAGATATTTGAGAAATACTATCCAAATAACAGCGAAATGGTAGTTGATTTCTGGATGCCGAATAAAGATTGGGAGGGCTGTGATGTAAATGATCCCTCCGCCCGTGTACTCTCAAATTACGGTGAGAGTGGAAAATAATATCTTTTTCTCCTGCACAGAATTACATAATATTGAAGTTAATATCTACCACACTGCTGAAAATAAGGCAATGATGATAACAATTTAATGATATCTTCAATAATAATTGTTAAATACACATATTGATATCTTTGCAATAACTATGGTATAATAATACTATCCTAAATAAGCAACGGCGCTGATAACTTTTCAGTGCCGTTTTTTGTTTTGAGGTGAAAGCAATGGATATTCCGAAAAAGCTCCCGCCTATCGGAGCGAGGATCATAAAATCATCAGTTGCAGTAGCATTATGTATGGTAATATATTTCTTCCGCACACTTCTGCCTATCGGGAACGGCATACCGTTTTACAGCGCTCTTGCAGCTCTCTGGTGCTTACAGCCGTATTCCAATTCCACAAAGAACAATGCAGGACAGCGTTCAACAGGCACCTTCATCGGAGCTGCATACGGGCTTGCTTTTATCGTACTGCTCCGCTTTTTCGGACTTTCCGAGCCTATCCTTGTGTATCTGTTGGCTTCTGTCATCATTATTCCTGTGATATACCTTACAGTCATTACGGACAATCGTAATGCTTCATTCTTTTCTTGTGTGGTATTTCTGAGTATCGCACTGACACATTCCTTTGACGAGAATCCATACCTGTTTGTGTTAAACCGTGTTCTTGATACCTTTATCGGCATTGGCATAGGTCTTGCGGTCAATAACTTTCACTTGCCAATAAAGCATGACAGCGAAACACTTTATATCAGCGGTATTGACTCTGTTCTGATACCTGATGATCATTCAGCGAATGCTTTCAATAAGGTCGAGCTTAACAGAATGATAGAATCGGGAGTAAAGTTTACGCTTTCAACGATACGCACTCCTGCTGAGGTCAAATCGCTTATGAATGTAAGGAACACTTATGGACACTATAAATTGTTGGAATAAACCGCCCTCACTCACGCAAGGGCGTTATGCTTGTCAGCAAGCTCCTTATCAAGGAACTTGTAATAGATATGGATTTTTCGGGGCTTAGTGCGGCCCATGTTCTCGTCAACGGTCACATAGCCGATCAGATCAAGGCACATTTCTCTTGTAAGCTCCGTAGCTCCTGCATACTTACGCAGACGGCTCATGAACTCGTCCACATCGGCTTCGTCCTGCTTGTCAGTCTTT
>NZ_JAFUAG010000013.1 GCF_017464355.1 Ruminococcus sp. | reverse complement strand
ATTCGTCCTGAAGCGCGGCAAGGGCGCTGGTTTCTCGGGCGTGGAGAACCCGCTGTTCACCAACGACAACACTGTGATGATCTACGGCGACGCCAAGCAGACCGTGGCGCAGCTGGTGAGTGAGTTTGAGGAATAATTGATAATGTACAAATTTGAGGACAGCTTGCTGTCCTCTTTTTTTGTGCCCAAATGAATACTTCACGGAAATACGGGGAAGCTATATTTGTGAGAGGAGTTTTGAATTATGAACCCACCGTATTTCGAAGAACTAAACGGCACACATCTTGAAAATGACCTCAATACAAATCTTTTACTGATAAGTACAGTTCTGGGCGATAGCGCTGACTTTAACAAAATTATCATCAACATCAACGGAACTGGATGCGCAGTGCTTTCGATAGAAGGAATGGCTTCAACTCAGCTGATGGGCGAGCTGATCTATCAGCCATTGACAGATCTTGCAGTACAAAAAATCACCCGTGAAGAATTGCACAGGTTTGTTGCAGAGGGCAGTCTCATGTCCGCAGACAGACAGTCCGTTGACCAAATAGGCAAGCTGACAGAATTGCTGTTTTCGGGGTTTGCAGCTGTAGTTACAGACGGATTTGCAGAAGCAGTATGCTTCGGTATACAGGGCTTTGAGAAGCGTGCGGTATCACTTCCCGAAACGGAGCAGACAATAAGTGGCGCCAGAGACAGCTTCAATGAAAGCCTGCGAACAAATATGTCACTGGTGCGCAGAAGATTGAAAACACCCGCACTGAGATTTAAACTACTGCAGGCGGGAAAACTTTCCCGAACCGATATCTCAGTGGCATATATCGAGGGTCGGGCAGACCCCGAAACAGTTGACATAGTACAGCAAGAATTGATGTCCATAGAGTTGGACACTTTACTAAATTCCGGTTATATTATGCCCTTTATTGACCGAACATACGGGCAGTCATTTTTCTCGGCGCTCATTGTTACGGAGCGCCCCGATGTGGCTTGCGCCGCCTTGAACGAGGGTAAAATTTTGGTCTTTATTGACGGCACACCCGAATGCATCATGCTGCCGACGGTCTTCGCAGACAACTTCCGCACCATGGACGACTATAGCCAAAAGCCCTTATTTGCGGCCTTTTCAAGGTGGTTAAAGTACCTGGCATTCCTGCTGGCTGTGTTTCTGCCGGGGCTTTATGCGGCACTGGTGACATTCCACCCTGAGGTCTTCCCGCTGAAATTGCTGCTGAACCTGGCCGCCGCCGAAGAGGCCACCCCCTACCCGTTGGTGGTCGAGATCGCCCTGTTATTGGTGCTTTTCGAGGTCATGCGGGAGGCTGGTGTGCGTCTGCCAAAGGCCGTAGGCGGGGCAGTTTCGATCGTCGGCGGGCTGATAATCGGGGACGCAGCAGTCAAAAGCGGGCTGGTCTCGCAGCCGCTGCTCATCGTGGTGGGCATCACCGCGACGGCCTCATTCGTTCTGCCGTCGCTCTACTCATCGCTTTCGCTGCTGCGGCTGATATTTGTGCTTGCAGGCGGTCTCGGCGGACTTTACGGCATAGCCGTTGTTTCGCTGCTACTCGTTTTTAACATTGCTTCGGCAGACCAGTATGGTGCAGCATTCACGTCACCTCTCATGCCGCTGAAAACCCATGGTTTCGGGGATATTTTCTTTCGGCCAGACTTTCCTGCGCTGCAGACAAGGCATACCACAATTGCCGATAGAAAGTAGAACTGTCCGATAATACGGATAGTTTTAGTGTGCAATCTAACGTACTGTTAAAAACATAAACGATCGTCATCATGCAAACAAACTGTCCCAAAATACAGACAATTACTATGATAAACGAAAAAAACAAACTCACAGGCGCAGGGCTGATCTGCCTTTTGCTGGTTGTACGTGCCTTCTCTGCGCTGACATTTTTTCCCACAAATATGCACAGCGGCCTGCTTTTTATTGCGGGGATATTGCTGGCGGCGCCCATACATTTTATGATGATACTGCCTGCCGCGAAGCTGACAAAGTACAATAAAGCGGACACTTCCACCGTTTATGCGGAAGCTTGGCCTTTTATAAGCAAGTCTGTTAAAAGCGCCTATCTGCTTTACTTTTTGTACGAGGCTTTTCTCACCGTCGGCAGCTTGTCCTATTTTATGGACTATTTCTTCTCTGTAGATATGCCCCGTGTGCTGACGGTTCTCTGCTTTGCGCTGGCGGCGGTCTACGGGGCAGGTCAGCAGACCTCTGCCCTTGGGCGGACAGCCCAGTTCGGGTTAGCGGGACTTCTGCTCATGCTGCTGGCAGTTGGCGCGGGTGCGGCGGAGGATATGCAGATCACACGCTTCGACGTTGCAGTTTCTGACCAAAAAAGCGTACTAATAAATGCCATGCTCTCCGATACCGACAGGTGCGGGTGCCTGGTCATGTTCAGCTTTCTTGCGGGGCGGACAAAGGGCGATAACGTTGCCGCAGCCCGTAGGTTCATAGTCGCTAAAGCCGCGCTGATTGGCGGTATTTTCGCCATGGTTACAGCTGTCCTGGGGAGCTATGCTGCAAGGTGCAAGCTGCCGTTTTTTACCCTGGCGGCGGCCTCGGAAAACCTCATCACCGAGCGCAGTGATGCTGTTTTTCTGGTGGTTTGGGTGTTTTCGGGTGTCGTCAAGCTTTCCGCCCTGACACACTGCGGGGCGCTGTGTGCAGAACAGCTCATTCCACGAATCAAGCGGACTTCTGCCGCTCTGGTGGTAGGTCTTCTGCCTGCGGCTGCGGCGCTGCCCGTACTTCTCGGTTATGGCTGGGACAGGCTTATTTCGGCGGAATACGGCCTTGTCCCCAACGTACTGCTGAGCTTTGCCGTGCCTGTGAGCTTTCTTGCGGCAGGAAGGTCGAAGCATAAATTTTCGGACAATTCAGCCGTTTTGCAGAAATGATATCTGTACAATAGAAAGGACACTTATGAAGCAGAGCAGGATAGTCTACCTTATTGTAATTACCGTTCTGGCCTGTATTATAGGCTCTTCCTTCGGGCGGAGCGTGAGCATTGACAGACGGGGGCTGGTACACGCTATGGGTATCGACAGGACAGACAGTGGCTATCAGGTGACGCTGCAGATCTTCCGCACAGGGGGCGGCGGGGCGGACACCGCTGTTGATGTGAGCAAGCCCAATGTCACCTGCGCTGTCTGCGAGGGCAAAACTGTGGGCGAAGCCCTGGCAAATGCCCGAAGTGCTACGGGAAAAGAGTTGTTTTTTGGACATTTGCAGCTGATCTGCATTGGCGGGGGCACACCCCTTGATGACCCCGCAGAGCTTTTCGCTTTTGCGTTGGGCGACAAGAACATCAGCCCCGCCGTAAGCCTTTGTATGGCCGAAAATACGGCCTCCGAGGTCATGGAACAGCGGCTCTCGGACAAGATGACTTCGGCTGAGGCGCTGACTTCCCTTTTAGATGTGAGCTGTGAATATTCCGACACTTTGAGCTGTGACCTGAAAGAACTTCTCGGGGCTGAGGGCTGTGCGGCCATGCCTGTGCTGCGGGTGAGAACTCCCGATAATTCGGAAGAAAGCAGTGACAGCGAGGAGGACAGCACCGATATCAGCGAGAGCCTTGAACTGGCGGGAACTGCCGTGATCGAGGCGGACAGGGTGCTTGATAAAGATGAAGCACTGGCGGCTGCCATGCTTTCGGGGAAAGCGGACAAGGGCTTCGCAGTTACCGATATAAAGGGCGAGAAAGTCACCTGTGAGCTGGAGGATATAAAATGCGTAAAAAGGCTTTATTTAGCGGAAAACACCCTGCATATGAAAAGCACTGTAACTCTTGTGGCACGGGCAGACCTTCCCCTTGACAGTGATGAAGCACTTCTTCTGGGGGAGGAATTATCCCGCAAGCTCACCGACAGCTGCAGCCGTTTTCAGAAGGAAATGCTGTACAATAATACGGACATTTTCGGGATCACACAGCTGATAAAACATCGTTGTCCGCAGATATGGCTCGACTACGGCAGTGAAGTTCTCGATGATATCGGGGCTGAGTGCGAGATCAAGGTCAGGGTCGCATAGGGTCGATATTTGATAAAATTCAATTTTTCTCAATCTCCTTTTTATCATCACTTAGTTGTCACAAACATTGGGTATCATATAATCACGCCAGGATATTGGCTTCATATTTTTTCTTCATATATTTTTTCTAAACTTCCTTAAAAGGACAACACCCTGCGCTGTGAAGCGCGGGGTGTTGTTTTTGCGCGGCTTGCAATTTGCGCAAGATCTTCCTGCACGGGAAGTTTCTCACGTTTGCAGACTTTTCTTCTGCCTGCACGGAAAGCCTGCGGTATCACAGCAAAGCTTCCCCATATATAATTGATACGATGTTCTGTCTTTTTCACAAACACTTCACAATAAGATAGAAATTGACGGTTATGTGAAAAAATCTTTCAAACTCTTTCATATGGTTTTCATTGCAGTTTAAACCAGTTTTAAAGTTCGGGAAATATACTTTAAGCATAGAAAACAAACAGCGGTGTGAAAACACCGATACTTCGATACAAAGGAGAATGTCTTATGAACAACATGAATTATGATCCTAACAACAACTATTACAACAGAGAATATGCTCAGCCCGAAGCTGCAGCTGCAGCCCCCCGCGCTAAGCACACAAAACTCCGTCTTGCAGCACTGGCTGTAAGCTTCAGCCTGCTGGGCGGTGCCATGGGCACAGGCGGAACTATCGCAGCACTGAAATACTTCGGTACTGCCGACAACACCACAGCTACCTCCAAGTCGGTCTCTCAGGAGGGCGATGCTTCTTCACCCAAGGCCGTTATCAAGACCGTTGAGGGCAGCGATAACAAAGCTGTGGCCATGCAGACAGTAAAGTCGAACGGCACCAAGCTTTCCGCTTCAGAGGTCTATCAGCAGAACGTAAATTCCACCGTGGGCATAACCACCGAGATAACCACAAATTACTTCGGCTACAAGACCACGGGCGCTGCCAGCGGTTCGGGATTTATCGTGACCGAGGACGGCTACATCGTTACCAACCACCACGTTATCGATGGTGCAAATTCCATAAAGGTAACTACCTATGACGGCACCCAGTACGACGCTGAGCTGGTAGGCAGCGACGAGAGCAACGATATCGCAGTGCTTAAGATAGACGCCAGCGGACTGACCCCCGTTACCCTGGGTGACTCAGAGGCGCTGAACATCGGTGATGACGTTGTGGCTATAGGCAATCCTCTGGGTGAGCTGACCTTTACCCTGACCTCGGGCGTTGTAAGCGCCATGGACAGACAGATAGCCACCTCCAATTCAGTTATGATGAACCTGATACAGACCGACTGCGCTATCAACGCAGGCAACTCGGGCGGTGCGCTGTTCAATATGTACGGCGAGGTAGTAGGTGTCACCAATGCCAAGTATTCCAGCAATTCTTCCACTGAAGCTTCTATCGACAACATAGGCTTCGCTATACCTATTAACACCGTTAAAGACATCGTCACCAGCATAATCGAGAACGGTTATGTCGTTAAGCCTTACATAGGCGTATCGGTAGAAACAGTCAGCGATGACATGAAGAACTACGGTATCCCCGAGGGCGCTGTTGTAAGAGCCATAAACGAGGACTCCCCTGCTGCAAAGGCAGGTCTTCAGGAGAACGATATAATCACCAAGGCAGACGGCGAGGATATAACCTCCTCCAACGACCTGGTAGCCAAGGTGAGAAAGACTTCCAAGGGCGACAAGCTGGAGCTGACAGTTTACAGACAGGGCAAGGAGCTGACCCTCGACCTGACCGTTGACGAGACCAAGCAGGACTCCGCAAAGGAAGAGGAAGAAAATAACGAAGAGGAACAGGGCGATATGCAGCAGTACAGCTACGGCAGCGACCAGTTCGGCGGTATTGATCCCTTTGAGTTCTTTGGCATGAGATAAGCTTTCATCAATAGTTTCATTCAAACCTTCACCATAAAAGAAAGTGCGCCGTGCCGTTCTGGTGCGGCGCTCATTCTGTTTTTAGGGCGGAAAAGTCTGACCCACAAAAAAATGTCTGGCGCTGTAAAGCCCGCATTTTCGGGAATTTTTAAATATGTATGAAAAAAATTTGCGAAAACACTTGCAATTTGTGAAGAAGTATGCTATAATACTAAAGTACCTTGACAAGAGTCAAGTGAGATCAATGCATATTTACGGATTTATCGATCCGAGATATGGGTGTGCGGGTCCTGTACAATGAAACGCTGTGAACCATGTCAGGCGGGGAACCGAGCAGCATTAAGCGGTCTGTTTCGTGTGTTACAGTTTCGCCTGCATGCCTATATGTCGGATCGATTTTGTTTAGGGAGTGAGTTTGGTGTATCAGGCTTTATACAGAAAATGGCGTCCGAGGACATTTGATGACGTCGTATCTCAGCCCCATATAACCACAACTCTCAAAAACCAGATAATCGCAAACAAGACTGCCCATGCCTACCTGTTCACGGGTTCAAGGGGAACGGGCAAGACCACCTGTGCCAGGATATTTGCAAAGGCGGTCAACTGCGAAAACGGCAGGGACGGTATGCCCTGCTGTGAATGTGAGATATGCAGGGCGGCCGACAACGGTTCGCTGGGGGATATCATCGAGATAGACGCGGCTTCAAATGCCAGCGTCAACGATATACGCGAGCTGCGTGAGGGTGTGATGTTCACCCCTGAAATGTGCAGGTACAAGGTGTATATCATAGATGAGGTGCATATGCTTTCGGTGGGGGCTTTCAACGCACTGCTGAAAACTATGGAGGAACCGCCCCCTCACGTTAAATTCATACTGGCGACCACTGAGATACAGAAGGTACCTGCTACCATAGTATCAAGGTGCCAGCACTTTGATTTCAACAGGATAAAGACAGAGGATATCGTGGCAAGGCTGACTTATATAGCTTCGCAGGAGGGCTTCACTCTCCATGAGGACGCAGCCGAGCTGATAGCAAGGCTCTCCGACGGCGGTATGCGTGACGCGCTCTCGCTGCTGGACCAGTGCGTGGCTTTTTCGGACGATATCACCCTTGAAACTGTTTCGGGTGCCTCGGGCATTGCGGGACGGGATCATCTGTTTGACATACTTGAATGTATCGCCGACAGGAACGCTGTGGGAGCATTGAAAAAAATAAGCGAGCTGCACGCTATGTCCAAGGACCTGAAGGTACTGGCGGGAGAACTGCTGGAGCAGATGAGGAACGTCATGCTGGCTGCCACCATTGACAACGGCAGAGAGCTGATAACCTGTCTTCCCGAGGAGCTGACCAGGATAGAGGGCATTGCGCAGAAGATGAGCCTCGGTGATATACTGGGCTGCATATCGCTTTTGCAGGAAAGCTCTGAGAGGTTCGCAAAAAGCACCTCGAAGAGGATAGAGCTTGAAATGTGCATAATAAGGCTATGCACGGGCAATTACGGGAAGTCTGCACCAACAGCGGGGGCACCCTCCGCGGCAGGAAATATGGCTGACCCCGAGTTGCTGAAACGTCTGGCAAGGCTGGAAGATGCTGTAAGAAACGGCGCTGCGGTAACGCAGGACAAGCCCGCAGATGCACCTCCTCCCAAGCCCGAGCCTGACCCCGATTTCAAGAAAATGGATCCCTCACAGATACAGCCCATACAGAACTGGGCAGGCCTTGTAGAGGAGATAAGCCGCCGAAGCCCTGCCATATCGGGCTTTTTAAAGAAGTCCAAGGCATTTATGGGCGGCAGCACGGTGTTTATCATAGTCGATAATGACTTTTTCTTCCAGCAATTCAAAAAGCTGAACGTTTCGGCGCTGATAGGCGATGTGCTAAAGGAAAATTTCGGACAGACCTTCAATATCAAAGCAAAATCTGCCAGGAACGTTTCGCCCGATGATAAGGAAAATCCTATCAACAGGCTGCTTGAAAAGGCAAAGGCGCTGGATATAGAAGTCGATATAAAAAAATAAAAATTAAGGAGTTATCACAATGAAAGCAAGAGTACCAAACGGTATGGGCAAAGGCCCCTCAAACAATATGAACCAGATGCTGAAGCAGGCACAGAAGATGCAGGACCAGATCACTGCACTGCAGGCTGACCTGGAGCAGAGAGAATTCAAGGGCACCGCAGGCGGCGGAGTTGTTGAAGTTACCATCAACGGCAAGAGAAACGTACTTGACCTGAAGATCAGCCCCGAGATAGTTAACCCCGAGGAGATCGAGGATCTGCAGGATATGGTAAAGGCTGCTTTCAACGCTGCTGTTGACAACCTTGACGAAGTAAGCGACGCTGAGATGCAGAAGCTGACAGGCGGCGTATCCTTCCCCGGCCTGTTCTAAGAAATGGCTGAATCGAACGCACTGCCTCTTGTACTGCTGACAGAGCAGTTCGCAAAGCTTCCGGGCATTGGCATGAAGTCTGCCCAGCGGCTGGCTTACCATGTCATGAAGATGTCTGATGCAGATGCGAAGGCTTTCGCTGATGCAGTTATAAATGTACATAAAACCGTACACTTGTGCAAGCATTGCCAGAACTACACTGACAGGCAGATATGTCCCATATGTGATGACAACAGGCGTGACCACGGCATTATCTGCGTGGTGGAGAGCCCCCAGGACATCACGGCTTTTGAGAGGACAGGAGAATACAAGGGTGTATACCATGTGCTGCACGGGCTGATATCTCCCATAAACGGGGTATCCCCTGATGACCTTAAGATAAAGGAACTTTTAGCGAGGATAAATGCGGGCGGTGTGGACGAGATAATCATGGCCACCAACCCCACGGTAGACGGTGACGCTACAGCATACTACATCTCCAAGCTGCTCAAACCCCTCGGGGTGAAAGTTACACGGCTGGCCTTCGGGCTGCCCATTGGCGGACAGCTGGAGTTTGCAGATGAGATCACCCTCTTCAAGGCGCTGGAGAACCGCAACGAGATCTAGCAGCATAACTGCGTTATATGTGAATATGGTGCCATAGTTTCTTCGGAAGCTATGGCGCTTTTTAATTCATAATTATTGGCAGGGCGGGAGATTTCTCTTTCTTACAGTTGTTTGCTTTGGGCGCTTTTGACAGGGGCGGAGGTTTGCTGTTCTCTTCACGGGGATTCCCCGATACTTTGTAAAAGTTCTGAAAATGAGCTGCTTGTCATTGACATACGGTCATTTTCGTGGTATAATGGTAAGGTAAAAAATCAAACTAAAGGACGGTGAGGACAGAAGTGACTAACGGTGACAGTTGCGGGTCAAAAGGGCAGCTATGCAGCGATATTTCCTGCGGGCGACAAACTGTGACAGTTCGTCGTCTTCTGTAGTGTTGCAGTTTTTCTGCAAGAGCAGATAAGCTAAGGATATTTCGCAGTGCCTTCGTATGACCCCATATTGGTCTGCGGAGGACTTTTTGTGCCCGTTTTTAACCCCTTACGTCATTCAAAAAAATGAAACGGAGGGCTGATAATGGCAGAAGATATCATTACCAACGAAGAGATGACCGAAATTGCCGAGCAGGAGGCCAATGCCCCTAAGCCCGATTATGAGGGCGAGATAATCGGCATAATACGCAGCAACGACTCCCCCAGAGTCATGCTGAAAAAACTTGAGGATTACCACGGCAACGACCTTGCCGGGGTGATACCCGACCTTTCTCCCCAGGAGAGGAAGAAAGTCTTCCGCGTATGCAGCGGCGATATGCTGGCGGAGGTCTTTGAGTACCTTGAAGAAGAGGACGCAGGCGCTTACCTGAACGAAATGGATCTCAACAAGGCTGCAGCAGTGGTCAGTCTGCTGGAGACTGACACCGCCGTTGATGTACTGCGGGAGATCGAAAGGGAGAAGCGAGGGCTGATAATAGACGCCCTTTCCGCTGAGGTGCGCAAGGAGATACGGCTGATAGCCAGCTTCGATGAAGACGAGATAGGCAGCCGCATGACCACCAACTGCATAATCATAAAGGACGACCTGACCATCAAGCAAGCCATGAGCGAGCTGATAAAGCAGGCGGAGGACAACGACAACATCACCACTATATTTGTGGTGGACGAGAACGAGGAATTCTACGGGGCTATCGACCTGAAGGAGCTTATCACCGCCCGCAGCACCAGGACGCTGGAGAGCCTGATAATGACCAGCTTCCCCTATGTGTATGCCAACGAGGAGATAGACGAGTGTATCGAGAAGCTGAAGGATTACTCCGAGGACCTCATACCCGTACTCGACAATAACAGCCGCCTGCTGGGCGTTATCACCGCCAAAAGCCTTATCGAGGTCGTAGATGACGAGATGGGCGAAGACTATGTCATGTTCGCGGGCCTGACCGCTGAGGAAGACCTGCAGGAGCCTCTTAAGGAAAGCATGAAGAAGCGCCTGCCCTGGCTGCTGGTGCTGCTGGTGCTGGGTCTGCTGGTATCGGGTGTAGTAGGTGTGTTTGAAAATGTGGTCAAACAGCTGACCCTGATAATGGCCTTCCAGTCCCTGATACTTGACATGGCGGGCAACGTGGGCACCCAGTCCCTGGCGGTGACTATAAGGGTGCTGACCGACGAGAACCTCACCCTGGGGCAGAAGCTGCACCTGGTAGCCAAGGAGACCCGTGTGGGTCTTTCAAACGGCCTGCTGCTGGGGCTGATCTCCTTCTGTCTGGTGGGACTTTACATCATGCTCTTCAAGCACGAAACTGCCGCATTTTCCTTTGCGGTGTCGGGTTGCATAGGGGCTTCGCTCATGCTGGCCATGCTGATATCCAGCGCCGTGGGCACCCTGATACCCCTGTTTTTCAAGAAGATAAAGGTGGACCCCGCGGTGGCTTCGGGGCCGCTGATAACCACTGTCAACGACCTTGTGGCCGTGGTCACATACTATGGCCTTTCCTGGGTGCTGCTGCTGAATGTCATGCACCTCGGGTGAAGATACAAACGAATAAAACTTCCTGCCGCAGTAACGCAAGCTACTGCGGCTTTTTTGGCGCTTCGGCGACTATCCCCGCTATTGACAGAATGGTGCATATGTGATATAATTTATATGTTAATTGTGAAAATTATTGTCATAAATATAACAAATAAACAAAGCAGGTGATATGATGTATGACGTAGTAATTATCGGCGGCGGAGTTACAGGCTGTGCGGCGGCGGCGGAGCTGGCTAAATATCAGCTGAGGGTCTGTCTGGTGGAAAAAGAAAGCGATGTCTGCGAGGGCACCAGCAAGGCCAACAGCGCTATCGTCCATGCAGGCTTTGACGCTGAACCCGATACGCTGAAAGCTAAACTCAATGTCCGCGGAAATGATATGATAGCAAATCTATCCAAAAAACTGGACTTTGCTTTCAAGAACAACGGCGCTATGGTGCTTTGCTTCGATGAAGCCCAGCTGCCCGAGCTTGAACTGCTGAAAGAAAAGGGCTGGAAAAACGGTGTTCCCGGGCTGGAGATACTGACAGGCGAACAGGCTCGTGAGAAAGAGCCAAGACTTTCCCCTGACGTAAAGTATGCCCTGTATGCCCCTACCTCGGGCATAGTCTGTCCCTTTGAGATGACCTTGGCTTTCGCGGAAAATGCCTTTGAAAACGGTGTGGAGTTCAGGCTTGATACCATGGTGACAGGCATTGAGAAGTCCGCTGAGGGCTACATCGTCCGCACCGACAAAGGCGAGCTTGAAACAAAAGCAGTGTTCAACTGTGCAGGTGTTTACGCGGATAAGATAAACGACATGGCAGGCGGCAGGCACTTCGGCATAACCCCCAGAAAAGGCGAGTATATGCTCATGGATAAGGACGCGGGAGGCACTGTAAGCCACACTATATTCCAACTGCCCACCAAAATGGGCAAAGGCGTGCTGGTGACACCCACCGTCCACGGAAATCTTCTGGTGGGGCCTACCGCTGAGAATATCGACGACAAGGAGAACACCGCCACCACAGCCACGGGTCTTGCGGAGGTAAAGGCTAAAAGCGCCCTCTCGGTGGAGGGTCTGCCTTTCAACAAGGTCATCACCAGCTTCACGGGTCTGCGCGCCGTGGGCGACACCCACGATTTCATCATAGAGGAAAGCCTGCCCTGCTTTTTCAATGCGGCAGGTATAGAGTCCCCGGGACTTACCAGCGCTCCCGCTATCGCTGAGATGCTGAGGGAACTGCTTTCCGCTAAAATGAACTTATCCCCCAAAAAAGACCACAAGGACACCCGCAAAGGTGTGGTTCATTTTGCCGAACTCACCCATGAGGAGCAGAATGCCCTCATCAGGGAACAGCCAGCTTACGGCAGCATAGTATGCCGCTGCGAAACTATAACCGAGGGTGAGATACTCGATGCGCTGAACAGACCTCTAGGAGCGACCACCCTTGACGGTGTAAAGCGCCGCACCAGGGCAGGAATGGGGCGCTGTCAGGCAGGTTTCTGCTCACCGAAGACTATACTGCTATTGTCCGAAAAGTTGGGCTGCAGTATCGGTGATATCAGAAAGAACGGCAGAAAGGCGGTGCAGGAAGATGCGTGAATTTGATCTTGTCATCGTAGGCGGAGGCCCTGCGGGCATGGCAGCAGCTGTGTCAGCCAGAGAGCATGGCCTGGAGAATATTGTTATACTGGAACGTGACAGCGAGCTGGGCGGCATACTCAACCAATGCATACACAACGGCTTCGGCCTGCACACCTTCAAGGAGGAGCTGACAGGCCCCGAGTATGCCGAGAGATACGCGGTGAAAGTCCGTGAAATGGGCATACCCTGCGAGACCGACACCATGGTGCTGGATATCTCAAAGGACAGGATAGTGACCATTCTCAGCCGCGGCAGAGGTGTTGAGGAGATAAAGGCAAGGTCTGTCATACTGGCCATGGGCTGCCGTGAACGGCCAAGAGGTGCCCTTAATATCCCCGGGTTCAGGCCCCAGGGGGTATACACCGCAGGTACAGCGCAAAAACTGGTCAACTGCGAAGGCCATGTGGTGGGCAAGGAAGTCGTCATTCTCGGCTCGGGTGATATAGGCCTTATCATGGCAAGGCGCATGACCCTCGAAGGTGCCCATGTGGCCGCTGTTGCGGAGCTTATGCCCTATTCCAGCGGACTTAAGCGAAACATCGTACAGTGCCTTGATGACTACGATATCCCCCTGCTGCTCAGCCATACCGTCGTGGATATAAAGGGCAAGGAAAAGCTGGAGGGTGTGGTGATAGCTGAGGTGGACAGCAAAAACTCCCCTATTGCAGGCACAGAACAGTTCTACCCCTGTGACACCCTGCTGCTCAGCTGCGGGCTTATCCCCGAAAATGAACTGAGCAGAAATTGCGGTATCGATATCGACCCCCGCACCAACGGTCCTCTGGTGGACGAAGGCCTTGAGACCAGCATTGACGGTGTTTTCGCCTGCGGCAACGTGCTGCACGTCCATGACCTGGTGGACTATGTTTCCGAGGAAGCCGCAAGGGCAGGCGAAAGCGCAGCAAGCTTCGTAAAACGGGGCTGCACCGCCGATGACACCCCTGCCATAAAGGTAACAGCCCTTAACGGTGTGCGCTACACTGTTCCCGCTGAGATACACCCCGATGACCTGCTGACCGATGTCCACATCAGGTTCAGGGTGACAGGGGTCTTCAAGGACTGCGCCATTGTCATAAAAGCGGGAGATACCGAGCTTTTGCGCAGGAAGTCCCGCATACTTGTACCCAGCGAGATGCTGGATATCATCATCAAAAAAGAAAAGCTCTGCGGTATAACCGAGGATATCACCGCAGCTATAGAGGAGGTGTGAGCCATGACCAGAATACTCACCTGTATCAACTGCCCCATGGGCTGTGAACTGACGGTAGAAGTCGAAAACGGACAGGCTGTGTCGGTCAGCGGCAACACCTGCAAGCGGGGCGAGATTTATGCACAGAGCGAGATAGCTGCCCCCACCCGCACGGTGACTACCACGGTCATCTCTGCGGAGGGCAGGCCTGTTCCCGTAAAGACAGCACAGCCCATTCCCAAGGACATGATATTTGAATGCACCGCAGCCATAAAGGTGGCAGAAGTTCATCTTCCCGTAAAGGTAGGCCAGGTGCTGATAGATGACCTGCTGGGCACAGGCTCTCAGGTAACGGCCACCAAGTCCGTTGATAGATAAGCAGAACTCTTGCCCGAAAAGGGCGGTCACACAAAAAGCCGGGGTATCTTAGCTGATACCTCGGCTTTATTATTCCATGTGTATCTCCGTCCATTCAAGAACGGCTTTATTTCGGCTAGATTATCCTTCTCATGCAGCAGATCGGGTTGTACTGTGCAAAGCTTGCCAGGTCTGAGAAGATTATGCCGTCGTTGGAGTTGGCTGCGTGAACGATCCTGCCGCCGCCGTTATATATGGCAACGTGGTAGATGTCATCGCCCCCCGACCCGAAGAACACCAGGTCGCCCTCCTGCAGTTCATCATAGCTTACAGGAGTACCGTAGGTGGCCTGTATGGAGGCAAGGTGGGTCATATTTATGCCTATCTGGGCATAGCTCAGCATTACCAGACCCGAACAGTCGGTAGCACGGAAGCTTGACCCTGCCCACACATAGGAACCGCCGACATTGCTGCGTGCATAGTCCATAACGATATCTATCTTGGCCTGCCTTGAATCATCAACAGGCTGCAAAGGCTCGGGTTCAGGCTCAGGCTCAGGTTCAACATAAGGCTCCTCGGTAACTATGACAGGTTCTGTTTCTGTCACGGGAGGCTCAGTCTGTTTCTCGGTAACTGTCTTGGTCTCCGTCTTCTCGGTGACAGGCTTTTCAGCCTCGGTCTGCTTTTCGACAGCGGTGGTCTGCTTTGTAGTTTCAGCGGACTTCTCTGTCACAGTTTCCGCAGGCTTTTCCTTTTCGGTAACGGCTGTGGTCTGCTTAGTGGTGCGAGCCCCCTCGCTCTTCTCATCGGAAGTTTTGCTCTCCTCCGACTTACTCTCGCTCTTATCCTCAGCCTTGGCTTTGAGTATCTCCTCCGCCTGCTTTTGGATAAGCTCGGAGTTTCGCAGCTCCATAGCTTCCTTGTCCAGCGCCAGGGTGTCCAGCTTGCCGTCAGCTTCCTTTATGACCTCTGCCAGAGACTTCTTCTCAGCATTCAGTTCATCTCTCATGGAAGAATACTGGGCTGTCTGCTCCTTAAGCTGCTCAGCGTCCGCCTCTATCTCAGCCTCCACAGCTTCGATCTCACGCTTTTTCTCCATAAGAGTATCCAGCGCTTCATCATCATGCTCAGCCACACGCTTCACCAGCTCGACACGCATGAGCACGTCAAAGAAATCAGAAGAATTTACCAGCACGTTCTCGTAGGTGCTTGAACCGCCTGCCAGGTACATGGTCTTCAGCCTTGCCATGAATTCCGTCCGCAGCTCCTCGATCTCGGCATTCTTTATTTCCAGATCGTTTCTTGCATCACGAAGTCTTGTGTCCAGCTCGACCATGGCATCTTCGTTCCTGGTGAGCTGTTCTTCAACGTTGTCGATCTTCGCCTTGACGGCGGTGTACTTTATTTTCAGCGCATCAAGATCGTCCTTCTGCTTGTCGATCTCCTTCTGCGCCTGCTCTATCTGCATATCCAGCGCCTGCTGCTGAGCCTTAAGGCTGTCCAGCTCACTTACGCTGCTGTCGGCCTGCTTGTCCGCAGAACCGTTTATAGCATAGCCGCTGCTCACGCTGACCGCACCCACTGTCAGGGTAAGGGTCAGGCAAAGCGCCAGCAGCCTGCTCACACTGTTTTTTCCGTGTATCATTTTCGGATATTCCTTTCCGCAGGCGGACGTATCTGCCTGTCAGCTGTCGTTTCCCAAAAGGGGGAAATCCTTGATGTTCTCGAAAGCGGGTCATCGTAACCAAAGTGTAACCCTAGTCACCATTATACCGAAAACAAGCCCTTTTGTCAAGTTAATGATTTCTGAACAGAGGAAAAATCCACCCCCTAGTGACCCTCGGAACGCCCATAAATATTACATTTTAGATACATTGTGATAACAAAATGAAATTTATTTCCGACCCCTTGCGACAGCAGATCTTTGTCTATTTTGCCCATAAACAACATTTTCCGAAACAAACTCCCCCTCGGGCGCCTATGAGAAATTTTTCAGCTCAGCGCCCTGAAAATAATGGGCAAGTATCTCCTTGTAGGAAGCCCCCTCTTCTGCCATGGCATTGGCGCCGTACTGGCTCATGCCCACCAGATGACCGTAGCCCTTTGCGGTGAAGTCTATGCTTTTCTCCCCCGCTTCAAACTCAAAGCAGGGCGAAGCCAGCCCCGCCAGGCTCACGAACTTCTGCACATTGACCTTGGTGCCAAAAAGCCGAAGCTCGGTTACATAACCCCGTTCGTTCGTTTCGGCGGATATGGGGTCATCAGCCCCCCACTTCCCCTTTGCACCCAGCTTTTGGGCAATATCGGTAAATTCCTCCGCCGACAGTTCCAGCCTGCTCTCCAGACCCTCCAGCCTGCTGTCACCCCCGCTTTCCACGGCCTGCAGATAGGGTATGTCCTGTCCCCAGGCCGTCAGGGCGCTTTCAGTGTGCCCCGATGAAGCCGTGTGATAGGCGCAGATGACAGGTTCGCCGTTACAGGTAAGTATCTCCCCTGCTTCACGGACAGCTTTTTCTGCCCTTTTGCGGGCTTTTGCGTAGTCC
The DNA here is from genome assembly GCF_017464355.1 of Ruminococcus sp. Classification (GTDB taxonomy): domain Bacteria; phylum Bacillota; class Clostridia; order Oscillospirales; family Ruminococcaceae; genus Hominimerdicola. The sequence goes on along the minus strand of NZ_JAFUAG010000013.1, from coordinate 60,984 downwards.
GCCCCATAGAAAGCCTCTGCCTGTGACGGACTGAAAAAGCTCTGGCAGACATTCGCGTCGTCGCTTATCAGCGCCCCGTGCAGGGCGGGGTCGGGCTTGTCCTGCTCGCTCTCGTATCGGCGGAGGATATACGTCCTTGCCAGCACCGCCTGAGCTTTCAGGGCTTCCTCGCAGAAGTCCGCAGGCATCTGCGCCAGCACCGCACCTGTCACATATTCATCAAGGGTGTATTCCTCCACACGGTCTTCCTTTGTCAGGTACACCCCCACCGTGAAGCCGCCGCCCTGCTCCTCGGTCTTCCCGAGAAATACCAGGCAGGGTATCAGCGCCAGACAGATGACCAGCACCACACCGCAGCGCAGTTCCTCCTTCATGACAAAGCCCTCCTTTCCATGCCGCTGTTACAGTATATGCAGGCTTTCGCAAAAACAGAACCTTGTGAAATTATCGTAAAAAAGTTCCCGCAGGTAGTGACAAATCCGCAGAGGTGTGTTATAATGATAAGATGAATGATGAGATGACGCAGTTCCATGTCACGGTGCTGCATACATATCCTGCATAAGCGAGGTGAGTTCATGGCAGGAAAAAATGATTACATAAAGGACGTCGCCCGTGAGCGTACCTACCAGAACCAGAACAAGGCTTACGACGAAGCCTACTTCAAGTGGCGCTCAGATGAGAGCAACCAGTATTCCTTCAACTATGTCCACGATACCCGTGAACATTCATACATGGCAGGACGGGGCTTCATCAAGCGGGGCGCCGATACCGCCGAGCAGGCCACACTTCACAACTGCCTCAGGCTGCTGGGTGCGGTCATGCTGGTCATGATATCCTTTGATGCCATAGCCTACCTGTTCTCGGTGTACTTCAACAACGGTATGCCCTGCAATGCGGTGTACTTCTCCGAAAAGAGCGGGCTGGGTACCTCCGACCTGACCGTATGCCTGATGTACGCAGGCATAAATGTGCTGAAATATCTTTCCGCCATACTCATATATCATGTGCGCACCAAGCTGCCGCTGGAGGTGGCACTGCCACGGGGGCGGGAAACCCCCGTGCGTATGTTCAACATGAACGCGGTCACGATCATGCTGATGATAATAGTTATCGGCAGGCTTTCAAACTATGCCCTTTCAAGGATCTTCGGGCTGGTCAGTGTGGACAGCGTGTATATTTATATGTTCAACAACGGCAGCACTGCGGCGGTGCATTTTTCGCTGGTGTACAACTGTATCGTACTGCCCGTCTTCTGCGAGATATTCTTCAGGGGACTTGTACTGCAAAGCTTCCGTCAGTTCGGCGACTCCTTTGCGGTCATAGTTTCGGCAGTGGCCTGCGGGCTGAGCTTTTATGACCTCTCCTACATGGGCTTCGCCATACTCTGCTCAGTGGTCATCGGTGTGTTCACTGTAAGGTCGGGCTCCATACTCACCGCCATACTCATGCACAGCATTTCCACCCTCTGCAACTACCTGCTCATCTATGCGGGACTGGTAAGCTCCTCTGCGGGAAGAGCCCTTTCCATAACGGTCTACCTTATCATCTGCGCCGCCGCCATAGCGGTATATTCAAAGCTGAACAGCAGCAATGACTGGAGCTTCAATATCGAGCGCAGCGAGTCTGAGCTGCCTTTCCTTAAAAAGCTGCAGCTCATGCTCTCTTCAAACACAGTGGCGCTCTGGTTCGTCTGCGCCGTTGTAATGATACTTGTTACCATGAGGTTCACATCATGACACGAGATGAGATGTATATGCGCAAGGCGCTGGAGCTGGCTGCCCTTGCGGCGGAGGAAGACGAAGTTCCCGTGGGGGCAGTGGTGGTAAAAAGATCCACGGGGGAGATAGTCGGCCGCGGCTTCAACAAGCGGGAGTACGGCAGGTCGCCCCTGACCCACGCAGAGATAGTCGCCATTGAACAGGCCAGCAGAAAGCTGGGGGGCTGGCGTCTCATAGACTGCGAGCTTTACGTTACCCTGGAGCCCTGCCCCATGTGCGCAGGGGCAGTTATCAATTCCCGTGTGGAACGGGTAGTCTTCGGGGCCTATGACAAAAAAGCAGGCTCCTGCGGCACAGTGGTGGACCTTTTCGCCCTGCCCTACAACCACCGCCCCGAATGTACAGGCGGGGTTCTGAAGGAAGAGTGTGCTGCTGCTCTCTCGGATTTTTTCAGGGGGCTGCGTGAAAGGAAGTCGGCTAAAAATGGATAAGCTTCATCTGATACTGCTGTGTGTTTACGGTGCGGTGAACCTGGTGGTTTTCATAATGTACGGGGCCGATAAAAGCAAGGCTAAGCGGGATAAATGGCGCATTCCCGAAAGCACCCTGATATTTGCGGCGGTGCTTGGCATAATAGGCGCTCTGGCGGGCATGATAGTCTTTCACCATAAGACCCGCAAGCCGAAATTCTCCGTTGGCCTGCCCCTGATACTGGCGGCGGAAGCGGCTATCGCTTTTTACATAACACAGAAAATGTAAGTGCAGGCTTTCCTGCACTTTTTTAATTGACTTTTTTCCCGTTTCATGGTATATTGATATTAGTCTTGAACTTGAAAATGAGGAGGTATCGGGTATGGGCGCGGAGCTTGAAAGAAGGCTCTCAAATTATCAGCCGCTGTGGAACGAGTGGTATATAGACAGCTTTCTGGGCGAGAGCAGCTCGGCGGCGGTCTATCGTCTTAAGGACAAAAACGGCCGCAAAAGCGCGGTGCGTGTGCTTACCATAGACACCCGCAGGCAGGGCGGGCATCTGGCGGAGCTGACAGCCGCTGCCGTTAAGCGCATAAACGACAAGCTTCCCCTGGCGGGCGAGTCTTTTATCGTCAGCGCCAGAAATTACATCATCAAGAACCACGAGAATATCGGCGGCGCCCCCGTGGCAGCAGATATACTGGTGCAGACCGATGAGTACGAGCCCCTCTCAAAGCTGACGGCACAGGGGCAGCTGCCCTATGTAACAGCCCGCAAGCTGGCGGACAACCTCTGCCGCGGCATACGCACTGCCCATAAGGCAGGCTTTACCTTCGGGGATATCAGCACCGATAATATCTGGACGGACAGCGAAAGACATTTCTGTATCGACGCCCCCTGCACCTTCGACCCCGCCCACCCCGACCTGACCTATGCCGCCCCCGAGACCCAAAACGACAGCTATGACCCCCGCAAGGCGGATATTTATTCCTACGGGCTGGTGCTGTACCGTATCTTCAACGGCGGACTTCTCCCCCTGCAGCATGAGGGCGAGAGCGATGAACAGGCCACAAAAGCCAGGCTTTCGGGTGAGGCCTTTGACCCGCCCCGTGGTGCGCCCCCCGAGCTTGCCAGGTTCATCATGCAGTGCTGCATGGCACACCCCGAGACCAGGTATGAGAGCATGGACGAGGTCTACCGTGTGCTGAGCCAGCTGACCATCGACCGCGTGCCCACCGAGTACGAGGCCTGCTATGTCTGCGACCCATGCAGCAGCCACAAAAAGGCCGAAGAACAGGAGCTTCCCGCCCCCACCGAAGAAACTGCCCCTGCGGCAGTTCACAGGCAGCCCCCCGAGGAGGGCGAGTTCCGTGAGAGCAAGGGCATGAGGCTGTATGTCATGGTGCTGCTTTATATGCTGCTGGTGGCGGGGACAGGCTTTCTTTTCTACTCAATATTCTTTATGAAATAGAACATCAGGCACGGACGAATTATTCTCCGTGCCTTTTTTATGCAAAAAACAACGGCACCGACAGAAAGAACTTCCGCCAGCGCCGATGTTTCGTGGTAATTTGAATAGATCAGGTAGTCAATTTTTCTGCCGCAGGGAGGTGCGGCAGCCCCAAATAATTGTCAAATCTTCTACATTTCCACTTAATTCGTCCGAAGATTTCCCAACCCTTTTACTATTAGTTATTATAGCACAACTTATTCACCTTTGCAATACCTCAGCTAATGAAATTATTGAATTTTTTACAGTTTTATTTATAAATTTTGTTTAATTGTTGTAAATTTATAATCAAATATCCCTAAAAGTAAAATTTCTGCCGCTTTTAGTGCCATAACGCTTGAAAGTGGGAAAGATATGTGTTATAATAGATGTGTATTTATTCAAAGGTGCCCTGTTCGGGTGCCCCCTAATTTCAGGAAAGAGGTCATTAATATGGATTACAGATTTTCAGAAAAGGTTTCTCACATCAAGGCTTCTGCCATAAGAGAGATACTTAAGTTCACCTCCGAGCCGGGCGTTATCTCCCTGGCCGCAGGCAACCCCGCCCCCGAGGCCTTCCCTGTTGAAGAGATCTCCCGTATCTCCAAGGAGATATTTGAGGAAGACCCCATACTGGCTCTGCAGTACAGCATATCCGAGGGCTATACTCCCCTCCGCGACCTGCTGAAGAAGGAGCTGGAAAAGACAGGCGAATTCGTGCCCGACAGAGATGAGCTGATAATCGTCAGCGGCGCACAGCAGGCCAATGCCATGATGGCCAAGGTACTCTGTGACCCCGGGGATATCCTCTGCTGCGAAGCCCCCAGCTTCATCGGCTCGCTGAATGCTTTCAAGTCCTACAATGTTGACCTGAGAGGCATTACCCTCAAGGAGGACGGCATAGACCTTGATGAGCTGGAGGAAGTCCTGAAAACAGGCAAGGTAAAGCTCATATACCTCATCTGCAATTTCCAGAACCCCACAGGCCTAACCACTTCTCTTGAAAAGAGAAAGGGCGCTTACGAGCTGGCCAAGAAATACGGCGCTGTCATACTGGAGGACAACCCCTACGGCGACCTGCGCTTCTCGGGCGAAAACGTGCCCTCTATCAAGAGCATGGACAAGGACGGCATAGTTGCTTACTCCAGAACATTCTCCAAGGTGCTGGCACCCGGAATAAGAGTGGGCTATATCAGCGCACCCAAGGAGATAGTGAACAAAATGGTCATCTGCAAGCAGGTGGACGACGTACACACAAACATCTGGGCACAGGTGCTGGCTTACAAGTTCATGACCCAGTGCGATATGCCCGCACATCTTGAAAAGCTCCGTGCTATCTACCGCCACAAGTGCGGCCTGATGATAGAGCAGATAGAGAAGAACTTCTCTTCCAAGATAAAGTTCACCAGACCCGAGGGCGGCCTGTTCGTATGGTGTACCCTGCCTGATGACTGCGATATGACCGCATTCTGCACCAGGGCAGTGCAGGAGTTCAAGGTGGCTGTCGTTCCCGGCAATGCCTTCATGATAAGCGAGGAGGACCACACCACTTCCTTCAGGCTGAACTTCTCCACACCTACCGATGAACAGCTGATAGCAGGCTGCGAAATGCTTGGAAAGCTTTCCAAGGAAATGTTCGGTGAATAAACAACAGAAGATACCCCTGACCCCGCTGCAGCTTGGCCTATGCCTGCTGGGCGGTGCGGGGCTGATGTTCTGTGCGGCGGGCGATATCTTTCTGCTGCTGTTTGACAGGGGCACTGTGGGCAGGGCGGTGGTCATCGCCAACCTGGTGCTGGCTGTGCTGGCAGGGGCGGGATGTTTCCTGCTGATACCCCACGCAGGGGGCATAGACCAGTTCGACAAGGACGAGAAGGGCGACCGCGTACCCGCAGTGGTGGCGCTGCGCACCTGTTTCTGCATGATAATGGCAGATATAACCATCGTGCTGATAATGATGCTGCTGGGGGCGATGTTCTGGGAAAGGGCAAGGCTGGCCATCGTGGTATGTGCGCCCCTGCTTTTTGCGGCAGCCAGCATGGTCTACTTTATACGCACTGGAAAAATGGGCGGTGAGCCCGAGGAAGTCCCCGAGGAGAACACAGCACGCACAGAGCTTATGAAAGCGGCAGATGAGATAATCGCCGAGGAACACGTTCACAGGTCTGCGGAAGATATACTGGCAGATATAAAAGCTGATATCGGCAGCAGTGAAACGGAAGATACACAGTGAAAATGAGTGACCACGAAACACAAAAGGAAGAAACCGACATGAAACACAAGCTACTGATATCCTGCGCCCTGGGGGCGATGCTGGCGGTGTCCATGATGCTCGGCGGGTGCGGCAGCGAATACAACAGCCGGGAACATATCGATGCTGCTCTGGCACACATGAACGAGAAATACGGCACCAAGTTCACCTTTCAGAAAAGCAGCACGAAGCCTGCCTCGGGTGGCGTTTTCGGCAATGACGGCGATTTTGTGAACATACACGTAACCACCGGGGACCTGCCCGGCAAGAGCATACAGGTGTTCAGCCCGGACGGTGAAAAATATTTAGATGACTACATATGCATGAAGTATGAGGATCAGGCCACCGCTGATATCACAGCCCTGGCCGACAGCATATACGACGGCGATGTGCCTGTGGTGGTCGTGTTTTCAGCCAACAGCTCCTCCCGTTCAAGCAAAGACCTGCCTGCGGATACCGACTACGAGGGTATGCTGATGTCGGGTGCCATGGATCATGTGCAGATATGCGTCGATGACAGGGACGATGAAGTTAACAAGTACCGCACACTGGTGCAGCAGATGATGGACAAAGGCATAAACTGTGCGCCCATCGTGTACCACTTCACCGATGATGTGTACAAAGAAGTGGACAGTGAATATTCGGCGCAAAGCGTGGCCTCAAAGCACCTTGAAAAGTCCTGCGGCACTATAGAGCTCTCTGGCTTTGCGCCTATACTTGACGAAGGTTTTGACGGCAAGCTGCAGATAATGGGCGATGGCGTCATGCAGACCGAGGCAGATCTTGTTCCCGCTGCGGACGAGACTGAGGAGACCTTCGCTGAATATTTCATGACCAGAGGTGAGCTGGAGGAAATGCAGCGCAGCTCACTGTCGGATATATCTTTCGAGCCTGTCAGCTCTCCTGATATCTCCATGCCCGATATGTCCGAGGCAGCAGATTACAGCGACAGCTGATAAAAGTATGATCCCAATACGGAAAAAAGCCATTCTGTATCTTCAGCAATACACTTCAAAATTGGGATAAATTATATTAGTATAAGGAGAAAAGTAAAATGGCAGAGTTAAATTTTTCTAAGGACAAAAAGCTGATACTCAGCATGATACAGCCCACAGGTACTTTCACACTGGGCAACTATCTGGGTGCGGTAAAGAACTGGGGGCCTCTCCAGGAGGAGTTCAACTGCGTTTATGCAGTAGCCGACCTCCACTCTATCACCGTGACGCAGGAGCCTGCCAAGTTAAGGCAGAATTCTCTGCAGGCCTATGCACTGCTCATGGCCTGCGGCATGGACCCTGAGAAGAGCGTGCTGTTCTTCCAGAGCCATAACTGCAACCACCCCGAGCTCAGCTGGGTGCTGGGCTGCTCAACACAGTTCGGCGAGCTTTCCAGAATGACCCAGTTCAAGGATAAGAGCGCCAAGCACGCTGACAACATAAATGCAGGCCTGTTCACCTACCCTGTCCTCATGGCAGCGGATATACTCGCCTACAATGCCGATCTTGTGCCTATCGGCGCAGACCAGAAGCAGCACCTGGAGCTGGCAAGAAATGTGGCTCAGAGGTTCAACCAGCGCTACGGCGAGTTCTTCAACCTGCCCGAGCCTTACATACCAAAAATGGGCGCCAAGGTAATGAGCCTGCAGGAGCCTACCAAGAAGATGTCCAAGTCTGACGAGAACCCCAATGCCTGCATACTCATACTGGACGACAAGGATACCATTATCCGCAAATTCAAGAGGGCTGTGACAGACTCTGAGACCGAGGTACGCTTTGCTGAGGGCAAGGACGGCATCAACAACCTTATGACCATTTACAGCGTTGTTACAGGCAAGAGCTTCGAGGAGATAGAAAAGGACTTCGCAGGCAAAGGCTACGGCGACTTCAAGCTGGCAGTGGGCGAGGCTGTGGCTGACCACCTGGAGCCTGTGCGCACCAAGTTCAGCCGGCTCATGAACGACAAGGCTTACCTTAAGGAATGCTACACCGCAGGCGCAGAAAAAGCGCAGATGATAACCAGACGTGTGGTATCAAAGGTATATCACAAGGTCGGCTTTGTTGACAGGTAATTGAATACTTCGGGTACTGCTGATATCTTCATGCTGATATCAGCAGTGTACCTGTTACAGTAAAACGCAGACCCCTTAAGTCCACTACGGGAGGTATCGCCTTTGAACAATGTAATACTGAAAGATACCCTCCGTGAGATAAGGCGGAATGCAGGGCGGTTTCTCTCGGTGCTGCTAATAGCGGCTCTGGGCTGCGGGTTCTTTTCGGGGGTCAAGGCCACCAAGCCCGACATGACGGGCACTGCGGCGGAATATTTCAGAGAGTACAAATTAATGGACTTGAAGCTCACCTCCGCCATAGGCGTGCGCTCCCCTGATGTGGAAGCCGTCAAAATGGCAGAGAATGTCCGCGGGGCACACGCTGCCTATTCCAAGGACGTTTTCTATTATCACAAGAACCGTAACCTTGTGCTGAAATGCATTTCCTTCAATTCAAGCCTTGATGACAGCAGCCCTAATCTCATGAACAAGCTGAATGTGGTGGAGGGCAGGCTTCCCGAAAACGACGGAGAGTGTGCGGTGGAGATAAAGATATCTTCCCCCGATACCTTCAGGATAGGCGAAAAGCTTCGGCTGACCGACCCTGACAGTACAAAAAAGCTGACAGATACCCTTGAAAACGACGAGTTTGAAATAGTGGGCATAGTGACCTCGCCCCAGTATATAGGCTTTGAGAGGGACGCTACCACCGAGGGTGACGGTACTATAGTTTCAAATATCTTCCTGCGGGAGGAGGAGTTCATCACCAGCTACTACACCGAGATGTTCGTTGACCTGGAGGGGCTCGATGAAGAGGATCCCTTTTCCGAGGAGTACCGCAAAAGCGTGGAAAAGCAGGGGGCGGCGGCAAAGGCTGCCTTCGAGGAAAGCGTGAATGCCCGCTTTGAAGACCTGCGGGAACAGGCGCAGAGCAAGATAAACTCTGCACAGTCCACGGCGGACACCCTGCAGGAGTTTGTCAGTATGGACTACGATGAGCTTAAGGCTAAGTACCCCGACATACTCAAAACTGCCAAGCGTGCCACCGAGGCCTACGAGAAAAATCTGGAGGACGGCAGAGATACTCTGCTGGAAAAGTCCGCCATGCTGCGGGCGAAGAAAGCACTCAGCATAGCCAAGGAGCTTATGGACGACGGGAACGACCCCAACGGTGAGGGACACAAAAAATATCAGGCTGAGCTGGACGAAGCCTACAGCCGGATAAAGGAAGCCGAGGGCGAACTGGCCCAGGCTTCGGCTGCAGCCCCCGAGATATACTGCTTTGACCGATTTGAGGCCAGCAGCGACTATTCTTCCTTTGAGGGCGACAGCCGCAAGATAGACTATATCTCACGGGTGTTCCCTGTGTTTTTCATACTGGTGGCGGCACTGGTCTGCCTGACCACCATGTCAAGGCTCATCGAGGAGCAGCGGGGCAGCATAGGTGTGCTGAAAGCCCTGGGCTATACCGACGGTGAGATACTTGCGAAATATCTGGTCTATTCGGGAACAGCTGCCCTGCTGGGCGGCGTGGGCGGCTCGGTCATAGGGCTGGTCATCTTCCCGAGAATGATCTACAACGGGTACAAAATGTTGTACAATATTCCCCGATTGCAGACCCCCATGCGCCCTGTCTATATAGCAGGAAGTGCCCTTGCTGCGGTCATTTGCATCTGCGGGGTGACGGCATATACCTGCCTGCGTGAGCTGCGGGAAGTCCCGGGGAGCCTTATGCGCCCCAAGCCCCCCCGTGCAGGCAAAAGGATACTCCTGGAAAAGCTGCCTGCCCTGTGGGAAAAATTCAGCTTTATGGGCAAGGTCACGACCAGGAATATGTTCAGATACAAGCGCCGCTTTTTCATGACGCTGGTGGGTGTGGCAGGCTGCACTGCCCTGATAATCACAGGCTTCGGGCTCAAGCATTCTATCAGCTCTGTGGTGGATAAGCAGTTTGGCGATGTTTTCGCCTATGACTGCATAGCTGTCCTCAACGGCCGCTATACCTATGATGAACTGGAAGATACAATGAATTCCATGGACGGGATAGACAGCCATATGCAGACCATGCTGACGGAGTACGAGGTTTCCTACGATGAGGGGACTTACAGTACCAGCATATGCGTGCCCGAGAATGTCGACAGGCTGGAAGAATACGTCAAGCTGCGCAGCACCGATGAGGGCAGCAAGCTGTTCCCCGAAAAAGGCGGGGTGGTGCTTACAAATAAGCTGGCAAAGCTGCTGGGCGCCGAAACAGGCAGCACCGTCACCCTCAGCGACCCCGACGGAAATTCCGCTGAGTTCCGTGTGGACGGTGTTTGCGTGAACTACGCTTTCCACTATGCCTTTATGTCCGCTGATACCTATGAGGAAGGCTACGGGCGGGCGCCAAAGTTCAACGTTTCTTTCATAGGCCTGCAAAGCGGCACGGTGCTGGAAGATTTCAGAGTCAGGTTCCTGGAGAACGACTGCTTCTACGGGCTGACCACCAAGGACGACCAGTGCGAGGGCTTCCTCAATTCCGTGGACAGCCTGAACACCGTGGTAGCTGTGCTGATAGTCAGCGCAGGCCTGCTGGCAGCAGTGGTGCTTTACGACCTGGCCAGCATAAACATAACCGAGCGTCTGCGGGAGATAGCCACCGTCAAAGTGCTGGGCTTCTTTGACAGCGAAACGGACGACTATATCCTGCGGGAAAATCTCATATCTGCCGCCATAGGCATTTTAGCGGGACTTCCCGTGGGCAAGGTGCTGCACTATTTCGTTACCGTCACCGCAGAGGTGGATATCATGATGTTCAACCGTGAGCTGGCAGGCAGCGCACTGGTATGGGGTGCTGCCATAACTGCGGTCTTCACCCTGCTGGTGGATCTGGCGCTGCATTTCACGCTGAAAAAGGTAGATATGATTGGTTCGCTGAAATCGGTGGAATGACACCCGCAGAAACTATCCGACAGACAATATAAATTCAGGAGGTATAAAAAATGAAAGACGTACTGAAAACTATTTTCGATGAAGAAGTCAAGACACCTCAGGTGGGCTATTTCTGGAAAGGTCTGGCACTGTTCCTGCTGGGCGTTATCGTGGGATTTTTGTTCGCGCCCATCAAAAAGGGTATCAAGATAGGCTGCAACAACGGCTGTGACAATGGCAACAACTGCACCGACAGCGGCAACTTCACACCCTGCGACAGCATCACCGCTGAGGGCTGCTGCGACGAACAGTAAGCCCCAAAAGATGATATGAGCAACCATTTATAAAGGAGAGTAAAAGTATATGAAACTTGGCATGGTAGGTCTGCCGAATGTCGGCAAATCAACACTTTTCAACGCACTGACAAATGCAGGTGCAGAATCGGCAAACTATCCTTTCTGCACTATCGAGCCCAACGTGGGCATCGTATCAGTTCCCGACAAGCGCCTTGATGCGCTGGCTGATATGTACCACCCCGTAAAATTCACCCCTGCCACCCTTGAATTCGTGGACATCGCAGGTCTGGTAAAGGGCGCTTCAAAGGGCGAGGGTCTGGGCAACAAGTTTTTGGCAAATATCCGCGAGGTGGACGCTATCGTCCATGTTGTACGCTGCTTTGAGGACGACAATATTATCCACGTTGACGGTTCTATCGACCCCGCAAGAGATATCGAGACTATCGACCTTGAACTTATCTTCTCTGATGTGGAGCTTATCGACAGACGTATCGACCGCACCAAAAAGGCCATGAAGGGCGACAAGTCCCTGGGGGCTGTGGTAGAGTTTCTTGAAAAGCTGAAAGCCCACCTGGAGGAGGGTCACTCTGCCAGAAGCTTTGATATGACCGATGACGAGCTGGAGCTGCTGAAGGAAACTCCCCTGCTGTCCCTCAAGCCTGTCATCTATGCGGCTAACCTCAGTGAGAACGACTTCCGCAACAATATCGAAACTAACGCCAACTACAAGAAGGTCTGCGAGATAGCTGCCGGCGAGAAAGCCGCTGTACTGCCCATCTGCGCCCAGATAGAAGCTGAGATATCCGATATGGACGCCGAGGACAAGGCTATGTTCTTAGCTGACCTGGGTCTTGAAACTTCGGGTCTTGACCGTATCATCAAGGAGGGATATGCACTGCTGGGTCTTATCTCTTTCCTGACCGCAGGCGAACCCGAGGTAAGAGCCTGGACTATCACCAGGGGCACCAAGGCACCCCAGGCCGCAGGCAAGATACATTCCGACTTCGAGAGAGGCTTCATCAGGGCAGAAGTTGTCAGCTTTGATGACCTCATGCAGTACGGCTCCATGGCCGCTGTAAGAGAAAAAGGTCTTGCCAGACAGGAGGGCAAGGAGTACGTTATGCAGGACGGCGATATCGTGCTGTTCAAGTTCAACGTCTGAGCAAAAGCGTCCGCCGTGCAAGGCGAATGCGCATAAACAAGTATATCACATCGGGGGGTCCTTTCAAAAGGGTATCCCCCGAATCTGTTTTAGCTGCTTCACGCAGAAAGGTAACAGCATATGACACTCTCTTACTTTGAGCTTAAAGCGCTCTCATCTCAGCAGGAAGAAAAGCTCACCCGTGACGAGATAAAAATGCTTGAAAAGAAAAGCGGCCATAGTACCATGAAAAGAGCATTCACCGTTTTTTCGGCCATGCTGCTCATCGCAAGTATCTACACGCTTATCGTCGAGAAAGAGTTCCCGCTTTTTTACCTGCTGGTGCTGGGATTTTTAGGCCTGCCCATGACCATTAGCCTGCACAAGCCCGCAGAATGGTCAGCCGTTTACGGCAGGGTCATCGATAAGACCGTGCGCTGTGCTAAGCTTTCAGGAAAAAGCACCGCTTATCTTCCCTTTGAAAAAACCGTCGAACAAGGCAGCTTCAGGCACAGGTACACCTTGTTTGAAACTGTGGGCGACTACTACTACTGCACCGTTGAGATCGGCGGACAGATATACGAAAATGTCTGCTGCCTGGAAAAGGATCACCCGAAAATAGCCATAGGGGAAAGGGTCGTGATAGCCAACGAAGACAGCTATAACTGCCCTGTGGTGTATAAATGCCCCGCTGAAAGAAAATGATATCTCGGGAACGCTCTTTGTAAAAATAGATAAGTTTTTAAAGACTTTTTAATACTTGTGGTGATATACTTTAAATATGATAACCAAAGCTGCAATTTTAAGGAGGCAAAGAATATGGCAGTCAAGAAGAAAGCGATAATCATGCCTGCGGTCATTGCCCTTGTGGTGGGCGGCGGCATATATGGTGTTTCGCAGATGGCTAAGTCAGCTAACGAAGCCATGATAGCAAATATGAAGTACTCGGCGGTACCCGCGGGAATGAACGACCTCTCGGATACCCTTTCCGCCACAGGCACAGTTATAGGCAACGGCACGGTCGATGTCACCACAAAGCTGAACTGTTCGGTAAGCGAGGTAAAGGTCAGCCTGGGCGATATGGTGAAGGAGGGCGACCTGCTGTGCGTTTTCGACAGCACCGAGCTGCAGGAGGAATACGACTCACTCAAGGAACAGCTGGATACCTCCGACAAAAAGGAAAAATCAGGGCATGACAAAAATGCCCGCGACCTGACCTCCACCGAGAACAAAAAGGCCACCGCCCTTGCCAGAGCCCAGCGGGCTATCGACAATGCCACCAAGGAAAGGGACGAGGCCTACGATAAGTACAACAAGCTGGTAGGCGAATACAACACCGCTATCGATGAGGGCAATGAGCTGTATGACTACGATACCGCCTATGCCGCTATCGAGCAGATGAAGCCCACCCTGAAGACCTTAGATGAGGCCGTTACCCAGGCACAGGAGGCCTACAATGATACCGCCACCCAGTATGATGAGTCCATACAGAGCATTCAGGACCTCATTGACGCGGAGGCCTACGATGTTACCGACGACGGCCAGAAAAAGCTGGATAAGCTCAGCGAGCAGATAGAGCAGTGCAATGTCTACGCACCCCAGAGCGGCATAATCACCGCCATGAACGTAAACGAAGGCAGTATGCCCTCAGCACCCTCTATCATGACCATAGTGAACACCGACAAGACCGTCATCGAGCTGACGGTAAAGGAAACGGACATCACCAAGATATCCGAGGGCATGAAAGCCACCGTTACCTCAAAGGTGCTGCCCGGCGAGGAATTCCCTGCTAAAATATCCCGTATAGTCAATGTGCTGACCGTTGACCCCGCCAGCGAAACTTCGGGGTACAAGGTGGAAGTCACCCTTGATGAAACCAATGATACATTGATGATAGGTATGTCCGCCACCGTTGACCTGGTGCTGAATGACGTAGGCGAGAAGCTGAGTATCCCCTATTCCGGCGTGTTTGAAGAAGACGGCGAGAACTATGTCTTCGTGGCTGTGCCCGCCGATGACGAGCAGGGCGGCTATATAGCCGAAAAGAGAAAGGTCACTACAGGTACTGAAGCTGACTTCTACACCGAGTTGGTAAGCGGCGATATCAAGGAGGGCGACCTCATCATCGAAGACCCCACAGACGGCGACCTTGAGCCTGTGGAGGAGGGAGCGAGGGTAAATATCAATGAAAAGAAGTGAGCCCGTAATACATATGCAGTCTGTTACCAAGAAGTATTATGTGGGTGAACCCAACGAACTCCAGATATTGTTCGATATCGGGCTGGATATCTGCGAGGGGGAATTTGTTTCCATAGTGGGGGCCTCAGGCTCGGGCAAATCCACTCTCATGAACATTATCGGACTTCTTGACAGACCTACCGAGGGCGAGTATCTCCTTAACGGCACCACCACCAGGGTGATGGACGACAAGGCGCTCTCCCGTATACGGAACAAGGAGATAGGCTTCGTGTTCCAGAATTTCAATCTTATACCCAAAATATCAGCCCTGAAAAATGTGGAGATGCCCATGATGTACGCAGGGGTCTCCCAGAAAAAGCGCACACAGCGTGCCATGGAGCTGATAGAGCTGGTGGGCATGGGCGACCGCTACACCCACGACCCCGCAAGGCTCTCGGGCGGACAGAAACAGCGTGTGGCCATTGCCAGAGCCATGGCAAATGACCCTTCAATAATACTGGCAGACGAGCCTACAGGCGCCCTGGATACCAAGACAGGCCGTATGGTCATGGACCTTTTCCATGAGCTGCACGACAAGCAGGGCAAGACCATAGTCCTCATAACCCACAGCCCCGAACTTGCCGCCGAGACCGAGCGTATGCTGACCATAAGCGACGGCAGGATAATAGCTGACTCAGCAAAGGGGGGTGCCCTGTGAATTTTGTAGAAAGTATAAAAATGGCCTTTACCTCCCTGACCATAAACAAGATGAGGTCTTTCCTGACCATGCTGGGCATAATCATCGGTATCAGTGCGGTAATAACCATAACCACCATAGGCAACTCCATATCCAGCACCCTGCAGAATACCTTCAGCGAGATAGGCTCGGTCAAGCTGAGCATTTATCCTGATGTACACAGGGATTATTCGGGCGAATGGCACGATCTCCCCTCAAACCTGGAGCTGACCCTTTCCCAGGTGCAGGAGCTGATAAATCTTCACCCCGATGAGTTGACCTACAGCTGTTCCGATGTTTACGGCAGAGTTGAAACTGCTAATGTCAACGGCGACCCCATACAGGCTTCCATGTACGGTGTTTCAGATGACTTTATGGACTCGATCAAAAAGCAGCTGACCACAGGCAGGGTCATCACCAAAAAGGATCTGGCCAATGCCAAGAACACCTGCCTGGTATCGGATTATTTCTGTGAGCAGTATTTCGGCACCACAGAAAATGTCATCGGCAAGACCATAAAGTTCAACACCCTGAAAGGCCTGAACAAGGGCTGCAACATCAGCCTTACGATAGTCGGCATATTTGAGCTGACCGAGCTTGACAAAAACGACCTGAGCATAAACAAGGTCCACAACGACCAGGAAAAGATGCAGGTCGTTACCTATATATTCTTCCCCTACAACACCATGCTAAAGGAAGAAGGCCTTACACCCGAGGAAACAAAGCTGCCACAGGCCGAGATCGGCTGGACAGCAAAATGCGACAAGGAAACTGCCAAGGGCTATATCAACGACTATTTCGAGAAGATATACAAAGGCGAAGAACAGTGGTATATGAGTATATACGATGAGGAGGAAATTGTAGGCAGGATAAACACCGTGCTGAACGTTATCACCATCGCCATATCGGTCATTGCGGCTATATCGCTGATAGTCGGCGGTGTGGGCGTTATGAACATCATGCTTGTAAGTATACTTGAGCGTACCCGCGAGATAGGTGTGCGCAAGGCGCTGGGCGCCCTTAACGGAGATATACGCAGCCAGTTCGTCATCGAGGCTATAATCATATGCCTTACAGGCGGAACTATAGGCGTCATACTGGGCATAGTCAACGGTGTGCTGATAAGCAAGGTGGCCTCTTACCTGCTTAACACCCTTGCTTCTGAATTTGCTGAATACATCACCCTGACAGTTCAGCCCTCTGTACCCGCGATACTCATATCTCTGGGCTTCTCTATGCTGACAGGACTTATCTTCGGCTACTACCCCGCAAAACGTGCAGGAAATATGGATCCCATAGATGCGCTGAGATACGAATAAACAAGAAAGCCATAGTCCCAGCGACTATGGCTTTTTTAACAGAAAAATATGCCGTACAAAATAAAAAAGCCCCCGATATTTCGGGGACTAATTTGCATTAAATATCAAAGAGCAGCTATGCCCTTTACAGCGCCTGCAACCAGTACAACATCGGTAACATTAACATCACCGTCACCGTTGACATCAGCAGCGTCCGGATCCTCCACTGACTTAAGACCCTTTACATAAGCAGAGATCAGTGTCAGGTCGATGACATTCAACTCGCCGTCACCGTTTACGTCGCCCTCAACAGCAGCGCTTATCTCAGCGGCCTCATCTTCAACCAGCTCAGGTGCGACCTCAGCAGTGGCCACACACTCGGTAGAAGTTTCTTCGTCAAGTACAGGCTCATCGGCAAATGCAGTAAGCGCAACTGTGCTCATGCAAACTGCGGCGGCTATAAATGCTGTCAATGCTTTCATGGTCTTCATACTGCATTCCTCCGTTCAGATTTAGTTATATTTTAAAAACAAAATACATTTACGAAATTAAAATAACTTTTAACTATAAAAAGTTTTGAAAAAAATCGCATCGGAGAACCCAAATTCCCACAAATACGTTTCATTTTTTCCATAATCATAATATCACAACGCAAATCAAAAGTCAACACTTTGCCAAAAGTTTAATTTACACTTTGTATCAATTTACATAAAGCGCCGTTAATTAATTTGACCTATTGACATTTCAACTAAATACTTGCTATATAACTTTAACACTATGCAGTGCTATAGAATGAAAAAGGGGCTGTATAGGGGAAAAAGCCATGTCACGAACAGCAGAAAAACGACCTCAGCGAAAAACTGTACGTCTTGCAAAGAGGGGTGAAGTGTGATATAATGAAAAAATGAACTGGAATAATATCACACAGAAAAAGGGAAGTAAAATGAAGAAGATAATGTTTTTTGATATAGACGGCACCCTTATCCCCGAAAGGCACGGTGCGCCCGTCCCCGAAAGCACCCTGAAAGCCCTTGAACTCGCCCGTTCGGCGGGACATCTGCTCTATGTCAACACGGGCAGGCCGGCGGTAAATGTGGACGATGATGTGCGTTCCCTGGGATTTAACGGATACGTTTATGGCTGCGGCACCATGGTGGTCTGCGAGGGCAGCGAGATATACTACAATACCGTGGAAAAAGATCTGTGTATGTCCACAGTTTCCCTCCTGCGGGAATGTGATGCGGTACCCATGTTCGAGCGCCGTGATACGGTGTTTTTCGACTTTCAGATGCGTCATCTTCCCATGATAGACAGAGTACGCCGAGGCTTTGCAGAACAGGGCAAAAACGTTGACAGATCCACCGAGGACGAATATTTTTCCTTTGACAAATTTATCATATGCTATGATGAGTACACAAATTTGGATAGATTAAAGCCTCTCATCGAAAAGGATTTCGCATGGATACACCGCGGCGAAGGCTTCGCAGAGATAGTCCCCAGGCCCTGCAGCAAGGCCAGCGGAATAGAGCTGGTGCTGGAGCATTACGGCATTCCCCGCGAAAACGCTTTCGCTGTGGGTGACAGCCTTAACGACCTGCCCATGTTCAGTGCGGTTGGCACAGGCATCGCCATGGGCAACGGCCATGATCTCATACCTCATGCGCAATATGTGACCGATGATGTAGACAACAACGGTATCTATAATGCTATGGAGCATTTTGGATTTTTCTGAGAAAGGAGTACAAAGATATGAACATCAGCAATCAAAACATCGACGGCGGCAAAGCCTTCGACTGGGGCAGAACATCGGAGGACTACGCAAAATTCCGTGACATCTACCCCAGGGAGTTTTACAACAAGCTGATCATCAGAAACCTGTGTGTCAGCGGGCAGAAAGTTCTAGATCTGGGCACAGGTACAGGTGTACTGCCCAGAAATATGTACAGTTATGGAGCTGAGTGGTACGGCACAGATATATCCCCCGAGCAGATAGAGCAGGCTAAACATCTGGCAGAAAGCGAAAATATGAACATCAATTTCTTTGCGTCATCATCTGAGGAGATCGACTTCCCTGATGACACCTTTGATGTGGTCACAGCCTGCCAGTGCTTCTGGTATTTCGACCATTCCGTGCTGGCACCCAAGCTTTCCCGTATACTGAAAAAGGGCGGAAAACTGGTGGTCCTGTACATGGCATGGCTCCCATTTGAGGACGAGATAGCAGGCAAAAGCGAGGAGATAGTCCTAAAATACAGCCCCAACTGGACAGGCGCAGGCGAAACTAGACATCACTCATTTATTGCGCCCGAAGTTCTGGAATACTTCACCCAGACCGACGCAGAGCTTTACGACATTAAAGTGCCCTTCACCCGTGATAGCTGGCACGGCCGTATGAAAGCCTGCCGTGGTGTTGGCGCCTCCCTGCCCCCCGAAGAACTGGCTAAATGGGAGGTCGAGCATCGTGCATTCATGGAGACCGTCCCCGAAAACTTTGAGATACTGCACACCGCCGACATCGTAGTTCTTGAAAATATGAAATAACACAATATACAGCATAATTAAAAGAGGTATCTACCACATATAGTAGATACCTCTGTTTTATTTGTTGCTTCGCAGCTGTTCAAGCTTGGCGCATATCGCCTCGTAGGCCTCATCGATATCGAAAATTTTCGCGACCGTCTTTTCCATGGGGCATATATCCGTCCCCTGACGATTGATTATACTGTCAGCCAGCGTATCATAGCTGTACGGTATTTTGTACTGTTCAAGAATATCCTTCCCGCCCACAGACATAACATTTCCATGCACAGCAGTTATCCCAGCCTTAATAAAAAGCATTGCCGCAGCCTTTCCGACAATCAAATCAGCCACAGAAAAGCCATTCAGGTCAACTCCCCTGCTGATAAAACCTATCATCGGCGATATACCCTTGCTGTCATCTGAAATTGTCTTTCCGTCCTTGCAAAGACATATAGTATGTCCCGCAAGAGCAACTTTTGCGATCTCAAGGTCAGTCATTGTTCTTGTCCTTCATCATCAGCGCACGCAAGCCGAAAACGATTGCGGGAACCAGTATCGCCTGTAAACCAAGACCAACAAAACCAGTCTTGATCTGCCCCCAGATCATGGGAACGGTAAAATCCGTCATGCTCTGAGTAACAGCGATAAGCCCCAGAAATGCGGCTCTTCCGCACACCTGCGCCAGAATGACAGCGGGCAGCGCCCATATGGCATTGGCGCTGATCTTGTTGGTGAAAAGTCCCGAAACTACAGCGAAAACGGCCAGTTCAGCGATCATAAAAGGCAGACGAGCCGCCATTGGCATGGGAGCTCCCATGGCAGAAGTTACCAAAAAGCTTACCAGCGGAGAAAGGGCACCCACCGCAAAGCCCCATTTTTCGCCCAAAATGCAGCCTCCGATAAGCACGGGCAGATACATCGGCAGCCACATTACGCCGCCGGGCTGCCCCAGCGCCAGGTGAACCAGCTGAGGCAGTACCACAGCCAGCGCGATAAGCCCCGCCGAGATCAGGGATTTATAGGTAATTTTCGTCCCGTATGACAAATTTTTCGCGGATAATGCGTTCTCAAACATAAAAACTCCTCCTTAAAATTAACTTGTGCTAATATTATACCATTAAAGTATTATATTTTCAAGATGTTTTGCTAATTCTGTGGAAATTGCACTGATATAATTGCCAGAAATATACAATTATCACAATATTTTTCCTCCTTCATAAGACTTTTCAGCCCTTGTTGCGGACAACTTTCCGTTTTCTGCCAGAAAAATTTACACTCAACGCCGCTTATAACGTTTTAGTACGGAATCTCTTTGTGCAAATTCCATATAATTATGACGAGGTTGACCGAACAATATATGCCAAAGCAAACCATGTTCATATTCCGTAAGCCAATAATATGAATATATTCATTTTCCAGTTATTTACAGTGTTTTTTACACCGCAAGGCTAATAATCGTTTATGCAGCAAGTTACTTTGTACAATTCTCACAAAGAACAAAATTCATGTCCCAAAAACGTAAATATCTATCAAATCTGACGAAATAATTTCTTCATATTCTGATTTTTGTCTGTCTTCGCCGCAATCATTTCCATATATTTACAGTATTTTTTAACCGAAAAGGTTAACGACACACCAAATTTATCATCTCTTTGTGCAAAATGACTGCTTTTTACATTTACCGATATCGTCCGAAATCTACTTTTAAACCTGTTATAATAGAAAGTTCATATTTCAGAAGACGTTAACTTGTGCAGACACCCCTGGCCCCTACCGCCCGCAGCTATTTTCCCTAAAATAGAAAAATCTTGAATTTTGTTGCAAAACATCTAAAATTCTATTGACGTTTCAACAAAAAACTGTTATACTTGTAACAGATGTTTCCGCGGGGTTATTTTCGATTTTCCTTCCCGTCGGCTGACATTACGTTCATTATTTTATTTCAGATATTTTTACTTTTAACTATTCACATCAGCGACCAGCTGATATTTCGCCTTTCATTTCTACTTCTACGATAAAGGAGCTGTGTTTGATGACAAGCGAATATTTTACTATACTTGACGGTGAACTGATAACCTACAGCGGCAATGAAAAGGAAGTTTCGGTGCCCGATGGTGTCAGGGTCATACAGCAGGGGGCTTTCCTGGGGTGCAGCGGCATCGAGACCATCACCCTGCCCGAGGGACTTGAGGTCATCAGCCGAAAAGCTTTCTGGGGCTGCGAAAAGCTCAGGCAAGTCATATTTCCCAAAAGCCTGCGTAATATCGACCTTTGTGCCTTCCGCGAGTGCAGTTCCCTCGAAGAAGTCTTTATCCCCGAGGGTCTAGTTTCCATGGGCGACTCGGTCTTCCGCAGCTGCGAGAGCCTTGTGCGTGCAGTGCTTCCCGATAGCCTGAAAGCCCTTGGCGCCAGCACTTTTTCGGGCTGCTATCGTCTGCGGGAGGTCGTTCTGCCCAAAAATCTGTACAGTATCAGCACCAACGCTTTCCACAGCTGCATAGGACTTCAAAGCATTACTATCCCCGAAAACGTTAAAGTGCTGGATACAAGTGCTTTTCTCGGCTGCTCGGCCTTGCAGGAAGTCCGTCTGCCATGGGGTCTTCGCACCATTGAAAGGCAGTGTTTTGAGGGCTGCCGACGTCTTATGAAGCTTGATGTGCCCGACAGCGTTGAAGCCATTGGCGCAAACGCTTTCTACAAAAGCGGGCTGATGAATTTCTGCAAAAGCGACCACCTTGTTCTTGGGCGGATACTGGTCAAATACATGGGCAGCAGCGAGACCACGACCGTTCCCCACGGGGTGCGTGTTATAGGCGATCACGCTTTCGCCTACAACGAAACTGTCCGGGAGATCACCCTCCCCGACACCGTTACCGAGGTGCAGGACTTTGCCTTTGAACGCTGTGTCAGCCTGACCCGTGTGACTATGCCAGAGGGTCTGAAACGGCTTGGCAAGGGGGCTTTTACCGATTGCAGTTCCCTGGTGGAGGTGGACTTCCCGCCCCACCTTGACCATATCGGCGCAAATATTTTTTACGGTACAGCCTTTGAAGCTTCCCATACCGAGGAAATGCTGGTGCTTTCAGGAAAATATCTCATCAGCTACAAGGGCTCGTCGGACAGCCTGCAGCTCCCCGACGGCCTCGAAGTCATCGGCGATGAAGCTTTCGTCCGCTGCGGCAGTGTGCGGGAGGTCATTATCCCCTACGGTGTGCGCACCATTGGCAAAGGGGCTTTCCGCTGGAGGAGCGAGCTGAAAAAGGTCATTATCCCCTCCACCGTCACCTACATCGGCGAAAACGCTTTCGTTAACTGTCACGAACCCGAGATAACCATTATGAACCCGGGCGGTTTCCTGGGCGAAAACGGCATCCCCGACGGCACCCGCCTGCTCATCGTTGTCAGCAGCCGTGTGCTTAAAATTCGCCTGACCTGGGAGGTCAAGGCGGGCGACTGCCCCGAGAGGCGCCTGTGGAACTTTGTCTGCGTGCGCTCGGCTGCCACTTTCGCAGTGCTGCAAAAGCCCGAATACAAGCTTTCCTGCGCTATCTGCTTTTACGATGACGGGCAGTGGTACCGCGACTATATCCGCAAAAATATCGTCGATGCCGTCTGCTTTGCCGCCGTAAGCGATGACAGCTCCCTGCTGGAACGTGTACTTTCTTTTGGACTCATTTCCAAAGACCAGCTCCAGACCTGCATCGAGTTCGCCATAGAACACAAGCTGACCCAGCAGCAGGTAGTCCTCATGAAGTACCGCCACACAATGTTTGAGAACACATAAAAAAGCCCCCTTAAGGGGCTTTTTTTGTGCCTGTTCAGAATTCATCGGGCAGGTTGGCCAGACCTTTTACATGAGCCGCTATGCTCATCAGGTCGGTAACTTCCACAAATGTGTTGTCGTTGATATCAGCTGCTGCAAAGCCCACGTGGTCAAGAGGGCGCAGCGACTTAACTTCGGCTGCCGCCAGCATCACGTCCGTCACATCGACCTCGCCGTCATCGTTGCAGTCTCCCGGTATCAGCTTGCGTTGGGTGACTTTTATTCGGGCTTTCTGCAATTCCTGAGTATTCTCAACATTGAACCCGCCGTTCATTATCTTGAAATTTCGGTTGGTATATTTGTCCTCAAAAGTCACAGTATAGTCCCCTGGGCGGATATCATAGAGGGTGTGACCCGACAGGGGAAAATCAAAAGCGGTATAGATCTGTTCTCTTCTCTTACGTTCAGCAGTGCTTCCCCCATTGACAAAGCCTCCGCCCGGTACTTCGGGTCTGGCGGAAAAAGCATATCTCAGGTACACATCGTCCGCAGAAGGGTCTACCCATAACTCCACATTTCCTTTTTCATCGGGATATACCGCGTTTATCACCGAGCCGCTGACAAAGAAAGTGTCCGTCACAAACAGTTCCATATTACCAAGCATATTAAAATCAGCCCATGACTCAACAGCCTCACCCGATACAGGGTCGATGTGAGTGCCGTAGTACACCGCCCTGTCGGGTACGCCGTCTGGATACAGGTCCGCGAAATCAGGAAAATCCTCCCATACGTTCAGACGGATCTTTACATATTCCACAGGCTCATCGCTGACCTTTACGGGTGCGTCCCCGTCCCAGTCTGTCCTTTTGCTGTCAGCCTTTTCTATCTTGTTCAGATCCAGGTTATACATACCCGCATCAGCGCTGAACTTGAACTTCTCGCCCCAATGATCGCAGGGCCACAACTGCTTGCCGTTCGGATATTCGCTGACACAGTCCGCATAGTCATCGTAAGGTGAAAGGCTCATGCAGGTGAAGTCATCATTGTTCGTGCCGAACTTCTTATCCACAAATATCTCTACGGTGTTCGGCTCAAGGGTCATGGTGTCCAGTACTTCGCCATATACGTCAGGCTTGTATTCACAATAGTAAGCCTTGCAAAGCTCCACTCCGTACTCTCCGTTCTCTTCGGCTTCCATCTCTTCTTTCCTGTAGGTCAGAAGTTTCTTGCCCTCATCGGGCTTGTATGTTCCGTAACCAATAAACCGGGCACCCTTGGTATCCCAGACATCTTCGATACTGCGCATCAGCGACATATCATAAAACGATGAGTGATCAAGGGTCGGCTCCCCCACTCTTCCGACGGCTACGGCTTCACCGCTTTCATCACTTATCACGTACGGGGCCAGTTCCCTGGGGTCGAAGCCCTCTGTATCAAAAGTCACGTTGAGGTACGGCCGGTTGACATATACATATTTGATCCCGTCGGTCTCTGCGGAAGCAGGCAGAGCATCTGTCAGCAGTACAGCCGCCCCCAGCAGAGATACTATTTTTTTACTGTGTTTCATGTTTTTACTCCTTGTTCATAACATAGTTCTGCAAGTATCATCAAAGGTGCCCGAAGATACCCTCGTCCTCATTCATCAGAATTTCTCGGTAGAAAATGGCCTTATGCCCTTGACCTGCGCCGCCAGTGACATCAGGTCAGTAACATCTACATTGCCGTCTGCTTTGATATCTGCACATATCTGCTCGTTGACATCAAGTCCCCTCACACCCTTTACACAGGCCGCCGAAAGCACAACGTCCGTAACGTTCACATCACCGTCATTGTTTATGTCACCCAGCTTAAGATCACGCTTTATCACCTTGCAGTTGAAGACCTGCTGCTGCTTGTCATCAGTGGTCACTATATCGTCCCCCACAATGGCATAGTGCTTGTTCATGCTCTTATCGCGGAAGAACATCTTGTAGCTGTCAGCAGGAACATTATAAAGTGAAAAACCGTTCTGCGGGAACCTGAAAGGCACCCTGAAATACAGCTTTTTCATCGGTACCTCGCACCCATGGATGTCACCGCTCTGGGTGTTCTGAAATTCTTCTCTGTAAGCACCTTCGGAAAAAGCAGTGAACATCGTGGCCTTAAGGTCCTCAGCGTCCAGCCAGATATCAACATAGCCCTCAGCGTCGGGCACCGCCGCCGTTATAACAGAACCGCTGACATAAAAAGTCGTCAGCACGTTGCCCGAGTCATCGCCCCTGGCATCATAGTGCCTGATGGCATATTCACGCTCCCCTGTCCTTGCAGAGTAACTCTTTTCATACTGCTTGTCAAAGGTAAGGTCTTCATTCATCACACTAAGCATAGTCGGGAAATACTCGCTCACCTTAACATGAGCCAGCACATAATCCCTCTTTTTCCCGTAGGTCCTGAGCAAACGCTTTTCTCTGTAATCAGGTCCGTCCTGAACATTGGGGTCGATGTCATACTCGCCCTCGGGTGCGCTTACAGCTATGGTCTCGCCGCCGTGGTCACAGAAGTACAGCGGCTCATTTTCGTAAGCCGATACCGCAGCGTTGTTCCCCATGGAGGGATATATCTGAAGCCTGCTGAAGGTATCGCCGCTGCCCGAATGCTTTTTGTCCACATCAACTATGATAGTGTCAGAGTTGACGGTCATCTCGCCCTTTAATTCCAGCTGAGAAGGATCCTCCACCTCATAGTAATAAGTTTCCCCCAGCTTCAGCGACCCTGTGCCGAGATAAAAAGTGGGGTCCTTGACAGGATGAATGTCTTTTCCTCTGAAAAGCTGCGGGTCAAGCCTATCTATATCCAAAAACAGTGCATACTTTGAAATATAGGTGTCATAGTCGTGCATTTTGGATATGTCATATATGCCGCCGTAGGTAGTAACAGATTTTTGCTCATCGAAGGTACCGTTAGCCACCTTTGACATATGCGTATCGTACATTTCCCATTTCCAGTTGTCCTCAGTTTTTTCATCGGTATAGTCGTTCTCCAGATGAATAGTGATGTAGGGCTTGTTTATCCTGTAAACGGGCATTTCATCGTCGTCTGCGCTTGAAGCCTGTGCGGGCATCACATTTGCCAGCATTACCGCTGCCAGCACCGCAGACATTGTCTTTACTTTTTTTGACATTTCATTCTCTCCTGTTCTCCTGCATTTTTTCAGCAGGATATTTTGTTAAAAATTCTTCCAATGCCTTGATTTTATCACATTTCTTAATATTTGTCAATACTTTTGCTAAATCATTTTAACAAATCAGAGCAGGACTCCCATTTCAGTATATCAGCACACCCCCGACAGTAAAGCCCTGTCCGTCATATCTGTACCAAAAAATTCCCTTAAAAAGTCATTTTCGTAAATTTTTTTTGACAAGCTCTTTACAAAACCCTTTGAAATATGCTATAATTATAGAGTATGCAAAGGCAAACATATTTTCGCTTGCCTGAAAGCTCAGCTATCAATATAAAGACTTATATAAATGTGAGGTCATGATATGGCAAATAAAAAACAGGTATACGGCAATGAGAATATCACCCTGCTGAAAGGCAAGGACAGAGTCCGTCTGCGCCCCGCAGTTATGTTCGGATCTGACGGCATCGACGGCTGCAAGCACTCGGTCTTCGAGATAATCTCAAACTCTATCGACGAGGCCAGAGAGGGTCACGGCGATAAGATAATCGTCACCAAGTACAACGATAATTCCATTGAGGTGCAGGATTTCGGAAGAGGCTGCCCTGTGGATTACAACCAGCGTGAAAAGCGCTATAACTGGGAGCTTGTTTACTGCGAACTTTATGCAGGCGGCAAGTATGACAACAACTCGGGCGAGAACTATGAGTATGCCCTGGGTCTTAACGGACTGGGCGCCTGCGCTACCCAGTATTCCTCCGAATTCATGGACGTTGAAGTTGTCCGCGACGGCTACAAGTACAGCCTCCACTTTGAAAAGGGCGATAACGTAGGCGGCCTTAAAAAGGAAGAAACAAAGCAGAAGAAAACAGGCACCCGCACCCACTGGAAGCCTGACCTTGACGTCTTCACCGATATCAATATCGAGAAGGAGTATTTCGAGGATATCATGAAAAAGCAGGCCGTGGTAAACCCCGGGGTAACTTTCCTGCTGAGGATACAGACCTACAGCGGCAGCTTTGAGGAGTACACATTCTTCTATGAGAACGGCATTTCCGACTATGTTAAGGAGATAGCAGGTGAAGATACCCTGACAAACGTTCAGTACTTCACAGGCGACCGCAAAGGACGTGACCGTGCCGACAAGGAAGAATACAAGGTAAAGCTGGGGGTATCCTTCGTTTTCTCCAACAAGGTACAGACCCTGGAATATTTCCATAACTCCAGCTTTCTTTCCCACGGCGGCTCCCCCGATGAGGCCGTGAAGAGCGCCTTCGTTTCCCAGATAAACGCATATTTAAAGTCCAATAATAAGTACAATAAAAACGAAAAGCCCATTACTTTCCAGGACGTTGCAGATTGTCTTGTGCTGGTATCAAGCTCATTCTCCACCAAGACATCTTATGCGAACCAGACCAAGAAAGCTATCACCAACAAGTTCATCAAGGAGTGCATGACGGAATTCCTTAAGCACAATCTGGAGATATACTTCATCGAAAATCCCGATGAAGCCGTGAAGATAGCCGAACAGGTGCTGGTCAACAAGCGTTCCCGTGAAAGCGCCGAAACCTCCAGACTGAACATCAAGAAGAAGCTCCAGGGCACTATCGACCTCTCCAACCAGGTGCAGAAGTTCGTTGACTGCCGTTCCAAGGACCTGAGCAGACGTGAGCTTTACATCGTTGAGGGTGACTCGGCGCTGGGTTCGGTTAAGCTGGCCAGAGATGCAGAGTTCCAGGCGGTCATACCTGTACGAGGCAAGATACTCAACTGCCTTAAGGCGGATTATGACAAAATATTCAAGAACGAGATAATCACCGACCTCATAAAGGTGCTGGGCTGCGGTGTCGAGGTCAACACAGGCAAGAAGAAGGACCTTTCCGCTTTCAGCCTTGAGAACCTCCGCTGGAACAAGGTAGTCATCTGTACCGATGCGGACGTGGACGGCTTCCAGATAAGGACGCTGATACTCACCATGCTCTACCGCCTGACACCTACCCTCATCGAGCAGGGCTATGTTTATATCGCTGAATCGCCCCTGTTCGAGATAACCACCAAGGATAAGACCTACTTCGCCTATGACGAGCCCGAGAAGGACAAGATACTGAAAATGATAGGCGACAAGAGCTTCACCATACAGCGCTCAAAGGGTCTTGGTGAGAACGAGGCCGACATGATGAGCCTTACCACCATGAACCCCGAGACCCGCCGCCTCATCAAGGTAAACCCCGATGATGTGGAGATGACCCAGTGGATGTTCAATATGCTGCTGGGCGACGACCTGGCAGGCCGAAAGGAATTCATCACCAACAACGGCGCAGATTACCTGGAAATGGCAGATATTTCTTAATTCCCGACATGATAACAACGATTTTGTATCATCAGCAATACACATCGAGATCGGGAGTTTCTTACTAAACAGAACAAACAGAACAAAAGGACGATGATGTGAAAGGAGCTTGACCATGAGCAGAAGCGATCTCAGAGGGCACTTTATCATTATGACTTTATTCGGTATCATATTCCTGTCAGTGGGACTTTTTTCGGCAGTGTACATGGGAACGAAACAGACCCGACTTGAAAAGCGCTGCACCGAGAAGACCATAGGTGTCGTCACTGATTATTACACCGAAGGCTTAGGGGATAACACTACCTATAACATCACCGTCGAATATGTTATTGACGGCCGCAAAATAACGGAAAAACAATCATCAAAAGCTGCTATAGGCTACTCTGAGACTAAAGAGGTATGGTACGACCCCGATGACCACTCAGTGGTATATATAGATGGGGTTGACACTCCGTCTTATTCCTGGGTGATATGCGGCAGTATATTTGCAGTATTGGGAGCCTGGCTGCTGGTGACCGTTTACAGGTGGCTGAAAAGGCGCTGAGCGCTTTCCCTAAAATTATCGGAAAGGATAAGTAAAATATGGCAAGAAAAAAAGCAGAGCCTAAGAAAAAGGCTGCTGCCCCCAAGATGGACGCATACATCGAGGGCGCAGGTCTGGTGGCAGAGGAAAAGATCACCCAGACCCTTGAAAAAAACTATATGCCCTACGCCATGAGCGTTATAGTATCCCGTGCTTTCCCCGAGATAGACGGCTTCAAGCCCTCTCACAGAAAGCTGCTGTATACCATGTACCTCATGGGGCTCATAAAAGGCAAGCTGACCAAGTGCGCCAACATCGTCGGCGCCACCATGAAGCTGAACCCCCACGGCGACGGCGCTATATATGAAACACTGGTAAGACTTTCCCGCGGCAACGAAGCTTTGCTGCACCCCTATGTGCAGTCAAAGGGCAACTTCGGCAAATCCTATTCAAGGGATATGGCATATGCGGCCTCCCGTTATACCGAGGCTAAGCTGGAGCCTATCTGCGAGGAGCTTTTCAGGGATATCGACAAGGAAACAGTGGACTTCGTGCCCAACTACGACAACACCATGACCGAGCCCACACTGTTCCCCGCAACTTTCCCGACCATACTTGTAAACGCAAACGTGGGTATCGGTGTATCCATGGCATCGGCAGTTTGCCCCTTTAACCTCACCGAGGTCTGCGAAACTGCCATCGCCCTCATGAAAAATCCCGAGGCCAATGCCATTGATACCCTCAAAGGCCCCGATTTCCCCGGGGGCGGCTACCTGCTCTATGATGAGGAGGAGCTGGACAAGATCTACCGCACAGGCAGAGGTTCCGTAAAGCTGCGGGCAAAGTACCGCTTCAATAAAGAGGAGAAGTGCATAGAGGTAACAGAGATACCTGCCACCACCACCATCGAAGCTATCATCGAAAAGATAATTGCTCTTGTAAAGGCAGGCAAGATACGCGAGGTGTCTTATATCCGTGATGAAACAGACCTGGACGGTCTACAGATAGGTATCGACATCAAAAAGGGCGTTGACCCCGACAAGCTCATGCAGAAGCTTTACAAGCTGACCCCCCTGCAGGATACCTACTCCTGCAACTTCAACATACTGGTACACGGCTATCCCAGGGTAATGGGTGTGTACGAAATTCTGGACGAATGGACGAAGTTCCGTGTGGACTGCGTGCGCAGACGTGTGCAGTATGACTTGAAAAAGAAGAAGGACAGGCTCCACCTGCTGAAAGGTCTGGGCAAGATACTCCTTGATATCGACAAGGCTATCCGCATTATCCGTGAGACCGAGGAGGAGAGCGAGGTAGTTCCCAACCTGATGATAGGCTTCGGCATAGATGAGGTGCAGGCTGACTATGTGGCTGAGATAAAGCTGCGTCACCTGAACCGCGAGTATATCCTCAAGCGCACCGCCGACACCGAGCGCCTTGAAAAGGAGATCGCCGAGCTGGAAGATATACTGGGCAGTGAAAAGAAGATAAAGCAGGTCATCATCAGCGAGCTTAAGGACGTTATAAAGAACTACGGCCAGGAGCGCAAAACGCAGTTCTTCTACCAGAGCGACATCGAAGAGGTCGAGGAGGAGGAAGAGGTCGAGGATTACCCCTGCAAGTTCTTTGTTTCCGAAAGCGGCTATTTCAAGAAATGCACCATGCAGTCCCTGCGTATGGCCAGCGACCAGAAGCTGAAAGAGGGCGACCGCATGATGAGCGAGATAGAGTCCTCCAACCGTGCCGAGCTGCTGTTCTTCTCGGATAAGGCAGCGGTGTTCAAGGCAAAGGCCAGCCGCTTCGGCAACACCAAGGCCAGCGACCTGGGCGAATATATCCCCGCAGTGCTGGGCTTTGAGAACGGCGAGGGCTTCCATACCATGATAGAGACCATGGATTATTCGGGCTACCTGCTGTTCGTCTACGAAAACGGCAAGGCCGCAAAGGTCCCCCTGAATGCCTACGAGACCAAGACCAACCGAAAAAAGCTGGCTAATGCTTATTCGGATAAGTCCCCGCTGGTGGCCATACTCAAGCTTACCGACAATGCCCAGGTAATGCTGCGCACCACCAATGGCAGAGCAATGCTGTTCGATACCGCACTCATGCTCCCCAAGACCACCCGAAACACCCAGGGCGTGCAGGTCATGACCCTTAAGGCGAAAAACGCAAAGGTCGAAAAGGCCTACATCGTCAGCGAGGAGGAGGCTGAAAAGCTTTCCAAGTTCCGCAGCAAGACCATACCCGTGGCAGGCTGCCTCGCCAAAGACCTTGAAGACCCCGACCAGATACATTTCTGATAGATCCCAATTGTCGGTGATACAGAATGGCTTTGTTCGTATTGCTCCCCCGCCTTCGGCGGGGGAGCAATACACAACAGAATTGGAATTCTGAGAAATAGCCCCGTGAAGTTCCCTTGACTTTCACGGGGCATTATGCTATACTTTTGCCAAAGGAGGAATGGTCATGAAGCTTAAAAGAATGAACGGCTATCTCAAAGACCAATACCAGCCCTACAAAGATCTTGCGGAAAAGACTGAGTTCTCCAAGCAGGGGCTGGCAGATTTTTACAAGAAGACAGGCAAATACCTTTTCGTCACCCTGACAGACGGCGAGTACACCCAGGTCTTTGATATGGAGGGCACTTTCTCCGCCGAAGACGAACTCTCATACCCTCACACGGGAAAATATTCCTGTAATGAAAAACGAGATGTCAAAGACGATGAGTATGTTGAAATGCTGGCTGACGCTTACGATGTGAAGATGTTCATACTCTTCTTTGAGAAAGGCCTTGACATGAAATATCTCCTCGACCGCAAGCCACTCTACCCCGCCATTGATATGGCTACGGACGAATTCACCCTGAGAGATGACCGCCGCGAGGACGAGGAAGATTTTCTTTTCAGAGATGAATTCCCCGACTCAAAGGCTTTTGTCAATGCCTGCCTGAAGCTCCGTTCCCTGCCGCCCATAGAATAAAAGCTGTCAGAATTCTTCGTCGTCCTCGTGATCATCGTCCTCTTCCATGACGACCCCCAGCTCCTCCAGCAGATCCCGCTCGGTCGCTGCGCAGTAGGCTTTTATCTCCATGCTGCAAACGTAGGTCGTCAGGGCATTTTCGTCACCGTCAAATATTTCGGGCTTGTTGGTGCCAATGCGCAGCATACCCGTCTGGTTGTAGAATTCGACCTGTATCTGGATATTTTTCAGTATAGGGCTGACACCCGTCAGCATAAGCACGCCCCACTCTCTCTGCAAAGTTTCGCATTCACGAAGCTCATAGTCAGTGTCTTCGACCTCGTCGGTTATGTCGGTCATATGGGCGCCTGCCATATCTTTCACACCGAAAAGCAACTCCGCATCGCTTTCCAGCAGGTCAGCATCGACCATTTGCTGAGCAGCGTCCAGCATGAAGTTCCAGCCGTAGGGCCAGGTGGTCTGATATTCCGCAAATTTCCAGCCATTTGATCCATAAAGTTTTTTCAGTATCATATCTGCCGCCTCCATTTTCATAGTAACTATCAGTTATTATCTTCTCGTTGTTAACATTATACCATATCTCCCCCCATATGTCAACCCCCACACGAACAAATTTTTCCACATACTAAAATTGCCGCCCCACAGCCACGACCGTGAGGGCGGCAAACCATATCCCCTGCAATAATTATGAATTATAAAGCTGCCCTCACAGAAATTTCCGTAAGGGCAGCAAACTTTGACCTATGTCAATAATTATGAATTATCAGATATCCCATTTCCAGTCACGTACCTCGGGCAGGTCAAGGCCTACCTCGTGGATGTACTGCTTGTGCTCAACCAGCTTGTCCTGCATCATCTGGTACAGGTAAGATCCTGTGTTGCCCAGCTGAGGAAGTCTCTTGAGCATTTCCATAACCAGGTGGAAACGGTCGATCTCGTTCTGTACACGCATATCGAAAGGAGTAGTGATAGTACCCTCTTCGTTGTAACCGCATACATACAGATTTCTGTTGTTTCTGTGGTAGAGCAGCTCGTGGATAAGAGTAGGATAGCCGTGGAATGCGAATACGATAGGCTTGTCCTTGGTGAACAGTGCATCGAACTCAGCATCGGACAGACCGTGGGGGTGCTTGCTCTTGGGCTGCAGCTTGAACAGGTCAACAACGTTGATAAATCTGATCTTAACGTTGGGCATATTCTTTCTCATGATAGTAACAGCTGCCAGTGCCTCAAGGGTAGGTGTATCACCGCAGCAAGCCAGAACAACGTCAGGCTCCTGACCCTGGTCGTTGGAAGCCCACTCCCAGATACCGATACCCTGTGTGCAGTGCTTAACAGCCTGCTCCATGGTCAGCCACTGCTGTCTGGGGTGCTTGGAAGTTACCATTACGTTTACATAGTTCTTGGAACGTATGCAGTGATCGAATACGCTCAGCAGGCAGTTAGTGTCGGGCGGCAGATACATTCTTACCACATCTGCCTTCTTGTTGGCAACGTGATCCAGGAAGCCGGGGTCCTGATGAGTAAAGCCGTTGTGATCCTGCTGCCATACGTTGGAAGAAAGAATGTAGTTCAGCGAAGCTATCTTCTGTCTCCAGGGCAGCTCGCTTGTTACCTTCAGCCACTTAGCGTGCTGTGAGAACATGGAGTCAACTATCCTGATGAATGCCTCGTAGCTTGCGAAGAAACCGTGGCGGCCTGTCAGCAGGTAGCCCTCCAGCCAGCCCTCGCACATATGCTCAGAGAGGTAGCTGTCCATTACGCGGCCATCGGTAGCCAGGAACTCATCGTTGTCCTTCATGTCAGCGTTCCAGTCTCTGTTAGTTACCTCGAATACCTTGCCCAGTCTGTTGGACATAGTCTCGTCAGGTCCGAAGATACGGAAATTCCTGCTCTCAGCGTTCAGCTTGAAGATATCTCTTACAAAGCCGCCCAGCTCGATCATATCCTGTGCCTCGGTAGCGCCTGGTGCAGGAACATCTATACCGTAATCACGGAAATCAGGCAGTCTGAGATCTCTCAGCAGCAGGCCGCCGTTAGCGTGGGGGTTAGCACCCATTCTTCTGATCCCTGTAGGGGCCAGCTCCTCCAGCTCGGGGATAAGTCTGCCGCTTTCATCGAACAGCTCCTCGGGGTGATAGCTCTTCAGCCATTCCTCCAGCTGAGCCATATGCTCAGGCTGAGTCATGTCCATAGGTACCTGGTGTGCTCTGAAAGTGCCCTCTATCTCGTTGCCGTCTACCCACTTAGGACCTGTCCAGCCCTTGGGAGAACGGAAGATTATCATAGGCCATACAGGTCTCTCGGTCTTGCCGTGGAGCCTTGCTTCCTTCTGGATATTCTTGATCTCTTCGATGACGATATCCAGTGTTTCAGCCATTTTCTTGTGCATCTCCATAGGCTCGCTGCCTTCAACGAAGTACGGCTTCCAGCCGCAGCCGCGGAAGAAGCTTTCCAGCTCCTCATGAGAAATTCTGGAGAAGACAGTGGGGTTGGAGATCTTGTAGCCGTTGAGGTGCAGTATAGGCAGAACTGCGCCGTCGGTAACAGGGTTCAGGAACTTGTTGGAATGCCATGCAGTAGCCAGAGGGCCTGTTTCAGCCTCACCGTCGCCTACTACGCAGGCAGTTATCAGATCGGGGTTATCAAATACTGCACCGAAGCTGTGTGCCAGTGAATAACCAAGTTCGCCGCCCTCATTGATAGAGCCGGGAGTTTCGGGTGCAACGTGGGAAGAAATTCCGCCGGGGAAAGAGAACTGCTTGAACAGCTTCTTCATACCCTCAGCATCTCTGGAGATGTTAGGATAAACCTCAGAATAAGAGCCCTCAACATAAGTGTTGGCAACCATGAAGTTTCCTCCGTGGCCGGGGCCTGAGATGTAGATCATATCCAGATCATACTTCTTGATAACACGGTTGAGATGAACGTAGATGAAGTTCTGTCCGGGAACAGTGCCCCAGTGACCTACGATCTTCTTCTTGATATGCTCTTTGGTGAGCGGTTCCCGAAGCAGCGGGTTGTCGAGCAGATAAAGCTGACCTGCGGAAAGATAGTTCACAGCGTCCCAGTATCTGTTCATTTTTTCCAGAAGCTCGGGAGTGATGGTTGTTACATCAGACATTTTGTACCCTCCGATTTAAATTTTTGTGATCCTCGTTCCCTGCCGCCCGAAGTTTCTTCCCTTTGCTCAAGAAAATATTTTCGGGTCACAAGCCTGCAAATTAACCTCTGTTAACTTGACTGACCTTTTGTTAACGTTTTCACAATGTACACATTATAACACAATTCTTGCTTATTTGCAAGCTGATTATTGCGCTGCCCTCCCCAAAGTATGAACAAACAGGAAATGTTTTTTGTATTTTATACACAAACCGACTGCTGCCCTGTTGGGCAAAATGCAAAAGGTCGGTTTCAAATACAAATATCCCCACCGCAACCCCCATTATAAGCCCCTTCTCCCCTCCCCCGAAGCCTGCCCCTTTTACGCCATTCAGCAATTTCGTCAAGGAGACTTTTTCTCACCTTAACAACAAACTTAATTAACCACAAAAAATGACCGAAGGCAGCCTGCCCTCGGTCATTAATATAAGCTTTAAAATATCAGCCCTGCATGATGTATCTGTTAAGGTCGTTGGCGTTAACGCACTTTTCAAGAGCAACTTCCTTGGAAATAACTCTGTTCCTTACCAGCTTAGCAAGCTCCTGGTCCATGGTCTGCATTCCCACAGCACGGCCTGTCTGCATAGCAGAACCGATGAGGTGTACCTTATCATCACGGATCATAGCCTTGATAGAGTCAGTAGCGTTCAGTATCTCGCAGCAAGCTACACGGCTTGTACCGTCAAAGGTACGGCAGAGGGTCTGTGTACAGATACCTACCAGTACCGAAGCCAGCTGAGTTCTGATCTGGTGCTGCTGGTGTGCAGGGAATACGTCGATAATACGGTCGATGGTGGAAGCTGCATCGGTAGTATGCAGAGTAGACATAACAAGGTGGCCTGTTTCTGCGGCAGTTACGGCAGCTTCGATAGTCTCGAAGTCACGCATTTCTCCGACGAGTATGATATCAGGGTCCTCACGGAGGGCAGCTCTCAGCGCCATGGAGAAGCTGGGAACATCGGGTCCGATCTCTCTCTGGTTTATCATACATCTCTTGTGGGAGTGCATATACTCGATAGGGTCCTCAACAGTGATGATGTGGGAGGACTTGTGGATATTAACATGGTCGATCATGGCAGCCAGTGTGGTAGACTTACCTGAACCGGTAGGACCTGTAACAAGCACCAGACCACGGGGTCTCATAACGAATTCAGCCAGTACGGGAGGCAGATCCAGGTCTGTCAGTGTAGGTATATCGTTTCTCAGCAGACGTATAGCGATAGCTGTGTTGCCTCTCTGGTGATAAACGTTAACTCTGTGACGGAAGCCTCTGCTTGATACATAAGTAAAGTCGGTATCTATCCTGTCCTTGATCTGCTGACGCTGCTTGTCGTTACACATATCCTCGCAGACTCTCAGTATTTCGATCTCGGTCATATCAGGGTAGCTGGAAAGCTTTCTCAGATTACCGCCCTGTCTTACTATAGGGGGGATACCAACGGTGAAATGTAAGTCCGAGCAGCCCAGTGCTCTTGACTCGTCCAGTATCTTATTAATATCGATTGCCATTTGTTTATACCTCCAAACAATATATTTATAGCCGGCTGTCTTGCTTCTGCTCTGCGTTCCACATCATACCACAGCCACCTAAATCCACAATAATTATACGGCGTAAGTTACACGCACCAGCTCATCCATAGTGGTCTTGCCCTGCTGTACCAGCTCCGAAACGTTCTCTCTCAGCAGGTGGCAGCCTTCTTCTCTTGCCAGCTCCTGTATCTCCTCGTTCTTGGCGCCTGCCGCGATGATCTCTTTCATCTTGGGTGTCGCCAGAAGTATCTCATGTATAGCGGTACGTCCCGTGTAGCCTGTGTTGTTGCACTTGGGGCAGCCCACAGCCTTGTATATCGGCACGCTCTCGCTTATCTCCATAAGATCATTGTCCTCATCTGAAGACATATAGCCTTCACGGCAGTTGGTGCAAACGACTTTGGTAAGTCTCTGTGCAACTATACCGATAAGTGAGGTCGCTACCATGTATGCGTCAACGCCCATGTCCACAAGTCTTGTAACGGTGGAGGAAGCGTCGTTGGTATGCAGTGTGGAAAGCACAAGGTGTCCTGTGATAGCGGCTCTGATACCGATCTCAGCTGTCTCGGTATCACGCATCTCACCGATCATTATGATGTCAGGGTCCTGACGAAGTATCGAACGCAGTGCAGCCGCAAAGGTCATGCCCGCTTTCTCATTTATCTGACACTGATTGATGTTAGCTATCTTCTTCTCGACAGGGTCTTCGACGGTGATAACGTTCAGGTTAGGCTTAGCGATCTCGCCCAGCGCAGCGTACAGTGTGGTAGACTTACCTGAACCTGTAGGACCTGTTACCAGTACCACGCCCTGGGGCACCTTGAGCAGGCTGCAGAAACGCTTGTAGTTATAGTCGGTCATACCCAGATCCTGTATCCTTCTTACCGAGCTGTCGCCCGCCAGGATACGGAGAACGACCTTCTCACCGTAAACCATAGGCAGATTGGATACACGGAGGTCAACGGTGGTGCCGTCTATCACCTGAGACATACGGCCGTCCTGAGGTATACGCTTCTCGGCGATGTTCATGCCGGAGAGTATCTTGAATCTTGTTACCAGTGAAACATGAAGTCTTGCGTCAAGGTCAGCCATCAGGGGGATAAGGTCACTGTTTACACGGACTCTTATCTTGGTGTGATCCTTGAAAGGCTCAATATGTATATCCGTTGCGCCCTGACGGTAGGACTGCTCAACAATAGCAGTAGCCAGCTTAACGATAGGCGCATTGTCAACTCTGTCAGAGCTGAGGTCGATATCTTCCAGGTTAACGGACTCTTCTTCCTTCTCCTGCTTAGCCTCTTCAGCCACCTTGGCAGCAGCGCCCTCGGAGTACATTTTACCGATAGCCCTGTTGATAGCGCCCTTAGTCGCCAGCAGTGCGGTTATGTTACATCCTGTGATAACACGCAGGTCTTCAAAAACGTAGAAGTTCATGGGGTCGTTGGTAGCGACCATCATGCGCCTGCCTATTTTTCTTACAGGTATAACGTTGTACTTTCTCGCAGTAGCCTCGGGTATCAGCTTGACGACTTCTGAATTAAGCGGTGCGTTGTCGAGGTCAATATACTCAACGTTCATTCTTTCTGCCAGGGTCTTGGCAAAATCCACATCGCTTACCAGCTTCATCTCGATGACCAGATCACCGAACTTTTTATCTTTTTCGGTCTTCTGTTTTTCGAGTACGGCCTTCAGGTCTTCTTCGCTGAGTAAACCTTTTTCTACCAGATATTGTCCAATTGGTCCGTTTCTCATAGATATTCTCCTTCTCTTCCGCCGAGCCATGCGGATAAAATAATATTTTGAATAAATTCTTAAATTATTAATACCTCTTGTAATTCATGTTAAACTGTGCTAAAATATAAATATGAAATGCAAACGCATATCAATATTTTCAGAAAGGAGGATGTTAACATGAACAACGAAACGCTGTTTATCGCCATCATATACCTTTTCGTATTCCTGTTCGGCATATGTATCGGCAGCTTCCTGAATGTCTGCATCTACCGCCTGCCTCTGGGTGAAAGCCTTATCAAGAGCAATTCACACTGCATGACCTGCGGAACGCCCATACGCAAGCGGGATCTTATCCCGGTGATAAGCTGGTGTATGCTCAAGGGCAAATGCCACGCCTGCGGTGCGAAGATCTCTGCAAGATACACAGTAGTTGAGCTGCTCAACGGTATCTGCTACCTGCTGATCTTCCTGCGGTTCGATGTAGTATCCAACCCGCTGCTGGCTTCCCTGGTAGCCCTGATGACATCGGCGCTCATCGTCGTGTTCTTCATGGACTGGGACACTCAGCTGATAAACACCTGGGTAGTCGTATTCATCGGTGTGCTGGGCATTATCAAGTTCCTGCTCTGTCAGCGCAGCTGCCCCATGACTCTTGGGTCTATGCTCCTGGGTGCAGTGCTTGTCAGTGTACCGCTGCTCATCATCTCCCTTGTGAGCCATGAGAAAGCCATGGGCATGGGTGATGTTTACTTAATGGCAGGCGCAGGACTTTTCCTGGGCGCCCCCAACGTGCTGTTCGCCATGCTGATAGCCCTTGTAGTCGGCGCAGTTTGCGGCCTGATAATCAAGCACTCCAGCGGCAATTCGGTATTCGCCTTCGGACCTTACCTGGCCATCGGCATTGCCGTTACAGCAGTTTTCGGAAACGAGATATACAACTGGTACATGAATATGACAGGACTTAACGAGATCCTCGAAGACTCAGCAGCAATGATATCTGCCATGTTCTGAAAATCAAAAAATATCCGCTGAGATATCAGCGGTATTTTTTTTGCCCATTTTTCGGTAAACAAAAAATAATTTTTGCTCAAAAGGTCTCCGCAGATGATCTCTGCGGAGATCTTTTCAGCAAGCGGCTGCGCGAGCCGCTTGTGAATAAACTCAGTAGTTTAAGGTGCTACAGTTGTGCTTACAGGAACTGCAAATCCGCCCTCCATATCAAACTGCAAATAAAGAGATTTTGTTTCGCCCGGACCTATAGGCTTATCAAAAGTAATGGTGATAGTACTGCCGCTTGAATCGATAACTACAGACGTAGGAGGATCAGTATACATATCACGAAGCGAACCCCATACGTTAATGCTCGACGTACTTGTCAGAATGTTACGGGGCATCTCAAGAGTGATACTTCTCTCGATGTCATTTGCTTCTGTACCTGAGTTGGATACAACGACCTCCAGCTGTCCGCCATTACCCCATGAATTAGCAACTCTGGAAGTAACGTTAATAACAGCGTTGCTTGCAGGTGCGGGTTCAAGCACACCTGCTACCATGTAGTGACCTTCGTTGAAGTCTGACATATACTTCAGTTCACACAGATAGTTGTTGCTGTCTGCAGGATCAACTACCATCCACTTGAAGATCTCACCGGGGTGAGAAGCACTCTTGGCGTTTGCATAAGCACCGGGGATATTATACATACTCGAGGTAACGAAATCACTGCCTGTTGCTGACTTCTTAACGGTAAAAATGTGACCGCCGTTGTTGTCCAGCAGGAAGCTATCGCCGTCAACACCTGTGAAAGTCAGTGTGCAGGGAGGCTCATACTGAGCGTAGAACACATCAGCTGAATAATACTGGTCGCCGGATACGAACTCATCGCCCGATGCATTGAACCAGCCCAGGAAGTCAAGGTCAAGGGCACGGCCTATGCCTGTAAAATTAACTACGTTGTCAGCACCTGTAGGATCCTGACCCGCAGGGAATGCGAAAGCATTGT
Organism: Ruminococcus sp.; assembly: GCF_017464355.1. Taxonomy (GTDB): domain Bacteria; phylum Bacillota; class Clostridia; order Oscillospirales; family Ruminococcaceae; genus Hominimerdicola. The sequence continues at coordinate 20,732 of NZ_JAFUAG010000013.1, read as the reverse complement.
AAACCAGAGTATCAGGGTCTGTAGCATCGTAAGTACCTATATCGTTCAGCGTGCAGCCGGTCTGCAGTGTACCGTCGATCTTGTAGCAGTCAACGAAAAGGATATCCTCAGCGCTAGTTATAGGCACCGACATAGGCTGATAGTGACAAACGAATGTCATTGCTTCCATAACGGGCGCTGTAGTAAAGTCGTACAGGTTTCCGTTACCGTCAGAGGTTATGCTGGAAAGCTCCTCCCAAACCATAAAACCACCGCTGAGGGTAGGAGTAGTGTTGCCCTCAACACCTCTTGCCCAGAAGCCGTCAGCTATAGCTATAGGTAAAGGCTGACCAACAGTTGCCTTATAACGCTCAAGGGGAACAGTATCTGTAGCATTCCTCTTAAGTTCTACCCATACCTGTGTCGTGCTTGTAACAGGAACAGCCTTAGAGTAGAAGATGTAGGTGTATTCATTAGAACCTGCGAACATATCAGCAACAGCATCACCATAACCGCTGCCGTAAGCAGCAGCCTTATCAAACTTGTTATAGTCTATGCTTGCAACATTAGCGATCCTGTTGCTGTAGTAATCGGCTCTCATGTTTCTGATACCTGCATCAGACAGATTAAGGTTTACCAGCTCAAGATCTCTCTGCTGTGTGAACAGCTTCTTGGTGTACACATAAGAACCACCGCTGAGTTCAGGCTGGAATACGTCCATGCCTATGGAAAGGCACTTGTTTCTGTTGTCGATGCTGCTCAGTCCTGCAGTGAATTGTGCGCCGAGGTCGCTGTAAAGCGCTTCGCCGCCCTGACCCAGAACTCTCAGAGTTGAGAAGTCGATCTCAGAACCTTCGATATGAGCTTTGAGGATAACACCTCTTGCCTGCTTACGGTGTGCAGGGGAGCTGTCAGGATCGTAAGTTGCGAACTGTGCGCCTCTTACTGCATGGTTATCAATGATGATAACATCTGTGTAAGCTGAGGAAGATGACTTAATACCTGAATTATCTACGAGGTAGCCGTTGACAAGCCTGGGCACACCCTCGTAGCCCTCAAGTACCGTCATATTTGTGGAAAATCTGGTCTCAGTCTCAAGAGCATTCATAACCAGGTTGCCGATGTCGTTGGCATCAGCATTGTACTGTGTTCTCTTGTAGAACCTGTTTATAGGCTGTACGAAGTTGAGTATGGCACCCATTATAGCGACCATTATCATGCTCACTATGACCAGCTCGACCAGCGTAAAACCTTTCTTATTAGTCTTTTTATTCATAGCCGTACCTCCTTAACCGTTGTAGGAATGGTACTGCCAGAAGGAGTGACCGCCCATATAGAAGATGTAGCCGTACTGATCGTCATCAGGGTCATCTTCGTTGATGTTCAGGAACTGACCCATGTTGGGGATATCACAGTAGCTGCCGTTAAAGAATTCAACGTGTGCTGTGCATCCACTCAGGTCGCCCACACTAGACTTGATACCAAATCTCATTATGCTGCCGTCAGCCCAGATACGTCCGCCGTTAGGCAGTGTCTGCTGAGTTGAAGCCTTCTCGTTGTCGAAGAAACTGTAATCTGTTGAGCAGGACCAATCCCAGGAAACGTCGGAACCGCTGACATTGTAAAGGGTGAACCAGTACTCATCAGAATCCAGGGAAACAGTGTTGATAGGCGAGAGGAACGAAAGCTCAAACACCTTGTCATCGCTGTCAACTTCTGCACGGTAGCCGTGTACCTTTGAATTTGTAACAGTAGCAGAGGGGAAAGCATATGTTATCTGATACATATTCTTGCCAATGCCTGTGTTGGGATCCATGGTAGTAACGCTGTATTCCGAAAGGTCTACTACGTCACTGTAGTTTGCAAAATGCTCCAGATCTGTGCTCTGGTTATTAGCTATCTTGTTTCTTGTATGGAACTTAGTCTGCGCTCTAATGCACGTTGTAGCTGCCATGGTGAAGCCTGTAGTTGCGATCGCAAATACCGCCATAGCAATTATACATTCAACAAGAGTCATACCTTTTTTATTCATTTTCATAGTACTGACCTCCTATCTCATCATGCATAAGAATAATTAATCAGCTGGAAACTCTCGTCTGCGCGCTGCTCACCGATACCGTGGGTGATAGCGACCATAGACTTTGTAGATACCTGCTGGTAAACTATAGTGTTGTCGTTAGCACTTGCGTCGAAGTGGTTAACGATAACAGAACCCAGGATATTTACTCTGACTTCTGTGATACCGTTGCCGCTCATAGAAGTATCGGAGGGCCAGATGCTGTGCGAAGGCTCGATGTTAGCAGTACGTCCGCCCTCGTTGTAAGCATTGTTGGTCCATTCAAGAGTAGCCTCAGGCATGAATACAGTTGCCTGGAGAACAGACTCCTGACCTATCTTCAGCTTACAGCCATGTGTCATGAGGATCATGATATTGCCTGTGCTCATGTTGTAGATAGGATCATTGCAATCTCTTGCAGTGGGGTTCAGTGCGTTAATGCTGTTAGCATAACCGCTGTGGCAGTAGGTAGTGAAGTCCATGAGCATCCACTTACCGTTGCCGCAGTCAACATTAGAAGTCTTGAAAGTGTTAGCAGTATAGGTAGATACTACCTTGGGATCAGCGTTCAGGTTCTCGCCGTACTCATTTCTGGTAGAACCGTAGCCTGAATCAGATACGAAGTAGCAGAATCTTGCATTATCACTCTCGGGATCTTCGCTGCAGTTAACGAATACTCTTGTCAGAGAGTCGTTAACGAACTGTCCGCCGTAACCGTTGTTGAAGTAAGGTGAGGTGTTATCCAGCATGAGCATAACTATGTCATGTCTGCCGTCCAGATTCTCAACAGAATCATCCAGGTCTATCATGATAGTACCACTCATTGTTTTGTCGATAACGCAGCTTTCCTTTACGATGTAATCAGGTGTTACAGTTATGCCGTTATTTGTATAGGTCGTACCCGATGTGTTTGTACACTGGCTGAGCCTCTTAGCGCCTGCAGCGATAGTATCATTTGTGCCGTCGCCGTCGCCAACGTTATCATAGAAGCTTGCATAGGTATTATGGATAGTGGAGACCTTTACGCTTGAATTACCGGGCTCACAGAGCAGATGCTCGGGAAGATAGTAGTAAGGAACTACCTGTCTCTCAGGAGTCTGGGGTCTCTTCTTCCTCTTGCCATCGGAGAGCCAGTCATGCGCTGAATCAAGCCTTACAACGTGACCGCCCAGGTCTGTATTGTCTTCAACACCATAGTTGTAGAGCTTCTTGCCGTCACGGAGATACAGTGTGCCATAAAGACCAAGCTGGCTGTAACTGCAGTTGATATAAACATCACCTGAAGCATATATATCGCCGTAGAACTTGTTGTTGATACCGCTGATATAGATATCGCCGTTGAAGTAGCCGCCCTTGTCATAGGTGTAGATATTGCCGTAGAAAGAATTATCTTGACCCTGACCGGAACCTACTGCATTGATCTTGTTGTTATACTCAGTAGAATTTGCACCGTTTACACAAGCCGCCATCAGTTCAGTTGTCCTCTCACCGATGTGTACACGTGAAGCATAGATGTCGACCATCTTTGCATCGCCTGCGGTCAGTGTGCCGTTAGATGCGGGAGAACCAACGACTGCATTGTTAGTGGTGCATACAAAAGCATCCATGCAGTTGATGTAGTTGTAGCCGTTTACACCTACAGGCTCAACATCATAAGAAGCGTCCTGGCTCTTGTACATGGTGGAAGTCAGCTGAGGAGTGTTGTTCGCAAGGAACAGTGAATGTGAAACATTGAGAGTACAGCCGGGTGTTACATCTGTAGTAACGCCTGCAACATAGTAGGGGTTCTGCTTCAGTCTGAAGTTTGTAGCAATAAGGCCTGTACCGAGTATGCTGATGTCGCCGTAGAAGCTGTTTCCGTTTGTACCGAAGTTATAAACGATGTTCTTGTTGTGCGACTCGATATCGGGTGTACCTGTGTTTCCGTAAACGTTGATGTTGTTGTATCCGCCTGAGGAGTTACCGCCGTCTGTACCGATCAGCTCCAGTGCGTTAGGCACGTAAGCAGACTGTTCCAGAGGCTTGATAGCCAGGTAAGCAACTACAGTTGCTTCCTCGCCCAGGTACTCACAGTGGGATATTGCCTTCAGAGAGGATTCACTGATCCTCTCTACCTTCATGGTGCAGGTGATGTCATTCCATCTGGGATTATCAACGGAGATATCTCCGCCGACCACACCAGCTGAATTGATCTTGTTGTAACGTACTTCTACCTCCGTGTTATCGTCGGCGATATCCTGCAGCCTGTCGATCGCTGCAGCGACTTCAGTGTAAGAAGCACCGCCACTCGTAGTGATGTTGGTAGTTTCCGAAACGAACGCTTTCAACGTTGATGAAGCCGCAAAGTAAGCCTGTTTTTTGCGGTACTCATCATTGGTCCTGGTATTGGTGTGCGCTACGAGAGATATGGCTGCTGCCACGATAACGACCATCATTACCGAAACGACCAGTACCGTCATGAGAACTGCGCCCTTTCGCTGGGACTTGAATCTCGTTTTCATAAATACCACCTTTCGTCTTTTTTTGTTTCCCGACTTGTTTTCTAATGATCAAAATCATAAAAATTTTAATCATTATATATAGCACTATTTGGCAGGCGGGGCTTACCGCCTACCAAATCGCTATAAACTTAAATTAACCCAGTGTCTTAGGATCAGGGAGCTTACCGATGACCATCATGGTCAGTTCCATAGTGCCCTTGATATCTGTATCAGAGTACTCGCTGGACATTGCGACCTTACCGTCATCTGTTTTAGTCTTGATCTGCTGGAACTCATAGCTGAGGCTCTCAACTACCATTGTCTTCTGATCGTTGGAGGTCTGCAGCTTTTCGCAGAACTTCTCCATATCATCGATAGTACCCTCAAAATCGAAGGAGAGCTTGTAGCAGCCGATCTCTGCAGGTGCAGGAACGGGCTCGCCCTTCTTAGCGCTCTCAGTCTCAGCGCCCTCAGTCTCTTCTGTACCGTCTTTTGATACCAGAGCATCATCAGCGGAAACAGGCTTCTGCTGCTCGTAGTTAGCTATTTCTTCATCGATAGCTATAGTAGGCTGTACAGTCATATAAACATATGGATTGAGCACATAAGGCTGATAATCAGTGATAGTCATGTTGAGGTTAGTCAGCTCATCTGCATCGAGCAGATCATCAACCATCTGAGAAGCCTGTTCAGTAGCCTTAGCATCATAGAAATCCTTGGTCATCTCAGTTACCTGCTTATAAGCTTCAACTATTCTTTCAGGAAGGTCTGCATCAGCATCAACTCTGTCCTGCAGGTCTGAACGGGTAGCAATAGCATCGTCCAGAGCAGTCTGAGCATCCTGAAGTTTTTCGATACCGGGTTTGATAAATAACATTACACCCGCAACCCATACGAGAATAACGATAAGTACTGTAAGTACGATCCTGTCACGATAATTCAGCTTCATAGATCACTCACCCTCTTCCATAAAATAAATGCCGAGACTGTCAATAATAACAGTGTTTTCTTCCTTCTCCTCGGAAGAAGAAGCGTTCTTCTGTTCGCTGGTCTCAGCATCCTTGCCGACACCTTCGTAATTATTGTACTTGACATCAGCAACAAAATCCAGAGCCTTGAGGTCTTCAACGACCTTCTTAACGTTATCCTGTGTACCAACGTCTACTTCACTGATAGTGAACAGACCCTGCTTAAGAGTGAATTCTACAGATGTGTATGTAGCCTCGTCCTTTTCAAGTACCTCTTCGATCTTGTCGAACTTATCCTGTCTGAGGATAGGCAGTGTTTCGATATCCAGCTGAACTGTCTCAACGAAATTCTTGTATCTGTTGATGATCTCCAGTCTGTTATGCAGTACCTGGTTAGCATCTACCTGCGCCTGGAGCTTGTCGATATCCTTTTGTACCTTGGCGGTATCGTCGTTTATCGCACTGGTCCTCAGAGAAAGGAAACCTGTAACAGCAGCGATAAGTATAGCAGAAGCTGCCGCCAGTATACCTGCGGTAGTGAGCATGGAGCTTATGCCCGAAGAGCTCTGATCCTTGCCGGAAGATCTGTCAACTTCCAGGAGGTTTATCCTCTCTGTCTGCTTGTTTCTTCTGTACAGTGCGCCGATAGCGTTTGCGAATACAGTGAACTCAAAGTTCTCATAGCCTGTTATCTGTGCAGGTGTGCCCAGTACCGAAGCCTTGATATCCAGGCCTTCCAGGGCATCAACTATCTTCATGTAATCCTCGATGAAACCATAGAGGATAACGTTAGCCAGACCCGTGCCGCCTCTTGCCTTGTTGAACTGCTCCATTCTGAAGATGTTCTCGTTCAGTGCTTCCAGAACGTAGTCTTCAGCGTCATACTCATCAGGCGAGATAGGTACGTATCTTGCGAATGCCATCTGTCCGTTCTCGAACAGTGTCAGACCCAGGAAGTTGTTGTCTATCTGGCAAACCAGCAGAGGCATCTTGTCCGCATTGGACTTATCAGCCAGAACTATTCTTGCGATGGAGTTACAGCCGATGTTAACGCTTCTCAGGTTTATGTTCATAACAGCGAACAGCTTTCTGAAGCCTTCAACTATGGAGCTGGGGCAGGCAGTAGCCAGTACCTTGACAGCACCGGGATTTTCCTGTCCTGCTTCACCTACAACTGTGTAGGAGATAGAATACTCATTGGAGATACCCATTTCCTGGCTCATGTGGTTCTGGACCATCTGCAGGAATTCGCCGCCCTTAGCCTTGGGGACGATAAGCTCCTTGAATACGATGTTGCTGGACGAGAATGTAACGATAGCATCCTTATCCATCATCTGCTCACTTCTGAGCTGTGTCAGCAGCAGATCGGACAGACCTGACAGCTGTATAACTTCGCCGTTAACGATCATATCTTCGGGCACCTGAACGGTGGTCGAATTGTCGATACGGATCTTGTTTGCTGCATTATCACCTTTTACGATATTGATCTGCCTATCTGAAAAGTCAAATGATAGCATTTATTCCTTCACCTCAATATAAAAATTTTTATTGTATCTACCCGTTCCCGCAGGAACGGGAATGATATACACGACGAGCGCGTATATTATTCCTTTTCCATTTCTGCGATACCACCATAGAGCATCGGGAAAATAGCGGCAAGAACAAGGCCTATGCCGAGACCGAGGATAATGATCATCAGAGGTTCCATCAGACTTACAAGTCTTGTTACCGCTGCGTCAGCTTCTTCCTCGTAGAAGTCCGCGGTCTTCTCAAGTATGTCGTCCAGTGCGCCCGATTCCTCACCAACGTAGATGATCGAGCAGAACATACCTTCAAAGATCTCGGTCTTGGAAAGGGCAGTGGAAACAGGCGAGCCCTGCTTAACTTCGTCCACTACCTGAAGGAACATCTTATCGATATATGTATTGTTCAGTATCCTTGAAGATCTTTCCAGGCAGTCTACCATGGGGATACCGCTGGAGTAAAGGGACGAAAGTGTTCTTGAGAAACGGCCTTCGGCTATCTTTACCATCAGGGGGCCTACCAGAGGCATCTTGATCTTCATGTAGTCAAATTTCAGCTTTACAGATTCTACCTTCATCGCGTAGGTAAATACACCCACGATAACGGCTACGCCGATAAGCAGTGCATACCACTTATGTATTACGAAGTCACTGAATCCGAACAGTGCCTTCTGCAGTATATTCAGGCTGTCCTCAGGCATCATGCTCTTGAATATAGGCAGTATGAATACGCTCATGGCGATGACCAGTACGATGACCAGTACCAGCAGTACGCAGGGGTATATCATAGCGCCCTTTACCTTGTTGTTCAGCTTGTTGCTGTTAGCATAATATTCCTGAAGTCTTTTCATGGTCACGTCCAGCGAACCTGAGATCTCGCCTGCGTCTACCATTGAAATGAAGAAGTCGGGGAAGCAGCCTCGCTTCGCTTCAAGAGCGCCCGAAAAGCTCTCACCTTTCTGTACGTCCTCATAGACATCTCTCCACACTGCTTTTGCGCCCTTGTTCTCTTCCTCTTTATAAAGGATATCAAGAGCCTTTACGATGGTCAGTCCCGAGGACATCATCGCCGACAGCTGTCTGCAGCAGTACGCAAGTTCAGCCGTCTTGAACTTATGGGCAGTTCTTTTGCCGCCGCCCAGAGCTTCACTATAGCTTACACAGAACAATCCCTGCTCGTAGATCTTATCAAGCAGTTCCTGTTCACTTTCAGCCTCGTAGGTACCTTTTATGGTCTTACCCGTGGTATCCTTAGCGACGTAGCTATAATTTTTCATACTTGTAGATACACCTCCACCATTTTAATGCTTCACGTCTCATGCCGTCTGACTCTGCGATGCACTAAAAACATCAAGGCACAAAACTACAAAACATATTTTTATCATTATATCATTTTTTTGATTTTTTTACAAGGGTTAATGCAGATTTTTTTGTAATTTTATTCACAAAATAATCATGAATTTTTTAGTGAACTCTCACTATAAGCGAACATCATTTAACTTATTAACAAAATGTTACATTTTATTGAGAATTTTTTTGTACTCATTAACTGTCCTTGACAAAAATCATGACCTCAGTTATCGTCCTCCCCTTCTTCGCTTTCATACTCAGCTGCCGCCGCAGCAAGTGTTCGCCTGCCGCCTGTCAGCAAGACAGGGTGCTTCTTCATATACCTTTTATAAGATATCACATAGGCCCCAAGCGCCGTACCCAGCAGCACGACAATAGAACCTATGACCCCCACGATGTAGTTCCCGCCAAAGACATCTATCACCCATTTAGCAGGGTAATAAAGCACCATATACAGCACATCGCCCTTGCCCTCAGAGTTGAAAGACTCCCGAAAAATGGCGGGTATAAAGTAAAACAGTCCTACCAGGTTCAGCACCGTCAGTATAGTCGTCAGGCTCCATTCCTCGTAGGCGCTGTGGCGCTTTGCATCGTCCCAGAACACCCATATGAGAAACAGGCAGACCACCAGCATACCTATGACCGACTGCACCTGTGCATCACCGAAAAAGTTCTTCACAGCTATCAGCGAATAAGGCAGAAAAGTTATCACTGCCGGAAACAGCACAGCACCCGTAAAGGCACCGAACACTACCAGCGCCAGCAGCAGTCCCAACCGTCCGAGAGTGTATTTCACCACAAATCCCAGCCAGTTGAAATCTTCACTTCCCATGTCTTTCCGCCCCTTTCTGTAAAGTTTCGCCGCTTTACAAATCACGTTTTTATCACAAACAATTATTTATTTTGTACAAATCAGTCGTTGGACACATTTTGTTCAAAAAGCCGTTCCACCAGCTCTTTCAGACCGCTGTTCTCCCCCGCCGCAAGCTCGGGGTCACGGCTGAGTATCTCCTTCGCTGTGCCCTGGGCTCTCACCAGCACGTCCATGTCCTGGGACATATCCGCTATCTTCAGCTTTGGCAGACCGTGCTGCCTGCTCCCGAAGAAATCGCCGGGGCCTCTCAGCTTCAGATCCTCCTGGGATATCTCAAAGCCGTCATGGCACTTTGAAAGTATCTTCAGCCTCTGCACCACCTCATCGGTGGGGTTGTCGGTGACAAGTATGCAGCTGGACTTATACTGCCCTCTGCCCACGCGCCCCCTCAGCTGGTGCAGCTGCGAAAGCCCGAACCTGTCTGCGTTCTCGATGAGCATTATGGCCGCATTGGGCACGTCCACGCCCACCTCCACCACCGTGGTGGATACCAGCAGGTCTATCTCATGCTCCTTGAACTTCTTCATGACCTTTTCTTTCTTGTCAGGCGCCAGCTTGCCGTGCAGCAGCCCCACCCGATAGTCCTTGAAAAAGCCTTCCGACAGCTGTTTCGCATAACTCTTCACGTCCTGCAGGTCGCTGTCGCTCTCCTCTATCATGGGGCAGACTATATAGCCCTGCCGCCCCTCGTCAAGGTGCTGTTTCACGAACCCGAAGGCCCGTTCTCTCAGCTTTCCCGTGACTGCATATGTTTCCACAGGCTGTCTGCCCTTTGGCAGCTCCTTAAGCACCGAGATATCCAGGTCCCCGTATATCATCAGCGCCAGCGTCCTGGGTATGGGCGTAGCCGACATTACCAGCTTATGGGGATTATCCCCCTTGCCCGCCAGCATGGCCCTCTGCTCCACCCCGAAGCGATGCTGCTCATCGGTAATTACCAGCCCCAGCCTGTCAAACTCAGTGCTTTTCTGCACCAGAGCATGGGTGCCTACCACCACAGCATACTCCCCTGCTGCTATACCCTCCTTGACCTTTTCCTTTTTCTTCTGGGTCAGCGAGCCTGTCAGCAGCACCACCTTTACGCCCAGCGGTTCAAGGAAAGCATTCAGCGTTTCGTAATGCTGACCTGCCAGTATTTCCGTCGGTGCCATAAGGGCGGTCTGGAAGCCGTTTTTATAAGCGAAGTAGGCTGCCCCCGCCGCCACGGCGGTCTTGCCCGAGCCCACATCGCCCTGTATCAGGCGGTTCATGGGGTGTTCCTGCTGCATATCCTTTATGCAGTCTTCTATAGCATTTCTCTGACCCTTTGTCAGTTCAAAGGGCAGAGCCTCGTAATACTCATCAACGCTCTCATTTTTCATGACGCAGCCTGCTTTTTCACGGCTGCGGCTCTTCATCATCAGCATACCCATGGCCAGGGTCAGCAGCTCATCAAAGACCAGCCTGTTCTTAGCCAGCTCCAGCGTGTGCATATCCACGGGAAAATGCACGTTCTGCATAGCATAGCTCAGCGAACACAGCCCGTTCTCCCGCATGACATCCGCAGGCAGCGGCTCATACACAAAGCCGTCCAGCGCCTCCAGTGCCGAATGCATATTCATTCTCAGCTGCTTCTGGGTCAGCCCCTCGGTCAGCCTGTAAACGGGCTGAACAGGGTCGGTGTCCCGCACGGGATATATCTGTGGCGAGCTTATCTCCCGCCTTATCATATTGCCGCTAAGCTTCCCCACCAGGTAATACTCATGCCCGACCTCCAGCGACTTGAAAACAAAGCCTGCGTTGTATATGACTATGGTCAGGTCAGCAGTATCATCAGTGAAGACCGCCTTGTACACCGAAAGCCCCCGCCTTATGGGCGCCTCGGGAAGCTTTCTCACTATCCGCCCTTTCAGCACCACCGTTTCGTTCAGGGGCGCATCACGGATAGTCTGCGGCTCGTTCATATCGATGTAGTACCGCGGGAAATGATAAAGCAGGTCATACACGGTATGAACGTCCATGCGCTCATACAGCTCGCTCCTCTTCGGACCGACCCCCGTGAGATATTTTACGGGTCTTGCCAGTTCGCCTATCATTTCATTTCACCGCCTTACACTTCTTGCCTACTATATTATAACACATCTTCATAAAAAATGCAACCCCACCGCATTCATTTTTTGTTATATCTCACTAAAATCCCATGCTTTCGGGAGGCAATTATCCAAGTGTACAGAAAACTTTCCGCAAAAGCCACCGCAATTATTGACCGCAGGCTCTTAAACGCAGGGACACCCCCGTCCTTTTCCGACAGAAGTGTCCCATTACTGATATTTTCCTAAGCCTTTTCCCTGGTGCAGATAGCATTCAGCACCTTTATATACTCATCAGTATGCCGCACCGAGAACCCCAGGTGTCCGAAGCCCGTCAGGGTCTTGTAGTTGGCCACGGGGTAAGCGTCTATCAGGTACTTGAAACAGCTTTTGAAAGCCTTTTCCTCCTTTGAGTACACAAAGAAGATATTCTCCTGCATTTCCTCCGACATATCAGGGAAATTGAAAGTGTAGCAGCACTCCGTTTCATTGCGAATAGTCTGCTCCGAAATATTCGGCGCAGTCTTCGCCAGAGCCTCCAGCATGGGCTTCATGGCGCGGGTGTCCCCCTTGGTGAATTTCTTCACAAAGGCAGACTTCATCATGCCGTCAACACCGCTTTTCTGCACCTGCTTTATCATCGTTTTGAACTTGAAGTTCATGAAAGCCTTGTACAGCGAATGCAGCCTGATGAAAGGCCCGCCGTCAAAAAACGCAGAACCCACCTTTATGCGGTTTTTCAGCAGCTGCGAGATAAGCTCCATGCCTATCTCCGCCCCCATGGACTGCCCGTATACCATAGCGACCTCGTCAACGCCCTGTTCTTTCAGGTAGTCCAGTATCTTGGCGGCTTCTTTCTGCCTTGTGGAGAAGGGCTTGCTTCCCTTATAGTGCCCCGTGTATTCAGGCACGATTATGTAGTAGTCCTTTTCCAGCCTGCTGTAAAGATATTCCAGCGTATCCGCAGGACAGAAAGACCCCGTCAGCATGACTATCACAGGCAGCCCCCTGCTGCCGTATTCGTAAAACTTCATACATATCCCCCTTTTCACTTTTATGACCGACTTTATAATTTTCCCCCGACTCTTCTCCCGTTCGGGGCATGACTTTATAAAATGTATATCCCGCCGAGCCCTTGCCCGCAAACGCACGCAGAAAGCTCAGCTCATATCTCTTATAGAATTATATCACATTTGTTTCTTTCATTCAACCAATTTTATTTAATTTATAAATTCATTTAAATTATAACCACAACCACAATATGCCGTATCAGCGCCCTTTTCCGATATACTATATGTAATACGATAAATTGATAAGATGATAAAACAATAACCATTGACAAAAACTGAAATTTGTGCTATGATAGCAAACGTGAGCATACCGTGCGGTAGCGGCAGCGGTCACGCTGATGAGGAAAGTCCGAGCATCACAGAGCAGGATAGCTGATAACGTCAGCCGAGGGCGACCTCCGAGCTAGTGCAACAGAGATATACCGCCGCAGAAATGCGGTAAGGGTGGAAAGGCGGGGTAAGAGCCCACCGGGGCGGCAGAGATGCCGCTGCCATGTAAACCTTATCCGATGCAACACCAATGGCAGTCAAAGGGTCAATGGCTGCTCGTCAGACCTGAGATTGTAGGTGGCTTGAGCTGTGCGGCAACGTACAGCCTAGATAGATTACCGTGCAAGACAAAACTCGGCTTACAGGTAAGCTCATACCCCGCTTCGGCGGGGTTTTTTTGTTGTTTTCATAAAAATCGTTCACATTTTTTTCACAAACCATTGACATTTCTGCTGTCAGGGTGTATAATATCCTCAGCGAAACAGGCTTTCAGCCGAAGGAGGTATTATTATGAAAAAACTGTCTGTCATCTCAGCACTTACCCTGCTCTCGCTGTGTTCGGCTTTAACAGCCCACGCAGAAGCTGCCCCTCTCCCCTCCGATGATTTTGAGATCATCAGCAGCTTCGCTGACAACAACTGGTCAAAAGAGGCCCCCGCCCCCGAAAAGGACAGCGTATACATCACCGATACTATCGACTTCTATCATGAGTATTACGAGTCCGACCATAATTACTACGGCCCCGTCTATGACTTCCCCGCCTGCTACGGCAAGGGCACGGTGGTAAGGCTGAAAAACAAGGAAATGGAAGAAGCTCTGCGCAAATGGACAACCGAAAACAAATGGCGCCCCCGCGACTACCCCGTCGATGATTTTGGTGTAATATCTCCCCGTGAGGGTATGTTCGTTTTCTACGATGCAAACGGCACCGAGGAAGACCGCTATACTGTGGTATACCCCGAGCTTATCCTCCGCACAGGCTATGAAGATGTCGAAAAAGGCAATCAGCCCTGGGTCATCTTCTCACAGCTGAATGAATACCTTGACAAGCTGGACGAACAGCTTGCCGCAGCACTTCCCGCAGGGGATATCAATGCGGATAACGACACAAATGTCACCGACCTGAATATTCTGGCCGCACAGGTCAAGTCTGTCCGCCCCCTTACGGAGCACGAAAATGCCATGATAAATATGACAGACCGTGCCGACATCAACAGGGACGGCGATATCAACGTCACCGACCTTGCCCTGCTGGCAGCCAATGTCAAAGGCATAAGACCCCTCTGATACAACAGCAAACAAACAGGCTCTCGCCCACGGGCGGGAGCTTTTTTCGCATGGTTGACAAATCCTCCCATTAAGGCTATAATCATAATATAGAAATTCAGATCCCAATTCTGAAGCGTATCGCTGATGATACACAACCAAATTGGGATAGATCTAAAAAGAAAGCGAGTAATAAAATGAGCAAAAAACTGATACTTCTCCTCGCCCTTGCCCTGACCATGTCAGCCTGCGGCAAGGTCGATGATAAGCCCGCAGCTGCCCCCTCAGAGGAGACCGCTGCCGAAACAGAGACCACTGCCTCCGCCGAGGAAGAGCCTCCCGCAGCAGACTACACTTCCCTGAACGCTGCCGCTAAAGCCGCCTACAACACCGCCGCCGAACTTCTGGCCGATTACGAGACCATGGGTCTTGACCCCGAGGCCGAGGCGCAGGCGCAGTTTGCCGCCGCCATGTCCCCCGAGGGTATCTCACCCTCTCAGGAGGTCTCAGCCGAGGGCGACCAAGCCCTTTCCGCCGCCGTGCAGGATATGGGCAGTTACACCGTATTCTTAGGCTATGCAGACATCGGCAGCACCCGCGGCATTTTCGTGCAGACCAAGGACGAGTACGGCAATATCGGCCAGTACCCCGATGCCGTCACCCCCGATAACAGCCCCAATGTCCGCTGGACAGAGTTTTCCCCCGCAGACAGCACTACCTTTGATGACCTGGATATCATCACCCTCAATGCCGCCGCAAAGACCGCCTACAATCAGCTGGCCGAACTGCTGACAGACAACGAGGTCAAGGGTATACCTTTCGAGCAAAGCTTTGCCGAGGGCTATCCCGGCCGCATAGCGGAAGACGGCCTGCCTGTCAGCCTGGACAGCAGCTGTGAGAACCAATGGGAGACCATAGTCAACGACCTCATCGCAGGCCAATTTGACGGAGATATGACCGTCTATGCGGCGCAGGAGGAAATAAACGGCTATACAGCATTCTTCGTGCAGGTAAGGGACAATTCTTCAGGCTCCATAGGCCAGTACCCCTCCCCTGCCGATGAAGACAGCCATATCATCTGGCAGACCTACACCCCCGCAGAATAAGTCTTCCGTCCAATTTTACAAACCTAAGCCGACCGACCCGACCCGTAAAGAAAGCAGGTGAACACCATGCACGATATCTGGAACCCCTGGCACGGCTGTATCAAAAAAAGCGAGGGCTGCGCCCACTGCTATATGTACTTTCTCGACAAGCAGCGGGGTCTTGACGGATCGAAGATATACCGCACAAAAACAGGCTTCGACTACCCCCTCCACAAGGACAGGCGGGGCAGCTACAAGGTAAAGTGCGGCGAGATGATAAGGGTCTGCATGACCTCGGATTTCTTCCTTGAACAGGCCGACCCCTGGCGGGACGAGGCCTGGGAGATCATGCGCCGCCGCAGCGATGTGATTTTCTTCCTGCTGACCAAGCGCCCCGAACGAGTGAAAAGCTGTCTTCCCGATGACTGGGGCGAGGGCTGGGAGAATATCTTCTTCAACGTTTCCGCCGAGAACCAGACCCGTGCCGACGAACGCATACCTCTCCTGCTGGAGCTGCCTTTCAAACACAAGGGCGTCATGTGCGCCCCCTTTATCGGAGAGGTCAGCCTTGAAAAATACCTTTCCACAGGGCAGATAGAACAGGTCCTCTGCGACGGTGAAAACTACGACGGCGCCCGCCCCTGCCGCTATGAATGGGTAAAGCGCCTCCGCGATGAATGCGTTTCACATAACGTCACATTCACCTTCTGCGGAACAGGCCGCCGCTTCATCAAGGACGGCAGGCTGTACAGCATTGAGGGCAGCGAGCTGCAAAGTCAGCAAGCCTACCGTTCAGGCCTGAGCTTCAAGGGCAAGCCCATGGTCTTCGACCTGCGGGACGGCTTCGGCCTGCCCATTGACGACAAATACCGCTACAAGCCCCACTTCCGTGAAAAATGTCAGACCTGCGGCATGAGACCCGCCTGCAACGGCTGCTCCGACTGCGGCAAATGTACGACATAAAAAACGGCTGCCCCCATTAGCTGAGGGCAGCCGCTCTTTTTTACTGTTCCACCGAATAATACTTATTCAGCTTGGTCTTGAATACCTCTGTCACCAGGTTAGCGGTGATTATGGCAGTTACCACCGAGGTAAAAACTATCAGAAATATCTTAGTGCCTTTGCTCATTTCAGATCAGCCTTCCTTTCAAACGTCTGTGTTTATTTCTGTCTTGAAATAGTATACACCATTTTGCCTGATTTTTCAAGCCCTTTTTCCCATTATTGAAATTTTTCCTGATACAGTATCAGCAAAAAGCCGCAGTACCCCATTGGAGATACTGCGGCAGGATCTCAACACTTACTCAGCCGAGATTATAAAATCCACCTCGCCGAAGCTGAATACCACAGGTATGCAGAACGCAGGCTTCTCAAAAGTGATCTTGCTGCTCTCGATAGCCTTCTGGGGTGTCATGGTCAGCTCTGCACCGCCCTCGTTGGACTGGTTCACCGCGAACAATCCGTTGACTACGTTCAGGAACTCGCCTACGGTCTCATTCTCAAATCCCGTGATGTCCCCGAAGGTGTCCCCCGCGAACCTCTTGGCGAACTCATAGTAAACGTCCCTGTCAGCCGTTATGCAGGTCACTGCATCGTAGGTGCCCGTTATGCGCTGCTCTATAAGATGCTCCGCATCGAACTCCCTTATCACCATAGCCTCCAGCGGAGTGAAATCACTGTCGATGAAACGTATGATATTCTTGAACATCATAGTCACATACTCAGTCAGCATCCTGGCATCAGCAGCCTCTTCCAGATGATAGAACTCTGTCACCAGCTTGCTCAGGCTCTCGTTCTTGCTGCCCTCCAGGTCACTGTCCGTCAGCTCGTTGTCTGTCTTGTAATCATTTATAGCCTGCTCGAACTGGGCATTGGTAAGCACACCGTTGTTCACCAGCGTCTGCCCCAGCAGCAGATATTCCGTGGGCTGCTGAGAAAGCAGCATATCCACCTGTTCGTCAGTAACATACCCCAGCTCCACCGCCAGGTCGCCGAAACGCTTGTCCACGCTCTGCTGGGTGATGTTGACGTGCTCTACCTGGTCTGCCGTCATCAGCCCCGCATTTATGGCCAGTACGCCCAGCCTCATGCGGGTGTGCTTCTTGTCCTCAAAGGCCTGGGTCAGGTCCTCCTTGGTCACAAGCTTCTTATTCAGCAGATATCCGCCAAAAAATTGTGCAAACAATCACAGCACCCCCTTAGCGGCATTTTCCAGGATAGCCTTAGTATCCTCGTCGGAAATAGGCTTCTGCAGAAAATCTGCTGCACCCGCACGCAAAGCCTCCTTTAAATGCCCCTGTGTACCAACACTTGATGCCATAACAACTTTGGCATCAGGGTCAAATTCAATTATCTGCTTGAGTGCCTCGATACCCGTTATCCTGGGCATGATGATGTCCATGAATACCACATCGGGCTTGTTCTCTTTATATTTGGATACAGCCTCCTCACCGTCAGCTGCCTCGAACACCTCGCTGATACCCAGTGCGGATATAGTCATGCTCATCTTCTTCCTTGCGAACATCGAGTCATCACAGATAAGGACTTTCAGATCCTGAATTACCATAACAAAACCTCCCATTACTATCATATAAGGCGGACAGTAGACCTAAAGTACACCTAATAAATTTACTGTACACCTCGTCTTAATAATTCTAACATATTTCGCAACAAAAATCAACCATTTTTTATGCGATTTTAATAGTGATTATGCATAAATTTTGCATGATATTATTTTAACTGATTACCCTTGACTTATTACCGAAAATATGATATAATATTTCGGTAAAAGTAGCAAAAAGAACTTTTTGGGTTCTTTTTTCTTCTGCCGAAATGAAAACTGTCTTTCAGAAGCCTCAGATCCAATATTTGCCGATGTGGTGGAATTGGCAGACACGCTTGACTCAAAATCAAGTACGAAAGTGTGCGGGTTCAAGTCCCGCCATCGGCACCATCAAGAGAACGCAGGTCCTTTAGTCAGGGCCTGCGTTTTTCTTTTCCCCCCGTCCTCATCTTATTAGTCTGCGAGAAATTGGAAATAACTTCCAATGGCGAAATAGCGGCTTGTGATCAAGGTGACTATAAATTGTCAGTAACATTAAAAGTTTTATATCCGAACCGTTCCCTGAACGCTTTCACGGTCACTCCATTGGCAAGTGCCGCCAAAGGCGAGAACTGTGCCGCCCTTCATTGTAATTGCAGGCATAGTGGGTACACCGCGTAATTTATACTGCATGAAATTTTTGTTACGGGAGAGGCAAGCTCATTTGAGATCATGCTTTTTTCTGAATTTTTCCATAAGTTCTCTTACTGTCGTTTTGTATTCATCATCACGATCATCGATCGCCTTTTCAACATTCTCATGAAGAAGATCATAGAATTCCTGATATGAGATATAATATACCTCATCAAAATGATCACTGCCAGATCCTACAACTTCAAATGCTTTTCCCTTTTCCCATTTTTCATCTTCCTCATTTGGGAAAAATGCCATACATTCACCCCTCTGAACTCCGATCCCATCAACAAAATAATTCAGTGCCCGATATATTGAACCCGGGATTTTTTCTTCATAATAACACAGGTCGTTAAAATATTCAATTGCTATCTTTGTTGCTTGTTCATTTGATCTCATATAACACTCCTTATAACATTTTATTATGTGGTTATCCCGCTGACACACCACATAAACAGCGGCTATACAGAACTTAAGGTTCTTGGCGTATAACGCTCAATTATCCTTTTGTTTACTGCATTTTTAGTTGGTGTGCTAAAGGGATAGTCATATTTTATTATTCTCATATACAAAGGCTAATACTCCGATCCCGAACATCAAACTCTGAATATGTTCGTAAGATCTCCATTGCCCTCAGAGTATATATCTATGTCTGTATTTCCTGATTTAGCGGCCGTTCCATGTTTTTCATATCATCACCTCTGCAAAAATGATCATGGATCGATAAAGCCATTACCGATCATACCAGACAGCCCCGAACAAGTCGATCAGCAGACCTCATTCAAAGTATCCTTCATTGCTGTATACCTCCATTTGTGCTTTAATATAGTTATAGAGCAGCCCGAAGGTGAAATGCAACGGATAGCAATACCGTACCGGTTCAAGTCCGTTCAGCGGCATATCATGGTCACTCACGATGAGACCCTTAAAGAAGCAGGCAGAAGAGTCATCATCCTCGACAAGGCAAGCGAATAGAAAAAGGCCGAAAACGCTGATTTTCGTCTTTTGTTTTATCCCCTTATCTCTCCCTCTTCCTGCGCTCCTTTTCGGGGTGGCGGCGGTAGAATGCGTCCTTGTCCCTGTACATATTCTCGTCCGCCTGCTGCATAAGCCTGCGCACATCATAGCTGCCGCTTTCCCAGACCGTGCCCAGGGCAAAGCTGACATCGTCTGCGTTGTCCGCCAGTATGCGCAGCCTTGATACCATTTCCCGCAGCCTGTCTTCCTCAATGTCAGAGCATATCATCACGAACTCATCGCCCCCCGCACACGCGGGGAAAAGATCACACATGATAGAATACAACCCCTCGCACAGGGATCACCCCCGCACACGCGGGGAAAAGGCAAAAACTACTTTATCAACGTTACCGAACTTAGGATCACCCCCGCACACGCGGGGAAAAGTGTATGTAATGTTCACCGCTACACTCGGAAACAGGATCACCCCCGCACACGCGGGGAAAAGCCTCCATTCTAGTTGTGATGTCACAACTAACCAGAATCACCCCTGCACACGCGGGGAAAAGTACTATAAAAACAATTACTAGACCTCTGTGTAAGGATCACCCCCGCACACGCGGGGAAAAGCAAGAACACTTTATAGCTATATGGAGGACTAAAGGATCACCCCCGCACACGCGGGGAAAAGGGCGGGTTTATCACCCGTTTTGTGTACTTCATTGGGATCACCCCCGCACACGCGGGGAAAAGGTGCGGCTCAGCCCCAGCATTTTCAGCAGATTAGGATCACCCCCGCACACGCGGGGAAAAGCAACACCTTGTAAGGCTGTCCCGCGTACATTGAGGATCACCCCCGCACACGCGGGGAAAAGGGTTAGTGCCCTCTGTCTGTATCAAGTCACTAAGGATCACCCCCGCACACGCGGGGAAAAGCGGGCAAACGGATATGTTTACGGACGAGATTGAGGATCACCCCCGCACACGCGGGGAAAAGTGCTTGATAACCGTTTCCGCAAGACGTGGAGCAGGATCACCCCCGCACACGCGGGGAAAAGAACTATATGATACCACCAGCCGCCAATGCGGCAGGATCACCCCCGCACACGCGGGGAAAAGTAGTATACTGCAACAGTTGGCACATACTTGCTAGGATCACCCCCGCACACGCGGGGAAAAGAAAGACTTTATCACGGTTTTTATGACTATTTCAGGATCACCCCCGCACACGCGGGGAAAAGAGCACAAATCTTTCAGCGATGAACCTGTGATAAGGATCACCCCCGCACACGCGGGGAAAAGCGACACATAACGCACGATTAACACACACGTGCAGGATCACCCCCGCACACGCGGGGAAAAGATATATCAGAATTGAGAGATAAAAACTGTTTTAGGATCACCCCCGCACACGCGGGGAAAAGGGCTTGAGAGTTATAAAACGCCCGATAACAACAGGATCACCCCCGCACACGAGGGGAAAAGGTTGTGGTCTTGTCAAGCATAACTCACTATATAGGACCACCCCCGCACACGGGGGGAAAAGTTCT
>NZ_JAFUAG010000012.1 GCF_017464355.1 Ruminococcus sp. | reverse complement strand
TACGAAAACGAGAGAGTTGTGGGCGGAATGCCAAGGAAAAAAAGCGGGCGGGTGCATACTTCCGAGCATGAGCGTTGTTGTACCCCATAACAAAATCCGATGCGGATAACGACCGCCCGCGACCACCAGCCGAACAGCGAAGCGTTTTCGGCGGTCGGTCAGCAGTTCAAAAAACAAGAACACACACCGTCCGCAACACTGTCAGCCGCACAAACTACACATAATTGCAGGGTGCAGGCGGGTACAACTGAACAAGACAAAAAGGCCTTTGTCGGCGCCCCACCGACAGAGGCCTTTTTCGTCCTCGGCCGGACGGGCCCATATCGGCCGCTTACGCTCCCTACGGTCGCTCGCTGTCACAGGCGGGGCGGCGGAGCGTTTACAAAAACAGGAGAGTTGTGGGCGGAATGCCAAGGAAAAAAAGCGCGCGGTCAAGCCTCGCGCCAGCAGGCTTGCGGGGAGTCCAACATCAGCAGAGCTGATGAACGGGCAGAGCCCCTCAATCACCAAGGTGCAAAGCAACGACCATAACAAACATTAAGAGCAAAGCAAGCTTCCGACCAAAAAAGCGGGCGGTCGTTGTTCCGACTTAGCTTTGTGTGTGCGGGAACTTTGTTCGCCTAGAAGGTTTGGCGACCGCCCGCTTTTTCGGAGGTTTGTTTTGCTTTTATTGTTCGCTGTGCATTTTGGTTTTGTGCCTTGGTGATTGAGGGCTCTGCCCTCAATCTCCCGCAAGCCTTTCGCGAAAGGCTTGACCCAAAGCTCTCTTCCTTGGCATTCTCCGATAGAATTGCTTTTTTTCGCCCATGTCAACAATTATGAATTATGAATTCAGAATTATGAATTAAAAAGCGCCGTGCATGACACGACGCTTTGTTTGTTTACAGTTTACCGTTGTCCGCTATGCTTTCGCCATTGCATAGTTTTCCCCGTATTTTTCATACAGACCCTCTGCGGCTTCCATATTGGTGGCTTTATCAAAAAGCACCAGGTTACAGGCATCTATAAAGTCCATATACAGGTCTTTATTTTCAATGAGCGAATTCATCGAACTCATATTCTCATTGTTTTCCATTACCAGCGAAGCCTCATACTGCAAGCCCGAAAGCTCACCTATCTCGTCAAGGTATTCCCTGGCGGCAGGGCTTATGGGTATGCCCTTTTCAACGCCCTGGTGCTTGGCCATTTCACGGCTGTTGAGCATGAAGTCCAGCAGCATGGCCGCCTCTTTCGGATGTTCGGTGTTCTTGCTCACGGCATAAAGCGTGGCGGGCTTTGCGTACCAGCCTGTGCCGCTGGGCAGGCCTTTCATCACGGGGTAATCCGCTGCGACTATCTCGTCCCCTGAGTCGATATTGTTCTTATAGAAATTCAGCGCGTCGCTGACCCAGCCCACTGCACCTGCATAGCTGTCGTTCTCGATATTGTACTTCTGGTAGTCCTCGATAAGCGGTGTTACCTTCTCGTTGACCATTTTAGTGTAGAAGTCTATCATTATCTGCAGGTCTTCCGCCGTAAAGGCTATCTCGCTGTTCTCGTTGAAAAAGTGCTTGCCGTTGACCTGCTCGGCATAGGCTATGCAGAACAGCCACATACTCTTATCCGCCGCCGCCATGGGGTACACCCCGTCGGGGGACATGACCTTTGCTGCCTCGAACAGGTCGTCCCAGGTCTTTGGGATATCCAGCCCGTATTTATCGTAGACTGTTTTGTTGATATACAGCGTTTCCGCATTCATGGCAATGGGCACTGCGTTCAGCACCCCTCCCCTCCTGCCGTATTCCAGCAGTTCATCGGGGAAGTTTGAAAGGTCCACCGTATCTGTCAGGGTGGAGATATCGTAGTAACCCGAGCCGTCAGCCGAATACTGGTTCAGCCAGCCCACATTTATCTGCATGACATCGGTCTCGGTGCCCGATACCATTCTCACCTGATTTCTGGCCTCGTAGCCCGACCATTCGGAATAGCTGCAGCTTACCTTTATCTCGGGGTGCAGCTGCTCGAATTCTTCTATAGCTGCCAGGGTGTACTCATTACGGGTATCATTGCCCCACCAGGACAGGGTTATCTCCGTCTGGACTACCTGGTCTACCACCACGTTCTCGCCCACATTGCCGCAGCCTGCCAACCCCGCCAGGGTCAGCGAGAGCAGACCTGCTATAACTCGCTTTATCATGATACGCCCCCCTTTCCGAAAAAGGTGAAACCGTCCTTGCCGCTTTTCTTGGCGGCATACATGGCCTCGTCACAGGCGCTGTAAAGTTCCTTGAAAGTTCTGCCGTCCTGAGGATACAGCGCTGCGCCTATACTTGCAGTGACCTGATAGCCGTATTCCGCAGCGGTGCTGTTATCGTGGAAGGCCTTGTTCAGGGCTGTACACTTTTCAGTGACGTAGTCAGTGAACTCCTCCTCGGACATCTTGCCTGCATTCATAAGTATGCAGAACTCATCACCGCCCACACGGCCAAGATAGTCATCATCAGAGAAGACCTCCCTGAGGACGCCCCCTGTGCCTGCCAGCAGCTTGTCGCCTGCTGCGTGGCCGAGAGTATCGTTCACCCGCTTGAAGTCATCTATATCCAGTATGACCAGCGCCCTGCGCTCGCTCTCCAGCGAATTGCCTATGGCAGTGCCTGCCATTTCCTCAAAGGCCAGCTTATTGAGTATACCTGTGAGCCTGTCGGTGCTGGCCTTGTTGTCAAGCTCAGCCACCATGGTCTTGACAGGGCTGGTTATGCGGTAGCTCAGCACCATGCCCAGCAGTGCGGCCAGCAGCATGGCTATGCCGCCCGCCATGTAGATATACCGCTTCATCTCGTTCTTTTCCGCCAGTATCTTCTGGGTGGGTATATAGCACACCACATACCAGTCATCGCACTTGTTCACCGATACCAGATACTCGTTATCCATAGCAGTGGCGAAGTCATGTCCGCTGATACGGCCTGTTATCTCCGAGGACAGCCCTGTGCCCACGTCATCGCCGTTTTTTGAGTAGAGTATATTATAGTTCGCATCGGTCAGCTTTATCTGCATATCCGTCAGTGTTTCGGGATTATCGAAGACCGCCACCAGCTCATTTGCATAGAAGGATATGACCAGTACTGCATTCTCATGCACCTGCTTTACATAGTATATCCTCCTGAAATCTCCCTCATAGCCTGCCGACCAGCCGTCCTGGGAACGGGGGTCTGTCACCATGGAGCTAAGCTTCTCATAAAGCTGCTCACCGAACAGCGAGGTGGTGCCGTTTGAAAGCTTGCCCACTGTACGGTTGTTGCGGTAAACTATTCCATAATCTACAAAATTTTCCATTATACACAGATTATACAGCTTATCTGTGATGACCTTCTCGGTATTTATCGCCTCGTACTCGTCGTTGTTCGGGTCGGTGGCGTCGTAGGTGTATGCCTCCTTCTCGCCGAAGGCCAGCGTGGCCACCGTTTCCATACGGCTCATATAGCTTTGCAGGTTCAGCTTCATCTGCACGTTCAGCGATGATGTCATGGACACGACCTTGTTTTTGAGCACCTCATCGGTCTTGTTGACCGCCAGCACCATTACCGCCAGCACCGCGCCCATTACTATAGCTACAAAGCCTGCTATCATACCGAGCTGGATCATTTTTATCTGCCGCAGATGATCCCTGCTCTTCTTTTTGCTCATATTATTTCCCCTTATCTCTGTTTCTGAGACAGATAGTATTTCGTTTAATAGAGATAACTATATTATAGCAGATTTCTTATTTTTTGTCATTATTATACGTTAAATTTCATCAAAAACTGTAATTTTGCACAATTTAAAAGTAGTGCCTTTACACAATTCACACAAAACCAACATTGTCTGCTGTATCCCGATCTAGTTGTGTATCGCTCCACTCTCCGAAGGCGGGTGTGAAATACGAAAGAAGCCTTTCTGTATCACGGCAATACACATCAGGAACGGAAGTCTGCTGTAAAAGCGGTGCAGAAAAAATTCAGTGCATTTTACGGTCGTCTCCCATACAGCAGCGAAACGTTGTTTTTATTGACAATCGGGGCGGTTTGTTGTATAATGGATTAAGTGAAGATCTTATGGAGGTAGTTTATATGTTTAACAAAAAAGTTATCACAATGGCTGCCGCGGGACTTTTGATGACCGGTGCAGTCACTGCCCATGCTGAGGGCAGCATAAAGGGCGATGTGACAGGTGACGGCGATATAAACGTCACTGACCTTACAAAGGTGGCTGCCCATGTAAAGAACATCAAGCCGCTGCCTGATGATGCACTTGATACGGCAGATGTAAACTTTGACGGTGATGTTAATGTGACCGATGTTATGATGATAGCCGCCCATGTAAAGGGCATACGCTCCCTGCCTGCAGACCCTGAGGGTTCTGATGAGGATTTTGAGGGGTATGATGCCTACCTGATGTTTGCCGACAGCAGCATGAACT
The DNA here is from genome assembly GCF_017464355.1 of Ruminococcus sp. Taxonomy (GTDB): domain Bacteria; phylum Bacillota; class Clostridia; order Oscillospirales; family Ruminococcaceae; genus Hominimerdicola. The sequence continues at coordinate 38,817 of NZ_JAFUAG010000012.1, read as the reverse complement.
GGGGCAACTGGAACGGTCAGGGATACGCGGGCTCACCCTCTTTCGGTGTGGACGCTGATATCACAGGGGACGGTGTATACTCTGTCAGCATAACCAAAGAGAGCCTGACTGCCGCAGATGACACAGGCCTGAACCCCAGCCTTAACTACGAGTATGACAGCTGGGACGGCGAAAGATATCTGCCCGGTGCCAGCGGCTGCACCATGATGTGCGTTGATATCACAGGTCTGCTGGACGGCACCCTGGGAGCTGACGGCAGTGAGCTGGAGGGCTTCCTGGAGGCAGGCGAGAATGCCAATGTCAACAAGAAGGTCAAGGGCGACTACAGGGGCGATGAGCTGAAAATAGAGCTGCTGAACATCACGGCGGACGGCTACGATGTGGACTTTGACGCTTCAAAGGTCCGCTATGGCAACCTGGACGAGGAAGACAACTGCTACCGCATACAGATAGCCGACCTCATGGGCGGCAGCGCTGAGGACGCAGCTATTGACCCTGAAGACCTGTACTTCTACGATGAACTGAGCGTTACTTTCAGGATAAGCGGCCTGGCGGACAAGCCCGCGGAGAACGACCCTGCTCCCGAAGAGGTGCTGGACAAGTTCCTCAAGGCCTGCATGACAGACAGGGATTTCAACACTGTTTTCAACATGACAGTTCCCGATGAGCTGCATGATGAGATAGAGGAGAATATGCGCTCAGAGTACGATGAGCCCCCCGAGGATTATGACCTTTACAGATACGAGAAGTCCTACTACGAGAACACCTTCGGTGACACCGACTACGACTATGAGTACGAGGTGCTGGCGCTGGAGGAAAGGTCTTCCACAGGTGAGGTCAACAGCATGATAAACGGCGATGCCGAGCCTGACAGCTACGACTACATAGATATAATGACCTCTGCTAAGTTTGCAGACAGGTGCGACGAGGGCAAGCCTGTTTATGCGGCAGCTGTAAGGTGGAGCCACCCCGACTGGAACGGCGATATCTATTCCGAGACTGAGCTGGTATACATCTACTGCATGAACGGCAGCTGGTATATCGACAGTGATATGGTAGGATATCTTTAACAAATAAAACATCTCCCAATTTTGAAGTGTATTGCTGGTGATACAGAATGGCTTTTTTTGTATTGTTTTCCCCGCCTACGGTGTGGGAAACAATACACTGCCAAATTGGGATCAAAACATTAAAAGACCATAAAAGGAGGCAGCTAATGAAACTGAAGAGAACGTTTGCAGCAGCGGCGGCGATGGTCATGGCCGCGGCGGCGCTCGCGATCCCTGCGGGTGCCGAAGAATTCACCTACGACACCGTGACCAAAGACCTGACTATGGAAATAAACGACGGCGACCTGAACGGTGACGGCGACACAGATGTCACCGACCTGATGAAGCTGGCTGCCCATGTAAAGGGTCTGGCGAGCCTTGAAAATACAGCGGCCGCCGACCTCAACAGTGACGGCGACACCAATGTCACCGACCTGATGATACTTGCAGCCCGGGTAAAGAGCATAAGGAGCATACCTGCACCTGCCTGCGGAGAGAACATGAAGGTTTACAGAGGGTTTCATGCAGAAAAGGATATAAAGATCACACTTTCCTCACCTGAAGACGAAGAGCCCGATAGTCAGGAGCTGATGCTGCTGGGCGATGAATATGTAATGGATCTTAAGGACGGTGAGAGCGGCAATAAAATAACACTGGTGAAAAAAGACGGCAAGTGCTATTATACTATGCCTTCTGATAAGACGTACTATGATATAACAGACAGCGGTGACAGTTACAGCGACTTTGCACAGACCTATTTGTCAGCTGTACTCGGTTATCATCTCACCTACCTGGGTCACAGGAATGAAGACGGCAAAGCTTCTGAGGTCACAGAGGTCTACACATTTAATGACAGCATCATATATGCCTACACTTTCAACAGCGGGGTAATGACCAGGATAAAAATATATGAAAAGGACGGCACTTTCCACGATACAGCGGTGCCTGTGGCAGGCAGAACAGGAAATATCGTTTTCCCAGATTTTTCGGAGTATACTTTGATCGATCGGTGAGAGGCGAAGTAAAATAAATGATATGACTATCCCTTTAGCACACCAACTAAAAATGCGGTAAACAAAAGGATAATTCAGCGTTGTATATCTTTCCCCCGCCTGCGGCGGGGGAAAGATATACGCCAAGAACCTTAAGTTCTGTAAAGCCGCTGTTTTTGTGGTGTGTCAGCGGGATAACCACAATAAATGATATACGATAAACTGAAAGGAACTGATGCTATGAAAACAAAACGTATCATTGCGGCAGCTGCGGCTGCTGTTATGGCTGCAGCAGTTTACGCTGTACCTGCAAGCGCTGAGGAATACACCTATGACACCATTGAAAATGGTATAAAAAAGGAACTGAACGGAGATATAAACCTGGACGGCAACGTAGATGTCACCGACCTTACCCGCACGGCTGCCTTTGTAAAATCCATATCGGGCATGGACGACTATTCGCTGGCTGACTTCAACGAGGACGGCAGCGTGGATGTCACCGACCTGATGATGCTGGCAGGCCATGTAAAGGGTCTTAAGGCACTGCCCGAGGAAACTATGGGCAAGTATATGGCAAATATCAGGGGCGGACTTCGGAACAGCGACCTGACCCTTTCCTACACCTACTCAATGGGTGGTCACACCTACATGGAGGATTTTTCCGTAAAAGGCCATGACGGTTACGGAGAAGAGAAAGACATCAATGAGACCACAGGCAATACAGAGAGGCACAATGTGATCATAAGCCTTAACGATGAACAGGCCTACAGTATTGATTACGTTAATAACAGTTATGAACAGACCAACGACATCGGCAGCGCGGTTTCAGAATACAACATGATCTTAGATGAAATGGATACCGCACTGGCAGGTTCTATGACGTATAAGGGCATAAGGCGCAGCGGCAATACCGTTTATGAGCTTTATTCTGCATACGGCGCATACTTCTACTACGAGTTCGACATCAGCGGTAACAATGTTTCCCTGGTGGGTACCAGAAGATACACAGAAACCATTGATCCTGTATCACTGACTTTCCTTGAGTCAGGCAAAGCCCATGATATCAAGGTGCCCGACCTCAGCAAGCTGACTAAGCAATAATATTGATAAAATACAGCACAGGCTTCTTTATGGAAAATCCATAAGGAAGCCTGTTTTTTGCGGCAATAATGAAAAGAGCTTCCCTGTGGGCGCACCCGCAGAGAAGCTCGTTATTTTTGCTATTTTTTGCCTGCCACCGAGATACGGTTGACAGCTCTTTTCAGCTGACGTTCCGCCAGGTCGAACTCTGTACGGCTGGTCTGGGCTTTCAGCTGCTTTTCGGCTCTCTCCCTTGCACGCTCGGCACGGGCAACGTCTATCTCATCAGACCACTCTATGGCCGAGGTCAGCACCGTTACGGTGTCATCAGCCGATACCTTTACCACCCCGTCAGAGATAGCCGCAGAACGGGAATTCCCGTCTGCCTTTATCTTCATCTCCGAGGGCACTATGCTGGCCACATAGGGGGCGTGCCCCTTCAATATGCCCACATAGCCCGAGGTGGTCTTTGCTGTGAGCTGCTCGCAATCGCCGTCAAAGAAGACTTTCTCGGGGGTCAGCACCCTTAACTTGAAAACTGCCATAGCTGCCGCCTTTCGTTATTCTTCTTCGGCGGACTTCTTCGCCTTTTCGACAGCTTCATCAATGGTGCCTACAAAGAGGAATGCACTCTCGGGCAGGTCATCGTGCTTGCCCTCGATTATCTCCTTGAAGCCGCGGATAGTTTCTTTCAGGGGAACATACTTGCCCTGGTAGCCTGTGAACTGCTCAGCCACAAAGAAAGGCTGTGACAGGAAACGCTGTATCTTTCTGGCACGGGAAACTGTCAGCTTGTCTTCATCGGAAAGCTCGTCCATACCCATGATAGCGATGATATCCTGAAGCTCAACATACCTTTGCAGTATGGACTGCACCTGTCTTGCCACCTGATAATGCTCACTGCCCACTATCTCGGGGGTGAGTATGCGTGAGGTGGACTCCAGCGGGTCAACTGCGGGGAAAATACCCAGCGAAGCTATGCTTCTGGAAAGAACTGTAGTTGCGTCCAGATGTGCGAAGGTAGTCGCAGGGGCAGGGTCGGTCAGGTCGTCCGCAGGCACATAAACTGCCTGTACGGAGGTGATAGAGCCCTTGTTGGTAGAAGTTATACGCTCCTGCAAAGCACCCATCTCGGTAGCCAGGGTGGGCTGGTAACCAACGGCAGAAGGCATACGTCCCAGCAGCGCCGATACCTCTGAGCCTGCCTGGGTGAACCTGAATATGTTATCTATGAAGAGCAGCACGTCCTGTCCCTCCACATCACGGAAATATTCCGCCATGGTAAGGCCTGACAGACCAACTCTCATTCTCGCTCCGGGAGGCTCGTTCATCTGGCCGTACACCAGTACAGTCTTGTCGATAACGCCCGACTCCTTCATTTCCCAGTAAAGATCGTTGCCCTCACGGGTACGCTCACCAACACCTGTGAATACGGAGATACCGCCGTGCTGGTTGGCAACGTTGTTTATAAGCTCCTGGATAAGCACCGTTTTGCCGACGCCTGCACCGCCGAACAGGCCTATCTTACCGCCCTTGAGGTAGGGGGCTATCAAATCGATGACCTTGATGCCTGTTTCCAGTATCTCGTTGGCAGCTGTCTGCTCCTCATATGTGGGAGGCTCGCGGTGTATCTCCCAGCGCTCTGCATTCTCGGGGGCGGGCATATTATCAACAGGCTCGCCCAGCAGATTGAACATTCTCGAAAGGGTCTCCCGTCCCACAGGTACAGAGATAGCCTTGCCTGTGTCCACAGCGTCCACACCTCTTACCAGACCGTCAGTGGAGGACATGGCGATACATCTTACCACATCATCACCGATGTGCTGTGCCACCTCGACCACCAGCCTGGTGCCGTTATTGTCTATTTCAAGCGCATTCAGAAGGTTCGGCATATGATCCTTGTCAAAGCGCACGTCAACGACCGCACCGACGATCTGCACGACCTTGCCTATATTTGTGCTTTCCATCAGCTTTCTTCCTTTCTTGCCCGTGCCGCCCGAAGCACACACGGATCTTGGATAGTAATTATATTATATGACCATCATTTTAGTACACCACAAAACCTGCCGCTGTAACGATGAAGCATTGTGTTGATGTCATCTACCCCCCGCCTGCTGTTTCATGTTCCGATATAACAACGTTTGTTATGGTGCGTCGGGAGGATAGCCATGTTTTATCAGACCTGTTTACAAAGAACAGCAAACAGCGTCCATAATGAACCACAGATCCTGTCCTCATCTTCCGCCCAAAACTCTCTCGTTTTCGTAAACACCCTGCCGCCCCGCCTGTGACAGCGAGCGACCGAAGGGAGCGTAAGCGGCCGATATCGGCCCGTCCGGCCGAGGACTATGAATTATCATTAAGGCTTGCTGAACTTATCTCGGTGATCTCCTGAGTTATCTGTGCCTGTCTTGCACGGTTGTAAAGCAGGGACAGCTTATCGATCATCTCGCCTGCATTGTCGCTGGCAGATTCCATAGCCGTTCTTCTGGCAGCCTGCTCGGAAGCAAAGCTGTCAACTATGGCGGAGTACAGCATACCGCCCATATATTCGGGTATAAGGCTGTCAAATACCGCCTCGGGAGAGGGGTCGTAGATAGTCATGGGGTGCTTTTCACCAAGATATTCCAGATGCTCCACAGGCAGTATCCTCAGGTGCTGAGGTTCCTGGGTCATCACCGAAACAAAGGTGGTGTATACAAGCTCCACCGCGTCAAAGTCACCCAGCTTGAATCTGTCTATGACCTTGTCGGCTATCATCATGGTGTCTATCAGCTCGATGCCCTCAGCTATCTGGGGGAAACCGTCTATCAGCTTGTAGTCACGCTTCTCAAAGAACTCCACAGCCTTCTTGCCTATGGCCATGATGACTGCTTCACCGCCGCCGGCCTCTATCTCGTCAGCCTTGGATTTTGCCAGCTTCAGCACATTTGAGTTGAAGCCGCCCGCCAGACCTCTGTCGCCTGCGATGACTATGAGCAGCACCGAATTCTTGAACTTCTTCTTGGTGAACACCGAGGTGAACTCGTGGTCACGGGAGATATCTGCCATGACCTGGAAAACGCCTTCAAAAAACGGGTGTACCGCCTCGGCGCGCTCCTTGGCCTTCCTCATCTTCGAGGACGCCACCAGCTGCATCGCCTTGGTTATCTGCATGGTGCTTTCCACGCTTTTTATGCGGCGCTTAACGTCCTTCATGTTAGCCATAAGCCGTTCTCCTTACTTCTGAGCCACGAACTTTTCCGCAAAGTCCTTAAGAACTGCTTTCAGCTCCTTCTCGTTCTCCGCAGTAAGCTCTTTGGTATCTCTTATGGAAGCCAGTATGTCGGGGTGGGCTTCATCAAGGTGCAGGAAAAGATCCTTCTCGTACTCCCTGATATCCTCCACAGGTATGCTCTTGAGATAGTTGTTTACCACCGCATATATGATGACTACCTGCTTCTCAACGTCAACAGGCGAATTCTTCGACTGCTTGAGCACCTCAACTATACGCTCGCCCTGGGCAAGTCTGTCCTTGGTATCCTGGTCGAGGTCGGAGCCGAACTGCGAGAAGCTCTGCAGCTCTCTGTACTGTGAGTACAGCAGCTTAAGGGGACCCGATACCTTCTTCATGGCCTTTATCTGTGCCGAGCCGCCAACTCGCGATACGGATATACCCGGGTTTACCGCAGGCCTTACGCCCGAGAAGAACAGCTCTGTCTCCAGGAATATCTGGCCGTCGGTGATGGAGATGACATTTGTGGGTATGTAAGCCGAAACGTCGCCCGCCTGAGTTTCTATGATAGGCAGTGCGGTTATGGAGCCGCCGCCGTTCTCCTCATTCAGGCAGCAGGCTCTCTCCAGCAGCCTTGAATGCAGATAGAATACATCGCCGGGATAAGCCTCACGGCCTGTAGGTCTTTTCAGCAGCAGTGACATAGTTCTGTATGCAACAGCGTGCTTTGAAAGGTCATCGTAGATACACAGCACGTCCTTGCCCTGAAGCATGAAGTATTCTGCCATTGCAACGCCTGCATAGGGTGCTATGTACTGCAGCGGCGCCATCTCGGAGGCCGTTGCGGATACGACTATGGAATAATCCATAGCGTCGTTCTTGGTCAGGGTATCAACTATGTTTGCAACTGTTGATATCTTCTGGCCTATAGCCACATAGATACAGATGACGTTCTTGCCCTTCTGGTTGATCATGGTATCCAGTGCAATGGTGGTCTTGCCCGTCTGTCTGTCGCCTATGATAAGCTCACGCTGACCTCTGCCCACGGGTATCATGGAGTCGATAGCCTTGATACCTGTCTGTAAAGGCCTGCTTACTGATTTTCTTGTTATTATGCCGAAAGCGGGGCTCTCAACGGGTCTTGTTTCGTTTGTGAGTATCGCACCCTTGCCGTCGATAGGTGCGCCCAGGGCATTGACTACCCTGCCCAGCATGGCATCGCCCACAGGCACCGAAACTATCCTGCCTGTACGCTTTACGCTTGAGCCCTCGCGTATGCCTTCCTCGGTACCCAGCAGCACGCAGCCCACGAAATCCTGCTCCAGGTTCATGGCCATGCCGTAGGTGCCGTTCTCGAATTCCAGCAGTTCGCCCGACATACACTTATCCAGGCCGTTTACCCTGGATATGCCGTCGCCCACTGTGCATACGGTGCCCACATCGTCCAGCACCAGCTTGGTGCGGTAATTTTTAATCTGTGATTTTATCAGACCTGTTATCTCATCAGGACGTAAATTCATAATTTTCCGTTCCCTTCCGTATGATCTTCATTATTGCCGTAAGCGCTGAACGCTACGCTATCGTTCCCGTTATCTTTGCCTTGAGGTCATCAAGCCTGGTCTTCACGCTGGAATCCAGCTCGGTATTGCCGTAGCGGACTATCATGCCGCCTATTATGGACTTATCCACCTGCTCGGTCAGCACTATGCTCCTGCCTGTGGTCTTGCCCAGCTTGTCGGTCAGACGCTTTCTCAGCTCTGCCGACAGGGGAACTGCGGTAACGGCAGTGACCTCCAGTATATTCTTTTCATCATTGTACATCCTGCGGAACTCTGCGTAGATCTCTTCCAGCCTGTCCGCACGGTTCTTCTCTGTCACCAGGCAGAGAAAATCCAGCAGCAGCCCCTCTATCTTATCACCGAAAACAGCCTTCAGGCTCTCGGCCTTCTCGCTGCCCGAGATAAGGGGCGATGACAGGAACTTTATGTAATCAGCGCAGTCCTCCCCCGACATCAGCTCAGAGAATTCCGTAAAATCCCCGAAGACCCTGTCGAGGCTGCCCTGCTCGTTACAAAGCTCGAACAGTGCAGTGCTGTACACCTTGCCAATCGTTTCAGCCATCAGCCTTCACCCACGTTGTCGATGAACTCGCTTATCAGCCTCTCGTTATCCTCGCCGGACAGGTCTTTCTCAATAACAGCCTGCGCCGCCTGGAATGCGATATCGGTGATATCGTCCTTTATCTTGTTCACTGCGATCTTCTTCTCGCGCTCGATCTCGTTTCTTGCCTGCTCGGTTATACCCTTAGCCTCTACCTTGGCATCTGCGATCATCTCATCGCTCCTCTGCTGTGCCTTGCGGGTAGCGGCCTGTATTATCCGTGCAGATTCTTCCTTTGCGCCGCTTATGCGCTGCTCGTACTCCTGCTCCAGCTGTTTTGCGCGTTCCTCAGCCTCATCAGCCTTCTTGTAGGTCTCTGCGACCTCGTTCTTCCTGTCTTCCATGACCTTGTTCACCTTGTCGAACAGGAAGTGCTTCAGCACCAGGAACAGTATGAGCAGGTTGAGCCATGTGGCGATAATGGTAGTGAGATTTATGGACAGAAAATCCGTTACATCTCCTGCTGACATTATCATCTGCAAAACCTCCCTCTTATTGATCCGCTGTACTTATCCCGTGAATAATTATTACAGCTTGCCGATGAAGGGGTTGCCGAACATGAGTATCAGCGCAACAACGAAGGAGTAGATACCTGTAGACTCAGCCATTGCGACACCGATGAACATTGTTCTGGTGCAGTCGCCCTGAGCCTCGGGCTGTCTTGCTATGGACTCTATGGTCTTGCCGACAGCGTAGCCCTCACCGATACCTGGGCCTATACCCGCGATCATAGCCAGGCCTGCGCCAATTGCGGAACAACCTAATACAAATGCCTTTTCACTCATAATAAAAACCTCCAAAGTTTTTGACTTTAATTTACTTTATTTATCGCAGTTTTCTGCGCAACTAAACTTTTTTTATCAGACACCATCGGGCTCGCCTTTTTGCGGCTTCATATTTCCGCCGAACAGCGCCATAGCTTATTCCTCAGCCGCTGCCGCAACGTTGACCATAGTAAGGGTCGAGAATATGTAAGCTTGTATGCAGCCTGAGAACAGGTCGAAGTAGATACTCAGCACCGCAGGTATACCTACCTGTAGCACGCTGAGTGCCCATGAGCCGAACTCGAAGTGCAGGTGCAGCGCCTCGGAAGCGTTGCCCAGGGCTGCATAGAGCAGACCTGTTATTACCATGCCGCCTGCCACGTTACCGAAAAGACGGAAAGCCATGGAAGCGGGAGTAGCTATCTCACTTATAAGGTTGAGGGGAAGTATGAAAGCCACAGGCTGGCCAAATCCCTTGAGGTATCCCAGGAAGCCGTTGGCCTTTATCTTGTGGAACGTAATGAGGGCAAAGGTCACGAAAGCCCAGGCCGCAGTAACGTTGATATCCGCCGTCATCGACCGCAGACCCACCATGCTTATCAGTGCGCCCAGCACCGCCGACACCAGCAGTGCGGCTATGTAGGGTGCATAGTACATCATTTTTTCGCCCATGGACGTTTTTACCATGTTGTTCACAAAGCCCACGAACATTTCAGCGACTATCTGCTTTTTGCTCTCGGGCTTCTTTTTAAGGCCCTTTGTCAGCCACAGACACAGCAGTGTCACCACAACTATTATCAGCCAGCCCATTACCACAGTTTCCGTGAAAATGAGGGGGCCTATCGTAAAGACGATCTTAGGGCCGTCGCCTAATCCTTCCATAAACGCCTATCCTTTCCTGCCGATGAACTGATCGGCTGTAAGTATTATCTTCGGGAACAGCTGAGGTATCAGTATCCCAGTAAAGTTTGCATATCCCGTATATGCCGCAGTACAGCTGAGTATCACCAGCGCCGTCATCCTCAGTGCGTAGCAGAGCCGCATTTTGCGCACGGCGGACTTTCTGTCCAGCCTGACAGCGCTTTCACAGCACCGCCCGAAGTATTCAAACTGGCCGCACATAAAGGCATATCCCAGCCCGAAGCCCAGCAGCTGGCTCACCTGAAAGCCCCACAGCAAAGTCACCGCGAAGCAGGCAGCTGTCAGCACTGCGCCCCACTTGTATATCTTATTCAGCAGCGGCCGTGTTACCCCTGCATTTTTTCCCGAAAGCGCTTTATCTCCGCTGTTTTTCAAGACTGATCTCCGCCTTTCGGTCACAGGTGGTCATATGCCCTCAAATAGGGGCATTACGGGTCAAGCTGAACAATTCAGCACATACAAGTTGATTATACCATCTTTTACAATATTTTTAAAGGGGTTTTCAAGTTACCGCCTTAAATTTTACAATTTGTTAACAAAAGTTTCTAAGGCGCAAAGAACCAAATTTACCTATAAATGACCAACGGTCATTTATAGCCTATATGATAGCACAAAAACGACGGCCTGTCAATCATCAAAATGACCAATGGTCATAATTTTTAAAAGAGTTAATGTTGTGTTTTTGACGGACAGGCATTTATTCGGCGGCAAAAAAAGCGGCTGCCCCAAAATAGGTCAGCCGCCTTGCTGTTCTTATCGGTCATACAGTTTCATAGTTTCGCGGGACTATGCCTGAACTCTCACCATGTCTGCCGCGCAATTGTGGATCATGAATCGATATCTATCGGCCAGCATTTCAGGTCGGGCAGCTCGGACAGGGTCAGCACCCTGTCGCTGGAATAGATCTTATCCCACATCTCAAAGGTGGTGTACTGGTCGGAAAGCTGCTTGTCCTTCAGGGTGAACTCACCGTTCCAGGTAGCGAAGAATGACCATCTTGTACCCTCGTTGAAAGCAGCATCGGGGTCGAACATAGCACCGTTCTCGGTCTCGGCTATTATCTTGCTGTGAGTGGGCGAGCATTCTGCCAGGAATTCAAACTTGTCCTTCTGGGAAGAACTGTCCCTCTCCGCAGGGTAGCAGTCATAGCCTACGATATCAACGTATTCGTCCCCCGGGTACCAATCCTGATTTTGTGCGTTCCACACCCATATCAGGTTATCAAGGTGGTACTCGTTTACGAATTTGTCATACATGAGTTTATAGAGGTCAAGGTAGGCGTTCTTGCCCGATGCGCCCCACCAGAACCAGGCATTTCCCGGGTATTTGGGGTCGCCTGCGGCTTCGTGCAGCGGCCGCCAGAGGATAGGAACATCAGCCTCTGCCAGAGGTTTCAGCTGTTCTGCCATATTGTCAAGTTCAGCCACGATAGCGTCGTAGCCCTCCTTGTCCTCACCACTCATGGCCTTGCCCAGGTCAAAGCTGGTGCTGTCGGTATAGAAGCCCCTCCACCAGGGCTGGCCGTTGACTTCAAGGTACTGGGCGGGAGCGTGCCAGTGCCAGCAAATGGTAACTATGCCGTTCTCATTGTTGTACCAGTCCATGGCCTGCAGAGGCACCATGTCGCCGCCCCCTGCCTGGTGGTCTATCTTAGTGGATATGCCCAGCGCCATGACATCAAGACCCAGAATAGCAGGGCGCTCGCCTGTACGCTTTTCTATCTCCTTGAACTCACGGCTGTCCTTGCCGTCATTGTCCCCCGAATACTGGCCTGATATGGTGTACTTTCCGTAGCAGGCCCTCAGGAAGCTGTAAAGCCTTTTCGCATTGTCGCTGGCATTGGGGTTGCAGAGGTCTGCTGTGACCTCAAACTGTGTCAGGTCAACAGGGGGGGCGGGAACTATCTTCACGGTATCAAGGTAGATATGCCCTGTATCGCCCCGCACGCCTATGGTGTGTTTGCCCCCCTCTATCAGGACACTTTCAGCCTTTACCTCAGCAAACTTGGGCTCATCAGATATGAACTTTACTGCCGCATTGCCGTCAACGGTTATGAGGTTATTGGAGCCCTTGTTGTCGGTGGCCAGGTTCATGACGATATCATAGCTTCCCTTTGCAGGCAGCTCCACCTCAAAGGTGACTTCATCGCCCTGCTCGGGTATGGCCACATAGCCCTCCCCCGAGAAATCTCCCGCAAAGGTCTTGTCCATTACGAAGGCCTGCCCCAGCATTTCCCCTGTTTCAGCCTCTAATTCAAGGCTGAAGTCCTCGGGCACATCGTACTCAGAGGTAAAGTCGGAGAGGTCAAAATCCCCCGTAGTTTCCACCACAGGCTCTTTCTCCTTGGTTTCGGCCTTGCTTTCAGAGCTGCTGTCTGTCTTGCTGTCGGACTTGCTGCTGTCCTTGCCGCCATTTTCACCGCAGCCGAACAGCCCTGCGCTCATCGTCAGTGCAAGTGCGAGCGCAAGCATTTTTTTTCTGTCGTTTTTCATAAATATACCCTCCATAAGCCGCCTGCCACCCTATGCAGGCACAGCTTTTTCCATATATAGCAACAGCAGCGGACACTCTCCGCTTTCCTGTTTACTTACCCTTATTCTCCATTTGACCAATCATTGTATATGCTCACCTGCGGCGCAGACAAAGTCCGCCATAAAAAGCAAGACCCGCGCCCCGCACATAATTATGGATCATGAATTATCAGATCTCCGCCGTGGGCGGCTTTATCTTGGTGTCACGCAGGAATTTCCTGTAGAACCATCTTGTGAACCTCATGGGAAGTATGAACAGCATGAGCTGTAAAAAGCAGGGCGGGAAGAAATCCCTGAAACCTATGTAACCCTCGGTAAAAAGCTTCCAGCGCACCGCCATAAAGCCCTTTGTCAGCCGCCAGCTGCGGCGTATCTCGGGGGTGTTCTCGCTGACACGGTAGCGCACCAGCACCTCGGGTATGTTCTGCCCCACTGCACCGTTTGCCAGCATACGCACGGCAAACTCGTAATCCTCGCAGAGCTTAAGGTCGCTGTAGCCCCCCACCTCCATGGCCTTGCTTTTGCGGAAAGCCACTGTCTGACGGTTGAAGGGGTTGCGGCGCTTTGAGTAGGCGAGTATGTCCTTCTGCACCAGCGGCACCTTTTTCAGGGACACCGTCTTGTCGGTCTCGTCATCAAACTCCTCCACAAAGCTGCCTACTATATCAAGCTCGGGCATGACCGCAAAAAGAAGCATTTCCTTCATGCACCTGTCGGGCTTTGATACATCGTCGCTGTCCATACGGACTATATATTCGCAGCGGCAGGCCTTTATGCCCTTGTTTACGGCCTTGCCCGCCCCCACGTTCTTGTCTATCTTCACTATCCTGAATATCTTCTTGTACTCGTTCTGGAAAGATTTTACTATGACCTCCAGCTCGTTGGTCAGCTTGCCGTCACATACCAGCACGAAGTCAGAGGGCGGATAGCTTTGCTTGAGCATAGACTCCAGGCTCTGGTTCAGGTTCTCGGGAAGCTCCTTGTCATACACCGACATAAGTACGCTGTACTTAGGCAGTTCATACCCCGCCACATTGCTGTTGACACGATGCACCATAACAAAGACCTCCTCTCCCGAAATACATACTACATATAGTATAATTTTATCATACGCATCACATATTGTCAAGATGTGATAAAAAATATTATCATTTGCAGCATATTTTCGTAAAATTTTCCGCAGCAAAAAAGCGGTGCCGCAAAGCACCGCCTTTTTGTTTCGGAAGTCTGTTACTCTGCCGACTTCACAGCCTTGCCTGCCAGGGCGAAAAATGCCATTGCGGCGTGAAGAACTGCTGCGCCTGCCATGAAAACTATCGAAGCGTACCTGATGTTCAGTACCATTGAACCCACCTGAGAAATGACCAGTGCTGCTGTTATCAGGGCTGCTGCGCTGCCTGCGATAAGGCTGAGCTTTTCTGCTTTCTTATCCAGTATCTTGTTTGTATCTGTTGCGAAAGCGAGCAGTATAACAAACAGTACCCAGTGATTGCCCTTTGCATTTGAAATGCAGAAACCGTAAGCGGAGCAAGCCGCCAAAACTGCGGTTACAATGTTCAGGATAACGAATGTGTTTCTGTTGTTCATAGTGTTGTTTTTCATAGTGATGACCTCCGAAAAATGTTTTTTATTTTTTGTTTTGGAACTCTCTGTTCCCCTTTTCTGATATCATTATAACACCCAATAGTCAAGAAAGCGGCCAAGAAAAAGTCAAGATGTGGTCAAGATATTTTGCAGAGCCGAAGAACTGTCTGCGCCCTTGCAAAATGAAAAGGTATGTGTTATAATGTACTATAATATAAGACATAGTTCGGAGGAAAAACATGATAATCAGAAATGTTAAGATATACACCATGGACGATGATGAGCATATCATCGAAAATGGCTATGTTACCGTGGAAAACGGCCGTATCACCGCTGTGGGGGAGGGTGAGCCCGCCTGCGTGGAAGCTGATGATATCGACGGGCAGGGCAAGAGCCTTTACCCCGGGTTCATCGATGCCCACACCCACATGGGGCTGACCTGCGCGGGGGTAGGCATTGAGGGTGAGGACCTGAACGAGGAGTTTGACCCCTGCACACCTCAGCTGAGGATAATAGACGGCATAAACCCCGCAGACTATTCCTTTGAAATGGCAAGGCAGGCGGGGGTGACTACCGTTATAGTTTCCCCGGGGTCAACAAACCCCATAGCAGGGGCTATCACCGCCATAAAGACCGAGGGCAGGCGCATCGACAAGATGATAGTAAAGACCGTGGGCATGAAGTTTGCCATGGGCGAGAACCCCAAGCTGACTTATATGGATCACGAGCAGTCCCCTGTGACGAGAATGGCCGTGGCAAGCATAATACGGGATAATCTCCGCAAGGCACAGCGCTACCTGCGGGACACCGAGCAGGCGGAGAGCGAAAGCGACCTGCCCGACCACGACAGCTCCATGGAGGCGCTGATACCTCTGCTGAAAAAGGAGGTAACGGCACATTTCCACTGCCACCGTGCAGATGATATCTTTACGGCGGTGCGCATAGCGAACGAGTTCGGCCTGGACTACACCCTTATCCACTGCACCGACGGCCACCTTATCGCCGATGAACTGGCGGAGGAAAAGGCAAGCTGTGTGGTGGGGCCTGTGATATGCGACAGGTGCAAGCCCGAGATGGCCAATCTTTCTCCTGCAAATGCTGCA
This sequence comes from Ruminococcus sp., assembly GCF_017464355.1. Taxonomy (GTDB): domain Bacteria; phylum Bacillota; class Clostridia; order Oscillospirales; family Ruminococcaceae; genus Hominimerdicola. The sequence continues at coordinate 23,419 of NZ_JAFUAG010000012.1, read as the reverse complement.
ATTCTTAAAAAGCACGGGCTGGAGGTGGCGGTGTGTACCGACCATTCCGAGGTGCCCATAGAGTACCTGCCCATATCCGTAGGGGTATGCATAAAGCATGGGCTGAGTTTCTATGACGGGCTGAAGGCAGTGACCTGCACCCCCGCCAGGATAGCCCGTATCTTTGACAGGACAGGCTCGGTGGAAACAGGCAAGGACGCTGACCTGACCCTGTTTGCAGGCTCGCCCTTTGAGGTCATGAGCAGCCCCGCACTTGTTATGATAAACGGAAAAATAGTCCGCAGGGAGGGTGTGTGATGGGCATACTTTATGTGGTGGGCACACCTATAGGCAACCTGGGGGACATGACCTACCGTGCAGTAGAGACCCTGAAAAATGTGGACTTCATCTGTGCGGAGGACACCCGTGTCACCCTTAAGCTGCTGAACCATTTTGAGATAAAAAAGCCCCTGATATGCTATCAGGAACACAATGCCGCCCAGGCGGGGGAGCAGATACTTGCCAGGCTGCTGGCAGGGGAAAACGCTGCCATAGTCACCGATGCAGGTATGCCCTGCATATCAGACCCCGGGGAGAAGCTGGTGAAGCTGTGCGCCGAGAACAATGTGCGCACCGAGGTAGTGCCGGGGCCCTCGGCGGTGATATCGGCGCTGGCCATAAGCGGGCAGAATACCTCACGCTTTCGGTTCGAGGGCTTCCTTTCGGTGAACAAGCGGCAGAGATATGACCACCTGGCGCAGGTAAAGGACGCCAGGGAAACACTGATATTCTACGAAGCCCCCCACAAGCTGCACAAGACTTTGCGGGATATGCTTGACTATTTCGGGGACAGGAGGATATCTCTGTGCAGGGAGCTGACAAAGCTCCACGAAGAGGTCATACGCACTACCCTTTCTGCGGCGCTGGAGCTTTACCCCGACAACAAGACCGCCAAGGGTGAGTTCGTGCTGGTCATCGAGGGGGCGGCAGAGGAGGATATAGCTGAGGCCGAGACCATAGAACAGGCCTTTGAGCAGGTGCAGGCACTGGTGGAAAAAGGTGTCCGAGGAACAGATGCCTGCCGTGAGATAGCCCGCGCCACAGGGTTCTCAAAAGGGGAACTTTATGCCATGCTGGTAGAAATCAAGTAGGTCACACAAAAAAAGATAGTTCACGAAAAATTCAAAAAAATAGTGTAACCTTTTTTTCAGACAAACCGTCTATTTATATGAGGACGGTAAGACCTACTATATTTTTCTAAAAGGATGGTAAAATTTATGAAAATGAAAAACAGGTTGGCAGCATTTGCAATGGCAGCAGTTATGGGCACTGTGCCCTTTGTGCAGACTGCGGCTTCGGCCGACGGCGTAAACGGCGGCGATGATTTTGTGAACAGGTGCTGCTCAAGAGAATTTTATGACTACCTCATAAACCTCAACGACGGCGAAAAGCTGCAGGAGATCTACAGACAGCTGCAGGCCGCTGCCGAGGAGCTGTGGAATGACGATGAAACAGATTTTGTCACAGACGATATCGGTGAGTGCATATATAAGTCTTTTGATGTAACAGGTATCGACACCGGGGATCTGGGTATGTTGGCGCAGGCCTTTGAAAGGGATAACTGCATCTTCTGTTTTGCCGATACTATCGTAAGCTCAAGAGACGGCGGCCAGTCCTGGAACATGACATATACCATAAGAGATCAGTTTCTTGACCATGAGGAGAGAGTGAAGGTCAAGAAGGAGATAGAGAAGTTCGTTACCGAGACTGCCAAGGGCGCCGAGAGCGAGAAGACCCTGTATGACAAGACACGCAGGCTCCATGATGACCTGATAAAGGCAGTGGATTATGCCTATGATGAGAACGGCGAGCCTGATATGGAAAACAACACAGGCAGCATAATAGGTGCGGCAATGGACCGCAGGGTGGTCTGCGAGGGCTATGCTGATGCTTATAAGGTCCTGCTGGCATATTCGGGGCTGCATGGCTATAAGTACGACAGTATGTCTTTCAGCGAAGGTTCGGGTCATGCCTGGAACCTCATAGAGCTGGACGACGGCAACTACTATTATGTTGACTGCACCTGGGACGATCAGGGCGATGAAGCGGGATATGATTACTTCGCTGTAGGCCAGCAGACCATGGACCTTGACCACCAGCGCGATGATATGGATCTTGCGGAGTGGCTGAAAATGCTGCCCACTGCAGCAAGCTTTGACTATGACCCCCTTAACCCCGCAGAAAGGGAGATAGCTGTGGGCGATGTCAACTGCGACGGATTTGTAAATGTTACTGATATAATGATAACTGCGGCACACGTAAAAAGCATAAGAGCCATACCCGATGACAAGCTGAGGTATGCGGATATGAACGGCGATGACGATATAAACGTCACCGACCTTACATTGATCTGTGCCAGGGTAAAGGGCCTGCACCGTGAGATAGTAGCTGTGGGCTGACGCCCCGAAGCTTCCGACGGCCGCAGATTTTTAGGGAGTTGATACTGCTATGAAAAGAAAGATAGTTTCTGCGGCGCTGGCTGCGGTGATGACCATAGGCACAGTGATCCCTGCGGGAGCCGCAGGCATACCTGCCGCTGAGGACAGCGAGGATTTCCTGCTGGACTGCGGGACGAGGACAGGCTATGATTTCCTGGGCACCATGGAAAACGGCGAGCAGATGCAGGCCTTGTACGACGAGATGTACGAGTCCGCTGTAAAGCTGTGGAACGATACGTCCCGCCGTATAAGATCAACGGACGGCTTTTACATCTACGATGAGCTGGATTACTGCGGACTTGACTTTGACGACGCCACAAGGGTCTACTTTACCATGAAGGCAGACAACCCCATGTTTTACTTTGCCAGCATGACTTCGCTGGGCGATGAGAGCCGATTTTATATGTCCACTAACGCAGACTATGCCCGCGGCGGAGAAAGAACGCGTATACAGGAGGCTCTGGTGGATTATGTGACCTCGACGGCAGAACTGGCCGAGGAAGGCGAGCTCGACTACGACAAGGCAAAGATAGTCCATGATCAGATAATCTACAATGTAAGCTATGCCCTTGACAGCAATGGCGACCCGAGCATGGAGGAATGGGCTCACAGCGTAGAGGGCACCGCCCTCAGGGGCGAGGGTGTCTGCGAGAGCTTTGCCAAGACCTTTCAGGCTGTGATGAATTATATGGATATCGACGGATATACCGTTACAGGCCAGGCAGAAGGCGGCGACCATGCCTGGAACAGCGTGCAGCTGGACGACGGAAAGTATTATCTGCTGGACTGCACCTGGGACTATGTCATTCAGGGCGACGAATTCTTCGCAAGGGGCAGCGACCTCTTCGGCCGTGAACATACCATGGATACACCTCAGGGGGACCCCACACATTTTCTGCCCGAACTGCCCGCGATGAGCAGGCAGGATTTTGACAGGGAATACTATGTCGCTCATGGCAGCGAGCCCGTCAAGGGAGATATAAACGGTGACGGCGAGATAAATGTCACCGATGTGGTGCTTGCTGCCGCCCATGTGAAGAGCATAAGAGCCCTTGAGGGGGACTGGCTGGCGAGAGCCGATATCAACGGGGACGGCGATGTGAACGTTACTGACCTGACATGGATAGCTGCTTTCGTAAAAGGGCTGATAAAATAACAGACGGAGATGACATATGAAAAAGAGATTTCTGGCGGCACTTCTGGCTGTGTCCATGCTGGCGGGCTGCAGCGAGAGGGTTGTGACGGAGGAAAGCAGCACTGAGGAGAAGACGGCCTCTGTGACCGCTGAGACCGAGGCACCTGCTGAGACCTCCGCCCCTGATGAGAGCGAGGCAGAGGAGCCTGAGGAGGAAACGGAAGAGCTGTATGACACGACCCCCATATCCGAGGCCTATCTTTCGGGCGATACCGCTGCCCTTGACGAGGTGCAGCGTGAGATACTGGACAGGGCAGGCAAGGTCATAGATGAAGTCATCACCGAGGATATGAGCGACTATGATAAGGAGCTGGCCATTCACGACTACATCGTCAGGAACGTGACCTATGACAAGGGCGAGCTGAGCCTTTTCGGTGAGGCGGGCGAACACGCCGCCGACCCCCTGGGGGCTCTGCGTGACGGAGAGTGCATATGCAGGGGCTATACCACGACTTTCCGTATGTTTATGGATATGCTCGGCATACCCTGCAGGTCTGTACACGCTTCCGCTGAGGGAAGAGAACACGCCTGGAACATAGTTCAGCTGTCAGGGCACTGGTATTATGTGGACGTCACCTGGGACGACCCCGTGCCCGATGCAATGACATATCCCGTAAAGCACCAGTATTTCAACACCACCGCAGATGTCATGGCTGACCGCCACGAGTGGGACAGGGAGGGCTGCCCCGAGGTCGACAGCTGGGAGGATACCTTCATCGCCCACAATTTGCAGACCCTGAACACCGCCGAGGAGATAGCTGCGGCCATGGACAGAGCCTATGAGGCGGGGGGGCTGAATGTTTACTTTGAGCCTGAAGACCGCGAGGGCTGGGATCTCTCAAAGGAGATCAGCTCGGAAAAAGGCTACTTTGCCTCAGACATATCCGAGGAGTGCGGTGAGGCGGTAAAAATGATCTCCGAAAAGTACATAAAATGCCACATGGCAGCCTATGAAGACCGCGCCGTAGTCGAGCTGGAAATGTTTGACTCCTCTGCTGAATCGGACTAAGAATGATGATATGATAAAAGGCACTTCTGCACAAAGCAGAGGTGCCTTTTTGTCATGTCAGCTGCGGGTCATCAGTACCCTTTCGCAGGTGCCTGAGGGCGGCGCTGCGAACTCCAGTTCAAGGGTAGCATGACCAAGTATATGCTCGTAGAACCAGCCGCTGCTGTAAAAGCCGCTGTTGCCCAGATATCTGTCAGGCTCGCCAAGTTCCCGTCTGACCTCGTTGCGGTCAAGCCCAAGTACAGGCAGCCCGAAAGGTGCTTCAAGGCCGATGGTGTGCAGGGTCCTGTCTTCAGGGTCGAAAAGCAGAGTTACACCGTTGTCGATGAACCTTGCCAGCAGGACCTCCTCGCCGTTCTCGCGGCGCTTTTTCAGCAGCAGCTTTCTCATGAGTACCTTTTCGGCTTCATCAGCTGTCATTCCGGGTGCCAGTGAGGTGAAGCGTTCATCGGGCAGGTCAAAGCCGAGACATCTGTGTTCCAGCTCGGACTCTTCGATGATCTCCATATCAGCCAGCCTGATGAGGGCGGTTTTTTCCGCCACCGCCGAAAAGGGCGAGAAAACATCTGTCAGCATCAGGTAAGCTTCGCGGGCATCCTCCTGCGTAAAGCCCTGCCCCAGCACTGCCTGAGGTATGTAGCTGCCGAAAGCTTCATCCTCCACCAACGCAAGCTTGTCTATCCGCATACGGAAAAGCTCCCTTATCTTTATCAGGGGCAGGTCATGGCGCAGCTGCAGCCCTACCCGATAAAGCTTGTTCTCATCATCGTATCTTTCCATGGCAGCCGCAAAGAATTCAAGGGCTGTTATCCCCGCCAGTTCCTGTGCATCACGGTAGGCCGCCAGTGCGGCAGTGTCATCTTCACACTGAAAAGTCAGCATCTCAACGCAGGGGCGCATACCCTTTTCTATTACCTCGCTGCCGCACATCATTCCCATAAGCTTTATGGCGGTCTTCCTGTCAGGAAGAAGTACGACCGAATAACTGTTCATTTCCTCACCTCGTTATTTTGCCTTTAGCTGTGCCCTTTCCTTTTCTTTAAGGTGGGCGGTGTCGTTGAAGGAGCATATCCTGAAATTTGTCACGCTGCCGTAGCGGTCATCGGTGCAGAGTTCGGTAACGGCGGTCATGTCCGCATTGAAGCCCTGCCATACTATCATGGGGGATATGTTCAGCAGATGTGCCGTAACAGCACACATCGCCCCGAAATGGCAGAACAGCGCAATGGTGTCATCGCACTTTTTCTCCACACGGAAGTAGCTGCCCTCCCGCACAAGGCCGTATTTTTCCAGTATGCTGTCAACGCCGCTGTTGACCCCCTGTATCCTTTCGGCCATGCCTGCGGCGGACATGGCGGGGTTTTTGTACCAGCCTTCCTTTTCAAAAAGCTCGGGCAGCTCCGTCCAGCAGTCGGGGGCAATGTCCCAGACCATTTCCTTGCTGCCGCTGCGGGGGTTTTCCCACATCAGGTCGAACTCGTGCAGCCAGTCGCAGACCTCAGCCTGACTGCCCGCAAATTTTTCCAGGGTGTACCCGCAGGTCTCCCTTGCCCTGCCCATAGGCGAAACATAGAAACCTTTGATATCCTCCTCCGCCAGCCTTTCAGCCAGCAGCTTTGCCTGCTCAATGCCCTTTTCTGTCAGGCAGTCCTTGACGTAATCGGGTTCACCGTGTCTTAGAATAAGTATCCTCATTTTACCCTCCGTTATTACATTTATAATTCCATGACCCGTCAGCCGAAGGCTATGTTGCCCTCCCCGACGATGTCAAGTATCTCGTTCATCACCCTGTCGTCCATGCGTATGCGGTGTATGCCCTTAAGGGCGGTGCGCCGCCTCAGATCCGCAAAGAAGACAGTCAGGGGAACACCGCTGTCATCGGCATATCTGTGTGCAAGTTCCTTTACTGCCGTGAGCCGTTCCTTGTCCGCCGAGGACAGCCGCAGACAGACACCTCTGCCCACAGCCCCCATGACGAACTGCTCGCCTGTTTCAACGGCATCTGCCATTATCTTCGGGGGCTCGTCCTCCTTGACGGATACCTTGCCCCGCAGGTGCAGCACAGTCCTCTCGTTTATTATACCCTTATGCTCCCTGTAGACTTTCGGGAAGACTATCAGCTCCATTTCGCCCGTCTTGTCCTCAATTCCGCAGAAGCACATCATGTCACCCTTTTTTGTGGCGAAGGCCCGCTTGCGCGTCACCATCACCAGCACCTCGGCGGTCTTGCCGTCACCGTTCATGCCCGCTTCAAGTATGGTCTTCACGGGGGTCAGGCCTGCCGCCCGCCCGAAAGGTTCATAGGGGTCTATGGGGTGGGCTGAAAGGTACATACCCAGCGCCTCACGCTCAAACTCCAGCAGTTCGGCGGTGGAATATTCGGGGGAGGTGAGCATGGGACGTTCAACAGCCTCGCCGCCCTCGGGGGCGCCTGTGCTGAAAAAGTCCAGCTGACCCTCCATTCTGTCCGACGTCTTCCCCAGGTCACCAAGAAAGACAAAGCTGTTTATCATCTTCTCGTGGCGGTTCCCCTTGAAGCTGTCCATAGCCCCTGCCTTTATCAGGGCTTCGATCATGCGCATATGTATGTCCCGCCCCTGTATGCGGCGGCAGAAGTCCTCCAGCGAACGGAACTCGCCGCCCAGCTGCCTTTCCCTCAGCATAACTGATATGGCCGTGCTGCCCAGACCCTTTATGCCCAGCAGCCCGAAGCGGATATCCTCGCCCTCACAGAGAAAGCCCATGCCGCTTTTGTTGATATCGGGGGGCAGCACCCGCACGCCCCTGCGGCGCGCAGCGGTTATGTAGCCGTAGAGCTTCTCTGTGCTTTCGTTTATGGCCTCTGTCATCAGCGAGGCAAAGTACTGCCTGAAATAGTGGCACTTAAGGTAAGCCGTGCGGTAGGATACCGTAGCGTAGGCTGCTGCATGGGATTTATTGAAAGCGTAGCTGGCAAAGCTTGACATCTCATCGAATATCTCGTTAGCCACCTTTTCGGGGACACCGTTTGCCACCGCACCGCAGCAGGCGCCTATCTCACCGTACACGAAAGCCCTGCGCTCATTCTCAAGCACGTCCGCCTTTTTCTTGGACATGGCTCGCCTTACCAGGTCGGCCCGCCCGAAGGAGTAGCCTGCCAGGTCTCGGAATATCTGCATGACCTGCTCCTGATAAACTATGCAGCCGTAGGTGACTTCAAGTATGGGGCGCAGCAGGGGGTGCTTGTAGCGCACCAGACTAGGGTCGTGGCGGCAGCGTATGTAGTTGGGTATAGAGTCCATAGGACCCGGGCGGTACAGCGAAAGCACCGCTATGAGGTCTTCAATTCCTGTGGGGCGCAGCTTCATTATAGTTGCCGTCATGCCCCCCGATTCAAACTGGAAGATACCCTCTGTTTCGCCCCGCGAGAGCATATCGTACACCGCCTTGTCATCAAGGGGTATGGCGCTTATGTCGAAATCGGGGTCGGTCTTTTTTATCTCGTCGCAGCAGTGCTTTATTATAGTAAGGTTTGAAAGCCCGAGGAAATCTATTTTCAGCAGCCCCAGCCTTTCCAGTATGGTCATGGTGTACTGGGTGGATACCGCTCCCTCCCTGGCGTAAAGGGGAACATAGCAGTCCACAGGTTCTTTGGTGATGACCACACCTGCCGCATGGGTGGAAACGTTCCTGGGCATACCCTCTATCCTCATGGCAGAGTCTATTATCCTGCGCAGCTTGCTGTCAGAGGTGTACATCTCCTTAAGCTCCGCAGACTTCTCCACCGACTCTGAAAGGGACATTACCCTTGGGGCGGCCTTTGCCAGCCTGTCTCCTGTGGCATAGGGCTCGCCCATGACCCTGGCAGCGTCCCTAAGCGCCTGCTTTGCGGCCATTGTACCGAAAGTCGCTATCTGCGCCACATGGTCGGCGCCGTATTTTTCCACCACATAGTCTATGACCTTCTGCCTGCCCTCCACACAGAAATCTATATCGAAGTCGGGCATGGTCACACGCTCGGGGTTTAAAAATCTCTCAAAGAGCAGCCCGTATCTCAGGGGGTCTATGTCGGTTATGCCTATGCAGTAAGCGCACAGGCTGCCCGCCCCCGAACCTCTGCCCGGGCCCACGGGTATATCCTTGCTTTTGGCGTAATTTATAAAATCCCACACTATAAGATAGTAGTTGGTGTAGCCCATTCTCGTTATGACCGAAAGCTCATACTCCATGCGCTCCACTGCCTCCGCCGAGGGCTCGCCGTAGCGCTTTATGAGCCCCTCGCGGCACATATTCCGCAGGAACTTCTCGTTGTCGGTGATACCCTTGTAGCTGTAATAGGGCAGTATGGTGTTGCCGAACTCTATATTCACATTGCACCTCTCGGCAATGCGCAGGGTGTTCTCCATGGCTTCGGGGGCGGCGGGGTAAAGCTGTGCCATTTCCTCAGCGGACTTCACATAGAATTCGTCCGAGGGGAACTTCAACGCAGGTGACTCCATGGTAGACCCCGTGGATATGCACATAAGCACCTGCTGAGCCTCAGCGTCCTCTTTGCGCAGATAGTGGCAGTCGTTGGTAAGGCAGAGGGGTATGCCCGTTTCCTGAGAAAGTCTCATCAGCGAGGGCATGACCCTCTGCTCGGTCGGGTCACGGTGGCGCTGTATCTCGATGAAATAGTTGTCCGCCCCGAATATCTCCCTGTACAGCAGGGCAGTTTCCACAGCACCCTTGTAGTTGGTGTCAGCTATCTTCTGCGCCAGCTCCCCCGCCACACAGCCCGAAAGGCATATGAGCCCCTCGTGGTACTGCCGCAGCAGTTCAAGGTCTATCCTCGGGCGGTTGTAGAAGCCCTCGGTGTACCCCAGAGATACCAGCTTCATCAGGTTGTGGTAGCCCGTGTCGTTTCGGCAAAGCAGTATAAGATGGTAGGGCTTGCCCGCCGAGGGGTACTTGTCCTGCCTGCTGCCCCGCGCCACATATACCTCACAGCCGATTATGGGCTTTATCCCCGCAGCCCTGCAGGCATTGTAGAATTCCACCGCCGCAAACATATTGCCGTGGTCCGTGACAGCACAGGCTGTCTGCCCCAGTTCTTTAAGCCTTCCCATTAGCCTGTCTATGCGGCAGGCACCGTCCAGCAACGAATATTCGGTATGAAGATGAAGATGAACAAATCCCGCCACAACAGAACCTCCCGCACAGATATCACGGATCTCGTGTACACCATATCATTATAGCACATTTGTGCTGATTTGCCAATAGCATAATTATCATATTTTTTCTTGACCTTTCGCCCTCTGAGGACTTCGGCGGAAATGCAGGCTCTCGTAATTTTATTCGCATTTCTCCCCGCCAAAGGCGGGAAAAACAATACACGGCAAAATAAAAATATCTTGACCACATCTTGACTTTTTCTTGGCCGCTTTCTTGACTTTCTCATGCTATAATGATATCAGAAAAGGGGAACAGAGAGTTCCAAAACAAACTAAAACTTAATTATTTCGGAGGTCATCACTATGAAAAACAACACTATGAACAACAGAAACACATTCGTTATCCTGAACATCGCAACGGCAGTTATGGCATCGCTTTCGGCTTACGGTTTCTGCATTTCAAATGCAAAGTGCAATCACTGGGTACTGTTTGTTATGCTGCTCGCTTTCGCAGCAGGTACAAACAAGATATCGGATAAGAAAGCAGAAAAGCTCAGCCTTATCGCAGGCAGCGCAGCAGCCCTCGTGACAGCAGCACTGGTCATTTCTCAGGTGGGCTCAATGGTACTGAACATCAGGTACGCTTCAATAGTTTTCATGGCAGGCGTAGCAGTTCTTCATGCTGCAGTGGCAATCTTCGCCCTGACAGGCAAGGCTGTGAAGTCGGCAGAGTAATAGACTTCCGAAACAAAAAGGCGGTGCATGGCGCACCGCCTTTTTGCTATTCATCATCGATAAATTCAAGTATGTCGCCGGGCTGACAGTGCAGCGCTTTGCAGATAGCGTTGAGAGTTGAGAACCTGACGGCGCTGACCTTGCCTGTTTTCAGCTTTGAGAGGTTGACATTGCTGACACCCACCAACTCGCTGAGTTCGTTAAGGCTCATTTTTCTGTCCGCCATGACCCTGTCTAATCTGAGTATTATAGCCATATCCTCACCGCCTTACAGAGTTTCGTCCGACTCCTGCTGGAGCTTGGTGCCGTAGCGGAAGAAGGCGGATATTATGAACAGCAGCGAGCTTGCGAAGATCTCATTGCCCGACTTGACGATGTAAAAATTCGTGCCGATGACGGAACTGCTGAATTCCCTTGCGGCAAGGGGCGAGAAGACAGCTGTTACCATCATGACAGCCGCAATGATGATCAGGCAGTTGGAGGTCCTTCTTGTAAATGGGGTGTGGTCTTTCAGCGTGAAGAAAAACATCACGGAAGAAACTATGCACACCGCGATGTAGCCCACATCACCGAAAAGGTCAAAGGCGGTATCCTGGAACCACCGCTGGGCGCTTTCGGTGAGGCCGCTGTCAGCTGCGAGCATATTCAGCGTGCTGACAGCCTGCACCATTCTCGCCGCCAGTATCACGGCGATCACTATGGTCGCTATAAACATGAATTTCAGTGTGGGGTTCTGCATTCTCATGATCTCTTCAGTCGTAAGTTCTTTTTTGGTTTTCATTTTGTTTTCTCCTTTCCCTTGTTGGGGTCGTTGTTGTCTTTCGATGTTATGAGTATAGCACAGTTATTTACGTTTGTCAACTAGTTTTTAATGATAAACGTTAATTTTTATATGTTTTCACAAAACGACAGCCCTTTTCGGGGAAGAGATATAGTCACAATAAACATAAATAATTTAATGATAAACATTAAATCTTTATCGTTAGCGAACGCAGCTGTAAAAAAAGCGCGGGACTGATGTCCACCAGAAGCTGGACGTCCCGCGCAGTTATGCACCATGGAAGTGGTATACCGTCTGCACACCGCCCGAAACTTTTTGAGTTATTCTTCCCCGCCTGCGGCGGTGGAAAGAATAACAACAGCGTTTGTCACACGCTTTGAAAAGTCGTAGGTGTGTCGGTGGCATCAACATAATTATGAATTATGAATTATATGACCGTATAGGTAAAATTTTCCCAGAGCAGTGTCATGCCTTCGTCTGTTTCCTCTGGCAGCAGCGCCATGGCAACTAACAGGTCTTCGCCCGTTTCAACGTTCATCAGGTGAGCGTAGTCACCGTCTATCCTGGTCACTTTATAGGTTATGGGTCCCATGGCTGCACCTCACATTCTGCCGTAGAGCATTTTTATGCTCCAGGGTTCCAGGCTGATGGGGTGGTTTTTAAGGCGGTCTGTGTTGACAGCCCCTGCCAGCTTCTCCAGGTCTTTTTCGGTAAAGGCAGGAACTTCCATGCCCAGCTCATCTATCAGCGCCCAGAACTTTTCTGCCGCTGCCATAGGTGTGTCACAGCCCATTACTTCCGCCAGTTCATCAAGCATCTCCACAAAATAACCCTCGCCCCTTTCATCGGTGCAAAGATGTGTATTCTGCACCATATAGGGGAACAGCACCTTCACGCAAAGGGCGGATGCATGGCCGTGAGCCAGCCCGAAGTCCGAGGTGAGCTTGTAGCACATGGCGTGGCCTGCGGTGGTGGCGGTGATGTTTATGGCCTTGCCCGCGATGTTGGCGGCTTTCAGCATATCGCTGTTGCCCTCATCAGTGTTGGCCAGATAACCATCCTTAGCCGCAAAAATAAGCTTTATGGCCTGTGCCGCAAAAGCCTTGCTCTCATCGGTGGAATGCACCGACCAGTAAGACTCCACCGCATGGCAGAGAGCGTCCAGCATGGTGGCCTTTTTCTGGTAATCAGGCAGAGAGCGCAGTGTATCGGGGTCGAAAAGCACTGCGGTGGGTATGCTGCTGTCATCGGTGACAGTGGTCTTCACCCCGTTATAGTAGATTATGGAATAGCGCGTAGCCTCGCTGCCTGTGCCCGCCGTGGTGGGAACAGCCAGAAATTCCATATCATTGGGAACTATCTCCTGCTTGATATGATCTGTGCTGTCGTCCATGGTAGCATACATCTTTATGCACTTGGCGGTATCCATAGCCGAACCGCCGCCCACAGCAGCTATCATATCGCAGCCGCTTTCCCTGAAAAGCTTTACCCCTGCCAGCACCGACTCATAGCCGGGATTTGGCTTGAAGTCGGAAAAGCGCACTACATTTATGCCTGTGCGTTCCTCCAGCTTGCTGAAATACTCACCTATCTTCAGCTTGTCCATAGACTTCCCGCCCACCAGGAAGACCTTTTTTGCGCCTGTCTGCGTGAAGTAAGCGTCCAGCGCTTCGGGGGTGTTATCTATTATTTTCTGCATCTTTCTTCCTCCATTTACAGAGATAAGGGGCTGTTGCAAAAACAACAGCCCCTCTGCTTTTAAAATAAAATTGCCGCCTTGCCGTCGCATAGAAGTTAAACCCGCAATGAATGCAGGGTGGGTAAAACGACCTTTGAGCCTCATGATCCCTTCGTCCGTAGACCAAACGGCAAATGCGGTTCGGGCGGGAGGTCTTCAATCTTCACAAAGAGTGCGGATCCCTTTTAATAAGTGTTGGATTTACAATGTCTATGCTTGGTCGAACAAGGTAGCAATCTAAAAACTTGTTCATCGGGAAGCCTTATCTCCTCTTCCCTTTCTGCTGTCTACATTATACCATATATCAGTGCAGATTTCAAACGGTAAATTAGACAAAATAAAGTCTGAAAAATTGTACAATATAAATTATTGGCATCAGCCCTCGCTGTCGTCTTCATCGTCCTCAAAATCGAACATCTCTTCAAGACGCTCTTCAAAAGCCGCACCTACGCGGTCAAACAGCTCTTCATCTTCGATAGAGGCCAGTATCTCCTCACCCGTTTCGGGATCGTACTCTACCTTAAGTATGACCAGCAGCGAAGCCTCGTCAAGGATCTTGTCAGCGTCCTCTTCCTCAAAATAAGGTGTCAGCGCATAGTATCTCTCGTCCTCAAAGTCCATGCAGTCCAGCAGCTCGAAGGTCTGCTTGTTGCCCTGCTCGTCCATAAGTTCATAAAGATCGGGGGTATACTCATTCATCTGCTCGTCCATACCTAAAACCTCCTTGATATAAAACAAATGCGGCTCACAAATCGTTCCACGACCGCCGCAACACTTATATTATACATCATTCTCTCCCATAAGTCAAGTATGAATTTCTAAAACAACTGTTACTCTTTATTTTGTAAGTTAAATATAAAAATTATATAATTGTTGAAAAAAACTATTGACAAAGCACAAAAAGTGTGGTATAGTATATTCAAGGAAAAGGAAAGCACATAAAGTCAGCCGAAGCATTGCAGCAGGTGCTGATATTAAAGCCGAGAGTTCCTTGAATGGAGAAATTCACGGGAGAGAGTAAAGGTGCCGCAACCAGTCCCGGCAGAGAGCCTGATCTACCAGGCGGTGCAGACTCCGTGTTATTCTTAGTTCATGATGAAAGGAGCGAGTCCGATGGATGTAAACGAGAGCCTTTTGAGTATTCAGGGCTCGTGCATTTCTTAAGATAGCGAGGGGAACAGGGCGCAGTCACAGGGCTGCCGGTTCTGAACAGTGAGGTTATCACGACGGGAAATGGATGGGTCGAAGGACCATATCACAATTACGTCAGTACAAGACGAATACTCACAATTACAATTGAATAGACGCCCGCTGTGGGGCGGGACGGCGCGGAGCTGTTCCGATCGGCGGGATAAAAATAATTATTTCGGGAGTGGTGCATTATGGTAATGCACATAGTATCTCTGAATATTTGAATGATGGGAGTGAGTCCAAAGTTCTATTCGGCTTAGCCTCTGAGCTGGAGAGGCACTCTGACAAAGACGCGTGGAGCGTTGATCTACCGAAAGGTGTTTTACCGATGGCATAGTAACTTGTTTAAGCGTTCATTTTTCCCGAGGTAACGGGATACAATATGTTGTTAGGGAGTGGTGCATTATGGTAATGCGCACAAGACTGCTGACTATGTGAGAGTGAGGAGTGAGTCCCAAGTACAATACAGCTTAGTTCCTGAGCTGGAGGAACGATCCGACAAGGCGCGTGAAGCGCAAATCTTCTGAAAGGAAATCCTACCAATGGCTTAGTTGGTTTTTATTTCGACGAAAATGTACGGTGTGACAGCCGCATATCTTTATAAGGAGTGGTGCATTATGTTAATGCGCGTAAGACTGCTGAATATCTGAATGTTAGGAGTGAGTCCGAAGGGTGTAGCAGCTTAGTTTCCGAGCTTATGGGAAACGCTTCGACAACGGCGCGTGAGCGCAAATCTTCTGAAAGGAAAACGTACCAATGGCTTAGTTGGTTTTTTATCCGACCTTTTGGCGGCTGAGGCCGCACTATACTGAATATGGGAGTGGTGCATTATGGTAATGCGCGCCAGACTGCTGAATATCTGAATGTTAGGAGTGATCCCGAAGGTTTATGCAGCTTAGTCCCGAAGCTTAGCGGGACATCCCGACAAGACGCGTGAGCGTTAATTCAACGAAAGGTAATAAGTCCTATGGCTTGATTTTAATTGTCCGCTGATGCGGAACTCGATCATATAAAATATATTGAAAGGTAACAGATCCGATGAGAAGTTAAATTTTATCCCGACAAAATTTACTTACCGAAAGGAAACTTATTCCAATGGAAATTTGATATATTTTCTCCACACGATGTTGTGAGTTTACGCGTGGCGGGGAGTACATGAGATTTCATATTTGGCTTTCTATATTTTGCGAAAGGATCAAAGTCCAATGGCTTGAAAATGGATAATGTGAGGGCTGCCGTAGTTCGGCAGCCCTCTTTGTTTGTGTCTTTGCTTGTGGCGCTGAGGGGCGGGGGCGCATAGTATGTAAATGAACGGCTCCCCCGCCATGCTGCTGCGGGGTGGCGCAGGTGCGTCCCCGTGAACAGCCCCGCTGCCGCCGACATGGCAGCGCCGTTTGTCTATATTTTCGCCGCAGACACTTTGCTGCGGCGATTTTTTGTGGATATTACCGTTGAAAGTTCTGCCCTGCAGTGCTATAATATCAGCAGAAATATAAGGAGGTGCTGCATGAAGATACTCAACCTGCACGGCTACCACGGAAGCCCCCGCAACAGCGCTTACAAGGCACTGGAAAAAGAGGGGCGGGAGATAGTTTCCCCCGAACTGGACTACGACAGCCTTTCCGCCGATGAGGTGCTTGAAAAACTCAGGGGGCTTATTGCCGTTCATTCCCCGGATTTTATCGTGGGCACCAGCCTGGGCGGATTTTACGCAGCGCTCATCTGCGCCGAAACAGGCCTGCGGACAGTTCTTGTTAACCCCTGCCTTATGCCCTTTATGATACTTCCCTGCCGCAGCCGCGAATTCATTGCAGCTTTCGGCAGACTGGCCTACCTGGACGCTGCAAACGTCAGCTGCATAGTGGGTGACGATGACGAACTTCTGGGAGATCATAAGTTCACCGAAACACTGCTGCACAACGAACGCTTCCGCCGTGTGGCGGGAGGAGGACACTCGGGCGCTACCCTGCCCCTGGGGGAATATTTCGATGAGGTGCTTTGCAGGAAATAATTCGCGGCCCCGACAGGGCTCCCCCGACGGAATACCCGCGAAACAACGTGAAGTTATCCGATAAAGGAAAAATTAATCGTATTTAACATATAATAAACTTAATGCAGAACGTTAAGAAAAAGTTTAAAAAGAAAAGCCAATAAATGATTGACAAAAAAATAACAAACTGGTATAATTATATCATGCTGAGAGAGAAAAAGTATCTCTCACGAAAAGTAAAAGTACCGAGAGGTAAAAACTGAAGGCAAAAAGCGGAAAAATATCCGATGAGAGAAAGACATGGAGGAATCATTATGGCAAAGACAACTGCTAAGAAGAACGAACCCATCTTCGTTGACAGTGTTGAGGCTCTGACCGCCAAGATCAAGGAAGTAAGAGAAGCACAGGCTAAGTTCGCTGAGTTCACTCAGGAACAGGTGGACAAGATCTTCAAGGCTGCTGCACTGGCTGCCAACAAGGCTCGTATCCCCCTGGCTAAAATGGCCGTTGAGGAAACAGGCATGGGCATCGTTGAGGATAAGGTCATCAAGAACAACTACGCTGCTGAGCATATCTACAATGCATACAAAAATGTGCAGACCTGCGGCGCTTTTGAAGTAAATGAGGCTTACGGCACTACCAAGATATATGAGCCTATCGGCCTGATAGCTGCGGTAATACCCACCACAAACCCCACATCTACCGCTATTTTCAAGACACTGATCTCCCTTAAGACCAGAAACGGTATCATCATCAGCCCCCACCCCCGTGCAAAGAACTGCACTATCGCTGCGGCCAAGATAGTTCTGGACGCTGCTGTGGCTGCGGGCGCTCCCGAGAATATCATCGGCTGGATAGATGTTCCCTCACTGGATATGACCAACGAGATAATGAGAGATGCTGACCTGATACTGGCTACAGGCGGCCCCGGCATGGTCAAGAGTGCTTATTCTTCCGGCACACCTGCGCTGGGCGTTGGTGCGGGCAACGCTTCCGCTATAATAGATGCTTCTGCTGATATCAAGGTGGCTGTGAACTCCATAATACATTCCAAGACCTTTGACAACGGCATGATCTGCGCTACCGAGCAGACCCTCATCGTTGACAAGAAGATCTACAAAGAGGTCAAGGCTGAGCTGAAGGCAAGGGGTTGTTATTTCCTTAACAATGAGGAAGCCGACAAGGTAAGACACACCATGATAGTTAACGGCGCCCTCAATGCAAAGGTCGTTGGACAGCGCCCTGTGACCATTGCAAAGCTCTGCGGATTTGAAGTTCCCGAGAACGTTAAGGTGCTTATCGGCGAAGCTACCAGCACCGACCGCGATGAAGCCTTCGGCCACGAAAAGCTGACTACCGTACTGGGTATGTACAAGGCTGACGATTTCGATGATGCACTGAACAAGGCTGAGGCTCTGCTGGAAAACAACGGCGGCCTGGGTCACACCTCAGTGCTGTGGATAGATAATGTGAACGAGCGCGAGAAGCTGATGAAGTTCGCTGAGCGCATGAAGACCTGCCGTCTTATCGTTAACACCCCCTCTTCTCTGGGCGGTATAGGCGACCTGTACAACTTCAACTTCGCACCCTCGCTGACCCTGGGCTGCGGCTCATGGGGCGGCAACTCGGTTTCCGAGAACGTGGGTATCAAGCACCTGCTGAATGTCAAGACAGTGGTCGAGAGGAGAGAGAATATGCTTTGGTTCAGAGCGCCTGAAAAGGTATACTTCAAGAAGGGCTGCCTGCCTGTTGCCCTTGATGAGCTGAAAACTGTAATGGGCAAGAAGAAGGCCTTCATCGTTACCGACCAGTTCCTCTACAAGAACGGCTACACCAAGGCTATCACCGATAAGCTTGACCAGATGGGCATTGCACACAACGTATTCTTCGACGTTGCCCCCGATCCCTCGCTGGGCTGCGCACTGGAGGGTGTAAAGGCTATCCGTGCTTTTGAGCCTGACACCATTATCGCTATCGGCGGCGGTTCTGCTATGGACGCTGCTAAGATCATGTGGGTGATGTATGAGCATCCCGAGGCTGACTTCATGGATATGGCCATGAGATTCATAGATATCAGGAAGAGAGTTTACACCTTCCCCAAGATGGGCGAAAAGGCTTACTTCATCTGCATACCTACCTCTTCGGGCACTGGCTCCGAGGTAACGCCCTTTGCAGTTATCACCGATGAGCACACAGGCCACAAGTATCCTCTGGCAGACTACGCGCTGCTGCCTAACATGGCTATAGTTGATACCGACCTGATGATGAGCGCCCCCAAGGGCCTGACTGCTGCTTCCGGTCTGGACTGCATGGTACATAACCTGGAGGCTCTGGCTTCTGTAATGGCTACCGATTTCACTGACGGTCTGGCACTGCAGTCCCTGAAAATGACCTTTGAAAATCTGCCCGAGTGCGTTGACAACGGCCAGAAGGCTGTTAAGGCAAGAGAAGAAATGGCACACGCTGCTACCATGGCAGGTATGGCATTTGCAAATGCTTTCCTGGGTATAGGCCACTCGCTGGCACACAAGCTGGGTGCTTACCACCACCTGCCCCACGGCATATGCTGCGCATTGGTGATCACCAATGTCATGAAGTTCAACGCTAACCCTGTTCCCACCAAGATGGGCACATTCTCACAGTATGAATATCCCAAGACACTGGAGAAGTACGCTATGGTCGCTCGTTCGCTGGGTCTGTTCGGCAAGGACGACAAGGAGTGCTTCAAGATGCTCTGCGACAAGGTAGAGGAACTGAAGGAGCGCGTAGGTTGCAAGAAGACCATTGCTGAATACGGTATCACCGAGGAAGACTTCCTGGCTACCCTCGACCAGATGTCCGAGGACGCTTTCGACGATCAGTGCACTGGCGCTAACCCCAGATATCCTCTCATCGAAGAGCTGAAGGAGATCTACAAGGCTTGCTACTACGGCACACCCTACAACGGTTGATTTTAATTCTTAATTCATAATTGTTGGCAGTGGCTGACATTTTGCTTTCCGCCAATGGAATTATGAGTAACGAAAGAAAATAATACAAGTGCGTTCACGAAAAAAATCGTGAACGCACTTTTTTGCGTACAATAAAAACTGCGAGCGAAGCGAACGCATTCATTATGAATTATGAATTAAAGAAGTGAATTAAATTAGCGAGCGTATCTCTGACGCAGAAAGGGAGCGCTGAAAGGCAAGATTTATCCCGTCGGCTATATAGCTTGCAGCTGAGGCAGCAAGACGGTCTATGCTGTCGGGGGTGACGGTCAGGCGGGCGCTGTTCTCGGGGGCGGGAGCGTTGAATATCATCTCCGCCGCTGAGGCAAGGTCTACTACCATGGGCACACCTATGGCTATGCAGGCGGTGCCCAGGGTCGCCCGTGAAAGTTCCTTGCGGGAATTCTCAACTCCGCTGCCGGGGGAAATGCCCGTGTCACACAGCTGTATGGTGCGGCCGAGGTGGTCAAGGTCCCAGCAGGCAAGGGCGTCTACCGCTATGACAAGGTCGGGGCGCAGGGCGGCGCACAAGGCCTTTATTTGCTCGGTGGACTCAATGCCCGTCTGTCCAAGCACACCTGTTTCAACGGCAGAGACCTCCGTCAGGCCGCTGACATCAAGCTCATGGGAAAGCCCCATGAGGTGCCGTGTGGCGAATACCTTGTCCACCGTCAGGGGACCCAGCGAGTCCGCCGTGAGATGACGGTTGCCAAGCCCCGCCACCAGTACCCGTCTTGCATTCCCTGCCAGCGCGCGCAGCTTTTCTGCCAGAAGCTTTACCCGTTCATCACAGCAGGGGCAGTAGCCCGCAAAGCTGCCGTCCAGGGCTTTCAGGGTGATGTAACGGCCTTTGGGTCGGCCTATCTCCCGAGCGGCGGCGGAGGTCTTTATGGTGATGTCAGCAATTTCCAGCTGTGCTGCTTCGACAATATCTATATCCCGTGTTACTCCCTCAAGGTCACGGCTCAGGGAAAGTCTGCGGGCTGCCTCAACGGCAAGGTCGGTGCGGGGCGTTATCATAGGGGTCTCCTTCTTTCTTTTGTTGGTTGATTTTTTAAACAATATGTACAAATAAGGTTTACAAAATTGGCTGAATTTTTTTTGAAAACCCCTTGCAATTCGGGCGAAAATGTGATATTATAATTTAGTAAGCTTGCCAAATCTGTTATCCGCATTTCCTCTCAGTCTGCGGATAGCTTATCCTGATAAGCGAGATTTTATTCATTGAGGGAGGTGTCCATAATGCCTAATATCAAGTCTGCTAAGAAGAGAGTTAAGGTCATCGAGAAGAAGACCCTGAGAAACAAGGCTATCAAGTCCGATCTGAAGACTGCTCTTAAGAAGGCTGATGCTGCTGTTGCTAACAACGCTGCTGACAAGGAGCAGGTAGTAAGAGCTGCTATCAAGAAGGTGGATATGGCTTGCACAAAGGGTATTCTGCACAAGAATAACGCTGCAAGAAAGAAGTCTCAGCTTGCTAAGAAGCTCGGCTAAGATCGTTATTATAACGGATATGACCCGATACCTTATGGTGTCGGGTCTTTTTGCGTGATGTGTAGCATTTATACAAATGCCGATTCAAAAACAGTGAAAATATTCTGCAAATTGACAAAAATTAACTGGAAAAGTATGAAAAATTGTGGTATATTAGTATTAAGGTAAACTTTTTCATAAAAAGAGTATCCCAATTTGGTCGTGTATTGCTCCCCCGACTTCGGCGAGGGAGCAATACGAAGAAAACAGCCATTCTGTACCATCAGCAATACACTTCAAAATTGGGATAAAAGAGTTTTTACAGAAATAAAGATCGGAGGGGTATACATGGATTTCAAACCATTTCTGGAGCATTTCGGTACTATGACCTGCGTTATGTCCGTAGAACGCAAAGAGGGCGGCTACGGTGATATAAGGATAGTGGCAGGCAATGAAGCCTACATAAAATCCATTGAACAGAATGAAAATGCTGACATACCCAACGCGAAGAACAACCGCTTTGTGCCGAATTCGCTGTATGACAAGTATTTCCCCAAGGACCTGAACTTTGAGGATTTCTGCTACCGTGCCGCACTGCTGGGACAGGTAATGCACACCTATGTGCAGCCTGACAGATTTGATATCTGGTTCAACCTGGTAATGCTGCCCCTGGCCTCTGACAGGGAGGATATAGGCTACTGCATATACACCTACGAGGTAACTGCTACGGCGGATTCTTCCCAGATGACTGACCTTTCGCTGAAGATCTCCAACGATGTCCTGCGCACCTGCATAAAGCTGAGGGGCGCCACTGATTTCGAGAAAACCATAGAGGAAGTCGTGGGGGATATACGCAGCATATGCGGGGCTGACCGCTGCTGCCTGCTGCTTACAGACCTGGCCGCCGAGACCTGCACCCTGCTGGGAGAGTCCCATGAAGAGGGCGTGGAGAGCGCACGGAAGTATGTATCAGACGATTTTATTGAAGTGGTGAAGACCTGGCCCGATACCATTGCGGGCAGCGACTGCCTTATCATCAAGAACAAACAGGATATGCAGTTCATCAAGGAGCGCAACGAGGTCTGGTATGAGTCGCTGAATGCTGCGGGTGTTAACAGCCTGGTGCTGTTCCCCCTGAGATACAACAAGGAAACTGTCGGGTACATTTGGGTAACTGAATTCGACACCCAGAACACCCCCGAGATAAAGCGTACACTGGAGCTTACCACTTTCTTCCTGGCCTCAGAGATAGCCAACTACAGGCTGCTGAAAAAGCTGGAATACATGAGCAGCGTGGATATGCTCACAGGTATACGCAACCGCAATGCCATGAACGAGAGAGTAAGGCGCCTGACCGACGGCGAAGACAAGTACCCCGATGGCCTGTGGGTCATCTTTGCAGACCTGAACGGCCTTAAAAAGATGAACGATGAAAAGGGTCACATCGCAGGCGACCTGCTGCTGAAAAACGCTGCTGTCACGCTGGAACAGGTCTTCCTGGGACAGGAGATATACCGTGCGGGCGGCGATGAGTTCGTGGTGATAGCTTCAGGCTATGATGAAGCTAAGGTGGAGGAATGTGTTGCTCAGCTCAGGGAGATATCCGAGAGCCCCGCAGGCCCCAGCTTTGCTGTGGGTGTCTGCGGCGATGAGGGCAGGCAGGATATCCGCGGTGCCATGAGCGAGGCCGATGCCCGTATGTACGCAGACAAGGAGCTATACTACACCAGCCACCCCAAGTACAGACCTGCCTGAGAGTGACAAATATGTGAATAAAATTGAAAAATATGCGAAAATTAGCACTCTCCTCTTGACAGTGCTAATTTTTGTGCTATAATAAAGACAGAACAAAGGAACAAGCGGAATGCCCGGGAGTCCGCAGACCGTCCCGTTGCTCATGAATAAAACATAAGGCAAAGGTCATAATATTAAACGACATGATTTTTCTTACTTAGCGCGGCCACACATCCAATGATCGCAGGCTGTGTGAGCAGTCTAGGTGAAAAATTATATGTCGATCAATATAATATGTTTATGAGAAAAAGGAGGACTGACCTATGTTACTGCCAAGTATTTTCGGAAATGATATTTTTGATACAATGATGAGCTTCCCCAGGTTTGATGATCTCGGTGATGTTGACCGCAAGCTCTACGGCAAAAATGCCGACCGCCTCATGAAGACAGATGTGCGGGAGCATGAAGACCACTTTGAGGTGGATATAGACCTGCCCGGCTTTGCCAAGGACGAGATCGAACTCACCCTGCAGAACGGTTATCTCGTTATCAGCGCCGCTAAGGGCCTTGATAAGGAGGAGAAGTCCGAAGAAGGCAAGCTTATCCGCCAGGAACGCTACGCAGGCTCCATGCAGCGCAGCTATTTCGTCGGCAAAGACCTGACAGAGGAGGATATCAAGGCTAAGTTTGAAAACGGTGTGCTGTCCCTTAACGTTCCTAAAAAGGAACCCCAGAAGGCCGTCCCCGAAAGAAAGCACATAGCTATCGAAGGATAAACCAAACACTGCCCTGAGGGGCAGCTGCAAAAACAGCGGTGCTCGATAAGGGTGGCACTCATAAAGAAACTTGTGTGTTTTATCGGGGGAAACCTTTCTGAAGAAAGGTTATCCCCCGAACCCCTTTCCAAAGACTTTTATATTTTGGGGCGAAAGGGTGCTATTCTACGATAGAACAGTGTGTAGCGGACATTCACT
>NZ_JAFUAG010000011.1 GCF_017464355.1 Ruminococcus sp. | reverse complement strand
GGGGGGGGGGGGGGGGGGGGGAAAAGCTGTCCGTGGGTAAGAGCAGGGGCTTTTGGGGCCTTTGCAGGGCAGTGTGACGGACCGCAGAATGTATGATGGAGGTGTGGGGCATGAAGCTATCCGAGCTGCTGGAAAAGCAGCCCACTGATGAAAATATACAGCGCCTGCTGTTTGAGGGGCTGGACTATAGGGGCGAAAATGCAGACCTCATCATGGTGCTTGGCAGCAGGAAGGCCTGCGACTACCGTGTGCCCGAAGCTGTGCGGCTGTACAATGAGGGCAAAGCGCCTAAGCTTCTTTTTAGCGGGGGACAGGTGCAGGAAACTTCTCTTGGGGTGATGGCTGAATGGGAGAGCATGGAAAAGACGGCGCTGGCGCTGGGGGTTCCCGAGGGTGATATACTGACTGAAAGACGGTCGGGGAACACGGCGGAGAATTTCAGGTTCTCGGCTGAATTGACAGCGGGATATCTGTCGGCGGGGAAAAGTATCATACTGGTGACGACTGCTTATCATCAGCGCAGGGCGATGTGTTTTGCCGAAAAGTTCATGGCGGGGTATGAGTTTATACCCTGTCCTGTGCAAAAGGGGTCTGCTGCGAAAGAAAATTGGTACAAAACTGACAAAGGCAGGCGGACGGTACTTGACGAATGGCGAAAATTAAGTTATTATATAAGGGTAGGTCTTTTAGAAGACATAGATATTTAGGGAGGTGACGGAATGGAACGGAAAGATACCGTCGGGTATGCTGAACCATGGGGGAGCCAGCCGCGACATACCGTCGCTGCGTGAGGCAGAAATGTATAGATGACTATATGAAAATTTTCGGGCGGCATTTGCGGCTGTCCGTTTTCACACGCACGATCTATCGCCCGCATGGGCTGAAATATGGAGGTTAAAGTAAAATGGCTATGATACAAAGACCAAAGGGCACTGCTGATATGCTGCCCGCACAGGCTTATAAATGGCACACTGTTGAAAAGCTCGCTTCGGACACGGCTGAGATGTTCGGCTTCAAGGAGATAAGAGTGCCTACTTTTGAGGATACTGCCCTGTTCATCAGGTCGGTGGGGGAGACCACTGATGTGGTACAGAAGGAGATGTTCACTGTTTCTGCGACAGGGGACGACACTTTCACACTGCGCCCCGAGGGCACTGCGGGCGTTATGAGGGCTGTGGTGGAGAACGGTCTGCTGAATGAGGCGTTCCCCCAGAAGCTTTATTATATCACATCATGCTTCCGCCACGAGAACGTTCAGAAGGGCAGGCTGCGTGAGTTCCACCAGTTCGGCTGCGAAATGGTGGGTTCGGCTGATGCAAGGGCTGATGCTGATGTTATCTCGCTGGCCAAGAACCTTATGGACAGAGTGGGGCTTCGGGACATAAAGCTGAATATAAATTCTATCGGCTGCCCCACCTGCAGGGCAAAGTATCAGCAGGCGCTGAGGGACTATTTTGCACCTCACCGCGAGACCCTCTGCGACACCTGCAAGGAGAGGCTGGAGAAGAACCCCATGAGGCTGCTGGACTGCAAGTCGCCCATATGCCGGGGGATCGCCAAGGACGCACCCCTGATAGTGGATTATCTCTGTGAGGAGTGCGATGCGCACTTCAAGGCGCTGCAGAAGTATCTGTCGCTGATGAACATTGATTTTGAGATAAACCCCAGGATAGTCCGCGGACTGGATTACTACACAAGGACAGTTTTTGAGTTCATCGCAGAGGGCATTGGCGCACAAAGCACTGTATGCGGCGGCGGAAGATATGACGGTCTGCTGAACGAGCTGTGCGGCAAGCAGGTGCCTGCGCTTGGCTTCGGTATGGGTCTGGAAAGGCTGCTGCTGACCATGGAGCAGCAGAACTGCGATTTCATGGAGCAGAAGACCTGCGATATATACATAGCTTCCATGGGACAGGCTGCGGCTGAGAAGGCTATGGGTCTGGCTATGGAGCTGAGAGATGAGGGCTTCTATGCGGAGTACGACCTCATGGGCAGAGGCATAAAGCCGCAGATGAAGTACGCTGACAAGATAGGCTCGAAGTTCGTGCTGGTAATAGGCG
The DNA here is from genome assembly GCF_017464355.1 of Ruminococcus sp. Taxonomy (GTDB): domain Bacteria; phylum Bacillota; class Clostridia; order Oscillospirales; family Ruminococcaceae; genus Hominimerdicola. Next base: position 69,281 of record NZ_JAFUAG010000011.1, on the reverse strand, counting down.
ACAGCGAGCTGGAAAGCGGCGATGCAAAGCTCAAGAATATGGCTACGGGCGAACAGGTGCCTGTGAAGCTGGACGGAAAATTTGTGGAGAATTTTTCCAACGAGCTGATGAAGTATATGTTCAAGGACATTGACGGCGAGCTGGAAAGCCTTATGGGAAAGGAGTGATACCATGGCAGGTAACAGATGTGAGCAGTGCAGGAACATAATGGTCAGGGAGATAAGATCTCCCCAGGAGTATCTGCTTTGCTGCAATGCTTTGCTGGGGGTGCTCATCTCGGGAGACGTTGAGATGACCTATGAGAGCTGTTCTCTGGGGCAGGTAGTCGATGAGGACATGAAGTTCCTGAAAGAGAGATATTTCCACCAGTTCAGGTGTACCAAGTGCGGCACCATTTACGGTATGCTCTTCCACACCAAGGCGGGGGGCGAGATAAGGATAAACGAAAAGGTCTTCGACCCTGCGGATTATCCTGACAAGGCTGAGGACGGCAGCGATGCCTGAGAAGTTCACTGTCAGGAGCGGGCTGACGAAGAAAAAGCTGCTTAAGCGCATAAGCGGCGACATGGTGGAGTACAGGCCTTCGTGGAACATACTCAGCACAGGCAGATTTATGCGGGCACACCGCACGGAGAGCGTGTATTACGGGCGGATAAGCGGCAGTGAGGTAGAGCTGTACTACCACAGGGCAGGCAAGCGTGATGGAGGCTCTACGGGGTTTTACGGCACTGTCAGTGAAACTGAGGAGGGCTGTGTGCTTACAGGGAGGTTCCGCAAGCCTGTGTACGCTTATGTGACGGCGGCGGTATTTGTGGTGCTGGCGCTTCTGTGCGCCCTGGGAACTTATGCAGGGGGCTCATCAACGGGGGCGCTGGTCTTCCTGGGGATAGGTGCGCTGGGTGCCTTTGCCATGCTGTGGGACAGGAGCAAGAAACAGCTCAAGACGTACCTGAGCTCTTTCGGGGCATGAGCTGTAAAATACGGAGATAAGCGGGGGAGGTTTTTCTTGGGAAAGGCCGACCCCGTATCTTGGATATGCGGAAAAATTAAGTCATGGGACGACGTGAGAGGAGGAAGGACAGTGAAAAAGCCGAAACTTGGCGGAGCGGTAGTATTGTTCCTGATAATGGGAGTTATAATACCGCTGGTATTTGTATGGGCTTTCAGCAAGGGAATGATCCTGGGAGATGAATATTCCGAGGAGGGAAAGCTTGTTAAGGCCACGGTGATAAGCGTGACGAGAGTGGGCAGCACCGGTGATGTGATGGTCAAGTACAAAGACGACGACGGTCAGTGGGTGGAGGCAAAGTGCATCGCCAACAAGAAGGTCATGGCGGGGAACACGCTGGAGGGCTATGTTATGCCCGACGACCCCTACAACGTTTACTGTCCCCCTGACAACGGGCTGAAGATACTGTTCTTTGCCCTGTTCGGCGGCGTGGCTGTAGGGGGCTGGGCGGTGCTTATCTCGGCGCTGAGAGATAAGTCGAAATACGACAAGCTTATGAAGAACGGCACGCCCGTCCGCGCACAGCTGACCAGCTGGCACCGGGGGCAGGCGGGGATAGAAGCGCAGTTCCGCATATTCAGGCGAAACGGCGAGGAACAGATAATAAGCATTACCGCAAGGCAGGGCAGACCCCAGGTGGGGGAATATTACGATATCGTTTTCGCTGAAATGCCTGACGGGAAAGTCCTGGCGGAACTGACAGATGAAAGGCTGAGGTAGATATGGGCGAAAAAATGAGGCTGGACAGGCTGGTGGCTTCCCAGAGGGCGGACATTTCAAGGGCTGATGTGAAGAAGCTCTGCCTGAAAAAGAAGATAACCGTAAACGGCAAGCTTATGGCCAGGTCGGACGCAAAGGTCGATACTGACGACGAGATATATGTGGATGGTGCAAGGCTCGTTTACAAGAAGCATATCTACATAATGCTGAACAAACCTGCGGGGGTGGTATGCTCGACGAAAGAGGGGGACAGCAGGACGGTGCTGGACCTTGTTCCTGCGGAGCTTATGAGGGACGGGCTGTTCCCTGCGGGGCGCCTTGACAAGGACACCGAGGGCTTTGTGCTGCTGACAGACGACGGGGAGCTGAGCCACCGTATGCTCTCGCCAAAGACCCATGTGCCCAAGACCTACTTCGTGCGGCTGGAAAAGCCCTGGGAGGAAAGCTACAAAGAGGTCATGGCGGAGGGCATGGTCATTGACGGAGCAAGGGCAGGGGACGGGGAAGAGAAGTGTCTGCCTGCGGAGTTCGAGGGCTCGGACGAAAACGATTGCGAATGCACCCTTGTTCTGCACGAGGGGAAGTTCCACCAGGTCAAACGTATGTTTGAAAAGGTGGGCAACAAAGTGGTGTATCTGAAGCGGGTGGCTATCGGCGAAATGGCGCTGGATAGGGATTTGGCGCTTGGTGAGTGTTTGGAGATACTGCACAAAGATGTTGAAAAATTATTGGCACTGAAAACACCTGATTGGCAAAATTTGGATTGACTTCATGCATTTTCGTTAATATACATAAAGTGACGCGCTAAAGTTTAGTTAAAAAAACTCTTGCTACTTAGTTAAAAATTTGTTATGATATATGTGTACTAAATTCGGGCATAAGTGTGACCATGTCCGGGTAAGGAAAAATTCAATAGGGAGGTTCTTTTTAATGGCAAGCGTATCATTAAGAGAAATTTATAAGAAGTATGCCGGCGGCGTTATCGCTGTTTCCGACTTCAACATTGAGATCAAGGATAAGGAATTCATAATCCTCGTAGGTCCTTCGGGCTGCGGTAAGTCTACTACACTGAGAATGATCGCAGGTCTGGAAGAGATCAGCGAAGGTGAACTGTACATAGGCGACAGACTGGTAAACGACGTTGCTCCTAAGGACAGAGATATCGCGATGGTTTTCCAGAACTACGCTCTGTATCCTCACATGACTGTTTTTGAGAACATGGCATTCGGTCTGAAGCTGAGAAAGGTCCCCAAGGACGAGATCGCAAGAAAGGTGGAAGAGGCAGGCCGTATACTGGACATCTCTCACCTGCTGGACAGAAAGCCTAAGGCTCTGTCAGGTGGTCAGAGACAGCGTGTTGCTCTGGGTCGTGCTATCGTTCGTGAGCCTCAGGTATTCCTGCTCGACGAGCCTCTTTCCAACCTGGACGCTAAGCTGAGAGCACAGATGAGAACTGAGATCTCCAAGCTGCACAAGAAGCTGGGTACTACTTTCATCTACGTTACTCACGACCAGACAGAGGCTATGACCATGGGCGACCGTATCGTTGTTATGAAGGACGGTTATATCCAGCAGATCGATACACCTACCAACCTGTACAACAACCCTGTTAACCAGTTCGTTGCAGGATTCATCGGTTCTCCTCAGATGAACTTCATCGACTCCAAGCTGCTGAAGATCAACGGCAAGTATGTTGTTGAGTTCGGTTCTGAAGACACCAAGACCTCCAAGGGCGTTAAGTACCAGGTAGAGGTTCCTGAGAGCAAGGCTGATCCCGAGGTACTGGAGCCCCTGGTAGATCAGGAAGTCGTTCTTGGTGTAAGACCTGAGTGCATACACGATGAGGAGATGTTCATTTCCGCTGCTAAGACAGGTATCATCAATGCTACCGTTGAAGTAACCGAAATGATGGGTGCTGAGACTTATCTGTACCTGACCTGCGAAGGCATCAACCTGACTGCAAGAGTATCGCCCAGATCTACTGCAAGACCTCAGGACGAGATCCAGGTAGCTCTTGATCCTAACAGGATCCACATCTTCGACAAGGAGACTGAGAAGGCTGTTGTAAACTGATAGCTTCCCTATATGAATATTTCGCCCTCTTCGCAAGGAGAGGGCGTTTTGTTTGGCGGGATCTTCTGACCTCGGGTACAGAAGCGGGGCTGAAACGATTTTTACGGGAGAGATGAATATGTCTGAGAAGAAGGTATTTAGCTGGGTGCTGGCTTTGACGGGAACTTTCTGCGGGTTTGCAGATATTGTCATAAGCTGCTTATACATTGGAAATTCTTTATATCACGGCGCAACTGTGAGATGGTGGTTTGCTGCGCTGTTCATGCTGCTGCCCATAGGCTGTACGGTACTGGGTATCGTGCAGATAAAAAGGCTTCGGCGCGGGGAGAAGCTGCTGCTGCCTGTGGTATATTTACTGCTGACGGCATTTGCGCTGTACCTGGCTGTAGCTATGGGGCGGGAAGCGTTTTTGTATATACATCAGCGAGGGTTCTTCGGGCTGAGCAATGCGGGGTGATACCATGAAAGCTCATGCGGGAGCCCTGGCGCTGCTGATACTGATATTTGCGGCGGTATGGGCGTTTCGCAGTTCCTGCGAAATGATCTCTCAGGCGGGCAGATACAAGACCACAGCCCATGTTGAAGGTGTTGTGCAGCCGGAAAAAAAAGTGTTCGGCACTTTTACTGACAGCGAGGGCAGAGTGAGAAGCGGGGAGCTTTTTCTGAATGGTATGCTGTTTCCTGCGGCGGCGGGTGATGATGTGGCTGTCGTTTATGACAGCAAAACAGACAGCGTTCATAATTACAGGAGCATAGTGCTGAATTTTGTATGCTCGTGGGTATCGGTGCTTGCTTTTGGGGCTGCGGCTCTTATCCTTAAGAGGAAGAAAGGGCGGGCTTGTGATACGGAAAAACATAAAGGACGGCTTTAATAATAAAACCATATAGGATTTTTGCCCCGAAGCGTTTTAATGCGCTTCGGGGCATTGTATTATTTTTTCTGTATCCCAATTTGGTTGTGTATTGTTCCCCCGCCGAAGGCGGGGGGTTCGGTTTGTCCATGTGGGGAGGGGCTATGGGCAATCGTTTGCGCAGGCAGATGTTGTGGGTATTGGAAATTCCTGAACTAAATGTTGGGCAATGTGCTATAAAAGGGCGGCGGGGATTTGTGCAAAAACGTGATACTTGGTTGTAGGGTGGGGGAAATCATTGACTTATGTGTACAGTTTGTGGTATAATTTAATGTGATGTAATATTGTAAAGACAGTGTTCGGCTGATGAGGCCGAGGCTGTCGGTCTGCCCCTGTGTTCGTGGTTGTTTGGGGCGGAAAAGTCGGGTCAAATGTTTGGCGCAGCTGTATCGGGAGGGCTGGCTCTCCGTGGTGCAGGGGTGCGCAGGCGGCTGAGAGTGCCTGCTTTGTCCATGGGACAGAGGGGCGCAGGGGCTGCCATGAAGTATTATTTTTAACGGAGGTCTATCCATGGAAAAGCAGATCAATTATGGAAGCTATGCCGGCTATAAGGAGACCGTCGGGAACCTTACTGCCGATCTGCAGGAGCTACTGAAGCTTAGTGAGGAGATAGCACTCGTCAACACCGCAGAGTCGATAAGAGAGACCCTGGAAAAGGCTAAGGACGAGCATTTTGAAGTCGCTATAGTAGGTGAGTTCAAGAGAGGCAAGAGCACGCTGATAAATGCGCTGCTGGGACAGGAGGTACTGCCCGCAGACGTTCTGCCTGCCACTGCTACACTCAACCGTGTAACATACAGCAAAGAGCCTTATGTTCAGGTGGAATACAAGAACGGCGACTCGGAGAGAGTTGACATTGACAGGCTGGAGGATTATGTTACCAAGCTTACCAGTGAGTCGGAGCGCAAGGCTGAAACTGTCAAGGAGGCCACCGTTTATTACGACACTGAGTTCTGCCGCAACAACGTGGATATCATCGACACTCCCGGTCTGAACGATGACGACCAGATGACAAATGTTACCATGTCCATAATACCGAAGATAGATGCTGCGGTATTCGTTATAAGTGCTAACTCGCCTTTCTCGCAGTTTGAGAAGGAATTCCTGGAGAAGAAGATGCTGACCTCTGATGTGGGACGTATAATCTTCGTGGTGAACTGCTTCGGCACCTTCACCCAGGAGGACGAGAACAAGATAGTTGAAACTGTACGCACCCGTATAGGCAAGTACGTTATGGAAAAGGCCAAGAAGGTCATGGGTGAGGACAGCAGGGAATTCGCGGTATACAAGAGGAAGATAGGCACACCCAGAGTTATAGGTGTGTACGCGAAGCGTGCCCTGACGGCAAAGACCATAGGCAGCCAGGAGCTGCTGGAGGAGTCGAACTTCCCTGAGTTTGAGAAGGCGCTGGAAACTCTGCTGACCCAGGAGAGAGGTGTCATCACCCTGCAGATACTGGCCAACAAGATAACCAACTCGGGTACTGAGATACTCAGGTCCATCGTTATGCAGGAGAATGCCCTGATGATGGCCAATGATGAGTTCATGGAGAAGTACGACGCGGCTATCAAGGAGATAGATGAGATAAGGAACATGAAGCGTCAGGAATTTGTAAAGATAAATGACGCGGCTAACAAGGTGTTCGAGGACCTGCGCCCCGTGCTGGACAGCTACTGGAGCAACATCGAAGAGGCAGCCATGGAGGTCATCGACAACTTCCAGATGTCTTCTGAGGACTTCAAGAAGGACAGGCTGAAGCTGGTAAGCTCAAAGCTGACCGAGAAGATCAAGGAGAGCATGGAGGCAAGGGCACAGATAATATGTGAGCAGATACAGAACAGCATCAACAGTGCGGTAAGCGGTGAGACCGAAAGACTGCAGGAATTCGAGGACGAGTTCTTTGAGAGCGTTGAGGCTATACAGCGTATGTTCGCAGTATCGGACAGGGTATCACAGAACGGCGGTACACTGGACAAGGTCATCGGTGCGGCCACAGGTATGTGGGGCGTCGGCGGCGTTTACATGGGCTTCAGGGAGTCGGGTGCCAAGGGTGCGCTGCTGGGCGGTGCAACAGGTCTGGCAGGATTTTACGCTACCTATTATGCAGCTGCTTTCTTCGGGTCCTTCTTCGGGCTTTCCACAGGTCTGCTGCCTGTGATGCTGGTGATGATGGCATTTGCGGGCATAGCAGGTTCCTTCACGGCGAACTTTGCCATTGAGAAGGTACTGGTCAAGGAGAGGATAGACAAGTACAAGTCAAACTTCAAGACCAATGTGAAGAAGCAGTTCCACGAGATGAAGCTGAACAACGACTTTACAGAGACTGTCAGAAGGCAGGTATTCTCCTCCTTTGACAGCATAAAGAGCAAGATCGAGGAAGAGACAGAGATAATACTGAGAGATACCCAGGAAACTCTGGACAACCTGAACGATCTCAAGGCTGAGAAATCCGAAGTATCACAGAAGGAGATGGAAAGGCTGCACGTTATCGCTGAGACCGCCAGCAAGCTGGTACAGGACGCTTATGCAGTAAGAAAGGTACTCAATGATGATGTTGGGGTGCAGACAGCACAGCAGTGAAGAAGCAGATGAGGGTCGGGCTCAGGCTGCGGTTCTCGACATTTATCTATATTTAACGGCCGTGACAGGCTGACATATCCTGCTTAAAGCAGGCTGTGCGCAGTGCTGATGCCGTTAACTATAACAAGGGAGGGCACTCGATGAGTGACATGAATGAGAAGATAAATCCGCTTCTTCAGATCGATACGGGGTTTCGTTCTTATCTTAACGCATATACCAGGTCTTCGCAGAGCCATATGATAGACGGAAGTCTTGACTATGCCTTTGATTCAGACTTTGCGGTAAGACAGAAGATAATGAGTCTGGGGGGCAGCGCCAAGCTGTTCAAGGCGGTCAATTCTCAGGATATAGCGGCGGAGGCCAAGCACCTGTTCATGAAATGCGATCAGGTGGGGCCGCTGAAATATCCCGAGATATATGATAAAGTTAAAAAGTGTGCTGAGAGGCTGGAGCTGATAGTACCTATAGTTTTTATAAGGGAAGATCTGGAAAGGCCCCTGGCGTATTCGATCGCGAGCGATCTTATAGAGCCATGCATAGTTCTTACAAAGCAGCTTGTAGAGCTTTGCACGGACGATGAGCTGACACTGCTGCTGGGCTGTGAGTGCGGCAGGGTGCAGAACAATCATTGTACATTCAACATGGCGTACACCTACCTGAATGCGAACAACGACGTTTTCAGGCCTATTGAGAAGTCATTCACACAGCCTATAGGCAGCCAGCTTTGCTCGGCGCTGGGGCAGTGGGTGAAGTATGCTGACGTTACGGCCAACAGGGCGGGCATGATGTGCCTTGACAAGCCCGGCCAGTACCTGAGCATTATGTGCGGGCTGTATGCCAAGGAGTATGTGGACTTCTACGGGAGGTCACAGGCGGATATAGATTTTGACACCATGAACAGGCTGAGTGTGCAGATACACTCCAGCACATCGAGGAGCCTGAGCATTGACAAGGAGCTTTCGGACGTGGAGAGATTTTTGCTGGCGAGCAACGAATTCCTTTACTGCAAGACTCTTTATTCCTGGAGGCAGGACGTGGTGGATATTGACGGCCATGCGGAAAGCGGACAGATATGTGATGTGCGCACCAGCGTTGTGGTCGGGAACGGAGGTCAGCTATGAGAGATAATGAGAACCTGATGGCGGCCGACGAAAATATCAGCACGGTAAGGCAGCAGCTCAGCGAGATAATCGAGGACGACAAGATAGCTGACATACTGGGCAGAGAATGTGTTGACCACCTGCTGGAATTCAGGGCGCTGGTGGACAAGCGCTGCGAGGAGCCTTTCACGCTGGTGATACTGGGCGAATTCAAGCGGGGCAAGAGCACTATAATAAATGCGCTGCTGGGCAAAAAGCTGGCGCCTATAAATGTTACACCCGAGACTTACACAATAAACGAGATATCCTTCGGGCACACCCAGACGGTGGAAGCTATACTGGAGAACGGGCAGAGAGTTCCGCTGGTGCTGGAGGACATAACAAGGGAGAACCTTGAACGGCGCATGAAACTGTTCCCTGCGAAGATAAGCTGTGTGCAGATAAAGGACAATGCTCCCATACTGCGCAATATGCGCATTGTGGACACCCCCGGGCTTTCCGACCTGGAGAGCCTTGACAAGCAGGTGCAGGATTACATCGTCAATGCTGATGCCATAATGTATGCGGCCTCCTGTCTGCTGCCTTTTTCGGAGACAGAGCAGGTATTTCTGGCGACCCATGTTTCGCCCCAGAGGTTCGGTATGCTTTATGTGCTGGTAAACATGATAGATGCGCTGAATTCCATGGCGGACGTAAACAAGATAATGCGGAGGTTCAGGGGCATTTCTGAGAGGATAGTGCCTAATGCTTTCGTATACGGCATAAGCGGCGGCGACGAGCTCAAGCGAAAGCTGGGGGAGGAAAGACCTGTTGACAAGGGCACCAGGGAGTTCTACGAGACTCAGTTCTTCCAGTTTGAGCTTTCGCTGAAAAGAGATATCATCATGCAGAAGGACGTTATACGTTCAAAGCGTGTGCTGACTATGCTTGACCAGATGCACGCTGAGATAAGCTCCCGCTTGCAGATGATAAGCGACATGGCTGAAATGGACAACCAGCTGCTGGAGGACAAGGCAAGAGAGTTCGGGCAGCAGTGCGATGAGCTGGCGGCGGAGCTTGAAAAGCGCAAGCCTGTGCTGCACCTCTCGGTGCTGGAAATGCAGCAGGAAGCTGAGACTTGGATGTACGAGTTCTTTGCGAAGCTGAGAACGAGCATTCTGGAATGCCGTGCCAAGGACGACAACGGGGAGGATATCTATTCCCCTGAGGACATAGAGAAGTACTTCTACTCATTCCTGATGGAAAAGGTAGGGGAGGCTTACCGCACCTGCATAGAGTGCCACAGAGATGCCATAACCGAGCTGACGGACAAGATGAGCCGCGAGCTGGCACAGGCCCTGGGCATAGCTAACATTGCGGAGGCCAGCAAGGCACCCTCGGTGGAGAGGCTGATGATGTCCGCCAACAAGAACGTTACCAGAAGCGTTATGGGCGTGAAGCTGTTCGGTACCAGCGAGAATTTCTCGCCTGCGGCCATGAGCACTTTCTCACTGATAATGAAGAAGAAAAAACAGACCGATATCATCGATATCGCTCTGGAAAATTACGACGAGATAAGGATAAACATCGTCAAGGATATAAAGACCGTTTACCAGGACCTGGAGGTCAAGGCCATATCACGGCTGGAAAGCCTGTATCAGTATCAGGTGGAGCTGAGCAGGAATGCCCTGGAACAGGCTAAGGAAATGGTCAACAACGAGGATAAGAGCGAGCTTATTGCTACCCTCTCGGACGCACTGAAACGTCTGGAGGCGCCCAAAAAGATCCTTGACGCCAACCTCCCCGCCTGATAACAAAAAAACAAGCAAAGCCCGCGGACGGTCGGTGCGGTGTTTGCAGAGAAGCTTATGTATTTTGCTGGGGGAGACCCTTTTGAAAAAGGGTCTCCCCCAGACCCCCTCCCTAAAACTTTTTACGTTTTGGGGCGAAAGGGTGCTGTTCTATAGTAGTACGGCGAATATCCGCCACGTACTGTTCTATCGTAGAATAGCACCCTTTCGCCCCAAAATATAAAAGTCTTTGGAAAGGGGTTTGGGGGATAACCTTTCTTCAGAAAGGTTTCCCCCAATAAAATACACAGACCTCTCTGCAAGCACTGCACTGAGCGCTCACGGGCTTTGGTGCTTTTTGTCAGATGGTCATTTCAAAGGTGGGGACCAGGCGGCCGCTGACGCCTTTTGCGGCGGGGTTATCGGCGTCGGGGCGCCATGCGTAGCGGACTTTATCGGCGGTGCCTGAGATACTGAGGTTTATGCCGCCGTCCTTTTCGGAGGCGGGGGCTGTATGCCAGCCCGACTTGGTATGCACCTCGAAGTAATCGGTCTCGGGGTCGGTGAGGCGGACTTCCTCGGGGAAGTCGAGCTGTATGCCCGACTTGGACTGTTTAACGCTTACGGGGCTGACGGGGCGGGTATCGCCCTTATTATAGATGAGCCGCAGTACGCAGTCGCAGAGGGCGGCGCCGACGGCGGCTTTGTTCTTGGGGTGGAGGTCATTGTTCTCGCCCATGCCAAGGGTAACGGCCATGGCTGTATTGGGGATAGCGCAGCATTCAAGCTGTTTCTGGCGCAGATGCACCCAGGTTTCGCCGCCGGGGGTCCAGTTAGGGAGCTGGACGGACACCACGGGGATATCATAGCCGCAGCGCTGGCGGTAGTATTCAACGAAGCGTTTATAGAGCTTATCGTAGATAGCCCAGCCGCCGCAGTTAGTTTCGCCCTGATATACGAGCATACCCTTAAAGGGCAGCCTGTAGGCGGGGGCTGTCATGAAGCCGTAGACAGCCAGCTCTTTGGAGGGCAGGAATTCTACGGGGCCGCGTTTTTCGGCCTTGACGGCTATCTCGTAATCCCACTGACCTGAGAGGTCGATGACGGTATCGCCCAGCTTTACGCAGAAGCGCTTGCCCTCGGTAAAGCCGCCGCGCTCGGCGCCCATGATATCCAGGCGGACAGCCAGGGTGTTTTTGCCCTTTTTTAGGATATCGGCGGGGAAGGAGTAATATCTGGGGGGATAGAGGTAGTCGGTGCTGCCCACCCTAGTGCCGTTTATGTAGCAGACATCGGCATCGACCAGGGTGCCCAGAATGAGCATAGGGTCTGAGAGGTCGGCATTGGCGGGGACTTCAAAGGTCTTCCAGAGCCAGAGCCTGCCTGTGAAGCCGCTGAGGGCGGGGACTTCATCGACCCAGAAAGGAATGTTTACCTTATTGCCCGCGGGGAATTTGCCTGCGAGGATATCCTCAGCCAGCTTATCGTTATCGTTGACGAAAGAAGACCAGGAATTCTGGTTCTTTTCGCCCTCGGCCAGAGTTTTTTCCATATAGCCTTTGGCTGTGACCATATCGGTGACGGGGTCAAGCTCGGGGAATTCACGGCAGACCTCGGCGGGGATACGGCCCTCGATAGCGGAGCCGCCTGCGGAGGTGTTGACAAGTCCCACGGGGACACCTGTTTCGGCAAAAAGGTTTTTAGCGAAGAAGTAGCCTGCTGCGCTCATGGAAAGGTCTGTATCGTCGCAGGCACGCTTCCAGCTGCCGCCTATGAATTTATGAGACTCTTTGCCTGCCTCGAAGCAAAGGTCTATGGGTACACGGTATTCTCTGATAAGGTCTTCCTCGGGGACAGCTACCTTGCCCTTAAAGGGGTCGTAGGTGCGGCTCATGGGAAGCTCCATATTCGACTGGCCTGTGATGTGGAAGACATCGCCGAAAAGCACATCGCTTATAACTATCATCAGGTTGCCGCAGCGGATATTTATGGTATAGGGCAGACTGTCTGCCTTGCCGGCGGGGACAGCTATGCGCCACCTGCCGTCTGCTGCTATGCGGGAACGGCCGCATATCCTTTCGTCACGTTCCAGGGTAAGGGTTATCTCGCCCTCACCGTCACCTGTAATGAAGTTTTCCGTATCACGCTGCAATATCATGCCGTCGGAAAAAATATCATCAGCCTTGAAAATGCTCATATTCTTTATCTCCTAAAAAATTTCTCTGCCCTTTTCGTCATCAATGCCCGAAAATCTGTGGAAAAATGTGTTTACGATATCGCGCCATTCTTTAGCACAGCGCAGCTGCTCGGCAAAGCGTTCGCTGACGTTTTTGAAAGCGCCCTCATCGACCTTGCCTTCAAGATCTGCCCAGAGCTTTGCAAAATGCTCGGCCTGCGCATAGCCCTCAAAATGGGCGTCGTAGATATGCTGGATAACTGTTTTGCCGCTGTGCAGCTTATGGGTATAGGGTACACGGTGGAAAAACAGCAGGAGTTCATCGGGGCAGCGGGAGATATCGCCGTAGGTATCGGCTAGGGCGGGAGCGTACTGCTCAGAATAGCCTGTGCCTGCGGCTGATCTGTCAACGCCCACGGCATTTCTGTCGGCGCGGTTGTAGGTGCCCCAGCGGTCGAACTCATAGCCCCAGGGGTCGGGGCCGTAGTGGTGGTTGGGCTTGCACATCCAGCCAAGCCCCAGGGGGACGGTGTAGTCCTCGTAGGCTTTATGGGAGCCCAGGAGTATCTCCCTGACGGAGGACACTACCTGTTCATCGTCGCCGAAAGTGAGAGTCGCCCATTCTTCGGCAAGTTCTTCCATGTCGATATCCTCGCAGAAGAGGAGTCTGCCGTAGCCGTAGAGGTTAGCTGCTGCAAGCTCGCTGCCTGTCCAGCAGAAGTCATCACCTGTATTTGCCACTGCTGCCACACCGCAGACAATCCTGCTGACACGGTCATCATCGAGGTCGTGGCAGGTGTGGAAAGCGAGAATATCCTTTATCATGGGTACCAGCCAGCAAACGTGCTTCTGCTGGCCTGTGTATTCCTGGGCAAGCTGGAACTCGGCCATGAGCTTAGTATTTTTCATGGCACCGAAGAGGGGGTGGACGGGTTCACGCACCTGGAAATCCATGGGGCCGTTCTTGACCTGGAGAATGACATTATCGTCAAATCTGCCGTCCAGGGGAACGAAGTTATCGTAGCCTGAACGAGCCCTGTCGGTCTTAAGGTCACGCCAGTCCTGAGCGCAGTTGTAAACAAAGCAGCGCCAGATGACTATGCCGCCGTAGGGCTTTACAGCCCTTGCCAGCATATTTGCGCCGTCTGCGTGGTCACGGCCGTAGGCGAAAGGCCCCGGCTGACCCTCGGAGTCTGCCTTGACGAGGAAACCGCCAAGTCCCTTGACCCTGCCGAAGAGGGCGGCGCAGCAGCTGTTCCACCAATTGATGACCTCATCATCGAGGGGGTCTGCGCTCTTAAGTCCGCCGACGGTGATAGGGGCGGCAAAATCGGGGCAGATGAACAGCTTTATGCCGTATCTGCTGAAAAGTCCGCCAAGCTCTTCAAGCTTGTCGGCGAAGTCATCGGCCAGCAGGCGCTTGGCCTTGCCGCGGACGTTGACGTTGTTTATGACCACACCGTTTATGCCGATGGAAGACACAAGTCTTGCATACATAACGGTGCGCTCGTCAACGGCAAGCTCACCGTTGACAAAGAAGAAAGAATTGCCTGAGTAGCCCCTTTCGATAGAGCTGTCTGCATTATCCCAGTGGTTGAGCATACGCAGGGGCTGAGAGGGCTTTGCGTGGGCAGTGAAGGCGGTGAAGCCCCCTGCAATGGCTGTCTGCCTGAGGAAGGCAAAGACGCCGTAGAGCAGGCCTGTTTCGCTGCCGCCGCAGATCTCGGTGATGTTGAGAGATGCGGCTATATCATATTCCTCCGCTGCCAGTTCGGGGTGGAGGGTGAGAACTATCAGGTAAGAGTCATCGTCGAAGACCTCGGTCTTCCAGAGGACTATAGCCTCGGGCACCATGGCTGCCATGGCGGTTCTGAGTTCGTCAAAGGCTGCGGTATCCTTAAGGGAATGGTCGCAGCTGATGACTATGCGCCGACGGGTATCGGCAAGTTTTTTGTAATCGAGCCAGAGTTTTGAAAATCCCATATCATATCCTTCTTTCCATTTGCCTTGGGGCGAAAGTGCCCTTTGTTCGGTTTATAAAAAAGGCAAAAAGTGTGCAAAATGTAAAATTATGCTTAATACAATTATATTCTGAAAAGCGTATTCAAATCAAATCAATTATTGCGAACTTTCCCCCATTAATTGATGAATAGCGGGACGGTGCGGCGAGGCAGGCGGAGTAAGGGAAAGGGGTGGAGGCGGCGGCGGAAATGACCCTCGGGAAATTGTAAACTTTTCCCGAATGGTGAAGAAAAACTATTGACATTCGGCGGCGGGGGTGGTATAATATTTAAGCTGTCCGAAAGAGGACAGGCAGCGAGACGTAACTCAGCTTGGTAGAGTGCTTGCTTTGGGAGCAAGATGCCGCAGGTTCAAATCCTGTCGTCTCGATTTTTGCGGTGTTTTTTCCGTAGGAAAGACAAATGTGAATAAAATGAAAACATTTGGAAATTTCCTTGACATCTTGAAAGACTTGTGGTATAATAATTAAGTCGTCAGGAGAGATGACAAAAACACATCGGAATAAACCGCTAAATTATTAGCTGGTGTAGCACAGTTGGTAGTGCAGCTGATTTGTAATCAGCAGGTCGGGGGTTCGAGTCCGTCCACCAGCTCCAGCTATTCATTCGGGAAATATTCCGGGTGAATAAATGGGAGAATTCCCGAGCGGCCAAAGGGGGCAGACTGTAAATCTGTTGCTTCGGCTTCGATGGTTCGAATCCATCTTCTCCCACCAGATGAAAAGCTCTGACAGTTTTGTCGGAGCTTTTTTTGTGTTTTTTGCGGCTGCCGCAGGAGCGCATAGACGAGATGTTCGGGCTATACGGAAAATGACATTTGATAAATAAGCAAGGCTTTTGCCGACCTGTTGTGGTGCGGCAAAAGCCTTTTTTGTGTGTTTACTTTTTGTCCTTTTTGGCATAGGCCTTATCGAGGAATTTTTGCAGTTCTTCAAGCTGCTCGGGGGTGGCGTCGATGTTCAGCAGCTTTTGCAGGACTTCGGGGGAAATGTTCATTCCCATGAAGTCAAAGCCCTTGGGGGCTTCTTTTTTCTCCTCCTGTTCAGGGGGTGCGCTGTTCATGTCACCTGTGGGATAGGGGGGCATGAAAGGCACCATCGGGAAGCCAAAGGGGAACGGGAAGCCGTTCGGCTGAGGTGCTGCGCCTGCCTGAGGGGGAGTCATTCCCGGCATGGGGAATGGGAACATGAAAGGCATGGGGGGCAGCTGGGGCATTGCTGCCTGTGGCTGCTGCATATTTCCGCCCATGGGGAAGCCGCCGAATGGGAAAGGCATGGGAGGCAGCTGGGGCATTACTGCCCGGGGCTGCTGCATATTTCCGCCCATGGGGAAGCCGCCGAAGGGGAAAGGCATGGGAGGCAGCTGAGGCATTACTGCCTGTGGCTGCATATTCCCTCCCATAGGGAAGGTGCCGAATGGGAAGGGCATTTGGGGCATATTATCAAACATTGTATCCTCCTGTATCAATCTTCTATATCGAAATCTATATCTCTTGCCGAATAGAGCTTGCCTATGAGCTTATTGCCCAGCTTCATCAGGCCTTCGGGCATATCGGGCATTTTCATCTCTTTGTCTTCGGGTTTGCCGAAGCAGTTCATCATGCCGAATGGGAACATGAAAGGCATGGCGCCTGCGGGCTGTTCCTCCTTTTTGGGCGGGGTGTTGAACAGGTCAAAGAGGTCGTAGGCTGAGCCGCCGCCCATGCCCTCGGGGAGGGTGCCTGCGGTCATGCTGCTGGTCTTTTCGACGAACTCTGTTTTGATATCGGTGAGCTCGTTCCCCTCAAATACGGGGATTATGTTATATGCCCTGCCCTGCAGACGCTGGCGGGTAACACGGAAGATATCCAGCTTGCCGCTGCTGTTAAGGGGTATATCGTCGACCAGCATGAACTGAACGGGCAGGTCATCGGCGGGGAGCTCTTTTTTATTCACATATACATCTGCCAGAGCCTGACGAATGCTTTCAGGGGCATTGTCGGATCTATCCGCCGCTACTACATACAGCACGGGCACGGTATCGTGGATACGCTTTTCAAGTACGGGCACCACGGCACATCTGCTGACGGCGGGGTGGCAAGACATAGCTGTATCCACCAGACCCGAATCGAACTTTTTGCCCTCGTTGTTGACGAAGTATTTATCGGCACGGCCTGAGTATGAGATAGTGCCGTCTTCGTTCACGCGCACCATATCGTTGGTGCAGATGAAGCGGCGGCCGTTTATCTCGGTGAAGTCGAAGAGCTTTTCGCCGTCAAGCTCGTTCTCCGCCATGGAGTTGGAGGAGAGGTAGAGTATGCCTGAACGGGCACCCTGGGAGGCGGTATAGAATTCTCCGTCGGTGTCGTCCTTTATGCGCATGATATCATCGGCGTTATCGGCGCTGCCCAGGGTGTCGCTCTCGCCGCTGCTCTTCACCATGAGCTGGCTGCCGCCTGTTTCGGACATACCGTAGCCGTTGTTGATACTGCACTTGCAGCCGTGGGCCTTGAAAAACTCGTCATACTTCTTCATCTTCTCGGGAGGGATATAGGAGCCGCCCAGCCCCAGCACCTTTACGGAGGAGAAGCTGACATCGTCGATATCGGTGCGTTCCAGCCACTTATCGACCATGAAGCCGCCCAGCACCAGGGTGTCGATATCATAGTAGTCCACCGCACGGATAAACTTGGGGTGCATGAAGCCGAAGAAGGTCAGCACGATAGTTTCGCCTGCGGCAAGGTTGGCATTGACCAGCCCGCCCATGGCCAGGAAGGAGCTGAAGTCGAAATGCAGCAGGGTGCGCAGCTGGCGGGGAGCCTTGCCGCTGTCGGCATACCGGCGGAAGCCGTTGGCTGAGGAACTGGCCACGTTGTTCACCGACCTGTTGGTATAGGGCAGTGGCTTGCGGGTGCCGCGGGTAGTTCCTGAGGTATGCATTATCAGGGCGATGTCGTCACCCTTTGACTTATCCATAAATATGGGGGTATCAGCGTACTTTTCCACGAGGTCTGCCATGAAAAGGGTATCGGGCAGGGTCGCAAGATAATGGTAGTTCATCTCGTTATAAACAAGCTCAGCGGGACCCACGCAGGGGCCGCCCATTTTTGAATGGA
The DNA here is from genome assembly GCF_017464355.1 of Ruminococcus sp. Classification (GTDB taxonomy): domain Bacteria; phylum Bacillota; class Clostridia; order Oscillospirales; family Ruminococcaceae; genus Hominimerdicola. The sequence goes on along the minus strand of NZ_JAFUAG010000011.1, from coordinate 51,828 downwards.
GCAGGATAATGTTGCGGAGCCCCAGCTCCTTTTTAGCGGCCTGAAGTTCTTTCCAGAGGTCGGGAGTGACCATTATATCTGCTATTATGAGATCGGTTATCTTTTCTTTTTCAAGCATGGTACGCCAGCTGCCCCCGGGGACGAGATCGGGGTAGGAGAACATGGACACCTGGGCGCCTGTCATGTTCAGTCCATAGAAAGCGAACAGGGGCTCGGCGGTTATGGCGCCTGCTATGGCTGCGCGGGAGTGGTTGCCTGCGGTGATATCGAGGGCTGTGAACACCCTGGCGTACTTATCCCACTCATCGAACATCTCGCTGTAGGTATACTCTCCGGTGCAGTCGATGAGGGCGGTAAGTTCCAGCAGCTTAGGGTCAAAGGAACGGCGCTCCTTGATATAAGACCAGACCTTCTGGTCGTTTATGGTGCCGTCCTCAAGGCGTTTTTCGAGCTTCTTGCGCCTGCGGGTGACAGTGGGGTCTTTCTTGCTGCGCTGTGTTTTCAGCCTGGCCTGTTCCTCGAACCATGCCAGCATTTTATCGGTGGCCTCGATACTTTTTGGGTTTTCGGGGTCGCTGATAGCGAAAACGTGCTGCAGGCTCTCGTCGCCGAAATAGAGAAGCTTGGTGGGACGGCCTGCTTTTTTCAGGGCTTCATGGAACATGAAGGTATAGTTGTTCATGAAGTCACCGCGGCTGGTCAGCAGGAACGTGGGAGGCACGTTCTTTATTATCTCGGGGTTTTCGGGGTCCATGTATTTCAGGAACCTTTCGTCTGCCCGCTTTTCGCCGTATATCTGCTCTGAGAGCATCCAGCCTGTGGGGTCCTTGCGGTTGGTGTAGAACATACCACTCATAAGGCCTATGGCGGCGAAATTCATGCGGCTGGGCTCATGGCCGATGACCTCGCAGAGCTTCCGTGAGCCGTGCATGGCTGAAACGTAAGCTGAAAGGTAAGCGCCTGCGCTGTCGGCCACCAGGAAGATACGGGTAAGATCCACATCGTGGTCTACCAGCATTTTTCCCACAAGGTCCATGCCTGCGCAGACATCATCAAGCTCCTGACACACGTTTGCCCTGGGGGCAAGGCGGTATTCCAGGGAGAACACCAGGTAATTCAGGTGGGCGAGCCTGCGGGCATAGGGGCGGGCAAAGCCTCTGTCGCCCATGGTAAGTCCGCCGCCGTGGATAACTATTGCCACGGGCAGCTCGGTGCCCTCGGGGACTATGGGCTTGAACATATCCATAGCCAGCGGGACTTCATCGCGGTTGACATAGGGTATGTTCAGCGTTTCCTCGACATTGTCATATGGTACATAGGTGGTGCCGCCCATCATGGAAGCCATTTTGGACATATCCATGCCCTGGGTGCGTTCAAGCATGGCACGGACGACCTCGCGCTTTAACTTTTTTCCTATTCCCTCTTTAGCCATCTGAAGACACTCCTTCTTTTCAGTCTTCGCTCTCAGCTTCGGAGGGCTTGTCCTGCCCGCTGCTTTCGGCGCCCTTCAGGCTGTTCTGAACTATCTCGTTCATCTTTTCAAGCATTTGCATATTCTGCTGATACATCATTTCCATGGTCTGCTTTGTCATATTGAACATCTGCTCGGCATAGGCTGACATCATCTTGTTCATCTGCTGCATATCGGGCATACAGCCGAACTGAGGCATACTGCCCTGCATGGGCATCATAGGCATCATAGGCATCTGGCCGAAGTTAGGCATTTGCCCGAAGGGGGGCATACCGAACATCTGAGGCATTTGCGGCATTTGCGGCACACCGCCCATAAAGGGGAAGCCCTGCTGTCCGCCCTGCATACAGCTGAACATCTTGCTCATCATATCCTTGACCTGGTCGTTCATACGGTTTGAAGAATTGAAGAATGCGAATGGATCGAAATTCTGTTTCATGGTAGTTTCCTCCGTTTCAGTGGTAGAATTATTATTGAACGGGCAGTTATTGTCCGTTATATCCTTGGCTATGGACTTCAGAACGTCCTGAAGCATATCGTCTTCCTCCGTTACCACGGGGATAAGGGCTATATCTGTAAGGCGCCCCATGACCTTTACAGCTTCGGTCTTGAACTGTTTGCCCGAAAGCTTTTCCTGACCCAGCTTGTAGAGATCCACCTTGCCGTTCTGGTTGCGGGGCAGGTCATCTCTCAGCATTATCCTTTCGGGAAGCTGGTCGGGGGGGAGGGTCTTATCGAGGACGAAGACCTGTATCAGCGCCCTGCGGACCACCTCAGGGGCGGTGCAGTCATCGGTGCGGGTCTTCACGCAGAGCATGGGGACGTTGTCGTGGGCGACCTTTACATAAAATGGTATTACGCCGCAGCTTTCGATACCCGCCTGATTTTTTATCTCTGCTTCGACCCTGCCTGCCTCGTACTTTTTGCCTGCGTCGTTCAGGAAATATCTGTTGGCACGGCCGAGGTAGTGTATCTTGCCGTCGGCATCGGCGCTGACCAGGTCGTTGGAGCAGACATATCTTTTATCGGCTATCAGCTCTGTTTTTACTATCTCCTCGCCGTCGAGAATGCCTGTGGTCATGGCTGGGGAGTGCAGGTAAAGCACACCGCGGCAGGGGGTATCCTCCATGGTATGGAATTTGTCTTCCTCCTCGTCATACAGGCAGAACTCGACTCCCGGCATGGTGTAGCCTATGGAGTCGTCATCGAGGTCGGGGGTGGAAAGAATGCAGGCGCCGCCCAGCTCGCTGAGGCCGTAGCCGTTTATGAACAGTATGTTCTTTCCGCCGTGCCTGCAAAGGAGATCGAGACAGCGGTGCTTATCCTCCGCCGAGACCGCCGCCCCGCCGATGACAACGCATTTAACACTTGAAAAGTCCATAGAGGGCTCCTCGTGCTTTATCCACATATCCAGTATAGCGGCTGTGCAGAACAGCAGGGATATGCCGAATTCCGGGACGGCCTTATAGAACATGGGGTTGAAGGAGCCTGCGGGGGTCATGGCAACGGCTCCGCCAATGGACAGGGGAGCGTGTACCTGGGCAACTATGCCGTAGGAATTGCTGAGGTCTATGGTAAGGGCACAGACCAGGTCCTCCTTGAGGTAACGGAAGCTTTCGAGCATATCATAGCTGAGCCCTGCGTTATTGAGGGCGCTGTCGGACAGGTTTATGGGCTTGCCCATGCCCGAGGTAGTGCCTGAGGTATGTATTATCACTGCCGTATCGCTGCTGACATTTTCGGCATAGCTTACGGGGTGGGAGGCATACATTTGCAGCAGGGAGTCCATGCATATGGGGGCATAGAGCTGTTTCTCGGCCATGTACTTATATTCCTGCGCTGCGGCCATGGGGAAGCTAACGGAGCTTCCGCCGAAGGGGATATGCAGGAGAATGATATTTTTCAGCCCGAGGGCCGATTTTTTCATGAGCAGCTCGGAGATGAGGGCGGGCTGTGCGAAATCATCGGTGAGTATGATATCTGTGAGTTTTTCCTGCTGTATGCTGGTCATCAGCTTTTTGTGGGAAAAGGCATAGAACGTGCCCAGCAGGGAAACTTCCGCCCCGACCATGTTGAGTCCGTAAAAGGCAAATATGGCTTCTGCGGAGGTAGACCCCAGCAGGCCTGCCCTTGCTTTGTTTTTGCCCGTTATCCCAAGCGCAGAAAAAACCGCAGCGTACTCCTCCCACTTTTTGAACATATCGCTGTAGGAGTATTCGGCCAGACCGTCTTTAAGGGCTGTTTTATGCAGGTTTTGACTATTGCGTTCCTTTATGAAACTATATGCTTTCTGATCGCACATCGTTAAGGTCCCTTTCAGTATGATGAGTATTTTTCCAAATAAATAATAGCCTTGTTAAGGCCTTTTGGAAATGTGTACAATAATTGTATAGTGATATTATACAATAAAAATAGACATAAGTCAAGAGAATGATAAAAATTATATAAATTAATCAAATAAAGGTGAACAGAGTATATTTGTTAATAATTTTGACATTGACAGGCAGACGGGGAAAGTATGTATAAAAAACAGCATTTCCCGCAAAGCAGGAAATGCTGTGGATATATGCCGTATATTATTTGCCGAAGCAGTTTACTGCGATAAGACCCCAGTCAGAGGATACCTCGTAGACTATCAGGGCATTGTCAGCGGAGTTGTAGAACAGGTTGGTCAGGTCTGTGCCGAACTGCTCAGAGTGGCTTTCCTTGGCAGGCTCGCCGTAGGCTGCCTTGATATCATCGGCGGTGGCGCCCCAGGTCAGTCCCTTATACAGCTGCAGGGAGGGGAAGGAAGTTTTTCCGCTGCTTTTGGCATTTGCTATGATGTACAGCGCACCCTTGCTGTTGCCCTCTACCAGGTAGCACTCGGGGTAAGCGGAATTCTCATACTGGTTGCCTGAGGAAGTGCTGCTCTGGCTCCAGCCTGCGGGAATGGGCACGCCCGGGGAAGTGAATGTGGCGTTATCGTAGGTCTTGCCCTCGAAAACGAACTGCTGCTCGTTATCTACTGTCTCGACGGGCAGGATAGGTGTTTCAAATTCTTCTGTCTTGGCGGTGTTCTCTGTCTTGGCGGTGGTCTTTTCAGCCTCGGTGGTGGTCTTGCCGCCCGACTTTGAGGTATCTATATCGAAGCCTGAAAAAGCGGTGATATCGGGTATCTCGGCTTCGGCGCTGGCTATCATGGATTCTATCTGCGCATCGAAGTCATCGGGCAGGGAAGTTACAGCGGGCTCGCTCTTCTTATCGGCGGAGGTAGTTTCAGCCTCGGACTCAGCGGGGGCTGTGGTGGTCGTGGTGGTCTCTTCCTCAGTTTCAGACTCAGCCTTTTCTTCTTCGGGTGCTTCGGTCTCGGCGGCGGCGGTGGTGGTGGTAGTTTTCTCCTTTTCGCTGGCTGCATCACCTGTTTCGGTGCTGCTGCAGCCTGCCATAGATAATGCCATGACCAATGCTGCCAGGCCTACTGTGATTTTTCTGATCGTGTTTTTTCTTTCTTTCATGTTGATCGTCCTTTCAAAAAAGTTTTACAGTGTAAACAACTGTAAATATCATGATAACACATAGGGCGGCGCAAAGTCAAGGGTTTGGGGAAAAGATAGGTAAAGTGCATATGGGGGGCGGGTCATTTAGTGGATTTTTATTTATTTTTCAGACATAATGGTTTTGGTATGCCCGAAAAAAGCCGTCCTGAAAGTTTTTTACAGGACGGCGGGATATTTTTACATTATTGCGCTGCGGCGCTGTTTTTTCAGCTGCTTGGCTTCGTACATACGCTCATCGGCTATCCTGATAAGCTCCTCAACATCGCAGGCGGGACCTATCTCGTGGAGACAGGCGCCGAAGCTGGCATCGAGAGTGTAGGGCTTTTCTCCCGACTCGTTGAAGCGCTTGATATCGGCTTCAAGGAAACGATGGAATTTATCTATCTGCTCCTCATCGCAGCAGGGCACGAAGATATAGAACTCATCGCCGCCTGTACGGCCTGCTATCTTGCCGCCTGCGCAGCCTCGCCCGATGAACTCGGCCAGCTTGCGGATAGCGAAGTCGCCCTCGGCATGGCCGTACCGGTCATTTATCTTTTTAAGGCCGTCCATATCTATCACCATGGCGCAGGCCATTTCATCGCGGTGCATTTTACGGGCAGCCTCGGCGGAACGGCTTTCAAATCCGCGGCGGTTATAAAGACCCGTCAGGCCGTCACGGACACTGGTATCTTCAAGGTCGCTGATAAGTTCCTGGATATTATTGCTTCTCAGCAGAGATTCCAGCGCTACCGCCAGGGTGGCTAACCACACATTATAAAACTCATTGAAGACCCCTGCCCCTGTCATGGTCACGGCGGAGTAACCGAAGCATCTGTCGCCGCAGTGCATACTTGTGACATACATCATCTTGGGGTCATCGTTGTTGGTTGTGGGCAGGAATTCCTCGGTGCTTATGGGTTTGCGTTCATAGCCGCGGAAATCGCCCCACCTGTCTACCAGCATGGCAGGGAAGACCTTTTTGGTGGGCTGCACCATACCTCGCTCAACAGAGGTCTTGCCGTCATCGTCCACATAGGTCATCAGGCAGAAGCTTCTGTATCCGCCGAAGTTTACTGCGTGGTCTGAGAACGTCTGCTCAAGGTCCTTCATGGACTCGACTATATTCATTTTTAATGTGGACGCTATGACATCACACAGGTAATAATTCATAGTACGGTTCTGGTCGGTGCTGAGGTTGACCCTCTCGACCTCCTTTTTATAATCAATGCCGCAGCAGCCGCAGGTATTGCCAAGTATCACCTGGGCATGGACGGTGGTTATCTTCGGGCATTCCTCGCCGTTATTTATTCGGTCGATGAGTTTTACAGCTATCTCGGCTATCTCATCGCGCTGGTAGTTGACAGTGGTCAGCCTGGGTATGAATTCCTGTCCCTCCTCAGTGCCGTCAAAGCCTGTGAGAAGTATATCCTCGGGCACACGGACGCCCCTTTTCTTGAAAGCTTTCAGCAGGGACATCATCATATAGTCGTTGGCGCACACTATGGCCTCGGGACGCTCACGCTCAGCCGAAAGGAAGAAGTCGGCTGCTTCCTCGCCCTTATTGAACCAGAAGTCGCCCTCAAAGATGCCTGTGCCTTCCTCGGGCAGACCGAATTTCTTCATAGCCTCTTTAAAGGCCTTTAGCCTGACCCGGGCATGGTTATGATAGAGGGGACCCGACATGAAGCCTATCCTGCGGCAGCCGTGTACCTCAAAAAGGTGCTGCACTATCTTTTCGATACCTGAAGAATCATCGAAGCAGATATTATAGAAATCCTCCATAAGGCTGCTTACGCTGATGACGGGGCATTTTGCCTGTTCCTTTATTTTTGCCACGAGCTTTTCCAATGTACTCTCAACAGTGAAAGACTCTTCATCGAATATTATACCTGCGAATTCGCCGTAGGGGATAACGTCGATGAGCTTATACTCATAATCTCCGTAATCCCTGTGCTTTCCGCCGATGACACCCAGGAAATTGAAAAATACAACGTTATACCCCAGCCTTTCAGCTGTTATATTAAGGTTGCGGCAGAAAGATCTGCGGTAGCCTGTTGTGACCTGAGTTATAAATACAGCAATGGTCTTTCTGCTGTTTATCATGCTATCATCTCCGTTTGTGGACTTGGCATTTATCATATCCCAATTTACCATTTAAATTATACCACGCTACCAATTCAAAGTCAATACAAAAATTTGCTCTCGCCGAAACATTTTGCGCAATTATTGCTAAAAATAGCGAACATTAGCTTAAAATTATCACTAATTCAGACAAAATTCGCAATAAACGGTCTGTGCGGCGCAATAATTGATAAGAAAAGGAGAGGGAAAAACCTTATAATATTACAAGCGGGATACGGTGATATGGACAACATTCCCGGCGCACATTTGGCTGCGAAGCACCTTAAATGGTAACATAACTGGCTATTTTATGACAAACTGTTTACAAAATGAAGTTCCGTTTAGGCAGATTTAACGAAAATGTACAGACAAAAATGTTATAAAAGCGAATTGACTTTTTGCGGCACAACTGATAGAATAATATGTGCATAGTAGTGTTGCAGGCGTCGGCACGAAAATAATGAGACGCTTAAAATCCAAGGAGGGTATTTAATTATGAAAATGACAAAAAGAGTTATGGCAGGGCTGTTTGCTCTGACAATGTGCTTAGGCATGGCAGCCTGCGGTGACAGCTCGAGCGACGACACCAAGAGCAGTTCTGTAAACGCTAAGCAGATCTCGGACGAGGATAAGGACAAGATAAACGAAGTTGCCAAGGAAAAGCTGGACACCACCGAGCTGGCAAACAAGAAGATCAGATTCCTCTCACACTGGGATATCAACCCCAGCGAGGGCGGTGTAGTAGGTGCTGACCTGCAGATGTTCTGGGATACATATGACGGCGAGATCGAGTATGTACAGACCACCTGGGACAACCGTTATCAGGATCTGGCTAAGATGGTAATGGCCAACGATTCTCCTGACTTCTTCTCCGCAATGGATATGGACGGCTTCCCCAAGGGCGCTATCAAGGCAATGTTCGAGCCTATCGATGATTATGTTGACCTCAACAGCGATCTGTGGGCTCCTGCTAAGGCTACCTGTGACGCTTTCGTATTCAACGGCGGTCACTATGTAGCAGGTATCCAGTCTTATCCTCAGTATGTATGTGTATACAACACCAAGACCATTGAAGAGAACGGTCTGGACGATCCTGCTGAGCTGTACTGGAACGATGAGTGGACATGGTCCAAGTTCTCTGAGATGTGCATAGAGTTCACAAATCAGGAAGAAGAGAAGGTCGGCCTTGACGGTTGGTGGTATGCAGCAGCTCTGAACGACACCTGCGGCGTTCCTCTGATCGGTCTGGAAGACGGTAAGCTCGTTAACAATATGGATGATCCTCAGGTAGCAAAGGTACAGCAGCTGATGTACGATCTGGGCAAGAACGACGTATTCTTCGACAGAGCGTCCAACAACTGGTCTATCAGAGGCGACGGCACAACAGGTCTGGGCGTTGGTACTTATCAGACTCTGTTCTATCCTGTTGGTCTGTGGGGCATTGAGGGTACTCCTGAGTCAGTAAGCGCATTCGGCGATGCTGAAGCAGGTGAGATCATGTTTGTTCCTATGCCCAGAATGGACGACAGTGATACTTACTGGGTAACTTCCAGAGTTGACGGCTATCTGCTCTGCAAGAACGCTCCTAACCCTGAGGGCTTCGCAGCTTACATGAACTGCCGTATGGCTACTCTGTCCGAGGCTGATGAGATCGGCAGAAAGCAGCACATCGAAGACTACAAGTGGAACGATGACATGATGAAGATGAGAGATGAAGTTATCGCTCTGTGTAACGATCATCCTCTGTATGACTTCCAGGAAGGTGTTTCTGAGGAACTGAAGGCTACCATGCAGGACGTTCGTCAGGCTACCGTACTGACAGGCGGCGGCGCTATGTCTTGGACTGAGTGCGTTGAGGCTAACAAGAATGCAGTTGACTACCTGATCAAGGAAGCTAACGAGAACATTCAGACTGAGCCTACCGCTGAATAATTTAAGCTTTCCAGATATTCCGCATTGATCGTGTGCAAGCAATTGATGCGAAAAATATCCTTCATTTTTACCCTACCGGAAAACCGAGGTCTTGCCTCGGTTTTTCTGGTTTTATGGGGAGTTTTTGAGGGACAAGTCAGTACAAAGAAAGCCGCCTGCTGTGGGCGGCTTTCTTTTGCTTTAGGGGCTGTGCAGGCGGCTATGGACGGGGCTTATGAGAGGGCTGTGCGACAATACCGAGGCATAAAAAAGGCACATCTGCGGTTTGCAGATGTGCTTTGTGGTTTATTACTTCATCTGGTTCTTGAGCTTGTTCTGCTCTTCTTCCATGAGCTTCATCAGATCTTCCAGTGAGGTATCGGAAGATACCTTTGTGCCTGCGCCTGCAGGTCTTCTTCTGCGGGGTCTTCTTGCGCCGTCGGGACGTCTTGCGGGTCTTTCTGCGGGAGCAGGAGTTTCCTCGGCTGCAGGAGTACCGTCTACCAGCTGGGAAGCCTTTTCGTAGTACTTACTCATGACCTCATCGTCCTGAAGTCTCAGGCTGCCTGTTGCTGCGGGAGCTTCTTCCTGTACGGGAGCAGCTGCAGCGGGCTGAGGTGCTGCATTTCTCTTGGGCTGGAAATCGAAGTCGTCCTCCTGAACGGGGGCGGGCTTCTTCTTGCTTACGGGAGCATCAAACTCATCGAGTGGGTTCGTTTTCTTCTTGGGCTGAGGTCTGAAATCTGAATCGTCTTCCTCGTCCTCATCTTCATCTTCCTCTTCAAACAGAGGCTTCTTCTTTCTGCGCTTAGCTATCTGCTCGCCCTCATTCTGTCCGCCGAAGAGGAAGTCATCAAGCTCAACGCTCTTCTCTTCTTCCTCGTCCTCATCGTCCTCATCGTCGTCCTCATCGTCGTCGCCGCTTGAATGAGTTGCGATAGCGATTATCAGTTCTATCAGAACCAGCAGGAACAGGGGAACTACTGCACAGCAGATCATGCCGAACTTCTGGGTGACGAAGCTTATGACCTTACCTGCGGTAACGAAGTAGCTTGCGCACACACCGACTATCTGATTGCTGTGGATAACATAGCCCTGGGTGCCGTTGGTGACGGTATAATCAACGCCGTTTTTGCCTTCTTCGGAATTCATATCTGCCAGCCAGAACACGCCTGCGCCTACACCCTCGACCTTTTCACAGAGTATTGCGCAGCCTATCTTGCTCTTGGGATCGGGCAGGCCGTCGGAGGCGATGACCAGAACGTTCTTCGGAACAGCTACCACTGCGCCGTCGGAGCCGTTCTGCACCAGGTCTTCCTTGGTCATGAACAGGCTGTAGCCCATTATACTCGGGGTAACGTCCTTATTCTTGAAGACCTTGCCTATGCCGAAGATTATCAGCATCTCCAATATTATGAACACGATGAAGAACACCAGTACGTTCTTTCCCGCGCTCGACTTTCTGCTTGTGGAAACAGAACTCATTTGTCAACATTCCTTTCGCTTATCTATGCCGTAAAGCGGCAGTTATAGACTAAAATTCAAGTTACATTTTATTATACCACATCTGTCCCGAAATTTCAACCATGTTCACTAACTTTTCACTTTTTCGGACAAATTTACTAAGGGTCATTTCCTGAGTCTGATAGAGATATTATAGGTAATGGCATTATTTATGACGGAGTAGCCTGTTTCGTCATAGCCGTATTCCTTATGCTTTTCGGCGCCGTCCTTTATCATCTCGAAGAGGGCGGTATTGCCTGCGCCGTCACCGAAGACCCAGTCAAGGGTATCATCGAAGGCTTGTCTGTCGGCACATTTTATCCTGGCGTACTCTTCGCCGCCCGCCATAGCGTCCCTTATGGCACGGCTGAAGGCCAGCTCGGCATCGTCGGCGCTTTCGGCATAATAGCCGTAGTATCTGTAGTAGTCAAGCTCGGTGGAGGTACACTCAGGCTCGGCAATATACTTGTTCTCATCTTCGATATGGTTGCGCTCCATTTCCTCATCGGTCACGGAGAAGTAGTCATATCTCAGGTAATTCTCGGCGCTGTCGAACACGGGGTCGTCCCAGGTTACATCGGTGGAATACCAATGGCCGTTGAGCATGACCTTGTTCCAGATATGTCCCTGAGAGGTGCCGTCCTCGTTAAGGCCCTGGCCTATAACGGGCAGGCAGTTGATATCCACCCTGTCACACAGCAGCATGAGCGCCTTTGAATAGCCCTCGCAGACGGCATTTCCGCCTACAAGGCAGCCGTAGGCCGTATAGCAGTCGCTGTCGGCCTCGTAGTAGACGCAGTTATTCACCAATGCATCGTGTACCAGCTTGAATTTCTGGAAATCCGTCCAGTTAGGCGTTATCTCGGCACAGATGCGGTCAATGGCCTGCTGGGTCAGTGTACGGCGCATCTCGGAGTCCTCGGCGCTGCGGGTATAGTTCATGAAAATTGCGGAAGCGCAGCCGTTGGCATCTACCTGTACGGAATAATCTGAGTCGACATAATCTATCTCGGGGGAGCCTGTTACTATCATGACGATGAGCTGGCAGACGTCCTCGGAATCGATAACATCTTTTTTGATATTTATTTTTTCTTCACGCCCGACCATACCTTTATATATCTGGCGGCATATTATCTGCTCGTCAGGGGTAAGGTCATCAGCGAAATAATCAACTGCAAAGGGAAGCTCTACCTCGGCGGCTTCTTCGTCGCTTATGGGGATCTCCGCCTCGTCCTCGGCGGAGACATCTTCCTCCACCACTATCTCACTGCCGCCGCTGGGCACGACGACCTTGCTTTTACGTGTTACCACGGTGCCCTCATCGGAGCTTGACACCAGTGTTCTGTCTTTTTCAAGCGCCTTATAGGCATAGTAACCGCCGCCTGCCGCCGCCAAAAGCAGCGCAAGCGCCATTAAAGCTGCACCTAACTTCTTAGCCAAAAGAAACCACTCCCTTGTGCGCTCTGCTCACCACATCAGCAAAGCTCTGCACGGATCCTTCCTATTTTTCTGTCCTCTGCCTCAATTACACTGAATTTAACGTTTTCCCATTTTACTGTGGGGCGCTCGCCGTCATCGGGTATATGCCCCAGCAGTTCTATGACCATAGCGCCTATGGTCTCGAAAGGGGAGTCCTCCTCGGGCTCCTTGCCCAGCGCCTCCATGGCGTCTTCATAATCGGCATTGCCTTCCATTTCAAATACCCCGTCGGATATCTTAGTTATTTCCTCTGTTTCGTCGTCGTATTCATCTTCTATATTGCCGACGATAGTTTCTATAAGGTCTTCCAGCGTGACCACACCTGCGGTGCCGCCGTATTCATCTATAGCCACGGCCATCTGCACCTTGCGCCCGGTAAGCTCTTTAAAAAGCTCGCCACACTTGCGGCTGGCGGGGGTATATACGACCTCACGCATGAAATCCTTGACTGTCCTGTCCTCGGCGCTCTCGTGGAACACCAGGGTAAGCAGGTCCTTGGCGTAGATGACACCTTGTATATCATCTATGCTGTCCTTATACACGGGTATGCGGGAGAAGCCGCTTTCTATGGCAAGCTCCACCGCTTCACGGATAGGGGCATTTTCCTCAATGGCAGCCATTTCGGTGCGGTGGGTCATGACCTCGCCTATCTCTGTATCATCGAACTCGAAGATATTGCTTATCATCTCCGCCTGACTTTCCTCGATACCGCCCGACTCGTTGCCTGCGTCCACCATCATGAGTATCTCTTCCTCGGTGACGGCTTCGCCTGCGCTCAGGTCCTTCACGCCGAAAAGGCGGAGGAGAGCCTTTGTGAGCAGACTACTGACAGCTTCAAGGGGGATAAAAAGCGTGAGCCAGCAGCGGTAAATGCCTGCGGACTTAAGCAGAAAGCCTTCCCCTGCTTTGCCTGTAGTGCAGAGCTTTTTTGGTACGCCGATACAGATGGTGCTTATCCAGAGGGTCAGCAGCAGCAATATGATGACCGCTGACAGAATGCCCCCTGCCAGCGCTGCGCCGCCCGTAAGGTCTGAAAGGAAATTTTTCAGCGGAGGGAAGAACCACATGAAAGCGCAGGCTGTCTGCAAAGCTATGAGCGCTGCGCGGGCGGTAAGGTTAAGGTCGAGAAATCTGCTCTGGCTGTCGGTGAGTTTTTGCAGGGCAGCAGCCCGCTTATCTGTTTCCGCCAGCTTTTTTAGTCTTGGCTCGCCTGTTTCGATAGCGGCACACTCGCAGGCATAAAAAAATGCTGTCAGCAGACCGCAAAGCACCAGCGCCGCCGCACCTATGCACCCTTGTTCGGGAACGTCCATCGATCATCAATTTCCTTTCTTCGTTTGTTTGGTACAAAAAAGTTCACACTTGTATAATTCACTATTATATATCATAACAAACATTCCCCTGATTGTCAAGGTTATTTTCGACTGCGTGGGACATTTTTTTACAAATAGATAAAAGCGGGGCATTCTGAGAGGAAATTTTATTTAAATGTTAATCAGAAATATAAATTAATTCAATATTAATATGGTAGAATGTTTGAATATATGACATATAGTACAAAAGGGCAAGGAGAAATTTATGAAAAAGCCAAAATTCATGAAGGACTATTACGGCTTTGACAGGCTGTTTTTTGTGATAACGGGGATATGCGTGCTGGCGGCCGTACTGGGCTACACGGTGCTTTGGAGAGTGCCCCACATCGATTCGGGGGCGGTGGTAGCCATGGCGCTGTTTGGTATGCTGCTGAACTTAAGCCGTGTATTTTCAAAGGACATACGCAGGCGTGAAAATGAGAACCTGCGCTTCACCAACTGGCTTAACAGGGTGACGGGGAAGAACGGGAATGACGGCAAGCGATCCCGCAAGGCTGAGCAGCAGGCCAATGTGCTGGGCAGCAGGAAGGTCTACCGATGCAGCTGCGGGCAGGAGCTGGTACCCTATGAGGGCCGCGGCAGGCAAATGCTGGTATGCCCCAGGTGCGGCAGCAGGAACATCATAGAAAAATAATATACAGCACTGCTGTGGCGGTGCTTTTTTACGCAAAAAAAGCACCCCTCTTTCAAGGAGTGCTTTCTGCAAGCGGATTACGAGACTCGAACTCGCCACATCCACCTTGGGAAGGTGGCGCTCTACCGGATGAGCTAAATCCGCATATTAAAATGTGCCGAACCATCTGTCGGCACATCGTTGGAGCGGGTCACTTGAGTTAAACAAGTATCTCCTCTCAGGAAGAAAGGCATTCTGACGTTGAAATAAACCCGCATTGTAAATTCGCCCCGACACAAAGTATCAGGGCGATGAGAGCGGATTACGAGGCTCGAACTCGCTACCTCCACCTTGGCAAGGTGGCGCTCTACCAGATGAGCTAAATCCGCAAAAATGGTGCTTCCGAGTGGAATTGAACCACCGACACGGGGATTTTCAGTCCCCTGCTCTACCGACTGAGCTACAGAAGCATATGTAAGCGACCCGGATGAGACTCGAACTCACGACCTCCGCCGTGACAGGGCGGCGTTCTAACCAACTGAACTACCGGGCCGTGTCAGAAAGATCGTGTGCAGATATTACTCTGCACACTTTACTGACTGATGGGGACTACAGGGCTCGAACCTGTGACCCTCTGCTTGTAAGGCAGATGCTCTCCCAGCTGAGCTAAACCCCCATGTTCTTTCTGTGAAGTACTCACTTGTCCCTCACAACAGTATCTATTATACACTATCTCCCCTCGTTTGTCAAGGGTTTTTTCAAAAAAAATTTCAGGAAGTGCAGCTTTGTAAAATACGCTGTCAGCTTTTTCAAGATTTTGAAAACTATTGAAGATATTGTACAAAAATCAAATGAGATAAGGGCGAAAAAACGCGGGCTGCGCAGTGCAGCCCGCGTAAAATGCTTTACAGGCCCTTGGCTTTTGAAAGGGAGATGCCGTTTTCGCCCAGGGCTATCTTATGGTCAAGGCCGACGAACTTCCCGTCCTCCTGCCAGAGGACTTCCTTGACGAAATCATACTTTTCATCGTCCCAGGTTTTGAAGTCGTCCAGGACAAGTCCGCCTGTGTCGCCCGAATTGGCATTGAAGCACCAGAAGGTGTGGTTGAGGTGGTTATCCTTTATCAGCTTGCGCATATAGGTCATCCAGGTGATGTTGGGCTCGGTCATGAAGCCGCCCCATTCGCCGATGAGCAGGGGAGCTGTCTTGTTCTTGTGGATATAGAACCAGTTATCCTGCCAGCAGTCTTTCATCAGGCTGTCGAAGTCGTAGTCACCCTCGAACCAGGGCTGCTGATAAACAGTGGGGCCGTAGTCGTGGGGAGAGTACACCAGCTTGTCCTGATATTCGCCCAGGTCTATGGGGTAGTCCTTGACACCGCGGAGGTTGCCGCCCCACCAGTTGAAGTAGTAGTCGCCGTTATCCTGAGAGCTGTAGTCGGAATTTTTCTTGGTGTTTTTGGGATATATCTCGATACCCTCTACCATTATAAGAACATTGGGGTTCTTGGCAAGAACTTTCTTGGCGGCAGTTTCTGCCACATACTTCCAGTTGTTGTCAGACTTGCTGTCGTTCCAGACAGCTGCCTTGTCGCCCTCGTTGGGTTTGCCGTGGGGCTCGTTTTTCAGGTCAAAGGCGATGATAGTGTCGTTATCCTTGTAACGGTCAGCCATCCATTCAAGGGCAGCGTAATATTCCTTGGCGCTGACCCTGTCGGTATACCACAGGTTTGCGTTGTGGCCTGCGGCATCGGTCTCGGCGGAATGGATATCGGGCATTACTTTCATGCCGTTTTCTTCTGCCAGTTTAAGGAAATAATCGAATATCTCCAGTGAATTCATGGAGTTGAGTTCTTCGTTGTAGGCATTGTTGTAGTTGGACTGGGGATAATCACCGTCAGCCCACTGATTTATCAGCTCGGCGCTCATGGGAACTCTTATAAGATTAAAGCCGTGGTCTGCAATAGCCTTAACAGAGGGCTCCAGCTCGCTGTTCCAAAGGCCGTCAAAGGTATTTGTGCCTGTGTTGTAACCGAACCAGTTGACACCCGTCAGCCAGACCTGTTTGCCGTCCTTGTCGAGTATCTTGTTGCCGTCGGTATGCAGCCAGTCATCGCCCTGCTCGGCATTTTTGGTGCGTTTGAGCAGCTTGTCCACATCGACGTCCTTTTTCTTGTTCTGGTCATCGTTGTTATTGTTGTTCTGGCTGACTTTTCCCTTTATAATAGTACACTCGGTACCGTTGAGCTTGGCTGATTTTATATTCAGCTTGCTGCCTGTACCGATGTTGCAGCCGCAGTTAACGCTGCCGCCCTTGGAGATATCGCCGTTGTAATCGGCATTGGTGATAGTAAGGGTGTTGCCCTTTACCTTGAAGGTACCGTTCCAGCCGTCGCAGGACTTGAGGTCTTCCACTTCAAGCTCAAGCTTCCAGCCGTTGACAACTTCATCTGAGTTATTGGTGATGCCCATTTCGAGGCCGCACATCTGCTTATCGCCGTCTTCCCAGCCGTTGCCTGAGGACCAGGTGAAGACATAGCCTTCGGCCTTGGTGTCGGCTGCGTCAT
Source organism: Ruminococcus sp. (assembly GCF_017464355.1). GTDB lineage: Bacteria > Bacillota > Clostridia > Oscillospirales > Ruminococcaceae > Hominimerdicola. Next base: position 35,270 of record NZ_JAFUAG010000011.1, on the reverse strand, counting down.
CGTCGGAGTCGTCTTCTTCCTCCTCGGGTTCAGAGTCTTCCTCGGGCTCGGAGTCTTCCTCTTCCTCCTCTTCGGGGTCTTCTTCCTGAGAGCCTTCTTCTGACTCATCGTCCTTGTCCTCATCGGGCTTGCTTTCATTATCGGCCTGAGAGGAAACGGTTTTTGATTTAGAATCGACATCTTTTTCGGCCTTGCTGCCTTTGCCGAGATTAGTGACCACCAGGGCGACTATGAGGGCGATGATGACAGCGCCCATAGCGACGAACCCTGCGATGATCTTTTTAGAGATACCTCCGTTCATAACCATACTCCTTTGATATTCCAGATTTACACCCAACGGGCCATATGCCCGCATACAAGAAGATTATAGCATATCCGCGGGAAATTTGCAATAGCAAAATAGGAGATAAACGTTCGGGCGGCGGAGAATGCGGGGAAACGAAGCGGGCTGCCGTTTTGGGTACAAAAAAAGCGCGGACTGCGGTCAGTCCACGCTCGGATATCTGTTATCGCCTGCTTTTTTTGGCAGTTTACGCTGTGTCAGCTTACTGCTCCAGGCAGAGCTTTATTATTTCTTTCATAACACTATTGTCGTTATTGGAGCCTGTGGAGAAGTTAGCTGCTTTCTTTACCAGTGAATGTGAATTCTCCATGGAAAAGCTATAGTAGGAATTTTCAAGCATTTCTATATCGTTGAGGTAGTCCCCGAAGGACATGGTCTCGCCGTAATCAACACCAAGTCTGTTCTGCATTTTATGCAGCGCCGAACCCTTGGTGGTGCCCTTTGTCATGATGTCTACCCAGCGGTCCCCTGAAAGCTGAACGTTGAAATAGTCGCCGTATTTTGCGCTGAGCCTGGGGTATGCTGTGTTCTCTATGCTGCCGCCCCTCTCAAAAACTGCAACTTTGAAGATGTCATCGTCAAAGGAGGACAGCTCATCAAGGTGCTGCTCGTTGAGGTAGTATTTGCGTATCTCGCCCAGGGTGGCTTCATCGGTGGCATTGTGCCAGGTGCCGTGCTTTCCGCAGAGCAGTATGATGAGCCCCATTTTCTGGCAGCAGCGTATTATGCTGCGCACCGCGTCCTCGGGCAGTACTGACATGGACACGACCTCACCTTTGTCATACACATAGGCGCCGTTGTCGCATATGAATATCAGGTCGTCTACATAACGGTCAAACTGCTTTTTTAATGTACAGAAGCTTCTTCCGCTGGACACCGCAAAGCGTATGTGCCTGCTGTTCAGATCCTGTAAGACCTTGTCGAAATTTTCGGGCAGACGCTTGCTGTCATCAAGCATTGTTCCGTCAAGATCGGTGGCTATCAGCTTAATCATGTATACCTCATTTCTGCCCCGCAAACCTTATGCTTGGGGCGTTTCCACGTCGCAAACAAGTTTATTATAAATGATTTTACTAAAGAAATCAACTGTTTTCGTAAAGCGGGAAAAATTTTCGGAGAATTCTATATAATTATTTCAGTGCGGTGGGTCAACTTGAATATTTTGCATAAATACAAAATGCGGTCATAGAATAAACTTGTACGGTTGGGCGGAGGTAAACTTTTCTGTGTGATAAGAAGCTGAAATATGGGCGAAAACCGTTGACAATCGTACATAATGTGATAAAATGTATCTGTACGGGGCTTTGTGCGCACAGTACGGAGCTTTAAAGAAAGACAGAATGAACTATTGTGTAAAACGCTGAAAATCAGGCACTATTCTTGACAATTGTTACAAATCGGATTAAAATAGTATTCACGATAATGAAGATCAACGATCTGTTTCGTACAAGAAGGAGATATGGAATGATAAAGTTCTTTAAGAAGCTGGGCGGCAAGCTTAGAAATTTCTACGGGGAAAACCCCATGCTGCTGGTATTTGTGGGTATCTCGGTGATAAACGGCTTTCTGCTGAGGGTCTTCACCGTTAAGTTCGCCTACAATCAGGTAAAGCCCCTTATGGCTGATACAGCTGCCTGTCTGCTGATGGCGGCATTTTCTTTCTGTTTTAAAACGCTGAAAGGGAGATTTCGGTATTTTATGACGGTAAACGTCATAAACACCATACTTGTGGCAGGCAACTCGGTATACTATTCAAATTACAAGTCGTTCATGTCGTTTTCCATGCTGTCCACGGGCTCGCAGCTGCCCGGGGTAATGGATGCGGTAATAAAGAATATATTGGAGCCCAAGGATCTTATATTCCTGTGGTCCATACCTGCGCTGATAGTTACATACCACTTCTGCAAAAAGAAGACCCGCGAATACGGCAGTGAGGCCAAGCAGAAGCAGAAGCGGGGCAGGAGCTTCGGGTTTACGGCGGTTTGCGGACTGGTGCTTATGGGCATATTTGCCTCTACCCTGACGGGCACGGATTATTCACGTTTGCAGAAGCAGTGGAACAGGGAGTATGTGCTGGGAACTTTCGGTATGTACACCTACCAGACCTCCGATGCGGTATCGAGCGCTTACTCGAAGATCAACATGATGTTCGGCTACGAGGAGAAGAAAGAGGCTTTCGATGAGTTCTACGATGAAAAGGAAGAACTGACAGAGGAAGTCGCACCTGAGGCCAACAACGAATACACGGGCATTTTTGAGGGCAAGAACGTTATTGTCATACACTGCGAGAGTATGCAGCAGTTCTGCATGGACACCTATATAAATGGTGAGGAGCTGACACCCAACCTGAACAGGCTGGCAAGAGAGGGATTGTACTTCTCGAACTTCTATGCGCAGGAAAGCGTGGGCACAAGCTCGGACTCGGAGTTCACCTTTGCGACCTCGCTGATGCCTGCATCGAGCGGCACGGTAGCAATAAACTACTGGGACAGGGATTACACCACCACCCAGAAGATGCTCAAGGAGAAGGGCTACTACATCTACAGTATGCACGGCAACAACGGTTCCTACTGGAACAGGCTCAATCTGCACAGATCCCTGGGATATGACAAGTTCTTCAATTATTCTGAGGATTTTGTAATTGATGAGACCATAGGGCTGGGTCTTTCGGACAAGAGTTTCTTCCGTCAGGCAGTGCCCAAGGTCAAGGCTATAGATGAGGAGAACGAGAACTGGTACGGTGCTTTCCTCATGCTTACAAACCACACACCCTTTACGGATATAGAGAGGGTCAGCGACCTGGACGTTACCTTCCGCTACAAGAGGTACAACAGCGAAACGGGGCTGTACGAAGATGTATCGGCACCTTTCCTGCAGGGCACCAAGCTGGGCAGCTACTTCAAGTCGGTACACTATGCTGATGAGGCGCTGGGGCAGTTTTTGACAGACCTTGACAGGGAGGGTCTGCTGGACAACACGGTATTCGTGCTGTACGGCGACCACGATGCAAAGATAAAGCCTGCGGAGTACGAGAGGTATCTGAACTATGATCCTTTCACTGATACGGTGCTGACAGAGGACGACGAGGGTTACATACCCGTGGACGATTTCTACTACAATATCAACCGCAAGACACCTTTCATAATCTGGTCGAAGGGCGGCGAATACGAGCCCAGGGAGATAAAGCAGGTAATGGGTATGTACGATGTTCAGCCTACGCTGGGCAATATGCTGGGCTTTGAGAACAAGTACGCTCTGGGACACGATATATTCTCCTTTACTGATGATGCGGAGAATGCGGTAATATTCCCCAACGGGAACTTCATCACCGATACGGTATACTACGACAGCCAGAAGGCCATGTACTTTGACCTGGCGGACTACGAGAACGTTATGGTGAAGGCTTCCTGCAACCAGGTATACAAGGACACCCCCAACCCCATATACAGCGAGGGCATACACGGCATATTCAAGTTCGGGGAGGATCCTGTTTACAGCCAGGCGCAGTGCGATATGCACATTGATGACGTGGTAGTGGACGATGCTTACATTCAGTCCTATGCAAGCTATGCTGAGGAGATAATAGATATCTCCAACGCCATAATCTTCTACGACATGATAAACAAGACCGAGCAGGGCTTTGAGAACAGTGTTGAGGCGAAGTTCGGGGAGGACAGCGCAGCTGAGTTCTTCACGCCGCCCGAGCCGGGAAAGCGGCGGACGCACATACCGCTGTGATAAAGTGAAAAAACGGCACATCTGCATTACAGGACAGATGTGCCGTTTGTGTTGATAACGTTTTTTCGGGGCACAAAAAAGGCGCACCCGAAAGTGCGCTTTTCGATGTCGTATACGACGAATTATGCTCTCTCAACCTTGCCCGAACGCAGACATCTTGAGCAAACATAAACGTGTGTAGGAGTACCGTTAACAACGGCCTTAACTCTCTTTACATTGGGCTTCCAGCTTCTGTTGGTCCTTCTGTGGGAGTGAGATACCTTGATTCCGAAAGTAACACCCTTTCCGCAAACTTCGCACTTTGCCATATCGGTGCGCACCTCCTTTACCTGAAATTTAAGCTGACCGATCTAAGCCGACAGCTTAAATCTAATCGCATGATACTAGAGTATTATAACACATCTCTCAGAAAATTGCAAGCCCTTTTCACAAAAAATTTAAAAAAAGCCGTATTTGATGAAAAATGACAAAAAGGCGCCCTTTGCACTTGAAATATTCTTGTAGATGTAGTATAATAATAAGTGTATATGTTTATTTGCGGACGGACTAAGGGCTGTCTGTATCGTTAAGAGGCTCCCTGCCGATAATAAGGACGGGGACAGTAAGCAAAAAGTGAGGAAAGACCATGGGAATAGAATTTTTACTGAAATACGGTTCAAGGCTGATAATACTTTTCATGTGCATACCTGTGCATGAGTTTGCCCATGCCTGGGCGGCCACAAAGCTGGGGGATGACACCCCACGCAATCAGGGCAGGCTGACCCTTAACCCGCTGGCGCACCTTGACCCCCTAGGCAGTATAGGCATACTGCTGTGCGGATTTGGCTGGGGCAAGCCTGTGCAGGTAAACCCCATAAGGTTCGACCGCAAGCACACCCTGAGGGGCGGCATGGCCATAACTGCGGCGGCAGGACCCATATCCAACCTGATAATGGCGCTGCTGGCCACCATAGTGTGCAAGTTCCTGATAGGGGCATATTTTTCCAGCATGAACGATGCACTGAACTGGCTGGTGCTGATATGCCGCTATTTCATCATGATAAACATTGGTCTGGCAGTGTTCAACCTGATACCTGTGGCACCTCTGGACGGGCAGAAGATATTCTCGTACTTCCTGCCTGAGAGGATAGGTGCAAAGCTGGACAGGTATCAGTTCCAGATGACTATAATAGTACTGGGTCTGCTGACCTTCAGCGATATCCTCAACGGACCTGTGAGCTGGGTAGAAAACGGCATTTACTGGGTATTTGACAAGCTGACCTTCTGGGTAGACCCCATAGTCAACTCGGTATTCAGGTAAGGGGCGGCTATGTCAACTGCTAGTTTCAAGCTGGATATGTTCGAGGGTCCCCTGGACCTGCTGCTGCACCTGATAAACAAGCACAAGCTGAACATCTACGATATAGAGATAGCTGTGCTGCTGGAGCAGTACCTGGAATACATGGCGGGGCTGGAAGAAGAGGATTATGAGGACGCAGCGGATTTCCTGGAAATGGCTGCAAGGCTCATATATATAAAGACGGTATCGCTGCTGCCCAAGGACAACGAGGGCGAGGAGCTGAAAAAGGAACTTCAGGGGAGCCTGATAGAATACTCCCTCTGCAAAATGGCTGCGCAAAGGCTGAAAGAGCAGTATTCGGGAGGGAACATATTTGTCAGGGAGCCTGTGAAGCTGCCTGTGGACAAGACCTTTACGGGAGAGAGGGAGCCTGAGGAGCTGCTGGAGGCTTATCTCGGCATGAGCGAGAAGGCCCGCAAGAGCAAGCCCCTGAAAGCGGATATGTTCAAGCCCATAATCTCCCATAGGATAGTGTCAGTGACCTCGAAGATAATACACGTTCTGAAAATGCTGATAACCAAGGGAGAATGCTTCCTGGACAGTATGTATGACGGGTGCGCTGACAAGAGCGAGAGGGTGGCGGTCTTTCTGGCGGTGCTGGAGCTGACCAAGTCGGGCAGGATATTCCTGAACGATGACAACACCCGTGTGTACATGAACTCGGCGGCGAAGAAGAAGCGGATAGAGTCCGATTTTGACAAGGCTGAGCAGGAGGCGCAGGAAGCTGCTGCCGAGGCAAATGCTGCCCCTGACGGGGTAGGTGTGACGGCGGAGGAGATCCCCGCAGAGGAAAGGGCTGAGCAGGCTTTTGACGAGGAAAATCCATGTTATGCGGAGCCTGAGGAGCGGGAGGACGAGCTTATCCTGCCGCCCTACAGGCTTTCCGAACGAACTGAGAGGACGGTATACAAGAGTGAGACCAAGCAGCGGGGCAATCTGCCTGTGCTGAGGATAGAGCTTTCCCCCGAACTGCAGAGGATAGTTTCGGAGGGGAAGATAGAAAGCGATGATGAAGCTGCGGCGGTGCCTGCGGAGGGTGAAAAGCCTGTTGAGGCGGGGGCTGAGGTCGGCGGTGAAGTTCTGAAAGCCGAGGAGAGCGAAGCTGTCGGTGAGGTGCCTGCAGAGGGCGGAAAGCCTGTTGAGGCGGGGGCTGAGGTCGGCGGTGAAGCTTTGAAAGCCGAGGAGAGCGAAGCTGTCGGGGCGGTGCCTGCGGAGGGCGAAAAGCCTGTTGAGGCGGGGGCTGAGGTCGGCGGCGAAGTTCTGAAAGCCGAGGAGAGCAAAGCTGTCAAAGACGCAGAGGACGTCGGTGAGGATAGAAACAGTTCTGCTGATGAGGTACATGGGCAGGGCAGTGAGGAGGAAAGAACGGTGGATATGGACAACGGCGGTATCGAACGTGAAGAGTTTGAAACGGAGATCTTACTGGCCGAAGATGAGAGAAGGGTATCTTCTTACAGTAAGGCTGAGATCTCTGATGAGGAGGAAGCACGCATAGATGAGAACTGCTCCCCTTACCCTGTAAGGCCGAACTTCTTTGCGGGGCAGTACTACTGGGGAAAACAGTGCTGGGCACTGGGCAGGCTCAGGGTAAGATAGGGCTTTGTATATGGAAACTAACGAACTTGCAAATATACTTGAGGCTGTGCTGTTCGCTTCGGGGGAGGCGGTGGAGATGAAGCGTCTGTGCCAGGCGCTGGACACCGATATAACTTCCCTGGAGGAAGCGGCGGCAAGGCTTGACGAAAAATATGCTGAGGGCAGCGGCATTGAGCTTCTGCGGCTGGACAGCGCTTTGCAGCTGGCCACCAAGGAGGACTATGCGGCGCAGATAAAGGCTGTGCTGGAGATAAAACGCAGCTCGGCGCTGTCACCTGCGGCCATGGAGGCACTGACCATAGTGGCCTACAACCAGCCTGTGACAAAGGCTTTCGTGGAGAGCGTGCGCGGGGTGGATTCATCGGGAGTGGTGAACTCGCTGGTGGAAAAGGGCTTGCTGGCTGAGGCGGGCAGGCTGGATCTTCCCGGGAGACCCATAGCCTACAAGACCACGGAAAATTTCCTGAGGGCATTCAGGTTATCGAGCATAAAGGATCTGCCGCCCCTGCCTGAGCAGAGCGGTCAGGTCACGATAGATGACATACTGGAAGAGCAGGCTGATGATGAGCCTGAGAACTGACTGCGGGAGCGATATGAGCTTTCCGCTGAGAAGAACGAGAAGAAGACTGTAAGCGGGCGGTGATAGCAACGATAGTTTTAAAAATATTGCTGATAATAATACTTGTCATCGTTATCCTGCTGCATTTTTCCCTGACGATATATGTCAAGGGCGGAACGGGGGGAGAGTTCGTCATAAAGGCGAAGTACCTGTTTTTCACACTTTATCCCCGAAAGCCGAAGCCTGAAAAGGAAAAGAAGAAAAAGCGCAGGAAAGAAAAGGAAGAGGACTTTGAGGACGACCTGACGGAGGAAACGGAACTTCCAGCGGATACCTATGAGGATACTGAGGGCGAAGTTTCGGTGCAGGAGGCTGCGGCGGAGGAAAAGCCCGAGGCTGTTGCCACGGAAGATACCGCGGCAGAGGAAGAAACTGCGGCGGAGGACAAGCCCGATGAGCCTGCGGCAGAAGAAAAGCCGCCGAAGAAAAAGGGCAGGAAGTTCCTGAAAAAGAAGGACAAGTCCGACAAAAAAGAAGACAAGAAGAAAGACAAGGAAGAGGGCGGCGGAAAGCTTAAGGGCAAGATAGATGAACTCAAACGCAAGTGGGAGTTTATAAAGCCCTATATACCCCCTGCCTGGAAGTACACCAAGAAACTGCTGAAAGCCATACGCATAGAGGACGTGAAGATAAACATCGACACGGGCAAGGAAGATGCGGCGGAGAGCGCAACTTTCTACGGGAAGCTGCAGGCGGCACTGTTCAATGGGCTGAACGTACTGGCTATGATATTCACCCTTAAGGTGAAGGAGGCCAATGTGAACTGCCTGTTCAACGAAAAGCGGCTGGACGCAGAGGGCGAAGCCACGGTGCGGGTAAGGCCAAGCACTGTCATCGCCATAGCTTTCTGCTTACTGTGGTGCTGCGGGAAGATATTTATCCCCTACAAGTTCAGGCAGTGGCGGAAGCGCAAACGCAAGGAGAAAGAAGCTAAAAAGAAGCAGGCTGAGAAAGCGGAGCTTCTGACAGAAGAATAGACCATACAGAGAAAGGTTGTTGAAAATGAACGAAAGCACAAAGATAGAAGCACTGGTAAACACTGCCATGACCAAGGTAAGAGAACTGGCTGACGGCGAGGCTATAGTGGGCAAGCCCATAGTTACAGGGGACGGCACCACCATTATCCCTGTATCAAAGGTGAGCATAGGTTTTGCATCGGGCGGTTCAGACCTGCCTACAAAAAGCACCAAGGACACCTTCGGCGGCGGTTCGGGCGGCGGAGTTACCATTACACCTATGGCATTCATCGCTATATACAAGGGTGAGGTAAAGCTGCTGCAGATAACCTCCAACGCACCTCAGGGCAATGCTATCGTTGATATGGTGCCCACTGTGCTGGATAAGATAACCTCGTTCATCGACGGCAAGAAGAACAAGGGCGGCGATGAAGAGGAAGACGACTACGCTGATCTTGATGACTGAGGAAAGGTCTCAGAAATCTAAGTTCACAGCAGGCTTTGCAATTTTTTCAGATTTTTCCACAAATCTTTCTGAGGCTTTTGCATATACTATTCCCAACGATGATGTTTGGGAGTGTTGTTTATGCGGCTTGACAGGCTGAGATTTTTTGCGGGCGCTGCTGTGTTCGCTATGCTGCTGATATTCTCTATCAGCAGGATAAATGCAAGTGCTGATGAACTGCAGATGATATCTGCAAGGGCGGCTATAGTTTACAATGGCGATACAGGGGAAGTTCTGTACGAAAGAAATGCTGATGACAGGCTGCCCATGGCCAGCACCACGAAGATAATGTCTGCGCTGATAGTTCTTGAACAGGAGGGGCTGGACGAGAAATTTGTGGTGGACAGCGAGGCCATAAAAGTGGAAGGAAGTTCCATGGGGCTGCAGGAGGGGGATATGGTATCCCTGAGAGATCTGGCCTGCGGTATGCTGCTGCCCAGCGGCAACGATGCTGCCAACGGGGCGGCTGTGCGGGTGGCAGGCAGTGTGGAGCGCTTTGTGGAAATGATGAACAGGCGGGCCGGGCAGATGGGTCTGTATGACACCCATTTCGTTACGCCCTCGGGGCTGGACGACTACTGTGATGACCATTATTCCACTGCACGGGACATGGCAAAGCTGGCGGCGGAGGCTATGAAGAATGAAGACTTCCGTGAGATATGCAGCCTGCAGCGGGTAAAGGTGAACTTCGGGGACCCGCCCTATGACAGGTGGCTGACGAACACCAACAAGCTGCTGAAAAACAGCGGTATCACGGGGATAAAGACAGGCTTTACGGACAAGGCAAGAAGATGCCTTGTGTCCTCATGCATGAGGGAGGGCTGCGAGCTTATCTGCGTGACGCTGAACGACCCTGATGACTGGCGGGACCACATGGAGATGTTCGACTACGGGTTCTCAAAGGTGGAGCAGGTAAGGCTTTCGGCGGAGGACAGTGCGGCTTCGGTGAAGCTGGCTGACGGACGTAAACTGGAATGCAGGGTGCCCGACATGGTGGCGGTGCTGACCCCTGAGGGCGCAGCCCGTGTTGAGAGCAGGGTATATCTGCCGCAGTTTGTGTATGCCCCTGTGGAAAAGGGCGAGGCTGTGGGCGAGGTAGAGTATATCCTGGACGGCAGGGTGCTGGGCAGGCGGGACATCACGGCGGCGGAAGATGCTGCTGAGGTCTTGGGCAGGAGAGATCTGCCTGAAGAGATATGGCGGTGCATACTGAGAAAGCTCTGCGCCTGAACAAACGGGTGCAGGGGCAGGGATATCCCGAAAAACGGGACGTAAAGTTAAGTGAGGAGTAAAGATGGAAAAGGTAAGGATACAGAAGATAATAGCCGAAAGCGGGTTCTGCTCGCGGAGAAAGGCTGAGGAATATATAGCGGCAGGAAAGGTGACGGTGAACGGACACCCCTGCACCCTGGGGGATAAGGCACTGCCGGGGAAAGACCTGATAGTGGTGGACGGCATAAAGCTGGAGCCTCCCAGAAAGAGGACTTTGTACTACATCATGCTGCACAAGCCCAGGGGCTATGTGACCACCATGAACGATGAGCTTGACCGCAAGTGCGTTACCGACCTTATCAAGGGCATTCCTGAGAGGGTGTACCCTGTGGGCAGGCTCGACAAGAATTCCGAGGGGCTGCTGCTGCTGACCAATGACGGTGCTTTTGCCAACGACATAATGCACCCCTCAAAGCACGTTGCCAAGACCTACCGTGTGACGGTAAGGCCTGATATCAGCGATGAGCAGCTGGTGAAGCTGGCTTCGGGCGTGGAGATAGACGGGCGCATGACCGCAGAATGCTCGGTGGTGGTACTGGATAAGCAGCCCGGCAGAGTGGTGCTGCAGATGACCATTCACGAGGGCAGAAACAGGCAGATAAGAAAGATGTGCGAGGCTGTGGGGCTGGAGGTAGCAAGGCTCAAGCGCACAGCTGTTGGGCCACTGAGGCTGGGTATGCTCAAGCCCGGGGAGTACCGTGAGCTGAAGCCTGATGAGCTGAGGGCTATCAGGACGGCCATAACGAAAGGAAAATAAGAAAGGGAGTGCTTTCTATGTTCAGGAGGCTGGCGGCTTTTGCCATGGCAGGTATCATGGCGGTGAGCATGACCTCATGCAGTCTTACATACAGGGAAATGGTAGAGGAGGAACGGAACGTTCCCGTGCCGCCCAAGCTGGTTTTTCTGGGCGACTCCATAGCTGCGGGCTACGGCCTGGAGGGGTATGACAAAAAAGACCTCTACAACTGCGAGTCCTATGCAAATATCCTCGGGGGCGACTACACTGAGCTGCTGGCGGAAGAATGCGGGCACACCATGATAAACGATGCGGTATCGGGCGATACTTCCCAGGACCTTATTGACAAGATAAACAGCGGTGAGATAGATGCTGACCTGGCCGACAGCGATGCGGTGGTGGTATCTATCGGGGGGAACGATGTGCTGCACATTATATTTGCGGCGGCGGAGACCCTGGGCTGGGACGAGGAAAAGGGCGACTTTGACTTTGGGAGAGTTGACCTGAAAAAGGCGCTTGCCGCACTGACCTCCATGAGCGATGACATTGATGAGGCGCTGGAGGGCTTCACTAAGAACCTGGTCACCATAACCGACGAGATCAGCAAGCGCACCGACGGGGAGATATATGTGCAGACGCTGTACAATCCCGTGGAGTATTTTGAAGACTGGAAAATGCTGGTGGAGTACGCTGACGGCAAGATCGACGACTTCAACAAGATAGTCAAGGACGGCGCCGAGGCAGGCGGTGTCCACCACTATACAGTGATAGATGTGGGCAACCAGTTCGAGGGCAGGAATTCTCAGCTGACCAATATGAGCGACTACGATATCCACCCCAACGCTGACGGCCACAAGGTCATCGCAGAAACAGTAGACAAGGAGCTGCGTAAGGGCAGCTACAGCTACACCGTCATGGTCGAGGGCGACGAGCACCTGACGGATACAGCAAAGTACCTCATAGCAGGCGGCGCCGCTGCCGCAGTGCTGCTCATAGTTGGGGGCATAGTGCTGATAGTAAAACGAAAAAAGAGCTGATAAAAAACTGCACCGCCTGCTGACGGTGCAGTTTTTTTATTTGTGCCATTGGTCGTTCATGAAAGCCACTCTGGCATTGAACCATTCTATCAGCTGGTCGGCGGCCATTTCGTGGGTCTTGCATTTAGCGGCGGCGCGGGATAGCTCATTTTCAAAGGGGCGGTCGAAGCTGAGGTTGCCCCAGCGGTCGTAGTTGCGTTTGAAAGCTTCGTGGAGGTCGGTCTTATCGGCTTCTGCCATGGCGGCGGCATTTTCAAAAACGCCTGCGTCGTAGGCGGATGTCCACTTTTCTCTGATGATATCTTGGTACCAGTCCTCATACATGAGCATGGCCAGCCAGGGGTTTATGGACTCGTAAGTACCGCCGTTGCCTGGGCCGCCGTTGACATCGGGGATAATGTTGGCCGCATAGAAGCCTGTGCCGTCGGCGCACCTGTCCTTATTGCCCATGGCGGAGTCAAAGTCCCAGGGCGCCTGGAAAGTCAGGCGCTTGTCGCCGCCCTCGCCGAGATCGGCGGACATATAGAAGCTTGACCAGAAGAGGTCGGCATCGCAGGTAAGCTCGCTGATGATGTACATATCAGCCAGAGAATTTACATTGACCACCTTTTCCACCGCTTCACGGGGAGTGAGGCTGTCTGTCTTCGAGATGGCTTCAAAGCTGTCATCAAAGACCCAGGCTTCGCCGTCATAGGCAGCATGGTACATTATGTTGTAGACATTGTTGACGTAGCCTGCGATGAAGTCCCGCTGAGCCTGAGAATAGATATCGCTTTTGATAGTGACACCCACGTCCTCCTTGAAATCGCGGCCGTCAAGGGAAAGCACTGTCATGGTGCGGCTGCCGCCCTCGCCGTCATAGGGGGTAAGGGGAGCATTGCCGTTAAAATCCAGGGGGAAGCTGTGCAGCTCGTCTTCGGTGTAGAAGTAGCCGTCGTATTCCATGAAGTAGCCTATGTCGGTGCCCTCGTAGTTGTCCTCGGGCTTGGTTATATCTACACGGCGGGAGTTGACCTGCTGCTGCTCGGTAACAAGGTAAACGCCCCAGTATTCGCCGTTGACAGTGACCTCAGCAAAGTCGGCATCGGCAGCGTACAGGCCGTCCTCGCCCAGGATATCCCGCGAGAAAGCGAGGGCTGTTTTGTCACGGAGCATGGAGATGTCCTTGTACTCGGCCAGAAGCACCCAGTTTTTCAGCTCGGCTCCGTCATTAAGGCCAAGCATGGGCTGCTTTTCATCGAACTTTATGCGCAGGGGCTTTTTGGAGTAGGTAGTCGTCCAGTTGCCCCGCACCTTTACGTTTGCCGCAGCGTTCTCGGTCAGGGGAGCGCCCTCCTTGTCGTAGACGGTGACGGTGCATTCCTCGTAGTAGGGCTCGGGTGGCATGACATAGCCCGGGGTCCAGCCTGCTATCTTTTCTGCCACATGGCCGCAGACGGGCTCGGTGATGAAATCAAGAGAGTCGGTGTTTTTAGTGTTTATCTCGATAAGGGCTATGCCCTTGCCAATGCTGCTGTCCTCGGTGTCGGCAGCTTTTTTAGTTGTGCCCGAGGACTTGTTCTGCTTTCTGGCTGTGCCTGAGGCGGTGCTGCTTTCGGCGGGGGCGCTGCTGTCATCGGTCTTTTCGGCGCAGGCCGAAGCCGAAAGCGCTATTATCAGGGCAAGGGCGGCGCAAAGAGTTTTCTTCATTATTTTTCCTCCTGTGACACTATGTCTTTCATTTCGTTCTTGCCGAAGGATATGATGATATCGGTATACTCGCCCTGCACTGACTCGGCACGGACGGTATGCCCCAGGCGGGTACAGAGGCTTTTGATTATGTAAAGCCCCATGCCTGTGCTGGCGGCGTGGGTCCTGCCGTTTTCGCCTGTGAAGGATTTATCGAAGATACGAGGCAGGTCGGCGGCGGGGATACCGCAGCCGTTGTCACGAAAATGCAGCTCGGTGGCGGTGTCTGTTTCGGCGGTGAAGACGGTTATCTCCCCTGTGACCTCGGGGCGGAGATATTTCAGGCTGTTGCCCATAAGCTGACCCAGCATATATTCCAGCCACTTGCTGTCGGTCATGACGGTGGTATCAAGTCCCTCAGCGGAAAGGCAGACACCGTTCTGCTGGAGAAGCCCGCGGTTTTTAAGGGCGGTGTTTGAAAAGGCACGCTTCAGGGAAACGGGCTTTATCAGGTAGTCCTTTTCCGCATTGTCGCAGCGGGTGTAGTAGAGGACGTTATCTATGTACTCTTCAAGACGTTTCAGCTCGGCGGAATACTTTTTGCCGTCGGGGGAGTTATGGGTCATCAGCTGCATACCTGCCAGGGGCAGCTTTATCTCGTGTACCCAGAGTTCAATATATTCACGGAAATCTGCGGTCTCACGGCGGTATGCGGCCACCTGCCCGCACATGGCACTGCTTGTCTGTGCAAGCACCTCGCAGAGAAGTCTGCCCTCGATGAATTCGGGGGGCTCCACCATTTCGGAGATAAGGTACTTTTGGTCAAGGCGGTCAAGGTCTTCCATAAGGCGGACATAAAATCGGCGGCGTCTGAAAAAGTCCCACAGAAGAATGACCATGCCAATGAGGACATAGATGAAGCACACCGCAAATATCTGCTGGGTGTTGGCCTTGAAAGCCAGCATGAAGACCAGCATCATGGAAAGGCCTGCCCCCCCAAGGCCGATGGCGGGCAGCTTATCTTTAAGAAATTCAGAAAACCTCATAGCAGGATATACCCCTGTTTCTTTCTGGTCTCAATGGCGCCCTTGCAGCCGAAGCCGTCCAGCTTCTGGCGGAGGCGGCTTATGTTCACGGTGAGGGCATTGTCGTTTATGTACTCTTCGTTGTCCCACAGGGCGGTCATCAGTTCGTCACGGGTGACTATCTGCCCCTGCTTGTCCAGGAGGACACGGAAGATGAGCATTTCGTTTTTGGTAAGCACCAGCTCGGTGCTGCCGTCAGAGAGGCTGCCGCGGGCGGTGTTCAGGTTAAGGCCGCGGTAGGTGGACTTTTCCTCGACCCTGGAATATCTTTTCAGCACTGCTGAGATACGCAGCAGGAGAATGGTGGGGTCGTAGGGCTTGGAAACGTAGTCATCTGCGCCGTAGCTGAGGGAAAGCACCTCATCGGTCTCGGATGAACGGCTGGTGACCATGATGACAGGCACATCGGAGGACTTGCGTATCTCACGGAGTATCATCTCGCCGTTCATGACGGGGAGGGTTATGTCCATAAGCACCAGGTCGGGGCGGGCTGCAAGTATCTGGGCGGGGGCATTTTCAAAGCCATTCAGTACAGCGGTCTCGTAGCCTGCCCCGCTGAGAAGGTCTGTCAGCCCTGCCAGTATGGCGCTGTCGTCTTCTGCGATAAATATTCTGCTCATTTTGGTTTCTCCTTATCTGTTTGTGTATTCGGCGGTTTTCTGCCAGAGTTTTCTTCTGCCCTGTCTGCCTGATTCTTCCAGCACACCTACTGCCGCCAGTATATTTATGCAGCTGCGGGCAGTATCGGCGGAGATCCTGCACAGGGCGGCAAGGTCGGCTGAGGTGAAGCTTTCGCTCAGTTCTTCTGGGAGAAGTGCGGCATAATCCGCCCCCGTTTTCAGGACTATCTCATCTGTCATATCGGCGGGGACACGGTCAAGCTTGGTCGCCCGCCTGCGCCTGCCTTTGCCTGTGGGCGGAAAGCGGGATTCCTCCACCGTGATGACGGGAAAGCGCACGGTAAGCCCCTCATGGGTCAGGTAGCTGCGCAGGCCGTAAAGTTCGGCCAGGCCGTGCCATAGCTTTTCCCGCTTGGGGGACCTGCGGCGGGATATGAGCTCGCCGCTTTCGGGGTCAAGGGTGATGATATATTTTTCCGCCTCAATGGGGTGTACCACTGTGACCCGACACACGGGCAGGAAGGCTTTCAGCTTGCGTTCAAGGCGGTAGAGGGCACGGGTCTGTATCTCGACTATGCCTTCCTCACAGACCACATCTGCCACAAAGTCCCCCACCGAAAGTTCCTTGCTCTCATCACCGCCGCCGTAGTATTCTTTCAGCACAGCATGGACGGTCTTCTCACTGAGGGTGCCTATGCCGCTGCGCTCATGGCCGCTGAGCATTTTCTCACGCGCACGGAAAAATCTTTCTCTATCCATGGCTCACCGTATCATTTATAAGTCTGCGGTAAGCCCCGGGGGTGGTGCCTGTGCGTTCCTTGAAGCGGTGCATGAAGCAGACCTCGTTCTCGTAGCCGCAGAGGTTGGCTATCTCGCGGATAGTCAGGGCGGTGGCGGAAAGATAATACTGCGCCGTGCGTATCCTGGCGGACAGCAGGTCTTCGTAGCAGCTGACCCCGAAGCGGGTCCTGTAAAGCTGCTGGAAGTGGGAGGGGCTGAGGCTGACCCTTTCAGCCAGCTGCGCCACTGATGTGAACAGCCCGGGGTTAGCATAGATATCCGCCCGCAGGCCGTCCAGCAGAGAAGCGTGGGGGTTAAGGGCGGCAGAGGCAGGTATATCGGCCTCCTCGGATATCTTCATTAGCAGCAGCTTTATCAGCATGGAGGTGTATTCATCTTTATTGGGCGAGGTCGAAAGCTGCTCACGGCTGAGCATACGCAACAGCTCTTCGGCATCACGTATACTGGCGGGCACAAGGAGCTTATCGAACACAAGGCGGCTGTCCGCGTCGGTATCGGCCATGGAGAAATGCAGGAAGTGGTTGCCGTAGCTTTCCCCCGAGGCACGGTAGCGCTGGGGGCTGCCCAGGCTGTAGATGATAGCTGTGTCAGGGCGGACGGTCATTTCCTCATCGCCCAGGGTGAGTATGGCTTCTGTCTTGAATACGATAAGTAAGCGATCCCCCGAACCATGGGGACGCACTATGGAGAAATCAGAGCTGTGGTGCATATCAAGGCCTATGGCATTAAGCGAGAACATTGTCCGCACCTCCTTTCCGCTGCCCACTGATATGAAGCTGCCGTGCGGGCTGCACAGCGCAGGCTTTGTAATAACAAATCGTAGGATTAGTAAGTACAAAAATATTATACGTCATTGTGCTTTGTTTGTCAATATGTTATATTATACTTATGATGAAACTGCGGAAAAAAGCGCAGTACGTTCGGTGAAACTAATAATTTTACGGAGGGACAGGCACCATGAAGAATTTTAAAATGCTCATCAATGCCGAGGATAAGACAGGTCACATCAATCCTGAGATATACGGACATTTTTCCGAACATCTGGGAAGATGTATATACGGCGGCATATATGTAGGCGAGGACTCTGAGATACCCAATATCCACGGTATCAGGAAGGACGTTGTTGAGGCTTTCAGGCAGATAAAAATGCCCGTACTGCGCTGGCCGGGCGGCTGCTTTGCTGATGAATACCACTGGAAGGACGGCATAGGCGAGAAGGCTTCCCGCAAGAAAATGGTAAACACCAACTGGGGCGGTGTCGTTGAGGACAACAGCTTTGGTACCCACGAGTTCATGGAGCTTTGCGAATTGGTGGGCTGCGAGCCTTACATCGCAGGCAATGTGGGCAGCGGAACTGTTCAGGAAATGGCTGAATGGGTAGAGTACATGACCTTTGACGGCATTTCGCCCATGGCTGAACTGAGAAGAAAGAACGGCAGGGAAGAGCCCTGGAAGCTGAAATACTTCGGCATAGGCAACGAGAACTGGGGCTGCGGCGGAAATATGCGCCCTGAGTATTACCTAGACCAGTACAGGCAGTATCAGAGCTACTGCAAGAACTACGGCGGCAACAAGCTGTTCAAGGTTGCCTGCGGCCCCGGAGGCGGCGGAGAGGACTGGTACAAGTGGACAGAGGTGCTGATGAAGAACCTTAACCCCGACCAGGTACAGGCTATATCCCTGCACGCTTACAATGTTCCCGATTGGTCTGACAAGGGCTCGGCTACCGAGTTTGACAGCAACGACTACTACACCATACTCAACCTGGCTAACTATGTTGATGTGCTGCTGACACGTCACACCGAGATAATGAACCGCTATGACCCCGACAACAAGATAGGCCTTATCATGGACGAGTGGGGCAACTGGTTCGAGGTAGAGCACGGCACTAACCCGGGTTTCCTCTATCAGCAGAACACCATGCGTGATGCGCTGGTGGCTGCTATACAGCTGAACATCTTCAACCGCCACAGCAAGCGTGTCATCATGGCAAACATCGCTCAGGTAGTAAACGTGCTGCAGGCGCTGATACTCACCGAGGGCGAGAAGATGATAAAGACACCTACCTTCCATGTGTTCGATATGTTCAAGGCTCATCAGGACGCTGAGTGCGTTTATTGCTACACCCAGAACGAGAACCTCTGCGAGGGCAAAATGGTGCCTATGGTATCTTCCTCCGCTTCTGTCAAGGACGGCGTCATGACTATCACCCTGGCTAACTGCTCGCTTGATGAGGAGGCTGAGATATCCTGCGATATCTGCAACTTCGGCGGCAAGGAGGTTTCTGCCCGCATACTCACCGAGGAAGTCCATGCCTGCAATACCTTCGATGACCCCGAAAAGGTCAGCGTAAAGGACTATACCGTCAAGCTGGAAAATGGCAGGCTCACCGCAAAGCTGCCCGCCTGCTCCGTAGTTGAGATAACCGTAAAGTAATACGACCCCCAATAAACAAGCCAACGTGTTTATGGGCGGTGCTTACAAAAAAGCCTATGTATTTTATTGGGGGAAACCTTTCTGAAGAAAGGTTATCCCCCAGTAAACATATAAGCTTTTTTTGTAAGTACCGCCCGTAAGACGTCGGCTTGTTTTTTTAGGAGTCGAAGAAGCTGCGGCCGTCGTCGGTGACGAGGCGCTCGGATCTGGGGTACTCGAAGATAGCGGGATCATCAGCGTGGGCTGAGAGGTAATCGGCAAATCTTCTTGCGTACCACTTGGCCATGCCCAGGTTGTGCATGAGGTAATTGCCGCAGTTTACGGCGGTCGCCCCGGGGACATCTTCGGCGGCTTCAACGGATCTGAATGCGTTCAGGATAAGCTCGTAGATATCCTTGGGGGCACGGTCGCCCTTAAGGATGATATAGAAGCCTGTCAGGCAGCCCATGGGACCCCAGTAGATGAGTTCATCTTTCCAGCAGGGGTCGTTCCTCATGTAGGTGGCGATGAGGTGTTCAAGAGAATGCATAGCTGCCACATCAACGGCAGGTTCTTCGTTGGGCTTAGTTACCCTTATGTCGTAGGTGGTGACTTTTTTGTCCCCGAGAGTATCCACCCTGCTGGTGAAGATACCGGGGATTATTTTTGTGTGGTCCACAGAAAAGCTTGGGATAAGATCCATATATTCTGCTCCTTTCAGATATCATTTATCAAAGTTTTGCGGAAGTATCCGCCGCTACAATTATAACATAAGGCACCCGCCCCTGTCAATGACCTTTCAGCGGGGCAAGCCCGCTGTCGGCAAAGGAAGTGTAGTATCCGTCAAATAACTCAGCGAAAACAGGGTGTGCGGGCAGGTCTGCGGCGGGGATATCTCCGCTTATGAAACGCAGGCTGCCTGCTGTTTCGTTCAGGTGGGTGACGGCCAGCACTGCGGCGGGCGGGCGGCGGCCTTTCAGGTCACGGGACACAGCCTCGGCAAAAAATTCGGGGGAGGTGTGGGGCGCATAGCGTATGCTGCCCTGCCAGGGGTTCGGCAGGTTCGTCCTGTCGGGGGATATGCTGCCTATCTCATCGGGGCTGCACTCATGGGGCAGGGGGCCTGCGCCGTGGCGGGTAAGGTAGCTGCGGGTGACGTATACCGCCCTGTCAAGGACAAGGCCGTGCCTACGGCAGAATTTCAGCGGCTCATCAAGGCCTGTGCGGGAGGCGGTGACATGGGGGGCAAATCGGGTGTTCTCCGAATCGAGGAGCAGACCCTGGGCGCCCTCAAAGACAATGCTGCCGTAAGGGGAGAGGTCTGCGAGGGGGGCGGTCTTATCGGCGTTGCGGCACATTTCCTCGGCGGCGCGGCGGAGTACGCTTTCCTCTTTTAAAAGCTCGCCGTATTCCCCTGAGGCGGCAAGACCCAGGGCTGCCAGCCTTTTCGGGAGATATTCCCGCCTTATCTCAGCCATGCGGCGAAAAAGCCTTTCGGCGCCAAAGCCCCAGAGGTCAGCCATAGCTACCCCAAAGCCCGCCTTTGTGCGCAGGTCGGCTTCGTTTATGCCCATGCCGCAGCTGCCGTGGCGGGCAGCCCCTCTGGAAGTTTCCAGCGCCATGTTGACAAGCACATCATCTATGAGGGTGACAGCGGTGTCGGGGCAGGCGTATATCTTCGGGGCAGATCCCGATACTTCTTTGAAAGCGAGGTATTCGTCCCAAAGCTTGAAAAGGTCGGGAAGAAAGCTTTCAGCCCAGACCGTGGCAGCCCCCCTGAAAGAACCCGAACCCAGCTGGTGGAAGACGAAGCGCTCCTCCCCGAAACGGACGGTGTGCCCTGCCTGGGCGCCCCCGTTGTGGCGGACGACGGCGGTGTCCTCATCGCATAAAGCATCGGTGACAAGGCCTTTTCCCTCGTCACCGAAACAGGCGCCTATAACAGCTGTGGTATTCAAAAGCTTATTACCCCGCCCTTTTCAAGGCGCAGCCCGCCCAGGGTCTTGGCTATGACAGGGCGCAGTTTTTTGTCCCAGTTTTTCAGCACCTCATCAAGGCTCTGTCCCTTGTCCATAAGCAGGGTGCTGACGATGACCTCGGGCAGCACGGAGATGTTGCGGGCGCCTATGGTCATTAGCCTGCCGCCCAGCACCTTTGCAAGGTTTGCAGGTGCGCGGGAGTGGGAGGTTATGTGTATGTGGAAAAGCTTGTATTTTTCCGAAGCCATTTCTGCCAGCTCTTCAAGGGTGTATGACCTGCTGTCATCGGAGAATATCTTTTGCATATTCCTGTCGGACACCGAGGCATGGCAGTCCGCATCGCCTATGGTGAAGATGTAGCCTTTCTTCCCGCGCTTTTCAAAGCAGTCAAGCTTTGTGTGCTTGGCGGCAAAGTACCAGAGCAGCTGGTAGTCCTCGGGGGCATCGCCGCCCCGTCCCTCCAGCCAGAGGTCCATGAGCTGCTGAGCTATGCGTATATCCGATTCAAACTGTGTTACCTGCAGGGGGGCGCTGTCCACCACATCGCCCAGGGCTGCGAACATTATCTGTGGGTCGGTGACAGGCTTGGTGGAGAACAGCTTGAGCATGGTCTCGTTAAGACCCTCCTTGGCTATCTCTGCGGCCAGGTAGCCCATGGAGCCTGTAACGTCCAGCCCGAGTATTATGGGGGTGGACTCGGGGTGGTCGTCAGAATCTCTGGCTTCACGGACATTGATATACTTGGGGTCAAAACGGGGGTCCATGGAGGTCTTCTTGAAAATGTCGCTGTGGTTGGAGCTTTCGGTTATCCTGCTGCTCTCTTTGAGTTTTTTCCAGTCTGCGCTGGTGTAGCTTCCGCTTCCCATAAGTTTATTCTTCCTTTCCTGTATAGCTTTATTTATCCGCCTAGGGCGGTGAGATCCAGTTTTTCAAAACGCCTGCCGCCGAAGCCCACTTCGATGACCTTGTCCCAGTCGGAAAAATCAGTGTAGGCATCGGGCGGGTCTTTTCTGTCAAGAAAATCGGTGAACTCCTTCGGGGCTTTGTCGGCCAGCCTGCCCATGAGTTTCTTAACGGTCCTCCTCATCATGATAAGGTCATCGCGGCTGCGGCGCTTCTCGGCATTCTGCCAGCCGCCCAGCAGGTAAAGCTCGTGGGTGCGGGCATTGATGAACAGGTTGTCAAGGGTGATATCACCGTGGGTGACACCGCTGTATTCCATGACACAGCAGAGGTTCTCCAGCCGTGAAACTATCCAGGCTGCGTGTACGGGGGGCAGGCTCCCGAAAGCGCCCAGGGGGAAGACTTCCTCGGGCTTTGACAAGGAGATGAGCTTTCTGCCGTCCTTAAGGCTGTACTGCCCTGTGATGACAGGGAAATACTGTGACAGCTCCCTGACATCTGCGGAGGGGTAGGTCAGATACTTGCAGCCCGCCGCAAACTGTTCGGCCTGTGCCGCAGACATGATGAGCAGCAGGTTATTGCGGGCGGTATAGCATTCGCAGCCCTTTGCTGATGACTCGTATATGCACCTTATGCTTATCTCGGCGCCGCCCTCGGTAATGAAAGAAACCTCCGTGGCCTGCCGCCAGAGCCTTTCTGTATCTTCCCCTGCGGCGGTGCGGTTGGCTATACAGCTGAGGTAGTACAGCATATTGTAACGGAACTCCTTGTACTCCGCCAGATCCCTGTCGGTGAAGTTGAACTTGGAGTCGCAGTAGCTGCAGTGCAGGTCGCCGTGTCGGTCAACGGACATTTCGCCGTCGCAGTTGGGGCATTTGAAATTCAGCATGGTAGTTCTCCTTTCGTTGTGAGACAGGGGAAGTGCCTCCCTTATGTTTACAAAAATTATACACCCAAAAGGCCTTGCTGTCAACACAAGTTTTGCTGATATCTGCTGTCTGTTATGTCATTTGCGGGGGAGAAAGTGTTGCAATATCTGCGGGAATGATGTATAATGTAACCAAAGTTAACTTTTTGAGGAGGGCTGTGCTGTGTATGAGGATATGAGCGAGCAGTTCACCTCGCCTGTGTACGACCTTGAAGCGGTAAAGCGTGCCATGGACGACCCCATGGGGCGGCAGGTCGTCATAGAGGGGGCTGCGGCAGGAAATACAGCGGAGGAAGACAAGGCAAGCGGTGTTAAGGCAGCACTGTTCATAATAGCATTTATCGGGGGCATGATCTCGGCAGTGGTGTTTTCTCAGCCGGAGCCCCTTTTGTGCATGACCTCGGCGGGCGCCATATTTCTGGTCATAGGGCTGATAAATCTTTTTCAGAGCAAGCTGAGCCTTGACAATGCGGCGGCTCTTATACTGCCCTTTGTGGGGCTGCTGATGACGGGTCTGCCCATAGTTATGCTTTACGGCAGGCGGCACCCCGAAAGCTTTCAGCTTGACCGTAACATGGTAATAAAGCTCATACTTATCTGCATGGGGGTGCTGGGGATATTCCTGGCGGTGCTGCCGCCTGTCGCCCACAAAAGGCGGCTTGCCCGCTGTTCACAGAGGGTGCAGGCGAAGTGCATATACCGTGTTTTACGCACAAAGCATTCGGAGAAGGCAGGGGGCAGGACGAGGGTGAGTGCCTTGTATTCTCCCGTGTGGCAGTATGTGGTGGGGGACGTGGTCTTCGTGACTAGGGAAAATGTCTTCTCGGACTTTGACACCCCTGCGGCAGGGGACTTCCGTGAGATACGCTATGACCCGAAAATGCCTGCATACATCTACAGACCCATGAAAGGCACCCGTGGGGTGCCCATGTTCATCGGCTTAGCCTTTGCGGTGCTTAGTGCGGTGGCGCTCATAGTCATGAAATGAAAAAACGGCACATCTGTTTTGGCAGATGTGCCGTCCTCTTTTGTGTGAAGGTCATCAAAGTATCATTCGCGGTTTTTTAGCACCTCGGCGGGTGTTATTTTGCTTAGCTTTCTTGTGAGCAGTGCGCTGCTGACAAAGTATACCGCCAGCACCGCCGCGTAGATGATAAGATAAAGGTAAGGCGGGAATTCAAGGTCCATGGAGCAGGCCACGTTCACGATGAAGCTGGGATAGATAAGATCCATGACGAACTTGGCGGCGGGTATGCACACCAGTGCGCCTACAGATACTATCATCAGGTTGCCGTTGAGGTAAAGGCTCCTGACCTCACGGGGGCGGTAGCCGAAGATCTTGATAAGGGATATTCCGAAGGAACTGCGGTCGATCATGACGCCCATCATCAGGTACATTACCACGATGAAGATGACCGTGCCTGCGGCTACAAGGGTGAAGACCAATGAGAACATCTGATCAACGTATACACCTGCGCTTCTGGCGATATCGTCCTTGGTGGTAATGCTGTAAAGCCTGCCGTCGTCGATGTCAAGCTCCTTGTCGGAGTAAACTGCGTTGAAGTAGTCTTCCTCTTCGCCGAAAAGCTCCCGCATACTGTCTATATCCATGAAGATAGTGTAGCCGGGGGAATACTCGGCAACGTCCGTTACAGTGAAGGTGTAGTCAAGGTCGTTGGCCATATCGGTGAATGTGACTCTGTCGCCTACATCATAGCCGTAGCGCTGATTGAGGGAGTTGTTTATTACCGCACGGTTCTTGCCCTTTTCGGGGCGGGCATCGAAGTACCTGCTGTTATTGTTCAGGCCTATGACAGTAACGTCAAGGGTGTAGCCGTCCCTGGTGATGGAAAGCGTTTCCACATAAGCACCCTCGCCCCCTGCGGGAACTTTCTCTTCGGGATATTTGTAGAGGTACATATACTTGTAGTCGGTGTCGGCCACGTTGTCACGCTTGATAGCGCCGCACATCACAAAGCAGTCAAGACCCAGCATGACCACCATGAGAGATACCAGCATACCCAGCACCACTGCCCCTGCCGAGCGCACCTCGCGGAGCATCTGCCTTATGCGGAACATGGTGGGGAAGCTCTTGGTGCGTATGCGGAACTGCTTGTAGCTGGAAGCGTTCTGCTCGTTCTTTATGAGAGAAAGGGCGGTGCGGGAAAGCTTTTTGTTGATGACGATGGCATTTACTATGGCGGATATCACAGGGGGCAGCAGCAGGCCGTATACCAGCAGGTAGGGCGCATAGCATATATCATACTCAGGCAGCGAGAAGTAGCCGTAGCTGTCCTGAAGCTGGGTGCCTATGCCTATGGGCGAGAAGCCCAGCACTGTTCCCAGTATGCCGCCGATGAGGGCTATGATAGTCGGCAGGGTGATGTAGTGACCCAGCAGGTCTTTCTTTTTTACACCCAGCGCATACAGTGCACCGATGACGGGTGCTTCGTTCTCAACACGGTGTACCACGAATACCGAGATGACATAGCCGAAAAGTATCAGCACTATTATGCCTGCCACAAGGCCTGCGTTCTTATCCATGATAACGTCGCCTGCGGCGGCCTCTATGCGCTCGTTGTCCTCAGCGGCCACAAAGGAGATGAGGTTGTCGATGTCGATATCAAAGACCTCGTCCAGCAGTTCATCAAGGCCGTCACTGAGTTCGTCCACACCGTCTGCAAGCTCCCTGGAGCCGTCACGGGCTTCGGCGGCGCCGTCGGTGTAGTCCTTTATGCCGTCACGGAATTCTATGACCCCTGCAAGGCTCTCTTTCAGGGCTTTAAGGTCATCGGACTTTGTCATTTCAGCCAGCTTGTCAAGCTCCTCCTCGTAGTTCTCCTCGGTTAGGTGTACCGAGGCAAGCATAAGGTGAGGCTCGCTGCCCGCCTGCTCGAAATAGCTGTCAACTATCTTCTGGGCGGCCTCGTTCAGGTCTTCGCTGTGGGAGGTAAGCTCTTCCATGCCGTCGGAAAGCTCCTCTGTGCCGTCACTGAGTTCATCAACCCCGTCCTCTATCTTTTTTCTGTCATCGAGGATATCGTCGATAGTTTCACGGAAGTATTTATCCTCCACCTTTGTGTAGTCAAGGTCAAGGGACTTTATTTTTTCTTTCAGGTCATCGTTGGTGACATCTTTGCCCAGGCTGTAAGCGTAGACATATTCCTCGGCCTTCTGGCTGGTGCTGCGGCGCACCTGTTCGTAGTATTCATCGGTGACGAAGATGAGGCCGAAATTTTTTGAGCTCACAGCGGTATCGGAAAACTTTGCCTTGGGCTGGTCGTAGTCGGGCACAGTGCCTATGCCTGTTACGGTGAATTCAGCGCCGCCTGCGGAAATGGTATCTCCCACAGAGAGCTTGTTCTCGGCGGCATAACGCTTTTCAACAGCGCATTCGCCGTCCTTTTCGGCAAGGCGACCCTCATCGAGAATGACCTTGTCTATATCCTCACGGTTTTTGAACATTCGCAGGCGGGTATCGCTGCCTGCCATGAGGTCGGTGTAAAACTCGGCCTGTATCTTTGTGCCGCCCTCGGATATCTTTTCAAGCTCATCAGCTTCCAGGGGCAGGAAAACGGTGAAGAAGCCGTCCTGGGTGTTGAATTCGCTGCGCTTTTCCTCAGTGCCCTGCAGCACTGTTTCCGCCGAGCCCACTATGCCTATGACAAGATATATACCCATGGCGATGACCAGTATAAGCGCCAGGTACCGCCCCAGTCCCGCTTTAAGGTCACGGGGCAGACGTTTTCTAAGTACTCTTCTCATTACAAGTCCTCCAGTTCAGCTGCGGGAACTCTGGTCTCGTTCTCGTAGTCTTTCTTTATCATGCCGTCCTTGATGATTATGACCTTGTGTACCATGTTCTTGATCGAGTTGTTGTGGGTGACTATGAGCATGGTGGTGCCGTATTTCTCGTTTATCTTTTCCAGCAGCATGAGAATGTCGCGGGAGGTCTTTGAGTCCAGGGCGCCTGTGGGCTCATCGCAGAGGAGCAGCCTGGGGTTCTTGATGAGCGCCCTGGCTATGGCGCAGCGCTGCTGCTGTCCGCCCGATAGCTGGGCAGGGAACTTGTTCTGGTGTTCGGTGAGCCCCAGGGTATCCAGCAGCTCGTCCATATCAAGGGGATCCTCCGCCAGGTAGCTGCATACCTGTATGTTTTCCTTGACGGTCAGGTTGGGCACCAGGTTGTAGAACTGGAAGATAAATCCCAGATAATCTCTTCTGTAATCGGAAAGCTCCCCGGGGCGCAGGCCGAAGATCTCCTTGCCGTCAACTATGACAGAGCCGCTGTCCATGGTATCAAGGCCGCCTATGCAGTTGAGCAGTGTGGATTTGCCCGAGCCGCTGGTGCCCTGTATAACGCACATCTGCCCCCTTTCAACGGTGGTGCTTACCCCCTTCAATACCTGTATATAGCTTGTGTCCTTGCCGTAGCTTTTCTTGACATCTTTTACTTCAAGATACATGATCTTTTCCTCCGTTCATTTTATAAAGTTAGAAATGGCTAACTTTACCCTATGTTCAGGCAGGACGCTCAGTGCGCCTGCCGTAAGTTTGTTTTATGTGTCGTCCTCCAGTGCGTAGGTTATCCAGCCCTTTATCAGGTAATCCATAACAGGCTTGATGAAGCGCATGGCCTCCTGCCTGTCGGTGAAGTGGTTCATCATGTGGATAAAGGCATCTACCTGCACATGGGTGAGCCAGTGGAGCATTACTTTGTTGGCGTGTTTGCCGGGCATGACAGCGGCATATCTTTCGGCCATTGTTATGTAGGTGTAATCAAGCTTTGCTATTATCTGCTCAACTATCCCACCGTACTTTGAGCCTGCCGACCTGTCAAGCAAAATGGTCATTTCATCGAAGTTGTCGTAGATGACGTTTACCAGCTCCTCAGCGAACTCATCGTGGTCGCCGTCCTGCTGCTGATAGACGCTGAGGTCGCTCTCGGTATCCTCGGCGAAGTGCTTGTCAAGCAACTTCATAAGGCTGTCCAGCGCCTCGCTTATGACCCCGCCCAGCAGGCCGTCCTTGTCCTTGAAGAAGAAGTACACTGCCCCTGTGGTCATGCCTGCGTCAGCGGCTATCTTTCTCAGTGAAGCCTTGGCAAAGCCCTTTTCGAGGAACTCCTTTTTAGCGCACCCGATGAGCTTTTCACGGCTTTCATTGTTATCTTTGTTTTTTTCGTTCATCATATGATCTCCTTTTCGGATAACAGTGTTACGTAACACTGTTATCTTACAACATTTTTCCCTGTTCGTCAAGTACCGGGGAGACATTTTGTAGGGTTGCACAACACTTCAAAGTTCACATAACGCTGTTATGTGATTTTTAGATAACGGTGTTATGTGAATGGGACAGCGGGGCTTTCACGGGGAATTGTCAGCTTAACTAAAGGGGTGCAGTGATTAAGCAGGAGGATTTTTGGAATATGCCGCTTGTAAAGCAGAGGGTTTTATGATATAATAAATAGGTATGCTGAAAAAATTGTGATCGGAGGATAACAGGCCATGTGATACTGTATGTCATCATGAATACATAAGACAAGTTCGACATATAACGGAGGAAAAGCAATGGGCTTAAAAGAAGAAATAAACCGCAGGCGAACTTTCGCCATAATCTCCCACCCCGATGCGGGTAAGACCACCCTCACGGAAAAATTTCTGCTGTACGGCGGCGCTATCGCTCAGGCAGGTGCAGTAAAGGGCAAGAAGAATTCCCGCCATGCAGTATCTGACTGGATGGAGATAGAAAAGCAGAGAGGTATCTCTGTTACATCATCGGTAATGCAGTTCCAGTACGAGGGCTACTGCATAAACATTCTGGACACCCCCGGACACCAGGATTTCTCGGAGGACACCTACCGCACCCTTATGGCGGCGGACTCTGCTGTCATGGTCATCGACGCTTCAAAGGGTGTTGAGAACCAGACCAGAAAGCTGTTCAAGGTATGCGTTATGAGGCACATACCCATATTCACCTTTATAAACAAAATGGACAGAGAGGCCCGCAACCCCTTTGACCTCATCGAGCAGATAGAGAGCGAGCTGGGCATACAGACCTATCCCGTGAACTGGCCCATAGGCTGCGGCAAGGAGTTCAAGGGCGTTTACGACAGGGATAACAAGCACATAATATCTTTCAGCAGTGATTCTGAAATGGCTTTCGGCAAGCACAAGGTAGCCATGGAGGAGGTAGAGCTTTCCGACCCTACCCTTGATGATATGCTGGGCGAGAACCTGCACCGGACCCTTTCTGATGACATTGAGCTGCTGGACGGCGCAAGCTATGATTTCGATATAAACAAGGTAAGGAACGGTGAGCTTTCACCAGTGTTCTTCGGTTCGGCGCTGACCAACTTCGGTGTGGAGCCTTTTCTGGAGAGATTTCTGGAGATGACTACCTCGCCCACTGCCCGCATGAGCAGCGAGGGTCTTATTGATCCCTTTGACGAGGAGTTCTCGGCTTTCGTATTCAAGATACAGGCCAACATGAACAAGGCACACCGCGACAGGATAACCTTCCTGAGGGTATGCTCGGGCAAGTTCGACAAGGAGATGGACGTACTGCACGTTCAGGGCAACAAGAAGATGCGCCTTTCCCAGCCCCAGCAGATAATGGCGCAGGAGCGTGAGATAATCGACGAGGCCTATGCGGGAGATATCATCGGTGTGTTCGACCCCGGCATATTCTCCATAGGTGATACTATCTGCTCACCCAGGAGAAAGTTCGAGTTCGAGCCGATACCCACCTTTGCCCCCGAGCATTTCATGAGGGTAAGGCAGAAGGACACCCTTAAGCGCAAGCAGTTCGTAAAGGGCGCCACCCAGATAGCCCAGGAGGGTGCTATACAGATCTTCCAGGAGCCTGAAACGGGTATGGAGGAAGTCATCATCGGCGTTGTGGGCGTGCTGCAGCTGGAGGTCTTCGAGTACCGCATGAAGAACGAGTACAACGTGGAGCTTTTCAAGGAGAGCCTTTCCTATTCTCACATCAGGTGGATAGATAACAAGGATATCGACGTTAAAAAGCTCAAGCTTTCCAGCGATACCAAGCTGGTGCAGGATTTCCGCGGGAATTATCTGCTGCTCTTCACCAGCGAGTGGAATATCCGCTGGGCACTGGAGAAAAATGAGAGCCTTGAACTCAGCGAGTTCAACAGAGGCGCTTTGCAGTAAACAGCACCCCCCAACGACAAGGGCGGTGCTTATAAGAAAGCTTATATGTTACTGGGGGATAACCTTTCTTCAGAAAGGTTTCCCCCAATAAAATACATAAGCTTTCTTATGAGTACCGCCCTTAACGTTGGGGGGCATTTTGTTTGTCAGGGGTCGGCGATGAAGCCGTATTTTTCGAGGAATGAGTAGCGGAAGCCTTTTTGTTTTATGTAGTCCCAGAAGATCCTCCTGCCTTCTTCGGTCAGGTCATTGAGTTCTTTATATTCCAGGTAAAGCCAGCCGCCTGTTTCGGTGGAGAGGATATCGCCTACCTTGCAATTTCCTGTTTCCTCCATGGAAAATGACACATCACCCCCGGGGGAGAATGGGCATTCTACTTTTACTTCGCTGCCGTTTACCGCTATGACGGCCCAGGTATCTATTGTTATCATGATGAAGCCTCCTTGCGTTTTTTTTATTATAGCATGACTCAGCTGCCCTGTCAATGCTCATTCGGTGGATACGGGGCGCTATTGACAAGGCTTGGCAAATGGGCTATAATTTACTTGTACAGATATTTTACGGCGAAAGCTGAAAAGGAGGACTTATCATGGATGGTATCGAAAAATTGCAGAAGATCATCGACGAGTCGGAAAGGGTTGTGTTCTTCGGCGGGGCAGGGGTGTCCACCGAAAGCGGCATACCTGATTTCCGTTCGGTGGACGGGCTTTATAACCAGAAGTATGACTATCCCCCCGAGACCATACTAAGCCACACTTTTTTCAGGAAGAAGACGGAGGAGTTCTACAAGTTCTACCGTGACAAAATGCTCTGCCTTGACGCCAAGCCCAACAAGGCTCACCTTAAGCTGGCGGAAATGGAAGCTAAGGGCAAGCTGACCGCTGTAGTTACCCAGAATATAGACGGGCTCCATCAGGCGGCAGGCAGCAGGAAGGTGCTGGAGCTGCACGGCTCGGTGCTGAGGAATTTCTGTGAGGACTGCGGCAAGCCCTACGATGTCGGGGATATACTGAACGGCACAGGTGTACCGAAATGCAGCTGCGGCGGCACCATAAAGCCCGATGTGGTGCTTTACGAGGAAGGTCTTGACAACGACACCGTCACCGAGGCCATAGAGCAGATAGCCCGTGCGGATTGTCTTATCATAGCGGGCACTTCGCTGACGGTTTACCCTGCGGCGGGCATGGTGCGGTATTTCAGGGGGAAGCACCTGGTGCTTATAAACCGTGACCCCACCCCCATGGACGACTCCTGCGAGCTGGTGCTGCACGACAAGGTGGGCGAGGTGCTGGATAGGATAAAGGTCTGAATAAGAAGATATTTGCGGACAGCTGAGGTATTGCCACGGCTGCCCGCTTTTTTTGCGGGGAAGTGTGTGAACAAAATGTTAATCTTTCGGGAGCAGGGAAAAAGTTTCTTTCTGCCCCTTGACAAACAGGGGCGCATATGATAATATATAAACAGAACATATGAATAGATATTCAAATGTTGTAATGAACAGATGAATGATAACGTGTTTCACTCAGTTTTCTGAGGTGAACTCAGGCCGATAAAGGAAAGGGAGTGCAAAAATTGGCAGAGAATAAAAAGCCCGAATATCTGGCGCTGACCGATGAGGACATAGAAAGGCTGAACAGGGAAACACCTCCCGATGAACAGCTTTACGACCTGGCAGAGCTTTTCAAGGTCTTCGGGGACAGCACCCGCATACGTATACTGTATGCCTTGCTTGAAAGCGAGATGTGCGTCGGGGACATGGCACAGCTGCTGGGGCTGACACCTACAGCCTGTTCACATCAGCTGAGGGTGCTGAAAAACAACAAGCTGGTACGCTTCCGCCGTGACGGCAAGGTAATGTTCTACTCGCTGGCAGATGACCATGTGAGGAGCATACTTGCCCTGGGCATGGAACATATACTGGAATAAAAGAGATAGCAGGGGGGATAACAGAAATGCTTTTCTGGGACATGGTATCAGGGGTATATGACCTGTTTGAAAGACTTTACAACAGAAAATGCTATGACGGCACAGGCGCAAGGGTCGCACAGGAGATAGACAGGGACGACAACGTGCTTGAATGTGCATGCGGAACAGGTTCTATCACTGTGCATATGGCGCCTGTGTGCAAAAGCTTAAGGGCTACGGACTTCTCATCGGGTATGCTGAGAAAGTGCCGCAAGAACACAAAGAGGTTTGACAACGTAAGGCTCTGCAAGGCGAATATAATGGAGCTTAAATGCAGGGACGAGGTCTTCGACAAGGTGGTGGCAGGCAATGTCATACATCTGCTGGACGACCCCTGCAAGGCTCTTGATGAGCTGCTGAGGGTCTGCAAAAAGGGGGGCAAGGTCATAATACCCACCTACATCAATATGGGCAATGACGGCAGTGAATTCCTGGTAAAGCTGTTCGACTTCTGCGGGGCGAATTTTACAAAGCAGTTCAACATGGAAAGCTACAAACGTTTCTTCGCAGAGAACGGCTACAAGGCTGAATTTGACCTGGTAGAGGGCAGAATGCCCTGCGCCATCGCTATTATAACAAAGGAATGATCGCTATGGTACCTGGCAGGATATATTTTGATATGGACGGTGTTCTGGCGGACTTTGACGGCGCTGTGCGAAAGTGCGGGCTGACACCCCAGCCCCAGGAGAACCGTGACGCTGTTTACGAAGCACTGCTCTGGCAGACCCTTAGCGGGGTGCCCCATTACTATGACACACTGGAGATAATGGAGGGTGCCTATGACCTCTTTATGGTGGTGTACAGAAAGTACGGCAGCCGCTGTGAGATACTCACGGGAATACCTAAGCCCGACAAGAATATGCCAACCTCCGCTGAGGACAAGGTACGCTGGATGCACAGGCTGTTCAGCCCCGATATAAAGGTGAACACCGTGTACAAAAAGGAAAAGGTGAACTTCTGCAAGGGTGCTGACTATGTGCTGATAGACGACCTTAAGTCCACCATAGACAGCTGGAATGCTGCGGGCGGAACGGGCATACACCACAAAAGCTCCGCTGAAACAGCAGAGGTGCTGAGAAAGCTGGGTATCATTTAAATAAGTCAACAATTAAATTTTATATATCTGAAAGGACGAAATATTATGAAAAAGGTTTACAAGCTTATCGATCTGGATTGCGCTAACTGCGCTGCAAAAATGGAGAACGGCATCAAGGAGCTGCCTGAGGTCGAGGATTGCACAGTAAGCTTCCTGACACAGAAGATGACCATAAAGGCACCTGACGGCACCGATATGGACGCACTTATGGAAAAGGTAGTAAAGCTCTGCAAGAAGGTAGAGCCCGACTGCCAGATAGTACTGTAAGAGATAAAGCCGCTTTGCTGCACCGCAGGTATCCTCTGCGGTGCGGGGAAGCTTATGTGAGAACAAAAGAAAACAGACAAAAAGAGATACTCCAAACCACCACCATATAGACGCATTTCCCCGTCCCATGGGCGGGGAAAACTGCGCAGACACACTAAGGAGGGTCATTGATGACTCGCAAGCAGAAGAATGTACTTATAAGGATAATCGCAGCAGGTGTGCTGCTCATAGGGGCGGCACTGCTCCCCCTGGAGGAGAAGAGCATACTGCGGCTCATAGCTTTTCTGGTGCCCTACTTTGTCATAGGCTGGGACGTGCTGTGGAAGGCTGTAAGGGGCATAATACACGGTCAGGTCTTCGATGAGAATTTCCTGATGTGCGTGGCCACCATAGGTGCGCTGTTCGTGGGGGAATACCCCGAGGCCGCCTCGGTCATGCTTTTTTACCAGATAGGCGAGCTGTTCCAGGGCGTGGCTGTGGGCAGGTCGAGAAAGTCCATATCTGACCTTATGGATATCTGCCCCGAATATGCCAACCTTGAAAGGGACGGTCAGCTGGAGGAGGTAGACCCTGAGGAAGTGGAGCTTGGGAACATCATCGTTATAAAGCCCGGTGAGAAGATACCCCTTGACGGTGTCATCATCGAGGGCAGTTCAGCGGTGGACACAGCAGCCCTCACAGGCGAGAGCCTGCCCCGTGACGTAAAGGTGGGGGACGAGGTAGTCAGCGGCTGCATAAATCAGTCGGGACTGCTCAAGGTGGAAGTCACCAAGGAGTACGAGGACTCAACTGTTACCAAGATACTGGAGCTGGTGGAGAATTCCGCCAGCAAAAAGGCAAAGGCGGAAAACTTCATCACCCGCTTTGCAAGATACTATACGCCCTCAGTGGTGTTCGCAGCGCTGGCGCTGGCGGTACTGCCGCCTCTGTTCACAGGGGGCAGCTGGGGTATGTGGATACACCGCGCACTGATATTCCTGGTAATATCCTGCCCCTGCGCACTGGTCATCTCGGTGCCGCTGAGTTTCTTCGGGGGCATTGGCGGAGCAGGCAAGCGCGGCATACTGGTCAAGGGCGGAAACTATCTGGAGGCACTGGCTGCCGCACAGACGGTGGTCTTTGACAAGACAGGCACTTTGACCAAGGGCAGCTTTGAGGTAACGAAGATACATTCCCACGACATGGCCGAGGAAGAACTGCTGGAGCTGGCGGCTCATGCGGAAAGCTATTCCGACCACCCCATAGCAAGGTCGGTATGCGCAAGGTTCGGCAGGGAAGTTGACCGCGGCAGGATAACCTCAGATGAGGAGATATCGGGTCACGGCATAAAGGCTGTAATTGACGGCAGGGAAGTTTATGCTGGCAACAAAAAGCTTATGGCTTCCCGTCAGGTAGAGGTGCCTGAATGTGGGTGCAGGGGCACCATGGTACACGTTGCGGCAGACGGCGGCTATGCGGGACACATAGTTATTTCCGACAAGATAAAGGATACCTCCGCCACGGCCATACGCAGGCTGAAAGAGAACGGTGTAAGGCAGACGGTCATGCTGACAGGCGATGCTAAGTCCACTGCGGAAGAGGTGGCAGCTGAGCTGGGCATAGACAAGGTGTACTCAGAGCTGCTGCCTGCTGACAAGGTAGAAAAGGTGGAAGAACTGCTGGGTCAGAAGGCGCCCAAGTCCACCCTGGTATTCGTAGGGGACGGCATAAACGATGCACCCGTGCTTTCCCGTGCAGATGTGGGCATAGCCATGGGCAGCATGGGCAGCGACGCAGCCATTGAGGCCGCAGACATAGTCCTCATGGACGACGACCCCGAGAAGATATCCCTGGCCATGAGGATAGCCCGCAAAACGGTACGAATAGTGCGTGAGAACATAGTCTTCGCCCTGGGGGTAAAGGCTGCGGTGCTGGTGCTGGGCGCTCTGGGCATAGCAAATATGTGGCTGGCGGTTTTTGCAGATGTGGGTGTATCTGTCATAGCCATACTCAATGCCATGAGGGCTATGAGGATAAAGAGCGCATGAAATGACGTTTAAAAAACAGACTTCCCGATCTTGAACTTTATTATGTTTTGTGGTTATCACGCTGACACACCACAAAAACAGCGGCTATACAGAACTTAAGGTTCTTGGCGTATATCTTTCCCCCGCCGCAGGCGGGGGAAAGATATACAACGCTCAATTATCCTTTTGTTTACCGCATTTTTAGTTGGTGTGCTAAAGGG
>NZ_JAFUAG010000010.1 GCF_017464355.1 Ruminococcus sp. | reverse complement strand
ATTTTCGGAAGTTTCGCTGCGGCATTGACCACTGCGGTGTAGCCCGCCAGAGAGGTCTGGGAGGACTGAACGTCCATTTTCTGGGCTAAAGTCGTTCTGGGTATCATATCCATCGACACAGCCTGAACTCCCGCCTTAGCGAAATCGTTTAAGAGAGCCTTCTCGTTGAAAGGGTCAAGGTAGCTGAGGTGCAGCGCCCCAGCGGGTATCCCCGCCGCAGACTCGGGCTTCATGATACGCAGGATCATCTCGCTCCCGCTGTAGCCCTCCTCATTTGAGCCGACCAGTTCAGCCCCGACTTTTTCGTAGCTTTCATCGGAAAAACCGCTTTTTTCCCCCGCCCCGCGGACGACCTTCACCTCGTAGCCCATGCCGATGAGCCGCTTGATATCCTCGGGGATCAGCGCCACACGGGTCTCCCGAGGGTCTGTTTCACGGCAGACTAGTATTTTTTTCATAACGAAACTCCTTTCGCTCGTTAAAATAATATCAAGGTTTATTATACCACATTTTCTCTATAAATGCAACCCTTGACCTTTGGCTGTAAAGTTATTCCAAATGACGCGTTTACGGCGGTTTTACGGCTTTGTTTTACTCTGCCAAACTCCTGTACTGGTTGTTAAATTTTTGAAAAAATATCTTTTACCCGTGTTTTGATGCTTTGCAAATATTCTACCCGTAAACAGGTTTTGTCTATTGTCACAAAAATTGGCATGAACTATTGTAAAATATGCAGATGTGTGCTATACTATAGAAGTATATGTGCAGTGTTATGCGCACTAAAACGGAGGATATAAAATGCACGTTAAACGTTTGATATGCGGGCTGCTGGCTGCGGCGGTCTGTTTTTCGGCCTGCGGCTGCGGCAGCAAGGCCATAGGCGGCGAGAAGACGAAGGTCACTGCCGCTGCTAAAAAGGAAGATAACAAGGGTAAAAAAACGGATAGCAACGTTCCTGATGAGCCTGATGTGCAGGCTTTGAACGAGGCTCTCGATGCCATACCCGAGGCCGCCGACTACACTGCGGAGCTGACAGCTATCAGCGAGCAGACCGACGCTTTTCTTACGGCGGTGCAGGCAGGGGACATCAATGCCATCTGCGATATGCTGGAGCCTTCCAGCGTTTACTACAAGTTTTTTGACCACAACCGCCAGTCCGAGCAGCTTTCAGAAATTCTTAAGATCGACTTCGGTGACATGGTCTGGACCCACTGGGACGATACTGACATGAACAACAAAAACTGGCTTGAAAACGCGTATTCAGAGCATTCTCCCTACACCCGCAGCTATGTCTGCGCAGGGGTGAAGGAACTGCTTTTTTATGATGAATATTTTCTGCTGAATTTCTCAAAGGGGCAGTCCGTCAATATGCTTTTCAAGATGCAGAACGATGAAGACTGCTACCAGTGGCTGCGCAGCACGGTGGACAGAATGCCCCTGCTCAAGAACAACTGGTCGTTTAAATGTACACTTCCCGATGAGGAGGGCAAGGTGCTTTTCAACATAGATGATGACTTCATCTTTGATTACACCCAGATACTCACCCTTGATGAGGTCGTTGACTCAAAGAAAGCAAATGCCTATGTTACGGGCATGGCGGAGGCCAGGGGCACTATAGAGGACGAGAATGCAACCTTCGATGAAAGTCCTGATCTCAGGCTGAAATTCGCCGAGTATATCAGAGAGAAGAACTTTGAAGCTGCCTGGCAGCTGACCAAGGACCTGGACGAGGACGGGTTCTTTGATGACCGCCCGAGCTACGCTGACCTCAACGAGGCTCAGCAGAGCAAGGTAGACAAGTTTATCGAGGAGCACGCATATGCTGTAGTGTGCGACCATTCCACCCAGGTGTACGACGCTTCCCGCAGGCGCCACGTTTTCACCCAGATATACTACGACGCTATCCCCGATGACAACGAGATAGTCATTTCCGAGTGGCTGGCGGACAACCATATCAAGGAAAGCGGCGAGGCCGTTTATTTCGACATTACCGAGGACAGCAGGCTGGCTTCTGCCCTTGGAGGATACTTCGATATCATGACTAAACTGGGATAATTTCTGTACAGAAAGGAGCATGGCTGTGAAACTTCTGAAGATAGAGCGCACCAATAGTCTGCCCGTAAATCTCATACACAGCCTGGCTTACGGCTCTGTGCTGGCCTATATCATCATGGCGGGGGCCTGGTTCATCGGCGGTATGCGCCTTTCTCTCGTACAGTGCTGGAGCCTCTGGGTGGTATGCATGACCGTTATTTTCTGCCTGTTCGGGACTTTTGCGGCTTATCTGGACATCAGGAAGCACCTTGAGATCGAAGAACTGGCACAGCACCGCCTGACAAAGGGCTATGATGACGAGTATTTTCAGCGTTTGCAGGAATTTCTCGGGGGCGAGCTTGATGACAGCCGCCTGCTGACCTTTGCCTCCATGTATCTGGAGGGCGGGCGCTATGCCGATTGCAGGCGTCAGCTGGAGGAGCTTGATTTTGCAAAGCTTTCTTCCGCAGAGCAGGAGGAGTATTTCAACATCTGTCTGTATTCTGCGGTGCTGGAGGGTGATACCGAGCTTGCAAACGACATCTACCGCAAGGCCAGGCGCTACTTTGACCGTGCTGTCATGGGCAGAAGAGGGGGCTATGTGCTGCACACCCTGGCTATGCTCTGCCTGCTGAACGGCCGCTATGACAACGCTTACAGACTTTTCCAGTCCGCCATGCAGGTGCGTGACGACAGCCTGCGGTGCGAATGCTGCCTGGGTCTTGGCAGACTTTATCTGATGAGCAGCGACAGGGCTTCCGCCAAGGATATGTGCTATGCGGCGGCAGACCTGGTGGAAACAAGAGCCCAGGCCGTGCGGCTGAAAGAACTGATGCTGCAGGTGGAAAAGGCCTACGGCAGGAAAGACTTCGACGATATGAACACAGAACTTTAATACAGGAGAATACATAATGTTTACTAAATACGGCAGATTACTGACTTTTCTGGTGTCAATGGTACCAATAGTTGAACTAAGAGGCGCTATACCCTTCGGGGTGTTGAAGTGCGGGGTGCCCTGGCAGCAGGCGGTAATAATTTCCATGATCGGGAACATGATACCTGTACCCATAATATTCTTCTTCGCCAGAAAGGTGCTTGAATGGGGGGCTGAGAAGCCTGTCATAGGCAGATTTTTCAGCTGGTGCCTTGAAAAGGGTCATCACGGCGGCGAGAAGCTGAAAGCCAAGGCGGGGGATAAGGGTATGTTCTGGGCGCTCATGCTTTTTGTGGGCATACCTCTTCCCGGTACAGGTGCCTGGACGGGTACCCTGGCGGCCAGTATGCTTGACCTGGATTTTAAGAAGAGCGTCATCGCAGTGGTCTGCGGGGTGGCGCTGGCGGCGGCCATAATAACCGCTGTTACCGCGCTGGGCTTCAATATTTTCACAGAGTAAGGGGACGGGACTATGCATATCCAACCGAGAGACCTTTCGCAGCAGGCGAGGAATTTTTACAGGAAACTGAAACTGCACCCCGCAGCTTTTCTTGGCTGCGAGAGCATTACATTTCTCAGGACTTATATGGACGGCATGGTGACGGCTGACAGGCTTTTCAATGGTACGAGGAACGTCATCATTCCCGACGGCTTTACCGAGTTCATCGAATGGTACTACGGTGACGATACTCAGGCGGACGGCTATGCCTGCGTGCTTAAGGCCGAGGGTGACGAAAAGGCGGCGCTGTACAAGTGGCTCGACCTGCTG
Source organism: Ruminococcus sp. (assembly GCF_017464355.1). Classification (GTDB taxonomy): domain Bacteria; phylum Bacillota; class Clostridia; order Oscillospirales; family Ruminococcaceae; genus Hominimerdicola. The sequence goes on along the minus strand of NZ_JAFUAG010000010.1, from coordinate 12,408 downwards.
GACGAGTTCCTCAAAGGCCTTGACTACGAGCCTATAGGCACCATAGAGCAGCTGAAAAAGCTGGAGGAATACCGCAGGAAGCATAAATAAGAGGGCGAAAATATGGACAGAAAACCAAGAGATATATGTCCCGAGGCAAGGGCTTTCTATACGGCCTGCCGTGCAAGACCGGGTATGTTCATCAGCAATTTTATGCGCGGTGCCGACCTGGGGGCGCTGGAGCATTTCCTGAACGGCTGGGGCTATGCCTGCAGTGAGTTCGATGAGGACGGGCGCTTCTGCGGCAACAGGGCTGACGCTCCCGTTTTGCTGCCCGAGGGCTTTGATGACTATGTGGCGGCGCACTACGGTGAAAGGCTCAGTTTGCGGGCTATCGGCTATGTTCAGTATTTTGAGCATGGGGGCGACAAGGCCATTGAGAAGTTCTTTTCGCTGCTCAGCGGCTATCTTGTCAGCCTGGGCTATGAGCCGATACCTTTCCCCGAAAAGGTGCAGGGCAGCCCCGATAAAGAGGGCATATGTCCGATATATTACCCTGAACTGGAGCAGCTCTCCCTTTCCTACATGAAGACCTTCAATGCGCCCCCCTGGAACGACAGCTGGACGGAGGACACCGCCTTTGAACGTATGCGGACATTGCTGCGGGGCAGCGAGCGCTTCGGGTATGCTGTATGGGAAAAGGGAAGTATCCTGGGGGCGGTGATATGCGAGCGGGAAGAGTATTATAACGGTGAAGTCTGCCGTATAATAGAGCTGTGGACAGACCCCGCCCACAGGGGCAAGGGCTTTGGCAGAGCCCTGATCGAAGAGGTGAAAAAGCACAGCAGCGGCGGCATTTACCTGATGACCAAGCGCACCCCCGAGACCGTGGGCTTCTACGAAAAATGCGGCTTTTCGGTGGACGGCAGTATGTGCGTCATGCAGAAATAGTACAATGAAATGTACAGATAAAAGGAAGTTTTGAATATGGAAATACCAAACGATATAGAGCTTTCACTTGTCAAGAAATTCAGGCTGGGCATATGGTCGAAATTTCTCAAAGGTGTGAAGGATTATCGGCTGATACAGGAGGGCGACAAGATAGCCGTGTGCATTTCCGGGGGCAAGGACTCCATGATGATGGCCATGTGCATGAAGCGCCTGCAGCGTTACTCAAAGGTGCCCTTTGATGTGGAATACATAGTCATGGACCCGGGGTACAATGAAGTCAACCGACAGAAGATAATCGACAATGCGGCAAAGCTGGAGATACCCATAAAAATATTTGATACGAAGATATTCGACTCGGTGGTGAACGTAAGGCAGAACCCCTGCTACCTCTGCGCCAGGATGAGGAGAGGATACCTTTATAAAAACGCAAAGGACCTGGGCTGCAACAAGATAGCTCTGGGTCATCATTTTGATGATGTCATCGAAACTATCCTCATGGGAATGCTCTACGGTTCTCAGGTGCAGACCATGATGCCCAAGATACACTCGGAGAATTTCGAGGGTATGCAGCTGATACGTCCCCTGTATATGGTGTGGGAGGACGACATCATCAAGTGGTGCAGATACAATGAGCTGGAGTTCATACAGTGCGCCTGCCGCTTCACTGAGGAGAGGGAAGTCTACGATGACGGCAGCAGCAATTCAAAGCGGCAGGAGGTCAAGGAACTGCTGAAAATGCTCCGTGAAAGGAGCCCTGCCATTGACATGAACATCTTCCGCAGTGTGGAGAACGTAAATCTCCAGACTATCATCAGCTACCACATAGGCGATGAATATCACCATTTCCTGGATAATTTCGATGAGGGCAGAAGCGTCCGCGGAACTGTCGCAGGGGAAGATAATAATTCATAATTATTGGCAGGGGCGGGAGCTTGCTGTTCTTTACTTTGGTGGGGTTTTCCCCACCTTTTTTTGTATTATAATAGCTTTGTGAAAGAATGTGAAAAACAGCTAACAGAAGTCTTGCGAAATGAAAACAATGCTTTTCAGTTTGGCTACGGTCAGGTTAAAATCTGGCGATATCCCTTGAAATCAGGGGAGTTGTCTGCTATACTACAAGTGAAAGGAGATGAGCGTTATGGCAATGATTATGGACGATATCTTCGGGTACGCCAAGGATATCCGCAGCAGGATAGCTGAGGAAGAAAAGCGCATGGGTCATTTCAACATAATCGTCACGGGCAAGACAGGTGTCGGCAAAAGCACCCTGCTGAATGCTGTTTTCCGTGAAGGCATAGCCGTTACAGGCATAGGCAGACCCGTCACCCGGCGTACACGTATGATAGAGAAACAGGGCGTGCCATTGCGGATCTTCGACACAAAGGGGCTTGAGCTGGGCGGCACTGCTCAGGAGGCTGTCAAGGCCGATATCTTCGAGCTTATCGACTGGCAGCTGAAGACTAAGGACCCCGACAAATTTATCCATGCCATATGGTACTGTATCAACACGACCTCCGACCGTATCGAGGAGGAAGAGATAAGGTGGATAAACGAACTTGCCACCAAGAACGGGCATGATGTCCCCGTGATAATTGCGCTGACCAAGACCATCAGCAGGAAGAAGGGTCTGGCACTGAAAAGTCAGATCGAGAACATGAACATCAACGTCAGGGGCGTGGTGCCGCTGCTGGCTTCACCCTACGAGGTGGACATAGGGGACGAGGTAAAGACAGTTCAGCCTTTCGGGCTGACAGAGCTTGTGGGGGTCACTCTGCAGGTAGTTCCCGAAAGTGCGGCGAATGCACTGATAAATGCCCAGAACGTTGATATCGGCTTGAAAGGGAAGCGCGCGAGAAAATGGCTTGCGGGTTTCGCGGGGACGAATTTCGCCGCAGGCTTCACCCCTTTCCCCATAGCCGACGCACCCATACTGATAACCACTGAGATAACCATGCTGGCAAAAATGACCACTATCTTCGGCATAGATATGGACAAAGGTATGCTGGCAGCAGTGGTCTCCGCTATAGTTGGGTGCAGCGGCGCAACTTTCGGGGGAAGGGCAGCAGCTGTCAACCTTATAAAGCTGATACCCGGAGCAGGCACAGTGGCAGGGGGCTTGATAAACGGTGCAACGGCAGCGGCGTTCACCGTGGCTTTAGGGGAAGCCTACATAGCCGTCATGACACGCATAGCCAGGGGCGAACTTAAGCGTGAGCAGATGAGCGAGCAGCAGTTCATCGGCGAGATAAAGGATATCTTTATGGAGAAATTCACTCACGCAAAGCTGCCCGTTTTCAGCTGAGGGTGTAATATATATTCCAGGAGGTGAATGCACGATGACTTCGCGGCAGCCGTGGGGCTGCAAAAAAATCGGCGCAGTAAGCAGCCTGCGTCCGAAGGGTATAAACACGCTTGCACACTTTAAATACTATGCACAAACGAGAAAGAGGTCATTATCACAATGGCCTCTTTTTTTAATTCATAATTCATGATTGTTGGCAGGGCCGCAAGCAGGGCTTTTTGCCATATAAAAGACCTGTTTTTCCCGAAAAACTGTGCATTTTCCCTTGTTAACAAAAAATGAAACGACAAACGAGAAATCGAGAAAAACGCAGAGAATTAAAGAGAAATCAAGAGAATGAGGAATATAAATTAAAAAATCCACCAAAAGGGTATTGACAATGGCGGCGAGATAGTGTATAATAGCAAATGTTGCGAGTCCCGAAGGGTCGTGCTATGCGGTGTGTGCAGCGTGACCTCAGGGCAGTTAGTTCGGGTATGTCCCGTATTAAAAGAATCATTCAAGGAGGAAAAGATATGTCTACTTATATGCCTAAGGCTGCGGACATTGAACGCAAGTGGTATATCATCGACGCTGAGGGTCAGTCCCTCGGTAGAGTTGCCGCTAAGGCAGCTACGATCCTGCGCGGCAAGCATAAGCCTACTTATGCTCCTCATGCTGACTGCGGCGATCACGTTATCATCATCAACAGCGACAAGGCTGTTCTCACCGGTAAGAAGCTGGAGCAGAAGAAGTTCTACCACCACACCGGCTGGATCGGCGGCCTGAAGGAAGTTGGCTATGACAAGCTCATGGCTGAGCAGTCTGACAGAGCTATGACCATTGCTGTTGAGGGTATGCTCCCCAACAATACTCTGGGCAGAGCTGCTGCTAAGAGACTGAGAGTTTACAAGGGTGCTGAGCACAACAATGCTGCCCAGAAGCCCGTAAAGTACGAACTGTAAGAAAGGAGCGACAAGAATGTACGAATCCAAGCAGTCATATTTCTATGGCACAGGCAGAAGAAAGCACTCTGTTGCCCGCGTTCGTGTTTACGAGGGTACAGGTAAGATAACTATCAACGGCAGAGATATCGATGAGTATTTCGGCCTTGAAACACTGAAGCTGATCGTTCGTCAGCCTTTCGCTGTTACCGATACTGTTGACAAGTACGATATCGTATGCACAGTTGCAGGCGGCGGCGTAACAGGCCAGGCAGGCGCTATCAGACACGGCCTTTCCAGAGCTCTGCTGCAGGCAAGCGATGAGTTCAGACCTCTCCTGAAGAAGGAAGGCTTCCTCACTCGTGACCCCAGAATGAAGGAAAGAAAGAAGTACGGTCTCAAAGCCGCACGTCGTGCTCCTCAGTTCTCGAAGAGATAATCACCCCTATCTCAATTCGCCGTATTTTCGGCACTTTTCAGACCTTGCAAATGTGCTTTGGTACTTGTCTGGTCTTTATCAAGAGAATTATCCGTCCCGATCAATCGGGGCGGATTTTTTGCTGTTATGCAAGTTTCAACGTAACAAGATCAGAGACTTTTGCTTTTGTGCATTTCAGTACATCGGCATAGATGTTCGCTGTAGTCCTCTTGCCAAATAGTAACACACTTTCGTATGATTGATAAACAACGTAAATTCGCCTTAAAACAGGCTTCTTTTGTCTTTCAGAGGTTCATCGAGCAGCTTGTGGTAGATGTAGATCTCACGGGGCTGCTCCTGCACATCGGTGTACTTTTTCAGGCGCTCCATGAACATAGCCACATCTTCCTCGTCCTGCCTGATCGTGGAAAGCTTTTCTTCAAGGTCTGCGACTTCTGCGGACAGTTCTTTCTGTTCGGTTTCATACTTTGCAATCAGCTTCATCGCTGCGTCCTCTGATACCTTGCCGAGGGCTTTGTCCTCATAAATATTCCGGATAAGCGTGTCAAGCTCCTGCAAGCGGCATCTGTCGCTCTCAGACATACATACCGAGAGTATCTTGTCCATTTCTTCGCCTATTAAAACAGCCCTCAGCAGGCCTTAATACTAGCTGAGAGCTGTTTAGTATGTATCAGTTCAGTTTTACTGACATCATAGTCAGGTCATCGAACTGTTCTGCCTCACCCACAAAGCTGTCCACTGCGGCGCGGACATTTCTTAGCAGTTCTTCGGGGGAAGCGGCGGGGTCACGGTCAAGGGCTTTAAGCATACGGTCGGTGCCGAACAGTTCTTCCGCAGCACTGGTAGCCTCGGGCACACCGTCGGTGTAAAGGAAGATAGTGCTGCCCTTTTCAAGAGTAAGCTCGTACTCGCTGTAGCGCAAGCCGCCCATGCCGCCCAGCACGAAGCCGTGCTTGTCTTTAAGCAGTTCAAAGCTGCCACCGGGTCTTCGGATAGCAGGATACTCATGGCCTGCGTTGGCAGCGGTCAGCCTGCCTGTGGAAAGTTCCAGCACACCCAGCCATACGGTGACGAACATCTCCTCCTTGTTCCTGCTGCAGATGACCTCGTTGGCCATTTCCATTACCCTTGCAGGGGAAAGCTGCTGCATGGCAAAGTTTTTCAGGTAGATCTTCGACATCATCATGAACAGCGCTGCGGGCACACCCTTGCCCGAAACATCAGCCATGACCAGCCCCAGGTGGTCGTCGTCTATAAAGAAGAAATCGTTGAAATCGCCGCCGACCTCCTTGGCGGGGGTCATGGAGGCATAAATATCGAATTCGTGCCTGTCGGGAAAAGGCGGGAAGTCGTTAGGCAGCATATCAGCCTGTATCTTCCGTGCAAGTTCAAGCTCGGTGCCTATGCGTTCTTTCTCCTTGGTTATCCTGAGAAGGTCTCTGCCGTAGGCATAAAGATCCCGTTCCATGGAGGCCATGTTGTCTGCCAGGTGTTCGATCTCGTCCCCCGAATGGATATCCAGGTTGGCAAAGTAGCCCTCTTTCGGGGGCTCTGAGTTCCTGTCGGACGCGAAGTCATCTGCGGCCTCAGCGATGAGGTTTATGGGGCGCACCAGCTTCTGCTTTATGACCCTTGTCTGGAAGAACACCAGCAGCACTGTCATAAGCACCATGATGACAGTCAGCTGAATGGAAAATCCCACCATGCCCGAGCGAATGTTGGCCAGAGAGATATCCGCCAGCACAAAGGCATAGGTGCTGCCGTCATCGGACTTTACGGGGGCGCCCACGGTGCAGAGCAGCCCGTAGTTCTCGGCATAGCCCATATCATAGAGGACTTCCGCGTCCTCGGCGGGGTGCAGGAATTTCATCATGCCGTCATGGTCAACGCTCTCCCAGTCCCCGGGGAGAAGCACGCCCGTGTCATCGGGGAAAGCTTCGGGGTCAGCCATATAGACCATAGCCGAGGTATCCTCATCGTACATAGCCAGATATATATCTTCCACATCACCGTGGGCATGGCAGCCTGCCGCGCCCTGCACTATCCGCAGCACATCAGTGTATCTGCCCTCGCCGTCAATGTCGATATCCTGGTAATACCTGCGGTAATCCACCGTGCCCACCTGGGAGCGCTGCTCGTCATCAAGGGAACGGTAGGTATCCATGACCTGCTTTGCCAGCCCCTGAGAGTCAGCCCCCAGCTTAACTGAGAGTGCCGCCTGCCTTACAGAAGTATCTGCGGCGGAGATGTACTGCTTGGTCAGGGTGACAGCGTAGAAGGACAGTGCGACTATCTGGAAAACTATGCCGAAAAGCACGCAGCTGCGCACCGTTGAGCGAACGGTCTTGGCAGCCAGCGAAAGATGTTTCTTGTTTTTCTTCATGCCACTGATATCCCCCTTATGCGGCTACAGCAGCCCCTCGGTATTGTCGTCCATCAGGGCGAGGGTGTCGATGATGAAGTCCTTGTCCTCGGCAAAGCCCCCGTTCACCCATTTCTCGATGACAGCCAGGCAGCCGCGGGCGCGGTAGCAGCTGAGATAGATAAGGCTCTGCTCGGAAAGCTTGCTGTGAGCTTCTTTCTGCATCTGCAAAAACAGCCCCTCGATGAGCTTGGCGAATTTATCCCGCAGGTTTCCCGTGCTGTTGGGGCTGAATATCATGCTGAAGATCTTGCGGTCTTCGTAGATATAGCCTATGAGTTTCTCAAAAAACTCCCTTGCGGGAAGCTCCTGCAGCTCCAGTATGAGCAGACCCAGCTCTACCAGCACTTCTTTCTCTATCTTCTCGTAGAGGTCGTAAACGTCCAGATAATGCTTGTAGAACGTTACCCTGTTCACATCGGCCAGGTCGGATATCTCCTGCACTGTCACCTTGCGCAGCTCCTTTTCGCAAAGCAGCACAGCCAGCGCGTCACGGATATTCCTGCGGGTGCGCAGGGTACGTCGGTCAGGCTTTTTTTCGGTCATATTATTTCCTCCCCGTTTAACTTTTTTATACTATATTTATAATATAGCATACTTCTGTAGATTTTGCAAGTGCCGCAGCGGCAGGGGAGTTTTTGGGCAAAAAAACAACCGCAGACAAAACCGTCTGCGGTATTTGGATTGCGGGAACAGGATTTGAACCTGCGACCTCCGGGTTATGAGCCCGACGAGCTACCAAGCTGCTCTATCCCGCGATATTTGATTTTTGTTTGTGTCCTCTCGTTGAGTACTTGTATATTATATCACAACGTTTCACGAAAGTCAATAGGAAAATCTGAAAAAAATCAAAGTTTACTTTATGTTAACATTTTAAAGAAATCCGTATTATCCTTGACAGGGAAAAGCGGTTGTGGTATAATACATCTTTGGAAATATGATACAAAAGGAGAAGCAGAATGAAAAAAGCGAAATTATTTGCAGCCGCCCTTAGCCTTGTGCTGGCGCTGAGTGCCTGCGGAGATACGGGGACTTCCGATGATAGCAGGAAAGAAACTGTGAAGAAGACTACAACCTCCGCTAAGGTGACAGAGTCGGAGGAAAGCGCGGAAGAGTCCGAAGAAGAACCCGAAGAGGAACCCGAAGAAGAGAAGAAAGAGAAGAAAGAGAAAGAGCCAGAACCTGAGCCTACGATACCCACAGCGGCCGCAGGCTGGCCCGATGACAGTCTCAACCCATACGTTTTTGATCTGTCCGAGGGCTATACCGATGAGAATGGTTATTATCATCTAAGTCAGGGCGACCTGTACCGCAACATTATCGAGATGTTTGACGTATACGCCAACAGGTCGGATTTTGGAGGCTTTTTCACCGATGAGGATTTTCAGGTGGCTTTCAGACAGAGCGTTGATTCGCGTCCCGATGTTTTCTGGATGGATAATGTGTATTATCATATCTCTCCCCAGGGAGAGGCAAGCTTTGATCTGACATCATATCCCGGTACGGACCTGTATGCTGCTCCCGCCATGCACGATGAGCTTATCGCAAAGGCCGATGAGATAGCAGCCCTTGCCGCCGAACAGCCCACCGATTACGAGAAGATACTTTTCGTACACGACTACATCGCCGAGCATACTATGTATGCCGCCACTGCTATAAATACTCAGCGCAACTATGCCTACGGCTGCCTGGTGGAGGGTGCCAGCGCCTGCAACGGCTATTCAAAGGCATTTCAGCTCGTTATGCAGAGAATGGGTATCTTCTGCGGGCTGGTTTACGGCGAGGCCGATGGCCCCCACACCTGGAACTATGTGTGGTTCAACGGGAATTACTACTGGGTAGATGTCACCTGGGATGACCATGACGGCTGGGTCACAGGCCACGACTACTTCATGTGTACCGATGATGAGATACTTACAGACAGAGAACTGTATGACTACAACCTTGAGCTGCCCAAGTGCAGCACACCTCTTATGTGACAGGTGATTACACAATATGAACATAGCCTCCTGAAGCGGAAATCTCTGCGGAAGGGGGCTTTTTTATGCATTTTGTTTCGTTAAATAAACTAAAAAATTGGATAGGGCAACTATGTTTGCAGATAACTATTTATGCAATCGTACAAAAATAAAAGTTAAATTTGTGAAAATAAGCTATACACTTGACAAAACCCTCTACAGATAGTATAATATGTTTATAGAAGAAAACAAAATGTAGATGAGAAGCTTACATACCGTCCGTGGGGACGGCTCGTGGTGATGAATGAATAATATTCGGTAATTTGAAAGTGGTGAGGAGCATGAAAGGAAATATCAGAGATAATAGGAAAGGTTTTACACTTATAGAACTTATTGTTGTCATGGCGATAGTCGGCATACTTGCGATGATACTGGTGCCCTCGCTGATGGGATATGTCCGCAAGGCTGAGCGCAAGGCGGATATTGAAACGGCAAGGCTCATAGGCCAGCAGGTAATGCTGCACATGGCTGAAGACCCCGATTTTGAAGCTTCTTTCTACTGCCCGAGCGGCAGTAAGGCTGACCACCAGGTAAAGTGCGCAGGTGAGACCTACACTATAAGGGTCGTTGCAAGGATAGACGGCTCCGCCAAGTGCAAGAGCACCAATAACCCCAACAGGGGCAAAGGTTTCGATTTTGTGGCAACTGAGTATGAGTATGTCAGACAGGTGCTCAACGATGATAAGAACCTGATAGTCGGTGGTTCCGACGGTGTCATTCTTCCCATGAGGAGCTCTTCCTATGAGGCAGGTACTGACAGGAACACAGATTCTTCCCCAAAGGATAACGGAACGGACGCCAGCCACACCGACAGATGGCTGATAGTTCACCGCAAGAGTGCCAATAATGCCAGAGGTACCGTTGAGGTCTGGGCAGGGGACTCCTGGGGCAAATGGGCAAACGGACCGAGAGTAAGGCTCTGGCCGAACCCGCCCTCCTATTACTAAAGCTATGGGTAAAATGTTTTTATAGATATTATGAAGGGAGACCTGCATACCGACGGTGTGCAGGTCGTTTCCGTGTTGTGAAAAACAGACAGATGTGGTGTTGCTGGCAGCCCATGTAAAGGCCATAAGGGCGCTTCCTGACTGACAGTGATATAAGAAAAACAAAAAGCGGATAGCTGCTGTGCTATCCGCTTTTTTGTACTATTTAACCTCTGACTCACGGCGGAGCTTCTTCTGCTTTTTCACCGTGTACATCTTGGCGTCTGCTTCCTCGATGAAGCTGTGCAGGGTGTCCCCGCGGGATATCACCCTCACCACGCTGCCCACACTGGCTGAAAGTTCGTAGGGCTTGTGTATGCGGCGGTTGAGGTCATCAAGGTTACGCTCCAACTGCTGTTCGGGGCTCTGCTCCCGTGAAGCTTCTGCCATAGTGCAGCAGATGACGAACTCATCGCCCCCCAGCCTTGCGCATATGCCCCGTTTGCCGCAGCAGCTGCTTATGGCGGAGGCCAGCCGCTGCAAAGCGTAGTCGCCCTCGTTGTGGCCATAGTTGTCGTTTATGTATTTCAGGCCGTCCATGTCGATGAAGCTCAGCATGAACAGATCGCCCTTTTCCTGGCAGTCATGGAAGATATCGTCAGCGCGGCTGATGAAGCCGTTGCGGTTGTAAATGCCGCACAGCGGGTCGATGACATAGAGCCTGTCCAGCTCGTTCATGGCGCTGTTAAGGTGGGAAAGCTTGGCTATATTTTCCAGTGAGTCGCTGAGCGCCAGCCCGAAGGAATGGCAGATAGGGCTGTTTATGGGGAAATCGCTGTTGGTTATTATGTAGTAGCCCAAGCATTTGTCGCTGAAATGCAGCGGCAGGAAGTAGCTGATGTTCCCGCCGTTTTCGGGCAGCAGGGGATACATCTGTGAGCTTTCAAAGCTGCCTGCCGAGAACCGCCTGCCCTTCGCCCAGATCAGTGGAGCGATCATTTTTTCGGCATAGGTGGAATTCTCATCAGCCAGAGAGGAGGTGTTGTAAGCGCTCTGCCAGTCCTCCGTCAGGCACAGGCAGAATTTTTCGCAGCCCAGTTCGGCCAGCGAGCCCGCTATGACCTCAAAGCAGGTCTCGGGATCGTCAGCCTCGGCCAGGGCGGCATTAAGGCGGTTTATCATGAAAATGCTGCCGTTGGTGCGCTCTATCTTGTGGGAGGTGCTTTTCCTGAATTCGGATATCAGTGCGCTGTTCACAGGGGGACAGCCGCAGCTCTCGGTAAACACAGGTGAGGCGGTCAGCTCGGTCTTTTGCGGACAGACCCTGCCGTTTATGACATCTGAAAGTATCTCGCAGGCCTTGCGCCCCGATTCGTACAGCGGCCTTTCCACCGTGGTAAGCTCAGGGGAGGAATTGCGTGCGCTGAAAGTGTTGTCAAAGCCTGTCAGCATAACATCATCGGGCACCTTGCAGCCACGCTTGTCCAGCGCAGTCAGGGCATTCAGCGCCATACCGTCATTGGCGCACACGATAGCATCGGGCATCGGCAGCCCCGAACGGTAAAAGGCTTCGATGGCCAGACCGCCGTCCTCGTTGAAGAACCTGCCGTGGTAGAAACGCTTTTCGTCAAAGGCGATACCGTGGCGCTCAAGCACATCACGGAAGGCCTGATAGCGTAGCTTAGCCTCGGGATTGGCAAGGGGACCGGATATGTAGTTCAACACCCTTGCCCCGTGCTGTGTCACCAGATGTTCCACCAGTTCGCTCATGACCTTGTAGTTGTCGATGGCGATGTTGTAGAATTCCTCATGCTCATCGCATTCAAAGACCACCGTGGGCACCCCTGCGGCCTTTATCTTGTCAGTTATCCTGCCCCTCAGCACAGGGTCGGCAAAGGTGTTCGACATGAACAGCACACCGTCAAAAGCGGAAAAATTTGTAAGGTTGTATATGCTGTACTCGCCTATGTCGAAGGTTCGGCTGTCAACTATGCCGCCGAAGGCAGCAAAATATGAGATGTTTATACCATGCTCCCTTGCGTGGTCGTTTATGCCCCTGATGATGTTGTACTGGTATTCTTCGTAAAGCCCTGACACGATAACTGCAATATTGATGAATTGCATAGTAAGATCTGCCCCCTTTGCCGTGCCGTAAAGTCTATATTTATATTATACCATTTTTCTCGGAAATTACAAATACTTTATGAAAATTTTGTAACATTACACATTTCTGCGGTGCAGATTTGTGCATTTTTAAAAGCCTTACTGCGATTTTCAGGGAAAAAACAGACCCGGGAGAAAAATTCAAAAATGTTATGATACAATAGATCATAGACACCCAAAATAGAAAAACAACTCTCAATATGATATAATGTTAAGTGCTAACAAAAACAAAAATATCATGAAAAGAGAGTTGTTCCATGAATAGTATAGCACAAGAAGCACAGT
>NZ_JAFUAG010000003.1 GCF_017464355.1 Ruminococcus sp. | reverse complement strand
TTCAAAGGTCTTGCCTGCACCCACACTATGTGCAAACAAGGTATTACCGCCAAACATAGCGTGAGCGATAGCATTTTTCTGATGATCGTGGAGCTTAATATCAGCCGTCATCATCGGGAAAGAAAGAGCGCTGCCGTCATACTCACGAGGACGGACAGAATTGAACAGCTCATTGTACCTCTGCACGATAGCTTCACGGCGAGTCGGATCTTTGAAAATCCACTCCTTGAATGCCTTGCGGATTTTATCGGCTTTATTCTGTACTACACGGGTAGCATCATCGTCAATTACACGCTTTTCCTTTGTATCGCCCAAGCCGTCAGGTACTTCGATAGGGTTTGGCATAGAAAGACCTCCTTGACAAATTTCGTCTGAAAATAAAAAAGCTCCTCATCGTCCTGTTTGCATACAGGCTCAGTGAGAAGCGATGTGCAATATTAAATTTTGGACATAAAAATAGCGGACAGCGCTTCACTTGTATGAAACACCGTCCGCTATATCCATGATTCAGTTTTCTTTGTCAACAGGCTATCTACCGTCTTTTTCGGGTTTCTACCAACTTTCTACCAACATTGTCGGTGGTAGACTTCTACCAGATTTTCTACCAAAAATCTTCATTTTGATGATTTTTCCGAAACAGCGCAGTTACGCCGTTTTCTCCGTTTCCACCCTCGAAAATGCCGATTTTACGGTGATTTGGTAACACTCAGCGATAAATGACGATAATTGGCGATAAAGTGGAGATACTATAGCACATATCCTTTGGTTTTGCAATACCTGCGGACAAAAAATACCCCGAAGCGGGAAGCCTCGGGGTATGGCTGTTTATATCTTGTCGGCATCGACGCCTTTGCCAAGGGCGGTGGCGTGCTTTATCTCCTTCTGCACCATGAAGGTGCCGAGTATGTAATTATCCATGATATTATTTTTATCGTTGGATATCTTCCTGCCGTCCACACGCAGTTCTTTTACTGCGGTCTGGCCGTCGTCTGTTCTGCCGAAGACCATTTCGTATTTTTCGCCCTCGGGGGAAGTACCCTTGAACGTCACCTTATTCTTGCTGAAATCGAACCACCAGCGCTTATCGGTGAAGAAGTTATCGAAGGCTTCGCCGTAGTTCTTGCTTTCGAGGGTGATGCTCTCATCAAGCTTGAAATCGTAGCTTGCACGGGTAACGAGGAAGACTCTTCCCACTGCGTAGAGCAGCAGGCCGACTATGATTATGATGATGAACTTTATCACATAGGAGAGCCCGGGGCCTATGAAGCTGCGGTTTGCCTGCTTGCCGCTGCCTGTAGGGGAAGAATAGCGGGAGCCTTTGAGATCCTTCTTGGGGTCATAGTTATCGGGGAGGTGTTCCTTTCTGGCCTTGTCGGTGCCGTAGTTTTCGTCAAGCTTGTCCATTTGTCTGCCTGAACGGTTGGCTGCATAAGGAGTCTGGGCGCGGGTACGGCTCTGGGTCAGGCCGTCGCGTTCGTCCTGATTTGAAAAGCTGCTCCGGTTCTTAAGCTCAGACCCTCTGAACGACGGCATTACCTTGCCGCAGCCGGGGCATATCTTAGCTGAGCTGTCAACGCTTGCGCCGCAAAATCTGCAAGTGATATTCATGTTGATACCTTTCCTTTCATGTCTTTATCTGTCAGATATATCTTATGATGCCCACTACCCTGCCCAGGATATCCACGCTGTCTACTATAATGGGATCCATGGTATCATTTTCGGGCTGCAGGCGGAAATGTCCGTCCTCTTTATAGAATGTTTTTACCGTGGCGTCGCTGCCGTCCACCATAGCCACGACTATATCGCCGTTTTCGGCATAGGGGGTCTGCTCGACCACCACCATATCACCGTCAAGGATAGCCGCATTTATCATAGACTCGCCCCTGACCTTAAGGGCGAACAGGGGGCCTGAATAATTGCGGGCGGGCTGGAAGCTGATATACTCACTGACATACTCGATAGCGGTTATGGGTGTACCTGCGGTCACGGTGCCCACCAGCGGGATAAGCATACCGCCGCCGCCCACCAGCCTGATAGCGCGGTTCTGGTTATCGCCCTTTTCAAGGAAGCCCTTGTTGGTCAGGGTCTTGATATACCTGTGGGCTGTGGACGTAGACTTGAACCCGAAGTGGGAGCATATCTCCCTGACAGTGGGAGGATAGCCCTCCTCAACTCTCGACTTTATGAATTCAAAGACCTTACGCTCATTCTCGGTGACTTTCATAGTAACCTCCTTCCCGGCCGCTACTCGGTATCTCTCAGCCTTTTTGCCAGCTTTTTGGCCAGCTTATAAACATCGCCGCAGCCCAGAGTTATAACGATATCTCCGTCCTGCTTATTTTTGATGATATAGTCTATGCACTCATCGAAGTTCTTTTCTTTCTGCTCGGCGGTCTGCTTATCGACGACCTCATGGGGGGTATCGAACCAGACTGCGTTCTTTGTTTTAGCGCCCAGCATCTCGGTATAGATGCCGTGGTCGTTCTTCTCGCGGGAGCCCATGATATCGGTGATGACGGAGATATCTGCTATCTCCAGCGCCCTTGCGAAATCGTCCATGAGTATCTCGGTGCGGGAATAGGTAAAGGGCTGCAGCACTGCCCAGACCCTGTTGAAATCAAGGCCTTTGGCTGCCCGCAGAGTGACCTCTATCTCCTTGGGGTGGTGGGCATAGTCATCGACTATGGTGATACCGCCCACTTTATCTATGAGCTGGAAACGTCTTATAGCGCCGTGGAAGCTTGCAAGGCCTTTGGCGGCAACAGGAAGCTCCAGGCCTGAATAGTCGGCGGCAGCCAGAGCTGCCAGGGCGTTCAGCACATTATGGTCGCCGGGGACATTTATCTCGAACTCCCCTGCGCTCTCGCCCTTTACGAAGACCTCAAACTTAGTGACGAGGCCTTTTTTGCTGATGATCTCGGCGGAATAGTCATTCTTCTTATCCCAGCCGAAGCTGATGAGGGTCTTGCCGCTTATACCCTCCATAGCTTTGAGGGTATTGGCGTCATCGCCGTTATAGATGACGGCTTTGGCGGCCATTTCTGCAAATTTATGGAAACTCTTTATAATATTGTCGATAGTCTTGAAATACTCCAGGTGGTCGGCATCAACGTTGAGTATGACAGCGCAGTCGGGGTAGAGCTTAAGGAAATGATCCTGATACTCACAGGCCTCGCAGACCATGTTATCCGAAGAGCCTGCCCTGCCCGAGCCGCCTATGCTGGGGAGCTTTCCGCCGATGACACAGCTGATATCCTCCCCTGCGTCAACGAATATCTGGGTGAGCATGGAAGAGGTAGTGGTCTTGCCGTGGGTGCCGCATACGCATATGGCATTATCGTACCAGCCTGTGATGACGCCCAGTATATCAGCCCTTTCGCAGACGATGGCACTGCTGGCCTTAGCTGCGATAAGCTCGGGGTTATCCGCCATGATAGCGGCGGTATATATTATAAGCTCGGCGCCCTCGATATTTTCGGCGCGCTGGCCGAGGTACACCTTTATGCCCAGCTTGCGGACAGCTTCAAGGGTCTCGGTCTCGTTATTGTCGGAGCCTGTTATCTCATAGCCTTTGGAATGGAATATCTGTGCCAGCGGATACATACCCGATCCGCCTATGCCTATAAAATGAACTCTCTTTATACTTTTAAGGATCTCTTCTGTAAGAACCTGACTCATCGAGTTATTCCTCCTCAAAAAAACAAATGTACATATATCCTTTTTTATTATACTACATTTTTTCAGAAAAATAAAGACCTTTTACGAATATTTTTTTCATTTGGTGCAAAAATAATCCCGTAGGACGAAAGGTCTGCCGTCCGTGGGGCGGCAGCGCGTGGGCTTCGGGGAAATTTGTCTGACAAAAGGCGGGGTTTTCCCGAGGGCGGTGCGCTGTCGGCGGCACGGGCGGCATATGCAGCGGGAGGGTGTTTCATGGAGATAACGGGGATAAAGGTGCGGAAGGTTTTGGAGCAGGGGCGGCTTCGGGGGATAGTGAGCGTGACCTTTGACGGGGTGTTCGCGGTACATGACATAAAGATAGTTCAGGGGGACAGGCGGCTGTTTGTGGCCATGCCCAGTAGGCGGGACGAGAACGGGGTCTTCCGCGATATTGTTCACCCGATAACGGCGGAGGCCAGGGAGGAGATAGAGGAGAGGGTGCTGAAGGCCTTTGAGCGGGCGGCGGAGTGAGTTTGTCTGACAAAAGGCGGGGTTTACGAGGGCGGTGCGCTGTCGGCGGCGGGGGCGGCATATGCGGCGGGAGGGTGTTTCATGGAGATAACGGGGATAAAGGTGCGGAAGGTACTGGAGCCGGGGAGGCTTCGGGGGAGAGGGTGGATCTATATCGGCAGAGCAATAATTGGCAGAGGGCTTGTTGCTAGAAAGCGTAAACCGTCTGCGTCGGCTGACAGAAATATCACAGCGTTTTATGCGGGGCTGCGGCGGGGAGTGTTAAACGTTTTCAGTTCTATAAAAATAGGATATGTTAAAAAAAGTATAGTATATACTATTCAAATTCTCGCTACTTGTGATATAATTAATAGGATTTCAAGAAAACGGACAGAAGACGAGATATTCTAAGGAGTGAAGAATATGTTCCAGCTGAAATGGCTATGGGTGAACATGAAAGAGAGCAGGGCGGCCTACATTGTGGCGCTGATGCTTTCGATAGCCTGCAACGGGCTTTACATAACCTCGCCTTATTTTCAGTCGAAGATAATCGACACGTTCATATCGAACGAGAATGCGGCGGAGAACCTGAGGGAGCAGAGGGGTCTGCTGATCTGGCTGATAGTGGGCATGGTGGGCTTCACCCTGCTGAGGACCAGTATGCAGTATGCCTGCAATATGTACTACGAGAAGGCTTCTCAGGGCATGATATACAAGATAAGGACCCACCTTTTCCGCAAGATAGAGAACCAGGATATGGATTTCTATGACAGGTTCAGGACGGGCGACCTGATGACCAGGCTGACAGGCGACCTGGACATGGTAAGGCACATGGTATCCTGGGTGATAAAGGGCTGTGTGGAGAGCCTGGCGCTGTTTGCGGCCTCGATGATATACTTTTTCACCATTGACTGGCGGACGGCTTTATGCATACTTGCCATGACGCCTGTGATATTCTTTGTGACCAGGCTGTTCTCACGCCATGCGAAGCCTGCTTACCGCAAGGTGAGAGAGACTTCCTCGGAGCTGAACACAGCGGCGCAGGAGAACATCTCGGGCAACAGGGTGGTAAAGGCCTTTGCCAAGGAAGAATACGAGATAGAGAAGTTCCGCAAAAAGGACGAAGAGTACAGGAGCGCAAACATCAAGGCGGCTATGGTATGGCTGAAATACCACCCCTTCATCGACATAGCGGCAGGTGCGCTGAGCGTGATGCTGCTGATGTGCGGCGGATACTTCATGATAAAGCAGCACCTGACCATGGGGCAGTATGTGGCTATCTCGGGTCTGCTGTGGGCGGTGAGCAACCCCATGAGGAACATGGGCAACTACGTCAACGACTTTTACCGCTTTATGGCTTCGGCCAGCAAGGTCATTGAGATATACTATGAGGCGCCCCGTATTGTTGACCGTGAGGACGCTGAGGAAAAGGAAGAAAAGCTCAGGGGCGAGGTGGAGTTCAGAAACGTATCTTTCTCCATCGGGGACAAGCGCATACTTGACAACATAAGCTTCCACATCGAGCCGGGGGAAACTGTGGTCATAATGGGTGAGACAGGCAGCGGCAAGACCTCGCTGATAAACCTGATACCCAGGTTTTTCGACTGCGACAAGGGCGAGGTGCTGGTGGACGGCATGAACGTGCGTATGCACAAGCTGCACACCCTGCGAAGGGGCATAGGCATAGCTACCCAGGACGTTCTGCTTTATTCGGACACCATAGACTCGAACATAGCCTACGGCGACAGCGACATGGAGGAAGCCTATGTACACCGCTGTGCCGAACTGGCGGCGGCCAGCGAATTCATTGAGAAGCTGCCCGAGAAGTACGACACCATTGTGGGAGAGAGGGGCGTAGGCCTTTCGGGCGGACAGAAGCAGCGTATATCACTGGCGAGAGCCATAGCTATAAAGCCCTCGGTGCTGATACTGGACGACACGACCTCGGCGGTGGATATGGAAACGGAGCATTACATTCAGCAGAGCCTGAACGGCGGGCTGGATTTTGAATGCACCAAGATAATCATTGCACAGAGGATAAGCTCTTCTAAGAATGCGGACAAGATAATAATACTGCATGACGGCAGGATAGCCGACATAGGCACTCACGATGAGCTGATAAAGCGTGAGGGCTACTACAAACAGATATACGAGCTGCAAAGCGGCATAAACTGCAAGGCTGAAAGTGAGGTGGGGGCATAATGGCAAGGAACAAATACGACGTTGACGAACAGCTGGAGACCCCCTTTGACTTTACCCACCTGAAACGTTCATATGTATACATAAAGAAATATCAGGGGAAGATGATACTCTCGCTGATAATAAGCATGGCGGCGGCGGTCTTCGGGCTGATAGGGCCTTTGCTGACACAGCGGGCGCTGGACGTGACCATTCCCGAAAAGGACATTAAGGAGCTTATGCTGCTGGGGCTGGGGCTGCTGGGCTTCAACATTGCGGCAACGGCCCTGGGAAATATCCGCGGCAGGATAATGACCGTGGTGGGGCAGAACATAATCTTCGACATAAGAGAAGACCTGTTCGCCCATTTGCAGAAGCTGCCCTTTACCTACTATGATGACAGACCCCACGGCAAGATACTCATAAGGGTGATAAACTATGTGAACTCGGTATCGGATATGCTTTCAAACGGTATCATCAACTTTGTCATGGAGATACTGAACATGATATTCATACTGGTGTTCATGCTGATAGTAAGCCCCAAGCTGACGCTGGTGGCGCTGTCGGGTCTGCCCATATTCATGCTGGTGATGTTCGCTATAAAGAAGCAGCAGAGACGGGCATGGCAGGACGTATCGAACAAGTCCTCAAACATGAATGCATATTTGCAGGAGAACATTGTAGGCGCAAGGATAACCCAGGTATTCAACCGTGAGGAAGAGAACGCTGAGATATACGACAAGCTCAACGAAAAGTACCGCACCGCCTGGATGAGGGCTGTTAAGTTCTCGAACCTGGTATGGCCTGCTACGGACAACATATCCACCCTGATAAGGGCGGCGCTGTTCGTGATAGGGCTGCTGGTGCTGCCCCGTGAAACTGTATCGCTGGGTGTGCTGGCGGCTATGACGGGTTACGCCAGCCGCTTCTGGCAGCCTATAATGAACATATCGAACATAATGAACAACTTCATCAACAACATAGCTTATCTGGAGCGCATATTTGAGACCCTGGACGAGCCTGTGACCATAAGCGACAAGGAAGGCGCAAAGGAGCTGGGCGAGATAACAGGTCAGGTAAGCTTTGAGGACGTGACCTTCGGGTATGAGAAGGACATAAACGTACTGGAGCATATCTCCTTTGATGTGAAGGCAGGCGAGAGCATTGCGCTGGTAGGACCTACGGGCGCGGGCAAATCCACCATAGTATCGCTGATATCCCGTTTTTACGACATTGACAAGGGACGGATAACGGTGGACGGTGTGCCGATATCTGACGTGACGCTGAAGTCTCTGAGGAGCCAGATGGGCATAATGCTGCAGGACAGTTTTATTTTCAGCGGCACCATAATGGACAACATACGCTACAGCAAGCTGGATGCCACCGACGAAGAAGTGCGGGCGGCGGCGAAGACCGTTTGTGCGGACGAATTCATCAGCCAGATGGCACAGGGCTACGATACCGAGGTAAACGAGAGGGGCAGCAAGCTTTCGGGCGGCGAGAAGCAGCTGATAAGCTTTGCGAGGACGCTGCTCAGTGACCCGAAGATACTGGTGCTGGACGAGGCAACATCTTCCATTGATGCCAAGACAGAGGCGCTTTTGCAGCAGGGCATAAACCGCCTGCTGAAAGGACGGACATCGTTCATCATATCCCACAGGCTCTCCACCATACGGGGCTGCGACCGCATAATGTACATCGACGACAAGGGCATACTCGAAAGCGGCAGCCACGATGAGCTTATGGAAAAGCGGGGCGCTTACTACGAGCTGTATACATCGCAGTCGGCATAAGATGATCTAAAGAAAACGGCCTTTGTGAGATGAGGAGCAACCTTATCTCGCAAGGGGCGTTTTTGTTTTATCACTTTGCATTTCAGATATCATCCGTCTGCCGCACCGCATTCACAGCCAGGCTTTTTCTGACCTCGTCGATGTATGTGCGGCCTATGTCACTGAGGGGGCAGTGCTTTTTGCGGATATAGCCTATCTCCATAATGCTGTTGCTGCTGCGGCTGTCCTCACGGAAAGGGACTACCCTGTAGTCATCGCCGCCCAGCTCTTTGCAGAGTATGCCCGAGCAGAGGGTGTAGCCGTCAAGCTCCTGCATCATCTCGCCCATGGCGGCGCGGTCGGTGGCTTTTATCATGCGGGGGTAGATGTTCTCGCTGAGTATCTCCTCGGCATAGAGATAGCCGTCCCTGCCGTTCTGCTCAAAGGAAAGGCAGGGATAGGGCTCCAGCTGTTCAAGGCTTATGGAGGGCTCATTGGCCAGGGGGTGGCCTTTCCACAGGTAGACATAGGCCTTGCAGCGCACAAGCTCGGTGAAGACAAGTTCGTTTTCTTCAAGCTGTTTTTCAATGGGCTTGCGGTTGAAGTCGGAGATATAAAGCACGCCTATCTCACTGCGCAAGGCAGCCACATCACGGATAACATCAAGGGTCTCGGTCTCGCGGACGGCGAACTCGAATTCAAGGGTGTTATAATGCCGCACCGTCTGTATAAAGGCGCTTACCGCAAAGGAGTAATGCTGGGTGGAGACCCCGAAGCGGCGCTTTTTTTCCTTGAGGATATATTTTTCCTGCAAAAGCTCATACTGCCTGAAAAGCTGGCCTGCGTTATGAAGAAAACCCTGCCCCTCAGCGGAGGGCACAGCGCCCTTGTGGGTACGCATAAAAATATCCATGCCCAGCTCTTTTTCCAGCTCCCTCACCGCACTTGTCAGCGTGGGCTGAGATATGCCCAGCTTTTCCGCCGCCTTGTTCATGGAGCCGCATTCGGAGATAGCGAGGGCATAGTTTATCTGTTGTAGTGTCATAATTCCCACCTGCCTGATTTGATTTGTATGATATTATATCACATGACGGGAAAAAATGCAAGTATAATTTTATCCCAATTTGGTTGTGTATTGTTTCCCCCGCCGAAGGCGGGGGAAACAATACGAAAAAAAGACATTCTGTATCATCAGCAATACACTTCAAAATTGGAAGATAAATTTTAACGGCCTTCAATATATATGCCTGCTATAATCCCTTATAAGCTCTGCCTATAAGTGAATTGCTTTATGATAGCGTTATCTTATATCCCGTCGGGGAAAGGTGCATATATCCGGGGCGGATAGCCCCATAATGGCGCAGAAAGGCAGTGATAACGTTGTCGTATAAGGGGAGGTATGCCCTGCTGAACGCCCTTTTCTGCGGGGCTTTCGGGGAAGTTTTGGCACAGGGCGGGCAGTTCTTTCGGGGGAGGGTGCGAACGTTGTCACCGATTTTTATTGACCAAAGCTGAGATATAAGGTAAACTGTAGTCAACTTAAACCGAAAGGAAATGATGATAATGGCAGAACTGAGATTTGACACCAGAAAGATAAGGGCGGGCTACGAGCCTAAGGACAACAGGCAGGCAGTATCTCCCCCGATCTATCAGACAGCTTCATACGATTTCAGAGATACCGAGCACGCTCAGAACCTGTTCACCTACAAGGAGGCAGGCTACCTTTACACCCGTGTGGGCAACCCCACCGTCACCTATTTTGCCGAGAGGGTAAAGGCGCTGGACGGCGCAAAGAATGCTCTGGCTGTAGGTTCGGGCATGGCGGCCATAACCTATACCCTGCTGAACCTGGCCTCGAAAGGCGGCACCATACTGGCTTCGCCCTATGTTTACGGAGGAACTATAGACGCCTTTGACAGGCTCTTCCCCGAGCTGGGAGTTACCATTAAGATAACCGATGCCGTCCTTGACCCCGAAAGGCTGGAGGCCGAGCTGACCGACGATGTAAAGGCTGTGTATGTGGAGTCTGTAAGCAACCCAAACGCTTACCTTGCTGACATAGATGCTATATCCGAAGTCGCCCACAGGCACGGGGTACCCGTGGTAGTTGACAACACCCTGGCCACACCCTACCTCTACAGACCCTTTGAGCATGGCGCGGACATTGTTGTGTACTCAGCCACAAAGTCGCTGACAGGCCACGGCAATATCATAGCGGGACTTATACTTGACAACGGCGACATGAGCCTTTACACCAAGGAACGCTACCCCCAGTTCTATGAGCCTATAGTTATGCTCAAAGGCAAGTCCCCTGCTGATATCTTCCCTGACAACTTCTTTATCTTCCGTGCGACACTGGTGTACCTGAACCTGCTGGGTGCGGCGCTTTCGCCCCAGGACGCTTACCTGGGTATCATCGGGCTGGAAACTCTTTCGGAGAGAGTGGCAAAGCAGTCTGCCAATGCGGCGAAGATAGCGGCTTACCTTGAAAGCTCCCCTGCTGTGGAATGGGTGCGCCACCCCAGCCTTGCAAGCTACAAATACCGTGAACTGGCTGACAAGCACCTGCCCAACGGCGGCGGCGGAGTGCTGAGCTTCGGCATAAAGGGCACTGCTGAGCAGGAAGCGGCTTTCCTGAACAACATAAAGCTGTTCCACTACCATGTTAACCTGGGCGATGCGAGGTCGCTGATAGTGGACTCACCCAACACCACCCACAGCGAGCTTACCGAAGAAGAGCTAAAGCTGGCTGATATACCCTCAAACCTCATACGCATTTCGGCAGGCCTTGAAGATGCCGACGACCTCATTACCGACCTGGAGCAGGCTTTCAAGGCGGCAGGTATCATCTGACAAAAATTTACACATTCGCGCTTGACAAACAGAACATTTTGCGTTATAATCATACTAAAAGTATATGTTTACTATGATTAATTGTGAGGTGAACTGTATGTCACTGAAAAAAATAGCACAAATGACAGGGGTGTCGGTATCCACCGTGGGCAGGATACTCAGCGACCCCAACCACAAGTGCGCCAGCGAGGAGGTCAGGCGGAAGGTCATAGAGGCGGCCAGAGAGATAAGCTATATCCCCAATGCCAGCGCCAGAGCTCTCAAGACAGGTGTAAAAAATGAGGAGAAGATATACCGCATAGATATACTGCTGACAAGGGCTGCCCACGAGATGACCGACCCCTTTTACGATGAACTGCTCATGCTGCTTGAAAAGGAACTGCGCAGCAGCGGCTGCATAGTGGGGAACGTGTGGCAAAACTCAGAGTTCTCAGATGAAAAGCTCAGCAGGACGGACAGGCTGCCAAAGCTGGCGGAGGAGCTTTTCCCTGAGGGTGCGCCCCGTTCTGACGGGCTGATCGTCATAGGCAGGGTGACAGTGAGGGCGCTGAAGCTGCTGAAGGCCAAGGAGAAGAACCTGGTATCCATAAACCGCAATTCTTCCGGCTGCGAAGCGGACGAGGTGCTGTGTGACGGCGGCAGGATAGCCCGCACCGCTGTAAGCTACCTGACAAAGCTGGGTCACACGAAGATAGGCTATGTGGGTCCATGCCACAACGAGGCGAGATTTACAGGCTACCAGACTGCCCTGATGAACAGTCACCTGACCCCCGACATCGACCACATCTTCGATACCCTGCCCAACGAGGAGGGGGGCATTGCTGCCATGGAGTATTTCGCTTCGCTGGACGACCCGCCCACGGGCATATACTGTGCCAACGATATACTGGCAGTGGGTCTGCTGGGGGCGCTGGGCAGGCGCAGGTCAAGGGGGTATATGCCCTCGGTGATAGCCAGCGACGATATCGAGACCGCCCAGTACACCAGACCTATGCTGACGACTATATCACTGCCCAAAAAGGAAATGGTGCGCTTTGCACTTATGCTGCTCCTTGACCGTATCAAGGGAGGACACAGGATAATTTCCAGGGTAGAGGTCGAAGGCACGCTGGTCATACGGGAAAGCTGCCGTCCTGCGGGAGAACTGAACGAACCCGAATATTATATATGATATCTCTGCCGATACAGCTGTGTCGGCAGATTTTTTTGCGCTTCGTGACAACGTTATCTCGGCAAGCGGGATATTATCGGCTTGCGGGCGGGCGATAATATCTGCAAAGGGCATAAATGCGGAGAAATACGGTGACAACGTTATCATTCAAAAAGGGGTCGGAAATATATTGTTCAAAAGAATTTACCATATCAAACTTAAATTTCTGCCTGTGGGAGGGCTGTCGGCGACCCTTTGGCGGGAAGCGTGACAACGTTATCGCACATTCTCATTGACGTATGCGGGTTTATGGTGTATCATAAATGCATACCAAACAAATAGGAAATATATGAAAGGAATGAATAAGATGAGCTTCAAGAACATAGACACAGCCCTGATACACGGGGGCATATCCATAGACGAGCGCACAGGAGCGGTGAACGTGCCTATCTACCAGACCTCCACCTTTAAGCAGGACGGCCTGGGAAAGATGAGGGGGTATGAATATTCCCGCACAGGCAACCCCACCCGTGAGGCGCTGGAGGCTCTCATAGCTGAGCTGGAGGGCGGCGAGGCAGGCTTTGCCTTTGCCAGCGGCCTGGCAGCTGAAACGGCAGTGCTGAGTCTTCTGCACAAGGGGGACAGGGTGCTGATATCCTCAAATGTTTACGGCGGGACTTTCAGGCTGTTAAATCAGGTCTTTGACCACTTCGGCATAAACTACACCATATCCGACACCGAAGACCCTGAGGCCTTTGAGAAGGATATCACCGAAGACGTAAAGGCGGTGCTGATAGAGAGCCCTGCAAATCCTCTGATGACCATAACCGATATAAGGGCGGTGGCTGACATAGCCCACAGACATGGTCTGCTGGTAATAGTTGACAACACCTTCATGACACCTTATATACAGCGTCCCCTTGAACTCGGGGCAGACATCGTGGTACACAGCGCCACAAAATATCTTGGCGGACACAGCGATGTGGTGGCAGGTCTGGCAGTGGTAAAAACCAGAGAGCTGGCTGATAAGCTGGCATTCATACAGAATTCCACAGGCGGTGTGCTGGCGCCCTTTGACAGTTTCCTGCTGATACGGGGCATAAAGACCCTGGGCGTGCGGCTTGACAGGCACGTCGAGAATGCGCTGGCAGCGGCTGAATATCTTACAAAGCACGAGGCGGTAAAGAGCGTACACTACCCCGGACTTCCCACGGACAAGGGATATGAGGTCAACAAAAAGCAGGCGAAGAACGGCGGTGTGATGATAAGCTTTGAGCTTAAGGACGGCTACGATATCAGGGTGTTCTTTGAGAGCCTGGAGCTTATAACACTGGCGGAGAGCCTTGGAGGTGTGGAGTCGCTGGTATGCCACCCCTCAAGCATGACCCACGCTTCTATCCCTGGGGATATACGCAGAAAGGTGGGCATAACAGACGGGCTCATAAGGCTTTCGATCGGCATTGAGAACATTGATGACATACTGGCAGACCTGGAACAGGCTATCAGGAAAAGTGAGGTAAGATAAGATGTTATACAACAGTATGCGGGAGCTGATAGGCCGCACCCCGCTGGTGAGGCTTACGAATATGGGGGTCTCCCCCAAGGTAAATATTTATGCGAAGCTGGAAATGTACAACCCCTCGGGCAGCGTCAAAGACCGCATTGGTGAGTATATGGTCAAGGCAGCTGAGAAAGAGGGCAGACTTAAAAAGGGCGGCACTATCATAGAGGCCACCGCAGGAAATACGGGACTGGGTATTGCATTCGCAGCACTCGGCAGAGGCTACAGGGTGATCTTCACAGTTCCCACAAAGTTTTCCGCAGAAAAGCAGGCGCTCATGCGGGCGCTGGGTGCTGAGGTCATAAACACCCCCCGCGCTGAGGGTATGCTGGGGGCGGTGAGAAAGGCTGAGGAGCTGAAAAAGGAGATACCCGACTCCATATCGCTGGAGCAGTTCAAAAATCCCCAGAACCCCCTTGCACATTATGAGACCACAGGCAAGGAGATATACGATGACCTGGAGGGCAGGGTGGACTACCTGGTGGCAGGTGCAGGCAGCGGCGGAACTTATACGGGAATAGTCCGTTACCTGAAAGAACACGGAGACACGCAGGGCATTCTTGCGGACCCGGAGGGCTCGACCATAGGCGGCGGAGAACATTTTGATTACAACATTGAGGGTATCGGCAACGATTTTATCCCCGATACCATGGACATAACGCTGGTGGACAAAGTCATCAAGGTCAACGATGAGGAAGCCTTCCGCACAGTAAAGGAACTGGCAAGGCGGGAGGGCATTATCGCAGGCTCTTCCTCAGGGGCGGCCATGGCGGCGGCGCTTAAACTGGCACAGGAGATCGAAAGCGGGAATATCGTGGTAGTTTTCCCTGACAGGGGCGACAGATATTTCAGCACAGGATTATTCGGATAGCGGTGATGAGATGATATACAGGATAGCCTTTGCAAGCACGGACGGCGTGCGGGTGGACAGCCACTTCGGGGCGGCGGAGCGATTTTACATCGCAGAGCTTGACACCGAAAAGGAGGACTGTGACATAACAGAAAATGTGTCCGCAAGGCCTGCCTGCAAGGGCGGAGAACACGAGGTAAGCGGGTTTGAAGCTATGCTTTCGCAGCTTGGGGAGGTATCTGCCATAGTGGCGCAGAGGATAGGCCCCGGGGCGAAAAAGTACATAAAGGAAAAGGGCATAGCGGCATATGAGATACCCCTTGATATAGAGCAGGCGGTCTGTCTGCTTATGGAAGAAAAGCAATGGGAGGTGGACGAATGGCAATATCATACGAAGAGCTGACCACAAAGCACCCCTGCTTTGCCAGAGGTGATAAAAACGGCAGCGGACGGATACATCTGCCCACAAGCCCCAGCTGCAACATTGAGTGCAGGTTCTGCGAGAGAAAATTCAACACCTACGAGAAGCGCCCGGGGGTGGCTTCAACGGTGATAACCCCCGAGGAAGCCATTGAGGCTATCGGGGAGGCACTTAAATACTGTCCCGACATACACGTTGCGGGCATTGCAGGCCCCGGGGACACCCTGGCAAGCGGTTATGCGCTGGAGACTTTCAGGCTGGTGAAGGAAAAGTATCCCGAACTGGTAAAGTGCATGAGCACCAACGGCCTGCTGCTGGCGGAAAAGGCGCAGGAGGTCATCGAGGTGGGCGTAGACTCGCTGACGGTGACGGTCAATGCCGTTGACCCCGAGATAGAGGCTCAGCTGAATGACGGCATAGTCTGGCACGGCAAGCACTACACGGGCGTTACGGCGGCGAAGATACTCATTGAACAGCAGCTGGAGGGCATAAGGCTCATAAGCGAGGCGGGGATAACCGTCAAGGTGAACACGGTGCTTGTTCCCGAGATAAACGGTGAACACATTGAGGACATAGCCCGTACAGTAGCAGAGGCAGGGGCGAGCATATACAACATTATCCCCCTGATACCCCAGCACAAGCTTAAAGACTGCCGAGAGCCCGATTGCATGGAGCTTGAACGGGCGATACTGAAAGCTTCAAAGTACATTGATGTTTTCAGGCACTGCCAGCGGTGCAGGGCTGACGCGGTAGGCATACCCGGGGGCGAGGACTTCGGGGACAGGGTATATCAGAACCTGCAGAGATTATCGAGAAAAGATACATTTTCTCACGGGTGAATACCATATGTTGATATTGAGGATATATTCCGATATATATTAAATACCATATGTGGTATTTAAGCTGATACTGTTATATGGAATACAGTATATTGATGAAGAAGTATAGTTGAAACTTATAAAAATACCATATATGGTATTCAAGATAAAAAAACGATATCATGAAACGAGGTAAAGTAAAATGGCAAAGGAATTAAGACAGATAGCTATATACGGTAAGGGCGGCATAGGCAAATCGACCACCACCCAGAACCTGACGGCAGGCCTGGTGGAGAGAGGAAACAAGGTCATGGTCGTTGGCTGTGACCCCAAGGCAGACTCCACAAGGCTGCTGCTGGGCGGCCTGCACCAGAAGACCGTTCTTGACACCCTGAGAGACCAGGGCGAGGACGAGATAGAGCTGGACGCTATCCTCAAAGAGGGCTTCATGGGTACAAAGTGTGTTGAGTCGGGCGGCCCCGAGCCGGGTGTGGGCTGTGCGGGCAGAGGTATCATAACCTCCATCGGCCTGCTGGAAAGGCTGGGCGCTTACACCGAGGATCTGGATTATGTTTTCTATGATGTACTGGGCGACGTTGTCTGTGGCGGCTTTGCAATGCCTATCAGAGAGGGCAAGGCCAAGGAGATATACATAGTAGCCTCGGGCGAGATGATGGCGCTGTATGCGGCAAACAACATATCCAAGGGTATAGCAAGGTATGCAAGACAGGGCGGCGTTCGTCTGGGCGGTATCATATGCAATTCAAGAAATGTTGACCGCGAGGCCGAGCTGGTAAGGGCTTTCGCTAAAGAGCTGGGCACCCAGATGATACACTTTGTTCCCCGTGACAACGATGTACAGCGTGCCGAGATACGCAAGAAGACTGTTATACAGCACTTCCCCCAGTCTAAGCAGGCTGATGAATACCGTACCCTGGCAGAAAAGATCGAGCAGAACGATATGTTCGTTATCCCCAAGCCCATGACTCAGGAGCGCCTTGAAGAAATACTGGTAGAGTACGGCCTCATGGACGACCTCAAGGACGACTATAAAATTTAATTCATAATTCACAATGCATAATTCATAATTGTTGACAGGGGCGAGGGCTTTGTTGTTCCCGGAATGGCAAGGCGCCATATTTGCGGAGAACAGGCTTCGCAAGAACAGCAAAAACAGTAGGGCGGGGGCGCATACGACAGCGTCGGTATGACCCCCGCAGTCTGATAAAAACAAAGCTTTGCAAGAACGGCAAGAGCCAAAACAAAGTTTTATAAGCATGGCATACAAACAGCGGCGGGGGCAAGCCCCCGCCCTACAGAAGGTTTGCTAAAGCCGAGAGTTTTGTCAGAATAACAGATGTCCCAAACAAGGTTATATAAGCATAGCAACCAGCGAGAACTTTTGCGCCTTTTGGCTTGGAGTGAACGCAAAGCCAAAGCTGTAATAGGCTAAAAAGGCTCGCACACGCCGACGTTGTCGCGTGGGGGCATGGGGGGCCCACCCCCATTTAAGATAGGAGTTAAAATATGAGTAAAGTAAATCTTAATATACCTGAGGTCGAAATTCGTGAGATACGTCTTAATTCGATAACAGGATTTCAAGGAACAGCTAAGGAACTTGTCAGCGCCTGTTCGGGGTGCGGCGGGAAGATAAAGGACAAGAGCAGGTCATTCAGCCAGTGTCTGGGGTGCGGTACATCTAATGCGGCCTGCACACTGACACTGATACAGGACGCGGCCATAATCTCCCACGGACCTGTGGGCTGTTCAACTTGTCTGCATGAATTTGCTTTCACCTACAGGGTGAATGCTTACCTCAGACAGCTGGAACACCCCACACAGAGGAAGATATTTTCCACCAACCTGGAGGAAAAGGATACCATTTACGGCGGTTCAAAAAAGCTGGAGGCCGCTATACGTGAGGTCCACAAAAGGGCTAAGCCAAAGGCTATCTTCGTAATAACCACCTGCGCCGCAGGTATCATCGGTGATGATGTGGAAAGCGTTACCAATGCGGCGGAAAGGGAGCTGGGCATACCTGTTGTGGCTGTGTTCTGTGAGGGATTCAGGTCGAAGATGTGGACATCGGGATTTGATGCGGGCTATCACGGCATTGCAAGGAAGATCATCAAGCCTGCAAGGCAGAAGAGGAATATCATCAATGTCATAAACTTCTGGGGCAGCGATATTTTCAGGGAATGGTTCGGTGAGCTGGGCTATGAGCCCAATTACATAACCCCCTTTGCTACGGTGGACAGCCTCAGCTATTCCAGCGAGGCGGTGCTGACCATACAGGCCTGCTCAACGCTGGGCAGCTACCTGGGCGCTGCGCTGGAGCAGGGCTTCGGGGTGCCTGAGATACGCAATTCTCCCCCTTACGGCATTGCCCAGACCGACCGTTGGTTCAGGGAGCTGGGGCAGATACTCGGCAAGGAAAAGGAAGTGGAGGAACTTCTGGCGAGAAAGAAAAAGGAGTATATGCCAAAGATAGAGGCGCTGCGTGAAAAGCTGAAAGGCAAGACCGCCTATGTGACAGCAGGCGCTTCCCACGGACATTCGCTGCTGGCACTGCTCAAGGAGCTTGGCATGGACCCCCAGGGCGCAGCTATCTTCCACCATGACCCCCAGTATGACAACGAGGACGAGAGAGCCGATACGCTTAAGCATACGGTGGAGGACTATGGCGATGTACCCAACTACAATGTCTGCAACAAGCAGGAGTTTGAGCTGGTCAATGTGCTGAACAGGATACATCCCGATATACTGCTTGCCCGTCACGGCGGCATGACCCTGTGGGGCGCAAAGCTGGGCATACCCTCACTGCTCATAGGTGATGAGCATTTCGGCATGGGCTACGAGGGTCTTGTGGCTTACGGTGAGAGGATACTTGAAACTATAGAGAACGATGAGTTCGTGAAAAATCTGGAGAAGCATTCGGTAAATCCGTATACCAAGTGGTGGCTTGAACAGGAGCCCTACACATTTCTTGGAAAGTAAGGTGGATATAAATGGCAGGACTAATTGAACAGGAGCGCTACACCTGCGCCATCGGTGCGCTGCAGACAGTAGTTGCTATACCCAGGGCGGTGCCCATACTTCATTCGGGCCCGGGCTGCGGTGTTATGATAAAGGGATTTTTTGAGCGTTCGGCAGGCTATGCAGGAGGCGAAACTGCACCCTGCACCAATTTCAGCGAGAAAGAGGTCGTCTTCGGCGGAACTGACAGGCTGAGGACACTGATAAAGAACACCTACAAGGTGCTGGACACCGACCTGCAGGTGGTAGTAACAGGCTGTACCGCAGGCATAGTGGGCGATGATGTGGCCAGCGTAACAGATGAGTTCCTCTGGGAGGAGGACAGGCCTATCGTCCATGTGGAGACTTCGGGCTTCAAGTCCAACAACTATGTTTCCCATTCGGCGGTGGTAAATGCCATAATCGACCAGTATGTCAGCCGCTTTGAGGAGGATAATCCCTCCCGCAGCGAGAAAAACCTGGTGAATGTCATAGCTTCCATACCCTACCAGGATCAGTTCTGGAAGGGCAACCTGAAAGAATACAAGCGCCTGCTGGAGGGGCTGGGGCTAAAGGTCAATATCCTTTTCGGACCCCACTCGGGCGGCGTTAAGGAGTGGCAGACCATACCAAAGGCGAATTTCAATGTGTTCATCTCGCCCTGGTACGGCGAGCCCATCGTGAAGAACCTTGAAAGGCGCTACGGCCAGCCCTACTATCAGTTCGGCTATATGCCCATAGGCGCCAACGAGACCACAAAGTTTTTAAACGGTGTGCTGGACTTCGCCCTTGAACAGGGTGCGGGCATTGACGAGAAAAAGGCAAGGGCTTTCATCGAGGAAGAGGAAAAGGCTTACTATGAGGAGCTTGACAACCTGGCCACATTCCTGCTGGAATTCCGCTACGGCCTGCCGAGCTATGTACACATACTGCACGATTCGGGCTATGTTACGGGGCTGACAAAGTTCCTGCTCCACGAAACAGGCCTTGTCCCCAAGGAGCAGTTCATCGTGGACAATGTTCCCAAAAAGTATCAGGATAAGATCGAGGCGGATATAAAGTCGGCTTCAGACAAGCGGGAGATACCCGTGTACTTTGACCCCGATGCAGGCGCAATGCAGGACGTTATCCGCGGACTTGACCACAAGGGCAGGGGGCTCATTCTCGGCAGCGGCTGGGACAAGGAGCTGGCAGGCGAGATAGACGCAGATTTCCTTTCCATTGCCTGCCCCACACCCTACCGCATAGTGCTGACCACAAATTATGTGGGCTACACAGGAGGCCTCAGAGTTATAGAGGATATCTACAACACCGCACTGGCTTCCTACAAGTAAGCGCAAAGGAATGATGACAATGGCAAAAGTTGCAGTGGCCACAGGCGACGGCTTTACAGTGAACGAGCATTTCGGGCACGCAAAATTCTTCCGTGTATACGAGCTTGGCGAAGAGGACTATGTTTTCACCGAGGTGCGGGACGCAGTGGCTGTCTGTCAGCAAAGGCTGGGACATGACACCACCCGTTTCGACAAGATAATAGAGCTGCTCTCTGACTGCGATGCGCTGCTGGTGCAGAAGATAGGCGAGGGCGCAGCAGCATACCTCATCGAAAGGGGCGTGCGTGTCTTCGAGGTCAGCGGCAGCATCGACGGGGTGCTTAAAAAGTTCATAGCGGACAGGATAGTCTAAAATCAAAGCTTCCGAAAACACTGAGTTTTCGGAAGCTCATTTTTTATCCGCTGATAGCAAAGAATATGCGGTTGTTTACCTCAACAGGTATGCCCTTGCCGCAGTTTTCTCTGAGCGCCTGCTGTATCTCATTATTGAGCCGGGCAGGCAGCCTGACTTTATTGCCAAGATTTTTTTTGATAAGATAAATGATATCTATGTTCTGTTTGGGATACTTTCTTGCAAAACGTATAAGGTGGGGCATTACCTGCCATACGCCCTCCCTTGTCAGCAGACATATCTCATGCCACTGTATCACCGTGTCTGTTTCGCTGTTTATCATGCTGAGCAGTATATCTCTGTCAAAGCACCCGACATCTCTGGCAATGCAGTAGGCTGTCTTTGCGGCGGCTTTGTCCTCGCTGTGCATATGGTCGTATATAAGCTTAGCCGTGTCCTCGGCTTTAAGGCGGACAAGGGCGGTCAGGGCTTCACAGGGGTGGGTATCGAGATAGGGTCGTATAAGGGGGATATCCTCCTTTGTTCCCGTATCGGAGAGGGCAAGCATTGTATCAGGCAGGTGTTCACGGCAGTAGGCAGCTATATCAAAGTCCCTTGCTGAAAGCTTCTGTTCGGCAAACTTCCTTATCCTGCGGGACTTTGAGCAAAGCAGTTTTTCAAAGCCTTCCCATATGCCCTCATGCTCAAAGCGGTATGCATAAGCGACCCTGCGCACGCCCTCGTATTCGTCCTCCATAAACATATCCAGAACCTCGCGGGGTATGGGCTCAGGGGAGGAGTGCATATATGTCCGTTCCAGCATTACCCTCTGCTCGCCGTTTCTTTCTCTGTGAAATACCTTAGCCAGCCTATCACGATCAAGGAGCTCGGGATATATCTCAAAGGCCTTGCAGCATACAGTTGTGGGCAGCTTTGTGATATTTTCAGTGATAACTTTGCGTATCAGACTGTCCAGCTTCTCTGTTCTGAAGGACTCGTCCCCCGATACACGTTTTCTCCGCCTGACACATTCCAGATAGGTCGGTGCAGACTTGATAAGCGCCCATTCCGTGTCGGGTCTTCTGAGATATTCTTCCAGCACCTCCCGTGTCGCTTTGCGCACCTCAGGTACATGGTCGTTCAGGCGGTATATGATGAAACCAAGCATATTGTCGTGCTTGATACACCGCCGCAGGCACTGTTCACGGACATATCCGTTCGGGTGAGCCGAGCCTGCTGCCAGCAGCGGACGGTCGCCGCCGTAGTAGTCCTTTGGGTCAAGCTTGTCCCATTCATCAAAGTCGGGAAAACCGCTTTCGTAATTGGCTTTCTTCATCAGTATCTCCGCATAGAAAGGGTCACTGTGATGAAAACTCATGATATCATAGGCGATATTTCTTATGTATTTTATATCTTCTTCATCAGGGTCATGGAACAGCGCTGAATACAGATAGGGAAAGCCACAGTATTTCATGAGAGAGTCTGTGTAATACTTTGTCCTGTCGTCCAAATAAGTCAGCTTGTACATCAGCTTTTTTGAAATGCCGTATTTCAGCTCTTTTTTGTAGCATTTTATTATATGCTTGGCATAGCCTGTTTTCTTTGCAGTATCACTCATAGCTGTTCTCCTTTCTCTGCTGTGATATGTATGTATTATATCAGATAGCAAAGAATAAGTCAACAAAAAACGGCAGCACGCAGCTGCCGTTGTTTTATATCCCTCAAAACTGATAGGGCGTTATCTGATACACGAAGTAGTTCAGCCAGTTGGAGAACAGCAGGCTCGAGGCTGACAGCCAGCGGCTGACGGGTTCCTTGTCGGGGTCGTCATCGGGGAAATAGTTGGCGGGGATATCCGGTGACAGCCCCTTGTCCGTATCACGGATATATTCCTCCGCCAGGCGGTAGAGATCGTACTCGGGGTGGCCGTTCACGAAGATATTGCTGCCGCCGTCGGTGATGATATAGGGGCCTGTTATGTCAGACTCTGCCAGCACAGTAAGCTCGGGGACCTTTGCTATCTCATCGGCGCTTATGCCCGTGTAGCGTGAATGGGGCGCATAGAAATTCTTATCGAAGCCCCGCAGCAGCTCGTGGGTGGTATCGGTGACAGTATGCTCGTATATGCCCGAAAGCTTCTTCTCATAGTTGAACTTGGGCACCCCGTAATGATAATACAGCCCCGCCTGGGCAGCCCAGCACAGGTGCAGCACCGAGGTAACGTGTATCCTTGACCATTCAAGTATGGAGGTATATTCGCCCCAGTAGTCCACATCTTCATATTCCAGCTTTTCAACGGGCGCCCCTGTGATGATAAGGCCGTCGAAATACTTATGCTCTATCTGGTAGAAGGGCTGGTAGTTCTTCATCAGGTAGGTCATGGAGGTGTTTTTGTAGCGGTGAGTCACCAGCCTTATGAAAGTGACCTCTATCTGCAGAGGAGAGTTTGAAAGCAGCCTGAGCAGCTGCTGCTCGGTGTTCTCCTTGTCGGGCATGAGGTTCAGCACGGCTATTTTCAGTTCACGGATATCCTGGTGCTTTGCCCGTTCTTCTGTCATGGCAAAAATGTTTTCCTTTTTCAGCTTCTCGATGACGGGAAGTGTCTCTTTTAATCTTAATGGCATAATTACTTTCCTCCGTTTCTCAAAATTCATTGTATTCATATCAAAATAATATGATATTTGTATTATAGCACATCTGTAAGTAAATGTCAATAGGGAAAAGGCCGCGGGACAGGGGCGGGGGCAGCAGACAAGAAATTCTGCGGCTGCACTTGTAAATATTAAAAAAATGTGTTATACTGATGATATATAACTATTGTGCGGGTCACGGCGGATTTCAGCTTATATCCCGATGATAGTGTGGTATGATATGCATAAGAAAAATGCGTATCAAGAAGGAGAAAGTGATATGAAGATATATAAGCTGTCCAAGAGGCCGCTGGTGCTTATTTATGTACTGCTGGGGGCCATACTGCTGCTTATAAAATTTGCGCTCAATCTGGTGCTGGAGCTGATAGACAGATTTGTGCCTGATTACCGCGGTTTTGCGGATTATTATGTATTGCTGCCCGTATGGGTCATAGCGGCGCTGTTTGCGGTGCTGGTGCTGCCCTTTTATTTCCACAAGGCGCAGTACACGGTGAGCAGCAAGGAGATAACCGCAAAGGGCGGCCTTGTCATCACCTCGAAGCAGTTCATGCTGACCTCGGCGGTGAAATCAGTGACCTCCATACTGCTGCCTTTGGGGCGGCTGACGGGCATGAACTTCATCGTGCTGAATGCCCTGGGGTCGCGGCTGGTGATACCTTTTCTATCCAGGCGGGACGCAGAGGAGATAGCTGAGCTGGTAAACAATTCCATCAGGAGCAGAGGTGGGAAATGAACGACGAGATAAGGGGGATAAGGGGCTTTTTCAGGCGGCGGCAGCACCCTGTAAAAATACTGATGTATATCGCCAGGTACCTGTGGCTGCTGCTGATACCCATGGCCAAGTACCTTATTGCCACAAGGTTTGAGAATTTCCAGAACTGGGTGAAGACCAACTGGGTGGATATACTGACCCTTTCGGTGATAATAGGCTACGGCATACTGCGGTGGGTGTTCATCTATTTTGAGATAGAGGAAGACAGTGTGGTGGCCCACACGGGGTATTTCGGCATAGAGAAGACGAAGGTATATTTCAGCGAGATGTCTTCGATGTCACTGTGCCAGGGGTACATTTTCAGGCTGCTGGGGGCGTGTACAGTATACATCGACACGGACGCCAAGAGCATACAAAGCACGGATATAAGGCTGGATATCAGCCAGAAACAGGCTTTCAGGATATACGAGCTGGCCACGCAGAAATTCAGGAGCAAGCCCAAATATATATACAATTCCCAGAAGAAGAGCCTGGTCATATTTTCGCTGCTGTTTTCCTCGACCCTGTCGGGAATGCTGCTGACGCTGACCTTTATCTACCAGGCATACCGCATTGTGGGCCGTGAGATAGAGGAGGAATTTCTGGCGAGGGTGAACAGTGAGCTGGAAAAGCTAACCATACACATACCCAAGTACCTCATAGTAGCGGGACTTATAGTGGCGAGCAGCTGGCTGGTCTCATTCGTATCGAACCTGATGAGGCACTGGGGATTCAGC
Source organism: Ruminococcus sp. (assembly GCF_017464355.1). Taxonomy (GTDB): domain Bacteria; phylum Bacillota; class Clostridia; order Oscillospirales; family Ruminococcaceae; genus Hominimerdicola. The sequence goes on along the minus strand of NZ_JAFUAG010000003.1, from coordinate 138,099 downwards.
TGCACCAGATGTGCGGATATGCTGCTGATAAGCAGCGGCAAGGGCACCAAGCGGCGGCACATCATAATGAGGGACAGGATAAACTATATTGACTATCAGCAATCCATGCTGATGAAGCTTTTCGGGATATGCTCGGTGCAGGTACACTGCACGGGCTACGGCAAGCGAAGGCTGGAGCTTTCGGCGCTGGTGCCCGTGACCACCAACAGGGCGGCAAACACCTCGGTGAAGCTGCTTATGCCGGGGGTGCCCAAGGTGAGGTATGATGTGCGGACGGGGCTTGCTGACCTGAGGGTCTTTGTGACTTTGCCGCTGGTGTTCTGCCTGCTGCCCTGGGGGCTTTACGAGGTACTGTGTTGGCTGATACCCCAGTTCGAGCTGGTGGTGAAGACCATACCCGACTGGAAGAGCGCCCTGACAAATCTGGCGGTGATATCCATAATACCGCTGGTATGGCTGGTCATCGTTAAGGCCACTGCGGCTTTCAACACGGCGGTGGGCTTTGAGGGGGGACACTGCGTACTTTCCTACTGCACGTTCTACCGTTTTCATCGGACGGCCATAAGTCTTGACAGGATAAGCAAGATAAAGCTTACCCGCAACCCCATGCAGCGTATGTACGGCACCTGCAACCTGCTGGTGTACACTGCGGCGGAGAGCTCGAGCTGCCACATCGTCAAGGGGCTGAACTACAAGGCACTGACGGCAGCCATGGAGAATGCGGGGCTGTGGGAGAATGAGGAACAGGCTGAAACGGTCTGAGGATCTTTGAAAAAAAGCGATGCGTAAACGACAACTATAAGGAGAAAACATGACTTCACTGAAAGTTACCCTGACAGGGATCATAAGCAGCGGCAGCCAGCCTGACTTTGCGCAGGCAAGGTTCTGCGACCGATACGGGAAGGAACACCTGCTGCTGGACAAGCTGCCTGTTTTCACGGCAGAGGAGGACGCAGCCGTACCCTGCGAGGGGGCTGCGGGGTGTTTTATAGAAGAGGAGCATGAAGACTATTACCTCATTGACCTTGCGTACCCTGACGGTCTGGAGGACGAGGAGGGTATGAGCCGTTTTGAGGTGGAGAAAAGTCTGGTGGTGCAGGACAGGGACAAGCGGGGGAAGATGTCCCCTGTGGTGATACCTGCTGTGAACAGGCTGCTTGAAGAGTATGAAGACTGCGTTATTGCTTATCACACAATGCGGGGGCTGGAGCCTTATCAGGGAGAGAAGTCCCACCGTGACGCGGTGCTTTTTGCCCTGGAGCAGGAAAGCAATAAGCAAAAGGCTGAGGGCGGCGTAGGATACAGCTGTGACACTTCCCTTTTGCGGGGAACAGAGTTTTCAGCAGACAGGCTGCTTGGCGATACAGTGCGGCCATGGAACACGGAGCCCCGAGACGACGGTTCGTGGTCGTGCACGGCCAAAAGCTACCGGTTCGCTTTTTATGACCCGCCCTGCGGGAACGGCCTGACGCGGGAGGACTTTGACAGGCTGAACAAGGTGCTGTTCCCCATGGGGGCACAGACACTGGAGGTCTACAGCTGGAGCTGTGACTGGTCTGACTATTTTGATGAGAGCAAGGAATGGCGGGGTTGCCTGTGCGTATCGGTATATGACAGGGCGGCTGACAGTTTTGTGGTAATGCTGGCTTCGGCCACGGATCGGGAGGAAAGCATATGGAAGAGATAGAAGAATACGAGGTCAGCCTGAAAAGGCTTGGTACTGCGGGGTATATCGATACCTCGGTATGGCAGAGGGACAACGGGCAGACGATAGCCTACAGGGCTGAGGTGGAGGGAATGGAGTTTTCGGGAGAGGACGAGGACAACTTCACGGCATTTAAAAAGCTGAGAGATGACCTGCTGAAAGGCGGCTACGGAATGTGCTGTGCAGGTGCGATGACAAACGCTGTGCAATCGGGTATGCTGGCGGGCAGTGACAGGGTATACCTGGTGATGAAAGGCCGTAAGCCTGCCCTGACCGATGCGGTATGGATATTCATGGAAACGGCCATGACGGAATTTCCTGACAGCATGGCACAGGACAGATTTGCGGAGGAATGGTTTGGTTCCATATAGTTTAAGAGGACAGGCGGTGAGGATCGATGCCAAAATTTGACGAGAGCATGGAGGGTATGCTTGATACCTTTCTATTTGAGACAGGGGAACTTCTGGAGAACCTTGATGAGATACTCATGAGGGCTGAGCAGGCTGAGGAGATAGCGCTCATCGAGGAGACTGACATTGCGGAGATATTCCGTACCATGCACACCATAAAGGGTTCGGCAGCCATGATGGGTCTGCAGAATATGTCTACGCTGGCTCATGCCATGGAGGATATGTTCTACATAATCAGGGAGAAGACCTATGTGCAGACGGACAAGTCTGCCCTGTTCGACCTGCTTTACAAGAGCAGTGACGCGCTTAAGGGCGAGCTGGAGGACCTGACGGACGAGGACAAGCCCCTGACGGATTTCTCGGGGCTGATAAACGACATACACGCTCTGGCGGCTTTTTTCAAGGGGGAGGGTGAAGCCCCTGCGGGGGAAGACGGGGGGCTTCCTGCGGACATTTTTGATGATAACGAGCCTGCGGATATGTTCACCTACAAGCTCACCTATGCGGACAGCTGCGAGATGCCCTCGGCGAGAGCCATAGTGCTTTTCAGGAAGCTTGGGGCTGTGGCGGAGGTCTGCCGCACCATACCCCCTGACATGGACGATGACAGTGCTGACGGCAAAATAAAGGCGGCGGGGCTGTTCATCAAGCTGGTGACAGATGACAGGGCTGCGGTGGAAAAGGTGCTGGCCTCGGGGCTGAATGTGGAGAGCTTTGAGCTGTTCACCCCTGAGATGTTAAAGGCACAGACTTCGGCTGCGCCTGCTAAGCAGGAGGCAGTCATACCCGCAGGGGTATTTCTGCCTGAGGATCCTGAGGATATGCTGACCTACCACGTTATCTACAGCGAGAACTGCGCTATGCCCTCGGCGAGAGCCATAGTGCTGCTGAGAAAGCTGGGTGCCTTTGCGGAGGTATGCAGGACGGTGCCTGCGGACATGGACGATGACGGGGCAGATGACGCTATCAAGAAAGACGGGCTTTACATAAAGCTGATGACCGACGACACCAATGCGGTGGAAAAGCTGCTGGACAGCGGCATTAATGTGGAGAGCGCCTTGCCTGTGAAGAAGCCTGCGAAGGTTCAGGCGCCTGCCGGGGAGGAAAAGCAGGAAGAAAAGGCGGAGGTGAAGGAAGAGCCTGCGAAGAAGGCTGAGGAGCCTAAAAAGCAGGCTGCCAAGGCTCCCAAAAAGGAGCAGAGCCTGCTGACCGTAAAGCTGGAAAAGCTGGACAGGCTCCTTGACCTGGTATCAGAGATAGTAATAACCGAAAGCTCGGTGACATCTTCCCCTGACCTGAGGGGGCTGGAGACCAGGCTCGACAGGTTCAACAAGAGTTCCAGAGAGCTGAAAAAGCTGACGGACGAATTGCAGGACGTGGTGATGTCACTGCGAATGGTGCCTGTATCGACGGCTTTCCAGAAGATGAACAGAGTTGTCCGTGACATGAACAACACCCTGAAAAAGAATGCCACGCTGGTCTTCCGCGGGGAGGACACGGAGGTGGACAAGTCCATAGTGGATATGCTGGGCGACCCGCTTATGCATATCGTGAGGAATGCGGTGGATCACGGCATAGAGACTCCCGAGGAGCGTGCGGCCGCGGGCAAGACCAATGCCCCCACGGTAACGCTGAGTGCGGGGTATGAGTCCAACGAGGTAGTTATATCATGCAAGGACAACGGTGCGGGCATGGACGCGGCGAAGATACTGGCAAAGGCCAAGAAGAACGGTATGCTGACCAAGCCCGAGAGCGAGTACACCGAGAAAGAGATATTCAACTTTGTGGTGGCGGCAGGATTTTCCACCAACGAGCAGGTAACGCAGTACAGCGGCCGAGGCGTGGGCATGGACGTGGTAAAGCAGAACATAGAGAAGGTCGGGGGCAAGCTTATAGTTTCCTCAAAGCTGGGCAAGGGCAGTACCTTCACCATACGCATACCCCTTTCGCTCTCAATAGTTGATGTGCTGAGCGTTGACATCGGGGACAGCAGCATATCCATACCTGCGGCTTCGGTAAGGGAGGCTTTCTCCTGCAAGGAAGAGAACCTTATCACCGACCCTGAGGGACACGAGTTCGTGTACCTGAGAGACAGGTGCTTCCCGCTGATAAGGCTGGGGGACAAGCTGCAGCTTTCCACCGAGGTGACAGACCCCACCAAGGGCATATGCATATACTGCCGTGAGGGGCAGTACGAGGCCGTGCTGCTGGCAGACAGGATAGTCTGCGACCAGCAGGTGGTGGTAAAGCCTTTTTCGCCGCTGCTGGACGGGCTGCACCTGAAAGAGGCGGGGCTGGCAGGCTGCTCCATACTGGGTGACGGCAGCATGACCATTATACTTGATATGCTTTCGCTGTTAGGCGGCGAAGTGGGAGAGGAGGGGCAGAATGGCTGACCTGAACGAGCTGATAGAAAACGGCGGGCAGATACTGACCTTTATGGCAGGCGACGAGATGTTCGGGTTTTACATACTTGATGTTTCGGACATAATCGAGCCCCCCGAGGTGACAAAGATACCCACGGCACCACCCTATGTGCTGGGACTTATGAACCACCGCGGCAAGGCGGTGCCTGTTATGGACCTGCGGCTGAGGCTGGGGCTTCCCGCGGGGGAATACGATGAGCGCAGCTGCGTTATAGTGGCGGAGATAAACACCATGCTCTGCTGGCTGCTGGTGGACAGGGTAACGGACGTGGAGAACATATCCCCGGGGGATATAGCCCGTTCACCTGTTGACAACGGCATTGTAAGAGGCTTCGTTGTGCGGGAGGGCAAGCCGAGGATATCCGTGCTTGACCCGAGCGTTGTGGCGAGGACATGATATTTTGAGACATGATCTGCTTGCGTATTTTCCCTGCCTTCGGCGGGGAAAATACGATATCATCAAAAGCGGGAGTGTTCTGAGACCGTGGGCGTGTGCCTGCGGTCTTTTCTATTTACTGTACGGATATTCGGACTTATATCCCTTGCATTATCATTTGAAATGTGATATAATAATGAACGAACTTATAATAAAGCATGGAGGCTGTCCTGTCAGGGGGCGGCCTGATGGAGCATTACGGTAATGGGAGGCTTTGATATGAAAGAGAAGATATGTCTTATACCCTCGGCCAACGGCACGGAGTTTATGAGAAGTCTGGCTAAGCGCGGGGTATGTCCTGCGGGGCTGCGCATAGTGGACGGCACGGAGCTGGCAAGGCTGGGGCTGGCTGTCAGCGGGAAGTCTGTAAAGGGCAGGCTCATAAGCCCCCGTTCTCAGGCGGCAGCTGCGGGGGCTGTCATGAAGGATATAGAATATTTCAGGCCTGCGGCTTACACCGATGCACAGCTGCTGGCCTCGGCACTGGACAAGCTGAGGGGCGCGGCAGATGACGATGTGCTGCACGAGAAGCTTCCCGAGGGGCTTTTTGCTGACAAGAACGCGGCTTTGCTGGAGGCGCTGGACGCTTACGAAAATCATCTGGAGGAGCAGGGACTGACCGACCGCATAACTGTCATGCGGCAGGCGCTGGCGGAATGTGAAGCCCTTGACGGCGAGCTGTACGAATTCCTGTATGCGGAGGGGTATCCCCTTTCGCCTTTGGAGAGCAGGCTGCTGGAAAAGCTTTCGGGGGGGAAGGCTGAGTGCGTGACCCTGGCGGGGCTTTACGGGGCGGAAAATGCCGAGCCGAAGGCTGAGGCGCTGACGGAGGCTTACGGGGCTTCAAACGAAGCGGAGGACATCATCGACTGCATATTTAAAAAAGGCCTGCCCCTGGACAGCTGCCTTATCGCAGTGACGGACACAGCAAAATATTCACAGCTTTTCAGCGAGGTGTGCGGCAGGTACGACATACCCCTGACCCTGGGCTGCGGCACGCTGCTGACCTCCACATATCCTGCAAAGCTGCTGAGTCTTATACGCAGCTGGGCGGCAGAGGGCTGCTTCGGCATTGACGGGTTGAGCGATATGCTTTTCAGTGAGGCCTTTGACCGCAAGAAGCTTTACAAGGCTATCTTCCCCGAAAAAGAAGAACACCCCTCGGGCAGGCTGAAAGCTGCGGTGAGGGCTGCGGGTGAACTGCGGCTGGGGTTTGACAGGGAGATGAACAGCAGGCGGATAAGGGAATACTCAATGACGCTGGACCCAGCAAGCACCGACAAGGACGTCATAGAACAGCTGGCCGCGTTGAAAGATGCGGAGGCTCTGTTTGAGGAGCTGGGCAGAGGTGCGGGGTACATAATAGACAAGTATGCTGTGCGCCGCAGGAACGCCCTGGGTGCAGGGGACAAGGCTGCGGCAGTACGGCTGGGCAGTCAGCTGAGGGAGCTGGTGGGTGAAGATATCACGGAGGTGATACCCCAGCTGCTGAAAGGCTATGTTCGTCCCGAAAACAGCTGCGGCGGAGCGCTGCACCTGGTATCGGTGGAAAATGCGGTATTCTCCATGAGGGAGAACATCTTCATCGCGGGGCTGTCGGCGGACAATTTCCCCGGGGAGAGGTGCGAAGACCACCTGGTACTGGACTGCGACTGCGAGCTGTTTGAAAAGGGTGCGCTGCCGACCTCGGCGGAGGACCTGATGCGCAGGAGAGAGCAGCTGTTCTCGCTGATGTCGCTGGCGGCGGGGCTTGGGTGCAAGGTAAGGCTTTCATACTACAACTACGAGCTTTCGGAGCTTAAGGACGAGAACCCCTCATCGGTCATAGATGAACTGAGCGGGGGGCAGGATATCGAAAAGCGCAAGGCAGGATTTTTCACGGCTGCCCTTTCAGTGGACGCGGCTGCGGGCAGAGCTTACATAGACGGCAGGCTGCCTGCGGGCAAGGCTGCTGAGAAAAGCGAAGACACGTTAGTCACCGACCTGAGAAAATTCAGGAAGTTTTCGCCCTCGGCCATAGAAGTATTCTTCCAGTGCCCGAAGCACTTTTTGCTTGAGAGCATACTGGGAATAAGGCCTGCGGAAAGCGACGACCCGCTGGAAATACTGGCGGCCAACGATCAGGGCACACTGCTGCACAAGGTAATGGAAGAAAGTGCGGGGGACCCCCACATGACCAAGGACGACATACTGGCGCTGGCAGGCGGGCTTTTTGACGGGGCCATGAAAAGACGTCCCCCGATGCACGATGACAGGGCTGCTGCCATGAGGCACGAGTTTATGGAAATGGCAGAGAACGCCTTTGCCATGAATGCGGGTGACGGCAGTGTGGTATCGGCAGAGGAAGCCTATTCTGTGGAGCACGAAAAAAGCGGGCTGACGCTGTATGGTCTGCCTGACAGGGTGGCGGTGAACGACAAGGGCGAAGCCACTATCATCGACTACAAGTCGGGCCGGAAAGTAAAGCACATAAAGGACGACATCGACAGCTGCTTACAGACGGTGATATACGCATATATGCTCAGGCAGCAGGGGCTGAACGTGACGGGCTGCGAATACAGGTATGTGCGCAAGAACGAGGTCGTACCATGCAGATACGACAGCGACATGGAACAAAAGCTTGACAGCAAGCTGGCGGAATTTGCAGAGGCACTGAAAAACTGCACATTTGAATGCAACCCAGGTGATGACAACTGCAAGTATTGCAGGCTCGGCGGCATTTGCGGTAAGGAGGAAACGGTATGAACGCACTTATGACAGATGAAGACACCCCGGCAAGGGAGCTTATAAAGAGCGACATAGACACCAACTTCTTCGTGGAGGCAGGTGCTGGCTCGGGCAAGACCACGGGGCTGGTGGCCAGAATGATAGCCATGGTCAGGGCGGGCCGTGAGGTGGACAAGATATGCGCCATAACCTACACCAAGGCGGCTGCCAAGGAATTCTACGGGAGATTTCAGAAGAAGCTCACTGAGGTCATAAAGGACGAGAAGGACCCTGTGATGCGGGAGAGATGCCGGCAGGCGCTCAGCAACATAGACCTGTGCTTTATGGGCACCATAGACTCCTTCTGCCACACCATAGTCAGCGAACACCCAAACGAGGCGGGTGTGCCTGCGTCATCGGCGGTGATATCGGAGGAGGATTTCAGCGCCAGGTGCCGCAGAGAATATGCGGCCATACTTTCGGGAGAATACGGCGATGACCTGAAAAAGAAGGCTGACCTTTTCGCGGTATGCATACCTGCCTATCAGCGGGACGCAGTTTTCAGGCTGCTGCTGGGTATGCTGGCGGGGCACCGCAACGCTGATATCATTTACGACAAGCCCAAGGGCAGTCCTGATGCGACCTATAAACCACAGGCAGATGCGCTGAGGCAGCTGTGCGCTGTCATCACCGACCCCAACACAAAGCTGAACGCAAGCAAGGGCAACGATGGTGTGCTGGAAAGCATAAAAAGAAACCGCACCTCGGTGAAAGGCAGGGTATCGGATAACTTTGATACTTTCATAAAGCTTTCCAAAGACCTGCAGAAGGCGACCTTTGCACAAATGCCCGCGGTGCCTGTAAATATAGCCGACCTGTTTGGGGAATACAAGAACGGCTGGCGCATGAACGAAGATGCGATGCAGGCTTTCTTCGGGGATATGAGCGAGGAGAAATACCGTGCGGCGATGGACTTTGTGTGGTCGGCGGTGCAGGCTATCACCGAAAAGCTCAGGGAAAAGGGCGAGCTGAGGTTCTACGACTACCTGCTGTACCTGCGGGATATGCTTAAGGCTGACGCTGAAAAGGACGGCAGGCTCATAAACTACATAACAGGGAAGCACCGCTATTTTCTGGTGGACGAGTTCCAGGACACCGACCCGCTGCAATCGGAGATAGTTTTCTATCTGGCGGCTAAAAAGCCCTGCGGAGACTGGACGAAGTGCGTGCCCAGAGAGGGCTCGCTGTTCATAGTGGGCGACCCCAAGCAATCCATATACAGCTTCAAGGGGGCGGACATAGAGCAGTTCCTGAGGGTGAGGGAGTTATTTGAAAAGGGCGCAGGCAAGGTACTGCGGCTGACGAAGAACTTCCGTTCATCGCCTGAGCTTTGCAGAAAGTTCAACCACACCTTTGCAGCCCTTATGCCTGAGGACACTGCGGTAAACAGCAAGTTCAGCGAGATACCCGTGGAGGACGGGGCGGCTGACAAGGGGCTGACGGGGACATACTTCTACAAGGCCTACGAGAGCAAAGGCGACCCACGCTATGCCACCATGAACGACCGCTTGCAGACAGTGAACATAATAAACAGCCTGGTGGGCGACCCAAGGCGGAAGATAAGCCGCAAAAAAAAGGACGGCAGCATATATCTTGATGAGATACGCTACAGTGACATCATGGTGATAGTGCGCTCGAAGGCTGCGGTGGGCGAGGCTCTTAAAGTGCTTTCAGAGAACAACATACCCGCCATGGCGGAGGGCAGGATATCCTTTGAGAACTGCCCGCTGCTGGATAACCTTGCCACTGCCGCAGAGGCGCTGGCAAGGCCTGACGATGCAGAGGCTGTATTTTCGGTGCTGACGGGCCCTGTCTTCGGCATAAGCGTGAACGAGCTGATAAAGCTGAGAAATGACGGCCTGAGGCTTTCGCTTTACTGCAAGGAGGAAGAGCTGGCAGGCCACCCGAACATCAGCAAGGCTGTAAAAGAACTCATGGGTGTTTACAGGAAGATACAGGGGCTTTCCCCTGCGGCTGCCATGGACTTTACAGCGGCTGAGCTTGAGCTGTGGGAGAAAAGCGGGGCTGCTGACCTGGAGTATTACTGCTTTGCCATGGAGCTTCTGCGGCAGGCTGAATGCTGCGGCGAGGTGATGACCTACCGTGACGGCGCGGAACTTCTGCGGAGGCTGCTGGCGGGCAGCCTTAGCGAGGAGAGGTGCATATCTCTGCAAAAGGGTTCGGACAGAGTAAGGCTTGCGAACCTGCACAAGGTAAAGGGTCTGGAGGCACCTGTGGTCATACTGGCTTCACCCGGGGGAAAGATATTTGCACCTGAGAGCAGCACAAAGGCCACCGCCAGCGGCGAAGAGTTCAGGGTGCTGGAGGTATCGGAATCAAACGGCACCAACAACACCATATATGTAAAGACAGACAGCTGCCCCAATGAGAAAGACAAGGCTGCTGACAAGCTGGCCGCAGAACACCTGAGGCTTTTGTATGTGGCTGCCACCCGTGCGGAAAAGCTGCTGATAGTTTCACAGTGGTACACCGAGACCAAGAAAGACCCCGACGCACTGAGGGACACTGTGTACTGGTCTGACATTGCTGACATTTTCGGCAAGGATGACAACTTCTTCACAAAGTTCGGCATACCCGCCGATGACAGGGCGGCAAAGCCCAGGGCTGAGGCTGATATCGCAAAACTCAGGGCTGAGGCGGAATGCACTGACCTGGAAGCAAAAGATGTCCGCGAGCCAAGCTACAGCCTGAAACGTCCCAGCGACCTGGAGGACGAGAAGACAGCTATGCCTGTGAACGCAGGAGAAGTTCCCGATGACACCGAGGCCAGGGCTGAGGGCGAAGAAGCTGAGATCACCGAAAAGGCAGAAGCTTTGGGCATACCCGCAAATGTCATAGGCACCATGGTACACAGGCTCATGGAGGTGCTGGTATCTTCAAAGGGCAGGGCTGAACGGGACGGCACAGTAGAGGAGATAATAAACGACTACTGGCACGAGGACGAAGCAGTTTCCGCCAAGCTGAAAGAGGTATACGACACCATGACAGGCGGGGGCTACAGGCAGGAAAACGGCAGTGAGGCCGACCTGCTGGGTCTGCTGGCAGATGCCGAGTGCCACTGCGAATTCCCATTCTGCACCTATGACGGGGACAGGCTGGTCAACGGTATCATGGACCTTGTTTACCAAAAGGGCGGCAAGTGGTACATAGTTGACTACAAGACCAACACCGAGGGCAAAGGGCTGGACGAAAAGTATGCCTCGCAGCTTTCAGCTTACCGCAAGGCACTGAAAGAGGTGCTCGGTGTCGAAGCCGAGAGCAGGATATACCACATAGCTGTGAGATAGACCCGCAAAAAGACACCCCTGCTGTAGGGGGGTACTCATAACGAAGTTCATGTGTTCTACTGGGGGAAACCCTTTTGAAAAAGGGTTATCCCCCAGGCCCCCTTCCTAAAACTTCTATATTGGGTGGGCGAAAAGTCACTGCACTTGCGAAGTATAGCAAGTGTCAAACATTTGTTGTTCTATCATAGAACAGTGACCTTTCGCCCACCCAATATAAAAAGTCTTTGGAAAGGGGTTCGGGGGATAACCTTTCTTCAGAAAGGTTTCCCCCGATAAAATACATAAGCTTCGTTGTGGGAACCCGCCTTACGGCAGGGGTGTCTTTTGCGCTTTTATATCTCGGTTATCTGGGTGCCCTCGTTATCTATGGCCAGTTCTCTGACCTGCCAGCCTTTAAGGCCTGCGTTATCCAGAGAGAACTTCATTTTGCCTGCGAAGAACTGATTTTCCACATCGACTATGGACATCACTGTGGGGCCTGCGCCGCTTATGTAGCCGGCATAGGCGCCGTGGGTATAGGCGATATCGAAGACTTCCCTGCAGCCCGGGATAAGCTCCATACGGTAGGGCTGGTGGAGTTTATCGTGGACGGCTGTGCGCAAATTCTCGAACTTGCCTGTGAGCAGAGAAGCGGAGAACAATGCAGCACGGGATAGGTTATAAACTGCGTCCTTATGGCTGACCTCCTTGGGGAGGCAGGCACGGGCTTCTTCGGTCTTGAGTTCAAAATCGGGTATCATGGCCACGAATTTGAGCTTTGTATAGACCTCCTGCTTGACCCAGTGGACTTTCCTGCCGTCGAACACTGCGGTAACTATGCCGCCGAGAAGTGCGGGGGCGGTGTTGTCGGGGTGGCCTTCTATCTGGGCGGCGAGGTCTACCAAGTCGTCCTTGGTAAGGGGGTCGCCCAGCATTTTATTGGCGCCCACCAGGCCTGCGATAATGCAGGCGGAGGAGGAGCCCAGCCCTCTTGCCATGGGGATATTGTTGGTCTGGCGGAGCTTTAGTCCGCTGAGTTTTTTGCCGCAGACGTTATAGAGGTCCTTGGCGGAAACGTATATGAGATTTCGCTCATCACAGGGCACTTCCACCCCGTCAGCGGAGGCTATGTCGATGACATCGCTTTCCTCCATCTCAACGTAGTTATAATAGTTCAGCGCCAGTCCCAGCGCATCAAAGCCCGCACCGAGATTTGCCGAGGTGGCGGGTATCTGTATCTTATACATTTTACTTCCTCATTCCTGTTTATGTCAGCTTTCCAGCGGACGTACTCTCAGCTTTACACCAATGCTGTCAGCCACTTTCTGTGACTTTGCTATCTCTTCCTCACCGATGACATCTACCACGGTAAGCACCACGTTGGGCACATACTGCTTCATGGTCTCGGCGAAGCTGAGCATTTCTGCAAAGCAATCCTTATCCTTCCACCTGGGGCGGGTTATCTCCATATAGGCCTTGCTGTCCGAAGCGTTCAGGCTGATAGAAACTGTGTCGATAAGCCCCTTGAAGTCAGCCTCGGTGCGGCGCTCATGGATAAGGTTGGCAAGGCCGTTGGTGTTGAGCCTGATCGGTGTATCGCACACGCTGCGGATATATTTTGCGGTAGCAAGAAGTATATCCAGCTCGCTGGTAGGCTCGCCGTAGCCGCAGAAGATTATCTCCTTATAAGACGAAAGGTCACGCTGTTTCAGGTTTTCAAGCACTTCCTCCAGGGTAGGCTGATGTTCCAGCCACAAGGGGTCGGAGCCATAGGCGCCGTCATCGTTCTGTCGCAGGCAGAAAGTGCAGGCGCAGGGGCACTTGTTGGTGATATTAAGATAAAGCTTGCCCCACAGCTCGTAAGATATGGTCATAGCTGTCTTTTTCATTTTCATTCCTCCGTTCAGAGCTTTGCTCTTTCATATTATACCACACCTGTATGAATAATCCAAGTATATTTTTGCACAAAAAAAATCCCACCGTTAAGCGGTGGGAATGTTCTCAGGCATTTGCAAGTGCATTGAGGTAGCACTGTTTCATGGTGAGGGCGTCGTCGTCCTGGGTACCTGCGCTTTCGCAGATGAAAACGGGAGACAGGCCTTTTTTGGCCACAAGCTCCATAAGGGGCTCATAGTCGGGGCCGAAGCCGTTATTTTCCGCAAAGGTCAGGTGGCGCTTTTCGCCCCCGGGCACGGTGAACTCGATCTTTGAGAAATGGCTGTGGAAGACTTTCAGCCTGTCAGCGCCCAGCTTGTTTTCAATGGCAGCAAGTATCTCCTCATACTCAGCCCTGCCCTTAATACGGCCGAATTCACGGGCATTGAGGTGGCCGAAATCTATACAGGGAAGAAAGCTTTCGTCCAGCGCACAAAGCTCAAGCACCTCATCAAGATCACCCAGCTGGTTTACCTTGCCCATAGTTTCGGGGCAGAAGATGATATCCCCGAGACCCTGTTCAACTGCGGCTTTTCTTGCACGCAGCAGGGTATCCTTAGCAAGCTCCAGGGCTTCGCCGCGGGACATTTTAGCGCAGGAACCGCTGTGGATAACTATGCGCTCAGCTCCAAGACGTTTGGCGGCATCGGCGGACTGGAGGATATACTCAATGCTCTTGTCACGCTTTTCTTCTTCAAGGCTTGAAAGGGAGATGAAGTAGGGCGCATGGAGAGAAATGGTGACACCATGTTCCTCCGCCTTAGCCTTCAGCCCCACAGCCAGCTTATCGCTGACACGGACACCCCGTCCGCACTGATACTCAAAGTGGTCAAGCCCCATTTTAGCAAGCCAGCCCGGCAGCTGCAGGGACGATCTGCACTCAGCGGAAAATCTGTCGCTGCTGCCCGCAGGGCCGAATTTTGCGGACATCAGGCTTCTTCCTTGACGTCAGCTGCGACCTTGATAGACGCAACGTGAGAAAGGTTGAGATAAACAGACTCTGCGTTCTTCTCGATAACTATCCAATCGTTGGAAATATCTCTCAGCACATAGTTGCGATACTCGCCGTCGGTGGTGGCAAAGTTGCACTTAACTCCTATCAGTTCTCTGAAAAAATCACTCATGTTAAATACCTCCGTTTTATATATTTCGGCGTTTCGCCGTTATTTACCAAGCAGTTTCTCAAAGGCGATGTCGCCCCTGTCATAGCTGTAGTCTTCCAGCTTTATCTCTTTGAAGCCGTGTTTGCGGTAGATATGCAGGGCGGTCTTAAGTCTGCTGTTTGAAAGTATGAACAGCCGCTTTGCACCATGTTCTTCAGCCCACTCCATAGATGCGCTGAACACTGCACTGCCTGCGCCCTTGTGGGGAACAGTTTTGTTTGAACCCAGCTTGCATATCTCCCACGTATCGCCTTCCATCGGCATAGCCATGCAGCAGGCAAGGGGGATATCGTCCTCGACCGCTATGAATATCATCGCGCCCGCGTCAAGTTCGTCATCTATGCGTTCAAAGGTTTCAATATCGTGCTATTCAAGCCGCCCGAAATAGGTAACTATCCAGTCGGTATTGAAATCAATGAATGCCTGACGGTATTTCTCTTCAAATTTTACTACTTTCATTTACAACTCACTTTTTCAGCTTTGGCAGGAAAGGCTTCTCGCAGGCACGCTTGAAGCGGAAGGGCAGACTTTCTTCGGGCTTTATGGGGAAAACGAATATCGAGCGTATCCCTTTGAGATTTGAGCCCATTATATCCGTGAAGATCTGATCCCCCACGGCTGCCACATGGCGCTTTTCAAGACCCATGCGCTTTATGGCCCTGGTATAGCCGAAGGTCAGGGGCTTGGCGCCCTCGCACTCAAAGTCCAGCCCCAGCTGTTCTGCAAAGGGGGTAACTCTAGGGGCATGGTTATTTGAAACTATCATAAGCTTTATGCCTGCCGACTTCATTTTCTTTATCCAGTCAAGGCTTGACTGCGGCACAACGGGGTTGTTGTGCGTCGTGAGGGTGTTGTCAAGGTCGAGCAGAAGCCCTTTTATCTGCTTTTTCCTAAGAAATTCGGGGGTTATATCCACCACCTTGTCGAACACATAGGTGGGCTTGAAAAAAAATATCATTCTTTAACTTTCCTTTTTCTTAATTTATATACAGCATACATTGTCAGGTCAACCACCACCAGACACACATAAACAACGACAATATGATAGATCAGACAAAACATTTGACCTTATTATACCTGCCTTTATTTAGATATTGTTCACATTCATTATAACATATAATCCCCTCAAAGTAAAGACTTTTACGCAAAATAAAAAAGAGGATATCCTGCGATATCCTCTCTTTATCCAAAAATCAATACTTACGCTTACGAGCAGCTTCGGACTTCTTCTTACGCTTTACCGAAGGCTTTTCGTAGTGTTCTCTCTTACGAACCTCAGCGATAACGCCATCCCTTGCGCAAGATCTCTTAAAACGCTTCAGTGCGGTATCCAGAGTTTCGTTTTTGCCAACACGAATTTCTGCCAAAATGTTTCCCTCCCTTTGCCACCTGTGACAGAGGTAATTTCACGACCGCTTCCGCACACCACAAGGGTGATAGTGAAGGTCTGCTTTGTGCAAACTTGAAACGCCAAAACGTTCTCTCTGTCTAAGATCTGCGGAAACCTTACAGTCGAATAAATTACAAGTTAATTATACTATATTTTGTTCCAAAAGTCAATAGTATCAATGATATTTTTAAAATTTACCTGCAAATATTTTCGTTCATAATTTGGTTATTTTGACAATGGCCGTGTTTTTTTAACGTTTTTCCGGCTATGCCGACAGCTTTATACTATCCCGTACAGAGAACTATTCATCAAGCTGGTTCTGGGATATTATCAGCTGTTCATCGGCTTTGCCCTTTTCGTAGGTACGCAGGAAGTAGCCTGCGTCGTCGTTGTAGACATAGTACTTGTCATCGAGCTGATAGATCGTGCTGCCGTCCTCATCGGAGATCGGCTCGTCTGCATTTATGAGGGCATCTGCATTTTCATAGGTAAGGGTGCAGGTGCTGTCAGGGTATCTCAGCTCATACCATTTGCCCGCAGAGTGATCTCTGTAATAGCTGCATTCTCCGCCCAGGTAGGGTGCGAACTGAGGAGAATTATCCACTATCTTAGTGCCGTCGCTCAGCTTCATCAGGCTGAACACACGGTCAATGCTGCTGCCTGTGCTGCTCATCAGATAATCGCCGAATATACTGATAGAGAGGCTTTCACCTTTGAGCGCGTCATCGGTCAGGAAAACGGAAGCTTCATCAGTATCGGTGTTGTACTCATATACAGTGCCGTCCTTTATCTTGTCGCCGCCCAGCATGGAAGAAACTCCATCACCGAAATAGAAGCTGCTGCCCTTTCCAAAGAGGAACATCGGGTTTTCAGCGTCCTGTGTGACACCTGCGTGGTCTGAGGGTACGGGTATGACATCGAGCTTTGTCAGCTTTTTCTCGGCGGGGTCATAAATCTCAAAGCTGTCATTGTTATTGGCGGTGATGAGTATTTTGCCGTTATCAAAAACATATGATATGCGGTTGACCATAAAGCCATCGGTCGGGTCATAGTCTTCAACGCTGCCGTCCTTGCCGACCTTTTCGATGTGGGCATCGCCGTATACTGTGGCATTATACATCAGGTAGAGATCATCGCCCTTTACGAACCATGAACTGTAATCGTACTTGCCGTCTTCCTTACCTGCGAATTCAAACACCTTTTCAAGGGAACCGCTTGCGATGTCATAGCTGTACAGCCATTTTTTGGAACCGCCGTAGGTGATATAGACCTTGCCGTTAGCGTACATGATCGGTGAGGGACCCGAGATATAGAATATCTCGCCTGCACAGTCAGGCATACCGTCCTCGGCATAGCTTTTAGCCAGGTCTTCGTAGTAGGTGTAATACTTAGGGTCTTTCAGGCCGAGGTCCTCAGCGGGGGCTTCCTCTTCGGAGGAGTCGGCTGCCTGCCCGTCATCATTGTTGATCTCTGCATCGACTTCTTCCTTTATCTCGGCGAGTTCTGCCTTTTCGGCGTCGTCAAGTTCTTCTACGGCTTCGCTGATCTGCTCTTTTTCGGTCTTTTCTTCGGTCTTGCTGTCGCCGCAGCCTGCCAGTGACACACACATAGATGCTGCCAGCAAAAAGGCTGCAAGTCTGGAAATATTTTGTTTCATATCGTTGCCTCCTGTAAAATATTAATATTGTTGCCTATTTATTATATAATTAACTTATGAATACAAATGAAGTATAGTGTAAACGTTTTCAAAACTTTGTTATTTATATTAACTTTTATTACCAAAAAAATACAAAACAGGCAGATGCCCAAATTTTCGGGACATCTGCCTGTATCATTTCTGTTTGTTCGTGTTATCAGCCGATATTACTTTACCACGATGTTAACAAGCTTGTTGGGGACATATATCTCCTTGACAACTGTCTTGCCCTCGGTGAGCTTGGCAATGCTTTCTTCGGCCTTTGCCTTTGCAAGGACGCTGTCCTTATCCTCATCGACAGCTATGTTCAGCTTGGCCTTTACCTTGCCGTTCACCTGTACGACTATCTCAACGGTATCTTCTACCAGCTGGGCTTCATCGTAGGTGGGCCAGCTTTCGTAAGCTATAGTATCGTCATGGCCGAGAATGCTCCACATCTCCTCACCGATATGGGGGGATATGCAGGAGAGCATTTTGATAAGACCCTCAGCATACTCTCTGGGGCAGGTGCCGTTTTTGTAAACTGCGTTCACGAAGATCATCATCTGGGCGATAGCAGTGTTGAATGCCAGCTGCTCGTAGTCATCGGTGACTTTCTTGACGGTCTGGTGGTATACCTTGGTCAGTGCGCCGTCGTTATCCTCGGTGATATTTGCGGGCTCGGTAAAGAAGTTCCATACACGGTTCAGGAAGCGCTTTGCGCCCTCAACACCGCTCTGGCTCCAGGGCTTGGAGACCTCCAGGGGTCCCATGAACATCTCGTAGAGCCTGAGGGTATCAGCACCGAAGTCCCTGATTATATCCGAGGGATTTACCACATACTTGGGGAAACGCTTGCCCATTTTTACGCCGTTCTCGCCAAGTATCATGCCCTGATGCACCAGCTTCTTGAAAGGCTCCTTGGTAGGTGCCAGACCCTTGTCGTACAGGTATCTGTTCCAGATACGGGAGTACATCAGGTGGCCTACAGCGTGCTCGGGTCCGCCGATGTAGAGGTCAACGGGCATCCAGTGCTTCAGCAGTTCCTGATCTGCGAACTCCTTATCATTGTGGGGGTCGATATATCTGAGGAAGTACCAGCTTGAACCTGCACTGCCCGGCATAGTAGAGGTTTCTCTCACACCCTTGATCCCGTTCCTGTCATACTGTTTCCACTCCTCTGCGTTCTCCAGAGGTGCCTTGCCGTTCTTGCCCTTGTAGTCGTCCAGCTCGGGGAGTATCAGGGGCAGCTCTTCATCATCGAGCACATGGATACCGTTCGCGGTATGTACCACGGGAACAGGCTCGCCCCAGTATCTCTGGCGGGCAAATATCCACTCACGGAAATGGTAGTTGACAGTGCGCTTTGCCCTGCCCATTTTCTCCAGCTTGACAGTGATAGCCTCCTTGGCCTCCTCAACGGTCATGCCTGTGAATTCCTCGGAGTTTATGAGCTTATAGCCCTTGCCCAGGTACTCGCCCTTTTCCATGGCGGCCTCGGTGACATCGATGTGGCCGTCCTTGCCGTCGATGACCTGTATCATGTCGATATTGTGGGCAACAGCGTATTCAAAGTCACGCTGGTCATGGCTGGGAACTGCCATAACTGCACCTGTGCCGTAGCTTGCCAGCACGAAGTCGCCGATGAACATACGGACTTCCTTGCCGTTTACGGGGTTTATGCAGGTAACGCCCTTAAGCTCACAGCCCGACTTGGTCTTGTTCAGCTCGGTGCGGTCCATGTCGTTCTTCTTCTTTGTTTCGTCGATATAGGCCTGAACTTCCTCACGGTTCTGCACCCTGTCAAGGAGGCTCTCGGTGATAGCGCCGTCAGGTGCCAGCACCATGAAGGTGATACCGTAGATAGTTTCGATACAGGTGGTGAAGATAGAGAACTTTCCGCCGCCGACGATATCGAACTCGACCTCTACACCTGTGGACTTGCCTATCCAGTTACGCTGCATGGACTTGGTGGACTCAGGCCAGTCTATCTCATCGAGGCCTTCCAGCAGCTTTTCTGCAAAAGCGGGCTGGTCGATGACCCACTGCTTCATGTTCTTTCTTACAACGGGGAAACCGCCGCGCTCAGACTTGCCGTCGATGACCTCATCGTTGGAAAGCACGGTGCCCAGCTCCTCGCACCAGTTTACGGGCATATCTACATACTTGGCATAGCCGTCAAGGTACAGCTGCTTGAATATCCACTGGGTCCACTTATAGTACTCAGGGTCGGAGGTAGCTATCATCTTCGACCAGTCATAGTCAAAGCCCAGTTCTTTCAGCTGCTTGGAGAAGGTCTGTATATTCTCCTGAGTGAAGCCGTTGGGGTGGTTGCCTGTGGTTATGGCATACTGCTCGGCAGGCAGACCGAAGGAGTCATAGCCCATGGGGTGCAGCACGTTGTAGCCCTGCATTCTCTTCATACGGGAAACTATATCACTGGCGGTATAGCCCTCGGGGTGGCCTGCGTGAAGACCTACACCTGAGGGATAAGGGAACATATCCAGTGCATAGAACTTGGGCTTTGAGAAATCCCAGACATCTGTCTTGAATGTTTCATGCTCCTCCCAGTACTTCTGCCATTTCTTTTCAACGACACTGTGATCGTAATTCTGCATTTTAATTCATCACCTTTGTTATGTAAAGATAGCCCCGCCACGGGGCGCACAAATTTCACGAAATTTATTATATCACATTATTCCCCCGTTTGCAAGGGGGCAGGCTGTCAATCCTTTGTCACGAACTTTGAGATATCCACCTCATGGCCGTCGCTCCAGAGTCTTTCCAGCTTATACTGGTCACGGGTCTCCTTATTGAAGACGTGTACCACTATATCACGGTAGTCCAGCACTATCCAGTTATTGGGGCCGTAGCCCTCGGTGTGGTGGGGCTGGAGTCCCAGCTGAGACAGCCTGAATTCCACCTCTTCTGCCATGGCCTTTGTCTGCACGGTGGAACCGCCGTTGGCGATGACAAAGTAGTCCGCCAGAATGGTAAGGTCGCCTATGCCTATGGCCTGTATGTCTTCGCCGCGCTTTGAATCCAGCGCTTTTACGATAATTTCAAGCTTCTGCTCGGTAGTAGTTTCTGCCATATTATCCCTCCTGATATTTCTTTCAGTGTGTTTACTGTTTTCCCGATCCGGTCTGTATTGCTCCCTCCGCCGACGGCAGGGCAGCAATGGCCAAATCGGTATCTACTTTTTATAAACTATGTATCTGTTATAAGCCTCCAGCGTGGAAAGGGGTATGCTGTTGCCCTTGCCCACCGAGTCTCCTATGGAGAAGCGCAAAGCTTCGCACATGGCCCGTTCAAGGCTTTTGTCTGCCAGCTTTCTCATGCGGCCCACATCTTTATAGTCGCGGTCAGCTGAGATAAGATCTGCCAGGTAGATGACCTCTGCCAGCCTGCTCATATCCCCTGCTGCCACGGTATGCCAGCGTATGGCCCAGATCATCTCCTCATCACGGATATCGAAAAGCTGCTGCACCAGCTCGGCTCCTGCAATGGCATGGTACAGGGGCAGGGACTTTGTTTCCACCTCACTGACCATAAGCCCTGAGTTTTTCACCAGCGCCAGCTGTTCCTCAGCGGGAAGCTCCTTGGCGATATCGTGCAGCAGACCTGCGGTGTAGGCCTTGTCGCTGTCGGCTTCATATTTCTTCGCCAGCGCCACTGCGGAGGCAGCCACGTTGAGCGAATGAGTGTAGCGTTTTTTCGAGAGATGTTCTCTTAGATATTTTTTATAAATTCCTATTTGCTTGGATTCTTTCAACTTTACCCCTCTTGCTTTCTATACAGCCCTTTGCTGCGTATGTACCGAAGCACCCTTTCGTCCAGCATATCATCACATCTGTCCCCTGCTGCCAGGGCAGCCCTGATGTGAGAGCTTGAGACCTCCAGCGCCTCCACAGGCACCAGCTTTATATCGCCGCCCTCTGCCCGCAGGCTTTCGGCAGCAGCTTCAAGCTCGGCGTCATCGCCGTTATAGCGGGTCATACAGATGAGTCCTGCCAGGGTGAGTATCTCCTCATAGCGGTACCATTTGCGGAAGCTTGTGAGCATATCGCTGCCCATGATGAACCACAGCTTGTCCTCGGGAAACACCTCCCTGAAATGTCTGAGGGTGATGACCGAATAGCTTTTGCCCTCACGGTCTATCTCCCAGCTGCTGACGGTGACGTTTTCCATATCCCCGAAAGCCAGTCTGCACATTTCAAGTCTGTCCTGCCCTGAGACCAGGCCGTCCGCCTGCTTATGGGGCGGTATCCTGTCGGGGAGGACTATGGCTTCATCGAGGCCGCAGTGCTTCACGGCCATTTCGAGCAGCCGCCTGTGTCCCCTATGGACAGGGTCGAAGGTGCCGCCGTAGATGCCTATATTTTTCACTTTGACCTGAACCTTATGACAGGCTCCTCCTCATTGCGCTTATACAGCACCAGATTTGACCCGATGACCTGCACCACCTCAGCGCTTATCTTTTCTGCCAGTTCCTCTGCGGCTTCCCTTGCGGTATACAGCGAGTTATCCAGCACCTTGACCTTTATTATCTCATGCACCCTCAGATAGTCATCTATCTGGGCGGTCTGTGCATCGTTGAGGCCGCCCTTGCCTATCTGGAATGCGGGGCGAAGCTTCATGGCGATACTTTTCAGTTCTGCTCTCTGCTTAGTTGTTATCATATTCTTTCCTTTCGGTATTCTTCAATATAGTCTGCCAGGCCGTCAAATACCATTTCTGCGGTAAAACGGCTCAGGCTGTCTATTGTGAGTTTATTGTCTTCAAAAAATTTCTTTGCGGCTTCAACGCCCTTTTTATTATGCACGCTGAGATCCTTCATCATGCGCTCAAGCTTTTCCTTATCCTCATTGTAAAGCAGTTCACGCAGGGTCTGGAAAGCCCGCTGCATATCGCCCAGGCCGTTATCCAGCCAGCTTACCTGAATGCCCTTGCTCCTTGAAAAACCGAACATATCTATAAGCTTCATGGCGCCGCCGAAATCATCACGGGCGGCTATCTCCACCCGTCTTATACCGCCCATGACCAGGGTACCCATGCACATCACGCAAGGCTCCAGCCCTGCATGGAGGACACAGCCCCACTTATCGGGGTATCTGCTCCTGTCCAGCGCCCTTACGGCTTCTGTTTCCGCATGGGCTGCGGCGGGGTTGGGTATGACAGCTTCGCAGGTCATGTTCCTGCCCTCGGAAATTATATTGCCTTTGTCATCGGTGATAACTGCGGCAATGGCCTTGCTGCCCTCCCTCAGGGAAAGCCACTCCAGCTCAAATACACGCTGCCAGTGTTTTTCAAGTTCTGCGTATCTCATCTTTCACTGAGCTTCTCTTCAAGCTTGCGCAGGGCATCTCCCCTATGGGAAACTGCATTCTTCTCCTCAGCGGGTATCTCAGCGAAGCTTCTGCCCTTGTAGATAAACACGGGGTCATAGCCGAAGCCGTTCTCGCCCACGGGTTCACGGCTTATCTCGCCGTACACCCTGCCCTCTACACAGATCTCGTTGCCGTCGGTATCTATGAAGTGTATGGTGCAGACAAAGTGGGCGCCCCTCTTGTCATCGGGAACATCTTCCAGATTTTTCAGCAGGTAGGCACATCTTTCCTTGTCGTCGTCGATACCGCCGTATCTTGCTGAATAGACCCCCGGCTCGCCGTTCAGGGCATCTACCGCAAGACCGCTGTCGTCTGCCAGCACTGCACAGCCCAGCTTTTCATAGGCTGCCCTTGCTTTCAGGGCTGAGTTCTCGGCAAAGGTGGTGCCTGTTTCTTCAACTTCAAGTTCAAGCCCCGCCTCTGCCTGGCTCATGACCTCATAGCCGTGCTTTTCCAGCAGCTGCTTATATTCTCTTATCTTGCCCTTATTGTTGCTTGCTATTACAAGTTTCATTTTTCCACTTCCACTCTTATCTCTGTTATCCGCCGATGTTGTAAAGCTCGTTCCACCTTACATCTCCCGTTCTCAGCTTATCCATGAACTCATCAAGGCTGCATTCCTCGTGGGTCACATTTTCGGATCTGTCCTGTATCCTCAGCAGTACGGCTATTTTGTGTATGGGTGATGCTTTGAGATAAAACGCAAGTATCTCTCTTACGGTTTTCTCCCATTCGGGTACGGCATATACCCACGGACTGCCTTTGTCTGCAATATCGAAGAAACTCTGTTCAAGGAATACATCATCTGTCAGCCATGCAAAATACCACACACCCGTCAGCTTATCGGCAGCTTCAAAGTTGTAGTATCCGTAATACATGGCACCTGAGTTTTCTTTCCTGATGTGGCTCTCAAACCTTACCTTTGGTATATGCTCGGGAACCCTGCGCCTTTTCTGCTCACGGCATATTATGCCAAAGTCGATAAGTATCATTCAGCCGCACCTTATTCAAACAGTGCGTCCACAAAATCCCTTGCTATGAAAGGCTGGATATCGTCTATCTTCTCGCCTACTGTCACAAGCTTTACTGGTATCTTAAGGTCATCGCAGATAGTTATGACGATACCGCCCTTGGCTGTGCCGTCAAGCTTTGTCAGTATTATGCCTGTGATGTTGGCGGCCTCGTTGAACTGCTCGGCCTGATTTACTGCGTTCTGGCCTGTGGTAGCGTCCAGCGCCAGCAGTACCTCCAGCGCACAGCCCTCAGCCTGCTGGTGGACTATACGGGAGATCTTTTCCAGCTCGTTCATCAGGTTCTTCTTGTTATGGAGCCTGCCTGCGGTATCACAGATGACCACATCTGCCTGCCTTGCCTTGGCGGCGGTCAGCGCATCGAAGACAACTGCCGCAGGGTCGGAGCCTTCCTTATGCTTGATAAGCTCTACACCTGCCCTGTCTGTCCAGACTTCAAGCTGGTCTATAGCGGCCGCACGGAAAGTATCTGCCGCTGCGACGATGACACGCTTGCCCTCGTTTTTGAGCTGGTATGCCAGCTTGCCTATGGTAGTGGTCTTGCCCACGCCGTTGACGCCGATGACCAGGATCACCGAGGGTGTGGTGGACATATCGAGGGGCTGTTCCTCGCCCAGCATCTCAGCTATGACATCTTTGAGGATATCCTTTATCTGGGTGGGGTCGGTTATGCCCTTCTGCTTGACGTAGTCCCTGACCCTGTCGCAGATCTTCATGGAGGTATTTACACCGATATCGGAAAGTATCAGTGTTTCCTCCAGCTCTTCAAAAAGGTCCTCGTCTATCTTGGTAAATGCGTGCAGGAGTCTTTCTATCCTGCCCATCATTGATTCTTTGGTCTTTCTAAGTCCGTTTTTCAGTTTTTCAAAAAATCCCAAAGTCCTGTTCCTCCTTGTGAATATGATATGGGTCTTCCACCATTTATTATAAACCACAGCTTGCCTGCTGTCAATGTTCTGCTATATCTTTTTACATTTGTTTTACTTTATGGGCTCACTGCTCATCGAGCATGACCGTCTGGCCTGCGTTCATCTTCAGTAGTTTGGATATGCCCTTTTCCTGCATGGTCACACCGTACAGCACATCGGCTTCCTCCATGGTACCGCGGCGGTGGGTTATGGTGATGAACTGGGTCTTGTCCGTGAGCCTGTGGAGATACTGGGCATATCTGGAAACGTTGACGTCGTCCAGGGCAGCCTCTATCTCATCAAGCAGGCAGAAAGGTGCTGGAGAATACCTGAATATGGCAAAATATATAGCTATGGCCGCCATGGCCTGCTCGCCGCCCGAAAGGGACATAAGGCTGGTTATTACCTTGCCCGGGGGCTGCACGTTTATCTCCACGCCGCATTCAAGGACGTTCTCAGGGTCGGTGAGTATCAGCTCGCCGCTGCCGCCGCCGAAGAGTTCCTTGAAGATACTGCCGAAGTTGCGGTTTATCTCCTCAAAGCTCTGCATGAACACCGACTTCATCTTCTCGGTGAGTTCGTCGATGAGTTTGCAGAGTTCCTCCTTGGATACGTTCACATCTGTCAGCTGTGCGGAAAGGAAATCGTACCTCTCCTTCACCTCGGCATACTCCTCGATAGCACCAAGATTTACGTTTCCCAGAGCGCGTATCTTGTTCCTCAGTTCAGCCAGGTGCTTTTCTGCGTCCGCCATATCCTCCACAGGCTGTGCCTGCTCGGCGGCGGTGGTGCGGGTCAGCTCGTACTCGTCCCACAGCTTGTTGACCAGCTTGTCAAAGTCCGCAGAAATGGAGTTCTTCCTTTCCTCGCCCCGACTCAGTTGGGTGGCTAGGTTTTCCTTTTCGTCCAGCTTGTTCTTCTGGGCTGCCCTGAGTTTTTCGGCGCTCTCACTGAACTCCCGCTGCTTGCGGCGCTGGTCTTCCAGCTCGGCTTTGAGCTTTTCGGCCTCGGCACCGCTGTCCTTTATCTTCTGCCTGATGAACTCTATATCCGCCTGCTTGCCCTTTATCTTTTCCTTTTCGTTCTCTATATCCAGTGCCAGCCTGCCACCGTCGCTGTCGCGTTCGGTTATGGTCTTTTCAAGGCTCGCTATGGACTCCTTGCAGTTCTCGATATCCTTGGCGGTCTCGGCGCCCTTTATCCTCAGCTCGGAAAGCTCAGTGCTTATCTCGCTGCGGCGGGTCTTCAGCCTTTCCTGCTCCCCCCGGGAATCGTTCAGCTCTGCTTCTTTTTCAAATATGCGCTTGTCCACCTCGGCGGTATCTTTCAGGGTCTTGTCCAGCTCCTTATCGGCCTGCACGGCCTTTTCACGGAGTTTCTTTTCCTCCTCGCCGCTGTCCTCCAGGGACTTCTCATATCCCGCTGACAGTTCGGTGACACGCTTTATCTCCAGTTCAAGTCGGAGGATATCTCCCCCAAGCTGATTGAGGTTTTCCTTAACGCCCTCGATATCAGCTGCCAGCTTGTTGGCTTCGTTCCGGAGTTTTTCCTTTTCGTCCCCTGCCTGCGCCTTGTCGGCTTCAAGCTTCTGCTTTTTTGCTTCGAGGTCGTTTATCTCATTTTTTCTGGTGAGTATGCCTGTGCTTTTTGAAACGCTGCCGCCTGTGTAGGAACCGCCTGCGTTTACCACCTGGCCGTCCAGCGTGACTATACGGAACTTATAGCCATGGGCCCTTGCTATGCGGGAGGCTGAGTCGATATCCTCAGCAATGCATATCCTGCCCAGCAGGCTGCGGACTATGCCCTCATACTTCTTGTCATAGGTGACTATATCGCAGCCCAGCGCCACAAAGCCTTCCTCGTTTTCAAGGCTGCGGTCGTCAAGGCGCTGCCCCTTTACGGAGGTTATGGGCAGGAAAGTCGCCCTGCCTGCCTTGCTCTCTTTCAGCAGACGTATGCCCCTTTTGGCGGAGTCTTCGTTCTCCACCACGATGTTCTGCAAAGCGCCCCCCAGGGCAGTTTCCACCGCCACCGAGTAGCTGCTCTCAACGCCCACCAGCTGTGCCACAGTTCCGCAGACACCGCTTATGCGCCCCTGCTTCACTGCGTTCATTATATGCTTTACCGAGTAGCCGAAGCCCTCCATGGAGCGTTCGAGGTCTTTGAGGATATTGAGCCTGCTGACCGTTTCCGTCAGCCTGCTCTCCGCCTGAGAGAAAGCATTGACCGCTGCACCCAGCTTTTCTCTTCGCTTTTCCAGCAGCCTGGTCATGCCCCCCAGGACGTTATCCTTTTCGCTTTTGGCTTCCTGCTTTTCGGTATGCTGTTTTCTGAGCTTTTCCAGCTCCTTGTCTGCAAGGTCTTTATTTTTGCTTATCTCCTGCCTGTCCTCGGCTATCTCGGCCAGTCTGTCGGCAGTTTCCTGTATGGTATTTTTCAGGCTCTCCGCCGTGAAGCTGAGCCTTGATTTTTCCAGATAAGCGGCGCTTATGGCAGAATTTACCTCGCTTACCGCCTTATCGGACTTATCTGCTTCGTCCAGCAGGTCATTGAACTCCTGCTCCTTATCGGTGACAGCCTTTGCGTCCTGCACCTGCTTTTCGTTCAGGGCTGTAAGCTCTTCCCTGCGCTGTTTCAGCTCGCTTTCAAGAAAATACTTATCCGCCCTTGAATTCTCTATCTGCTCCTTGAGCCTGTTTATGTTCTCTTCGATATGGGCTATGTCGTTCTCGCAGACAGCTATCTCGGCTTCGCCGCTGCGGCCTGCCAGTTCGGCTTCGTGTATCTTTTCACTGATGTCATCTGCGTTGGAGGCGCACTGAGCGCTTTCCCGCAGGTCGCTCTCTATCTTATCCTCAGACTCTGCCAGTTCCTCGCTGAGGGCGGAATACTGCTCGTTCAGCAGTTTTATACGCTCCTCGGTATCTGCCAGCTTCTGCCTGTATTCTTCAAGTCTTGTGACCCACACCGAGATCTCCAGTGCGGTCTTCTCATCGTCCAGCACCTTGAATTTTTTTGCCTTTTCACACTGCTTTTCCAGCGGGCCGATACGGCCTTCAAGCTCTGAAAGTATATCCGTCAGGCGCTCGATATTGTCTTCCGCTTCCACCAGCCTGCGCTCAGCCTCTGACTTCTTATAGCGGAATTTTGCCACACCTGCGGCTTCCTCAAATATCTCTCTCCTGTCGCTGCCCTTGCCGTTGACGATATCCGCGATACGTCCCTGACCGACTATGGAATAGCCGTCCTTGCCAAGGCCTGTATCCATGAAAAGCTCGTTTACGTCCTTAAGCCTGACGGGGCTGCCGTTTATGAGGTATTCGCTGTCACCGTTCTTATAAAGCTTTCTCGACACCGATACTATCTCGCTGTCGATGCCCAGGGCGCCGTCCTCGTTATCTATGGTCAGCGTTACCTGTGCAAAGGGCGACTCCTTCCTGGTAGCACACCCATGGAAGATGACGCCTGCCATCTTCTCGCCGCGCAGCGCCTTTGAGGACTGTTCGCCCATTACCCAGCGCATGGCGTCTGATATATTACTTTTTCCCGAACCGTTAGGCCCGACAACGGCGGTTATGCCCTTGCCGAAGGTCAGCACGGTCTTATCGGGAAAAGATTTGAATCCCTGTAATTCAAGTCCGCGAAGATACATTTCTTCACCGCCTTCCAGCTGTTGTTGTATACCTGCAACGGTACACTATGTATGTCCGTACCTATCGGAAATGGCCTTAAGGTATGCACATACTTTTTCCTTATATTCTTCTTCCTTATCTTCGGTATATCTGCGGCACACCTCATCAAGGTATGCCAGAAATCCCCCGATGGGAACAAAATGCGGGGGCGGGTCATAGTCATTGTAAAAGCCCACGCAGTCGGGGTAAAGCTCCCTGAAATGCTCCTCTCTGTCGGGGCTGTCGGGGAACTCTGTCATTATCTCGCCCTGCTGCAGGCCAGTGCCCAGGGAGAAATATCTCAGCCCGTCAAGAAAAGCTCTCTCGCTCCTGCACATCAGCGAAAAATAATGGTGCATTTTGTCGGAATGGTCAATATCAAGCATCATAGCATCTACCTCATCACATCGTAAACTATGGCCGCCGCCAGGGTAAGCACAGCCATGCCCGCAAGCGCGCTGAACACCCACCAGGTCAGCACGGCATCTTTTGTCTGCTGTTCATCGTCGGCGAACACGCTGCTGTCCGTCTTTCCGACTATGACTTTTCTGTCGTCGCCCCGCCTGAATATCCCCATGCCGACGGCGCACACCGAGGTGCCTTTTACCTTTTTTCCGCCCGCAGTATACACAGCCCTTGCCATGCGGCTTCTGCCTGCTGAGGGCCATATCCTCGTTATCCTTGCCGCTGTTACTTCCGTGTTCTTCTGCCTGACGTCCCGCCGCAGGCGCAATGCCTTTATCAGCATGACGATATTCCTTGCCAGCACTGCCGCAAGAAATGTTTCAAGCAATATGCTCTTTATGAGGTCATCATACATCAGAACCACCGTTCATGCATTTTTTGCAGGAAGTCTTCCGTAACGGGGCAGCCGCTTGCATCGCCTAAGACGCTGTCTGTGCAGCAGTATGGACAAAGTGCGGTGCCGCAGCCCTCGTTTATCCAGCCCGACACTTCATCGGGGGCAAATGTTTTTTGCAGTAAAAGCATCCGCAGACCCTGCTGCGCTTTATCAGTTTTTTGTTATACATGGAATATCTGTGGGCGGCTTCAAGTTCATCAAGCAGCCTTACCTCGTAAAGCCCCATGTCGTTTTCCTCGGTCATCTTCACTTTGAAGCCCGCTTTTTCAAAGTACCCGATGTTCGCTTTCTTCTGGCCTATGGCCTTGCTGAGGCAGCCTTTTTTAACGGCGAACACCGCGTTTTTATTTTCGGGCAGCCTGCCCTCTTCTACTGCCTTGTCCAGCAAGGCTTCCATGTTGAGCCTGTAAAGCAGACCCTCACAAAGCTCCCTGAAAGCAGGATGATAAAATCCGCCGACCATATCCTGTTCGACGATCTCGCTGGCATGGAGGCCGCATTTTATCACCCTTATGCCCGCTTCTGTAAAAGCGCCCAGCGCCCTTGCGGAAAGGGAAAGCACCTCATCAAAGCTCATGGGCTCGTAATCGCCGCTTTCAAGCAGTTCTGCTAGCCTTGTGTTTTTAAGTATCACCACGGGATAGATACGCACCGTATCGGGGTGTATGGCCATTATCTCACTGAAAGTTTCGTCCTCCTGCTCACGGCAGCTTTTGTAAAGGCCTATCATCATCTGCAGGCCAAGCTCAAAGCCGCATTCACGGATAAGCCTGCTTGCCTTTCTGACGTCCTCGGCGGTATGGCCGCGCTCGTTGGCTTCAAGCACCTCGTCCGACATGGACTGGGCGCCCAGCTCAATGGCCGTCACCCCGAAGCTTTTCAGGATATCAAGTATCTCCCCGTCGATGTAGTCGGGTCTGGTGGAGATGCGTATGCCCCTGAATCTGCCCTCCCCCACATACTTATGGGCTGCGCTCAGCAGTTCGAGCATATACTCTCGGGGGATAGCGGTAAAGCTCCCGCCGAAGAAAGCTATCTCGGTATCGGCAATGTCGTCCACCTGACCCAGCGCCTGTAGACAGGCTCTCTCCACGTCCTCTTTATGGGGAAGCTTCTGCTTGCCTGTTATGGCATTCTGGTCACAGAAAGCGCATTTGTGGGGACACCCCACATGGGGCACGAATATGGAGATGTTACTGTGCATTTTCGGGTCTCCTCTTTTTGGTGTTTTAAAAACGGGCGTGCAGAGCCGTTGTCATGGCTGATAATTTCGGGTCAGACCTTGACGCCCATAAGAGCCAGGGCCTCCTTGGCTGCATTCTGCTCAGCGCTCTTTTTCGACCTGCCTATGCCCTCACCGATGACATTGCTGTTGAGCAGCACCTGCACCGTGAAGCGCTTGTCGTGGTCGGGGCCTTCCTCGCCTTTCAGGAAATACTCTATCTTTTCCTCGGGGTTGCGCTGGATTATCTCCTGCAGCACCGTCTTGTAGTCATGGAAAGTTTCTGTGTGCCCTGGGTCTATATCCCTGGGCAGGAAATTCATTATGTGCTTTCTTGCAGCTTCAAGTCCGCCGTCAAGGTAGATAGCTGCTATGACAGCCTCCATGGCATCTGACACTATGGAAGCCCTTTCACGGCCGCCTGTAAGCTCTTCGCCCTTGCCCAGGAAGATATACTTGCCCAGCTCTATCTTATGGGAGAACTCAAACAGAGCCTTCTCGCAGACCAGCGAGGCACGCAGCTTTGTCAGCTCGCCCTCGGGCAGGTGCTTGAAATGCTCGAATATATAGTCGCTGACCACTATGCTCAGCACCGAGTCCCCCAGGAATTCCAGGCGCTCGTTGCTTCTTCTCAGCTTCTTGTTCTCGTTGGCAAAGCTTGAATGGGACAGGGCTTCAAACAGCAGCCTGTCATTTTTGAAATGGTAGCCTATCCTCCTCTGGAAAGCCTCCAGACATTTCTGCTCGTCCATCAGACCTGCTCCTTTTTCATCTGTTCAAGTGCAGCTGTGATGGTGTCTATGACACCTGTCTCGGTGAACTGCTTAGCCTGCCTTACAGCATTGTAGAAAGCCTTGGCATCAGAGCTGCCGTGTGCCTTGATAACGGGCTTTGCGGTACCCAGCAGGGGCGCTCCGCCGTACTCGGAATAATCTACCTTTTTCTTGAAGTTGTTTATATCCTTCATGACCATTACCGCAGCCAGCTTCGACTTGGCGCTGCTCTTGAAAATATTTTTCAGTTCCCCTGAGAAGAACTTGCCCATGCCCTCATACAGCTTGAGCATCAGGTTGCCGCTGAAACCATCTGCCACACACACATCGCAGTCACCCAGAGGCAGCTGTCTTGCTTCGATATTGCCTACGAAATTAACGGGGGCGGTCTTGAGCTGCTGATAGGTCTCCTTTTCCAGCTCTCTGCCCTTTGATTCCTCCGCACCGATATTTGCAAGTCCCACACGGGGCTTGTCAACGCCCATTATCTTGTTCATATAGGCGCTGCCCATTACACCGAACTGCACCAGCATCTCGGGGCGGCAGTCGGAATTTGCGCCGCTGTCAAGGAGCATGGTGGGCTTGCCTGCGGTAGGCAGTATGGTAGCCAGTGCGGGGCGCTTTATGCCCTTTATCCTCTTTACGATACTTGCGCCGCCTACCACCAGTGCGCCTGTGGAGCCTGCGGAAACGAAAGCATCGCCCTCGCCGTCAGCCAGCATCTTCATGCCAACGGCCATTGAACAGTCCTTCTTGCCCTTGATGACCTCGGTGGGCTCCTCGCATACGTCGATGACGGTATCTGCGTGTCTGATTTTCAGCGCTGAGATATCTATGCTGTTCTTCTTTGCGCACTCCTTTATCTTAGCCTCGTCGCCGACCAGTGTTATATCCACGCCGAAATCCTTATGCGCATCAACTGCGCCCTTTATTACTTCCAGAGGAGCGTTGTCCCCTCCGAATGCGTCCATTACTATATTCATATTCTGCTCCTTTTCCTGACAGGGGCTATCCCCCGTTTCCCTCTGTTTGACGTTATTTTTTATTCCTGAAGCATATCCTCAAAGCCTGCGCCCAGCTCGATATCTGCGGCTTCCTCATAGCAGTTCACATTGATGAGGGTCCTTTCGGTCTCAACGCTTATCAGTATGCCGCTGCTGTCGTAGGTGTAGGTATAGGTCCTTTCACCTGTGTTGAAGACCTCCTCCACCGTGCCGTCAGAGTAGCTGTCTGACGAAACGAACTCCATGTTCCACGGGTCGCCCATGAGCTGGGTGGTGAACAGGCCTTCCATTTCTGCATAGTCAAGGAAATAGGTATACTTTTCCTCATCGCCCTTTTTATGGTACAGCTTGCCTTGGTAAAGCAGGACTTCCTGCTCGCCCTCATCACCTACATCAGACACTAGAACGTTCTGGCGGCAGAAAAGTGTTTCGCCGTTGCCTGTCAGGCTGGTGCTCTGCAGGAGCTGCATACCCTCATCACCGTCTGTCCTGTACATTTCATACTCCATGTAGAGATCAAGGTCATCCAGCTTGGCGACAAAAGCCCGGGTAAAGCTGTCCTCATAGTTCTGCGCCAGTACAGGCTCCTCCTCCTCGGGGGCTTCTGTTTTTTCAGCCTTTGTTTCTTCCGCTTCGGTCTTTTCCTCTGCGGCGGTGGTCTGCTTGGTAACAGCACCCCCTGCCACAGGCGCGTCGCTCGCGGCGGGCTCATTCGTTTCGCCGCAGGCAGCAAGGGCCGCGCACATCAGCAGTGCTGAAAATACAGCCGCTGTCTTTTTATTCATCGTTATCTTCCTCTCTTTGTTATGAGCTTTCTCTCTGTGCCATGGCGTTTTTCAGGTTCTCGGGAAGCTCTATGCTGCCAAGGCCCTCGCGGTATCCCGTTACATCATAGTGGGCTCCGCCGCCGTCAAAGTAAACAGGCACACCGTCCGCCCCGAAGACGTAGGTCATCTCCGTATTGCCGTCAGCGGAGGTTATCTTCTCTCCGCCCACGTCTGTCTGCTCATGGGTGAAATCACCCTCGCCTATGTTCATCCAGTGGAGGGCGCATTCCCTCACATGGGCATCATACTGATTATCAAATCCCAGGTACATAGGCTCGGTGCTGCCCTCGTTGGTCACTGACCATATGCCGCCGTCAACTATATACAGCTCGCTGGTCACCTGACCCTCGGGGGTCTTGTAGACATCGTGCAGCACATTGCCGCAGACCTCTACCTCCTCCACGACCGTGACTCCCCCGGGCTGCTGAGAGTTCAGCGTTATGGCGAAATCGTGGCCGTTTATCCTTTCAGCGAAAGCAGCTGTCCTGCTCTCACCGCTTGGTGTATCAGTAACGTTCGTGTTGTTGTCTTCGCTTGCAGCGGCCTGCTGAGGTGGTGCAGCATTGGTCTCCGCCGCACTTTCACCGCCCTTGTCCTCTGCTGACAGGCTGCAGCCTGCCAGGGTAAGACACAGCAGCAGCGCTGTTGTTATTTTCTTTATCATAAATTATCCTCCGTCAGAAGCCGCTGCGCTTCTGCCTTACAATATACATGACCGCACTGACAGTCAGCCCTATGACCGAGAGCAGTGCGCACCACTTTATGCAGGTGGGCACCGTTACGTGCAGCACCGTGGTGTTCTCATCAAAGAATTTGCTTTTAAGCTCGAACAGCACATATGCCCCGTACCAGGCAAAGGCCAGCACAGCCCCTGTCAGCACATGGGATATGAAATTTTTGATGATATCCTTTATCTCGTCCTTCAGGCTGAAGCTGACATACTCTATCAGCACTGCCGCCCTGACGGCCAGCCAGCTCCACATAACGGTGTTGCCGCGGGCTATATCAGCTGTAAGCAGCACCAGAACAGCCAGTTCTGCAAAGGACCTTATCACCTGTGCCTTATAGTCTTTTCTTTCCATAAGTCACCTCATAGCCCGGCCAGCAGCCTGTCAAGGTCAGCAAGACCCCTTTCTGCCAGCAGTTTATATTTCAGTTTCTTATCCCTGACCCTTTCGCCCCATTCGGGGAGGATACCCATATTGCAGCCCATGGGCTGGAAATTTTCGGTATCGGGGGAGCTTATATACTTGCTCAGTGCCCCCAGCATGGTGGTGGCGGGCAGGCTGACGGGGGCAAGCCCCTTTATCTGCCTTGCCATGTTAAGTCCCGCAGATATGCCGCTGGCGGCGCTTTCTATATAGCCCTCGACCCCTGTCATCTGTCCTGCAAAGTACAGCTCGGGGCGCTCTCTCATATTGAACTGCTCATTGAGCAGCTTGGGCGAGTTTATGAAGGTATTGCGGTGCATGACCCCGTACCTCATGAACTCTGCGTTCTCAAGGCCTGTTATCAG
Organism: Ruminococcus sp.; assembly: GCF_017464355.1. Lineage (GTDB taxonomy): Bacteria > Bacillota > Clostridia > Oscillospirales > Ruminococcaceae > Hominimerdicola. Next base: position 103,702 of record NZ_JAFUAG010000003.1, on the reverse strand, counting down.
CGAGAAGACCCTTTTCTGCTCGCCGAATTTCAGGTTGGTCTGGAAGCCCACCAGATTATACATACTGCCCGCAGTATTCTCAGCCCTCAGCTGTACTACTGCGTAGGGGCGCTTGTCCGTTCTGGGATCGGTAAGTCCCACAGGTTTCAGGGGGCCGAAGCGCAGGGTATCCTCACCCCGCTTTGCCAGCACCTCCACGGGCATACAGCCCTCGTAGACCTTGAAGCCGTCCCTGGAGAAATGCTCCTTATCATGGTCTTTCAGCGGTGCGCTCTCGGCATTTATCAGCTCGTTGTAGAACCTGAGATATTCTTCCCTATCCATGGGGCAGTTGATATAATCCGCATCTCCCCTGCCGTAGCGGGAGGCGAAGAATGCCTTGGTCATATCGATGCTCTCAAAGGTCACTATAGGTGCGGCCGCATCGTGGAAGTAGAGATAGTCGCCGCATATCTTCCCTATGCTTTCCGCCAGGCCGTCCGATGTAAGGGGTCCTGTGGCGATGATGACCTTTCCCTCGGGCACCTCAGTGACTTCCTCCTCGATGACGGTTATAAACTCATTATTTCTTATGCGCTCTGTCACAGCGTCAGAGAACTTCTCCCTGTCCACCGCCAGTGCGCCCCCTGCGGATACCCTGGCAAGCTCGGCGCATTCCATAGTCACCGAGCCAAGTCTTCTCATCTCCTCTTTCAGCATACCTGCCGCCGACTCGACTCGGTCAGCTTTCAGGGAGTTCGAGCAGACCAGTTCCGCAAAGCCTTTATATTTATGGGCAGGGGTGAACTTTTTGGGCTTCATCTCGTAAAGCTCACATTCAATACCTGCTTTTGCCAGCTGCCATGCAGCCTCGCAGCCCGCAAGCCCCGCACCTATGACTTTTACTTTTTCGCTCATGTATCAGTTTCCTCATTGTCAGAAGTTTGCTATGCCGTGACAAGCATATCATGGCCTATTCCTCACCGCCTGCATTCTCACCCGAAAGGTTACGCTGATATCCGCAGTCGGGCTTATGGCAGATGAGTATGCCGTTCTTGCCGCCTTTCTGGAACAGGGTGCTTGCGCACTTTGGGCACTTCTCCTCGGTGGGGATATCCCAGGTCATGAAGCTGCATTCGGGGTTGTTTTCGCAGCCGTAATACTTCTTGCCCTTTTTGGATTTTTTCAGCAGCACTCTCTTTCCGCAGAAGGGGCAGTCGCCGCCTGTTTCCTGGACTATGCGTTTGGTGTTCTTGCAGTCGGGGAAGCCCGAGCAGGCCATGAACTTGCCGAAGCGGCCTATCTTTATGACCATGGGCTTGCCGCAGACCTCGCAGACCTCATCGGTGGCTTCATCGGGCACCTTGACACGCTTGCCCTCCATTTCCTTTTCGGCGGTGGAAAGCTCGCTGTCAAACTCCTTATAGAACTTCTGCAAAGTCTTCACCCAGCTTATCTTGCCGCTTTCGACGTCATCAAGGCTCTTCTCCATATTGGCTGTGAACTTGACGTCCACTATCTTATCGAAATGCTCGCTCATCAGCTCATTGGTGACTTCACCCAGGCTGGTGGGCTTGAGCTGCTTGCCGTCACGCTCAACGTAGTTGCGGTTGATGATAGTAGTCACGGTAGTAACGTAGGTGGAAGGTCTGCCTATGCCTGTTTCTTCAAAGGCCTTTACCAGCGTGGCCTCGGTATACCTCGGGGGCGGCTGGGTGAAGTGCTGGTTGCCCAGTATCTCCTTGGCGGTGAGCTTATCACCCTTTACCAGCGGGGGCAGCACGTTCTTCTTTTCCTCTTCCTCGTCCTTGCTCTCCTCATACAGCACGGTAAAGCCGTCGAACTTCACCGAATAACCTGTAGCCTTGAACATGACGCCGTTGGCTTCGATATCCACCGACATGGTATCCATAAGGCAGTTGGACATCTGCGATGCTATGAACCTTTCCCAGATGAGCTTATAGAGCTTGTACTGGTCGCCGGTGACACCGCTGGCCTTTACAAGGTCGGGGGTGATAGCGGGGTTGGTAGGCCTGATAGCTTCGTGGGCGTCCTGGGCGCTGCCCTTGGTCTTGTAGATACGGGGCTTCTCGGGTATATAGGCATCGCCGTACTTATCCTTGATGAAGTCGTAGGCTGCAGCCCTTGCCTCATCGGAGATACGCAGGCTGTCGGTACGCATATAGGTTATAAGACCCGTCTGTCCGTAGCCGTTGACATCAAGACCTTCATAAAGCTCCTGGGCGGCTTTCATGGTACGTCTGCCCTGGAAGCCCAGTCTTCTGGAGGCTTCCTGCTGGAGGGTAGATGTGGTGAAGGGTGCGGCAGGATTTTTCTTGCGCACGCTCTTTTTCACCTTGTCCACAGTGAACTCGGCATCTTTCAGCCTGTCAAGGACAGCATCGGCATCGGCCTTGCTTTTCAGCTCGGGCTTCTTGCCGTCAACGGTATCCACCTTGGCGGCAAAGGGCTTCTTCCCCGACTTTGCAGTGAACATGGCATCTATGGACCAGTATTCCTGAGAAACGAAAGCTCTTATCTCGTTCTCACGGTCGCATATCATCTTCACAGCCACCGACTGCACACGGCCTGCGGAAAGTCCACGCCTTATCTTTCTCCAGAGAAAGGGCGACAGCTTATAGCCCACTATCCTGTCCAGTATGCGCCTTGCCTGCTGGGCATTGACCAGGTTGAGGTCGATGGTGCGGGGGCTTTTCATGCCCGCATCAATACCGCTTTTTGTGATCTCGTTGAAGGTCACGCGGTTCTTGTCATTCATATCCAGACCCAGCAGCTGGGCTAAGTGCCAGCTTATGGCTTCTCCCTCGCGGTCAGGGTCTCCTGCCAGATAGACATGGTCGCTGGCTTTGGCTTTCTTCTTTATCTCCTTGATAAGGCTCTCCTTATCCTTGATGTTTATATACTGGGGTTCAAAGTCGTTGTCGATATCGACACCCAGCTTCGACTTGGGCAGATCTCTCAGATGTCCCATAGAAGCTACGACCTCGTAATCCCCGCTAAGATATCTCTTTACAGTTTTCGCCTTGTGGGGCGACTCAACAATTACCAGATCAGACAAAATTTTCTCTCCGTTTCTTCAATTTGTAATTTACAATACACAGCCCGTGATGGATACAGCTTTTTTGATGAGCGCTGTATGCGCCCGACAAGTTCCGACCATGAACTATGTATCATTAATTCAGTTTGTATTTTCCCTCGTCGGTGGAGGTCAGTATGCCGTCAAGCTCCAGCCCTGTGATCACGGGCAGGGTATAGAAGGCAGATGTTCCGCCTGCTTCGCATATCTCCTCCAGGGTGAGGGATCCGTGTTTTTTCAGAAGTTCGGTGACGGCCTTTTCCTCGGGGGCAAGCTCTCTTGAAAAGACAGGCTCGGGGCTTTTTGCCGCCGTCTTTGCGGAAGCATTCTCCGTTCTCACAGCCGCACCTGTGCCGTGGGTATCCTTGCGGATATCTCCCCGTTCCGTCAGCACACGGACTATGTCGCTGCCGTCAAACAGAGGTTCAGCCCCTGCCCTCAGCAGGTCCCGCTGGCCGAAATATTCCTTGCTGTACAGCAAATGGGGCGGTACCGCGAATACCGGTCTGCCCAGCCTTTCGGCCTGCTTACAGTTATCAAGGCCTTTGCTGTCCTCATGGGCTTCTGCCACTATAACGGCCTTTGACAGCGCCACCGCCAGCTTGTTGCGCCGCTGGAAGTTCATGCGTGCCTTGCTCTCGGGAGGCTGTTCGCTGATGACCAGACCTTCCGCCGCCAGCCGTTCTTTCAGCCCGCCGTTATCCTTGGGATGATCGGCTTCCAGCGGACAGGGCAGCACGCTGAGGATCCTGCCGCCTCTCGACAGGGTCTCCTCGATGACACGGGTATCCACGCCCTCCGCCATACCGCCCGAAAGCACGAAGTCCCTGACGGTAAGTTCATGGCACAGCACCCGCACCAGTGATGCGGTATACTTTGTGGGCTTGCGTGTGCCGACCATATGCAGCACATCTCCCGCGGCCAGCCCGATATCTCCCCGATAAAACAGCACTGCGGGGCAGTCATCAAGGTCTTTCAGCCTTTCGGGGAAATCCTCATCGCTTATGCAGGTCACGCTCTGCCCCAGCTCGTAGGCTTCATTCAGCAGGGCTTCGGCATCGCTCAGCCTGAGGTGGGCTGCCCTGTCCCTTTCGCCTGCGGTGAGGCCCTCAGCCCCTGCAAGGCCTTTGCAGAGCGCTTCGGGGTCGCCGTTTTTCGGGATAAATTCCCACAGCCTTTTGCCGCCAATACCGAAGACGAGCTCGGCCAGCAGCCAGTATGCTTTATTATCCAAGTCAGTCACCCCGCCTTGTCATTTCCCACAGCAGTATAGTGGCAGCCGTGGCCGCATTCAGCGAGTCGATATGGCCGTGCATACTTATGGTGACTTTGCTGCTGCACATATCTGCGTGTTCTTTCGTAAGGCCTCTGCCCTCATTGCCGATGACCACAGCGCAGCCATCAGTGAAGTCATACTCAAGCACATCGGTGCCGCCCCCGATGACCGCTGCGGCCGTAGGTATGCCCTTTAGCGCAAAGGTATCGGTGACTTTCGCAAAGTCCTTCTCCACGAAGATATCCACCCTGGGCATACTGCCCACCGCAGACCTGACTGTCTTGGGATTGTAGAGGTCAACGCAGTTGCCTGACAGCACTATGCCGTCCAGCCCCATGGCATCTGAGGTGCGTATCATCGTTCCCAGATTGCCCGGGTCCTGCAGTTCATCAAGTATCAGGTATCTGCCCCCTGCTTTCAGCGCCTCCTCCGAGAACGGCTTATCCATGCACTTAGCCGTCACGAATATACCCTGACAGCTGTCGGTATCGCTTATCCTGCCGGCTATCTCACGGGTCATGGTGAATATCCTGTTCCCGCCCAGCTTTTCAAGCTTTTCGGGGAACCACTCAAACTCATTATCGAAGGTGCCCTCAACGTAGTAGACCGCCTCGACCTTTATAAGCCCGCCATGCTCCACATCATCAAGCACAGCATCGACGCAGCCCCTTATGCCCTCTATGACGAAAAGCCCCGTTTCACGGCGATATCTGCGGTTTGAATACAGCTTCGCCAGCTGTTTTATCTTCGGGTTATCTTTCGATGTTATGACCATGCTGCTGCGCCTCCCTCAGTGATATTCCACAAACGAAACCAACAATTTTGTAACAATTTATACAAAAATTACAAAGCGTTAACAATGCTCTCCCGACCTCATTATAGAACAAAACACGCATGGCCGATTACCGACCTGCGTGTTTTTCTGCTATTAAAGTGCAGCCTTAGCCTTCTCTACGATAGCGGTGAAGCCTGCGGGGTCGCTGATAGCGATCTCGGAAAGCATCTTTCTGTTCAGGTTGATGCCTGCCTTGTTAACACCGTTCATGAATGTGGAGTAGTTAATGCCATTCATCTTGCAAGCTGCGGAAATTCTTGTGATCCAGAGTCTTCTGAAATCTCTCTTCTTCTGCTTTCTGCCGATGTAAGCGTACTGGCCACTCTTCATCACGGCCTGCTTAGCCATCTTGAAATGCTTGCTCTTCGCACCGAAGTAGCCCTTGGCAAGCTTCAGTGTCTTATTTCTTCTCTTACGAGTCATCATTGCTCCCTTAACACGAGCCATAGTTATTACCTCCCAGTATTATTCCTAAAATTTTACTTCCCTACAACTCGTCTTACTTCTTGTAAGGGATCAGAGCCTTTACGTTTGCTATGTTGGTATCGTCAGCGTAAGCTGCATTTCTCAGAATTCTCTTTCTCTTGTGATCCTTCTGATTGAGTCTGTGTCTCTTGTTAACGTGCTGGAACTTTACCTTGCCTGTTCCTGTTACTCTGAAACGCTTCTTAGCGCCCGAATGTGTCTTGATCTTAGGCATTTGATTTATCCTCCTTAGTATTATTACTTGCCTGCTTTAGGCGCAACGAACATTACAAGACTGCGCCCTTCCATCTTGGAAGGCTTATCAACAACTCCCACCTCGGAAACAGCTTCCTTGAACTTCACCAGCAGTTCTTCACCGAACTGGGGGTGTGCCACGGTACGCTTGCGGAACCTTACTGATACCTTCAGCTTATCTCCGCCCTTAAGGAACTTTATTGCCTGGTTGACCTTTGTTTCAAAATCGTGGGTATCGATAGTGGAAGACATTCTTATCTCCTTTATCTCGATGACCTTCTGATTTTTTCTGGCTTCCTTTTCGCGCTTCTGCTGCTCGAACTGGAATTTGCCGTAGTCCATGATCCTGCATACAGGCGGTGTAGCCTGAGGAGCGATCTTAACCAGATCCAGATCCTTTTCAAATGCGATCTTCAGCGCTTCATCTGCGCTCAGTATACCCAGCTGTGTTCCGTCAACGTCGATGACCCTGAGTTCCTTATCTCTGATCTCCTCGTTGAGCTGATGTTCCTTGTTGCTAATAGTCAAGCACCTCCAAAATAAAAATTAAACGGGCACAGAAAACTCCGTACCCGTGGCATATCACAACAACACAGTGCTTTACGCACCGCCGTAATATTCACTGTTTACCTCTTTGCAGCCCGCAGGCGCCCAAGGTGAGAACGGAATGTTCTGCTTTGTTTACCCAAGTATTATACCACCTTTTCCCCCGCTTGTCAATAGCCGAAGAAAAGATTTTATGACATTTTTGTAAATTATCACGCAGACTATACGTCAAAGCTTGTACAACGGATAGAGCATCATGTAATGCAGCAGGGGTTCTGTCAGCAAAACTCCCCAGAAGCCTCTGCCCTCCACTTCACACTTATCTAAGTAGTACAGTTTGAACAGCATCAGCAATATCGGCATGACGATGATGAACAAAACAAACATCGTCTCCGAGAGAGTCACCACAAGCAGCAGCATCGCCCCCATACACAGCAAAGCATCAATGATGATGTAAAGCCAGCGTTTCGGGTACCCTTTCCTGAAATTTCTGTCGTCTGCGATAAGCACAGCGCCCAGAACATCTGCCGCCATCAGCACCGCTATGAATATCACCTTTCTCATATTGCCGTAAGCTTGATGCTCCAGCTCATATATCCAGTAGCCAAGCACTGCCAACGGAGGTATGAAACGCAGCATATACCGCATTTTTCCGAGTGCTCCTTTTTCCTTTGATCTCATATCGTTCTTTCACTCCTTTTCCGCCGAGATTTCCTCTGCGGCGATAAAACAAAACGTCACCAGAAAGGACAGGCTGACATTTCCCGAAAGGGCTGTAAGGGCGATATACGCCGCCCCCAGCAGGAAGAACACCAGCCGTGCTGTCTTTGCCGCCCTGCCTGCGCAGAGCATTTCCAGCACCCGCCCGCCGTCGAAATATCCGAAGGGCAGCAGGTTGAACACGCCCAGGAAGAGGTTTGTACGCACAAAGTCCCCCGTGCCTTTATAAGGGTATGCCGCCCCTGCCAGCAGGAAGTTCACGGCGCACCCCGCCAGCAGCACGGTGATATCTCTGCCGAAGCTGTCCATTCTCCCGCGGGGCGGGGTTATGCGTATGCCGCCCCCGTAGAGGGTGACAGCCTCGGGACGGCGGCGGAAGATGAACATAGCCGCCAGATGTCCGCATTCGTGCAGGGCACTGCACAGCAGCATTATGAGCAGCTGTGCCGTATCAGCGCCCCCTGTCAGCAGCACCAGCGCCAGCACTGCGGGAAAGCTGAAGCCTATGCCCAGCCGCACCCTTTTCACCGTAACAGAAAACAACTCATCACCCCCGCACACCTTTTATAGATATGCGGAAGGCGCTCCAAAAAGAACAGCTGAGCTGTGAGTTTTGCTATGTTATTTTCTTCTGCGTATGCTTATCTCGCCGCTGGATATGGTGCCGCGGCTGCCGTCGGGGTATTCCACCAGCAGGCGGCACTGCTCGTCAACGTCAATGAGTTTTGCGGGCACGGTCTCGCTGCCCCGTATGAGGTTTATATCCTCGCCCCGCCAGATGAGCCTTTGCCTGTAGCCTTTGAGGAAAGTGTTTTCCCCAAGGCTGCGGTAATATTTCATGAACTTTGATATCACCAGGCCTGCCATGCGGTTGCGGGCATCTTCCACGGGGGTTTTCAGCACCTCGCCTGCTATGTCCTTTATCTCCTCGGGGAAACCGCCCTCGGGTCGGCAGACATTTATGCCTATGCCGCATACAGCGTAGTCCAGCCCGCCGCTTTCAAGGCTGAAGGAGGCTTCTGTCAGTATGCCGCAGATCTTTCTGTCCTCCATGTAGACATCGTTGACCCACTTTATATCCACCCTGCGCCCGCTGACTTCCTCGGCGGCCTCGGCCACAGCCACGGCGGCTGCGGTGGTTATGCGCACAGCGTCTGCGGCGGTCATGTCGGGGCGGATAAGTATGCTGAGATACAGCCCCGTATCGCTTGGGGAGAAAAAGCTTCTGCCCAGCCTGCCCCTGCCTTTGGTCTGCATACCTGCGGCCACCACGGTGCCTTCCTCGGCGCCCTCGGCGGCCAGCTCCCGCAGGCGGATGTTGGTGGAGTCTGTTTCCTTATACACCGTAAGCTTTGCGCCGCAGCCCTCATCGAGATATTTTTCTATACCCGCCGCCGAAAGCACATCAGCGGCTTCAAGGCAGTAGCCCTTGTTGGTCACAGCGGAAATGGTATAGCCCTCATTCTGCAGGTTCTTCACCGCTTTCCACACAGCACCGCGGGTACAGCCCAGCTTGTCGGCTATCTCAGCCCCCGAGAGGTAGCTGCCCCTGTTATGTTCAAAAAGTCTTATGAGTTCTTCCTTTACTGTCAACTCTGTCACTTCCTTTGCAGCACGTTAAGGTCTACCGCGCCGTTTATACCTGAGATACGTCCCGTACCGCAGCGCTGCCACAGCAGCCATTCGCCCTCATAGGTGGTGTCTTCGACGTAATGGGCCAGCCAGACGGGGCGGTCATTTCTGTTCTCCCAGAAAAGCTCCAGGAAATTCTTGCTGCTGTAAAGCATTGACTCATAGCCGTTCTTTTCCAGCTCATCGGAGAAAGCTTCATACACCTGGCTGAGGTCATGTATGTTCATGCCGTAGTTCTGGAAGCACTGGAATTCCTCCCAGTCAAAGGCCACTGGGAATTCAAGCTGCTGTCCGCCAAGTTCTTCGACTATGCGCCTTGCGGTGGCACGGGCGCCTTCCTCAGTAGTATCGGTGGAATAGAAGTAAACTCCCACATCAAGGCCTGCATTCACAGCCCCCGACATATTGTCGTAGTAACAGGCGTCAAGGTCTGCGCCGCCGAACTCGCCGTAGCCCATGCGGATAATGGCGAAGCTGCAGCCCTCAGCGGCAACGGCGCCGAAATCTATATCTCCCTGCCAGCGGGAAACATCTATGCCGAACTCTCTGCCCTCACCTGCATACCTGCTGACGAAGTCGCTGAAATATATACTGCTGTCGTCATAGTAGACATCGTAGGCATTGTCGGATACATTGACATTGAGCGTTTTCGTCAGGGTATTGCCGCTCCGGTCGGTGATGGCGATATCAACAGGGTAGGTGCCTGCGGAGGAAGTATCGGCGTCACCGTAGACCTCCAGTATCGGGGCACGGTCGTAATTATCCGCATAGCTGATATAGCTGTTGATATCGAACCAGTCCCCCACGGCCACGGAGATATCGTCCCCCAGCAGCAGCACGGGCGGTGTGGTATCCACCACGTTATACTTGACCTTTTTCTCGGCCTCGCCCCCGTCAAGCTCCAGCTCAAGGGTGACTTCATGCTCGCCCAGGTCTTCCGTATCCAGGATATCATCGCCGTTTTTCAGCTTTGCGTTGCTGTCGATGATGAACTCGCTGAGCTTTATTTTTTGGTAGACCTCCACGTTCGTCATGCAGGCCAGGTCTATCTCATCGGGGTCTGCTTTTTTCTTTTTGGCAGTTGTTTCCGCCTTTGAAGTTTCTTCCTTTTTCGGCGCTTCGGTGACGGCGGGCTTGTCCTCCGCGGGGGTAGGTGTATCATCGGTGAGGGTGAGGTCTTCCGCAGCAGTTACCTCATCGGGGAGAGTGACCTTCGCCTTATCGTGCTGTTCTATCTCCTTGCCGCAGCCTGCCAGCAGGAGCGCCGCTGCTGCAAATGCTATAGCCTTCTTCATTCGCCCTTATCCTCCAGCGCTTTCAGGAGGTTATCGTACAGCTCGGGGTACTTCTTCTGCATACGTATGGGGCGCAGGTCGGTGCCTGTGAAGCAGTGGGAGGTCTTTGCTATAAGGGAAAGCTGTCCTGTGGTCAGGTTCGTGACCTCATACTCCAGTTCAAATCGGCAGCCGTTAAAGCTGAGCAGCTTGCAGACCACCTCGAACTCGTCCCCGAAACGGACGGGGTATTTATACTCGCAGGAAACGCTCAGCACAGGGGAAACTATGCCCTGTTTCTCGGTGAACTCAAAGGGGCAGCCCAGCTGCTCCATCATATCCACACGGGCTTCCTCCAGCCAGCGGACATAGTTTGAGTGGTGGACGATATCCATGCGGTCGGTCTCATAATAGTAAGCCTTTCGGCGGTAGGGTACATATTCTTTCATTTTGGGATCCTTCTTTCGTTAGGTATGTTACCTTATATTGTAGCATATTTTCATTGGATTTGCAAGGGCTGAAAAGCACAGGGGGCGGGTGGGCGGGCGGGGAGGCACTCTGCGGGAGAGAACAGCAGGTCCGCAGGGCGGTGCAGCCCATGATGACGGACCTGCGAAAGCCTGTCAGCGAAAGGGCAGAGCCTTCTTCTGCCGATTGACAAATCTGCTGCTGCTGTGTTATAATTGACCTGATATATTTTCCCACGGGAGGAACAGACATGAAATTCAGACCATGCATCGATATACACAACGGCGCTGTCAAGCAGATAGTAGGCGGCAGTCTGGCAGACGAGGGCAACAAGGCGCAGGACAACTTTGTTTCCCGACAGGACGGGGGCTACTACGGCAGCCTTTACAAAAGCCGCAGGCTGACGGGGGGACACATAATAATCTTAAACCCCGCAGGCAGTGAATTCTATCAGGCTGATGTGGAGCAGGCACACAAGGCTCTTGCGGCCTTTGAGGGCGGTCTGCAGATCGGCGGCGGCATAAACAATGAGAATGCCGCAGGCTTTCTTGACAAGGGTGCCAGCCATGTCGTTGTTACCAGCTTCGTTTTCCGCAACGGCGAGATAGACACCCACAACCTCGAACTGATGAAGCGGGCTGTAGGCAAGCAGCGGCTGGTGCTGGACCTTTCCTGCCGCAGGCGGGAGGACGGCTACTACATCGTAACCGACCGCTGGCAGAAGTTCACCGATACAAAGCTTTGTCCCGACACCATTGAACGTCTGCGGGACAGCTGCGATGAGTTCCTCATACACGCAGTTGATGTGGAGGGCAAGGCTCACGGCATAGAAGAAAGCGTGGCACAGCTGCTGGGCGGCATAGAGGATATGCCTGCCACCTACGCAGGGGGCATAGCTTCCTTTGAAGACCTGGAAAAGCTCAGGGACTTAGGCCGCGGCAAAGTGGATTTCACCATTGGCAGCGCCCTGGATATTTTCGGCGGGCACATGGATTTCGATGAGGTATGTGCTTTTGGGAAATAAATAACTGCGGACAGCAGGATAGCTGTCCGCAGTTTGTTTTATTATGCGTTCAGGAGCTTTTTCAGTCTTTCGTCAACGGCTCTGAGGAAGTCCTCGGTGTTGACCTTTGTCTTGTTCTCCAGGGTGGAGAGCAGGTACAGGTCGCCTGTCATGATGCCGTCTTCGATAGTCTGTATAGTAGCCTTTTCAAGGCAGTCAGCAAAGTTCACCAGCTCAGGCAGCTCGTCCAGCTCGCCTCTCTTGCGGAATGCGCCTGTCCATGCGAACAGTGTTGCCACAGAGTTGGTAGAGGTCTCCTCGCCCTTAAGGTGCTTGTAGTAGTGGCGCTGAACAGTGCCGTGGGCAGCCTCGTACTCATAAACGCCGTCAGGTGATACCAGTACAGAGGTCATCATAGCCAGTGAGCCGTAAGCGGTAGCTACCATGTCGCTCATAACGTCGCCGTCGTAGTTCTTGCAGGCCCAGATATAGCCGCCGTTGGAACGTACAACTCTTGCAACAGCGTCATCTATCAGGGTGTAGAAATACTCGATGCCTGCTGCCTCGAACTTTGCCTTGTACTCTCCCTCGAATATCTCGCTGAAGATATCCTTGAAGGTATGGTCATACTTCTTGGAGATAGTATCCTTGGTAGCGAACCATACGTCCTGCTTGGTATCAAGGGCGAAGTTGAACACGCTCCTTGCAAAGGAAGCTATAGAGGAAGACTTGTTGTGCATACCCTGTATAACACCGTCGCACTCGAAGTTATAGATAGTCTCGCGGGTCTCGTTGCCGTCCTTGTCGGTGCATACCAGTTCAGCCTTGGAACCCTCGGGGCATTTCAGCTCAACGTTCTTGTAAACATCGCCGTATGCGTGACGGGCGATAGTGATAGGCTTTGTCCAGGTGGGGATATAGGGAGTTATGCCCTTTACCAGTATGGGTGTTCTGAACACGGTGCCGTCCAGCATAGCACGGATAGTGCCGTTGGGGGACTTCCACATCTCCTTAAGGTCATACTCGGTCATTCTTGCTGCGTTGGGGGTAATGGTAGCGCACTTTACTGCAACACCATACTTCTTTGTAGCGTTGGCAGAGTCAACAGTTACCTGGTCATTGGTCTCGTTTCTGTGAACAAGTCCCAGGTCGTAATACTCTGATTTGAGATCGACATAGGGTGTTATCAGTATGTCCTTGATCTCCTGCCAGATGATACGGGTCATCTCGTCGCCGTCCATCTCGACTAAGGGTGTTTTCATTTGGATTTTAGCCATTGTAATAGCCCTCCTTACTTATTTTGAACGGGTGAGGGCTGCTGCCCCTCCCGAATTTTTCCATATATCATTATCCGAATACAAGCTCATTCACAAGATCGAAGATGAATATCATCACTGCCGCCGCAATGGCAAACACAGCAAAGGGCACCGTCCTCGCTCTGCTTTCCTTTGCGGAACGGCAGAACAGGACCTTCTGCTTGAAATACTCTCCCGCCACTGCGAACACGCCTGCTATAAGGGCGACCAGAGGCAGCCCGATATTGGCGAACAGGGATATTATCCACGATACCACCGTAGAGAAAAGTACGGCTATCTCCACCGAACCGTGGCCGAAAGCCTCCGACAGAGTGTAGCCCTCCTTGCCGTTGTAGCGCACGATAGCACCGATGAGGGAACCCAGCCCGAAAGGTATCAGCAGGTCATTCCCCCTGACGCCCAGGCCGTAGAATACCCCAACGACAGCCAGCGACGACACCAGGAACCATGCCAGCGAAGCTATCATCTCAAAAAAGCGGACCTGGTCGCCCGTATGACTGATACCCGAGCCGCCTTTCACAACAGTAGTGAGGTAAAGGGCGTCGTGTATGTTGTCATCACGAGCCTTAACTCTGGCATCGCGGGCTTTCAGGTTGCGTATGAGCTCCTGAGTCTCAGCCTGCCACTTGTCGTAGCTCTCATTGGTGGAGCCTTTATAGCTGTCATGTTCCTGGGAGGTCTCTCCCTCGTAGCTGACTTTTTCGCCGTAGCCCTTGTCTTTCTTAAGACCCTCCTCCAGCCACTGCTCATACTCGGTCATGGGCTTTTCGGGGGCGGCCTCTTGCTTATCTTCAAGAGCCTTTACCTTTTCCTCGAACTCGGCTTCATCGGGGACGATATCATCATTCCCGAAAAGTGCCGACATTTTATCATCGCGCACCACCCTGCTGTTTTCGGCGCTTTCCACCAGTGAAGCGGGGTCTTCGGTGAGTTTTTGGTGTTTGAGCGCCATGCCCTTGGTTATCTTCGGGGCATCGCCCATTTCCTTTATTTTTTCTTCAAAAAATTCCTCGCTGAGCTCATCTGTTCCCGCACCGAACAATGCGTCCATGCTCTTTCGGCGGCCTATCCTCTTGTCATCAGCCATGTCGAACCTCCTCAGGCAGCATATGCCCTTTCAGCAGAACCACGCACCTATAAGTATCATGGCAAGAAGTATCAGCCTCGCCACAGTCAGGCGTGCCCGCCGATCTATAAATTCTTTCTTCACCAGCAGGTCGCTGAGAAAATAAGCCCCTATGCCCAGCGCAGAGATAAACATCACCGCCCAGAGACTTCCCGCAAACTGACGTTTCAGCCATGGTATCACCACCGTCATGAGCAAGAGCCCCAGCCCTGCGGCTGCGATGATGACCGTTATTTTCAGCACATCGGCTATTTCCTTTTTGCGCTCCTCATCATCCATATCAAGCCCTCATAACAAACAGCACGATACCTGCTGCCAGCAGTATTATGCTTGCGATGATCTTTATCCTGTTCATGTACCAGGTGCTGCTCCTGTTCGGGAACAGCAATTTCAACACCACGAATATTACACCGATAAGCACCAGTGCAATGATAATGGAGGGCAGCCTGCTTCCTGAGCCCATTTGGTCTTTCTCCTTGTCTTTCTGTTATTCTCTCTTTTTTCACGCACTCTGCCAGGCGCTCACACAGGTGGGCGCCCGCCACAAAACGTGATATCACAGCAAGGCGGAGAAAGCCTCCGCCTGCTGTATATACACGAAACCATCGGCCATGCCGATAATTATGAATTACTTAGAAAGCTGCTCTCTGGTATAATCGAGCAGACCGCCTGCCAGGATTATATCCTTGGTCCTGCCTGTCAGCTCGCAGAGAACGGGTATCTCGGCGCCTGTGGACTTGTTGACAACTGTCAGCTGAGTCTTGCCTGCCTCGATATCAGCGCGAACATTTGCGATCTCTATCTCATCGCCCTGGCCTATCTTCTCGTAGTCAGCCTCGTTTACGAAAGTCAGGGGGAGTATGCCTGCGTTTATCAGGTTAGCCCTGTGTATACGGGCAAAGCTCTTCACCAGAACTGCCTTTATGCCCAGGTACAGAGGAGCCAGCGCAGCGTGCTCTCTGGAAGAGCCCTGGCCGTAGTTGGAACCGCCCACGATAATGGACTTCTCCATATTCTTTGCTCTTCTGGGGAAATCCTCATCGCATACTGTGAAGCAGTGCTGGGAGATAGCGGGGATATTCGATCTCAGAGGGAGTATCTTTGCGCCTGCGGGCATGATGTGGTCGGTGGTGATGTTGTCGCCCACCTTAAGAGATACCTGACAGCTGATGTTGTCCACCAGAGGTGCGGTCTCGGGATAGGGCTTGATGTTGGGGCCTCTCAGCACCTCAACGCTGTCCATATCAGCCTCAGCCACGGGAGGAACTACCATGTTGTCGTTTATCTTGAAATGCTCAGGCACCTTTATCTCAGGCATTTCGCCCAGAGTTCTGGGGTCGGTCAGCACGCCTGCAACTGCGGAAGCAGCAGCCAGCTCGGGAGATACCAGATAGATCTGGCCGTCCTTGGTTCCCGATCTGCCCAGGAAGTTACGGTTGAATGTTCTCAGGGAGATACCCTTGGAGTTGGGAGCCTGACCCATACCTATGCAGGGGCCGCAGGCGGACTCCAGTATCCTTGCGCCTGCTGCGATCATATCAGCCAGTGCGCCGTTCTCGGCGATCATGTTCAGCACCTGCTTGGAGCCTGGAGCGATAGCCAGAGAAACATCGGGGTGAACGGTCTTGCCCTTGAGTATGTGAGCGACCTTCATCATATCGACATAAGAAGAGTTGGTGCAGGAGCCTATGCAGACCTGATCGATCTTCATGCCGCCCAGTTCTTCAACGGTCTTGATATTGTCGGGGCTGTGCGGACAGGCCGCCATGGGTACCAGTGCTCCCAGGTCGATATCGATGACCTCATCATATACAGCGTCATCATCAGCCTTCAGCTCGGTCCAGACCTCTGCTCTCTCCTGTGCCTTCAGGAAGGACAGTGTGATCTCATCAGAGGGGAATATAGATGTGGTAGCACCCAGCTCAGCGCCCATGTTGGTAATGGTGGCTCTCTCGGGAACAGACAGTGTCTTCACGCCCTCGCCGCAGTACTCTATTACCTTGCCTACGCCGCCCTTGACGGACATTCTTCTCAGCACCTCAAGGATAACGTCCTTGGCAGATACCCAGGGAGAAAGCTTGCCTGTCAGGTTGACCTTGACTATGTTGGGGTAGGTGATGTAGTATGCGCCGCCGCCCATGGCTACTGCAACGTCAAGTCCGCCTGCACCGATAGCTATCATGCCGATACCGCCGCCTGTGGGGGTGTGGCTGTCAGAGCCGATGAGGGTCTTGCCGGGTATGCCGAAGCGCTCAAGATGTACCTGGTGGCAGATACCGTTGCCGGGACGGGAGAAATATATGCCGTGCTTTTTGCAGACAGAACCGATAAATCTGTGGTCATCTGCATTCTCAAAGCCTGACTGGAGAGTGTTGTGGTCGATGTAAGCCACGCTCTTCTCAGTCTTGACTCTGGGCACGCCCATTGCCTCGTATTCAAGATATGCCATAGTACCTGTAGCGTCCTGTGTCAGGGTCTGGTCGATGCGGATACCGATCTCCTGTCCCTTGACGAACTCACCGTCTACCAGATGAGCCTTCAGGATCTTTTCAGTAAGTGTAAGTCCCATGTAAATCATTTCCTTCCTTGTTTTTATGCGGGGCGGAATGCCCCCGACCTGTACATAATCATACATTATTTATTATATACTAAAATGCATATTCTGTCAAGTTGAGCAGTTATCGGGAAAAGTTTTGAAATATTATTAATTTTCGTTGACATTTTTAAGGCTATATGTTATAATCAGGTAAAGTTGCGGATATCGGGTCTGTTTCGAGCGAGATTTTTTGTCAATTCACACCAATTCAGTGCATTTTGAAATGACCTGAACTGCTGCAATAAGGGAGAGTGCGCACAGATAAAGTGCGCAGATGAGAAATTCTTTTTGCTAAAAGGAGGTAAAAGAATATGCAGACGACCCACACACCTCTGGGGAAGCGTATCCTCGGGGCGGCTGTTTCTGCGGCCATGACTCTTTCGATGGTGCCTGCGTCCATATTTACTGCTGATGCGGCCATATTCATCGACTTCAAGGAAATGCCCCCGGACAACTGCTACACCGACCACTACCCCACCATCTACTGGGAGGCCACGGGCACGCAGACATCGGTGAATGCTGTCATCTACCGGGTAGATGAGAACGGGAGCGACCCTGTCATGATAAAGAACAAGGGTCCCGTTGAGTCTGAGACCATGGAGTGGACCATTGACTCCTACGACCTGCTTGACAACTATTATCAGGTATGGTTCGTTGACCAGATCACCTCCGCCAGGGTGAAGAGCGACACCTTCTATGTAGGCAAAAAGCCCGAGGTATCCGAGCAGGAGGACTATGTGCTGGGTTCAGCCGCGAAGCCGAGATACAGCTTCAACTTCCCCGCCTACAGGATAGAGCTCATCGACAACACCAACAACCTGCTGAACACCTATGTCAACTACGGCAGCGCAGACCATGAGATCGCACTGAACACTTCCCGCAGCGGCCCCGAATACGATATTGATGATTTTGGCGCCGACCCCAAGAACAGGACATACAAGTTCAGGACCTACTACACCAAGTCCAAGTATATCGACACCAACTATTTCAGTGTGGTCGATCCTGCTGTCAGCGTACAGCCCAAAGACGTTTATGTCTACAACGGCTCGCCCAACGGCGTATCGGCATGGGCGAACTTCGGGATACAGGACGTAAGGCTCGTTACCGAGAATAAGTCATCGGGAGAAAACTACACCACTTCCCTTGACAGCAGCAGATATGTCCTCAACGATGAGGGCGATGCAGTAAAGGTCAAATTTGCGGCAGCAGATGCCTCACCTGACACGACCTACCGACTGGAGCTGAAATACGGCGACTCGGATACAGACTGGGTGAGAACAGATGAGTTCCACTGCTATGCAGATGAGTTCAAGTTCACCACGCAGCCCGAAGACGTAACCATAAAGCCCGGCAAGACAGGCATAGTTGAGCACAGGACAGGCTGCAGCGACCCGAGTGTTTATGCAGTTTATGAGGAACTGCTGGAAGACGGCGAGATCATCAAAGCAAATTCTGACGGCCTGCTGACCAACATGGATGTTGATGACAGCTATGCAGGCCATGAATATCAGTTCAAGACCTATTATCCCGCATGGACCTATGACTTTGATACCATTGGTACAGGCAACGACTACATACTGAGCAACAAGTTCCATGTACTGATCGGTGCCGATGTAAACTTCCTGGCTCAGCCCGTGGACGTTGAGCTGACCGACGACGGCAAGGGTCTGGCGACCTGCGCAGTTGATTTCGACCCTGTTGCAGCTTACCTCTGCAAGGACGGAGAGATCATAAGCGATAAGTGTACCTGGGAGACCGAGGACGGCTCGGCTATCATAAACTGCTCCGTTGACGACAGCCTGATCGGCAGTGACATAAAATTCAAGGTATACTATGACACCAATGACAGCTATATAGAGTCCGACACCTTCAGCATAGGAAGATACTGCTTCACCGAGCAGCCCCGTCCCACCATCGTGCTGGGCAGACAGACAGGCAAGGCAAGTGCAATTTTCAAGACCTCCTTTGAGCCTGCTATAGTTGATGTTGAGCTGGACGGCAAGATACTTGAGGATATAGATATCTTTATCACACTCAAAGACGGCGGCAGCGTTATCGACCTTAAAGTTGATGACAGCTACGTCGGCAAGACCATGAGAGTTTATGCATACGCGACCTCTGACAGGGACGGTAAGTATGCGTGCAGCAACATCATAAATGTTATACCTCCCCTTTATCCCCGTATCGATATGATGACCCCGGGCGCTGTTATTCCCGAGGGCGAAGATGAGGTGCAGGTAGCCTTTGAGACCAACTTCGGCTTCACGGATTACGAGCTGATCGCTGACGGCGAGACGGCAGCAGAGTACCACAACGACCGCATACTTTATGAAGATGTAGTTCCGGTCAGCAAGGACATGGTCGGCAAGCAGCTGATGATAAGAGTTACCTGCCTCAAGAACGAGGAAATGGGCATTGATGAAGAGACCGTTGTTGAGAGCCAGCTGTTCGAGGCAGTGCTTCCCGACAGCGAGCATAAGTTCACCTCCCAGCCCCACGATATGGACATATCGGCAGGCATACCCGATGACCAGACATGGAGCACCAACTTCACACCTGTAAGGCTGTGCGTGATGAGCGGCCCCTGGGCCATATGCGAATTTGAAGATCCCGGAGATCTGATCGGCATAGGCCCGACCGAATGGTTCAAAACTGTCTTTAACGGCGAGAGCCGCTTAAGGGCTTACTACGGCGAAGGCCCCCTTGATTATGTTGAGAGCTGCATAATAAATACAGTTTGCCCCGAATTCACCATCGACCCCACAGGCGGTTACATACACGAAGGCGAGACCTTGAATGTAGAGTGGGAGACCAACTTCACACCAAAGAAAGTTGAGCTGTGGACTGACAGCGAATTCTGCAAGGAGCTTGAGCCCGATGCGGCTTCCATTGAACTGGACGGCAAAGGTGTGGGCTACTACAACATACTGGCTTACTATAGCGACGATGTGGCTTCAGGCGTATTCAGCAGCGGTTTTGCAGTAAAACTCACAGACCAGCAGATCTATACTATCACAGTACCTGATGATGTCAGGATCTCCTACGGCGCAGGCTACCTGACACGCAATGCTCTGGCAGGCGAAAATGTGGATATTTTCCGCACAAGCAGCGAACCTGTTTTCAGCAAGTGGGTATGCAAGTCGGGAAATGCTGAATTTGACGATGAATACAGTGAATACACATACTTCACCATGCCCTCGGGCGATGTGGTGATAGACTATGAGACCGCCGAAGACGAACAGCCCACCTCTGACGAGGACTATCCCAAGGGCGATGTCAACGGTGACGGCGAGGTAAATGTTACCGACGTTGTTCTGGTAGCAGCCCATGTCAAGAGCATAAGGGCGCTGTTCGATGACCGTCTTGCACGCGCAGACGTTAATCACGATGACGATGTAAACGTAACAGACCTGACCAAGATAGCTGCTCACGTCAAGGGCATAAAGACCCTTGAATAGCCGCGGCGGCCGAAAGTCAGCAAATAACGAACGGCACATCTGCAATTGAGCAGATGTGCCGTTTTTTATTTTTCGTATTGATACCGCCTACAGCAGTATCTCGCCGTTTTTGCATTCAAGCATTACTGTGAAGGGGCCGTCGTTTTCAAGGGTGACTTTCATATCTGCCCCGAAGATGCCCTTTTCCACCCTGCCGTTTATCTTGCTGCTGCAAAGCCCGCAGAAATGCTCATACAGCTCGTTCGACCTGTCGGGGGCGCCTGCGTTTATAAACGAGGGTCTGTTGCCCTTGCGGCAGTCCGCATAAAGGGTGAACTGGCTGACACAGAGTATATCCCCGCCCACGTCATTCAGCGCAAGGTTTGTCTTGCCGTTCTCATCAGCGAAAATGCGCAGCTTGCAGATCTTGTCTGCAAGGCGCTCGCAATCCGCCTCGTCATCGCCGTGGCCTGCACCCAGCAGTATCAGGAAGCCCTTTCCTATCTCGCCGACGGTGCTGCCCTCTACCTCAACGCGAGCAAAGTTCACCCGCTGTATCAAAGCCTTCATCAGTACACCTCTATCCCGTAGGAATAAGAATATTCTTCCCCTGCACCCAGGCTGAGCGCATGGGGCTTTTTCTCGATATCGGGATACTCGTCATCGGCATAGACAGGCACAGATGTCCAGGGTTCAAGGCAGACAAAGCTTGCCCTGTCATCACCCGCAGGCGACCATACGGCTATGCATTCCGACTGTGGGAACCTTACTGTTACAGCCCTTTCAGACCTGCGGCTTTTCAGGGTGACAGCCTTTGAAGCGGGCTTGTCTATCATGATAGCGTCGTTGTCGAAAAGCTTTCTGGTGACAGCAAGAGTATCGCCCTTGTCCGCCAGAACATTGCCTGCGGGGTCAGCGATATGCTCGGGCTTTTCGTAGACTATGTCGTAGTCCTCAAAGCTTTCACTCTCAGCCATGGGGCAGTTGAAAGCGGGGTGTCCGCCAAGATAGAAATACATGGTCTTACCGCCCGTATTGCGGACGATGTTCTCCACCTTAACGCCCTTTTCTGTGGCGGTATAGCGCACGGTCAGGGCGAAGTCATAGGGGTACTGGGCGAGGGTCTCCCCGCTGCTGCGAAGCACGAACTCCACCGAGGTATCATCGCTTTTCACAAACTCAAACTCCATATCCCTGGCAAAGCCGTGGTTGGCTTTCATCTTGTAGTCCCTGCCCTCTGCACGGTAAGCCCTGCCCTCGGGGGAGCATACAAAGGGGAACAGCACAGGCGCATACCTCTTCCAGGCCTCACCGCACTGCCAGAGATACTCCCGCCCCTCCAGCTTCACCGAATGCAGCTCAGCGCCGAAGGTGTCGGCGGAGAATTCTATGTTATTTTTCTTGATGTTGTATAGCATGGCCATTCCTCCTGTTTATTTAACATTATTCAATGATATCAGTTTTTTGTTCAGTTCTGCAAGTTCATTTTTCTGAGCTTCGATCAGGTTTGATAACTCTTGCCGCCTTTGTTCAAACGGATCAGTGAACCCATCATCTTTCGATAATTGTTTTCTTTTCCTAATTCTGAGTACAACAAGCCAGGCAAAAGTGATGAGCACTATTGTAGTTTCAATATAAACCATAATAACTGTGATATCTGGAGAGCGTATTACTTCTCTTGTAATTAGTAAACTTATGTACCAAACTAACCAATATACTATTATTTCCACAATTATCAATATTCTTGTTTTGCGTTTTTTTGCTTTTTTCCGATAAATGTAGTCTTCCTTTAACTCGCTTGTCCTGTTTTTTATGTTTTCGTAAGCAGCCTCGTTATTCTGCAGTTCTCTGGTCAAAAATTCAAGTCTCCGCTTACCCATACAGAATTCGATATAGTTATCATAATCTTCTCGTAATTCATGCAATGTTCCTGACGGCGCATAATCCTCCACCAATGAAAACCACTTCTTAACATTGTCCAAAGACCTATCGTCTATATCCACATCAGAAAAATCGTTGGTCGCAATACATATATTACCCCACCAGCCCCGATAGTTGCTGGGGTACAGGTCTGTCATATCACCATAGACTTCACAAAGCTTCATCACATCGCCAAGCCTTTTGTATATCTTCTCTTTCTCAATGAGATCCTGAAGAGAAGTTTTTGCGTTCTGCATCGTCACATTATCGGCAGTTATATTGTTGGTATTATAGAAGTTATTTGTAGTATTATAGTTATTGACCGTTTCATCAAAAAAGAATTCTCTTCCGCAATACTTGCAGAAACCTGTCTTTTTTTCACGGTCAATTGTTATAGTCCCCCCGCAGGTCGGGCACTCATTTAATTCAAGAGCCATACTATTACCTCCAAACATATATGATCTGTCCCGATTTTTAAGTATATTGCTGATGATACAGAATGGATTTTTTGTATTACACAACCAAATCGGTATCATGATTTTATAGTATAGCACATTTACGATTGCAAGTCAATATAACACAAAAAGCGGGAAGACACAAATCTTCCCGCCCTGTCAACAATTATGAATTATGAATTACATCTTAGCTCTGTCCTTGGCTCGCTGGGTGTTGCTCAGGGTGCGCTTGCGTATGCGTATGCTCTTGGGGGTAACTTCCAGCAGCTCGTCATCTGCCAGGAATTCCAGCGCGTCTTCAAGGGACATATTTCTCGGGGGGATAAGGCGCAGTGCGTCGTCCGAGCCGCTGGCACGGGTGTTGGTCAGGTGCTTCTTCTTGCAGACATTTACTACCAGGTCATCAGACTTGGGTGAAGCGCCTACTACCATGCCCTCGTATACCTGGGTGCCTGCTGTGATGAACAGCTCGCCTCTCTCCTGGGCATTATACAGACCGTAGGTAACAGCCTCGCCTGTTTCAAAGGCTACCAGAGAGCCCTGGGACCTCTTGGGGATATCGCCCTTGTAAGGCTCGTAGCCCTCGAATACGGAACTCATTATGCCCTCGCCCTTGGTATCGGTGAGGAACTCGCTCTTGTAACCAAAAAGACCTCTTGCAGGGATAAGGAACTCAAGCCTCATTCTGCTGCCGATGGGGTTCATGGCCTGCAGCTCGCCCTTGCGGCTGCCAAGCTTCTCCATAACAGAACCCACAGCGTCCTCGGGTACATCTATAACGACTCTCTCGATAGGCTCGTTCAGCTTGCCGTCTATCTCACGGTAAAGCACGCGGGGGGTGGAAACGCCCAGCTCGTAGCCCTCTCTTCTCATGTTCTCGATGAGTATGGAAAGGTGCATCTCACCTCTGCCTGCCACACGGTAGGTATCGGCATTGTCGGTCTCGGAAACTCTCAGGGAAACGTCCTTCAGCAGTTCCTTGAACAGCCTGTCACGGATATGACGGGTAGTGACGAACTTGCCCTCTCTGCCTGCGAAAGGCGAATTGTTTACCGAGAAGGTCATCTCAACGGTAGGCTCGCTTATCTTCACGAAAGGCAGCGCCTCAAAGCTGCCGAAATCGCAGATAGTATCACCGATGGTGATATTCTCGATACCGCTTATGCAGACGATGTCGCCTGCCTTGGCCTCGTTTACGGGCACTCTGTTAAGACCCTCTATCTGGTACATGGTAACTATCTTGCCGCGGTATTCCTGCTTGGTGTTGTGGTAGTCGCCTATGGAAACGTCCTGGTTTACCTTCATGGTGCCTCTCTCGATACGGCCTATGGCTATCCTGCCCACATACTCGTTGTAGTCTATGGCAGATACCAGGTACTGCATACTGCCCTCTTCCTCTACCTCAGGTGCGGGAACGTAGTCAAGTATCATGTCGAACAGGGGTATCATATCTGTACCGCCGTCCATGGTCAGGGAAGCTGTGCCGTCTCTGCCCGAGCAGAAAAGCACGGGGCTGTCCAGCTGCTCATCGGTAGCATCAAGGTCAAGGAGAAGCTCCAGCACTTCCTCAACTACCTCTTTGAGTCTTGCATCGGGACGGTCTATCTTATTTACAACGATGATTATCTTGTGGCCCAGTTCAAGCGCCTTCTGCAGCACGAAACGGGTCTGGGGCATAGGGCCCTCGGCAGCGTCTACCAGCAGCAGTACGCCGTTTACCATTTTCAGTACACGCTCAACCTCGCCGCCGAAGTCAGCGTGGCCGGGGGTGTCGATGACGTTTATCTTGACGTCCTTATACTTTATGGATGTGTTCTTGGCGAGAATGGTTATACCTCTCTCACGCTCAATGTCGTTGGAGTCCATTACTCTATCCTCGACAGCCTGATTTTCTCTGAAAGTACCACTCTGTCTGAGCATCTGATCGACCAGTGTGGTCTTGCCGTGGTCAACGTGGGCGATGATAGCCACGTTCCTGAGGTCTTCTCTGATCATTTTTCCTTCCTCCCGTTTTTGAGACGTTTTTTACCTTACATTTACAATTGTTTAAACAACGCTTAACTTTCATAATTCCGAAGTTTTTTTAGCGCGCTGTAAAGTGCATTTTAACGAAATGCCCCAAACAGCAAAATAACCCTGCGCCGAACGCAAGGTCATTTTAAGATAATCTATTATACCACATACCTGCTGATTTGTCAAGGGCTGACAAGCATTCCTTCGACATTTTTTGTTTTCCCGAAAGCACATTCCTATATCACTTGAAAAACCTATAGACACCATGCCCCGTGGTGAAGTGCGATAAGTCCATTATTTTAACATATGCCCCTTATGCGCCCCGAGAATAGCATTATGCACAACACAGCCTAAGCCAATTTATAGAAAGTCGCTATAATCCCGCTTAACTTGTGAACTTCCTAACTTTAATTTGTGAACAATCACTTAACATTTGTGAAAATAACGAAAAAAGCTTGCAATTTTCGGGAATGTGTAGTATAATATAAACAGTCAAGAAACTTAGGCTATTTTGACAGTTAATTTTTCATCGCCCGCCTCTCGCAGGGAGCGAAAACTATACCATAAAAGGAGAGATACTATGGAACTTAAAAACTTCATCGCCCACGGCGACATCTACGACATTTACGAGTGTGACGGCAAGTGCATAAATATCTACAATAAGCCCGAGTATAAGGAGAAGTGCCTTTACGCCGCCCTTACCCACGCAAGGTGTGAGACTACGCTGGTAAACTCTTTTATCAAGACCCCCACACTTCACGAGGTATCAGTAATAGACGGCAAGTGGGCTATATGCTATGACTTTATCCAGGGCAAGACTCTCCAGCAGCTTATGGACGAGAACCCTGACAAAATGGACACATACCTCAACCAGTTCATCGATATTCAGACAGAGATACACGCCCAGTATATGCCTCTGCTCTCAAAGCTGAAAGACAAGCTGGCAAGACAGATAAAATCTCTGGCCGCTATCGACGAGATAAAGAAGTATGAGCTGCTGACCAGGCTTGACCCCATGCCCAAGCACATAAAGCTCTGCCACGGCAACTTCGCACCCAAGAACGTCATCATCAACGATGAGGGTACTTATGTTATCAACTGGTCCGCTGCAAGACAGGGCAACGCTTCCGCTGATGTGGCAAGAACTTACCTGCTCTTCTGCCTTAACAACCCCGACCTTGCCGAGGCTTATCTGGACAAGTACTGCCTCAAGAGCGGTACCTCAAAGCACTATGTACAGGAATGGCTGCCTATCGTGGCCGCCGCACAGCTCATCAAGGGCAGAGAGGAAGAAAAAGACCTCCTTATGCGCTGGATAGATGTCGTAAACTATTCCTGATATCAAAAACCGCAAAGCTGCGCCGTCTTTCAGCGCAGCTTTTTCATGCAAAAAAATGCTGCCCTCATATGGGTAGTTCTCATAAAGAAGCTTATATGTTCTGCTGGGGGAAACCCTTTTGAAAAAGGGTTATCCCCCAGACCCCCTTCCTAAAACTTTTTACGTTCGGGGGCGAAAGGGTGCCATTCTGCGATAGAACGCAGTGTTCGGATATTTGCTATACTCCGATAGTACAGCACCCTTTCGCCCCCAAATATAAAAGTCTTTGGAAAGGGGCTTGGGGGACAACCTTTCTTAAGAAAGGTTTCCCCCAATAAATACATAAGCTTCTTTATGAGAACCGCCATAATGGGGGCAGCGTTTTTTGCGGGATTAGGCTGCTGTTTCCTCGGCGGGGTCGGGGGAACGGGAGTAGAGGTATTTGAGCAGAATGGGAGTGACCACGCTGCTTACTATGATGAGCAGGATAACAGCGGTCGATATGCTGGGTTCGATGACACCCAGGCTGAGGCCTTTGTTGGTGATGATAAGGGCGACTTCGCCGCGGGTCATCATGCCTGCGCCTATTTTTATGCAGTCGATGTTTTTGAACTTGAAGCACTTTGACACCAGCCCGCAGCCTATGAGTTTCGAGAGCATAGCCACTGCCACGAAAGCCAGGCAGAACAGCACGGCTTCGCCGTTCAGCCCCTTGAAGCTCGTCTTAAGGCCTATGCCCACGAAGAAGATAGGTGCGAAGAACATATATCCGTTTACATTGACCTTGCGGTCGATATAATCAGCGTCACGGACATTGCAGAGGATAATGCCTGCTATATAGGCGCCTGTGATATCCGCTATGCCGAAATATTCCTCAGCCACATAAGCCAGCACGAAGCAGAGGCTGAGGGCGATAATGGGGATACGTCTTGTATGGGGATACTTTTCGTCAACCACCTTGAATATCTTGTAGATAAGAAAACCGAGTATGAACGAGGCCGCCAGGAAGCCCACGACTTTCAGGGATACCACACCGATATCCGCCGAGGGGTCTTTCATGCTGAGGACGAAGGTCAGCACCACGATGCCGATGATATCATCTATTATTGCGGCGGAGAGGATAGTCTGTCCCACTCGGCCTTTCAGATAGCCCATTTCTTTCAGGGCTTCAACGGTTATGCCTACAGAGGTAGCCGTCATGATACAGCCGATGAACAGCGCCTTGAAGAATTTCTCGCTGCCTACGCTGCCAAAGCCGTAGAATGCCATGTACAGTCCCGTGCCTGCCGCCAGGGGCACGAACACGCCCACGCAGGCTATGACCAGCGCCATAAGGCCTGATTTTTTCAGCTCCTGCAGGTTAGTTTCAAGGCCTGCGGAGAACATGATGAGTATAACACCTATCTCAGCGAACACGCTGAGGTCTTCCGAGGGCTCTACCAGCCCCAGCAGGCAGGGTCCTACGATGATGCCTGCGACTATCTCGCCAACGACCATGGGCGCCTTTACCTTGCGCGCCACCAGACCCATGAACTTTGCGCTAATGATTATCAGCGCTATATCCATGAGTATCTCATATGCTTTCATTTCAACTTCCCCTTATCGCTGTCCCGTGCCGTCATATGGCAGGACATTTTTTATTATTTCCCAAATCAGATTTGTATTGCTCCCCCGCCTTCGGCGAAGGAGCAATACACGACCGGATCGGGATCTTATTTTTACGCAAAAGCACTCCCCCGTCAGTGACGGGGGAGATTCTCAGCATTTTTCATTATAGCAGAACTTTCACGCTAATGTATCAACGTTCTGCGGATAATTTGTTAATTAAGCTCACTTATTTTCGGGAATAGGCCTTATGCCCTTGACATCAGCGGCCAGCATCATAACATCGGTAACGTTCACATCGCCGTCGCGGTTGATATCTGCCAGTTCAAGCTGGTCATCATCAAGCCCCTTTATGCCCTTTACGTAGGCCGCCAGCTTCATCAGGTCGGTGACATTGCGCTCGCCGTCCCCTGAAAGGTCGCCTGCCAGGGGAGTATTTGTTTCGCTGCCCTTAAGCTCAGCCTCATGCAATTCAAAAGTAAATCTTGTATAGAAATAATCGACGTGATCCATAGTTTCATCGATCTCATTGTCCCAGTCATACTCGCCGTTTTCGCCGCGCAGTACGACCGTTCCTTTCAAAGAGCCGCCCCGTCCGATCTCAAGCTTGTCATTTACAGCAGCTATGGTCGAAGGCAGCATCCTGCTTGACGTACCAAAGCCGTACGAACGTGTTACGTTCATTTTCAGACAATCGCCTGCGCTGAAATAATATGAGATGCCTGTGATGACATCGTCTTCCCTGACACCAAGCTCCTCGGGGAAGTCTGTACCCGCATAGCCTATAAAGCACTTGAATTCCTCGACCTTGTGGCCTGCGTCGGTGATGTACTTTTTAACATCTTCCGCTGAGATATCAGCCGCGAAAAAGATGCGCTCATAGCCGTCTGATTCCATTTCGTAGGCGGTATCCGTCATTATCTCGGTGCCGTCTTCAAGCAGGATAGCCAGCTTAGGGTCAATGTTCACTTTCAGAGCCTTCTTGTGTTCCTCGGTGGGCTTATATACCTTTGCAGTTGCGTAATTTATGTTGAAGCTGAACTCCACACCGTCATATTCCTCAGCCATGTGGCTAAAGGTATGTACCGTCACAGGCTTGCCTATCTCATAGATCTCCTTGCCGCTGCCGCCTGTCCAGGGATTATTAGAATCATCATATGAAGTTGCCCTGCCGCCGATATATGCTTCAATGAAATATCCCTCACCGAAGTTCGTATCCTCGCCGTTGGTGAAAGTTAACCTGTATTCCACATGGTCGATGTCATCATACTTTTTGCCCATGCCCGAAAGCAGCTCATCAAATTCTTCATGGCTGAACCTCTTGAAGTATGTGTCCCTGTATGAAGTATAGGCCTTTTCATTGGTATACTCAAAGCCGATATCCGCCTTCTTTTCGGTTTTGTCCTTGAAGACAAAAACCGTTTCAAAGGAATAGTCCAGCGCCCTTGCCTGAGCCTCCTCATCGCTCTCGCTCCACTCATGCTCGTCTTCCCAAGGGGTATCGGGGGCATCGCTATCGGAGACACTGTCATCAGGCTCATCGGCCTTGCTGTCAATGCTGTCATCGTATTCGTCATCATCAGTGATCTCGCTCTGACTGTCGGCACTGTCATCGGGGGCGCTGTCGCTGCTGCCCTCCGAAGATGTATCGTCAGCAGGTGCAGAGTCCTCAGAAGAATCATCTCCCACGGGCATTATAGGCAGCTCGTATTCATCGGCGCCCTCCGCATAAGCGACACCTGCCTTGTCGGTCACGGGCAGGACAGTCCCGCTGCAGCCTGCAACAAGCAGCAGCGCCAGTGTGAACGATAAAACTTTTTTCATTTGATATCCACTCCCTATATTCTTTTTCAAATTTTGATGTGTATAACTGATGATACAAAACGGCTGTTCTATTGTATTGTTCCCACGCCTTCGGCGGGGGAACAATACACAACCAAATCGGGATACTCTTTTTATGTTTCCGCCCCCTTTGTACTGCCCGTGAAAGAGCAGTACACACCCTCGGGGCTTGGGCTGTTACGCCTCAGCTATTACCTCAACTTCAACAAGCACGTCCTTGGGAAGCTCCTTTACAGCCACACAGCTTCTTGCGGGCTTGGAGGAGAAGTATTCGCCGTAAACACCGTTGAATGCGCCGAAGTCACTCATGTTCTTAAGGAAGCATACGGTCTTCACCGCCTTGTCAAGGCTGCTGCCTGCTTCTTCCAGAACTGCTTTCAGGTTCTTGCATACCTGATGGGTCTGCTCCTCGATAGTTACTGCCTCAACATTGCCTGTTGCAGGGTCGATAGCTATCTGGCCCGAAGTGAATATCAGGCCGCCTACCTTCTTAGCCTGAGAATAGGGACCTATTGCATCGGGTGCGTTCTTTGTGTAAATTGTTTCTGCCATTTTTATCTACTCCTTCTAACTTATATATCAGGGCATTATGCCCGATCATTGACTTTGATCTTTTACTTATTGACTATCTTGAAGCCCTTTGCTGTCAGCGCCGCGCGTATATCACGGATATGGCTGTAATCTCTGGTCTCCAGCACCAGCCTCAGCAGACATTCGGTGATATCGCTGTCCTCGCTGGCTCTCTCGTGGTGGATAGATACCACGTTGGCGCCCAGGTCTGCGATGATAGCGGAAACGTCCTTCAGCTGACCGGGCTTGTCGTCCAGCTGGATAGTGAGGGTATCAGACCTGCCTGATTTCAGCAGACCTCTCTTGATGACACGGGAAAGAATGGTAACGTCGATGTTGCCGCCCGATACCAGGCAGACTACGTTCTTGCCCTTGATGTCGGGTATCTTGTTGAACATTACCGCTGCCACGGAAACAGCGCCTGCGCCCTCGGCTATGAGCTTCTGCTTCTCGATAAGGTGCAGTATGGCCGAGCTTACCTCGTCATCGGTGACGGTGACGATCCCATCCACATACTGCTTGCAGTATTCAAAGGTGTTCTCGCCGGGTTCCTTTACCTGTATGCCGTCTGCGATGGTGTGTACGCTGTCAAGGCAGAGTATCTTGTCTTCGGCGATAGACCTGACCATGGAGGGCGCACCCTCAGCCTGGACACCGTATACCTTTACACGGGGGTTGAGCTGCTTTACTGCGAAAGCCACACCTGAGATAAGTCCGCCGCCGCCCACGGGAACAACTATGACATTAGCGTTTGCCACCTGATTGAGTATCTCCAGGCCGATAGTGCCCTGGCCTGCGATGACGTTCTCATCATCAAAGGGGTGTATGAAGGTATAGCCGCACTCATCGCGCTGGCGGATAGCCTCGGCATAGGCATCATCGTATACCCCGGGAACAAGGCAGATCTCAGCGCCGTAGCTTCTGGTGGCCTCGACCTTTGAGATAGGCGCACCGTCAGGCAGGCAGATTATAGATCTGATACCGTTCCTTGCGGCAGCCAGCGCCACGCCCTGGGCATGGTTGCCTGCCGAACAGGCGATAACACCGTGAGCCTTCTCCTCATCGGAAAGCTGGGAGATCCTGTAATAGGCACCTCTCACCTTGAAGGAACCTGTTATCTGCAGGTTCTCCGTTTTCAGGAAAACGTTGCAGTCGGGGTTCACCTGAGGGGCAGCTATGCAGGCAGTAGGCCTGATGACCTCTTTCAGAACATTTGACGCATCGAACACTTTATCCAGTGTAAGCATTGTGATTGACCTCTTTTCGGTAAATTTTGGTATTTATATCGAGATATAAAACATCACCTTAAATTATAGCACTACGGCAATAAAATGTCAACATTCAAAGCCGCACAAAATATCCCCGAAAGCACAAACTTTCGGGGATATTTTCATATCATCGCATTACTTGAAATATCTGTCATACAGGCCCTTGAAGCCGCAGCCGTGTCTTGCTTCGTCCTTAGCCATTTCATGAACAGTGTCATGGATAGCGTCGTAGCCCAGCTCCTTGGCTCTTCTTGCCAGCTTCATCTTGCCCTCGCAGGCGCCGTTTTCAGCCATGTATCTCATCTCAAGGTTCTTCTTGGTGGAGGGTGTTACTACCTCGCCCAGCAGCTCAGCGAACTTTGCTGCGTGCTCAGCCTCCTCCCAGGCAGCCTTCTCATAGTACAGGCCTACCTCGGGATAACCCTCTCTGTAAGCAACTCTTGCCATAGCCAGGTACATACCTACCTCGCTGCACTCACCGTTGAAGTTATCCTTAAGGTCCTTTACTACCTCAGGGTCAAGACCCTGTGCGATACCTACTCTATGCTCATCAGCCCAGGTCAGGGCAGCCTCTTCCTTCATCTCATCGAACTTAGCTGCGGGTGCGCCGCACTGGGGACACTTCTCGGGAGCAGCCTCGCCCTCATAAATATAACCGCAAATGGTACATACAAACTTCTTCATCAGTAGTTCCTCCTTTTTAACATTTTTACACATCATCTGTCACGATGACTTTTGTAAATTATCTCATAAAATACATATGTTTGTCAAGACTAACTGCCCTTTATCAGAGATAGAATATTTTATACGAAATTTGTATATTTTGTACACAAAGTATTCCGCTGCAAAAAAATCAGCCTGCCTCGGGGGGGCCTTCGGCAGGCTGTGTGTTATTCGGTCTTTATATCCAGCTTATAGACAGGTGCCAGCGGTTCGGGGTCGGGCAGGGAAACTGCGGATACATCAAAGTCCTCCGACAATGCCGAGTACACCTTGCCGTCAGCTATGTATACAGGCGAGCCGTTCTCATCATAGCCTGTTATGAAGCCCTTGCCTGCGGCAAAAAGCTCTGTCTGGGCAGGCTGGGCGCCGCCGCCCGAGTTGCCGCCCTCGGATATATCAGTGTACCACATGAGCAGCTCGTTGTCGGCCTTGTCTATGAGGAAGAAGTCATAGTCCTCGGCTTTGGCTGTCATGCTTTCCCCCATGCCCGAAAACTCATATATCAGCTGGGGCTCAGCCAGGTAGAGTTCATCGGGGTGTTCAAATATGGCAGCCATATCGCTGCCCTCGGGGTCGTCGAGATAGCGCTCATACTCATGGCTCAGGTACCCGCTGAGTATCCTGCTTATTTCGTCCATATCCGGTTTCGGGACATCGGCCGTTACCGTCTGTTCAGCCTGTGATAACTTGCTCTCAGGCTCGGTCTTTTCCTCAGCGGAGGTCTCGGTCTGTCCGCAGGCTGAGAACATCAGCCCCGCTGCAAGTACAAAAGGTATAAGTTTTTTCATAGTATCCCCTCCTTGATACTGTCAGCAGAATGACCTTTCTTTGGCTACATTATACTGCTTTTTCCTTTCACCGTCAACGCCCTGCACCGAAATGTAACTTTTTTTGTACAAAAAACAAATGTACCCCTGTCTTTCGGGTGCATTTGCACATATACAGCTGACAACAAAGCTCTTCTGACAGACCCTGTCAGCCCCAGTGGGGCATGACAAGCTGTATCACCGCCGCAAACACCAGCGATGCGCCCATCAGGGCGGCAAACTCTTTTATCTTCCGCCTGAGGACTATAACACCTGCGAGCCAGGTGAATATCTCCATGACATGGTACACATAGAAGCCCTGTGTTATGCAGAAGGCCTGGGAAAACAAAGCCCCTGCCACCGCCGCCGATATCAGTATGGCGGGAATGCCCCCGCCCTTTGCATACCAGCACACATACGCCCCGAAGAAAGATGCTGCCGCAATGGCCGCCCACATCATCATGTAGCTGACAGGCAAAAAACCTGCCACAAAATTGCAGTAGATATAGTACCCTGCCAGCATACTCACAAAAAACGAGAACGTATTGACCGAAGCCCTGAGGGGGGTGGTGGAATACACCGATATCACCGTTGCCAGCAATATCCACACGGCCAGCCTGCCGAAGTAGTTTACGATATCCAGCCTTTGTAATATCATGGGCAGCTCATTGAAGTCTGTGCTGTCCAGCCATTTCTGCATAACACCCAGAGCGCCCCCAAGCAGCATGATGACTGCCGTGATGATGAGCTGTATTTTCAGCGGGAGCTTTTTTTCGGGCTTTCGTATTTTTTCTAATTTCTCTTTTATATCTGCCACCTCCGAAAATTTGTTCTGCATTATGATGATACCATACTATCAAAATTATGTCAACAAAAAAGCCATAGCACCTCAGGGAGATGCTATGGCTAATTTACCTTATCACGTCATCACTTTTCGGAAGACAGGAACTTATAGCTGAAGGCTGCCAGCGCTGAACCTGCAAAGGGTCCTACAATGAAAACCCACAGCGACTTGATAGGCTCGCTGTTATCGAAGACAGCTGCGAAGATAGCAGGGAACAGGCTTCTTGCAGGGTTTACAGATGTACCTGTCAGGCCGATGCCCAGTATGTGTACCAGCACCAGTGTCAGGCCGATGATGAGTCCGCCGAAGGAACCGTGGCCTGCCTTGCTGTCGGTGACACCGAGTATAGTCAGCACGAAGATGAATGTCAGCACTATCTCAACTACCAGACCAGCCGCAAAGCTGCCGTTTACACCGCCAAGGCCGTTGGCGCCGAAGCCGCCTGTCTTGTCCTCTACACCGCCCAGGGAGAAGATTATAGCCAGTATGGCCGACCCCAGCAGTGAACCTGCACACTGAGATACCACATAGCCTATGAACTCACCTTTGGTCATGCCGCCGTTTATCAGCACACCCAGCGAAACTGCGGGGTTGATGTGGCAGCCCGAGATATTGCCTACGCAGTAAGCCATACCAACTATCACCAGACCGAATGCCAGTGCAGTAAGTATATAACCGCCGCCGTTGACAGCGTCGCAGCCTACCAGCATGGCAGTGCCGCAGCCGCAGGTCACAAGCACGCAGGTGCCTATGCACTCAGCCAGATATTTTTTCATGTTTTCCATAATTTCAAGACCTCCTATCTGAAAAACCACCGCCGACAGCGGTTCTGTCGGCTCCGTACACTATATTATAGCCCATTTGCAAAAGCTTGTCTACCTTATACATGAAATTTAATCGGCTATTGTAAAAAGTTTTACATTTTGCCCAATTCCCGCGGACGGCAATTAGGCAATTATGCCCTGAACAGGCTTTGTTTATGCAGCAGGGATATATATTGTATACAGCACCAAAAAGAGCAGGGCGGTTTTGCTTTTTTGTACGAAAAAAGTTACAATTTGGTGCAGGATATTGATTATTGAACGGAATGGAGTATAATAAAGTCATGAAGGATATTTTTATTTGCACTGTGAAACGATGAGGTGATAACATGAAAAAGAATATACTTATTTTTACAGCACTGGCGGCACTGCTCCTGGCGGGCTGCGGGCAGGTGGAGGAAAGCAGCGCTGCAAAGGACAGTTCCGTGGCTGAAAGTTCTTCGGCAGAGCAGGCAGCTTCCGACGAAAAGACCGAAGAGACTACGGCGGAAGAAATATCGGCTGAGCCGACAAAGCCCGACCTTGCGGCGGACATGAGTTCGGTGAACGCTGCGGTAAAGGAGGTGGAGGAAGTGTTCTCGGGACAGACCCTTAATGACGGCAGCACCTTTGAGGGCTTCGCACACCCCGACGCATTGTACTGCACCGAACCTCAGCTTACCTATGACCTGGGCAAAACGGCTGTGCCATCGCAATACATGGCCTACATCATCGACACCGAGACCGACCTTATAGCAGCAGAGGTAGGCTTCCTTGAAGACGGTACTGCGGCTGCCACCCTTGTTGACCCTAGCAGCCAGCTTGAATCGGAGGACTACCCCGTGCCCAAGCTTTACCGCGAGGGCAAGGGCTTCATATTTGCCAGAGGCAAAGAGCATTCTCCCGTATACATAGTTGACGGCGAGGTATACTACAGTCTGCTGAGCAAGCCCGATATCTCGGCTATGGACTTTGCCGAAGCAAAGCCTCTGGAGCCGCTGTACAAAGTCGAATTGAACTGAAATTCGTTTTCGTATTGCGCCGCGATACGAAAGAACAGCAATTCTGTATCATCAGCAATACACATCAAGATCGGCAGAAAAAAGGTGTATCCCTCATGGGGATACACCTGATTTTTTTATTCCGCCTTAGCCGTCGGGACAGCGCCCATAGGCTTTTTCTCGGTGAACCTGTCAATGACGGGGGTCAGCAGGTTGCAGGCGAGTATGGCTATGAGCATATCATGGGGCACGGGGGTGAAGAACCTCAGCACGCAGGTGATCGCCGCTGCCAGCACACCGAATATCACCTTGCCCAGGCCTGTGGTGGGGGTGGTGACGTAGTCACAGCCCAGGAAGAATGCCGTGAACACTGCACCGCCTGCCAGTATCTGGTAGACACCGTCCTGTCCTGCTATATAGGAGAACACGAACAGCGTACCCAGGAAAGCTACGGGCTCATGAAGAGATATGACCCTCATGGCCAGCAGGTAGAACGCACCTGTGAGTATAGCTATGACCGACACCTCGCCGAAGCCGCCGCAGACTCTTCCAAGGAACATATCAGCATAGGCATCTTTCATGGATTGCAGAGATGTTTCGCCTGTTACTGCTACATCGGCAGAATTGATGACAGGCTCGGGGTAAACGAAGCTTGAGCTGAAGATAAACCGACACACCAGCATAGAAGCCGCGGCGGGGTTGAAGATGTTTTTGCCTATGCCGCCGAACAGCTGCTTGAACACTACGATAGCTATAAAGGTGCCTATTATGGCTTTCCAGTAGGGGAAGCTCGCAGGCAGCATGAATGCGAACACCATGCCTGTTATGGCGGCGGAAAGGTCATCGGTGGACTTTGGGCGCCTGAGTATCAGCCCCGAGAGCCATTCCCAGAACATGGCAGAAAGCACGCAGAAGCCGAAGAGCATCAGCGCATCTCCGCCGAATATTATGCCCGAAAGCAGCAGCGACGGCAGCGAAGCTATCAGCACATGGGTCATTATCTTTGAGGTCTTCTGGCCGTCCCTTACATAAGGTGCGGAAAA
Source organism: Ruminococcus sp. (assembly GCF_017464355.1). GTDB lineage: Bacteria > Bacillota > Clostridia > Oscillospirales > Ruminococcaceae > Hominimerdicola. Next base: position 67,469 of record NZ_JAFUAG010000003.1, on the reverse strand, counting down.
CTCTTTGAATTCCGCTATCTCAGGTCTGAAATCTGTCATGCTTCATCGCCTCCCTTTCCTGCCAGCATTTTCTGAGCCTTTCTTATGACCTCTGCCAGCTCCCTGTTAGCGGGACAGATATAGGTACACGACCCGCAGCCCACGCAAAGGTCGGGGCGCAGCCTTTTCAGGTCGGCTTTTTTCTTTTTGATAAGGGCTTTCTCTATCCTCATGGGCATAAGGCCCACAGGACAGGCTCTCATGCATCGGCCGCACTTTATGCAGTTGGTCTGCACACAGCCGTCTTTCAGGGTACCCTTGCCCTCCTCCAGCGGCTTCATGAAGATAAGCACCGCATTGTCGCCCTTGCCCAGGGGCAGCTCGGGGTCGGTAACGGACTTTCCTGTCATCATGCCGCCGATAACGAGTTTTTCGGCGGGGTCAAGGTTAGCGTCCGCATAAGCCAGCAGCGCCGAATAGGGTGAACCTATAGGCGCTTCCATCACGCAGGGGGTCTTCACCAGGTCGCCGTCCACAGTAACGCGCCTTTTGACCATGGGCATACCCGTTTCAAAATAGCCTGCCAGGAAAGCGGCCTCGGAGGGCAGCAGCACCAGCACCTTTTGGTCGGCTGCGCTCTCCCCGGGAGCGGACTTTCTTCCCGTAACATTATTTACCAGCACGAACTCAGCGCCGCCGGGGTGATCGGGCCTCAGGCTCAACACCTCGCAGCCCTTGATATCCTTGGCTGCCTTTTGCATGGCTTCTGCCGCATCGGGACAGTCCGCCGCCACGGCGATATATGTCTTCTCTATGCCCATGAACCTGCTTATCAGGGAAATGCCTGCTGCTATGAGCTTGTCATCGTCCAGCATACAGCGGTACTCCGCCGTGACATACTGCTCGCTCTCCAGCCCGTTGACTATGAGGATATCGGCATCTTTCGCAGCCGCCAGCTTCTCTGCCGCAGGGCAGCCCGATGCTGCCGCCGCCGCGATAAAGCTTTCCCTGTCATCGGCACGGGGCACCCTTACCGCCGCTTCCTTCTGGTCCTCATCGGCCTTTATCACCACGGCTTCATAGCTGCCCGAGGGGTCATCTATGACCGTTATCTCTTCGACCTTGCCCGATACCGATGCATGGGCAGGCACGGCACCGTCGCTTATGACATTGCCTGTCAGCACCCACTGGCCCGCTTTGACCAGTGCTTTGCCGTCCCGAGGTATCGGCACCCGCACCCTCTCGGGGGTGGGCATGGCGATAGTCAGGCTGTTCTCGGTATTCTTTTCTCTGTCGAGAAAGATCCCTCTTATTTTCAAAGCTATCAGCTCCCAACTTCAGCGCAGGGACAAGCCTCCCCCGCTGACCTTTTATTTCCTGCAAACGCTTGAAATATCTTTATTAATGTGTTATAATGTTCAGTGTATGGTAACGGCAGGATATCTCCGCCGTATGCCTTACATCGGCAATACCTTGTTATTTCGGCTGTATGCTGTTGCGGTTCGCGAAAAGTATCATTCGCTCACACTCCGCTATAAAAGCCCTCAGCTCGGGATTTCTCTCGGGGGGCAGTTCAAAGCGGTTGGCATTTATGCTGCGGCTGTCACGGATAAAGCGCCTTATATTCTCGGGGGCTGCCATGAGTATGCGTGTCACGCTCTCCATGGCATCATCAAAGCTCAGCGAGAAAAGCTTATCGCTGTTACGGGGGTTTTCGCGGTACACTGTGCGGAATATCATGTACACCACCAGCTTGAGGCAGTTGTTGGTGCCTGTCTGCAGAGCATCGGAACGCCCCTTGCCCACCAGTGTGTTCATAAGCTCTATACTGATGTCAGAGCTTCCGCCTGTGGGGAAATCATTGAGATTGAAGTCCCCGTCCTCACTGCCGAATATCATGCCGTAGGGCACCTTGTAATACCGTATCAGCGCGATTATCTGCGCGGTACATACAGACTTCTGTCCGCGTTCGAGGGAAGACAGGAAGGACTGGGATATCCCCGTAGCTTCCGCCGCCTGTTTCTGGGTGAGCCCCAGCAGGAGCCTTACACCCCTCAGGCGCTCCCCTACCTCTTTCAGGTATTGCTGCCCGTTTTCCGTACTCATACTGAATTCATCTCCTGATAATGTCAAGTTGATTGCTGCGATTAAGTAGTAATTTTAACAATTTATCTGTTAGGTCTATCAAACATATGCTCTGCCGCGGCAATGCCGCAGACAGCGTGAACGGCACGACTTCGTATCACGCCGGGCACTATAACATTATACATCAATTTTCAGCATTTGTAAAGGGAAATTGAATAATTTTTGACAAGGAGGCCTTTCCTCATGAAAGGATACAGGATAGCTTTTATACGCCACGGCATGACCGAGGCCAATGAAGAAGGCAGATACATCGGCACCACCGACCTTCCCCTGAGCGAGCTGGGTTCCCGGGAGCTTTTTGACAAGCTGGACAAGCTGGATTACCCCAACCCCCAGAAGGTCTACATCTCGCCCCTGAAAAGGTGCAAGCAGACCGCAGACATACTCTACCCCAACTGCTACACTGCGGAGCTGGCTGAGCTGAGAGAAATGGACTTCGGGGATTTTGAGAACAAGAAGGCGGAGGACCTTATGGACACCCCCGAATACAAGCAGTACATCAAGGGCGGCCTCGACAACCCTCCCCCCAACGGCGAATCTGCCAGAGAAATGGTGAACCGCTGCTATGAAGCCATAAAGATAATAATTTCCGATATGATGTACGAGGGACTGACCTCGGCGGCGGTAGTTACCCACGGGGGCATAATCATGAATATGCTCAGCTGTTTCGGTGTGCCCAAGCGCCGCCCCATGGACTATGCCTGCGATTTCGGCGAGGGCTTTGAGGTCATGGTGACAGCTGCCATGTGGCAGAGGTCGGAGGCCTTTGAGATACTGGGAAGATACCCCGTTGAGGAAGAGACCGAGTACGAAGAATAGCAGGCATATCCCGCTGCGGGAACATTACAGCGGCAGGATATGACGATAAGAGATCTGAGCGAGAGTGGGTGGGACAATGTCCAACAAGGAGATACGGCAGACAGCCATGCGCAGGCTTGCCCGCAACAGCGGCGACTGCGTTTCGATGATGATATTCATGTTCTCCGTAATAGCGCTGATAACCCTGTGCGAGTCAACACTGTTCCTCTCACTGAGGAGCGTGGGCTACAACTGGCTGTACAGCGCCAAAGAGCTTGCAGGCGGCAGGATATCGACCTGGCTTTTCTGGATAAGCAAGACCATGGTGGAGTTTTCTATGGCTGCGCCCTGCTTCGGGCTGGTAAGGCGGCTGTTCCTCGATGTGGCCATGGGCGGAAGCCTGGTGGAAACAAGACAGTACATCAACGCCCATTCGGTAAAATATTACAGCACCACCTTTGTATCGGAGCTGGTGCAGATGGTCATAAAGCTGACCGTCCTGACCCCGGGGCTGCTTACCTGCTACGGCATACACCACTGGGCGAGAGAGATAACCCTAAACGAGCTGACCTCGGGGGCGCTTTTTGCCCTGACGGCCTGCCTGAGCATGACGGCGGTGTGGGGCTTCCTGGTGGGGCGGTTCTACATATCCATGGCAATGACCCCATACATCATGGCGCTGAACCCCCGTTCAAACGTGTTCGATGCCTGCGACCTCTCGGTGAAGCTAATGGAGGGCAAGCACGGGCGGTATATCTCTTTCATGCTGCACTTTGCCATGTTCCTGCCTGCCATGCTGCTGATATACCCGTTTTTTGTGGTATACCCCTATTTCAAGGTCAGCTACTCGCTGTTCATGTATGAGATGCTGGGTGACAAAAATCACGACAAAATGCCTGGTATGATAAAAAGATGGAAGAAGTATCTGTAAGAACGCTGACGGTGTCGGCGCAGGAGGACGGCGCCCTGCTGCGGGATATACTGCGGGGACGGGGTTTTTCCCGCAGGCTGATAACAAGGCTGAAGCTGTCAGAGGGCATGACCCTGGACGGGGTGAAAGTTAAAGCCACCGTCAGGGCAAGGGCGGGTCAGCAGATAGGCATAACCGAGCCTGCCCAGAAGACCCCCGAGCCAAACCCCGAGCTGGTGGTGCCTGTGCTGTATGAGGACGGGGACGTCATAGTGTTTGACAAGCCCGCTGATATGCCTGTGCATGAGAGCATAAATCATCGGGGAGATACGCTGGCCAATTACTTTGCCTGCCGCTGCAGAGGGCTGACTTTCAGGGCGGTGAACCGACTTGACCGTGACACCGCAGGCTGTGTTTGTGTGGCGAAGACCCGCTATGCGGCAAACATATTGCAGGGCAGCATAAGCAAGGTGTACACAGGGCTGATACCTCCCACAAAGCTCAGCGGAGGGCGGGTGTGCGCACCTATCGCAAGAGAGAGGGAATCGGTGATAATACGCTGTGTAAGGGAGGACGGGAAGTTTTCCGCCACCTGCTGGCAGGTCATCGAAAGGCGGGAAAACTGCGCGTTATGCAGGTTTTATCTGGAAACGGGCAGGACCCACCAGATAAGGGTACACATGGCTCACATAGGGCTGCCGCTGTTAGGCGACGACCTCTACGGAGGGGACTGCACCGAGCGAAAGGGGCAGGCACTGATGTGCAGTGAGATAAGCTTTATCTCCCCGGAAAGCGGGCAGCGGGTGACAGTGTCTTCGGACAGGAAGCTGTGATGATATGAAAAGACAGAGATACGGTGGCGAGGACTACCTGCTTAAGTTCCCGAAATTCGGAAAATGGATAAATACCTGCCTTTGCTGCGGTGCAAAGGGGTATCGTCCCGATATGCCCGAGGTGATAACTATATCGGGCGGGTACGAAACAGCCGCCGCACATTATATAAGAAAGTATTTCAATGAACTTTCGGTGGACGAATACGGGCGCTGCCAGGTCTGCGCCGGGCTTACGGAAGGTAAAAAGGAGGACAACAGATGACACCCATTTTTCTCTGCGGCTTTATGGGCTGCGGAAAAAGCACCGTCGGCAGGATACTTGCCAGAAGACTGCGGTGCAAATGCATTGATCTTGATGACTACATAGAGAAAAAAGAGGGCATGAGCATTCCCGAGATATTCGAGAAAAAGGGCGAGGCTTACTTCCGTGAAAGGGAGACCGAGGCGCTGGCCGCCTTCAGGGATATCGGCGGGGTCGTGGCCACGGGAGGCGGCGCTCTGCTTTCGGATATAAACGGGAAAACTGCCATGGAGGCAGGTATGGTGGTGTTCATTGACACAGATTTCAACACCTGCTACGGCAGGATAAAGGACGACCCCCACCGCCCTATCGCTGCAAGCTCCACCCGCGAACAGCTGAAACAGCGCTTCGATGACAGGAGCCCCAGGTACAGGGCGCATTCACACTATGCTATCCCCGGGGGATATCCGCCCCTGGTCATAGCGGTAAAGATAGAAAGAATATACAAGAAGTTTACAAAAGATCCGGAGGAATAAAAGGTGATACCAAACGAGAAGATAATCGCTGAGGCGGAGTGCAAGCCGAAGTTATCCATAGGGGCTGTATGCTTCTGGGTGATAGCGGCGGTCATACTTGCCCCCGGCATATACGGTGCCATTGAGGCAAATGAAACTTTCATACTGATATTCATGGCCGTCATAGCCTCGCTGCCTGCACTGGCAGGTGTGGCGCTGCAGGCCTCGATGATGAGAAGCGGGAAGACCAACGCTATCATAGCCACCGAAAGGTGCATATACTGCAAGAGCAATTCCACCAAGCATTTCAGCTATGGTGACGGCATGATGGAGATACCCTATGAGTCCATAATAAACATCAGGGTCAGCCCCGAATCGCCCAGCAGCCTCAACGGCGACATGGTAGTGCTGTACCTGCCCGGAAGCTCGGTGAATTTCAGGTATATCACCAATGCGCCCCAGATAGTCATGGCTATAAAGAGCAAGGTGGAGGAGAAAAAGGGTCCCATGCCCCCTTACGGCTACGGTATGCCCGTAATGCCGCCTATGGGCGCGTATTCCCCTTACCAGCAGCCCATGTACGGCCAGTCTGTGCAGGGCTACGGTCAGCCTATGCAGAGGGGCTATGGCCAGCCTATGTACGGTCAGCCCATGCCGAACGGCTATGCACAGCCCTACGGCCAGCCTAACTACGGCCCCGTGGCACCCATGATGGCACCGCCGCCCCAGTCCCCCTACCAGCCCGTAAGACCCGAATACCAGTACCCCAGCCAGACGGTGTACCCCAATGTTCCCCCTGCACCTGCAAAGACGGAAACTGCCCGTCCTGCCAAGTATGAGGAGGGGCTGCAGGACACTGAACGTCCCCTTTTTGATGCGGAAACAGGCGAGCGCATAGTCTATGATGATGAGCCCGTGGAAGAGGCAAAGGACGCAGTAGTCTCCCTGAAAAAGGAAGAGGACGGCGAGCAGGCATGAAGATACAATCACCTGACAAGCGGCTGCTGACCTGTGCGGAACTTTGCAGGGGCCGCAGGATAGCGGACATCGGTACAGACCACGGATATCTGCCCTGCTACATGGCGGCGACAGGTCTCTGCGACAGTGCCCTGGCCTGCGACACAGCCCCCCTGCCCCTGGAGAGCGCCAGGGAGCATATTGCGGAGTACGGCCTGCAGGACAAGGTGACAGCCATACTTTCCGACGGGCTGGAAAAGGTTCCCCCCGAGGGGCTGACGGACATCGTCATAGCGGGCATGGGCGGAGAGCTGATAGCTTCCATACTGGAAAAATGCAGCTGGCTGATAGAGACCTGCCCTCCCGTAAACCTGGTGCTGCAGCCCATGACCAAGTGGGATCATCTGCGAAAATGGCTTTATGACAACCATTTCCTTGTGACCGACGAGCGCCCCTGTGTCAGCGGACGCTTCGTGTACTCGGTGATACAGACCCACTATACGGGCGAAAAGCCCCCCTATCCCTGTGACCTGAGATACCTCTACTGCGGCCGGGTGACGGCAGACAGCGAGGACGGCAGGGAGTATCTGCTGAGGCAGGCCAAGCGGCTTGAAGCGGCAGCAAAGGGGAAGACCTCTGCGGGAGAAAATGAGGCTGCCCTTGAAATGCAGACCCTTGCGGCGGAGATATCCCTGAGGATAGCGTCGCAGCTGATAATTGACGAAAAATGATACTTCTGCTATAGTAATGCTCCCCAGCCTTTCGGCCGGAGAGCATTACAGAACAGGCAGAAAAATGATAAGAGCGCGGACGGATATTTCCGTTCACGCTCTCTTTGTTTTATCTCTTTTTCGGCTTTCCGTCATAGTCCAGCCAGAGTTCGTGGTCATCTTCTTCGGTGCCGCAGGTAAAGCACAGGTCGATGATTATCTTATCATCTACCGCATCTATGTGGAAATACCTGGGCTCGCCCTCCGACTCCAGCTCATAGAAATGGTCGGTGCCGTTGGAATTGGCCATTTTGTAGGAAGCATTGGGCTCACCAAATCTTGCTTTCAGCCCTGCCATGGATCTTTCCGTTTCCAGGGTCTTGAGCATCTCGGCCTCGTCCCGCCTGCCCGTATCCTCGTAGAGATAGGCCATGCCGTCTATCCTGCGGGAATCATGGGTCGGGTCCTCAGGTTCTATGGCGCAGCGCAACAGGGTGCTTTCCGTGAAAAATCTCTCGGACTGTCTTCTCTCGGCACAGCAGACCTCGCTCTCCACCGAGAACACGGTGACACCCACCTTGTCAGGGTCTTCTTCGTTTATGTAATTTGCTATGACGTTTATGTAGTATATCTCGCCGTTGAGCCTTATCTCGCCCCGTGAGGACATCACCCTTGAGGTCTTGCCGTTGCTGGTGCCTCCGCTCATGCTCGGTCTGTCCATATCTATCTCACCGCCCGAAAGCCCCCTGGGGAAATTCGCTATGAATCCCTCAGCCTGTCGGTCAAGCTCAGCCCCCTGTCTGCTTACGGGGAAGCAGGCTTTCAGCTTTTCTGCATCGCCTGCCTCGGCGGCCTCCAGCAGAGGTGTCATGCAGTCATCAAGTGCCTGGTCCTCAGAGGTGCGCACGTTTTGCCACTTGCTGCGTATATCGTCGCCGTAGCTTTCAGCTTCGGCCCGCTGCCTTATACCTGCGATGACCCCTGTCACCAGCAGCAGCACTGTCAGCACCACAGGCAGTCCCACAAGTATGCCGCCTATGACAAAGCCTGCTGACTTTGTGGGCATACCCATTCTTCTGCGTTTATTGTTGTTTACCGCCGTTACCACCAGTGTCACGATACCTGCGAAACTCATTACGCCGACCGCTGCCAGGGCTATGATCACAAATATCAGGAATATGGACGCCATTGCCATATTTTTCTCCTTTCGTTCTGAACGGGCTCTCTTTTTCTATGCCCGTATATCTGTTACAGCTTTACCTGATACATCTTCTCCAGCGCAGTGTTTGCCGCAGTTGTAACGGTATAGCTGTTATAATACACACTGTTGAGGGCATCTATGTAGATGTCTATGAGCTCGCTGTTCTCCATGGCGGGACTCATGGTCTTCAGCCTGCCCTCGCTCTTCATCTTGCGGTTGGCCTCATACTCTACGCCGTCCAGCATACCGCGGGCTTCCAGGGCTTCTTCCGCCGCCCTGCTGACGGGCACCCCCTTGGACATACCCAGACTTGAAGCCATATCGGGGCTGTTTACGAGGTAATCCAGCAGTTCTCCCGATTCATCGGGATTTTTAGTATCTTTCCTGACAGCGTAGAGGCCTGTGGGCTTTTCATACCAGCCGTAGCCCACATAATCCTCTGTGGTTATGTAAGGACCTACTGCCAGCTCCATTTTAAGGTCCCTGGCAGTTTCATCAAAGTAGCCCGAATCTGAAGCCCATGAGACAGTTCCTGCCATTCTCAGCATGGAAAAATCCCGTCGGTCATATTCTCTTCCCAGACCTGTTACCTTTTCTTTTATGAGTTTTCTGCTGAAATCCAGCATTACCACCATGTCATCTGTTTTCAGCTGAAGGTTGCCGTCTTCATCGAAAGCCCTGTGGCCTGTGGTCTGTTCCAGATAAGCGCAGGATACCAGCCAGAAGCACTTGTCTGTCAGCCCCAGGATAGACACGCCGTCCCTCCTCAGCGCCGTTTCCGCCTCGAAAAGCTCGTCCCAGGTAGCGGGTGGGGCAATGCCGTAGCTGTCCAGCAGGGTCTTGTTGTAGATGAATGTCAGCGAATTGAAGCCGTAGGGTATGGCCTGCAGGGTGCCGTCTATCCTGCCGCAGACAAGGCTGCTTTCAGGGTAGGTGGAAAGGTCCAGCCCCTTCAGGGTCGAAAGGTCATAGAACTCCTCACCCTTGCGGCCGTACTGGTAGAACCAGTCATAGTTCAGCTGCATGACGTCCGCCTCGGTGCCCGAATATATCTGGGTATCCATTTTGGATTTGAAGCCGCTGAACTCGGAATACTCAGGCCTTACGGTAATGCCCTTTTCCGCCGAGAACTTTCTCAGACCCTCCAGCGTCCTTTCGTTGCGGTCATCGGTGCCCCACCAGGAAAAGCTTATCTCCACCCGTTCGTCGGTATCCTTTATAAAACGCTCATGGCAGCTGCACAGCCCTGCCGTCACTGCTGCGGCTGTCATCACAGCAGCAGTTCTTCTGAAAAAATGCTTTACCATTTATGTGCGCCCTTTTCTTTACGGTATATGGCATAGCAGCGCTCGTCATCGTTTATCGCATCTTCGAGGGCTTTCTCTGCCATTTCGTACAGTTCGTCGTAATCGGTGCTGTTATGGGGATATACCGCTGCGCCTATGCATATGTGCATATCTCCCTCATTGGCCAGTGTTATGCAGTTCATGGCCTCACTCAGCTGTACCAGGCCTGCCCGCAGGGCGTCGTTGGCCTTGAAGAGGTCATACTGGGTATAATCGGCCATCACTATGAACTCGCCCTCCCCCGTTCTGCCGAGAACGTTGGGGGACTCGGGGTCATCGGTGCCGAAATATTCTGCCAGGCCGCGGTAGGTCTTGATTATGGAGCCGTTATAGCCTGCACGGCCGTAGCGCTTTTCCAGCTCGGCCATATTGATTATCTTCACTACCGCCAGCATGAACGTAGAGCCCGAAACGCAGGTCTCCAGCCTGTCAGCCACGATGTTCTCAGCCTCCTCGGCATTGGTTATGCCTGTGAGCATATCCACCTCGGGAGCTATCACAGGTGTGCCGCCGTAAACGGGGCTGTCCTTGAAGTTCAGCAGATATATGACCACCATTATGGCCAGCGTCAGCACAACTACCACCGACACCTCCAGTGCCAGCTTCTTGTACATCTCAAAGGTGGTAGTCATATCCTTTACCAGTATGACCTTCCAGCCGTTATCCAGTGTCTTGCCAGCCTGCACGAAGCTGTCTTCCACCATGGCATAGCTTTCGTCCTCCACATTGTCAGGCTCTATCTCACGTTCTGCGGTACTCATGGTCATTATCCTGCTGCCGCTGCCGTCATCGAGGATAAGTATGGAGTCCTCCAGCCTTTCAGCCCCTGCCACCATGTAGCGCAGCTCCTCAGTATAAAATCCGCCCAGGAACAGTGCGTGCTCATTGGCCTGGCTTATGTAGTACACTTTATCAAAATTTCCATCCACGCCTGTTATCCAGACGCTCTTGTTATCCCCAAGCAGCTCTGTCAGCCTGGGGTAGACATTTCCGTCATCATCGCAGAGCAGTTCCCTTGAGCCCTCGGAAAGCTTGCCTGCGGCGGCATCGTTCCTGTAAAGCAGGGTGAAGTCGCAGTAGTTGTCGATAAGGCTAAGCCTTGTTACGCCATCTTTAAGCTCTGCCAGCTTCTGGGTTATGCGGTACTCATTGTTCAGTGAAAAATCTGCCGCATCGAACTCCACATACTCCTGGTCTGCCAGCAGGGTCACGCTGGCGGCCTCCAGCTTATTGAACTGCATATCTATGCCTGCAGCGGCCTGTTCCGCAGAAACTTTCAGCATCTCGGCCTCATTGTTCAGCTGCTTGTCGTAGTGCAGGTAGCCGGTGTATATCATGCATACAGCGCATACCGCCGCAAATATCAGCAGCAGCCAGAGCATCAGGTGGCGCTTAGGCCCCCTGACCTGTTTCTTATTATCCTTTTCCAAGTTCTCTACCTCATATATTTTTCGCCTTAAGCGGCTTATTTTTGTGTATACGTATACATTATAACACACCTGAAAGCAGAATTAATTATTAATTTGTAAATTATTATGCGTTTTGCAGGCGCAAAAAAAGCGTGAACGATAGCTTTCGTTCACGCTTATGGAAGATCATATCACTTGCTGTTCGCTTTGCCCTTGCCCGAGATATCCCAGCAAAGTCCCGCTGCGATGAAGAACAGGTAGGTCGCGCTGAACCAGCTTGTGTTGAACCAGGCCTGCGCCATGTAAGCCAGCACCGCCGTCAGTGCCGCAGCAGATACCCAGTCACCATTGCCCTTTATAAAGGCAGCCAGCAGCTTGAAGCCCTTTATCACTGTCACCAGCAGGAACAGCCCGTAAAGCACCAGGGTAAGCACGCCCTTCTGCATGGCTGTATCGATGTACTCGTTGTAGGTGCGGTCAAGGCTGAGGCCGAACTCGCTGATATAGTAGAGACCGTTATCGGGGCCTATACCTGTTACGGGCTTCTGGGAAACGGCATACAGGCCGTCACCGAAGAGATAGCTGTAAATGCTCCTGTCGTCGGTCTCCTTATCCGTCAGACCCGAGATATAGTCATATCTCGAATAGTGGCCTATGGTGCGGTTGGCAAAGCTGTCGGTGAAGATTATGTTCTCGTCCTCGAACTTTGCAGCCCCTGTGCCGAACAGCGCCCCTGCGGCAATGCCCGAGCATATCACGGGCACCAGAACCAGCACAGCGCCTTTTCCGCCCTTGCCTGCCCTGATGAGTGCGAACACTGTCACCAGCAGTGCGGCTGCGCCTATGGCTATGACACCTGCCCACACCTCTGCCAGGCAGGCAGCCGCCGCCATTACGGGGGCAGCTATGGCATAGCATACCCTGCGCTTTTTGTTTTCATCAAATGCCGCACCTGCCAGTGCTATGGCGAAGGCCACAGCTATCAGCGCAGCCAGTGCGTGGGGCGAGGTGAGGAAGCCGCTGGCCACTCTGCCCTCTTTATAGATACCGAAGGATATCAGGTCCTCCTCGGGGGAAACATAGAACTCACCTGCGGCGGCATTTACAGTTTCTGCGGTGCCCGGCCTGAGGTAGAGCTTCCCGAAGAAATTATGCATTATCCCCGAAGTTGCGGGTACGGCTTCAAGTATGCCGGCCAGCCCCTGCAGCGCCCCTGCGCCCACGATGAAGTCTGCCAGTTTTTTCTTGTTGTCCTTGTCGCCCAGGGCTGCTGCCACGGCGAAGAGCCCGAAGCAGCCGAAGGTCATGAGAAAGCCCTCATGTCTGCCTATGTAGCCAAGTATACTGTCGTGTATGCTCACAGCAGTCAGGGAGGATATGAGGGTAGTCACCATTACCGCCAGCGGCAGTGCCAGCAGCCTGTTGTTCTTTATATCCACAAGACCCTTCTGCCTTGCCACATGGAACACCAGGTATCCCACGCCCCCTGCCAGCATGACCATAGACGCGGCATAGAAAATAAAATTATCGCTGAGGTAGTGGGGTATCTCTTCCTCAACATACATGACCACCCGCTGGGTATAGTAAGCGGGTATCAGCACCAGCGTGACTATAGCCACAGCCAGCATACAGAAACGGCTGCACATACGCTGTGCCCCGTTCATGTCCATATTCAGTATAAAATCCGACTTCTCGGTAGTGCCGAACAAGTGCTTGTGCCCCTTGTTCAGCTTATCTTCCTTTTTATCAATTTTAGCCATATAACACAGCCTCCGAATCTGCCCCGCAGGGCTTTTCCCTTTCATCTAACAAAAAAGCGGACAGGTCGCCCTGTCCGCCTCTTTAAGCCTTACTTTGCATACTCCACTACGCGGCTCTCTCTGATAAGGTTGACTTTGATCTGTCCGGGATAGTCCATTTCTGTTTCTATCCTCTTGGCGATCTCCCTGGCGACAAGCACCATCTTTTCATCGTTGATCTTGTCGGGCTGGATCATTATCCTTACCTCTCTGCCTGCCTGTATAGCGTAGGATTTCTCTACGCCGTCATAGGAAGTGCAGATCTCCTCGAGCTTCTGGAGCCTCTTGATATAGTTCTCGTAATTCTCGCTTCTTGCACCGGGTCTTGCGGCAGATATGGCATCTGCGGCCTGTACCAGTGCTGCAACGACAGTTCTTGTTTCAACGTCGCCGTGGTGTGCCTCGATCGCATGGATAACGTCGGGGCTCTCCTTATACTTCTTACATACATCGACACCGATCTGTACATGGGATCCTTCGATCTCGTAGCTCAGCGCCTTGCCTATATCATGGAGCAGTCCTGCTCTTCTGGCGAGATTAGCGTCAACTCCCAGCTCTGATGCCATCATGCCTGCCAGATGTGCCACCTCGATAGAATGATTGAGCACGTTCTGACGGTAGCTGGTGCGGAACCTAAGTCTTCCCAGCAGTTTGATGAGCTCGTGATTAAGACCGTGTACGTTGGTCTCCAGCACTGCTCTCTCGCCCTCCTGCTTGATCTTCAGCTCTACCTCACGCTTGGCCTTCTCTACCATCTCCTCGATGCGGGTGGGGTGTATACGGCCGTCCTGGATAAGCTTTTCAAGGGCTATCCTTGCGACCTCACGCCTTACCTGATCGAAGCAGGAAATGGTGATAGCTTCGGGAGTGTCGTCGATTATCAGGTCAACGCCTGTGAGAGTTTCGATGGTACGGATATTTCTGCCTTCACGGCCGATTATCCTGCCCTTCATCTCATCGTTGGGCAGCGCCACAACAGATACAGCTGTCTCGGACACCTGATCTGCCGCACATCTCGCAATAGCCAGCGAGATATACTGCCTTGCCTTGGCATCACACTCGTCCTTGATCTGCGACTCATAGTTCGCGATCTTGACGGCCTTTTCGTGGACAAGATCACCCTCCAGCTGGCTCAGCAGGTATTCCTTGGCCTGCTCCACTGTCAGCCCTGAGATCTTCTCCAGCATATCCAGCTGTGAATGCTTGATACGCTCAGCCTCAGCCACCTTCTCGTCGGCGGACTTCAGCTTTTTCTGAAGTGTTTCTTCCTTCTTCTCCAGATTGTCCAGCTTCTTGTCGATGCTCTCTTCCTTCTGCTGGATCCTTCTTTCCTGTCTGGATACTTCACTTCTTCTTTCTTTCAGCTCTTTTTCGGTTTCCTGACGGGACTTATGTATTTCGTCCTTTGCTTCCACCAGTGCAGACTTTTTCAGAGTTTCGGCTTCCTTCTTTGCTTCCTCGACTATCTTCCCCGCTTCCGCCTCAGCCGAACCTATGGCTGCCTCGGCAGTTTCCTTGCGGTAGTCGATACCTTTCTTAAAACAAATGTAGCCGCTGATGGCCGCGCCAAGAACAAGAGCCGCTACACAAAGTGCAACTGCTAATCCGGCACCTATCATTGTATAGCATTCCTCCTTCTTGAAAGTACAGAGCCTTTCCCCTTCACCTTGCGGCATTTTTCTGCCGAGGGAAAGCCTCTGCCCGATATTAAATTGTAAAGATACATTTAGCATGATTTATTTTATGATCAACCGCCGTCCCTGTCAGAGCAGCGCCGTCCCAAGGTTTTTACGGACTTTGCTCCTCTGCCTTCACGGCAGACCGATAAAAAATATAATGCATAATATTATTGTATAACAAAACGCTGAAATTGTCAAGGTGTTTTTTAGTTATTCTACCAAAAAAACAAATTTTTTTTGAACAGGGGCGAAAATCCCACTTGACAAAAGGAGGATAAGGTGCTAGAATGATAGCAGGTATGGCAGAGCCGTACTGTTATAGGAGAAATCTATGACGGGGAAGCCGCACTGCAGAAAAAGTGCTTCACAGAGAGCCGTATGGTGCTGAAATTACGGCAGGCAAAAGCAGCAAGGACACCGCCCCCGAGTGCGTCCAATACACGCCGCAGTTCTGCGTTAAAGACGTTAATGAGGTATGGTGCGGATATATGCCGTGCTGTGCGAAGCTGGGTGGAACCACGTTTATTGCGTCCCATGTGAGAATTTTTCTCGCATGGGACTTTTTATTTTCATAAGGAGGGCGGCGGCTGTGAAAGCGACCATAGTTCTTACGGGAGATGCCGAGATGCAAAATTACGGGGCTAAAGCCATGCTTGCCGCTCACAGGTGCGCAGGCACGGGGTTTGAGATGGCAAGGCTGCCTTTCCATGTATCATTAAAGCAGCCCTTTGCGATAAGAAGTCTTGAAAGTGCCGAGGAGTTCTTTGACAGCTTTGCCCTTACGGTGCGCCCTATGGAGCTGCTTTTTGACGATGTGCTGCTTTTCCGGAACAGCGTCATAGGCGGTGTGGACTCGGGCTGTATAATGCTGAGAGCCGCCGCAGATGAACGGCTGCCCGCTTTACAGAAAAGGCTGTTCTCACAGCTGGAAAAGGCCTTCGGAGAATGCCCTGCGGAGCATGATGATGACTACATCTTCCACACCACCCTTGCCATAGGCATAGCGCCCTATGAGAAGTTCGAGAAAGCTCACAGGCTGCTCAGGGAAGGCTTCACGCCCGTGAAATTCCGCTTTGACAGGCTGTCGCTTTTCTGCTATGATGACGATGCCGTTTCAGCAGGAACGTATTTCTGCTATAAAAATATAGACTTGTGATAATTTTCGAGAGGAGAAAGTAAAATGAACGGGAGAAAGACCCTGGCCATAATTTGCTACATCATATGTATCGCAGCCTGCATAGCTGCGGGTGTGGTATCTTTCATGGCCTACAAGCAGAGGATAACCTACACCTTCGGATTTCTGATGTTCGTGCCGATATGGATAGGTTCGTTCTGGTTTCTCAGCTTTTTCAACGCACTCAGCCGTGAGAAGAGGGGAAAGAAGATCAAATTCGTAGTAAAAAAATCACTGACCAAGGGACTCAGCACAACTGCGAACATACTCAGCGTACTGCTGCTGTGCTTCTGGGTGTATGCGTATGTATTCAAGATAATGCCCGCAGGCTCACCCAAAAAGGCAGACAAGAACAGCGACCCGCTGGCAGGCACCGCAGTTGTAAGGACTGTCCTTGACGCAGACTGACAAGGAGGTAAACGCAAATGGCAGACGAAGAAGAGCTTGCGCCCGGCTGGGACGCGATAACCGAAGAATTTGACAGGGTATATCCCGGACAGACCAACCCTCTGCACTATGCCGCTATAGTGCCCTATATGCTGGGCGGTGATGACCCGCTAAACGGCATAAGCATCTATGACGGCGGTGATTTCTGGCACTTTGTCAGCTACGGACTTACAGAGCTGTATGACAAGGAGAGCGAGGACAAGGAGTGGAGCGGCTACGGTTTTGAGCTGACCTTCAAGCTGAAAAAGGGCTGCTACGATCCTGCCAACGAGGAAAAAGAGCTGAAAAGCGTTGCGGGGATACTTCAGCAGGTAGCAAAGATCACTTTCAGCAGCGGCGATATATTCCAGAACAACGAATACATCTACACAGGCCAGACCGCAGGTATCGACTACGAGCAGAAGTCACCGCTGACAGGTTTCATCTGCATAAACGACCCCACGGTGAACACCCTTGAGACCCCCAACGGCAGGGTGGAATTCATCGAGCTTATCGGCATGACCGATGCCGAGCTGAAAACTCTCGGCTCAAATGACAGTGTGGCTGAGATATACAAGCGGCTGGGCAGTGATGTCACTGACTACTACAGAAAATCGATAGTATAACAGTTAAAACAACAAAAGTCTGCGGGTGGGCGGGCGGGGCGCAGTTTGTCTGCCGGAACAGCCATTCGTCCCACGCAGACCTCAGATATTGAAAGGCGGAATAGATATGATAAAACTGACGTTAAAAGACGGCTCGGTAAAAGAGATCGAGCAGGCAATGCCCGCCGGTGAGATAATCAAGGGCATAGGCATGGGGCTGTACAAGGCAGCCTGCGTGGTAAAGATAAACGGCGAGGTCAGGGACCTGAGAACTGTCATCGACAGCGACTGCGAGTTCGAGGTGCTGACCTTTGATTCAAAGCAGGGCAAGGAAACCTTCTGGCATACTGCTTCTCATCTGCTGGCACAGGCTGTAAAGAATCTGTACCCCGATGCCAAGCTGGGCAGAGGTCCTGCTACCGAAACGGGCTTTTACTATGACTTTGAGGTTGAGAAGCCCTTTACTCCCGCTGACCTGGAAAAGCTTCAGGCAGAGATGAAGAGGCTCGCCAAGGAAGGCAATGAGCTGGAAAGATTTGAGCTTTCTCACGATGATGCTGTAAAGCTCATGACAGAGAGAAACGAGAAGTACAAGCTGGAGCTTATCGAGAAGCACGACAGCCAGGGCGAAAAACTAAGCTTCTACAAGCAGGGCGACTTCGTTGACCTGTGCGCAGGCCCCCATATCATGAGCGTGGCACCTATCAAGGCAGTAAAGCTGACACAGTGTACGGGCGCTTACTGGGGCAAGGCTGAGGACGGCATACAGATGTGCAGAGTTTACGGTACTGCATACCCCAAGGCTTCCCTGCTGGAGGAACACCTCAAGCAAATGGAAGAGGCAAAGCTCCGTGACCACAACAAGCTGGGAAGAGAGCTTGAATACTTCACAACTGTTGACTACATCGGCCAGGGTCTGCCCATACTGCTGCCCAAGGGCGCTAAGGTCATACAGACTCTCCAGCGCTGGATAGAGGACGAGGAGTACAGAAGAGGCTACCAGCTGACAAAGACTCCTTTCATGTCCAAGAGAGAGCTTTACAAGATATCAGGTCACTGGGATCACTACAGGGACGGTATGTTCATACTGGGCGACCCCGATGACGAGACAAAGGAATGCTTCGCACTGAGGCCTATGACTTGTCCTTTCCAGTATCAGGTATTCCTGAACAGAAAGCGTTCCTACAGAGATCTGCCCATGAGGCTGGGCGAGACTTCAACACTGTTCCGCAAGGAGGACAGCGGTGAGATGCACGGCCTTATCAGAGTAAGACAGTTCACTATCTCCGAGGGTCATCTTATCATCAGACCCGAACAGCTGGAGGACGAGTTCAAGGGCTGCCTGGCACTGGCTAAGTACTGCCTTGAAACTATCGGTCTGGCAGAGGACGTAAGCTATCGTTTCAGCCAGTGGGATCCCGCTAACCCCAACAACAAGTACGAGGGTACTGCTGAACAGTGGGAGGAAGCACAGGGCGCCATGAAGAAGATACTGGACGATATCGGTCTTGATTACGAGATAGGTATCGACGAAGCTGCTTTCTACGGACCTAAGCTGGATATCCAGATAAAGAACGTATTCGGCAAGGAAGATACGCTCATCACCATACAGATAGATATGCAGATAGCCAAGAAATTCGGCATGGAATATGTGGACAAGGACGGCAAGATGAAGATGCCTTACATCATACACAGAACTTCCGTAGGCTGCTACGAGAGAACGCTGGCACTGCTGATAGAGAAGTACGCAGGCGTGCTGCCCCTGTGGCTGGCACCCGAGCAGGTGCGCATACTGCCCATCAAGCCCGAGCACAACGACTACGCTTACGAGCTGGCTGAGGAAATGCGCGACCTGGGCATGAGAGTTGAAGTTGACGGCGAGGACGACAACATCGGCCCCAAGATCAAGCAGGCCAGACTTGACAGAGTACCTTATATGTTCATCATCGGTGACAATGAGGTAAAGGACAGAACGGTAACTGTTCGTTCAAGAAAGGAAGGCGAGCTGCCCGCTATGCCTGCAGCTGACGCTATCGCCAAGCTGAAAGAGGAGATCGACAGCAAGGCCAAGTAATATACTGTAAATATCGGACGGCACTCACGGACTTCCGTGGGTGCCGTTTTTGTATGCCATGCCTTTTCCATGTATTGACAGGCAGGATAATTCGATATATAATAGTCATGGACAGAATGATACACTAAAGGCGAACAGAGGAAGCGACAATGAAAAACACAAAAAAATTTGATCCGAAATTGTTTATCTCTTTTCTTATCGGGACGGCGGTGTACTTTACTGTGGCTATGCTGTTGGCGGCGCATAAGGCAGACTGCACGCCGGATACCGCCATAGGTGTCAACGGGCTTAAACAGGTGCGGCAGTTCCTGGGGGCTGAGCTTGCGGAGGAGTTCGGGAGCGCCGCTGCTATGGTGCTGGGAGCTTTTGCGGGGTCGTCGGTCTACAAGCTGGGCAGGCGGAACAAGTCTGAGGACAAGCTGTTCTTTTCGCCTGCGGCTATGATAGCCGCGGCTTTCTTCGCTGTTATAATGCTGCTGACACAGCCTGTCAAAAACCGCTGGGATATACAGACGGAGCTGAACGGCTACAGGGGGCTCAGGATAATGAAGCTGACAAGCCTGTACATAGACTGCGGCAGGGACCTGAAGGAACTGTCTTCCCATGAGCTGAAGGGTGACGGTTTTACGGTCGCCTTTCATGATAACAGCTACTCGAGGAGATCCAGATACAGCAGAGGGCGGGTATCCGTTCCTGAATATGCCCTTGAAAAGGACGGAAAAAACGTTGCGCAGGTGGCAAAGAAAGATCAGCTTGAACTGAAAGACAAGCTGTGGGAGAACAATGAACATACTGTCAGGCTGTATGAACACAGCGGCCTTATCTGCGAGCTGGACGGCCGCAGCAAGGATTTTGCGGACGACTACACAAGTATGTTCACCCTGACCTATGAGCATGAGTATCTGGTGAGGAGCACACGCCCCGATGAGGGAGAGCTGAAAAATCTCTATCTGGTGAACAAAAAGGGCGACGAGGTCATAAGTCAGAGAAACATGAAAAACAATACGGAGATCTATATGAATTACATGACAGACCTGAACTTCGGCGAGGGTATGCCGAACCTTGTGCCTGTTGACAGACGGGGACAGATAGTCTACCTGGAGGCTTTTATAGACGGCGATAACCGCAGGGTCAGCAATATAGTAAAGCTGGGGCTAGGCGGCATAATAGAAGAATAAGCATGACAGCTTTATGACAGAAGGAGGACAACACCATGAGCGATGAGATGAAACAGGATCTTTCACAGCAGGCAGGATTTGCAAATATGCTGATGATATACCTGCTGTTTGAGGAGAAGCCCGAGCTTATCGAGCCTGAGAGATTTATGCAGGCGGCTGCGAAAAAATTCGGGGATATAGACCCTGTCAGCAGCGAGGGCGAAATGCTCAGCTGTGCGGTGAAGAAGTACACTTCCCATTTCAAGGACGCTGATATTCCCCCCATAGCACTGCTGGCTCAGGGGCTTGAATTTGACAGCAGCAAGTACGGTGAACTGGTGCGCACCCAGCTGTGGGATATGCCCGATGGCGGAGAGATACTCGATAAATGCAGGTACAGCTGCTTTATATCGGATATGATGGGCGGTGCTGCACTGGACTATCGGGACAGGTGCGAGATGCTCATGGATATGCTGGAGGTGGCGCTGGAGCTTTTCCCTCAGTGCAAGGCAGTATGGACGCCTACTGCGGGCAAGCTGATATTGCCCGAAAAGCTATTGAACGGAAAAGTGCCGAGAGATCAGCGGTTCATCTTCACCTGCGTGAACGCAAGATTTTTCAACATAAGCGGCACCAACGGCGACATGGTGGTGGATACCCTGGGTATGTACGCCGTTGACCTCCCCGATGTGCAGCTGCATTTCAACGGCCTTGACCCCAACGATGTTACGAATTACGTTTACAATATCTGCATATACAACTTTGCCAACAACGCACCCATAAAAAGCGGAGAGACCATTGACGGCCTTGATAAAAGCGGAAATATCAGCCATGAGGTAATGTGGAGATGTCAGTATGAAGATGCGCTGATACAGCCTGCGCGCCCTGTGCTTGATATAGAGGCGGGAGAATATGCTGCGGGCAGAAGATGAGCGAAAAGCCCGATAGCACGGCATATATTCGGGTGCAGAAGAAACTGCGATAAAAAACAACAGGAATGACCGTCTGCGGGCGGTCATTCTATTTTTGTGCATGATGACGAAATCGATGTTGAAAACTCGGCTGCATATGGCGGAAGTGTTTGATTTGGCAGATGTTCACGGGGGCGGGACATGAAAAAAGTGTGAATTTTTGAAAAGCATGGTTTTGTAATAATTAAAGAGATTAACAAAATGTCTTGTAACCGTTTTTTAGTTTTTCGGCGCAAGTGATATCTGCAACTGTACATCAGATTACACAGTAAAGCGATAAAGCGCGAAAGTTTCTGCATTTAGTGTGTTTTTTTCGCAAAACCTATTGACGAATACCAGTTATTGTGGTACAATTATCTTACAGAAAGGTGCTGTGATACGTTTGTGACAGCCTGAGGTGTAATTTTTTTGTAATTTTATTGATCTTCACCAACTTACGACAACTAG
The DNA here is from genome assembly GCF_017464355.1 of Ruminococcus sp. Classification (GTDB taxonomy): domain Bacteria; phylum Bacillota; class Clostridia; order Oscillospirales; family Ruminococcaceae; genus Hominimerdicola. The sequence goes on along the minus strand of NZ_JAFUAG010000003.1, from coordinate 46,093 downwards.
ATATCCGAAAAAAATTTCGGAAAAACACCCAGATATTGTGGTCGGTTTTAGTTCATATAAATTTTACAAATTACAGAAAAGTTACAGACGACCTTTCAAAAGTTACAAAATGCGCCGCCGTGTAACAAACGGCCGCCGCAGAGTACAATAAAATTCCCTGCTTCATTGATATTTCGGGAAAAATAACAATTGCAATTTTTTTCATTATACTGTATAATAGTCATAGTGGTAAAAAGTGCGAATGGGTGTCAAAACGACACCGTGTTGTGCGAAAGATGTCAATGAGGGGGTGAGCGCTTGGCTTTGAAGACCCTGATGGGTACATATAATCAGAGCATGGACGTTAAGGGACGCATGAGTTTTCCCATAAAGTTCCGTGAGATCATCGGTGAGCGCTTCATCGTTACCAGGGGCATAGACCACTGTCTGCTGGTGTTCTCCCAGGAGGACTTCGACAGGCTGAATGAGAAGTTCCGCGAAATGCCGCTGGCACAGGGGCGGGATATAATCCGTTTCTTTACAGGCAGCGCCGTTGAGGCCGAGGCGGACAAGCAGGGCAGGATACTTATCCCCCAGCCGCTGAGAGACTGGGCGGGTCTGGAAAAGGAGATAATCGTCATGGGTCTGACAGACCGCTGCGAGATCTGGGACAAGGCCAGGTGGGAAGAACGCAGCGCCAAGCTTGATGATGCGGCTTTGCTGGAGGCTCTTGAAGGAGTTGGGATCTAGATGGAATTCAAGCACATACCTGTTCTGCTGAACGAGTGCATTGAAGGACTGAACATAAACCCCGGGGGTATCTATTGTGACGGTACTGCGGGGGGCGCGGGACATTCCCGTGAGATAGCCAAAAGGCTGACCACAGGCAGGCTCATCTCGGTGGACAGAGACCCCGAGGCGGTGGCTGTTGCCACTGAAAGGCTGGCTGGGCTGCCCGCAACTGTGGTGAGAGGAAATTATTCCGAGCTGGACGAGATATTCGAGCGTCTGGGGATAGAGGGCGCTGACGGTATACTCATGGACCTGGGGGTATCTTCCTATCAGCTGGATAATGCGGAGAGAGGGTTCTCATACCACGCTGATGCGCCGCTGGATATGCGCATGAGCAGCGAGGGGATCTCCGCCAAAGATGTGATGAACAGCTACGATGAAAAGACCCTGGCGAGGATACTGTTCGAGTACGGGGAGGAAAAATTCTCCCGCAATATAGCAAAGAAGATAGTTCAGGCAAGGCAGGAAAAGCCCATAGAGACTACGCTGGAGCTGGCGGAGATAATAAAGTCCGCAGTGCCCCAGAAGGCAAGGCGGGACAAAAATCCCTGCAAGAAGACTTTCCAGGCCATAAGGATAGAGGTAAATGCCGAACTTGAGCACCTGAGCGTGGCTCTTGACAAGGCCTTCGACCTGCTGAACGTGGGGGGGAGGCTTTGCATAATAACCTTCCATTCGCTGGAGGACAGGCTGGTGAAGCAGCGTTTCCGCAGCTTCTGTCAGGGGTGTATATGCCCGCCTGACTTCCCTGTATGCGTATGCGGAAGGACACCGAGAGGAAAGCTCATCACCCGCAAGCCCATTGAACCCGACGAGAAAGAGAACGCCGAGAACAGACGGGCGCACAGCGCAAAGCTCAGGATAATAGAAAAGATAAAAGCAGAAAAAGATGACCCGATAATATAGCGGGCAGGAAACATCGGAAGACAACAAAAGAAACAGACGACGCTTGTGTTAAAAATTTTTTCCGTGCGCCAAAAGCGCATACAGAGGTGTATATAGATGGTAAAATACAATGACCGCGGCAACCTGGCACATGAACTGGAAATGCCCTATGAGGAGCCTGTGCAGGAGCATGAGGAGAAAGAGGACGAAGCTGTCCGCGAGGAGGAGCGCAGAAAGAACAAGGTAAAGTCTGCGCCCGCTATGAGCCTGCCTGCAAAGCTGGCATGGGCTGTACTTCTCAGCATAGCTGTTACCCTTATGGGAAGCCTTATCTACGGCAAGGTGGAGATATCCAGGCTGTATAACGAAAGGGCAGGTCTCGAAAAGGAGCTGGCTCTCATACAGAACGAGAACGTAAGTATGCAGTCAGAGATAGCTGAGCGCATGAACATGACCAAGGTGGAGGAATATGCCAGAGATGACCTTGGCCTGCAGAAGCTGGATAAATCACAGATAGAGTACATAGAGGTCGAAACACCGTCAGTGGCTGAGGTGAAGAACGACGGGGACGAAGACGCTTTCGTCCGCATAAAGCAATGGTTCAATTCACTGGCGGAATATATAGGACTTTAGGACATATATTATAAAAGAAAGTTAAGTACCCGAAATGTGCTTAGCTTTCTTGTTCTATTTTAAAATGGCATTTTTTGTTACGGAGGTATGCTTTACAATGACCGATAAGCCCAGCCTTAAAATGAAAACAAGGCTCACCATATGGCTGTGTCTGCCAGTGCTGGTGCTGCTGATATACATGATATGGGGCATATGGAAGGTATCTATCAAAGAGGGGGCAAAGTGGAAGGAGCTGGCTAATTCACAGCAGCTGAAATCCACAGTAGTCACCGCTTCGAGAGGTACCATGTATGACGCCAAGGGCAATGTGCTTGCACAGAGCGCCACGGTGTACAAGATCTACGTTGACCCTGTCATGCTCAAGCAGCAGTGCGACAAGAGAGATGACTGGATAGAGGAACTCAACGGAGCCATAGCCAAGGCGGATGACCTGAAGAAAAAGGAAAAATATCAGGAACAGCTGGCAGAAGCCAAGACGGGCCAGCAGACCTTCGATGAACTGGTGGAGTTCGTGGCGGTGAAGCTGCAGCTGGACACCAAGGAGGTCAGGGAGAAGCTGAGCGATACTTCGAGCCAGTACATCGTGCTGAGATCGGAGATAGAAAAGGCTACCCGTGACGAGATAGAGGCAAAGCTGACAGAGCTGCACATAGACGGTATAAGAGGCGAGCCCCAGACAAGGCGCGTTTACCCCCAGGAGGGGCTGGCTGCCAATGTGCTGGGATATATCAACGACAACGATGACGGCGTGTACGGGCTGGAGGCCTATTACGACGACTACCTCAAAGGCGTTGACGGAAGAGTCATCACTGCCAAGGACAAGGACGGCAATGATATCCCCTACAGGTACAAGCAGAGCTACGATGTGCAGAACGGCAACGACCTCAACCTGAACATCGACATAAACATACAGTATATGCTGGAAAAAGGCCTGCAGAAGGCCTATGAGGAGAACCTGCCTACGGACAGGGTCTGCGGTATCATCATGAACCCCAAGACGGGCGAGGTCTATGCGGAGGCTACTGCCTACAGCTACGACCCCAACGAGCCCTCAGTGCTGACCGACAAGCAGGTGGCCGAAGAACTGGCTGCCCTGAAAGGCACCGATGAATACGAGGACGCAAGGAGAGATGCCTGGAGCCTGCAGTGGAAGGACAAGTGCGTTTCGGAACTGTACTTCCCCGGTTCGGTATTCAAGATAATCACAGGCTCAGCGGTGCTGGAGGAAAAGGCTATAACCATGAACGATATCTTCTACTGCAACAACCACATAAACGTGGAGGACAGAGAGATATCCTGCTGGACCACAGGCGACCACGGCGGACAGAACCTGGCGGAGGCCATGGCGAACTCCTGCAACCCTGCCTTCGTGCAGATAGGCCTTAAGCTGGGTGCAGATAATTTTACAAAGTATTTTGATGGTTTCGGTTATAATGAACTGACAGGCATTGACCTGCCCGGTGAGGTAAATTCCTACAATATCCACTCGCTGAACTGGCTGGGTCCCGTTGAACTGGCGACCTCAGCTTTCGGCCAGACCAACAAGGTAACACCCATACAGATGATAACTGCCGTTTCTGCGGCGGTAAACGGAGGCTATGTGCTGACGCCGAGAGTTGTGGGCAGCGTGACCGACCAGAACGGCAACGTGGTAAAGAGAAACGATACCGAGGTAAAAAGGCAGATAATCTCCGAAGAGACCTCGGCACAGATGAGAGAGATACTGAAGGGCGTTGTTGAAACGAACAAGAGCTCCAACTGCTATATCCCCGGCTACAGCATAGGCGGCAAGTCGGGTACTTCACAGAAGCTGGACGAAAACGCAAAGGGCGATACCTATGTGGGTTCCTACTGCGCTTTTGCCCCTGCGGAAGACCCCCAGGTGATCATGCTGGTAATGGTGGACCACCCTACAGGCGAACAGTTCTACGGAAGCCAGGTGGCTGCGCCTATCTGCCAGGAGGTACTCAGCGAGGTGCTGCCCTACATGGGTATGTTCCCCAACTATACAGAGGAGGAACTGGAAACAGTTTCCATAAATGTGCCCAACGTGCAGTATTACACTGTTGAGGACGCACAGAAGACACTGGAAGAGCTTGGCTTTACTGTAAAGGTCAAGGGCGAGGGCGAAACTGTACTCAGGCAGATGCCCGCAGGCGTCAAGATAGAACACGGCGGTTCTGTAGTGCTGTACACCGACCAGAAGGCTGAGATCGAAAAGGTAACAGTGCCCAATATACAGGGCCTTACCAGAAGCCAGGCCAAGGAAACACTGGATATGTACGGCCTGAACCTCATAGCTGAGGGCGCTGCGGCTGCAGAAGAAGTCAGCTATGCACTGGACGACCAGACCTACGAACCCGGCACCAGCGTTCCTCTGGGTACGGCGGTAACGGTAACATTTGCGACCATGGAAGTCGCTTCGCAGTAAAATTATTTAAGGGAATGAGCATAATGAAACTTTACGAGCTTATAAAAGATGTGGCAGAAACTGCTCTGCCCGATATGGAAATAACGGGTCTGACCTCGGATACGAGAGGCGAGGTCAGGGAGGGCAGCCTGTTCGTGTGCATAAAGGGCAAGACCTTTGACGGACACGATGCCGCACAGCAGATGCTGGACAAGGGCTGCGCCGCAGTGGTCTGCGAGCGTGACCTGGGGCTGGAAAGACAGATACTGGTGGAGGACACCAGAGCTGCTTTCCCCAGGCTTTGCGCTGCATGGTTCGGCCACCCCGAAAGAGAGGTAGAACTGATAGGTGTAACAGGCACCAACGGCAAGACCACCATTACCACCGTCATCAAGAAGGTGTTGAGCGGCTTCGGCTGCAAGGTGGGACTTATAGGCACCTGCCAGAACGAGATAGGTGAGGAGGTCTTCCCTACTGCAAGGACTACCCCCGAGCCCTACGACCTCTTTGAGCTGCTGAGAAAAATGGCAGACGCAGGGTGCAGGTACACTGTAATGGAGGTATCCTCTCAGGGACTGGAGCAGAAGAGGGTGCAGGGCTGCCGTTTCAAGGTAGGCATATTCACGAACCTGACCCAGGATCATCTGGATGTCCACGGGACTATGGAAAACTACTATCAGGCGAAAAAGCTGCTTTTTGATATATCCGATACAGCTATAATCAACATCGACGACGAACACGGTGTACGCTACACCCGAGAGATACCCTGCCCCTGCAAGACCTACTCGGTCAACGGCAGCGCTGATTTCATGGCGGAGGACGTCATGCTCAGCACTACGGGGGTAAAGTACGTTTTCGATGACGGCAGCAACAAGAAGAACGTTAGCTTCAATATGCCCGGACTTTTCAATGTATCAAACTCGCTGGCTGTGATAGCCTGCATGGAGGTGCTGGGCTACGGCCCCTGCAGGACCATAAAGGAATTTGAGAACATACATGGTGTCCGAGGCAGGGCTGAGATAGTTCCTACGGGACGGGACTTCACGGTGATATGCGACTACGCACACACCCCCGATGCCCTGATAAACGTGCTTTCTGCCATTAAGGACGGTGCTGTCGGCAAAGTGAAATGCCTCTTCGGCTGCGGCGGAAACCGTGACCGCACCAAGCGTGCGCCCATGGCGGCAGCAGCGGCGGAACACGCTGATTTCCTCATAGTTACCTCGGACAACCCGAGAAACGAAGACCCCGACGATATCATAAACGATGTGCTGGAGGGCCTCAGGGACAAGGAAACGCCCTATATCCGCATAACCGACAGGCGTGAGGCCATACACTGGGCTATAAAGAATGCCGAGAAGGACGATATCATCGTGCTGGCAGGCAAGGGTCACGAGGACTACCAGATACTGGCAGGCGGCGTGAAGATACACTTTGATGAGCGTGAGGTAGTTGCAGAGGCGCTCAAAGAGCTGTGACCTGTACGGGTGACGGTGAAAAATTCCAAGAGGTGGTAAAGCAATGGAAAAGATAATGCTTTCTGAAGTAATAAATGCGGTGAGGGGAAGCTACGGCTACCCTGCTGATGTGGAGGTGAAGGATATCTCCACAGATACCAGAACTATAACCGAGGGCTCGCTGTTCATAGCACTTAAGGGCGAGAACTTCGACGGACATGATTTTGCGGCAAAGGCCATGGAAATGGGTGCGGTGGCAGTTGTTACCGAAAGGCCCGTGGCAGGGGCAAGGTGCCTTATCGTCGATTCCACAAGGCAGGCACTGCTGGACGCAGCCTCATATTACCGCAGCAGGTTCGATATACCGCTGGTAGGCATTACAGGAAGCGTAGGCAAGACCACCACCAAGGAAATGATCTGGTCGGTGCTTTCAAAAAGCTTCAAGACACTGAAGACCGAGGCCAACCACAACAACGAGGTGGGTATGCCAAAAACTCTGCTGGAGCTGGACAGCAGCCACAAGGCAGCTGTTATAGAAATGGGCATGAACCACAAGGGCGAGATATCAAGAATGTCCACCAGCTGCAAGCCCACTGTATGTGTTATCACGAACATAGGTGTTTCGCATATTGAAAATCTGGGTTCCCAGGAGGGCATACTGAAAGCCAAGATGGAGATACTGGACGGTGCCTCCGCCGATGCGCCCCTGATACTTTCGAGAGATGACAGGATACTTTCAAAGGCACAGGTCTACGGCGACAGAAAGGTATGGTACTACTCGGTATCCAAAAAGGACTGCGATGTTTATGCCTCAGATATAGCTGCTGACAGCAAGGGCATAAGCTTCACCATACACTACAACCGCGAGAAGCTCTGCGCAAGGATAAACTGCCTGGGCGAACACAATGTAAAAAATGCGCTGGCCGCTTTCTGTGTGGGTGCTGCCTTGGGCATGGAGAACGAGGACATACTGGCAGGTCTGGCTGATTTCAGGCCTGAGGGCATGAGGCAGAACATCATCAGCAAGGGCGGCTGCACCTATGTGCTTGACTGCTACAACGCTGCGCCCGATTCGATGAAGGCCAGCCTTTCGGTGCTGAGCCAGATATCTGTACGGGGCAGGAGGATAGCTGTGCTGGGAGATATGCTGGAGCTGGGCAAGGGTTCCGCAAGGTATCACAGGACAGTGGGCGAATATGTGAAGAACTCGAAGACAGACCTGCTGCTGTGCTTCGGCAAGAACTCGGCCTATTACATAGAGGGTGCCTGCGACAAGGGCTTCGACAGGGAGAACACCAGACATTTTGACAGCCGCGAGGAGCTGGCGGCTTACCTGAAAGAGATACTCAGCGAGGGTGACGCTGTGCTGTTCAAGGGCAGCCGCGGCATGAAGCTGGAAGAAGTTTACGAGGCGATAAAGCAAGCGTGAAGCTGACATTTATCCTGTTTGCCTTGCAGCTGGCCGTGGGCGGGCTGCTGGGGCGGCTGATGATACCCCTCTTCCGCAGTATGAAGACGGGAAAATTTGAGATATACATAGGCGACCGTTTCAGACAGGACGGCTCAGAGCCCAGGGGAGGCGGGGCGCTTATGTTCATAAACTTTGTCATAGCCTGCTTTGCGGCGGCTGCGGTAAGCGGCCTTGACAGCCGTCAGCTGACGGGGCTGGTGTGCATAATAATGTTCACGGGCCTGCTGACAGCGGTGGGGCTGGCAGAGGACTACGACAGAGATGTAAGGCGGGGCATAGGCATAAAAAGCCGCTACCGCCTGATGATAAAGCTGGTGCTGAGCATTTGCTTTGCCGAGCTTATGGAGCTTTTCGGGTACAGCTGCGATATGCTGCTGCTGCCTTTCAGGTGGGGCTATATCGACCTTGGTATGGCGGCGGTGCCGCTGAACGCCCTGCTGATGACAGTGCTGATAACTGCCGCAGAGTGCTGCGACTGTCAGCACGGCATACATTCCACGGGAGTTGACGGGCTTTGCGCCATGGTCATGTTCGTGGGATATCTGGGGCTTTCCGCAGCCTTCGGTGACGGTCGGCGGGAAGATACAAGACTTTTATGCCTTTGCGCAGCGGGAAGCTGTGCGGGGTACCTCATATGGGGCATGAAGCCCTCAAAGCTTTTCACGGGGCAGTCAGGCGGGCTGTTCATGGGAGGGCTGATGTGCGGTATACTGGCTGTAACAGGCCTGCACGGCGCAGTGCTTTTCGCCTGTGCGGTACCGCTGGCGGAGCTTGCTGCGTATGTACTGCAGCGGGCGGTATTCAAGAGAAAAAAGAAGCTGCTGCTCAAGGGCGCAGCCGTTCATGAACACCTGAGGAACATCGGCTGGACAGACAGCAGGATAATGGCGGTGATGACGGCGGCGCAGGCACTTTTCTGCATTGGGGCGGCGGCTTACAGCATATATGAGGCAAGGCTGGTCATATAGCCTGCCATACCGAATGGAGGAACAGCATTAATGGCTGACAAGGGTATATACCGTGACCGTGACGGCGGTCTTACACTGAATAACAGGCTGCTCGCGCGGCAGCCCGTGGCACAGGCAAGAAAGAAACTGAACTTCAATTTCAAGTCCATACGCAACGGTGTGGATATGCCGTTTCTTATACTGATAATGGTACTGCTGGGCTTCGGGGTGCTGATGATGTTCTCGGCCTCCTACGCCTGGGGACTCAACGATGCGGGGGACGGCTATTTCTATGCGAAGAAGCAGCTGCTTTTCGCGGGCATAGGCATATGCGTCATGCTTTTCGTTTCGGCGCTGGATTACCACTTTTTTCAGAACACGGCGATCTGCTACCTGTTCTATATCGTCATGTACGGGGCTTGTATATATGCGGCTTTCTTCGGGTCTGCCACGGCGGACGCAAGCCGATGGATAGACCTGGGCTTCGTCCAGTTCCAGCCGTCGGAGCTGCTGAAGGTCGCATTCATCGTGATCTTCGCCTACATCATGGCGGTAAACTTCCCAAAGTTTGATAACTGGAAATTCTGCGTGGTGCCCTTTACTGTCATCATGGGTCTTACCGTTATCGTGCTGGGTCTGCAGAGACACCTTTCGGCGGTGCTGATAATAGGCGTCATCGGCGTCAGCATGATGTTCGTCAGCGGTATGCCCGCCAAGACCTTTTGGAAATTCATAGGCGTGCTGGCACTGGTGGCAGCGCTGCTGCTCCTGCTGCTGATACTGGCAGGAAAATTCTCCTATATACAGGAGAGAATAAACGGCTGGAAAAACCCTGAGGGCGATATACAGAACTCCACCTGGCAGACCTACAACTCCCTGGTGGCCATAGGCTCGGGAGGCTGGTTCGGCCTGGGCTTCGGTGAATCAAGGCAGAAGTTCCTCTACCTGCCCGAGGCGCAGAACGACTTCGTATTCGCTATAATCTGCGAGGAGCTGGGCTTTGTGGGCGCCCTGGTGGTAGTGGTGCTTTTCGTTATCTTCGTGCTGAGAGGTTTCTACATTGCGGCAAACGCAAAGGACCGTTTCGGTATGCTGGTGGCGGCAGGCATAACCATACAGATAGGCCTGCAGGCTTTCCTGAATATAATGGTGGCTTCAAACAGCTTCCCCAACACAGGTATATCGCTGCCGTTTTTCAGCTACGGCGGAACGGCGCTGATAATACAGCTGGCGGAAATGGGCATACTGCTGAACATTTCCCGTCAGGGACACATAAAGAAATAGCAGGTATAGAACGGGGGTATATCCATGAAAAAGTTTTTTGTTTTCGCGCTCATCACCTCGGTCATGCTCACGGCTGCGGGCTGCAGCGATACTTCCGAAAAAAGCAGTGCAGCCGAAGAAAGCAGTACGGCCGAAACCACAGCAAGCTCTGCTGCGGCTGAAAATAGTACTGACAAGGGCGGGGAGGAAAGCGCCCTGACCCTTGATGATGTTCTGCCCGATGCCGCAGGTATCGAAAATGATATCACCCTGATGAACAAATTTCTCTTCGTTGAGGGAGAAAACGGCTGGGTGGCGGAGGAGGAGGGCATCGGCACTCCCGCTGAGGACCTGGCATACAGTGACCCTCTGCCTCTTTACGTTTCCGACCACGGCAAGAAGGCGGAGCTGTCAGACTGCTATGTATACATAGTAACGAACACGGCAGCAGGTGAGAATGAATTCATACAGCTGTTCTGCGAGGGCAAGCCTGTGAGGGGCTTCAATATAGGCAAGATACCCTGCCTGACAGATGCTTACAACAACGGCACCCCTGTGGCACTGGTCAGCTGGGTCAGAGCCGGGGCCTTTGAAACTATGTTCACAGTGGCCGACGGCAAGATCATCGGCGGCATAGGTTCGGACAGCGAGGACTACAAGGACGACCTTTCAGCCAAGGTTTTTGATGATGTCGAGTACAAAAACATCACCGCTTCCTATAAGGCTGAGCCTGTGGAGCGTGACCCCGACAGCATAGATTTTTACTGATGAACTGTGCGCCTGCGTCTTCGGCCGCAGGCGCTGTTTTGCTATATTTTGTTAACTGTTCAACAAAAGGGGTTGTTTTATTAACAATAATAGTGTATAATAGTATGATAAACTGAAATAATTATATTTTAAAAGAGGTATATTGGTATGTTGAAGGTATTGCTGGCAGGCGGCGGCACCGCGGGGCACGTTAACCCTGCACTGGCTATCGCTGAGATCATCAAGGAAAACTACCCCGATGCGGAGATATGCTTCGCAGGAAACCCCGAAAAGCTGGAGGCCAAGCTTGTCCCGAAGGCGGGCTACAAATTCGAGCCCCTGAAGATAGAGGGCTTCCAGAGGCAGATAAACGCTGAGAATATCAGGAGGAACCTCAGGGCGGCGGTGTACCTGGCAAAGTCGGGCAGCCGCAGCAAGGAGATAATCAAGGGCTTCAGACCCGATCTGGTCATCGGCACAGGGGGATATGTCAGCGGACCTATAGTAAGGGCGGCCGCTAAAATGGGCATACCCACTGCGGTGCATGAGCAGAACGCTTTCGCAGGCGTGACCAACAAGCTGCTTTCAAAGAAAGTCGATGTGGTCATGATGACGGTGGAAGAGTCAAGGAAGAATTTCCCCAATGCAAAAAAATGCGTGGTAACGGGGCTCCCCGTAAGAGGGGGCTTCGGCAGGATATCAAAGGAGGAGGCCAGGAAAAAGCTGGGCATACCCCTTGATGCAAAGGTAGTGCTTTCTGCGGGGGGCAGCCTGGGTTCAAAGGTTCTCAACGAGAATATCATGAAGCTTTTCAAATGGTACCAGAAGGAGGGCGTGGAGGTCTATCATATCCACTCCTACGGCACCTATAAGGATTACGCAAATTATATCGACGACTGCGAGAAAATGGGCATAAAGCTCAGGGGCAGCGATCATCTGCGGGCGGACAGCTATGTGGATATGCCCAATGCTATGGCTGCCTGCGACCTGATAATATCAAGGTGCGGTGCGGCTTCGCTGGCAGAGATAGAAGCGCTGGGCAGATGTTCGGTGCTGATACCCTCGCCCTGGGTGGCTGAGAACCACCAGTACCACAACGGAATGGTCCTGCAGAACGCAGGGGCAGGTGTGGTCATAGAAGAAAAAGATCTGACAGAAGAAAAATTCATCGGGGCAGTAAAGGATTACCTCGACCACCCCGACAAGATGAAAGAATGCTCCGAAAAGGCTGCGGCGCTCCACATCAAGGATACCAAAGAGCGCATAATGGGCTGCCTTGAGCCCCTCATCAAGAAAAAGAAGAAGTAAAGAGAAGTATACAAGTAAAAATATAAGGAATGAGAAGATTTGGCAATAGATAAGACTTTACAGACCAAGCGTTCACACGGTGCTGCTTCTATGGACAGCCTGAAAGTGCCTGATACTGTGGACCTCAAAAGCCTGAGAGACCCGGGGTACAAAAGCAGCTCGGGTATAAATGCTGCGGCAGATGAGATATTCTCCGACAGCAGATATTCCAAACAGACAAGATTCGGGGCGGCCAGCACCAAGTATGAGGGTGCCGAGCAGAAGATAAAGGCAAGGCACGCCGAGGAGGGCGACCCCGAGGACAGCTTCATACCGAAGAAGGATACCACAAAGAAAGCCCCCGATGCACTGCACCAGGGCGTCAAGGTGGGTTCATCTTACGTTGAGCGCAAGAAGGTCATTATATGGATAACCGTGGCGCTGGTGCTGCTGGGCTGCGCACTGCTTTTCCTGCCGCCGCTGATGAACAGCACCACCGAGAAGACCGAGGTGGACTATGGCAGAAATATCTTTGCGGAAATGGGCATGACCGAGTTCAAGTCCTTTGCGCTGTCGAATTATTCGGTGTATAGCCCCGAGGCTTTCTCCTCCGAGAAAAACGAGAGCTACAGGGTCATAGAGATGACTGTCCATGTGCAGAACTCTTCTCCCTTTGAGGTTACTATACCCCAGTATGAGGCGGTACACGTTCCCAAAAAGTATACCGACAAGGTGTGCTATGTGACCTCCACTGCCAGGGCTGCCACCAAGGAGGGCAGCGGCAAGGTCATCGGTGATACTATCGAGGGCTTTACAGGCAAGGACGTCAAGATAGAAATGATGATAAATGTGGCTGATATGACAGATGAAGAGCTGGACGAGTGTGTGACGGGCATGGTGCTTTCCACCTCGGGGGCTAAAAAGCGTATCGCAAGAAACGTGTATGTTCCCTGCCTGCCCGCTTTCCTGTTCATATCGGATAATGTCACCGTTCACATAAACGGCTGATTAACAAAAGCGGGGGCCGCTGCATAAGATAAGTCATACTTTGAAAAAAGGGGCGGGGCTTATGCAGAGGCTTATCATAAATGGCGGAAAACGGCTGTGCGGCGAGATAAAGGTGCAGGGGGCGAAGAACAGTGCGCTGCCCCTGCTGGCAGGCTGCCTGCTGGCGGAGGGCAAAACGGTGCTTAGACGCTGCCCCGAGCTTACGGACGTTTTTGCCGCCTGCAGGATACTTAATGAACTGGGCTGCAAATGCAGCTTCCGCGGGGGCAGGGTCGTGACAGACTCAGCTGATGCGGCGGGCTGGCGGATAAGCGAGGAGCTTATGCGGGAGATGAGAAGCTCCATAGTTTTTCTCGGGGCTGTACTGGGAAGAACAGGAAAATGCGAGCTTAGCTACCCCGGTGGCTGTGAGCTGGGTCCCAGGCCCATAGATATGCATCTGGCTGCCCTGAAACAGCTGGGTGTCAGAATGACCGAGGAACATGGGCGGATAAGCTGCAGCTGTCCCAGGGGACTTAAGGGTGCGGTGATAGACCTGCCTTTCCCGTCGGTGGGCGCCACCGAGAACGTCATGCTGGCAGCAGCCTGCGCCAGTGGGGAAACTCTCCTGCGCAATGCCGCCAGAGAACCTGAGATAAAGGACCTGGCAGATTTTCTGAACTGCTGCGGCGCTGACATAAAGGGCGCGGGGTGCAGCACCATTCGCATACGGGGCGTGAAAAAGCTCCATGGGTGCGAATATGAGGTCATGCCCGACAGGATAGCTGCTGCGACCTACATGGCGGCTGCGGCTGCCACAGGGGGCGAGCTGGGGCTGCTGGGCGTGCGCTGTGAAGACGTCAGGGCGGTAACGGCTGTGTTCGAGGAAATGGGCGCAGGGGTGTACTGTCCCGAGGGCAGGATATTCATAAGCTGCAGCAGACCGCTGAGGGCTGTGCGGGTCATAAGGACCATGCCCTACCCGGGCTTCCCTACCGACGCGCAGGCGGTGGTAATGGCGGCGCTGGCTACGGCACAGGGCAGCAGCATGATAGTTGAAAATATTTTCGAGAGCAGGTACTGCCATGTGGACGAACTTGTACGCATGGGGGCTGACATAAAGGTGTCGGGCAGGACGGCTGTGATACAGGGTGTGAAAAAGCTTTGCGGGGCGAGCCTGCGGGCCCATGACCTGAGAGGCGGCGCAGCCCTGGCGGTAGCGGCACTGGGAGCCGAGGGAACATCTTCGGTGGGTAATGTGCATTTCATCGACAGAGGGTACGAGCAGATAGAACGGGTGCTGGAGTCGGTGGGGGCTGATATCCGCCGCAGATGACATATACAGAAGATAGGGCGGGACAGACCCGTCTGTGTTGTAAAAATTTACGGAAATACTTAGCAGAGGAATGTAAACGGAATGAGAAGCAGAAATGACAATGAGCCCATACCTGCCATGACGCCCCGACGGGCGGGGCGCAAGCTGGATCTGCGGGTGCTTTATGCGGCGGCAGCAGTCATCGCGGCGGTGATAATACTCATACTTTGCATGACGGTGTTCTTCAACGTCAGCGAGGTGGAGATAAAGGGCGTCACCCTTTATACCGAGGACCAGATAGTCAGCGTGGGCGGCATTTACGATAATATGAACCTGGTGCGGACAGATGTTGCCCGTGCCGAAAAAAGGCTGACGGATAACCTGGTGTATATCGACAAGGTAAAGGTGACAAAGTCTTACCCTTCTACAGTGGTAATAGACTGCACCGAGGCGGTCAAGGCCGCTGACATCGAATACGAGGGCGGGTACTATGTGCTCAGCACCTCGGGCAGGATACTTGAAGCCGACAACCCCGCACCCACAGGGGGCATACCCGTGATAACAGGGTTCAGGTTCTATACGGGACAGGACAGGATAGACAACGGCGAAGAGCTTACCGATGAGGAGATATTCGCTTTCCGTGATGCGGGCGCCGATCTCAGGTCGGAGGACGATTACAGCGACAAGATAGTCATGGATCTGCTGAAAGAACTGGAAAAGCAGGAGTATGAAGATGTGCTGACTATCGACATAACCTCCCGTGCGAACATTATAATGAATATAGGCGACAGGCTGGATATCAAGCTGGGAAGCTCGGCGGATATCGACTATAAGCTCAGCTACTTCAAGGCTGTCATGGGTAAGCTGGTAAAGGACTATGAGGGCACGCTCATCTACAACGGTTCGGAAAACGGTGTCTCGGCCATACCTAAGGATAAGTACCTGGGCAAACCGAACTTCGGCAAGGACCCCGAAAAGCCCGATGACAGCGAGGCCGATGAGTTTGATGAGAATGCAGAGCCCGCTGACGCAGCGCTTGATGAGAACAGCAATGACAGCAGTTTGGCTGACGACACCCGACAGGACGACTGGCAGGCCGCTGACAACGGCTGGTCGGACAACAACTGGGATAACGGCCAGAACTGGGACGACGGACAGAACTGGGATAACGGCGGCTGGTCGGACAATACCTGGGACGACGGCCAGAACTGGGACAACGGCGGCTGGTCGGATAACAACTGGGACAACGGCCAGAGCTGGGATAACGGCTGGTCTGACAACACCTGGGACGGCGGAAATTATGGTTGGTAATTTTATCAATTAACAAAAAATTAAATCCTGTCATTCCCTTAATATCAGCAAAATCCTTTACAATTCGGGGAATTTGTGTTATAGTATTAATGTATCTAATTATGTTCTTCGGGTCATACGGTAAAATGAGACAGAAGAAATAGACGGTCAAGAGGCCCGAGGGATATGTGAAAATTTTTCAGGAGGATGTTTACTATGAGTTATGAATTTGTAGAAGAGCCCGTAGTTGGCGCAAGCATTAAAGTCATCGGCGTTGGCGGCGG
Source organism: Ruminococcus sp. (assembly GCF_017464355.1). Taxonomy (GTDB): domain Bacteria; phylum Bacillota; class Clostridia; order Oscillospirales; family Ruminococcaceae; genus Hominimerdicola. The sequence goes on along the minus strand of NZ_JAFUAG010000003.1, from coordinate 30,346 downwards.
CGGCGGAAATGCGCTGAACGGTATCGCACAGGCAGGTATACAGGGCAATGTTGAGTACATAGCTGTCAATACCGATATACAGGCACTTAAGAAATCCATGGCGGACAGACAGATACAGATCGGCGCTAAGCTGACCCACGGTCTGGGCGCAGGCGCTAAGCCCGAGATCGGCGAGGCTTCCGCACAGGAGAGCCAGGACGAGATCGCTGAGGCTATCAAGGACGCTGACATGGTATTTATCACCGCAGGTATGGGCGGCGGTACAGGCACAGGCGCTGCACCTGTAGTTGCAGAGATCGCACAGAGCCTGGAAAAGCTGACTATCGCGGTAGTTACCAAGCCCTTCAAGTTTGAAGGCGTAAAGAAGATGCAGAGAGCTGAAAGCGGTATCGAGCAGCTGGTAAAGCACGTTGACGCGCTGATCGTTATACCTAACCAGAACCTTATCACCAGCGACATGAGACTGACCATGAAACAGTCCTACCAGATCGCCGATGAAGTTCTGAAGACAGACGTTATCGCTATCGCTGAGATAATCACAAGACATGACGAGATCAACGTTGACTTCGCTGACGTTACAACCATACTCAAGGGTGCAGGCAGAGCGCACATCGCTATCGGCCACGGCGAAGGCAAGGATAAGGTACAGGATATCGTTGAGCAGGTGATCGCTTCCAGGATACTGGAGACCTCTATCACAGGCGCAAGAAGACTCATCGTTAACGTTACAATGAGTGAGGACCTGCTGATAAGCGATATGGACGAGCTGACCGCAGCTATCGCAGATGCTGCTGATGACGGCGCAGAGATAATCTTCGGTAACGGTACAAACCCCGATACCAAGGACTGCATGGACGTTACAGTTATCGCAGCAGACTTTGTTGATGGCAATCCCTCGGCTGCAAGCTATGCTGAGGCTGCTGCCCAGGCACAGGCTGTTTCCCCTGCACCTCAGGCACAGACCTTCAACTTCCAGAGAACTGAGGAGGACAAAAAGGCTGACGCTGAGGCTATGTACAAGGCAGGCGTAAAGGCAGCTGACAAGACAGATCTCTACGACGATATTTTCAACGTTTTCAAGAACAAGTGATCTGAAAGATGATGATTTAAAGACGGGCTCGGCGGCTCGTCTTTGAATTAACGATACGCGTTCAGTTTTTCTGAATAAAGTTCAGCTGTCCGCCTTAGCAGCTGAACCCCTTGATAGTCCGTGCAGAATGTAGAAAATACCCTCTGAAAGGGCAGGTTTTACGGAAAATTGCACAAAATCAGCGTGATATATTGTACAGTTTACTGAAATTTTAAAATTCCGCAAAAAACGGCTAAACAAGTGGTTGAAATAATTTTTTGTTTATAGTATAATAAGGTAGTGTCAAATTATATTGCTAATAGTATTTTTGCAAACATATATATTCAGGAGGGAATAGAAAATGGCTGGTAATGGTTATTTGAGAACAGTGAGAGTCGGCGGCTTCGATAAGCAGGACGTTCTGCAGTATGTTGATGAGCTGACTTCCAAGATCTATCAACTGGAAACAAAGGTAAAGGATCAGGAGGAGACCATAGATCAACTCCAGCAGGGCGGCGGCGCTGACAAGGGCGACGACGAGGCCAAGAAGGAGCTGGAAGCTAAGGTCGAAGAGGCTAAGCAGAAGATCGCTGAACTGATGGCTTCCACCGATACCATGAAGGTCAGGATCGCAGATTACGAGCAGCAGATCGCTGATAAGGACGCTGAACTTGAGGGCAAGAACGCTGAGATCGAAGAGCTGAAGGACAAGGTAGCTGAGGCAGAGCAGAAGGCTCAGCAGGCTGCTAACAGCGGTTCACAGCAGGCATTCGATATGGGTCAGATCTTCGTTCAGGCTCAGCAGACCGCTAATATGGCTATAGAAAAGGCTAAGGCTGATGCTAAGCAGATCACCGATGAGGCTGAGGCTCAGGCTAACCAGGCTATCGACGATGCTAACGCACAGGCTGAGGCTACTGTTACCAAGGCTAACACCGAGGCAGAGCAGACCCTGAGCGCTGCAAAAGAGAGCGCTGAGGCTACCAAGGCTGATGCCAAGAGGGAAGCTGATCAGGTTACAGGCGCTGCTTATGCAGAGGCTTCCAAGGTTAAGAAGGACGCTGAGGCTGAGGCTGAGAGAGTTGTCGCTGACGCTAAGGCTAAGGCAGCTGCTATCAAGAACGACACTGTTGAGATCAGAACGGCTGTTAAGGAGCAGTTCACTTCTCTGAGCGACACTGTTCAGAAGCTGGTAACTTCTCTGAACGACCTGTACGGCAGCAGCATTGGCGCTGTCAACACTGCAAGAGATCTGATCGACGACGGTCTGGATATCGTGAGCGAAGCAGAGGAAGAGCAGTAATATGTCCGAGATAAGGGCATTTCGCACAGAAGAACTCAAGGCCAGGAGCAGTGAACTGCACTGCGGCGACAAGATACTCCTGACAGGCACGGTATATACCGCCCGCGACGCTGCGCACAAGAGATTTGCAGCGTTGCTGGACGAGGGCAAGGAGCTTCCCATACCGCTGGAGGGTGCTGTGATATACTATGCAGGCCCCACCCCCGCCCCCGAGGGCAGACCCATAGGTTCATGCGGCCCGACAACTTCGGGAAGAATGGACAGATTTGCCCCAAGGCTGCTTGATCTTGGATTGGGCGGCATGATAGGCAAGGGCGAAAGGTCTCAGGAGGTAAGGGACGCCGTTGTGAGGAACAAGGCCATATACCTGTGTGCAGTAGGCGGTGCAGGTGCGCTTGCCTGCAACTGCATAAAGTCCTGCGAGGTCATCGCTTTTGAGGATCTGGGCTGCGAATCGGTAAAGAAGCTTTATGTGGAGGACTTCCCTCTCATTGTGGCTGATGACTGCTACGGCGGAGATATATTCTCCCGCGGCAGACAGGAATACTGCAAGATCTGAATATAATAAATAACCCCGGAATGAGCAGATCATTCCGGGGTTTTTGTTATTCTTCGCTTTCTTCTTTTTCTTTATCCTTTTCCTTGGCGGCCTTTTCTTCCGCCTTCTTGACCTCTTCTGCCATGGTCACGAAATCGGGCAGCTTATCCTGGGTTATGGTCAGGTCGTTGTTGTACATGGTGATGATATCCTGCTCAGCATTGTAGGCCTGGGAAAGCTTGCCGTCCTCGCCCACTATGAAGCTTCCGCCCCACTGGCCAATGTACGACCACATGGCGCGTTCATCGGCAAGGCTCTGTATAAGGGGCATACTGTCGCACTCGCTCATGGCAATGGGCTTTCCTCCCGAAATGCTTTGCAGGTAAAGCAGTGTGCTGACCTGTCCGCCCTTTCCGCCGCCGTAGATATCAGCGGAAAGCACATCGCAGCGGTCGCCGCCTACGAACCAGTTGGCATTCTGTGCCGACCACACCCAGATGAGGTTGTGCAGGCCGTTATGCTCGGTCATTCTGGTGTACATAGTGTTCCACAGCCATATGTAAGCGTCAGGGTCCCTGCCCCACCAGTACAGCCCGTTGGAAGCCTCCTGCAGGGGGCGCCACAGCACGGGGGCACCTGCGTCCCTGAATTTTGCCAGCTGGGCGGATACCTTGTCGATGTCGCTCATCAGCTGCAAACATTCCGTCGATATCTCGCCGTTTTCCGCCATAGTCTCCAGCGTGTCCATATCCATGAGCGCCACATCTTCCTCGGTAACAGCCTTGGTTATGTCGAAGTCTGCATTCTCCGCATAAACGCTCTCGCTATCATCGGGCTTATTAGGTGATGTCCAGTTCCACATATAGCCGATGACCGCCCCGTTCTCAAAGCGGGTCAGGGCCTCATTTATCTCGACCTGAGCCTGCTCCTCATGCTCGCTGCTCGTTACATACATCATGTCGCCCATGCGTATGGCAGGGTACTTGCCTGTCACGCTGTAGATGAGGTCGCTCTCATAGCTGGTGCCTACGGTGTCGTTCTGGGCAAGTATGACCTTGCTGCCGTAGTTGTCGCAGAGGTACTTGTACAGCGCCTTTGCGTTGTACTCAGCCTTCTTGTCCGAAAGGGCTGCACCCTTGGCGGTAAGCTTCAGCTTGCTTATCTCCTCGCTGGCTGTCACCTGCACCTGGTCTATATCTATCCTGCCGCTTTCGGGTATGACAGCTATCTTGTTCTCGCCCTTTTTCAGCTTTATGTTGCGGAAAGTCCGTGTCTCGAACTTGCCCTCCTTGGTCACGGTGAACTCGCTTATCTTGCTGCCGTTTATGCTGAGCCCTCCCGCAGAGTCCTCATCGGCGGCCACGGTAAGCACCAGGTTGTAATACTGCTCAGCGGGCAGGTCGGCAGTTACCGACCAGTCTGCCTCCTCGCCTATGCCTGTAACATAGCCGTCCCCTTTGAAGCCCTTGCGGCTGTCAGCACCTGTGGCGCTGCCGCTTATGGCGCCCGCCTCGGCCTGGTAGGTCTCATCGAACTTCTCGTATTTCAGTTCGGCGGCCTTGACCTTGACTTCTGCAAAGGACTTTACCTCATCTTCACCGTTATCTTCTTCCACGGGGATGGGGGTAAGCTCCTCAAAGGTCAGCTCTTCATCGGTGACGATATCTTCATCTGCCGTAAGCAGACCCATATCCACCGAAACATCTTTGTTTTCATGGATCTCGTTCCCGCAGCCCCCAAGGGAAGCTGCAAACACTGCTGCAGCCGCAGCAGCCATAAACCTCATCTTCATTTTAACGTTTACTTTCCTCTCTTACACAAATGCATTTATGCAAAGGCTATCTCAAATCCACTGCCGCAGGAAGTATCTGCCAGCAGACAACCCTCTTTTATCTCATAGCCGCAGCTGACGCTTTTAACGGTGCAGCCCTCGGGTATTACCAGGCAGAACCTTTCGCCCTTGAGGGACTTCACCTTACAGCTGACAGCTCTGCCGTCCTGCCAGTTACAATCTATGACAAAACCGCCCCTTGCCCGCAGCCCTGTGAAGCTGCCGTTCTTCCAGTCGGGGCTGAGTGCGGGCAGCAGCTGTATCTCGCCGTTCTGGCTCTGCAGGAGGCTTTCCGCAATGCCTGCCGCCGCGCCGAAGTTTCCGTCTATCTGGAAAGGCGGGTGCATATCGAACAGGTTATCCGATGTGGAGTTTGCCAGCAGCGCCTCGATATTCTCCCTGACCTTTTCACCGTCATGGAGCCTTGCCCAGTGGTTTATTATCCATGCCCTCGACCAGCCTGTGTGCCCGCCGCCGTGGGACAGCCTGCGCTCAATGGTGGCTCTGGCTGCTGCTGCAAGCTCGGGGGTATGCCTTACGGATATCATATCCGCAGGATAGAGGGCATACAGCTGGCTGATGTGCCTGTGCCCGGGTTCTGCTTCGTCGTAGTCCACAGCCCATTCCATTATCTGGCCGTACTTGCCTATCTCGGGCTTTGGCAGCTTGTCGCGGAGTTCTTTCAGCTTATCGCCGTACTCACGGTCGATGCCAAGTATCTCCCCTGCCTCTATAACAGCGGAGAACAGCTGATATATTATCTGGCTGTCCATGGAGGGTCCCATGCAGACCGAGCCCTTGCTGCCGCTTTCGGTGATATATGTATTCTCGGGGGAAACAGAGGGGCTTGTCACCAGCTGTCCCCTGCCGTTGTCTATGAGAAAGTCCACAAAGAACTTTGAAGCCTCTTTCAGGGTGTCGTACTTCTGCGCCAGGAAATCCCTGTCACGGGTATACAGCCAATGCTCCCAGATATGTATACAGAGCCAGGCTGCGCCCATGGGCCACTGGGTCCCGGGTATCCAAAGGTCCTGAGGTGCTGTATCGCCCCAGATATCCGTGTTGTGGTGGCAGACAAATCCGCCGCAGCCGTACATCTCCTTTGCGGTGATACGGCCGTTGGGTCTCATACGCTCGATATGGTCGAACAGGGGCATATGCAGGTCACCCAGGCCGCTGACCTCAGCGCACCAGTAGTTCATCTCGGTGTTGATGTTAACCGTGAAGCGGCAGCCCCAGGCAGGCCACATATCCTTGTTCCAGATGCCCTGCAGGTTCAGGGGCAGGGTGCCCTCACGGCTGCCTGCTATCATCAGGTATCTGCCGAAGTCGAAATACAGGCTCACCAGGCCGTTGTCCGCCTTGCCCTGTTTTACCAGCGCCAGCCTTTCATCGGTGGGCAGAGTATTATCTGCGTTGTCCTCAAAGGTTATGGAGGCTCTGTCAAAGCAGCTGCGGTGATCCTCGGTATGCTCTCTCAGCAGTTCATCGAAGCTTTTTTCTGCCGCAGTGACAACGTCCAGCTCGGCAGCCTTTTTGTAGTCTGCCACACGGTAGTCCGTCCGTGCGCCAAGAAGAATGACCACGCTGTCGCAGCCCTCGGTTACTATGCTGCTGCCCCACCTGTATACCCTGCCGCCCTTGCCTGCAACACGGATATATGCGGCAAAGTTTATGCCTTCCTCACCGCCGCTGCCGCCGTAGTAGAGTATATCGGTATCGCTGACAGGGCTGTTGTCATCAAAATAATCGTCCCTGCCGTCAATGCTGACTTTTACTGAAACAGCCGCGGGCTTGTCCGCAGTTATCTCCACCGCCAGCACCCCCGCAGGCTCGGAGCAGATGACCCGTCTTCTGTAAGCGGTGCTGCCTATGCTGTACAACGTTTCGCAGACCGCTGTTTCAAGGTCAAGGCTGCGGGAAGTATATTCGCAGGTATCTTCAAGGTGGTGCTGTATGATAAGATCTCCTAGGGGCATATAGTGCCGTTCGTTCACGGGGGTGCCGCAGAAGGCTTCCGTAACTATCTTTTCAGCCTCAGCTATCTTTTCTTCTCTGAGGAGCTGTCTTACTCTTTCAAGCTCGCCTTTAGCGGAAGCGTTGTTCCTGCTGCGGGGGCCTCCCGACCAGACCGAATCCTCGTTCAGCTGTATCTTCTCATACAGGGGCTGACCGAAGCACATTCCGCCTATCCTGCCGTTGCCCACAGGCAGTGCCACGTTCCAGTCCTCCGCAGGTGCTTTGAACCATATCCTCTTGTTATCCATCATACATCACCCCATAAATGTAGTCATAAAGACGCATATATAGTATTATACCACATTGCCCGCCGAATTACAAGCTTTTCACGAAAAAATCACCCTTTGCACGGTTGACGTACAGCTCATGATATGGTAAAATAAAATAGTAGGCTTTTATGAGGAGGTGCGACATGAAGATAGAAACTGACGGCGGCCGTGTGCTGATAGATGAAGATACCACAAGGGCATTCTACAGAGCCCACGGGGAGAATAACAACTGCGAATGTTCGGGTTGTCGGAATTTCCGTGCCTGTCTGCCCAAGCTCAACGACAGGGTGAAAGAATTCTTTGGCAGCGTGGGGATCGATGATATGGCGGTCATCTCCGAGATAGTGCCCCTGGCGGCTGACAGTGACGGCATGATGCTTTACGGGGGCTTTTTCCACGTTGTGGGAGAGCTGGAAGACATTCCCTCTGTGACCTATGAGATACCCTGCTGCGAATATGCCGTCGATGAAAACGGCAACAGGACCACTGTCATTACAGGCAGGGAGACACGCTATCACACGGAAACATCTCATCACAGGCTGTGGGACGACTTTGATATATGGTTCTCAGGCTCCCTTGGAATGGTGCCCGAGGGTTTCCCCGAGCCCACGCTCCAGTTGGAGATATATGCTAAACTGCCCTGGGTGCTTGATGAGGAGAACACTTACTGATAAATACAAGATCATGATACGCAGCCGGATCGGGATAAAAAGATAAACAGAACATTAGGAGGAACTTCATGAAAAAGGCCATATGCCTTGCGGCGGCGGCAGCACTTATACTGGGCAGCTGCGGGCTTGAAGAGATAAAAGAGACCTTCAGCGAAAAGGTAGATGAAAAGCTGGAGCAGCACGCTGTCGAAACGACCGAGTACGAGCCTGAGCAGGTAAAGGAAATGGTCTACGATACCCTGCGCAGCGGCAGGCGTGTGCTGAAATTTGACAGCGTGGTGGACACCGATGTGATACAGCAGGTCGTCTACAGTGCAAGGTACGACTGCCCCGAGGTCTTCTGGACAGGGGGATTTGTGGTGGATACGGACTTCACCTCCACCACCCTGAGGTGCGACAGCGTACACGACCTTGACGAAACACAGCTGGCAGAAATGGGGGCGGAGCTTGATGCTGCCGCCGAAAGCATAGCTGCCGAGGTGAACAGCGGAGCCTCCGACTATGACCGGCTGCTGGCTCTCCATGACAAGCTCATAGAGATATGCGACTATGACTACGGTGCCTACTCCACCAGCGACCCCGAGGAGATAGGCTTTGCAGGCTCGGCCTACGGCTGCCTTATCGAGCATGAGGCTGTCTGCGAGGGATATGCTCAGGCATTCTCGCTGGTATCCCGCAAAATGGGCTTTGACAGCGGAATGGTCTGCGGTACTGCGGGAGGCGACAAGCACGCCTGGAACTATGTTAAGGCTGACGGGCAGTACTACTGGCTGGACGTTACCTGGGACGAGAACTCCACCGAAACGGAAACGGAGTTTGCGCCCATGCACAAATACTTCCTGCTGAACGATGAGCTTTTCATGGGCACCAGGACGGTGGACGACGATGTGCCCTTCATACCACAGTGCAGTTCTATGGAGGATAATTTCTATGTACACAGCGGCTATTACCTTGACAGCTACGACCTTGGCACCATAGACAGCCTGATGAGCGCCGCCGCTGACGTGGGCGGCCTTGACCTGATGTTCGCTGACAGGGCAAGCTACGACACAGCCATCGATGACCTTATGGAGCAGGGCAGTATCTGGAACACGCAGGTAATGCTGGGCGGCGCTGAGCCCCAGCCCTATTTTGCAGACCCCGACCTGCTCACCCTGACCATGAGCTGGCGATAAAGTTTTCCCCGAAGCACGGGCGGTTTTCGGCAGTTTTTCCTATTGACAACAGGGCGCTTATGTGCTATAATACGAGATACTACACCCCGACTTGTGCAAAGTCGGGGATTTTGTGCGTGCTTATAAAAGAACTGAAAAAGCAGGAACATGAGATAAAAGCAAAAAGGAAAAGATAAACATGGATATTTTTGAGAAACTCAAACAGCTCTCCGCCGCACGGGGAGAAACGGGCACCAAGCCCGAATTTATCATAGTGGGGCTTGGAAACCCCGGTATACAGTATGAGGGCTCGCGGCACAACGCAGGCTTCATCACCGTGGGGGCGCTGGAGAAAAAGCTGGGCTTTGCCTGCGACAGGCACAAGTTCAAGGCCAAGGTGGGCAGCACTGTCATCGGCGGGAAAAGCTGCCTTGTCATGAAGCCCGAGACCTACATGAACCTCAGCGGCGACGCTGTGGAGGAGGCTATGAACTTCTACAAGATACCCCTGGAGAACGTTATAGTCATATTCGATGATATCTCCCTTGAACCCGGGCAGCTGCGCATAAGACGCAAGGGCTCTGCGGGGGGACACAACGGTATAAAGAGCATAATAGCCCAGTGCGGCGGAGAGGGCTTTCCCCGCATAAAGCTTGGTGTGGGCAAAAAGCCCGATCCCGCCTACGACTTGGCAAAATGGGTGCTGGGTAAGTTCGGCGAGGAAGACAGGAAGAGGATAGACGAGGCTGCCCTGCGTGCCTGCGAAGCGCTGGAACTTATGGTGCAGGGAAAGACAGACCTTGCCATGAGCAAGTACAATTCATAGGGCAATGTTAAGCGAGGATAGCGATGAACATATTTTTAGAAACGGCCAGACGTCTTGACCACTACAAGGATATAAAAAACTGCCTGATGAAAGGCTACACCCCTGCGGCGGTGACGGGCGTTTCGGGCATACACAAGGCCATGCTGACCGCTGCGCTCTCACAGCTGGGCAGGTGTCTGCTCATATGCAGCGATGAAGCCGATGCCACCAAGGCTGTGGCGGATATGAACGAAATGGCAGGTGAACAGATAGCCTGCGTATATCCCGCAAAGGATATGAACTTTGCTTATATGGAGGGCATATCCCGCGAGTACGAGCAAAGGCGTATAGAAGCACTTTCCGCCATAGAAAGCGGGCGGTGCAGGATACTTGCTGCCAGCATGGAGGCCTGCTTACAGGGTGCGATACCTCCTGCGGCGCTGAAGGAGAATACCTTCACCATTGAAAACGGCGGTGAGGTGGACACTGAGGAGCTGCAGCGCAGGCTGCTCACCGCAGGCTACACCCGCACCGACCAGGTAGAGGGTCCCGCGCAGTTTGCGGTGAGGGGCTCTATAATAGATATCTTCCCTGTGCAGGACAAGCAGCCTGTGCGTATAGAGCTTTGGGGCGATGAAGTTGACACCATGGCCTACTTCGATGTGGAGAGCCAGCGCCGTTCGGACTCACTGGACAAGGTGGTCATAGCACCAGCGCTGGAGATAATCTTCCCTGACAGCGAAGAACTCATCAGGCGCATGGAAGCCCTGGCAAAGTCTGCCAGAGGAAAGCTGACCGACAAGATAAGGGAGAACATACAGAAAGATATCGACCTGATAAACGCAGGCATCACACTGACAAATCTGGATAAATACTACACCCTCGCCTACGAGGAGACCGCCACGGTCTTTGATTATTTCAGCGGGGGATTTTGTGCTGTTTCGGAATACAACAACTGCATAGAAAAAGGCCGTGCCGCACTGGCGCAGCTTTCGGAGGACATAAAGATACTGTATACCGAGGGCATACTTTTCAAGCGGCTGGAGGGCTTCTGCATTGACCTGGGTCAGGCGGAGAGCAGGATACTGGGCATGAAGACCATATTCATGGATACCTTTATGCGGTCGCTGAACAATGTAAAGCTGAAAAAGCTCATAAACACCGACTGCCGACAGACCGCAGCCTGGGGCGGCAGCATGATAAGCCTTGAGGAAGAGCTGCGCACCCTCTGCGAAAACGGCTACTGCACAGTGGTGCTGGCAGGCTCGGAGAAGACGGTGCCTATCATCGTGAAGGACCTGAACGACTCGGGGATAAATGCAGTGCAGATGCCCGATGAGCCCGAGATAGTTCCGGGGCGGGTGTATGTGCGCACAGGCAGCCTTTCTGCGGGATATGACTACCCCTCCATAGGCTGTGCCCTGATAACCCAGATGAAAGCCATGACCTCCAAGCGCAAAAAGCCCAGGCACAAGGCAGGCGAGGAGATAAAGGCGTTATCGGATATACACAACGGCGACCTGGTGGTACACTCGATGTACGGCATAGGAAAATTCCAGGGCATACGCAACATTGAGACCAACGGTGTAAAGAAGGACTATATAACCATAAACTACGCGGGCACCGATGTGCTGTATGTTCCCGTTACCCAGCTTGACCTGGTATCAAGGTATGTGGGTCCCGGTGATGACGGGAATGTAAAGCTGAACAAACTCAATTCCACCGAATGGAACCGTACCAGGAACAAGGTGCGGGCGGCGGTAAAGGATATGGCCGAGGAGCTGACAAAGCTCTATGCCCAGCGGCAGATGGCCAAGGGCTATGCCTTCGACCCTGATGACGACTGGCAGATGGATTTTGAAGAGCGCTTCGACTACCAGGAGACCGACGACCAGCTGAGAGCCATAAACGAGATAAAGGGTGATATGGAAAAGCACACCCCCATGGACAGACTGCTCTGCGGAGATGTGGGCTTCGGCAAGACCGAGGTGGCGCTGAGAGCGGCATTCAAGTGCGTTATGAACAGCAAGCAGTGCGCCATACTTGCCCCCACCACCGTACTGGCATGGCAGCATTATCAGACGGCCATAAAGCGCTTTGAGCATTTCGCTGTCAAGGTGGAGCTGCTCTCACGCTTCCGCAAGCCCAGGGAGCAGGCGGCTATAGTAAGGGAACTGAAGCGGGGCACCATTGACCTTATCATAGGCACCCACAGGCTGGTATCCAAGGACGTGGAGTTCAAGGACTTAGGCCTTGCCATTATAGATGAAGAGCAGCGCTTCGGTGTGGCGCACAAGGAGAAGTTCAAGGAGAACCACCCCGGGGTGGATATACTGACCCTTTCCGCAACACCCATACCCAGAACGCTGAATATGGCGCTCAGCGGCATAAGGGATATGTCCGTTATAGAAGAGCCCCCCATGGACAGGCACCCTATACAGACCTATGTCATAGAGCATAACGAGGGCGTCATACTTCAGGCCATATCCAAGGAACTGCGCCGCGGCGGACAGGTATACTACATACACAACCGCATAGACACCATAACCCGCACGGTCAGCAAACTTCAGCAGAGCATACCCGAGGCAAGGATAGCCTATGCCCACGGGCAGATGGACGAGAAGCAGCTCTCGGAGATATGGCGGCAGGTGGTGGAGCATGAGGTGGATATACTTGTATGCACCACCCTGATAGAAACAGGCATAGATGTCCCCAACGTCAACACCCTGATAATCGAGGACGCTGACAGGCTGGGGCTTTCGCAGCTGCACCAGCTGAGAGGCCGTGTAGGGCGCTCCAACAGGCGTGCCTTTGCTTACTTTACATTCAAGCGGGGCAAGGTGCTTAATGAAACAGCTTCAAAGCGTTTACAGGCCATAAGGGAGTTCACCCAGTTCGGCTCGGGCTTCCATATAGCCATGAGGGATCTGGAGATACGAGGGGCGGGCAGCATACTTTCTGCCAAGCAGCACGGCCACATGGAGGCGGTGGGCTACGATATGTACCTGCGCCTGCTGAATGAGGCCATAGCCGAGCAGAAGGGCGAGGAGATACCCCATTCGCCCGAGGACTGCCTGGTGGATATAGCCATAAACGCTTTCATACCCGACGGCTACATCGAGAACTCTGCCCAGAGGGTAGATGCTTACCGAAAGATAGCTTCTATCGCCACTGAGGAGGATTCCCGCGATGTGCTGGACGAGCTCATCGACCGCTACGGCGAGCCGCCGAAGTCGGTGCTGGGTCTGGTGCAGGTGGCACTGCTGAGGAACAGGGCTTCCCGCATGGGCATAAAGGAGATAAAGCAGATGGGTCCGAAAATGCAGTTCTACATAACCACCCTGGAGCCAAGGCAGATAGCTGCACTGGCAGAAAAATACAAGAACCGTGTGCGCTTTGTGGACGAGGCAAAGCCTTACTTCGCCGTTACTGCCGCCAAGCAGCAGAAGTCCGCAGAGCTTATGCAGGAGGTCATCGAGCTGATGACGGCCTATGCGCCCAAAAAGGAAAGCAGGAAATGATACCTGCTATGAAAAGCACATTTCTCCATACGATACAGCACACATTTTAAATATCCGAGGACGGTCATGTATTGACTTCACCGCCTTCGTCGGGGAGATCAATACAAATACAACTGTCCGTTACTATCAGCAGCACGATCAAAACAGGCGATCTGAAATAACAGGAGTACGAATGAAAAAAGATCTTGTAAAGGGTATGTCCCACGGCATACCCATAATGCTGGGGTACCTTTCGGTATCCTTCGGATTTGGCATACTGGCGGTGAGCAAGGGGCTTGATACCCTGTGGGCATCGCTAATATCCCTGACGAACCTGACCAGTGCGGGGCAGAAGGCAGGGGTGGATATAATCGCGGCAGGCGGCACACTTTTGCAGATGGCGCTGGTGCAGGTGACGATAAATATGCGCTACTCGCTCATGGCGCTGTCCCTTTCCCAGCGGCTTGACAAAAGCTTCACCACGCCTCACAGGCTGGCGGCCTCCTACGGTATAACCGATGAGATATTTGCGGTATGCGCCGCACAGAAAACTCCCCTTACACCTGCCTATATGTACGGCATGATACTGGTGGCCACCATAGGCTGGGTCGGCGGTACTGTCATGGGAGCGCTGGCAGGTCAGCTGCTGCCCGATGCGGTATCCAGCGCCCTGGGGCTGGTGCTGTACGGAATGTTCATCGCTATCGTCATCCCCCCCTGCAAAAAGGAACGGGGAGTGCTGGCCGTATCGGCGGCGGCGGCGGTGATGAGCCTGCTGTTTTACTATGTGTTCACTAAGGTATCTGTGGGATATGCCGTCATCATCTGCGCCGTGGCAGCCTCGGCGGCGGGTGCATGGCTTTTCCCTGTGGCAGCGGAAAAGGAGGGTGACGGCACATGAGCATTGCAGTATATGTACTGGTTATGGCAGGGGTAACGTACCTTATACGCATGGTGCCCTTTACCTTTTTCCGCAAAAAGATAACCTCCCGCTTCTGGCTGAGTTTTCTGCATTATATACCCTATGCGGTGCTGAGCGCCATGACCATTCCCGCAATTTTTTACAGCACGGGAAGTATGCCCACGGCCATAGCGGGAACTGTGGTTGCCCTGGTAATGGCCTACTTTGAACTGCCGCTGATAGCGGTAGCGCTGGGGGCTTCACTGGCGGCTTTCCTGACGGGGCTGGTACTTTAGCAGAAAGCATAAACAATGATGTAAAATATTGTGGCTTCTTACAAATTTTCAGCCCATGTGCAGCACATGGGTTGTTTTTTTACTCTTAATTATTGAAAGCATATCACACAGAAAGGGGGGGAGCCGTTCTGGATAAAAAACTACGGGCAGAGCTGGCTGCTGCTGCCAAAGCAGGGGACACAGCTGCCTTTGCAAGGCTTTATGAGCAGATAAACAAAAAGCTCTATTACTGGGCGCTGGCAAACCTGGGCAGCGCCGACGATGCAGCCGATTCGGTGCAGGACGCGGCACTTAAGGCCTACAGCAGCATATCCGAGCTGCGCTCCCCCAAAGCCTTTGAGAGCTGGATATTCAGAATACTTGTGAACATAGTGCGGGCAAAGCAGAAGGACCATGCCGCCGAAAGGGAGAACAGGTCTGCGGCCGCCCCCGCTGAGGTCACTGCGGAGCTGCCCTTTGGCAAGGTGGAGCTGATACAGGGGCTGACAAAGCTGTCGGCTGAGGAAAGGCAGTGCCTGACACTGTACGGGGTTGCAGGGTATAACTCCGCTGAGATAGCCGCCATAACGGGGCTGAAAGCTTCGACGGTGCGCTCGCATATTTCGAGAGGGAGAGCAAAGCTCCGCAAAGAACTGAAAGGATCAAAGGAGGTGACATGATGAGAAAAGGAAGTATGCTGAAAGAACTGGAAAACAGCTGTCCCATGCCCGACAGGCTGAGTGCGGAGAGCATAAAACAGCACCTTGAACGCAACACAGGGGTCATACGCACTGTATACAGCGCAGGCGAAGTAAAACTCAACGACCCCCGCAAGGGCCTTGTGAAGAGCGCTGCGCTGGCGGCAGCCTTTCTGGCGGCTGTGGCGGGGCTGGCCGTATCCCGTCTTGGTACACCCGACATAAAGACAGAGAAGACGGCCACCAAAAACAAGCCTGCCGTTGCTGACTCCACAGGGCTCACAGGCCTGCACGGAGCAAGCTATGAGTCCCTTTACAACTACCTTACGGACAGTATCAAAGGCACCGATACATTCGTGCTGCCCGACAACACCTATGTGTATAATCTTCTGGGAGATGACGCTGAGACCTCGCGGGAGATGAGAAATTACTTTGAGGCGATATGCCGCTATGACGGAGAGAGCGAGCTCATTCCCGTGACAGAGGGCTACAGCCGTAGGCGCACCCGCAGCGAGCACAACAGGCTGGGGCTGGTAAAGCAGGAGAACGGCAAGGCCTACTGCACCGAAAGCTGCGGGGTGACAGGATATATCCTGAATGAGGGGGAAGCTGAGAGGATACCCTTTGATTTCCTCAGCGATACCTTCCTCATGACCGAGCTGGCGGAAAACTGGGAATATCCCAAGGAGGGCACCTACCTGCGCCCCATGGTGGTGGGGGTAGTTACCCTGGGGGACAGCGTTGCCATAGCCTATGACTTCCACCTGCCTGAGGTGATAAACGAGAAGATAGCCCTGCACGAATACTGCGGCTTCTGCGTTTACGATGTAAGCGACACCGAGAATGTGAAGCTGATGTACGAGTACGAACAGCCGGGGCTCATGGAGGAATTTTACCTGACCGACGAGGGCAGGCTGACCATTGTCGGCGAATACGGCGAGGGCAGGAATGCGGCCAGGTATGCAGGATACACCTCGGGGCAGCCGAAGTTCCTGCCTGAGGTATACGAGAACGGCAAGGGCTCTGCCATAGGTGAGGACAGCATATACATCGCCAACAAGGCGAAGAGCAATATCATCACGGTGATGAGCAGCTTTGACATGGGTGACACCGAGATAAAAAACACCGATGTCATAGCCATGACCCTGGCGCCCACAGCCATAATGGCAACCGACGAGCATATGACCTTTGCGTCCTTCTATTCCCGCTGGAACGACGAGAAAAACGAGGAGGAGTTCACCCAGCACCTCATCAGCGTTGATACCGCAGAGGGACTTAAGGTGGCTCAGGCCAATTATGTTGAAGGCACCGATCTCGCCTATCGGGTGCAGGATTTCAGCGAGGAGAACGGCATACGCTACCTGGCCTCTGATTACACGGTCATTGCAGTGGACGATGAACTGAACATGGTGGGCGAATACAACAGGTCGGTGTTCTATGATTACAGCAAGGATATCGACAAGGACAACATGGTGATAGGTGATGACCCCAACGAGATAGTATTCTCGAATATCATAGTCATGGACGGAAGCACGGCATATTTCTGTGACTCCACCCATTATTCCACCAACGGTGAAAATATCATGGTGCGGGAGATAGTTGATATGAGCGAGCCTGCATCACCAAAGGCGAGGGACGTAAGCCTGTCCCCGTGGTCAGCGCCTGCGGTAACGGGAGGATATCTCTGGTACGACAATTATTTCCGCACTGATGATGACACCCTGCTGCACATAGATGAGACCTATATGCAGGAGACAAAGCTGCAGCTCATAAGTATTGACCCCGATAAGTCGGAAGAAGCCACCGCCCGATACTACTATGCAGACGAGGTAAAGACAGACGAGAAGGGCACCACCTGCTACGAGACCCACGCCAATGAGGAGTACAAGGTGAGAATGGCAGGTGTCACTGCGGAAGTCGGTATGGGCACTATGCTCAGCGATGACCCTGTACCTTCCGAGGAGGGATACAGCCTTGTACACATAGACAGCTGCCGCAATTTGTGGGATATAAGCTCCAACGGATATATCTTTCTCCCCCTGACCCCCGAGATACAGGCGGACAAGCAGGAGATAACAGAGAAAGAATACACCTCGCTGCCCCTGAAAGACCTGGGAAAATTCGGTTCGGAGGAGGACGAGAACGGTGATACCCGCTACTACCGCTATGAGAATATTACCGCAGAATACCCCTACCTGCTGCTGCGCTACAGCGAGGACAGCATGGAGATAGTCGGCAAGGTGTGCGGCCGCAGCTATGAGTTTGAGAATATGGACGACGCATACAGCTTTGAACCCATAGGCTGTGTCATCTACGGCGGCTGTATCTACGGGTTTACGGAAAGGGGCTGTGCAGCCACAAGAATAGAATAACAGAACAAAAAAGCTATGTCATATGCCCCGCCCGATGCTCCCCCGTCGGGCGGGGCTTTTTGCATGGGAAATGTTGGGTATCATGCGAGAATATTATATTGAAATATCTGCGGTGGTATGGTATAATATGCAAAAATATCGGCGGAGGTAGAAAAATATGAACGACAAGTTTTTGACCCGTGCAAGAGAAATAGTAAGTCAGCTGACAGAGGCTGAAAAACTGCAGATGCTCTCCACCCACCATGCCCCTGTGGAAAGGCTAGGGCTAGGTGAATTCTATATAGGCACCGAGGCCGCCAGAGGTTATGTGGGGCGGGACAAGGAGCATACCTCCACGGTGCTGCCCCAGCCTGTGGGCATGGCCTCGACCTTTGACAGGGGGCTGATGAAAGCCCTGGGGCAGATAACAGGCACCGAAGCCCGTGCTTACTACAACAGGGAAAAGCGGGGCGGGCTGTGCCTTTGGGGGCCTACAGTGGATATGGTCCGTGACCCACGCTGGGGCAGGACGGAGGAAGCCTACGGCGAAGATGTTTTTCTTGCGGGGGAGCTTACTGCCGCTTACACCAAAGGCATGGCGGGCGAGGACAGCGAATATCTGCTGACACTGCCTGCCCTGAAGCACTTCTGCGCCAACAACAACGAGGAAAGGCGGGGCAGCTGCAGCGCCTATCTTCCCCCGAGGCTGAAATACGAATACTACTATGCCGCCTTTGAGAACGCCATAAGGTGGGGCGGGGCAAAAAGCGTCATGGCGGCCTACAACGAGATAAACGGTCTGCCTGCCATAATGAACCCCGAACTTAAGACCATGCTGCGGGAGCAGTGGGGGCTGTGGTTCGCGGTGAGCGACGGGGGAGATTTCTCCATGAACGTTACTGCCCACCGCTACACCGAAAGCCTGGCGGAGTCCTACCCCCTTTCACTGAAAGCAGGCTGCGATGTCATGACCGACGCTGCCGACCTGGTGGCTGCGGCGGCTAAGAAAGCCCTCGATGAGGGGATAGTTTCCATGGAGGACATTGACGAGAGCCTTGTGCGCACCATTTATGCAAGGCTCAGACTGGGTCATGCGGGAGGCTGCAAATATGATGACATAGGTGATGATGTCATAGGCTGTAAAGCGCACAGGGAACTTGACCTGCGGGCGGCACGGGAACAGGTGGTGCTTTTAAAGAATGACGGCATACTGCCCGTAAAGGATACCTCAAAGAAAGCGGCGGTACTGGGGCCTATGGCGGACGACATACTCATGGACTGGTACACAGGCTATGCCGACTACGAGCATACCATTCTTGAAAGCCTGAGGGCGGAGTTTGCCAGCGTGATCTGCGACAAGCTGTGGGACAGGGTGACGATAAAGTCCCCTGAGGGAAAATACCTGAGCATAAAGGACGAAGAAGCCTTTGCCTGTGCCGACGAACCCGAGGTATTTGAATTGCAGGACTGGGGCGAGGGCTGGTGCAACCTGTTCTCTGAAAAGGTAGGGCGGTACCTGCGCATGGACGACAGCGGAAAGCTGCTGCTGCACAACAGGCGGGTCTTTGACTGGTTCACCCGTGAGACCCTGAATTTCAAAGCCTATGGGAACAAGTTCATCATAGAGGAATACCTTGACCACAGGCGGCTGACCCGTCAGCCCGACGGCAGCCTGCGCTTTGAGAAGCACCATGCTGTCACAGCAGAACAGCTCTGGGAAGTGGACATAGTTGACAGCGGCCGAGAAAGGGCTGAGCGCCTTGCCGCCGAGAACGACATCGTCATATACTGCGTGGGCAACTGCCCCACCCAGGTGGCCAAGGAATGCTATGACCGCCGCACCCTGGCGCTGAACATTCAACCGGGCATGACACAGCTGCTGAGCAGGGCAAATCCCGAAACGGTACTTTGCATAGTATCAAGCTACCCCTATTCGGTGGTGGAGGAAAGCAAGGCTGCGGCAGCTGTTATCTGGACTTCTCATGCGGGGGCTGAGCTGGGCACTGCGGTAAGCGAGGTCATCACGGGTAAATACTCCCCTGCGGGACGGCTGCCCCTGACCTGGTACAAGTCGGAATACGACCTGCCAGACATAATGGACTACGACATCGAGAATGCAGGCAGCACCTATATGTACTTTAAGGGCGAGCCCCTTTATCCCTTCGGCCACGGCCTCAGCTACGGCAGCTTTGAGTATTCGGGTATCAAAGCCGTGCAGACCGTCAAGGGCGCCTTGGTAACGTTGGAGGTGAAGAACACCTCGGATATAGCCTGTGATGAGGTGGTGCAGGTGTACTTCACGGTGGAGGACTCGGCAGTGACCCGCCCCATAAAAAAGCTCTGCGGCTTTGAGAGGGTACACTTTGAGCCGCTGCAGCAGCGGACGGTGGAGATAGAAGTTCCCGACCACATACTGCGCATATACGATGTGCGCAGGCAGAAGATGATAGTCGAGGGGGGCAGGTACCTGTTCATGGCGGGGGCTTCAAGCAGCGATATACGCCTGACGGCCCGGCTTGACCTGGCAGGGGAAAGCCTTGGAGCAAGGGCAGATGACTTCCCTGCTGTTACCTTTGACAGCTGCAAAGGCACGAAGATATTCACCGCCAAAGACAGCCTGCGGGAATATGTGCGCTGCACCGAATATGCGGGCAGCGTGACTTTCGGCGGAGCTGACCTCAGGAGGGCAAAGGCGGTAAGGTTCACAGCCTCCTCCCTGTTCGGCAGGCGGAAAGCTGAGATAGAAGCGGGGAACAACAAGCTTGGGGCAGAGCTTTCACCCTCGGACAGCTGGTATGACTTCTCGGTATACGAGGTGTCCCTCCCCGAAGATATCGGCGGAGACACCCTGACCTTCCATCTTGCACAGGGCTGCGGCCTTCTGGACATAAGCATTGTGCGATAATAGGATATGTAAACGTCTACATAAAACAAAGCCTTCCAAAAAGGGGCTTTGTTTTTGTGTTTTATGAATTATTTTTGGCTTTGATATGTTAAAAATTAGCAAGGATATGTTACGTCATTCTATTGACATGGGGATTTTATATATGATATAATTAATGTACGATTTATACTGAAACTTCAGTGAAGTTAGAAAATTATTGTGGATAATACCGACAGGTAAAGGAGAGATATTCATGAAAAAACTTGCACAGAAAACAGCTGCGGCCGCACTGGCGGTAATTATGGCAGCAGGCAGCTTCGGTGCTTTTGCTGAGGGCGAAAAGCTCCGCGGCGATCTGAACGGCGACGGTGAGATAAACATCACCGACCTTACCAAGCTGGCAGCCCATGTAAAAAGCATAAAGGGTCTTGAGGGTGAAGCACTGGCCGCAGGTGATATCAATGAGGACGGCGAGGTCAATGTTACCGATATGGTCTCGCTGGCAGCCTATGTAAAGGGCATAAGGGAACTTCCCGGTGTGAAGACCGTGACCATGCTGCCCGAGGAGGTATCCCAGGTGGTGAATGAAGAACCCGCCACCTTTGAAAGCCTTTCGGTGGACAGGGACGCTAAAAAGTCTTTTGAAGAAGAGATAGCCGCCAAAACCGACCTGCCCATAATCAACGTTACCACCAATGAGAACAGCGAGATGATACTCTCGAAAGAGATATACACCTCCTGCGTGGTAGATGTTTTCAACTGCGGCGAGGAATTTGTCATGGACGAAGTTTCCGCAGGCATAAGGGTAAGGGGAAATTCCAGCGCTTACTACGGCGATGTTGAGCAGATAAAGCGAAATCCCGTGCCCTACCGCATAAAGTTCGACAAGAAGAAAAATATGCTGGGTCTCAACGACGGTGCTGAGTGCAAGAGCTGGGTACTGCTGAAATCCGACTGGGATCTTATCCGCAACGACATAGCCCTGCGCTTCGGCAGAACGCTCATCGGCGACAATGCCTACTGCAGCGACACTCAGTTCGTTCACCTGTATGTCAACGACAAGTTCCAGGGCATTTATGTGCTGTGCGAGCAGAACCAGGTCAACAAGAACCGCGTGAACATCACCGAGCCCGAAAAGGGCTACACAGGCACAGATTTCGGCTTCTACATGGAGCTTGACAACTATGCCGCCAAGGAAGAGGGCAACCAATACATCACCATGGATTACGAGGGCGCCACCGTCACCGATATCCGCGGGGAGACAAGAGAGTTCGTGCCCGCAGAGTATTCTATCAAAAACGATATCTACACTCTGGAGCAGAAAATATTCATCAACAAGTACATGAACAATGTCTTCAAGATAATCTACGAGGCCTGCGAGAACGGCACCTACTACACCTTTGATGAGAACTACGACCTGATAAAAGCCCCCTACGATAACGCAGAGGACACTGTAAAGGCCGTGGCAGATGTGGAGTCCATAGTAGATATGTACCTTCTCTATGACATAGTACACGACTACGACTGCGGCGAGGGCAGCTTCTATATGTGCGTAGATTTTGCAGAGGACAGCAAGGTGCCTAAGCTGCAGTTCACCTCGCCCTGGGATTTCAACTGGGCTTACAACGACAGCAACACCTGTTACTGGGCAGGTGCTTTCTGTGACAAGAGCTTTGCAAGGCGCAACGGCGACCGTTCAAACCCCTGGTTCATCGTGCTGGCAAAGCAGGACTGGTTCATGGATATGGCAAAGGACAAGTGGACAGCTGTGCAGAACCGTGAGAACGGCACCATCTGGGATTGTGTTGCCACCGAGAGGGATATACTTGAAAAGTACGCCGATGACCTCAACAAGACCGACGAATGGGCTACCGGCAGTGCCAACACCCTGCTGGAATGGATCGACGGAAGACTCAAGTGGATGGACAAGACTTATCTTAACCAGTAAAATATCTTTTTCCCAACTTTGAAGTGTATTGCTAATGATACAGAAATTGCTTTTTTCGTATTGTTTCCCCCGCCTTCGGCGGGGGAAACAATACACAACCAAATTGGGATATATCTTTAAACAAAGCTGAAGCGCCTGCGGAGAGATCTCCGCAGGCGCTTGTAATGTGATATAAAATAAAGAGAATATACTTAAATGGAATAGAAGTGGTTCATGCTGCCGTCGCCCCAGAAGCCCAGATAACCGTGCTGGAAATCCTCGGGGTGCTCCAGGTACAGGTCTACCGCAGCCTTAACGCTGGGTGTTACCTGATAGGAATATGTACCCAGGTACAGTGTCCACTCAAGACCTGAGAACTGGTTGGGCTGAGTAAGCACGCCCCATATGCTGTTGGGGAAACGGGGATCGTTGACACGGTTCATTACTACCTCAACGACCTTTGCCTTCTCAGACTCGCTTATCCAGTCAGAACCGTACTCGTGGCCTACCACGTTGCACAGCCAGATGTATTCTTCATCTGTTACCTGTATTTTTCTTCCGCCTTCCTCAGGCTGTTCCTCAGCTGCCTGAGTTTCCTCGGCGGGCTGTTCTTCAACTGTCTGTGTGACAGGCTGTTCCTCGATAACGGGCTGCTCCTCGATAACAGGTACCTCCTCGATGATCTCGGGCTCGGTGTAAACAGGTTCTTCCACAACTGCGGGAGCCTCTGTCTGCTGTTCGGTAACGGTCTCGGGTACCTCCTCTGTCTTAGGAGCTGTAGTAGTGGTAACTGCAGGGGCTGCTGCCTGTGCCTTTACCATAGTCTTCATAGTTTCAGCTTCGGTCTTTGCAGTGGTGGTCACTGTCTTCTTGACCTCAGCCTTCTTAACAACTGCTTTCTTAGTTTCTGCCTTTGTGGTGGTCAGCTCGATGACTGTTTCCTCGGCAGTTATCTCTTCCTCGGTAGTTTCCTCGTCTGTGACCTCTTCATCGGTGGTCTCTTCGTCAGTAACTTCCTCATCTGTAACTATCTCGTCATCAGATATAGTTCTTATAGTCACCTTCTCCTCAGAGTCTTTATGGTTGGCAGCCTGGTATTTAAAACCTGCGAACGCACCTGTTGCGACCATGCACAGTACCACTGCTGCTATCTTGATCTTAGTCATAAAACTATCCTTTCTCTTCTGTGTGATTTTCTCTCTCTTTTGTTCACGATGACTATGATAACATATTTCACAAAAGATTACAAGTCGGTTACAGGGGTTTTCCATTTTGTAAACATTTTAAGCCTTGGGTTAACCTTAAATTTCGTATAGTTTGCACAACTAAATCGACCAATTTATGAATGACCTCTGAACTTCATTAAATATTTTTACTTGTCCTCACATTGGAAATGCGCGAAAAACCGCCACTTTTTAAAATAACACCACCCCTTTCCGCAGGCTGTCGGAAAGGGGTGTTTTGTGCAATTTTTTTGGCGCATTTTCTGCGAAGTTATTACTAAAGTTAACGCTCGGTTTACAGAACTGTTTTCTTCCAATTTTAAAGTGTATTGCTGATGATACACAGCCGGCTCATGAACGCAAAAAACACCGCCTGCACCCTGCGGCGAGGCGGTGTTATGGCAGCGGTCTATTCGGTATAAAGGGGCTTTATGCCCTTTACATGGGCGGCTATCTTTACCAGGTCGGTGACATTTATATCGCCGTCCGCATTTACGTCTGTGACCTTTCTGTCATATTCGTCTGATATAGGTCTGAGGCTCTTGACATGGGCTGCTGCTATG
The DNA here is from genome assembly GCF_017464355.1 of Ruminococcus sp. GTDB lineage: Bacteria > Bacillota > Clostridia > Oscillospirales > Ruminococcaceae > Hominimerdicola. The sequence goes on along the minus strand of NZ_JAFUAG010000003.1, from coordinate 6,365 downwards.
GTAATATCTGTAACGTTGACATCGTTGTCGCCGTTGATATCTCCCCAAAGGTGCAGCTCAGCGGTAAAGCCTTTGAGGTCAGCGGTGTTTACGCTGTAATATCTGGGCACATAGCCTGCCTTTTCTACCGTGAGTATGAAGTCGCCTGCGGGCAGGTCTGCGGAGCTGAATTTATCGCCCTCGGCGCTTATCTCGATGGTGCTGCCGTCAGCCCCTGTCAGCCTTATGAGCGCATCGGGAAGAGCTGTCTCTTCCCCCCTGCTCCTGCCTGCTATGACATTGCCCATTATCTCCGCCAGAGAAGGCTCATCGGGTTCGTCAGGCTTGTCTGGGTCGGCTGGCTTGTCGGGGTCAGTGGGTTTGTTCGGGTCGGTGGGCTTGTCGGGCTCGGCTTCATTTATCACGAACTCTGCCGTTACCTCACCTGTGTAGTTGCCTTTGAACACCACCTTGGCCGAAGCTGTGCCGACCTCGGTGTTCTGCTCATATACCACATCATAGTTCCCGCTGTCCAGCACTTCACCCTCAAGGGTGACTGTCACTGCGGGCTCAATGGCGCTGCCTGTGTAGTCGTTCTCGGTGAATTCAAGTTCTGCCGCTGCTGATGAAGCGTCTGCGGGGGTAATGGTGTATACCGCCGAAAGTTCGCCTGTGTAGTTGCCCTTGCCTGTCAGGGTGACGGTGTGTTCTCCCGCATCGGCAGAATTATCAAAGGCAGTATCAAAGTCTTCTGCTGTAAGTACAGTGTCTTCTCTGCTGAGGGTGACTTCGGGCTGCTGAATATTGCCGTTATAAACGAACTCAGTTTCGCTCAGCGCGGGAACAAGTCCCGAGATATCAAAGGGGGCTATCTCAAACTCTTTTTCGGCTGTGCCTGCATAGCTGCCCACACCCTTTATCACCAGTGTGTAGCTGCCTGCGTTCACGGCCTGTTCTGCACCCTTTATCTCAGCCGTGAACTCGCCTGCGTCTATGGCCTTGCCCTTGCAGCTTACAGCAAACCCCGGCTGATGTGCCGTGCCGTCATAAACAAAGGCTGTGCTTTCAAGGCTTATCTCGCAATCGTCAAGGCTGACCTCTGTGATATTGAAGCTGAGACTTCTGCTGCCTGTGTAGTTGCCCTTGCAGGTAATATTTACCGAAGCTGTGCCCACGCTGATGTTGTCTGCATAGTCAAGCTCGTAGTCCACACCCTCAGCCAGCACCGCGGTGCCGTCGGTGATCTCGGGGGCGGGGGTCAGGGGCTCGCCGCTGTAAAGCAGGCTCTCTGTCATGCTGATATCCAGCTTTGAGATATCCTTGGGCGCTATCTCATAACTCAGCACCTTGCTGCCGCTGTAGTTGCCTTTCATGGTGACGGTCATATCATAGCTGCCTGCATTTATGGGGTTCTTTGCGTATGCTGCACTGTAGTCGGCCGAGGTCAGGGTCTTTGTGCCGTCCTTGACAGTAACTTCGGGCTTAATGGCTTCGCCGCTGTACTCAAAGCTTTCGCCTGCTGTGAGGGTCAGCTTGGAAACGGGCTTGGGCGATATCGTGAAAGTCTTCACGACGCTGCCGCCGTAGTTGCCCTTGCCTGTTATGGTCAGGGTGGCTTCGCCTGCGTTGATGTTGTCGGTGTAGGCCGGGGTGTAGTCGGTGCCCTCGACCAGGGCTTTGCTGCCGTCCTTTACGGTGACAGCAGGGGTCAGCCTGCCGCCGCTGTACACTGCGTCTGCGGGCTGGGAGATAGTTACATTTTTCAGCTGCTTGGCCGATATCGTAAAGTTCTTTGTGACAGTACCGCCGTAATTTCCCCTGCCCGTCACGGTAACACTGCCTGTGCCTGCGCCGGTGTTTGCGCCGTAGGAAAGGGTGTAGTCGGTGCCCTCGGTCAGGGTCTTGGTGCCGTCTGTCAGAGTTACCGCAGGCTTCTTCCGGGTGCCGTCATAGACCGAGTTTGCAGGCTGGGACATCATGGCAGAGGTGAGGGCTTTCGCGGTTATCCTGAAAGTCTTCTGTGCCGTGCCCGCATAGTTGCCCTTGCCCGTAATGGTCACGCTGCCTGTGCCGACGTTGGTGTTCGTGCCGTACCTGACAGTAAAGTCAGTACCCGAAACTAAAGTCACACCATTCAATGTCACGGTGAACGAGGGCTTTATCTGGCTGCCTGTGTAGGTCTTGTCGGTAATGGCGCTTATGGCGGCTTTGCTTAGGTCCTTGGGGGTTATGGTATATTCCGCCGAAAGGGTGCCTGTGTAATTGCCCTTGCCCGCAGCGGTGACGGTGGCTGTACCTGCATTTATGTTGTTCTTGTAGGTGCAGGTGTAGTCGGTGCCCGACCTCAGGGTCGCGGTGCCGTTGGCAAGGGTGGTGTCCGCTATGACAGCACTGCCTGTGTATTCGGCCGAAGCGGGTGAAGCTGTCAGCTTCATGCCCGAGATATCCTTCTTCGCAATGTTAAAGTTCAGGCTCAGGGAGTCCTCATAGTTGCCCTTGCCTGTTATGGCGGCAGTGGCGGTGCCTGCATTTACGTTGTTCTGGTAGGAAATGGTATAATCAGTACCCGCTTTCAGGGTCTCGCTGCCGTACTTCACCACCGCCGAGGGTGTCTTGGCAGTGCCGTCATAAACTAAGCTTCCGCCGCTTAGGGAAGCTGTAACGCTGCTGTTTTTCAGGCTGCGTTTTTTGACTGTGACTGTCACGGGCTTGCTGTAAGTCTTTCCGCCGTAGCTGCTGCTGACGGTCAGGGTGTAGCTGCCTGCCTTGTTGGCGGTGAGCTTTCCGCCGCTGACCGCAAGGCCGCTGTTGTCGGAGGAGGTGTATGTTACCTCCGCATCAGACTTGAATACAACATTAAGATAATCCCAGCTGGTGGTTGAAAGCTGTAAATAAGCCTCGGGCAGCGCCTGAGAATTACCAAGCTCCATAGTCAGGCTCTCGGTGCCGCAGATCATTTCGCCGCCCTCGATATGAGAGCTGTCAACCTTGACAGCTATGACCCTTTCCTCGGTGCCTACTGTGGTGGCAGCCATGCCGCTGGCAGACCTGCCGAACTCCTCAACGCCGTAATACCAGCCGTCTATCTCCAGTATGGCTATGCCTATGTAAGAGTGGTTACTGCTGAGCATAGAGCGCCTGTGTCCCTGGCCGCTGTACTTCTGGTCTTCCTCTTTCCACTGGTCAAAGAAAGCCTGCGCGGTGCTCTCATAGTTTATAGCTATATTCTCGCCCGAGTAAGCATTGTAGCCCTGCTCGGTAAAAGCCGACCAGGTGCTGCTGCCATCGGGGCGGGTATGATCCCAGTTGACAGCTATCTCCGCCGCACGCTGCATGGCTACCTGTTCAAGCTTGTAATCGTAGGTCAGGGGCTTAAGGCCTGTGGGATAGGTCTTGGTGGTGTTATCAGGGTTCCAGTACCAGGGGGTGCCCGTCGTCCTGAAATCATTTATAAGGCTCAGCATAGACCTTGCTGTGCTTTGCAGGTACCTTCCCTTGACCTCCACCTCCAGCGGTTCCTCCGCAAAAGCCCGCAGGGCAGCACCGCCTGTCAGTACCAGCACCACAGGCAGCAGCGCCAGTGAGCGCAGAGCCTTTCTGCTTTTTGTCATTCATATTCCTCCTTATTTCATGATCGGGATATCTCAGATATCCTATGACCGCTTACTTAAATTATAGTTCTTTCCCGTGATTTTGTCAATAGAAATGATTTACATTTACAAGAATTATGTTATTAATCACCAAGACGATCAGGGCGCCTGCTTCAATTTGACAAGGCCGAAGCTGCCGTGGTATAATATTCGCAGGAAAAAATTTCGGGAGGACAACATGGACAAAGACAAGATACAGCGTTTTATCGCAAGGCAGAAGGTGGCATTCATATGTTCGGTGGACGAGGAGGGCTACCCAAACGTAAAGGCCATGCTTCGGCCGAGGAAGTCTGAGGGGCTTGGCAGCTTTTATTTTTCAACGAACACTTCTTCCATGAGGGTAAAGCAGTATCAAAATGAACCGAAGGCCTGCATTTATTTTTATCACAAGGGTCTTATAAAATACGAGGGCGTCATGCTCAAAGGCAGAATGGAAGTTCTTACCGACCAAAAGACCAAGGAGATGATCTGGCGGAAAGGCGACACACTATTCTATAAAGGCGGTGTCACCGACCCTGACTACTGCGTGCTGAGGTTTTCTGCCGAAAGCGGAAGATACTACTGCGACCTCAGGACAGAGAGCTTCCGCATTGAATGATACGATTTTTTCAAACCAGAAATTACCTGTAATATATCACCCTGCGGCGCACACAATATTATCGCAAGCCCGAATAAAACAAAAGGAGAAACGAAAATGAAAGGTATCACAACACAGCAGGGCAGAGAAACTCTCAACAGATTCAAGATGGAGGCAGCCAGCGAGGTAGGCGTTGACCTGAAGCAGGGCTACAACGGCGACCTGACCTCCAGAGAGGCAGGCTCTGTAGGCGGCCAGATGGTCAAGAAGATGATCGACGCTTACAAGGCAGGCAACAAGCAGTAATATCTGCCCCCGCCTGCGGGCGGGTACATATACGCAAAGGTCCGTCCCCCGTGGGCGGACTTTTTGTTTTGCTTTTACTTTGCCCCTGTGATAGGGAAAACTTTGGTACATATATTTGTACAATTATCCCAAAAATTTCGGAAAGCTGTTGACAAAGGCGGGGGCATAGAGTATAATGTAGAGGTGTTAAAGTTTCGGAGGGATAACAATGGATAAAAAACAGAAGCGTTCGCTGGAACAGGCTATCGCATCGGTGGAGATGGAGGGTTTCCGTTTTACCGAAAAGGACAAGAAGGTCTGCGAGGCACTGGTCTCGGGGGAACTTCACATTGAAAAATTTCTGGAGGACTGCAAGGCAGGCAAACTGAAATATTATGTAGGTGGCTGATATGTCATACTCTGTTGAGAGCGGCAGCAGCGGCTGCTATGAGGGCACGCTGGTGCTGATGAACAAGCTGGATATCCGTGATGAGGAAGAACTGGCGGAGCTGGAGAGCATACTCACCACCACCAGGATAACCATGCTGCTGAGCGAGCCATACAAGGGCAGTTTCAGTGCGGAGCATTACTGTGAGCTGCACAGGGTCATAATGGGCGACCTTTATGACTGGGCAGGACAGGTGAGGACGGTGCCCCTTTCAAAGAAAGGCACACGCTTCCATGCGCCCGAGGGGCTGGAGCGTGACCTGGGGCTGCTGTTCGGGTACCTGAATGATGAGAACTGTTTTCTTGACCTTAAAGGCGAAGATTACGCTGCGGCCATAGCAGAATTCTACAGTGACCTGAACCTGCTGCACCCTTTCCGCGAGGGCAACGGCCGTACCCAGAGGGTGCTGATAACCCAGCTCATCGAGCGTTCGGGGAGAAGCATAGATTTTAGCCGCTGCGACAAGGAAGGGCTGATGATAGCCACCATTTTCGCAGCCCAGGGCGTTGCTGACCAGCTGAGGGAGTTTTTTGCGGAGGCGATAAAAGAGTGAACGGCATTTTATTTTTCCGTTCGGAGCTTATGGAGTTCGTGCTGATAACGGACAAGCAGCTGCGTTTCGGTGAGCATTGACATACCTCCTGCATAGTGCTGACGGCTGTGCTTAAGGGCAAAGCGGTGCTTACCAGAGAGGGCGCTGCCGAAACGAAGGGTGAGGGAGATATCTTCACCGTTATGCCATATGAAAATCATTCGCTGACATCAGCTGCTGGTGTCAGCGTTTTGTCAATGTGTATAAAAAAGGTGCTGTTCCTTTCACAGCTTAATCTGTAGCTCCCGCCCGGCTTTCGGGCTTTTATGACCAGAGCCATTTTGACAGCGGACGATCTGCTTCGCCCTATGGTGAAAAGGATCTTTCCGAGCTTAAGTGGAACGACCACCCGACCTTTGAGGGAGTAGCATTGAAACACCTGCTTACCGCAGAGGACACCGAGGGTGAGTTCAGCTATCATCTTGTGAGGAGAGCTGCGGGCAGAAGCATAGGCAGGCATATCCATGCCGAACAGACCGAGACCCACGAGGTCATCGGCGGCAGCGGGGTATGCATGAACGAGGGCACCGAGATACCCTACAGCAGCGGTACAGTGACCATACTGAAAAAAGGCACCCCCCATTCGGTAACGGCGGGGGAAGAGGGACTTTACATATTTGCCAAGTTCATGCCGCCCCTTTGCTGAATGTCCTGACTTGATGTCGTTTACTGTAAAAGCACGGTCGATGACTTTGAACCGCCCCAGTAAAAACGTACAATGACAAAAAGAGCCTCCTATGGTATAATAGAAACCATAGGAGGTTTTGTTATGGCAAGAAGTTACAGACACATACAGGAGTATGAAAAAGAGATCTTAAAATTGAAAGAACAAGG
>NZ_JAFUAG010000009.1 GCF_017464355.1 Ruminococcus sp. | reverse complement strand
TCTTGATATTAGTCTTTTAATTCAGGAGATACGCCGATGCTGCCTTTATGGAGTTTAGTAAGCGTATAATCAGGAAATTCATAGATATTATTATCCCTTAAATATGTACCGAACAATGTGTTCACGATATTGTTGTAGGTAATGTATTTAGATGACTTTCTGTTTCTATAAAGAATATCCGTTACATTACTAAAATCACAGTACACAGCTTTCACTCCTGTCACATAATTTTCCAAAATATATTATAGCACAAAACGCTATATGTTTCAAGTCATATGGAGGTAAAACATGACTATTTTTGAAGAAGTAAAAGAGCTTGTCGATGTTCCGACCGCTGCCCGTCATTACGGTGTTGAGGTACATAGGAGCAACATGGCGAACTGTCCGTTTCATCATGACCGCACACCGTCTATGAAACTCTATGATGACCACTATTACTGCTTCGGTTGTCAGGCACACGGCGATGTTATCAGGCTGGTGCAGGAGCTTTTCGGGCTGGCACCTATCGAAGCCGTGAAGCAGTTAAGCAATGATTTCAGTCTCGGACTTGATGTGGATAAGCCACCCGATATGACGGCAGTAAACAGACGGCGGCAGGAAATTGTCAAGCAAAAAGCCGAGCAAGCGAATATAGAGCGAATGTATGACATACTGCTCCGATACTACACTTTGCTGGATAAGTACAAAATACGCTTTGCTCCGAAAGCTCCCGATGATGAAATAGACGGACGGTATGTTTACGCTGTTCATCATATCGAGTATGCGTGGTATCTGCTTGAAACATTCAATCGCACCGATGTGGTGCAGCAGCAAGAAATAAAAACGGAGGTAGACAGGATTGAACGAGAATACAAACGAATCCTTGATGAATGGGGAGAATGAAGAACATGAGCTTGAAAGGCTGCGGTCAGAGGTCGAAGCTGAGATAGAACAGGATATTGCTGTAATACCGCCTGATGATACACCGCTTCCCGAACCGCCACCTGAAAAGAAAAAGCAGGAGCGTGAGCTGCCCGACTGGATGGTGGACAAGCTGACGATCAACGAGATGAAGTTCTGCAAGATGTTCACGGAGAAGCACCCTCTGAAATGTATCGGCGGACGGTTCTATGATTATGACGGACTTGTTGATGAAAACGCCTTGGGCAACGAGATATACAGAACACTCCGGCAGGCGGTGTGGTTCGGGCTGCCGAAAAAGGTAACGCTCATCACAGACACGCTTCGCCACTACTGTTACAGCAAACCGCTTCTGCCCGACACAAGGTACATACATCTGCTGAACGGAAAGCTCGACCTGAACGGCAACTTTTATCCACGGAAGGAATTCTGCATCAACCGCCTGAATGTATGGTACAAGCCCGATATATGGAACAGCGGTGCATATTATCCCGAAAAGTTCCTGACGTTCCTGCTGGAGCTTCTCACGCCCGAAGATGTAAATACCTTGCAGGAGTATCTCGGCTATCTGCTGATACCGTCCACCAAAGGGCAGAAGATGATGTTCATCATAGGTCAGGGCGGCGAGGGCAAGTCCCGAATTGCTATCGTTCTCCGTGAGATTTTCGGAGATAACATGATAACAGGAAATTTCCAGCGTATCGAGAACGACCGCTTCTTCCGATACAATCTGAAAGATAAGCTGCTCATGGTCGATGATGATATGCAGATGTCGGCGTTGCCGTCCACGGGCTACATCAAAAATCTTGTCACAGCGGAGATACCGATAGACGTTGAAGCAAAAGGCAAGCAGTCGGAACAGGCGTTACTATATACTCGTCTGCTATGTTTCGGCAACGGAAGCCCGAAAGCACTCTATGATAAGAGTCAGGGATTCTCACGCCGTATGATCATTCTGACCACGCTGACACCGCCTGAGAATCGTGTTGTTGATCCGCACATCGCAGACAAGTTTATAGCTGAGAAAAATCAGATATTCTGCTGGATGTATGATGGACTTCGGAGATTAGTTGCGAATAATTACCGTTTCACGATCTCCGACAAGGCAAAGCTCAATGTCAAGGAGACGATGCAGGATAGCTGTAATATCCCCGAATATCTTGCGGACGACAGCCGTGTGACCTATGGGGAAAAGCTGTGCGTGACATCATCGGCACTATATGACAGCTACTATAAATGGTGTGAGGATAATGCACTGACTGCTTTGAAACGAGAGACTTTTATTTCGTGGATAAAGCAGAATGAGGATAAATACAGCATAGCATATTCCACGAATATCGCAAGCAATGGCAAGAATGTCAGGGGCTTCAAAGGTATCTCGCTGACTTTCAGCTATCAGTAATATATGCTGACCGTCAAAAACGGCGTATAGGCGTATAAAGCCCATAGAATAGAGAAAAACAGCGTATTGCAACGGCGTATGCCATACGGCAGGGCGTATAAAAATACGCCGTCATCAAAATCATACGCCCTGCATATACGCCGAAAATCCCATAACAAAGGCAGATATACGCCTATACGCCATAAACATAAGTTGTAATCCTATAGAGAGAAAGAAAGGAACATTATCTGCGTAGGTTTATCCTGCGTGTTTTTTATTACATCTCTGAAATAATGCTATTTTACTACTGCGATATAATTATCACACCCATAAAAAGCTCCGTCACATATCTTTGCCCTGCTGTCTGGCAACACAACTCTTTTCAAGCTGATACAATCCATAAATGTCGCTGGCTTTAATTCTCTTACACCCTTGGGGATAGTGACCTCCAGTAAACTCTCACACATAGCAAACGCTCCACGCCCTATAGTTTCAACATTTTCTGGGAGACGTATGCTCTGCAACGCACAGCAGCCCATAAATGCCCTATCGCCTATTGACCTTACAGTGTGAGGAATTTGGATTGATACCAGATTAGCACACCCAGAAAAAGCGTCATCACAAATAGTTGTTATGCCGTAGGGAATGACTGCGTGTTCTATTTGTTTATCAACGCAATCTGCGAGCTTTGTACCCCTTAGCTTGTAGGGCAGGCGGTAGCCCATGAGCTTTAGTGTGACAATGTCTTGGGCTATACATTCTTCGGTTGTAAATACCCTTACTCCATTATTGGACACACCCAGTATGCCCTTTAGCTTTCGGATTGTGGTAAACGATATTCGTTCCTCGGTGTTGTCTGCGGTATCTGTGACATAAGCTGTGTCTTCATATACCTTGCTTACGAATAGCGTAGTACTCACCCCTTAACTTATATCTGCTCTTATGGTATCACAATTTTAAGATGAATACAAGCCCTCCAGAAATTATATCAATAAACTACCCCTCACCCGAAAGTGAGAGGTAGTTTAAAGGTCATATGTATTCTATTGGTAAACCGTTTTCCTTTGCATACTGCTCTGCGTAACTGCCCTTCTCACACTTTATACTCTGTAAACTCTTACAATCCTTAAAAACGGAATCTCCTATACTCTTTACACTGCTTGGAATCTCTATGTGGTGTAAGCCCTTACAACTATTAAAAGCCAGATTGCCTATACTTGCCACACTATTTGGTATCTTTAAGCTCTGTAGGCAAGTACAATCCTCAAAAGCCGCATGACCTATCTCTGTTATACTATCAGATATTTCTATGCTCTGTAAACCTGTACACTCCAGAAAAGTGCCATATTCTATACTTGTTGTATTATTAGGAATCTTTATTCTCTTCAAACTACTACATCCCTGAAAAGCAACTACACCTATACTCGTTACACTATCAGGTATATCTATGCTTTCTAATCCCTTACAGTTTGAAAAAGCACCCTCACCTATGCTTTCTACACTGTTTGGTATCTCTATACTCTTAAAGCTGTTACAACCTGCAAAAGCACTCACACCTATGCTTATTACACTATTCGGTATCTCTATGTTCTGTAAACTTTCACAACCATTAAAAGCGTGTTCGCCTATACTTTTTACACTATTTGGTATCTTTACGCTCTGTAAATTATTGCACGATTTGAAAGTATTGCCGCCTATAGTTGAAACACCATCTGGTATCTCTATAATTTGCAAGCTGTGACAAGCCCAAAAAGCTAAAGCACCAATGCTTGTGACGCTATTCGGTATATTTATATTATGTAAATGTTCACACCAAGTAAACGCTCCATTACCTATACTCACTACACTATCTGGTATCTCTATGCTTTCTAAACTATCACAATTTAAAAAAGCACACTTGCCTATGCTTGTTACAGTAATCGGCATCTCTATATTTTGCAACTTTTTACACATTGCAAAAGCCTCTTCCCCTATACTTGTAACCCCATAAGGTACTATTATTTTCGTTACATTCTTATTTAAACACTCTTTTATCTCTGTACCTTCAATTTTCAAAGGACACCCGATATTTGTTATTCTCAGTTCTGCCATAGAAAGACCTATCAGTTCTTCATTCGTAACTGCCTTAACACCCTCTCTTGATACTCCAAGTATTCCTTCTGTCTTCATTGCAACAGACTTTGATACCTTTTCTTCTGTATTATCCTCTGTATCTTTAACATAAACAATATCGCCCTCTACCTTACTTGCAAATAACATAATCATTCTCCCTCCAAAATAATCTTGTGTTATTATACCACAACTTAAGCCTAATTACAAGCCTTATAATAAACTACCCCTCACCCGAAAGTGAGAGGTAGCTATCAGTTAGTATGGTTACTGTATTTCTCATATAATTCGTGCAAAGTTACAGAACTTTCGCTTTGTGTATACTGTTTCTCAATGTACCCAAGTTCAAGCAGAACTACAATGATGTCATTACGCAACCTACCCACAAATTCAAAAGAAGAACTTTTAGGCAGCGTATCGCTTAAATCTTTATAACACACATTGTTGCAAGAGATTATAAGTTCTCTTATATTCTCCAATGAAGTGTTTGTGTAGCGCATCGCTTTTCTATCTGGATATGCACCGTTCTTTACCTCAATAGCACCTTTGTTTAACAAATCAATAGGACTGTATGAATACACCACATCTATTTCAGAAGCACCGCTGCCTGTTCTATACTTACCCGCCATATCATAATAATACATAGCTTTTATGAGTATAGTGTACTCTACCCAGTTGTCTATCAAAGCATTACTAACATCTACGCCAAAGTAATCATTTATAAACTGTGGATATTCAAAAACATAAGCAGGCACAGCATACTCACTTATTGCCTTCTTCAACTCTGTATTATCCGTCTCATCATAGCTGAATATCCTATGCGCTAACCTTGCATTTTCCAATACAGAACAAAAGGCTGATATTACCTCTCGCTTCAAGGATTTCTTTAGATTATCCAAAGAGTTTTTCAGCCTGCTTACCCTCTGCTGTGTTTGCTCATCATACTCTGTTACTGTAATGTTAGGAGTGTTGGGGTAATGCTGATTACTTTGCAAAATATAAAGCAACTGGCAACACCCCACATAAGACAATAACATCTGTATCTCTGTCTTATTCAAACGTCTGTTACCGAAGATTGCCTTTATATCATCAAAATCATTACCCGAATATGAGGATAACGTATCTCGGACTATACCTTGTATATAATCGCTCTTTTCCTGCACCACTCGCTCTCCTGTGCGCAGCCAAGCTATAAAACTATCATTAGTAGTGATACCCAAAGCCTTATTTATCCTATTTACAGATATACCCTTATGCCATATAAGCCTTTCCGTATAAAGTATAGGCGGTAACTCTAATAACTCACAATCACAGATAGAAGCGGAAATGTTGTCGATAAGATACGCAACACTGCCAGTAAGCACAAAGAAAACGCCCCGTGTGCCGTTCTTTACCAATGCAATAAGTTCGCCCCTTGATTCACCGTCCAGCTTACTTGCTTCGTCTATAAAGATATGCCGAATACCTGCCTGCTGTGCCTGCGTTATCAGCTTATAAAGACTGCCCTTGAAAGTACCACCTTCTATATAAACTGAATGGGAGGTCTCATTGTATAGCTGCTTTAATACAGTAGTTTTGCCTATTCTCCTGACACCGCTTAAAGCTACACAATGTATCTGCTCATCACACCCTGCATTGTGCCAATCTTCTATACGTTTCTTTAACACAGCAAATATATACCTTTTGGTATCTGCATCTGTCGGTTGCTTTGGAGTAACCTCATAACCGTTAAAGGCTGTATTGGTAAACACGCCTTTCATAGCTTAATCACCTGCCTTTTACTTATAATACCACAACTTAAGCCTAATTATCTTCTCTAAGATATTCTTCTCAAATTTATCCATTCACATCATCTCCGTTTCTTTCAGAGGTCGCCCTCTGCTGACATATTACGCCGCCGGGAGAATAGTTGTGAATGCAAAAAGAGGAAAGAACGGCACTCTCCATTCTTTCCTCTTGTCATATGTTTTCAGACAAAGCCTTCCTTCACATAGTCACGCTCGAAAAGCTCGGTGCATATCTCGGCTTTCAGCATTTTTTCATCTATGAAAGCCAGCAGCTTTTTCGTGATGAACTGCCTGCTGCAGCTGCGGTACTTGGGCAGGCTGTACCTGTCAAGAATGTTCCACAGCTCCCGCTTCCACAGAAGCCTCAGCTGTTCGGTGGTCTTTACCTTTGGGTTGGGGCAGGCCTCACGGACAGTTTCAATGCTGTCCTCATCAACGCAGATAAGCCCCCAGTATTCGGGGATATGTTTTTCCGCGCTTTTGCGGTGGGTCTTCCCTACCACCAGATAATTCTCGTCGAAGAACCTGTCATAGCTTTTCACCTGTGAGCGCAGCCTGGTGTAGCTGTCAGCATCGCTTTTTATCTCGTAGCCTGTCAGCTTATCGGTGACGGCAAAGAAATCGCACCGCGACTTACCGATGATGACCTCCTCAAAAATGCGTATCTTCGGGGAGGTCGTTTCTATCTGAAAGAAAAGCTTATCTCTTATCTGCGGGTCAAGCATTTTACTCTGTAGTCACTGTCAGCTTGTCGCCCTCAGCGCCTACCCTTACAAGACCTATGCAGCCTTCGCCATGCTCAACGATGACCTCTGCTATCTTGTCCTCCACCTCAGCACGGATAACACGGCGGATATCTCTTGCGCCAAGGCGCTTGCCGTGGCTCTTTTCGGCGATGAGCCTGAGAGCCTCATCGGTGTATTCCAGCTTGATAGCCTTTTCGGACAGGGGCTGCTTCATCTCGTCCAGCATGAGGGCTGCTATCTTGCAGTAGTCCTCCTTGGTCAGTGAGTTGAACATTACTATCTCGTCCACACGGCCGATGAACTCGGGCTTGAGGAACTCACGCAGAGCCTTCATGGCCTTGTTCTCAGCTATCTCGTTGTCGGTCTTGTTGAAGCCCACGCCGGAGTCCTTGTCAGCAGCGCCTGCATTTGAGGTCATGACTATGACAGTGTTCTCAAAGGAAACGCTCCTGCCCTGTGAATCGTTTATCCTGCCCTCGTCCAGTATCTGCAGGAGGATATTCATGACATCGGGGTGAGCCTTTTCTATCTCATCGAAAAGCACCACGCTGTAGGGTCTGCGCCTTACCTTTTCGGTCAGCTGGCCAGCCTCGTCATAGCCCACATAACCCGGAGGCGAGCCTATGAGCTTGGAAACGCTGTACTTCTCCATATACTCGGACATATCTATCCTGATAAGGGGCTCAGTGGCATCGAACAGGGACTCGCCCAGCACCTTTACCAGCTCGGTCTTGCCCACACCTGTGGGTCCCACGAAAATGAAGGACGCAGGCCTGCGGCGCTTGTCGAGCTGCACCCTGGTGCGCTTTATGGCCTTAGCCACCTTGTCAACAGCTTCGTCCTGGCCGATGACACGCTTGGACATCTCATCGCGGAGGTTCCTTATCTTCTCGAACTCGCTCTCAGCGATCTTGTTGGCGGGTATGCCCGTCCACAGTTCGATGACCTTGGAGATATCCTCATCGGTGACATATACCTCTTTAAGCTTGTCGTTCAGGTCGTCAACGACCTTCTGCAGGCGGCTGACCTCGCTCTTCTCCTTGGCGATAGCTTCGTAGTCGGGGTCATTGCTCAGCTCAAGGCGCTCTGCCAGGTCGTTATGCTCCTTCAGTTCCTTCTTGGCCTTGTCATATTCGGCTATCTCAGGAGTCCTTATGCTGGTGCAGGCACAGGCCTCGTCCAGCAGGTCGATGGCCTTGTCGGGCAGGAAACGGTCGTTTATATATCTCTCGGAAAGTATAGCGCACTTCCTCAGTGACTCCTTGCTCACATGGACACGGTGATACTCCTCATAATACTTGCTAATGCCCTCCAGCACGGAAACAGTATCCTCCACCGTGGGCTCACCTACGGTGACAGGCTGGAAACGTCTTTCAAGGGCTGAGTCCTTCTCGATGTACTTGCGGTACTCAGAGAAAGTGGTAGCGCCTATGACCTGTATCTCGCCTCTTGAAAGGCTGGGCTTCAGGATATTTGCGGCATTCATGCTGCCTTCGGAATCGCCTGTGCCTACCAGTGTATGCACCTCATCTATGAACAGTATGATATTGCCCTCGGCCTTTACCTCTTCTACCAGACCCTTGCAGCGGCTCTCGAACTGGCCGCGGAACTGGGTGCCTGCCACCAGCGATGTCAGGTCAAGAAGATATATCTCCTTGCCGAGAAGGTGGAAGGGTACGTCCCCCGAAACTATCTTCTGGGCAATGCCCTCAGCTATGGCGGTCTTGCCGACACCGGGTTCGCCTATAAGGCAGGGGTTGTTCTTCTGCCTTCTGGACAGTATATGCTCCACTCTGGATATCTCGCGGTCTCTTCCGATGATGTTGTCCAGCTCGCCGTCACGGGCCTTCTGGGTCAGGTTGGTGCAGTAGTTGTTTAAGAATTTCAGCTTTTTGCCGCCCTTGCCCCTGGGGTCATTGCGGTTCTGGTCGCCCTCCTTGCGTCTGGGGGGCTGGTCTGACTTGGGTGCGCCGAAGCCTTCTCCTCCTGTCAGGTTCTTTTCAAGGCTGTCGGCCATGTTCTTTATGCCGCCGAACAGGTTCGACAATATGTCAGGCATGGTGCCGCTGCCGCCGGGCTCGAAATCAGCGCCGTCATCAAGGTCTTCAAATGTATCGTTCATCGCCTCGATATCTTCATCTGAGATACCCATTTTCTTGATGTAGTCCTCGACCTGGGGTATCTTCAGTTCTCTGGCGCAGCTAAGGCACAGACCCTCGTTCTTCATCGCCTTGGTAGGGTCGTTGGGGTTGGTCGATGATACAAAGACCACCGCAGGCCTTTTGCCGCATCTTGAACACTTTATCATGGTTCATTCTCCTTTCGCTTACTATTTTGTATATTTATATTTGAGATAGTCTTATTCTTCATCAGCCTCATACTCCTCGAAGCCTGTCATATCCATGAAGACTCCCTCGCCGCTGCTGTTTTCAAAGCGGCACTCGAAGGCATTGGCTGCCTTGAACAGCGCACCTGCAAACTCGAAGCCTGCGCTGTAGCTGTCGGTGACAAGTTCAGCCCTGATGCTGTACTTATCTCCCTTTATGTAGCCTATGACAGATTCATCACCTGTTTCGGCAAGCTTTGCACTGTAGCTGCCGCTGTGGGCAGTAAAGCAGAAGTCCCCGCCCTCATCGGGAAGCACGAAACTGTCATTGTGGGCAGCCAGTATCTCTCCCCGCTTTGACTGCATGACCTTTCCCGAGCCGTCCTGAGAAACAAAGCTGTATTCGCTTTTTCTGCCGTCCTCATAGGCTCTCGCCACGGCTATGGTGTCAGCTTCATCATCAAGCAGCACGCAGGTCAGGCTGACCTCGGACTTGTAAAAAATGATAGCCATTTCCTCTGTGATAACTGCTGCGCAGTCCTCACCTTTATAGATACTGTACATTCCGCACCTCCGATGTCATTTATAGAAAAAGTCAAAGAAATATCTGAAAAGGAATGTTTTCTCGCTTATATCGGCATTGAAAAAGCTCATGCTGTTCTTGGTGGCATTGCACAGGGTACTCAGCGCCCAGGCTATGACTGCACAGTACAGCAGACCCTTTATAGCCCCCAGCACCAGCCCTGCAAAGCGGTCAGCTGCCCTGGCCTCGGGGATACTGTCCATGACCCCCGATATGGCTATTATTATCCTCAGCAGCAGTATCACCGCCAGGAAGCATATCGCAAACAGCAGGCTGCGTATAATGCCTACCAGCACGGGCTTTATGGCCTTTTCCACGATGTAGTCCGCTGCGTCCTCCTTGCTCTGGGCAGCTGCCCTTGTAACGCATTCACGCAGTTCGTCCGCTGAGATATTCACCTTTTCCACATAGGGCGCCAGGCCTGTTTCCTCCAGCCTGCGGTTTATCTGGTCGGGAAGTTCGCTTTTGAAGTACCCGTCGATATTCTGCTTTACCTGAGCCACTTCCTCACTGCCTGCGCCTTTCTGCCTCAGCAGCTCGCTGACATTTTCAAGGTAGTCGCCCCCCCGGGCTACTATCTCCCCTACCTCGCTCTCGCTGATGTAGTCGCCGTAGCCCTGCTCACGGAGCTTTTCCATGACCACTTCCTTCGGGTCGTAGTCTTCTATAGCTTCGGTGACATGGGTCTTTACCTTTTCACGCATATACCTGTCGTAAACAGGCTCAGCCAGTTCCCCTGAGATATATGCACCCGCCACCACAGCTATGACCACCGCCACCATGCCGATGAAATACTTGCGGAAGCCCCTGACATAGCCCACTATGCAGGTCACTATCAGTATGACTATGATCGCTATATCAAGATATATAGCCATATGCCGCCTCCTATGTGGTAAAGGAGATCTTGTTTACCTCCCTGAGGTCGCAGAAATAAACGTTATCTCCGAAGTATACGAAATCTATATAATCCGAGCTGCATTCTGCGGTGGCCACCAGATTTCCGTAGTGGTCGTAGCAGTTTATGCTCCTGGCTTTGAGCAGGATTATCTTGCTGCCGCTGATCTTCACACGCTCAGGCTCACCGTCCCGTCCGCTGACGATATGATCGGGCTCGTCTTTCTGGGTGTCGCTGTCGAATATGAGCAGCTCACTGGACCTGCGCTGTACTCCGCAGAGGGTAACAGCCGCACAGTCACGGCTCAGGTCAAAGTCCTTGAGCCTGCCCTTGTAGCTGTACTGTGTCATCACCTTGCCGTCCCGGTCAAGCCTGTAGAATGCGGTATCACCTGCTACCCAGAACTCACCGTTGTCGTTTTCCAGCGCCTGCAGCGCCAGGCAGGGCAGAGGTTCGCTGATCATCGCAGGTTCCTCACTGTCGAATTTAAGATATCTCACCACCGAGCTGAGAGTTCCTCCGCTGCCCGAATAGGTGGTAACATAGCAGCCGTCCCCGTTCTTGTCAAAGGTGACGCTTATAAGGCTGGCGCTGCTGGACCACTTGTATATCTCACGTCCGTTGCCGTCATATACCGTCAGTATACCGCCGTACCTCTCATCGGAGGTGACTACGGCCACGTTGTTATTATCTGCCAGTTCTGCCATGATGAGCCTGTTTTTCACAGCCTTGGAGAACATCTCGTTCTTCCTGCCCACCACCATAAGGGAGCTTCCGCCCTTGTCGTAGAGCAGCACCCTCTTATCCGAGGTCTTCATGATGGGGTCGGCATAGTTGTGGCTGAATGCGCTGGTCTCTGCGCCGTCCTCATCGTAGAATTTCAACTGGTTCTTGTCAAGGCACAGCAGGTAGCTGCCTGTGTTGGCAATGCTGCTCACCGAGCCCTCATCAAAGCCCAGGGGGAAGTTGCCCTTCTTGACCTCACCGTCATTGACGATAGTCTCCTTGGGGCGGTTGAGTATAGCCTCAAGCTGGGGCACCCAATGTTTTCTGGTAAAATATGCCGTAAACGCGAACACTGCCACCACCAGCAGGGCAACGGCGGTCTTTATGCGCTTCTTGTTCTTCTCACGCTGTCTGGCCTCCCGTATCTCCTCAGCCGAGGGCGCCTTGCGCTCCTTTTTAGGCATGGCTCTTTCGGCTATCTCATCGCTTATGGCAGAACGTCTGCGTCTGCGGGGAGGTTCGTTCTCGTCAGGTATACCCCCTGTGCGGGTATGCTTTATGCTCTCACGGGCAATGGCAGCTTCGTCCCTGGGAGGTGATACCTTTTTTTTCGCAGGTGCCTGCCTGTTCTTTTTCCTGTTAGCTTCCTTATTCTCTTCAAGCACCGTGGCGCTTCTGGCGGTCACGGTCTTTTCGCCGCTTTCTTCGTCAAGCTCCTCGATGACTTCCTGCTCGGTTATGGCATCAAAGGTCTTCTCGACCTTGCCTTTGCCCTTGCGCAGCTCTTTATCAAGCTTGCTTTCGGGACGTTTCTTCCTGTTTTTACCTTTTCTTTCCTTACCCTTGTCGTTCAATCTTCTTTATCCTTATCATAATAAACTTTGTTCAGGTACAATCCCTGAGGCGGAACTGTCTTGCCTGCCTTCGTCCTGTCCTTGGACTCTATTATGCGGGGTATAGCGTCGGGCGCTATCTTCCCCTCATTGATGAAAAGCAGTGTTCCCACCATAATCCTGACCATATTATACAAAAATCCGTTTCCTGCCACGGTGAAGATGACCAGGTCGCCCTCCCGCCTGACATCGAAACGATATATAGTTCTCACAGTTATTTCCTTGTCGCAGGCCGTGGAGCAGAAAGCCTTGAAATCATGCTCGCCCACGAAGTCCTTGGCCACCCTGTCCAGCAGACCCTCATCTATTATGCGGGTGTGGCGCAGGGCCGTGTTCCTGAGGAACGGGTCCTTTATCCTGCTGTTGTGTACGATATACTCGTACTCCTTGCCCTTGCAATGGTACCTTGCATGGAAGCCCTCATCACACTCCTCGCATCCGATGACGCTGATGTCATCGGGCAGCCATGAATTAAGCCCCATCTGCAGCCCCTTGCAGTTTATGGGAAGCTCCAGCCCGAAAGAAAGCACATACTCTCTCGCGTGGACCCCCGCATCTGTCCTGGAACAGCCCTGCACCACCACAGTTTCGCCTGTAAGCTTAGCAATGGCTGTCTCCACGACCTCCTGCACCGCCAGCGCATTTGACTGCCGCTGCCAGCCGTGGTAGCTGCTGCCGTCATAGGCAAGGGTCATTTTAAAGTATCTCATATTATAAACTTATATGCCGTCTTTGTCAAGTGTTACCTTGCTTATCTCGGCCACCCGCCTGATAACGGTGATATCCTTTTTCTTTGAATAGACCATCAGCTTGACCCACTCATCATCGCAGTCAAGCACCCTGCACTTTACCTCTTCATAGCCTATATTCATAGTAACGTCCTGGCCTATCAGTGTTTCAAGTATCTTTGACATAGTGTTACCTCCGTTGATCTTGTTTTCCAGCTGTCTTATCCGTCTTTCCAGTATCTCTATCTTCTGGTCCTGGTCCAGGTCTTTAAGTATGCTCATGTTCTTCTCCTTTGATGTCAGTCAAACATAGTCTTTATATTGGCGCCGTGACCTTCTCTTTCCACCATGGCTTCATAGCAGTCATCGCACATGGTATATATCCAGCCCGAGCCTCTCTGCACGCAGGGTCTGCCGCAGTCAACGCAGCGCTTGTGGCTGAGGGAGGTGTACTTCTCCAGTATGTCGTCCATATTGGGGGTGGTGAGGCCTGTGTAGATCCTCAGCTCCCCGTACTTTTCCATAACACCTGTCACCCGCCATTCCTTGCGGTCTCTTCGGCTGAAATTCTTGTACTCCGCCGCCATTTCCCGCAAAAGGTCCACACCAAAGGCTATGCGCCAGCCTTTGGGTATCCTGCCGTACCACGAAAAATCCAGTGTTTTTCCCGTGGCGCCGTCATTGGCCTTGGTAAAGGGCAGTTTCTTCATAAGTTCCTTTTCGCTCATTCCCAGCTCGGGGAAATAAGTATCTGCCATTTCAAACTCTCCTCAAAAATCTATACTTCCGTCCCGTCCTTTTGTCGGGAAAACTTTTACACTTCTATATCTACTTCACCAGCGCATTCACCGCGATGACACCCGCCAGGAACACCATGCAGAACAAACTGCCCCACAGGTCTAATATGCTCATTCTCAGCTGCTTCATGCGTGTCCTGCCCTCGCCGCCGTGATAGCAGCGGCATTCCATGGCCAGCGCCAGTTCCTCCGCATGGCGGAAGGAGGCCACGAACAGGGGTATAAGTATGGGTATGAGAGCCTTTGCCTTCTGCAGGAAGTTGCCTGTTTCCAGATCGGCGCCCCTGGCTTTCTGGGCACTCATTATCTTGTCTGTTTCTTCTATCAGTGTAGGTATGAACCTGAGAGCTATGGTCATCATCATGGCCAGCTCATGCACAGGCACCTTTATCTTCTTCAGAGGACTCATCAGCCGTTCGATAGCGTCTGTCAGGTCTATGGGAGAAGTGGTGTAGGTCAGCAGCGAGCTTCCGCAGATAAGGCAGATTATCCTGATGACCATGAACACCGAGGTATCCACCCCGTCATGGGTCAGCTTCAGAAATCTCCACTCCCACAGCACATCGCCTGTGCGTATGAAAAACAGGTTCAGCAGTGCAGTGAAGACCACCACGGGGACTATGGGCTTAAGACTCTTCCCCATCATTTTCAGGGGTATCTTCGAGAACAGGAAAGTCAGCACCGTAAAGACTATGCCCACTGCCAGCCCCTCTATGCCCTTGGCTGCGAACAACATCACTATGAATACGGCTGTCAGTATTATCTTGACCCTGGCGTCCATTCTGTGCAGTACTGAGTTCCCCGGGAAGTATTGTCCGATAGTTATGTCTTTTATCAATTTGCTTCCCTCTTCCTCAATCTGTCTAACAGCAGGCCGCTGCCGAATTTAACTGTATAAACGTCCTCCCCCATATCCAGCCCCAGGGCTTTCAGGCGGTTGAACACTCTTGTCACCTGGGGCACTGCCAGCCCCATATTTTCCAGTTCCTGCGAACGGTGGAACACCTTTGCCGTTTCATCGTAGCAGAAAAGCTTCGCCTCGTTCATGACCATTATCTTGTCCACGTTGCGGGCGATATCCTCCATGGAATGGGAGACCAGCAGTACTGTGTTGCCCTTTTCCTTATGGTACTCCTTTATCATGCCCAGTATCTGCTCCCGTCCCTTGGGGTCAAGTCCCGAGGCGGGTTCATCAAGGATAAGCACCTCAGGCTCCATGGCCATAACACCTGCTATGGCCACACGGCGCTTCTGGCCGCCCGAAAGCTCAAAGGGAGATTTCTGCATAACGCTGTCAGAGAGCCCTACCAGCCTGGCGGTCTCCTTGATGCGCCTGTCTGTCTCGTCCTCATCAAGCCCCATGTTTTTGGGGCCAAAGGCTATGTCCTTATACACTGTTTCCTCAAAAAGCTGATATTCGGGGTACTGGAACACCAGCCCTACCTTGAACCTGACAGGCCTTAGCTTAGCCTTGTCGTCCCACAGCCTTTCACCGTCTATATACACCGAACCGCTCGTTGGTCTGAGCAGCCCGTTAAAATGCTGTATCAGCGTGGATTTGCCCGAGCCCGTATGCCCGATTATCCCCGCGAAATCGCCCTTTTCTATCTCAAGGTCAACATGGTCAACTGCCAACTTGCGAAAGGGCGTGCCCTCACCGTAAACATAGGTGAGGCCTTCGGTCTTAATAACTGCCATTATTTTACTCTCCGTTAACTAATATCCTTTTTCATGAGCCACAGCGCCAGCAGGTTCCAGCCGGGTATCAGTCCCAGCAGACCATACAGCACCGCGCGGCTCTTCTGCATAAGTCCGTACTTTGCACTAAGTACAGCGGCCGCTGCGCTGAGTATCGCCGAGAACAGGTAGAACACCAGCCCCGCCGAGCCTATGCCGAAGCAGAGCAGCATGAACATACCGTTCATAGATATCATCAGACCCACTATGGGCAGCAGCGCCAGCCCAAGGGTGAACACCGTTATGAAAAGCAGCAGCATGGGGTTGAAAATCACAAAGCTGGCCAGCAGCCTGTCCATGTAGGGCAGCAGGCAAAGCACCATTATCACCATAAAAGCGATGAAGCCTATGGCTGCCACCGTCCCTCGTGAAATTAGCCCTTTCACACGGCTTTCCCCGTAGAAATGGTCAGAACGGGGCAGTTCCCTTTCGGCAGACTTTCTCACCAGCGCCTGCAGGGTATATATAAGTCCCCCTGCCGCAGGAACTATGCATATGAGCAGCAGCAGACCTCTCACCACCAGCAGCCCCGTTGAGGTGCTGCCGAAGGCCCTTGCTTCCCCTTCATCGCCTGTCCAGCCTGAGAACTTTACGCCCAGCGCTGCTATAAATCTGGCACAGTCGGCAAAGTAAAAGCCTGCCATCAGCGCCGCTGCCAGCATGGCTCCGAAAGCGCCGCCCTTTTTCTGCAAATTTAGTTTTCCTGTTCTTTCCAGCACTATCAGCACCACTGCCAATACTGCCGCTGCTATACTGAACATTTTGTGTCACTTTCCTTTCGGTGAGGCTTTTAGCCGTTTCTTTCTCTTACTGCCCTCTCAGGAGCTCTGCCAGCTTTGCCACACATTCGTCCTCGTCAATTATCTCGGTGGAGATATCATATCCCGCTTTCTGCAGCTCCCAGGCAAGTTCAGTGACCTGAGGCACGTCCAGCCCCAGCTCCTTCATCTTTTCCACCTGAGAGAATATCTTCCTTGGCACATCGTCCATGACTACCTCGCCGCCGTCGATGACCACCACACGGTCAGCCTGGGCAGCTTCTTCCATATAATGGGTTATCAGCACTATGGTCACGCCCTGACCGTTGAGCATTTTTATGGTCTTCATGACCTCTTCCCTGCCCTTGGGGTCAAGCATGGCTGTGGGCTCGTCAAGCAGTATGCAGTCGGGCCGCATGGCGATTATGCCTGCTATGGCCACACGCTGTTTCTGTCCGCCCGAAAGCTTATGGGGCGCATGGAGCCTGTATTCGTACATACCCACGGTCTTCAGGGCATCGTCCACCCTCTGCCTTATCTCGGCGGGCTCGACCCCCATGTTCTCCAGTGCGAAAGCCACGTCTTCCTCCACAATGGTGGCAACTATCTGGTTGTCCGGGTTCTGGAAGACCATGCCCACCCGCTGTCTTATGGGCAGGAGGTTGTTCTCGTCCAGGGTGTCCATGCCGTCCACGAAGACCCCGCCTGCTTCAGGCAGATTTATAGCGTTTATACACTTTGCCAGCGTGGATTTGCCCGAGCCGTTATGCCCGAGCACCGCCACGAACTCACCCTTTTTTATACCAAGGGTGACACCTTTGAGCACCTCTGTTTTCACAGGCGGATCCTCAAGGTCGTTTATATATGAAAATCTGAGATCCTTTATCTCGATGAAATTTTCGCTCATAATGATCTTTTCCTTACTGTGATATCACGGGCATTCTGCGGAACGCACTGTGCGCTCCGCACCCGTTGGGGCCGTTACTTGTCGCCCTTGACCTTATCGATCACCTTTTCGGCAATATCCTTTGCCTTTTCAATGTTCTCCTTGGTAGCTATCTTCTCGATATTCTCAGCAGTAGCCACCTTCTTGACTTCCTTCACCACATCGTCCTTTACAGACTTGGGGACGGGTACCTTGTCTGCTACGGTGTCAACAGCCTTGTCTACTGCCTTAGCGATATTATCTCCGCCAACTGCTTTTGTGATGTCCTTTACGTCCATGCCTTTGTCCTCCTAAAAATATATTTGAAAAGCGTTGCCGCTTTTTCATTCTTCGTCATCTTCGCGGGCTTCGATATCCGTGATATATTCCACCCATTCTTCCGTTTCCCTGTAGGACTCCAGAAGATTTTTATAATACTGCACCGTGCAGGGCTCGTCACCTGCGTAAAGCTGACATTCAATGCCTGCTTCGGTAAATGTTCTGTACAGCGAGAGCAGCCTTTTCAGCACCTTGCCCTCGATAAGCTCCCCATGACTTACGAACTCGCCTGCCTCGATACGGCGCTTGATCTCGCTTATGGAAACTTCCTCGGTCTCACGCACAGCCTTTGCCAGCGCCGCCGTGAACCTGTCAGCTTTTATGCCTGCTTTCCTGCTCATTCCGCTGCGCCATCTGACCATATGGCCGTTGAGCCGCAGGGCAGCACCCCGCCTGTGGCTTCCACGGGAAGACCTATCTCGTCAGCTGTTACTTTTCCGCCCAGCTTGGTGGTCAGCACATCGCCCAGTATATAAGCCATTACCGAAGGCGACAGCCCCGTGGTATAGCTGTTGAGCAGGAAGAACAGGGGCTTGTCGCTGAGTACCCCCGCGCAGGTCTTCACCAGGTCGTATATGCAGTCCTCCAGCTTCCAGACCTCGCCGCCGGGGCCTCTGCCGTAGCTTGGGGGATCCATGACTATGCCGTCATAGAAATTTCCCCTGCGTATCTCGCGCTTTACGAACTTCTCGCAGTCGTCCACCAGCCAGCGTATGGGCTTGTCGGATAATCCCGAGGCTGCTGCGTTCTCCCGTGCCCACTGCACCATGCCCTTTGAGGCGTCAACGTGGGAAACGCTGGCACCTGCATTGGCGCAGGCCAGGGTCGCGCCGCCTGTGTAGGCAAACAGGTTCAGCACCTTTACGGGTCTGCCTGCATTTTTTATCTTATCAGCCATAAAGTCCCAGTTAACGGCCTGCTCGGGGAAAAGCCCCGTGTGCTTGAAGCCTGTGGGTCTTATGATGAACTTAAGGCTGCCGTACTCTATGTTCCAGCTTTCGGGGAGCTTTCTGCGGTACTCCCACTCGCCGCCCCCTTTGGACGAACGGTGGTACACCCCGTCAGCCTTATCCCACATATCCGACCTCTTCGGGCTTTTCCAGATTATCTGGGGGTCGGGGCGCACCAGCACCTTGCCGCCCCAGCTTTCCAGCTTGTCGCCGTCGGTGGTGTCAAGTATACGGTAGTCCTTCCAGTTTTCTGCTATTCTCATAAACAATTTCCTTTGCTTTGTTATTTAGTCGTACCAAGAATATCCCGTAGTTATGCCAACGGTATATTTCATTCGTGTTCCCTCTGAGATATGTGCTTTTATCAATTCATCTATCTTTCTCACACATTCCTCTTCATTATCCGCCGAGAACCAAAAGATCTCATTATCATCAAGATCGCACATACTGTCTGTGCCTTCAAGGCTGAGCTCGGGTATATTCCTTGTCAGAAAAACATCTGCTTCTTCCGTTATACCAAGTTCGCCCTCAACATCAAGATGACCGCAGCCATGATCGAAAAGCCAAAGTTTTATCATCTTATCTCCTCATTATCCCGAACAGCCCGTTTTCAGAAGTCTGTTATTCGGTCAGTATCTCTTTTGCCTTTTTATACTTTTCAAGCCTTGCTCTGTCCTTGTCGGTAAGTTCCCTTGTAAAGCGGGTGACATCGCTGTTGTGGGCGAGGTCGGCAAGCTTTACAGCCCTTGCTATGGGGTCGCTCTTTATCCTCGCCACATATTCAAGATAAGGCTCGTCGTCACGGTGGGTCAGCAGCTTAACAGCCTCCACCACCCTTTCGCTTATGCCTGCTTCGAGCAGTTCCTCAGCTGTGACATCTGTGTCCTCTATGACATCGTGCAGCAGTGCCGCCGCACAGCTTTCCTCGGTGGTCATCTGCTCGGCAACGTGCCACGGGTGGAAGACGTAAGGCACACCGCTTTTGTCAAGCTGGTCTTTATGAGCCTTATACATTATATTCATAGCCCTGCGTGTCAGGTCAGTGTATATCATTTTCTTCCTCCGTTCACATAAGGAATATCTTGCTGTGTTCAAAGAGGTACATTCTCATGCGCAGCCGCATTTCTTCAATGTCGCATTTCTTTTCGACAGCACAGCCGCCCTCATCATAGCTTGCCTTGGTATCATACCACCAGTCCATGTACCACACAAACTCGCAAAGTGCCATGGGAAACTCCATGTCCTTGCCGTCAGACTTCCGTGTCACTCTGATAAGATAGTCGTTTTCCCTTTCGGTAATATCTATATCGAAAAAGTCCTCTATCTATGCCAGCACCATCACAGCTTATCCTTTGCCGCTTTGATGAAGCGCTGTATTATGCTGCCCTCACGGACAGTTTCTGCCGCTTCATCTATGCTGAACCACCTGGCTTCCAGCAGTTCTCCCGAAATGGAGGTCTCTGCCTTATCCACCCTTGCCAGCATACCCAGCATAAGCTGATCCCTGCCCTCATAGAAGGCGCTGTCTATATAGGTGATACTTTTTGCGGTGAGCCCTGTTTCCTCCAGCACTTCTCTGGCAGCGGCTTCTTCGGGGGTCTCCCCCACTTTCATGAAGCCCGCTACCCCCACGAACTTTGCAGTGTCGCCGTAGCTCTGCCTTATGAGCAGCACTTCGTTATCCTCATTCACCACCACGTTCAGCACGCAGGTTGAAAACATATCGAACCAGGGACGCTTGCAGTTCCCGCAATAGGGTATCTCACCCTCGTCACCTATCTCACGCAGCACGAGCTTTCCGCTGCACTTCGGGCAATAGTCAAAACGCATGAGTTTTCAGCTCCTTAAATAGACATCAATGCCGTAAATACATTTATCGTACCGTGCAGTATCCAGCCAGGTGTTATGGAACCGCCGTTCTTTTTCTCATCGAGCCAGCCCAGCACCCAGCCTACACAAGCAGGCAGCACTGTCAGCAATATGAGAGCAGCCGCATTATGAGTCTTTACAAATATGGGCACACCGTGCATAGCTCCGAAAAGCAGCGCCTGCACTGCATTTGCCGCTGTATGACCAATTTTGCCCGAAAGCCCTTTCAGGATAAAGCCCCTGAAAAGCATCTCTTCCGAAAAGGCTGTGCGTATAAACGAATATGCCAGTATCGCAGGTATCGCCGCAGCGCCCTTTCCGCTGAAAGCATCTGAGGTCGCATTGGGCAGATCGGAAAACACATATTTCATGATGAGCAGCGATACGACAAAGTACACTGCCATCACCCCGATGGCAATGCCCCACCATTTGAGCGCAGGCTTTTCGGCTTCGGGCTTTTTTATGCCCAGCCATTTGAGGAAGTTTTCTTTTTTTCTTCCTGCGATCAGCCATACTATAAACGGTATCACTGCAAAGATCAATACCTGAACTACCGAGCCTATAAGTTCTGAAATAAACATTGTTGTTCTCCTTTCTCAGATCACATTTTCTCTATAAGATCTGCTATCCTGTGGGCGTAATCGGTGATAAGCCCTGTTTTCTTGCCCTCTATCATAACTCTTACCAGCGGTTCTGTACCCGACTCTCTTACAAGTATCCTGCCCTCGCCGCCCAGCTTTTCTTCGTACATCTTTATAGCGTCGGTTATCTCGGGGACTTTATCCCACTTGCCCTTTTTGTCAGCAGTTATCTTCACGTTTACAAGCACCTGGGGATAGCTTTCCATGCAGGCTGCCAGCTCGCTGGCTTTTTTGCCTGTCTTTGCCATTATCTGCAGGAACATGGCGCCTGTCATCTCGCCGTCGCCCGTATTGGCATGGTCGAGGAGAATAATGTGCCCCGACTGTTCGCCGCCTATGTTGTAGCCGCCCTTGAGCATTTCTTCAAGCACATATCTGTCGCCCACCTTAGTGGTGGCAGTAACTATGCCCTCAGCCTTGGCAAACTTGAAAAAGCCCAGGTTTGACATGACAGTTACCACGCAGCAGTTGCTGTTGAGGGTGCGCTGTGCCTTCATGAACTTGGAGAATATGGCCAGCAGCTTGTCACCGTCGATGACCTCGCCGTTTTCGTCCACCGCAAGACATCTGTCCGCATCGCCGTCAAAGGCAAGACCCACATCGCACCTGTTTTCCACCACGGCTTTTTTAAGGCCCTCCATGTGGGTCGAGCCGCAGTTCTCGTTGATATTGCTGCCGTCGGGTCGGTCGTTGGTCATTACCACCCTGGCGCCCAGGCCTTCAAAAAGCTTCTGTGCGCACACGCTGGCGGAACCGTTGGCGCAGTCAAGACATACCTTTATATTCTTAAGGTCAACGTCCACCGTCTTCATGACGTGTCTTATATAATCCCATACAGCGTCCTTGCAGAATGTTATCCTGCCTACCTCGGTGCCTTCGCTGAGATGCTTATCCATTTCCCCGGGCTTATCCAGCACCAGCTCCTCTATCTCGTTCTCAACATCGTCAGGCAGCTTGAAGCCTGTGCCCGAGAACAGCTTTATGCCGTTGAATTCCACCGAGTTATGGGACGCAGATATCATCACACCTGCATCAGCGTTGTACTTCTTCACCAGCATTGCCACTGCGGGGGTGGGTATAACACCCAGCTTGACCACATCAGCGCCCACCGCACATATGCCTGCACACAGCGCAGCCTCCAGTATGTCACCTGAGATACGGGTGTCCTTGCCGATGATGATCTTGGGCCTGTGACCGCAGTCCTTAGCCAGCACCAGTGCTGCCGCCTTGCCTATGAGCAGTGCCTTCTCCACCGTCAGCTCTGTTATAGCCACGCCTCTGGCGCCGTCTGTTCCGAATAATCTTCCCATCTTACCTTAACTCCTTATTTTCACAGGGCTTTTCGCCCGTTGATATTTTATATAGTATGCTTATCATATGTCAGGCGGGCATTTTCTCACCGCCCTTATCCTGCCACAGCGTATACTCTGCGATACTTTGCAGCGTATGCGCCAAGGCAGGCTGTTTTCTCAGGTCAGCCTGTATTCTTCACCTGTGCCGCCGCAGCAATAAGAAAAGTCGTCATTACAGAACACCTGCCTTTCTGAACATTTCCAGTTCGGTCATGCCGCCCTCATCAAGCTCCCTGCCCGTAAACTCAAATCCCATATGCTCATAAAAACCTGCGGCATTGTCATTGCCTTTCAGCACGAACAGGGTGATGTCCCTGTCCCCCAGGTCGGCAAAGGCTTTTTCCATAAGCGCCCTGCCAATGCCCCTGCGGTGAAATTCTTTAAGCACATAAAGGCAGACTATCTCACAGCTTTGCCTGTGGGTGCAGAAGTCACGGGCTTGCTTTAGAAAGCCTATGGCGCCCACCGCCCTGCCGTCGGCATAGGCCAGGTATTTGCCCTCGGGTGATAGCCTTGCCCTTTCCGTCCAGCGTTCGGCTTTTCTGTTATCCAGTATCTCATCGGGTATGAGCCCACGGTAGGTCTCGCCCCAGCTGTCGCATATGACCTGACCGAAGTCATGGGCATTTTCATTTGTCAGCCTGACTATCTCCACCGCAGGCACCTCCCTTACTCGCTTTTCTTCAGAATTTCTATCTCCACACCTTTTTCTTCCAGTTCAGCTTTTGTCTGCTGAGAAAGCACGCCCTCATAAACGTGAAGCGTTTTCAGCGCAGGCATATCTGTCAGGAAAGAAACATCACCAGGCTCACATATAAGCCCCAGTTCGCTGAGTTTTTCACAGCCGCTCAGTTCCTCGGCATCAGTCACTTTTCCGCCGCAGAGATACAGGAATTCCAGCTTGTCAAGCCCGCCGATGCCATCTACGGAGATATCGTAATTGTCATCGGTCATATATATACCGACGTTTTCAAGTTCACCGCAGTTCCATATCAGCCCTATGTCATTGATGACCTCAGTTTGCAGGAACAGCTTTTTCAGTTCAGACATCTGCCCGATGCACTTTCCCTCAGCATTATAGCAGGTAAGTCCCAGGTCTTCGATATCATTGCAGTTATCAAGGGGCGAGAAGTCAACTTCCCCATCACCGTACATAGATGCGTACAGAACTTTCAGCTTTGTGTGTTTCTTCAGGAACGAGAGATCAGAGGCTTTGCCTTTACGAGTAACAAACCGAAAATTCAGTACCTTCAGATTTACAAAGGCTGACAGTTTTTTAAGTTCTTCATTAGTCGTTAAGTGGGATACATCTACCTTCGGAGAAAGGATACAAAACTTCTCTTCCTCTATCTCCACATACATGAATTTCTGAAACAGCATACAGCACACAGCTATTGCCGCCGCTATCGCCAGCCATTTTATCGTTCCTTTTCTTGTCCCCGCCATCAGAAATGCACCTGCCCCTGCCTGAGTATGCCGAGATGATCGTAAGCCAGCTGGGTGGCGCACCTGCCTCTGGGGGTCTTGGAAAGAAATCCCAGCTGCATAAGGTAGGGCTCGCAGACATCTTCCAGGGTGACAGCTTCCTCGCCTATGGCCGCCGCCAGTGTGGAAAGCCCTACAGGGCCGCCGTTGTAGCCCTTGATTATCATTTCCAGCAGCCGCCTGTCAAGGCTGTCAAGACCCAGGCTGTCCACCTCCATGCGGTTGAGTGCCAGCTTGGAGATATCCTGTGTTATCCGCCCGTTGCCTATGACCTCGGCAAAATCCCGCACACGCTTTAAGTACCTGTTGGCGATACGGGGTGTGCAGCGGGCACGCTTGGCTATCTCCTCGGCGCCGTCATCATCGCAGGCCACACCAAGTATGGTGGCTGACCGCTTGACGATATCCGAAAGCTCCTCCACCGAGTACATCTCCATATGCATGAGCATACCGAAGCGGTCTCTCAGGGGTGCCGAAAGCTGTCCCGAACGGGTGGTAGCGCCTATGAGGGTGAACTTGTTCAGCTCGATCCTTATAGACCTCGCCGCAGGCCCCTTGCCCATGATTATATCCAGCGCATAGTCCTCCATGGCGGGGTAAAGCACTTCCTCCACCTGCCTTGAAAGACGGTGTATCTCGTCGATGAACAGCACATCGCCCTTTTCAAGGTTTGTCAGCAGCGCCGCCAGGTCGCCCGGCTTTTCAATGGCAGGGCCCGATGTGGTGCGTATATTCACGCCCATTTCGTGGGCTATGATATTCGCAAGGGTGGTCTTGCCCAGCCCGGGAGGTCCGTAGAGCAGCACATGGTCAAGGCTGTCGCCCCTGCGCTTTGCGGCGTCTATATATATCTTCATGTTCTCCTTGACCTTCTCCTGGCCGATGTACTCGTTCAGGGTAAGAGGCCGCAGGCTTATCTCAAAATCGTCCGTAGTTTCCTGCTCTGTCTCTTTCGGCGAAACAAAGCGTTCAAAGTCGAACTCGGATTCTTCTATCATTACTTCACATCCTCAGTCTGTGTCGATGTATTTGTACGCAGGATATCTTATCAGAACCTTGCCAACGATATCAGAGCTTTCTTGATAAGTTCCTCAACAGGTGCTGTCGGGTCAGCCCCCGAAAGTGCCTGCGCAGCTTCACTTTCGCTGTAGCCCAGCACTATCAGCGCGGTAACAGCCTCCTGCACAGCACCGCCCATAACAGGGGCGGCAGCTATGGTCTCGCTGCCACGCACGGAGATAGTGTTCTCCTTGGCGATCTTGTCTTTCAGTTCAAGGACTATCCTCTGGGCTGTCTTTGCGCCTATGCCCTTGCACTTTGTCAGCGCCTTGTGGTCGCCCGTTGCTACTGTCAGTGCAAACTGCGAGGGCGTGTTCCCCGAAAGTATGGAAAGCGCTGCCTTTGGCCCCACCCCCGAAACTGTGATGAGCATACGGAAGCACCGCAGTTCCTCCTGAGATGAGAAACCGAACAGGTCAACGTCATTTTCCCTGACAGCCAGGTGGGTGTACAGCGTCACCTCGTCCTCCCCCGCTATCTTCTGCAGGGTGTAGAAGGTGGTCTTGCAAGCATAGCCCACACCAGCGCATTCCACCACAGCAAGCTCGCTCTCGGTATGTATAAGTTTTCCTCTCACGGAATATATCATGGTTGATTCTCCTTATTCTCGCTGATAAATCTGCTGACACTGCCGTCCCACAGGCATTTTATGCACCTGCCGTTTTCAAAGACATGGGCGCAGTTCTCATAGCCGTAAAGCACATGGGCACATTCGGGACAAAGCCCCGCCATAGCCGATGAAGCCCCCAGGAACTCACTGCCGCACTCATCGCAGACCTTTATGCTGTTATCCATAGCACCCTCACTTTCCCGCTGCGCTGTCATACTTTTCCATGACCTTTCTGGTATTCACCGAAAGGCCGTGAGTTATGGCGATAGCCACAGCGTCCGCCGCATCATCGGGCTTTATCACCGCCGAAAGATGCAGCATGGACTTCACCATTTCCTGCACCTGCTTTTTCTCGGCATAGCCGTAACCCACTATGGAGCTTTTCACCTGCAGCGGTGTGTATTCATATATCGGCAGATTTTGCATGACCGCAGGCAGCAGGGTAACTCCCCTGGCCTGGGCGACATCTATGCCCGTGGTGATGTTGGTGTTGAAAAACAGCTTTTCCACCGCTATCTCATCAGGCCTGTAATGTTCGAGCAGCCCCTGCATATCCAGATAGATCACCCGCAAACGCTTGTAAAGATCCATATCCGAGGGCGTTGTTATGGTGCCCGCCTTTATGGGGGTGAACCTGCCGTGGCTGTATTCAACGAAGCCGTAGCCCACTATACCGTAGCCGGGGTCGATGCCCATTATCCTCAAAAACTTTTCCTCCTCTGCCGAAAAAGGGTACAATTCTTCATATTAACAACTAATTATAACATACTTTTAGAATAATTGCAAGTAGTATGAGCGTTTTTTGGGTTTTCATCACAAAGACAAGTCCAAAAATAATCACCGCCTGTTTTTGCAGAAAATAGTAATATGATAAAACAAAAGAAAATCATTTTGTAACAGTTATTACAATTTGTAACTATTTCAAAGTCAAGGCTAACCGCCCCGAAAGTTCGCAGGCACTTGATAAAAGGCTTTGCGCAAAATCATGGAAAATGTTATCCTGTCCAAAAAAGCGAACAAACATACGGGGAATAATTTTGTACAATATTTCAGTCCAAAAATCGTCAAGATACACAAAAGTCTGTTTTATAGGACTTGTTTTATGTGATAGAAATGTCCTGAGAACTTGAAAAATAGCTGAAAAAATCACATTTTCGGGCTTATTTTGTCTAATTTACAAAAATTTTCTCGTTTTTTCAAAAAAAGCTTTCGACAGCTATTGATTTTTTGAGAATAGTATGGTACAATAATATACGTCAAACAGTTTAAGTTATTTTTAAACTACGTATGCAGCATTGAATTTTTCAGCCGATAAAACGGCTTTTTGCGCCTTAGCGCCTATAATAAAATCTGGAGGAGCCGCGAAGTAAGCAGACAAATATACCTTTCGGCTCGCAAGGAGTGTTATCATTTTGGAGAAGTTCTGTATCAGAGGCGGCAAGCCTCTTCACGGCACGGTGTATGTAAGCGGTGCTAAAAATGCCGCAGTAGCACTGGTGGCCGCTACTATTTTATGCGATGAACCCTGTACGCTTGAAAACGTTCCCGCTATAAGCGATATCACCAAATGCCTTGATATCCTCAAGAGCATGGGAGCTAAGGTAGTTATGGAGAAGGACGGTGTCATCAATATTGACACCCGTTCCATAAACACCACCCGTGTTCCCTACAAGCTTGCGGAAACGATGAGAGCGTCAAGTTATTTTCTGGGCACTTTGCTGGGAAGATTTCATGAGGCTTTCGTGCCCATGCCCGGCGGATGCTACCTGGGTGACAGACCTATCGACCAGCACCTTAAGGCTTTCAAGGCCCTGGGCGCTACCGATGAAGTTGTCAGAGGCGCCAATTATGTCAAGGCTGACAGCCTGATAGGCAACCAGATATATTTTGACTTTGTCACCGTTGGCGCAACGATGAATGCTATCTTTGCGGCTGTAAAGGCCAAGGGACAGACCGTTATCGAGAACGCTGCCAAGGAGCCCCATATTGTTGATGTGGCAAACTTCCTCAACTCCATGGGCGCTGACATCAGGGGCGCAGGCACCGATGTCATCAAGATAAGAGGCGTGGACTACCTCCACGGCACCACCTATGCGACTATCCCCGACCAGATAGAGGCGGGCACATATATGGTAGCTGCGGCTGCCACCAAGGGCGATGTTGTCATCGCAAACGTCATACCCAAGCACCTTGAATCCATCACTGCCAAGCTGCGCAAGTGCGGTGTTAATGTGGAAGAGAACGACGAGAGCGTTCATGTATGGGTAGACAGCCCCCTGATAAACACCACCGTGAAGACCCAGCCCCACCCGGGCTTCCCTACCGATATGCAGCCCCAGTTCTCCACCCTGCTGACCATGGCCAAGGGCACCAGCAGAGTTACCGAGGAGATATTCAACAACCGTTTCAGGTATGTGGCTGAGCTGCGTAAAATGGGCGCCGATATCTCTATCGAGGGCGGCAAGGTAGCTATCATCGAGGGTGTTGACTGCCTTAAGGGCGCGCCTGTTCAGGCCACCGACCTGCGCGCAGGCGCGGCACTGGTCATTGCAGGCCTGGCTGCCGAGGGCATGACCGAGATCGAGAATATCCACTATATCCAGCGCGGCTATGAGCGCATAGACGAAAAGCTGAGGGCACTGGGCGCTGATATAAAGCGCATGATTGTTCCCGACAACGACAGCGTTGAGCTTTCAAGCTGATACAGATATGAAAATACCCCGAAGCGTTCTTTGAAGACTTCGGGGTTTGTTATTGACAGGATACCGATACGGCCGTGTATCGCGGAGGAGCAATGCGAAAGAACAGCGGTTCTGTATCTTTGCAATACACATCAGATCTGGCAAAAAAAGCTGCCCCGCGGGGCAGCATGATGTTTTATTCTGCGGGGCTGAAATCGTCCTTGCCCACACCGCAAAGGGGACAGACGAAATCCTCGGGAACGTCCTCCCAGGCTGTGCCTGCTGCTACGCCTGCGTCGGGAGCGCCCTCCTCGGGGTCATAGATATAACCGCAGATATTGCATACATATTTCATTTGCATTTCCTCCTTGCATAAAATTTTTATAAGTATAGCATATTTTCCGAGAAATTGCAAGGACTTTCGGAAAAAATTTTTCCGCCGCCGAAACGGCTGCCAAAGGAGCATACATGGAGCTTTTTATTTCCGACCTTGACGGTACCTTACTGGATAAAAATGCCGAGCTTACAAAGTCCTCGGCGGACATACTGAACAGGCTGATAAAGAAAGGCATGGCTTTCACCGCCGCTACCGCCCGCACCTATGCCTCAGCAGGAAAGATACTGGCGGGGCTTGACCTGCGGCTGCCTGTGATACTCATGAACGGGGTGCTGATATTCGACCCTGTGACAAAGACCTACCCTGTGGTACACAAGATACCCGATGAGAAAAAGGACATCATACTTGCCCTGCGGGACAGCCTGGGGCTATCGCCCTTTATGTACCTCATGGAGGAGGACGGTATGCACACCGCCTACGACAGGCTGATAAACAAGTCCATGGAGGATTTTCATGACGAAAGAGTGCGCAGGTATTACAAGTCCTTCACCAAAGCAAAAAGGCTGGAAGATGTGGCGGGCAGCGTAATATACTTCTGCTTTATAGATACCCGCGATAGGCTTGAACCTATGAGGGCAGCCCTTCCGCAGACAGAGGGGCTGGGCATGACCTTTTATCCCGATATCTACGGCGATGACTGGTATCTTGAAGTTTTCAGCAGCAGGGCTTCAAAAAGCTCGGGGGTGCACTGGCTGCGGGATAAATACGGTTTTGAAAAGATAACCGCTTTCGGGGACAACCTCAATGACCTCTCCATGTTCGCTGAGGCTGATGTGCGCATAGCTGTCAGCAATGCGGCAGAGGAGCTTAAGGCTCAGGCAGACAGGGTCATCGGGGCAAATACGGAAGACGGTGTGGCAGAATATCTCAGGGAGGTGTACCATGGCTAGAATGTATCCGCTTTTCTCATCATCAAGCGGCAACTGCACTTACATAGGCGATGAAAGCTCGGGCATACTCATAGATGCGGGGGTAAGCTGCAAGCGGATCTGCACCGCCCTGAACGACAGGGGCATAGAGACCTCTGCGGTAAAGGCCATTTTCATCACCCACACCCACTCAGACCACATCGCGGGGCTGAAAGTGCTTACCAAAAAGCTGGAGGTGCCTGTTTACTCCCTCAGGGGAAATCTGGAGATACTGGCACGGGAAGACAAGGTAAGCCCCGTCAGCGACCTTTATGAGATGAACGGAAGCCCCGTGCAGGCGGCAGGCTATGAGATAACTGCCTTTGATACCCCTCACGATACTCCCGTCAGCTGCGGTTTCAGGGTAACTGCCCCAAGCGGTGCGGACTGTGCTGTGTGTACCGACCTGGGTCATGTGACAGAGGATATACACAATGAACTGACAAAGTGCAGGCTGGTGCTGCTGGAGTCAAACTACGACCCGAAAATGCTGCGCACAGGACCTTACCCCCCTGACCTGAAACAGCGCATAGCCTCCGAACACGGGCACCTTTCAAACCACGACTGCGGGGCGGAGCTGGTAAAGCTGGTAAAAGCGGGGGTATACAGTTTCGTGCTGGGGCACATAAGCCAGCATAACAACACGGTGCAGCTGGCAGAAAGCAGCGCCGTTAGAGCCCTATGTGAATTTGAACGGGGCGAGGATTACCTCCTTACCGCCGCAAAGCCCGAGGGCATAGGAAGGGCGGTGATATTCTGATGATAAGAGTAAACCTGATAACAGTAGGTAAGCTGAAGGAAAAATACTGGCGGGACGCTGCAGCCGAATACGTCAAGCGGCTGGGGGCTTTCTGCAAGATCGAGATAGTGGAACTGAACGAGTGCCGCCTGAGCGACGACCCCTCCGACAAGGAAAAGCAGGCCGCCCTTGAAACGGAAGCGGCTTCCATGGAAAAGTACCTGAATGCCAACGGGGCCTACAACATAGCCATGTGCATTGAGGGCAAACAGCTTACCAGCGAAGAGCTTTCCGCAGCCATGACCGACTGCGGCACCAGGGGATATTCCACCCTGAATTTCATCATCGGCTCCTCCTTCGGCATAGCGCCCTCGGTAAAACAGCGGGCGGATATGAAGCTTTCCATGTCGAAGATGACCTTCCCTCACCAGCTGGCACGGATACTTCTGCTTGAACAGATCTACCGCGGCTTCCAGATAGAGAAAGGCTCAAAATACCACAAGTGACAAGGCAGTAAACATCGCCCGCTGTTCCTTATGAACAGCAGGCGATGTTTTATTTTTCTCCCAATTTTGAAGTGTATTGCTGATGATACAGAATGGCTTTTTTTCGTATTGTTTCCCCCGCCTTCGGCGGAGGAAACAATACACAACCAAATTGGGATTTATTTTTCCAGGATGATCCCCTTTGACAGCAGCTCCTTGCCCAGCTTCTTTTTGCGGCGGGCAAGTATGTTCTCGACCTTTTTGGGTTTGAGCCCGTGGCGCTCGGCTATATCCCTGACGGCCATACGGAAGTAATAGCGTTCAATGAATATCTCGCGCTCAGGGGAGGACATGGCGCGGATACATTCTGCGATGATACGCATATTCTCCCGTTTGGCTGTTTCGTCGGTATAGTCTATATCGATGCCGATATCATTTTCTTCGGCAGAGATATCTTCCGCTTCCATATGTCTGCTGACAGTTCGGCGCTTATCCTCGGCACAGCTTTTTGCCACCATGCTTATGTAGCCCTTAAGGCTCCGCCGTTCGATGTCTATATCCCTGCGGGTGCGCCATACCTTGTAGAAAGTGTCCTGCACAGCCTCTTCAAGATCAGCGGTATCTCTGACCGACTGGGAAACGATGAAGCTTACCAGTGTCCTGTATCTTGCCATCAGCGCATCAAGGGCTGAGGCATCGTTTTCCTGCATAAGGGAAAGTATCTCTTCATCGGTCATAAGATCACCGCCTTTCGTTTAAAGTTTGCTTTTTTCTGTAAACAGCATGACCTCTCCCCGCAGGGCAGCGGGTAAAGTGCTGTGTTACGAGGTCAGTATTATCAGTACAGCGGTATAACTGCCGTACCTATGTGGATAGCTTTTACATCATCGAAATCAGTGGCAAGTTTGCCTGCTAAGAACTGAAATTCTACATAATTTTCGCCCATCTCCACCATGTGGCTTTCGCTGCTGCAGTCATAGGGCTTTATGCTGCCGTCCTTGTATTCTATGTTTATAAAAGCAGGAACATCGACATCTTCAGGGATGCGGTAAGGACGGTACTCCTCGGAATTGATATTCATATCAGAGAATATCGTGCTTGTCAGGTCTTCAAGAGCGACACCCTCTGCGCCTAAATCAAAGGTAAGGCCGACATAGATACCTGTTTCGTCATAATGAAAAGTGTTAACGGTATATTCCAGATGACGGATATCCTGCTCAGATGCCGCAACAATATCGACCTCGCCATGGGCTACAGGTTCGATCTCGTCATCATGATCGGGTCCTTCATAGGTGAGAATATCATTGTAAGTGAACTCTGCCACATACTCGCCCTCAGCGTCAAAGAAACCGTCCTCATTGCCATCTTCATCAAGAGAGTGCAGCTCATTTATCACAAGCTTGAATTTGGCATCTTCGCTGATGTCCTTAAGTGCCTCTGCGGGTATCTGATAAAAGCCCATTGCGCGCCATCTCGGCTCGA
Source organism: Ruminococcus sp. (assembly GCF_017464355.1). Taxonomy (GTDB): domain Bacteria; phylum Bacillota; class Clostridia; order Oscillospirales; family Ruminococcaceae; genus Hominimerdicola. The sequence goes on along the minus strand of NZ_JAFUAG010000009.1, from coordinate 3,123 downwards.
CGCAGGTCTGCATATTTATCTTATTACACTTGTATTCTGTGCCGTTTACCCACAAGCTGCCGCTTGCTCTTAAATTACAGTTATCGCTGAGTTCACCGCTTTCCTGCCTATCATACGGAGCGTCCCAGGTCGTCATATCAACGACTTCATCTCTTTCTGCACTTACAACAATAAGGATAGAAGATCCGACATCGTAGATCCATAAACCGGAACGGACCTCTACACCTTCAAAGCCGCTGTTTACAGTACCCTGGAGCGACATGGGTATATACTCCAGACTGCTATCGATCTTGACCTTTTCACAGAGATCAGCGTTCTTCGCAGCTTTGCTGTTCTCTGCAAGCATATCCTCACCATCGGTGGTAACACAATTTTCTGCCACACCGCCGCTTCTTATACCGTTATGGGAAAGCTGCACTGCCCCGAATATTGCCACCACTGCGCAGGCTGCCACAGCTATGGCGGCAGGCGCCTTGCTGCGTATCTTTGCATTTTTAGCCTCTGTTACGGTGATGTTACTGTTTTCTGTTGTGCCGTTTTTCATTTCAGGTCCTCCTGTCATTTCATCAAGGGGGATCTCCTGTAATAATTCTGTTAAATTTCTCATGGTCGTCCTCCTTCTTTGAATTCACTTGAAAGGCCTTACACTTACATATACGGCAGAAAAAGAAAAATCACTCACCTTTTTTCAAAAATTTTTTCAGCATTATCATAGCATATCAGCAGACTTTTGTAAATGCTGTCAGCCCACGCTGTATCATAATGTACCATTACGGCAAGTTAATTTTGCCGATTTTTGCATAAAATGTCACAAAAGGCAATTGACTTGACAGCAAGAATATGTTATAATGTCCGTGAATAGATATAGTTTCGCTCTATGTTACAGACGAACAAAGGAAGGTGATACCATGACAGGCGATAACAAACGTTTTTCCATAAAGACAAAAATGTATATTTTCGTTATACTGACCGTGCTGGCAGTTGCCTTCGGTACTTCTGTCATCGCGTTCACGACCAGTGCAGACCAGATAGACAACTACTACAAGCAGGCAACCTCCGACAACGCGAGGAACTTTGCTTACCTGGTGGACGGCGACTTTCTCACCGAGCTGAAAGCTGCGGCGCAGACGGAAGAATTCCAGCAGATACGGGAACAGGCTGAGGAAAACGATGATGAACAGCCCGTTGAAGACTACCTGCGGGAAAAGGGTCTGTGGGAGAAGTATTCGGAAACAAGACAGCCGATATCCGATTACCTTGCCAATATGGAGCAGGTAAAGTACCTTTACATAGCAGCCCACGGAGATATAGATGATGAGTACGATATGTACCTGGTGGACGACGACTCGAGCCCTATCTACGAAACAGGCTACTATGAAGAGCGCGAAGAGGAGCTAAGGGGGATCGACCTGGCCAACTTCCCTGAACCTACCATTTCCAACGGCGACTGGGGCTGGCTGTGTTCGGATTTCAAGCCTGTGTACAATTCGGCAGGCGAATGCGTATGTTTAGTCGGCTGCGATGTGGGTATGGACGATGTTATGGAGGAAAGAAGTCAGCTGCTCATGTACCTGATAGCAGGTGCGGTCATACTGACGGTAACTGTGCTGACCATATCGGTGCTGTTCATAAACAGGGTGGTAGTAAAGCCTCTGGACGCCATGACCACCGAGATGAAAAAGTTCAGGCCCACTGTTGGTGCGGACTACGAGAAGTCGGGCGTTATAGACCTGGATATCAGTAGCCGCGATGAGATAAGCGAGATATACCGGGGCATACGCACCATGCAGATAAACACCATCGACCATCTGAACGACCTTTACGCTTTGCAGGAAGACAAACTGAAAGCAGAAGAAGATATCAGGAACAAGGATAAGCAGATAGGTCAGCTGAGCATTGAGACCTATAAGGACGCTCTGACAGGTGTGGGCAACAAGGCTGCCTATATCAGGAAGTCTGAGGAGCTTGACACCCGGGCAGAAGATGAGAACCATGAATTCGCCATTGTTATGGTGGATATGAACAACCTCAAGCAGATAAACGATGAACACGGCCACAAGGCAGGCGACACATATATCAAGGGCTGCTGCAGCATGGTCTGCGAAGCTTTCAAGCATTCCCCCGTATTCAGGATAGGCGGCGACGAGTTCGTTGCCATACTGCAGGGTGCTGACTACGAGAACCGCAGGCAGATAACCGAAAAGCTGAAAGCTGATTTCGATGAATGCTACAAAAACACCGAAGTCGAGCCCTGGCAGAGGTTCTCGGCGGCAGTAGGCATGGCAGAAAAAGCCTCCGATGACCCCACTGTGGATTTTGTCTTCAAGCGTGCCGACAAGGCCATGTACGAAAACAAGATGTCTTTCAAAAAAGAACACGGCGGCTACCGCTGAACAAAAGTCCCGCAGCCTTAAGACGAATACCCATATAGAAGTTTTGCCCCCAAGCGTTTATGCGCTTAGGGGCTTTATATTTTATACGGTTGCTAAGATAGATCAGAATTTGGTACACTCTTTCTGATAATATATTCATTGAAATCATCAACAGCTTCTATGATGTCGGGATCAGTGGAATCTGCTCCCAATGTAACAGCCCATTTCAGAAGATCGATCGAGATCAGGTCACACAACTCTAATAATCGCCGAAAATCCCAGTAATCAGTGATATCAATAAAACTGAATACTGTTTGTTTGATTTTGGGAGATACCCATTCAACAGGAAATTGTTTCAAACGATTTCTTGCAATCGTGATCGGCATAATATTTGTTGGCTGACAAGCCCATGAGAGGAGCGTTCCAATTACTTTGCAAGCAAGTGTATCGGGGAGAGACATGATCTCAGATGGATGAAAGTAGATCTCCTTATCAGCAATATCATTTAATGCATCTGCAATTGCTTTTTCATATGCGTGCATACCCTATCACCTCAATTCCGATCTATGTTTGTTACAATTATAGCATAACATTGCTGCATTGTCAATAAAAACGCCATACTTGTAAAGTCCAAAGGGAACAAGACTTCACAAAAACTTTACAAATCAAAATGATGAAAACAGTAAGAAATCGGCAGGTCGAATATCGCTAAAACTTAATAGAATCAAGGCTTTTGGGCGTTCCATATAAT
>NZ_JAFUAG010000008.1 GCF_017464355.1 Ruminococcus sp. | reverse complement strand
GGGGGAAACCTTTCTGAAGAAAGGTTATCCCCCGAACCCCTTTCCAAAGACTTTTTATATTGGGTGGGCGAAAGGTCACTGCACTTACAGAGTATAGCAAGTATCGGACATTCGCTGTTCTATCATAGAACAGTGACCTTTCGCCCACCCAAAATAGAAGTTTTAGGGAGGGGGTCTGGGGGATAACCCTTTTTCAAAAGGGTTTCCCCCAGTAGAACATATAAGCTTCTTTATGAGAACTACCCTTAGGAGGCGGTCTTTTTTTGCGGTCATTTATTTGACGATATCACCTGCTGTGCCATTTGTTCTGCCTGGGCATAGGTCGAGAGTTCGCCGCACTCGGCGCGTAATTTAGCGGAGTTTGGCAGGCCTTTAACGTACCAGGCTACGTTTTTGCGGGCTTCTTTCATGCCGCGGTCTTCGCCTTTATATTTGCACAGGTATGCGCAGTGGCGGAGCATTATGCTCATGCGCTCTTCGATATCGGGTTCGGGGAGGGTCTCGCCTGTTTCGAGGTAATGGGCTATCTCACGGAAGACCCAGGGCTTGCCGTAGCTGCCTCTGGCCAGCATGACGAGGTCACAGCCTGTTTCCTCGTACATTCTTTTGCAGCTTTCGCCGTCCTTAACATCGCCGTTGCCGAAGACGGGAATGCTCACCGCCTGCTTTACCTGCCTGATGATGCTCCAGTCAGCCTCACCCGAATAGAACTGCTGCCTTGTTCTGCCATGGACGGCCACTGCGGCGACACCTGTCTGTTCGAGGGCTTTAGCGAATTCAACTGCGTTTATGCTGCTGTCGTCCCAGCCTGCACGGAACTTTACCGTAACGGGGCAGGCAGCGTTTTTCACGGTTTCGCGGGCTATCTCGGCTGCACGGGGGATATCCTTCATCAGTGCCGAGCCGGAGCCGTTGCCCACTATTTTCGGCACGGGGCAGCCCATGTTGATATCGATGATATCAGGCTCATACTTCCCCAGCAGATAGGCGGCCTTGCCCATATAATAGGGCTCCTCGCCGAATATCTGCAAAGCGTAGGGGCGCTCTTCCTTTTCTATCTCGCACAGCTCGCCTGTTTTGCGGTCGCCGAAGCAAAGTCCCTTTGAAGATATCATCTCGCTGACCATATAGGCCGCACCGAACTCTCTGCAAAGCAGCCTGTAGGACTTATCCGCCACCGAAGCCATAGGCGCCAGGGCAGCTGTTCTTTCTATCTTCACTCCGCCGATATCTATCTTTTCCATATTCCACTCCCAAAAACGGAGACCAGTTCATGGTCTCCGCTGATTTTTACTATAGCTTGATGTTATCAGGCTTTGACTTTCAGCCAGGCGCAGGCGATATCCAGCGCATCATAGAGGCTGTCGGTATCTGTCTGCTTGTCGATGCTGGGCTTGGTCAGGTCGGTGGACATCTTTCTTATCTTGACCTTGTCAGCAACTTCCAGGTCGCCCACCTTTTTGGTACTCTTTATCTCCATCCAGACCACGAAATCGTCGTACATATTGCCGTAGTAGAGCTGGTTGCCCTTTCTTACCAGGGGCAGGCCCTTATATGTGAAAAAATTCTTCTTGGTATCACTCATTGTTTCTCTCCGCCTTTCTTGTAAAGTTAATGTCTGTTTAATAGTTATCGTTGACCTTTCCGCCGTTGTTCACGCTTTCGATATTGGTGCCCAGGCTGTCCACCCAGGTACTCTGTATCCTGAAAGAGGTCTTGCCGTTGAGCTTGACTACATAGCGCCTTGCGGTGTCCTTGTAAAGCTCGATGACATCTTCGCCGCCGTCCTTGCGGGTCTCGGTGATAGTCACCTCGGGCTCACCTGAGGGATCCTCAAAGCAGATCTCGTTGGTGGGACAGGACATGATGAACTGATAAAGGCTCTTGAACTCGTAAACGTCGATATCCTTGCCCCCTGCGGTAACAGCCTGAACATCGGCTGCCTTGCCGTTCTCATCGGTATCGCTGCTGCCGCCGTTGGTCTCGATATCGTATACTGTCTTGGTGCCGCCCATGTCTATGGACATCTCTGCCAGGTCCACCAGATAGTTGGTAGTCATCAGGTTGGAGATGACATCTTCTATCTTGAAAGTCACCCAGGGCAGGTTCTGCTCGGGAATGACATAAACTGCGTTGCAGCCTGTAACGCCTTCCAGCGTGCAGTAGTAGCCCAGCAGCACGGGAGTATCTGTTTCAGCCACATCGGGGTCATAGGCCTCGCCGCCCACGGAAAGCTTGTAGTCGTACTCATCGCCCTTAAGGCTTACCACACATCTCGGTTCATCAAGGCCGAACTCTGCCAGCTGAGCCTCATCGGGTGCAGCAGCTGCACAGCTGTGGGCTGTCAGCCCCCACATACCGTGGGTAACGGCGCTGGAGCCCGTAATGTTAAGATATGCGAATATAGGCTCACTTATTACCTGGCTTGAAAGCATACCCTCTATATCCTTGGGGTCGTTCTCGAAGACCACATTGTAGTCCCAGTCGCTGCGGGTGATAGTTTCCTTGCCGTACTCAGGCCAGTCGCTGTCGTTGACAGGCTGGGCTATGAGGGAAAGGTTTGCAAAATCCAGTGCGCTTTCAAGGAAATATTTTATCCTTGAACCCAGCATCATATACACCGTGTCGTCGTCTTCAAGCTTGATGTAGGTGTACTTGCTGTCAGGGGCGGTATCGCCCACAAGCACTGTCTTGCTGCTGCCGTCAAGGTAGCTTACCGTGAAGCTAGCAGCAGGCTCATCCAGACCGTATTTGCCCAGGTCTGAAGCACCCTCCTCTGCTATCTTGGAAGCTTCCAGCAGGCCGCACTTGTCTATTACGTCCTCTATCATGACTTTGTTCTGGTTTATAGAGGTTATCTCCTCTATAGTCCAGGAACTTTTGCCCGATGCAGGTCTGTCCAGCGTAAAGCCCCCTGCCTCGTTCACTGCTGTGACAGCGCTTATCTCAGCGGCGTCCTTGTCAAGCACCACATAATGCTCCATCTCCCCTGCGGAAGATGCTGTGTCAGCCGATGATGATGAACTGCTGTCCTTTTTACTTCCGTCCCCTGTGGTGTTCAGGAAGACCAGCACACCTGCCAGACTTGCTGCTATAACACCGCAGATGACGATGCCTTGTACCTTACCGTTCATTACTTATTCTTTCTCCTTAACCAAACCACAAGTCCCACAGCCAGCACTGCCACGGGCAGTATAACTATGAATGTCCACATCAGCACGGTCTTCTTGCTCTGGTCGATATCAAAGGCAGTGCCCTTTATGGTCTTGGGCTTGATGAATATGCCGTCAGACTTATGGGTAACACCTGCCAGCACGCTGAAGAAATACTCGCTGTTATCATACTGCTGTGCAGAAAGTATATTCGACTGCAGCAGATACTCCGAACCGAAGCACAGTACGTTGCTGTAAGCGGTATCGCCGCTGCCGTCATCGGCAAACTTGGCCTTTGAGCCCACAGCGAAGTAGCACTGCTTGCCTCTGGTAAGGATATCAGAGGGCACCTGCTCGTAGCTGGAATTATATTCAAGCTCGGCTGTATAAGCGTTATCCGTACTCTGCACATACTTCTCGGTAGATACCATGTTCTGCTCATCAAAGAGGGTATTTACAGGTCTGGTATACATGGCGCTTATCAGCAGGTCCTTTGAGATAACGTCCTGGCTGAAATTATCCGAAACATCGGTAGCCTTGGTTATATAGGGGTAGTTGATATAGTTCTCGCCGTAGCTCTCACAGATGACGCCGTCGCCTATCTCCAGGCCGTATTCCGCTAGGAACTCGTCCAGGTTGGGAGTTTTGTCCTGGCTGTAGGAAGCCACATAGATGAGCTGTCTGCCCAGTTGGCCGCCGTTGTTCAGGAAATCGCTGACCTTCTGGACTTCCTCGGGGAGGTAGTCAACAGTAGGTGCGGCTATGACAGCTATATCTGTCTCGGAGGGTATCTCCTCGGTGGTGATGTCTATTTCGTTTACGTTGTAGCCGTTGGCCACCAGCAGTGTCTTGAAATATGAAAGGGGCGAACCGCCTGTTACCAGGTCGGCAGCTTCGTTTCTGCCGTTTAAGAAAGTTACATAAACGGGGTCGGGGTCGGTAACGGTCATCAGTGCTGAGGTGAATGCCTGCTCAGCATTTGAGGACTCCACCGCCTGGCCGTAGTAGCTCAGCACCTTAAGGTCGCTGCCTGCCTGCTCCCTGATGATGTCGATGCTCATGCCCGACTGGGACAGCTGGGTGATGAACTCATCGTTGAAGGTCAGCAGGTCGATCATGCCCAGCTTTCTGGTGCGCTTTACGGTCTCGCCGTCAACCTCGCTGTCAGTTTCAAAGATGATATCGAACTCGGAAATATTATCGCTGTAGCTCTTGATAACATCGGGGTTTGAGTCGATGTCCATAAATCTGTAGGAAATATGGTGGTTCATCTTGCAGTAGTTTTTCAGCAGCTCTATAGCCTGCTGGTTGTATGCGGAATAATTGATGTAGGTCTCCTCGTCAGCAAAAATGGTGACAAGCACATCTCTGTCCACGTTCTTGACATACTCCTCCGACTCCTCGGTCATGGAATATATCTTGTCCTTGGTCAGGTCGATGGTTATGGGGTAGCGCTCGAAAAGCACAGTAGCCACCACATTCACCAACACCAGCAGCGCCAGGAAAACGCAGGTGAACACCGTTGCCATGGTGCCGTGCTTCAGCTTTTTGGCAGCACCGCTGTCATGGTCCTTTTTGGACTTTTCAGCCTTGCCCTTTTTATCGCTGCCCTTATCGGACTTTTCCTTCTTCTCATCGTCAACTATCTTTTTCAGCAGCTCCTCGCTGCCTGTGGAAACTTTCTCTTCGTTATTTTCCATCTGTGACACCTCCTAGCTCCAGCGGCGCTTTTCAAGCACTCTCACTGTCAGGAACAGGAAAGCCACGATAGCGCTGATGAAAAATACTACGTTCGAGAAATTGAATATACCGTAGGTGAAATCAAAATATCTCTCTGCGAAGGATAACTGTTCAAGGGCCGATCTTACGCCCTCAACAGCCTTGGTGTACCAGTGGCCCTCCTCCAGTGCGGGAAGAAGACTTCCTATGACCGAAAGGAAGGATACAGCTATCAGCACGATAAAGCTGATGACCGCTGCCACCACCTGGTTTTCGGTGAAGGAGGAACAGAATATGCCAATGGCGATGAAAGCACCGCCCAGCAGCAGCAGAGCCACTATGTTGCCCACCACCACGTTCCAGTCAGGGTCGCCGTAGACAGATACTACTATAGCCATTACAGCTGTTATGGAAACGCCCACAGCGTACACCAGGAAAGCTGCAAAGAACTTGCCCGCAACTATGCCCCCCAGGCTGACAGGTGCTGTCAGCAGGCACTGGTCGGTACGGGTGCGCTTTTCATCTGCAATGGTACGCATGGTAAGTATGGGTATAAGAACTATGATTATGGTCAGCAGCGAATAGAACAGGCTGTCAAGCTTGGTATAGCCGCTGCTCAGGCTGTCCGCTGAGAACATTATGCCTGCATAGGCGAAGAACGCCGCAATAAATATATATCCGATAGGCGAGGTAAAATAGCTCCTCACCTCACGTCTGAAAACAGCGCCCATCAGTTATCCGCCTCCTCATCTTCATTGTCAAGGACGGGTACCTGCTCGCCCATGGTAAGTCTGAGGAATATATCCTCAAGATTCATCTCAGCACTCTTAAGCTCAAGGATAGTGAAGCCGTTCTCCGCCATGAGTTTGAAGAGGTCGTAGCGTATCTCGCAGCCCTCTCTGGCCTCAATGCGGTAATCGCAGATGTTGTCCTTATGCTCTGCATCGCAGTAGACCTTGTCAACACCCTCTATCTTTTGCAGATAGCGCATAACGTTATCCTTCTTGCCGTCTATCCTGCATATGAACTTGTTATCCCCTGTCAGCTTATGGGACAGGTTCTCCTCGGTGTCGTTGGCCACTACCCTGCCCTCGTTGATGACAACTATGCGGTCGCAGACAGCCTGCACCTCTGACAGGATATGAGATGAAAGTATGACAGTGTGGTTCTTGCCCAGCTTCCTGATAAGCGTTCTTATCTCGATTATCTGCTTGGGGTCAAGGCCTACGGTAGGCTCGTCCAGTATAAGCACCTTGGGGTTGCCCACCAGTGCCTGCGCCAGACCCACACGCTGTTTGTAGCCCTTTGAAAGGTTCTTTATGAGCCTGTTGTAAACGTGGTCTATCTTGACCAGGCTGCAAACGTCCTGCAAATGGGATATCTTGGGCAGCTTGCACTTTTTCAGGTCATAGATGAAATACAGATACTCCTTTACAGTCATATCAAGGTAAAGGGGCGGTATCTCGGGGAGATAGCCGATGTTCTTCTTTGCCTTGACAGGCTCCTCCAGTATATCGACGCCGTCTATCAGCGCCTTGCCCGAGGTACATGATATATACCCCGTAAGGATATTCATGGTGGTGGATTTGCCTGCGCCGTTAGGCCCCAGGAACCCCAGCACCTCGCCGTCCTCTGCCTTGAAGGAGATGTTGTTCACGGCTTTTTTGTCGCCGTAATGTTTTGATAAATTAACTACCTCTATCAATTTATTTTCCTCCCAATGGAAAATCAGAATTATTCACCCGTCTGAGTTAAATAACCATACCGGGGAATATATTACACCGTCACTGTGTAATTGCTGTGAAGATTGCGGGAAAAAGCGGGTCTTTTATCAAGTGCCCTACTTCTGCACATCATAAACGTCATCAACGTTCCTGCCCAGCTTCTCCATGATGTAGCGGGCGCTGTACTGCATGGCATCGGTATCTTCACCAAGCACCCTGCACCCTGCCGCCACGGGCATGACATTCCCGCTGACATCGGGGGCAAACAGTGCGAAGCAGTAGTTCTGGGGGTTCACGGTATATTCTGTATACTCGCCCCCGAACTCTGTCAGCCTGTTCATATAGTCATCGGCCTGTGTGCTGTCATCTATATAGATGTTTACCGTCAGGCCGTTGACCTTTCTGGCCGCCCAGTTTTTCAGGCTGGTGCCGTTGTAGTATATGCCGTTCTCATCAGGGTCAAGGTCTGCCTGCACTATGCTGTCCTCAGCGCCGTAGAGGTCGCACATATCCTGTGCAACTTCTATCCTCAGGCCTTCGCCTGTGTATACGCGGGGATCATCCTCAGACCTTGTGCATTCAAAATGCTTGCTCAGCAGCTTTTCGTAGAGTTCATCGTTGACCGCATCGTTCTGCCTGTCAACTATGAATTTCAGCACCGCCCAGCTGCATTCCCGTGCGGCCAGTTCATCATCGCCCTTTACAACGGTCATTTTCAGCTGTTCAGTCTGCTTTTCGCCCTTAAGGTCTGTAAATCCCACATTCCATACCTTTTCGATATCGCTGCTCTCCTCGGGGACCTCTTTTATGGTGTACTCACCGTCAAAGGTATAATCCCAGAAGTCCTTATGGTCTTTCAGGGGGTCGGGGGCACTGCTGCCGCAGCTGCAAAGCATCAGCGCTGCAGCCAGCACTGCGCAAATAGCCTTTTTCATTCCTCGTCAACTCCGTAAAATCTCCGCACCTTGGCGGTATCCTTAGCGATCTGCGCCCGCAGGTCATCAATGCTGTCAAAGCCTTTTTCAGGCCTTATGAACTTATCCAGCATTATCTCTATCTCCTGCCCGTACAGGTCTCCGTCGAAATCAAGTATGTAGGTCTCTGCCAGCGGTGCATCGTGGGCTTTCAGTGTGGGCTTTACGCCTATGTTCGTCACCCCGAACTTTTCCTCGCTGCCTATCTGCACCCTGGTGGCATACACCCCGAATTTAGGCATTATCTGTCCCGGGGGGATAGTCTGGTTTATAGTCGGGAAATTCCAGGTGCGCCCCAGTTCCCGTCCATGCTCTACCCTGAGCCTCAGCCCGAAGATATACCCAAGAAGCTCATTGGCCTTTTCTATCCTGCCTGTTCTTATGCTTTCGCGTATGGCGGTGGAGCTTACCTCCTCCCCCTTATAGCTCAGCTTGTCGCAGATATGCACATCTACTCCGTATATCCTGCCGTACAGCGACAGCGTGTCGCAGTCGCCCTCAGCGCCCTTGCCGAAGCGGAAATCGCTCCCGCAGACCACTGCCCTGCATTTCAGCAGACCCACCAGTATATCCCGCACAAACTGTTCTGCGGTCATATCCTTAAGCTCCCTGAAATTCGGTGAGTACAGCAGTTCAACACCCATATCCTCGAAGTGTCTGCGCTTTTCCTCATCGGTCAGTATCATTTCTATCCTGCCGTCATGGCCCTTGGAGGTCACGGTATCCGTCCTGAAGGTGAACACCGCCGACCTCGCCCCAAGCTCCTGCGCCAGAGACACTGCCGTGCTTATGACCAGCCTGTGCCCGCGGTGGACCCCATCAAAAAGTCCCAGCGCACAGACCGTACCCTTATCGGGCTCATAGCCCTTTGTTATCTCGATCAATTCAAGTCATTCCTCTGATCATGTGAAAAAATTCTTTACACTGCGGAACTCTCCGCCGATCATTTTGCCTATGCCCAGGAACTCACCGTCATAACCGTAAACACGGTAAGTCTCCTCGCTGTCAGGCTCCACCGACACCTGTTCGGGTCTCAGCTTCACCCCGTTTTTATATAGCCCTGTTACATTCTCATCGAATTTCAGGGGCTTGTACACCTCGAAGCACCTGTCCAGATCCATAAGCACGCCCTCATAGCCTTCGCTGAAGAACCTGCCCTGTATCTCCTCTATACGCATACATTCCGAAACACCTATGCCCGCAGAATAATTGCGCACCAGCGAGGTCATGACCCCGCCGCAGCCCAGTTCTCTGCCCATATCATGTATGATAGTGCGCACATAGGTGCCCTTTTCGCAGAGTATTTTCAGGTGTCCAGTTCTTGAAGGCTCATCGTAATCGAAGATAGTTATCTTCTGCACCCTGACGGTTCTTGCCTGACGTTCAATGGTCTTGCCTTCCCGCGCCAGTTCATAAAGCTTTTTGCCGTCCACCTTTACAGCTGAATACATGGGGGGCACCTGCATTATCTCGCCAACATAGTGGCTCACAGCCTCCCTCAGCTGGTCTTTGGTAACATCTGCGCTGCTTTCTCTCAGCACCTCGCCTGTTATATCCTGGGTGTCTGTTTCCAGACCCAGTCTAAATCCTGCGTAGTAGCCCTTGCGCACATCGGGCAGTATATCGCAGGCTTTGGTAGCCTTGCCCACGAACACGGGCAGCACGCCCTCCGCCATGGGGTCAAGGGTCCCTCCGTGGCCTATCCTGCGGACGCGAAGTATCCCCCGCAGCTTTGCCACCACATCAAAAGAAGTCCAGCCCTTAGGCTTGTACACAGCTATAACTCCGCTGATCTCCTCATTATCCATCATGCCAGAAGCACCTTTTCAGCCCTTTCCAGCAGCTTAGCCCTGACCTCCTCCAGCGTGCCCTTTAGCTCGCAGCCCGCTGCACGGATATGTCCGCCGCCGCCAAAATAATTGCAGAAGGCCGAAGCGTCCATCTCATCGGTGGTGCGCACCGATATCTTGAAAACATTCTCATGCCTCTGCTTTACAGTTATACCCAGGACTACTCCCTCCGCCGAAAGCGGTATGGAAGCCAGTCCTTCAAATTCTGCCTGATCTACCCCGCAGCTTTCCATAAGCTCGGTGGTAATAGTGATCATCGCGCACTTATCCTGTATATGATATTCCATGCGCCCCGTGACGATCTGCTCGATCTTTATCCTGCCCTTGCTCTTTACATCGAACATCTTCCTGTTGACGTTGGCAAAGTCTATGTCGTAAGCCATAAGTTCTGCCGCAGCAAGGTGGGTCTCGGGAGTGGTGTTCTCATACTTGAAGCAGCCTGTGTCGGTAGCTATGCCCGTATACAGACATTTTGCGATGATATCGCTGATCTTTCTGCCCGACTGCTTGAAGATAGCATAAAGTATCTGTGCAGCCGCAGCTGTATCTCCCTCGACGTGAGATAGCACAGCGAAATTCTTATTGGAAAAATGGTGGTCGATACAAAGATCAACAGTACCAGCCTCCTGATACTTTGCAAGGCCGCTGCCTATAAGGCTTGGGTCTGCTATATCAACTGCTATAACGTACTCAGGCTCGAAATCCTGAGGTGCGTAATCAACGTACATGAAATCATATCTGTCGGGAAAACCGTCAGAGTTGACCACGTTTGCCAGCTTGCCCATATCCCTCAGGAAATAGCAAAGCCCGAAGCCGCTGCCCAGTGTATCCCCGTCGGGGCTTTTATGGGTCAGTATCAGGAACTTGTCATGCTTCTCAAAAATATCTATGATCTCACTGTATTCCATGAGTGATCCTTTCTACGGGTCAGTCCTCGCTGTCCTCTGCGTCCTCGGTGTTCTTGTCCTCCGCTTCCTCTTCATCTTCGGGACGTTCGTCCTTTACCAGTTCACGGAGTTTCTTTGTTATAGCGGCAGAATGCTCTATAGAATCATCTGCCACGAATTTCAGTTCGGGGCACTTTTTAAGACCCAGCACATTGGATATCTCCCTTTTGAGATACCCTGTGGCGGACTCAAAGCCTTTGACAGCCCGCCCGGCCTCCTCCAGACCTTTGAAGCTGGAGATATACACCCTGCAGAAAGACCCGTCCCTGGCCACGTCGCAGCGCACCACTGTCAGGAACTCGCCGCCGTTTATCCTGGGGTCTTTCAGGTCTGCCATTTTCCCCGAAATTATCCTTCTTATATCTTCGGACATACGTCCTGCCTTATGTGAAGCCATTTTTCACTCCTATCTTAAATGGGGGCAAGGCCTCTCGGCAGCTTTGCTGACGTTTGCCCCCACGCCGAACTTTTTCGCCGTTGCAGCTTGACACTTCGCTCATTTCGCTCGTTCCTCGCTCAACTCGCTGCGGTCAAGGGCTCAAAAGCTTCGGCTGTTTGCCATTCTATACTAATGAGGGAGAGCCCCATACGCCCATGTCAACAATTATGAATTATCATTCACGGTATTCTTCCATGATATAGCCCTCGAAGATGTCGCCCTCCTTGATGTCGGAGAACTTTTCAAGGGTGATACCGCACTCGTAGCCCTCAGCAACTTCCTTGGCATCGTCCTTGAATCTCTTCAGGGAGCTCATCTTGTCGTCAGCCACGATGATACCGTCACGGACAACTCTGATGAGGTCGTTCCTGCCGATCTTGCCGTCCAGCACGTAGCAGCCTGCAACGGTACCTACAGAGCTTATCTTGTAGACCTGTCTTACCTCGACTCTTGCAGTTTCTACCTCACGGAACTTAGGCGCCAGCATACCCTTCATAGCGTCGGTGATCTCCTCGATAGCATCGTAGATTATACGATACAGCCTGATCTCAACGCCGTCCTGCTCGGCATTTGCCTTAGCCACAGGGTCGGGTCTTACATTGAAGCCTACAATTATGGCATTCGATGCGTTAGCCAGCATAACGTCGCTCTCGTTTACCGCACCTACTGCACCGTGTATAACTCTTACTCTTACTTCCTCGTTGGATATCTTTTCCAGCGACTGACGCACTGCTTCCACAGAGCCCTGAACGTCTGCCTTTACTATGATAGGCAGTTCCTTCATCTCGCCCTCGGATATCTGAGAGAACAGGTTATCCAGTGTAACCTTCTGGAACTTCTTGAACTCGTCTTCCTTAGCCTCGTGCTTACGCTGCTCGACCAGTTCTCTTGCCAGCTTCTCGTCCTCTACCGCATTGAAGGTCTCGCCTGCGGTAGGCACCTCGCCAAGACCTGTTATCTCTACAGGTGTAGAGGGGCCTGCCTCGGTGATAGGTCTGCCGCGGTAGTCGGTCATAGTCCTTATCCTGCCCACGGAGGTACCTGCGATGATGACATCGCCTGCATGGAGGGTACCGTTCTGTACCAGCAGTGTAGCCACAGGACCCTTGCCCTTGTCAAGTCTTGCCTCGATGACAGCACCCTTGGCCAGCCTGTGAGGATTAGCCTTCAGCTCCTTGACCTCAGCCACCAGCAGCACGTTCTCCAGCAGTTCATCTATACCCATGCCTGTCTTTGCAGATACGGGCACAGCTATAACGTCGCCGCCCCACTCTTCAACTACCAGCTCATGCTCGGTCAGCTGCTGCTTTACTCTGTCGGGGTCAGCGCCCTCTTTATCCATTTTATTTATTGCAACGATAACGGAAACGCCCGCTGCCTTTGCATGGTTGATGGACTCTACTGTCTGGGGCATGATACCGTCATCAGCCGCAACGACAAGTATAGCTATATCTGTTATGTTCGCACCTCTTGCTCTCATGGAGGTGAAAGCCTCGTGGCCGGGGGTATCCAGGAAGGTTATCTTCTGGCCGTTTCGTGTCACCTGGTATGCACCGATGTGCTGGGTGATACCGCCTGCCTCGCCCTCAGCTACGTTTGCGTTTCTTATCCTGTCAAGGATAGAGGTCTTGCCGTGATCGACGTGACCCATTACAACTACAACGGGGCAGCGCTCTTCCAGGCTCTCGGGAGCATCTGCTTCGTCCTCGATAAGTCTTTCCTCGATAGTGATGTGAACTTCCTTTTCCACCTTAGCGCCCAGTTCCTCTGCCACCAGTGAAGCGGTATCAAAGTCCACCACCTCATTGATAGATGCGAACACGCCGAGACCCATGAGCTTCTTGATGACCTCGGTAGCTGTTACCTTAAGTCTGCTTGCCAGCTCGGACACCACGATCTCATCGGGTATCATTACCTTGAGCTGCTGCTTTCTTGCCTTTTCAAGAGCCAGTCTGTTCAGCTTATC
This sequence comes from Ruminococcus sp., assembly GCF_017464355.1. Lineage (GTDB taxonomy): Bacteria > Bacillota > Clostridia > Oscillospirales > Ruminococcaceae > Hominimerdicola. Next base: position 22,606 of record NZ_JAFUAG010000008.1, on the reverse strand, counting down.
CTGCTCGGTCTCCTTCTTGTGGGAGTGCTGCTGCTTCTTGTACTGCTGGGACTTCTGGGTTATCTTCTGCTTCTTGCGGAAGTTGTCGTTCTTGTTGCCCTGCTTGCTGGTAGCCATGTTATCGTACTTCTCGTTGTACTTGTCAAGCTCGATATAGCTGCCGCGGGTATCGACAGTTCTTCTGGAGCCCGAACGGTCGTCGGTGCTTTCGGAAACTGTGTAGCCCTTGCTGTTCTCGCCGCCGAAGGAACTGCCGCCGCCCAGCTGCATCTTGACACCGTGATCCTGCTTCTTGGCTTCTTTCTTTTCCTTCTTCTTTTCGGGCTTCTTTTCCTCGGCCTTGGGCTCAGTTTTCTTTTCCTCGGCCTTGGACTCGGGCTTCTTCTCCTCTGCCTTGGGCTCAGGCTTCTTCTCCTCTGCCTTGGGTTCGGGCTTCTTCTCCTCGGCCTTGGGCTCAGGCTTCTTCTCAGCCTTCTTGCTCTCCTTGGGCTTATCCTCGGAAACAGGCTTTACGTTATTCGCAAAATATGCGTCAAAATTCTCTACCTGATTTTTCTGTGTAAAATACTCAAACACATAATTCACTTCATCGGTGCTGAGGGAAGCCTGGGTCTTTCTGGATACTCCGTCCAGCTTCATCAGGCATTCTATGATATCATTGTTAGTCAGCGACAGGTTCTTCGCCAGATCGCCCAGTTTTATTTTCTTTGCGGTAGTCTTCGTACTCATAGGCAATAAAGATCCTCCTTCTGTTTACGATCTCATATTTTTTCTTCATTATAGCATTACTATCAAAAATCAAATTCGTCCTTATCTATGACGATCTCTTCCAGTCCCTTGGCGCAGGACTTTGCAAAGCCGCTGTCCACCATGGCTATGACACCTGTGCGCTTGCCGATGCCCTCAGCCACCTCGTCCATGGTAAGACCCAGTGCATACAGCTTCACACCGTACCTTGCACAGCTGTAGCGCACCTCTTTCAGCGACTTATCCGAAAGGTCCGCCGCCGCGAACACAGCCTTCGCATTGCCGAGAGCGCAGGCGTCCTTTACCATATCCATGCCCATTACCAGCTTGCCCGCCTTGCGGCACATGGATATTATACCTGTTTTATTACTGCTGCTCATGGCTCGTCAGCTCCTTTTCCATAGCGTCATATATCTCGTCATCTATCCTGCACGAGAAGCTTTTTTCCAGCCGCCTTGCCTTGCGTGCTTTTTTCAGGCACTCGGTATCTGCACATATATATGCACCTCTGCCTGCTTTCTTTCCCGTCAGATCCAGGCTTATCCCGCCCTCTTTTGACTTTACTACCCTGACGAGCTCCTTCTTCGGCTTCATCTCAGAACAGCCAAGGCACATCCTCATGGGTATCTTCTTCGGCTTCATGGGCATATTATTCAGCCTCGCCCTCTGCTTCCTCGGGGGCGTTCTCGGGAACTATGTCGATCTTATAGCCTGTCAGGCCTGCTGCAAGCTTTGCATTCTGGCCCTTGTTGCCTATAGCCAGTGAGAACTGGTTGTTGGGCACTACCACGCGGCACTTCTTGATGACTCTCTCGAATTCCTTTTCCTCGCCCTTATGCTCTATCCTTACCTCGGGCTCCAGCAGCTCGACCTTAAGTACCTCAGCGGGTGCAAGAGCCTTGGCTATGAACTCAGCCTCGTCCTCGACCCAGTTGATAACGTCTATCTTCTCGCCCTTGAGCTCCTGTACCACAGCGGATATCCTGGACTTCTTGGGGCCTATGCAGGCGCCTACAGCGTCAACGTTGGGGTCCTTGGACCACACAGCTATCTTGCTTCTCACGCCCTCGGTACGGGATATGGACTTTATCTCCACGGTGCCGTCTGCTATCTCGGGAACTTCCAGCTCAAACAGCCTCTTCACCAGATCCTTGTGTGTTCTGGAAAGCTTTACCACAGGCTGTCTCTTCTCGCCGCCGCCCAGGCTTACGATATATACCTTTATCTTGTCGCCCTCTTTGAGCACCTCACCGGGTATCTGCTCGCTGCGGTAGAAATAATGCTCGTTCTTGTCAATGGTGATAACTGCATTGCCTGTAGCGGGCTCTACCTTCTGTACGGTAGCAGTAACTATCTCATGCTCCTTGTCCTTATACTGCTCTATCAGCTTGTTTCTCTCGAAATCCTTGATATCGTGCTTTATGGACTGCTTTGCGAACTGTGCCGCAACTCTGCCTATCTTGGCGGGGTTAACGGGTATCTCTACCCAGTCGCCCTCCTTGACGGTGGGGTCATAGGTCTGTGCCTCACCGATGTATATCTCATTGGCGGGGTCATCAACGAACATGACCTTCATTACCTCTTTGAGTATGCACATCTCCAGCTTGCCTGTGTCGGGCTCGATGTCAACTCTGATATGCTCGCTCTCGGGGTTCTCTTTCTTGATCGCCTTGATTATGCCCTCTCTTATCTTCTCGATCAGCACATCTCTCTCGATCTCATTCTCGCTGACCAGATCGGCCAGTGCATTAAAAAACTGCTCGTTCATCTTTTATGACCATTCCTTTCTCTAAACCGTCGTATCCTTAAAATTCAGTCAAATTTTGCTCCCGCCAGCTCCTCTTCCAGGTCGCCGTCGTCAAATAGCTTTACAAAAGCGCAGTCACTCAGCTTAAACTGCACATTTTCAACACCGTCGCCGTTCTCGTCCAGGGTCTGGCACGCGATGAGCTTTTCTTCCTCATCATATCCTACCAGCCCCACGATGAACTCTCTCTGCCCGTTCTCATCGGGTCTTATGAGCCTTACCCTCACCGCGTCGCCTATGCAGACCTCAAAGTGTATGGGCTTTCTCAGCTCTCTCCCCAGTCCCGGGCTGCCGCATTCAAACACATAGCTCTGAGAGATCGGGTCTTCGTCATCGAGTATCTTGTTAAAGAGCCTTGTGAAATTCTCGCAGTCCTCCATAGTGACTCCGCCGTCTTTGTCGATAAGCACCCGCAGGTACCAGGTGGCGCCCTCCTTCTCGAACCTTACGTCCCAGAGGAAAAGCCCCAGTTCATCTGCCAGCGGCTGTGCCAGTTCGGTGATCCTGTCCACCGTACTTTTCTTTGAACGGTCATTACCGCCCTTGCCTTTAGCCATTCTCTGCCCTCCGTTTACATGATAACTTTTTCTATACAAACACAAAAGACCGGAAGTTTAAGTTCCAGTCTTTCGTCAAGCCTATTGCCGTTATTATACCACATATTATAGTATTTTGCAAGGGCTGACGGGAATTTTTACAGGAAATTTACAAACAAACGCTGTAGAGCCTGTAAACGACCTGTTAACTCGTTTCTTTTTTCCCTTTTTCGTCCTTGCTCTGCTCTGCTGTGTCCTTTGCGGGAAGCTCCGTGCGCTTGCTTTTGCGCCTGCCCTCCACAAAATCCAGAGGTATGGTAAAAAGTATGCCTGTGTTCGGCTGGGAGAGATCTCCCACCGTGTTATATACTACCCGCCTTGCCAGTTCCAGCTGGTCATTGTCGATGACCGAGATCACCGTTTTATTATCGTCCTCATCCCCGCTGAACATACTGCGTATGGAAGAACTGAGGAAGCTCGAATTCATCTTCGACAGGGTCATCGCCATGCCCGATGAGGGTATTATGGTAGCGCCGCCTATGCCCGCCGCCGAGAGACCCTCCAGCAGGTACTCCAGCGCGTCGGTCTTATTGAGTATCAGCACCATGAGTTTCATTAGTCATCACTTTCCTTAAAAGCTTTTATTCCGCCGCCTGTGCGTTATCCTCTGTCTGTTCCTCTGCTGCGTCCGCCTCGGGCTGTGCAGCCTCTTCCTGAACAGGTGCCTCTGTCTGTGCAGCTGTATCGGTGGTGCCCTCAGCCGCACCCTCGGTAAGGGCGCCTGTCGCGCTGTTATCTATGGCATTTCCGCCGCCCAGTTCGGGAGAAGTCTCCGCAGCCTTTTCCTTCAGCTTTGTGATGAAGTCGCCGTTTATGGTGAAGGTCGCCTCATCCTGGCTCCACACGCCCTCGGGTATCATTTTCTGTGCGGGGGTAATGCCGCCTGCCAGCATCTCCTTGATATAGGTCTTCTGCAGCTTGAAGTCATCTGCGTTCATATCCGTATCGCTGTTTGCGGTGATTATACCGTAGATGTTATCCAGGTTATCCTCAGTGATATAATCCTGCTGGAACATACTGTTGACCAGCGATTCCACTGCTTCTCCCAGGAACTCATTATTGCCCTGCCTGCCGTTTGAGTATACGGGGTACTGGGTCAGCAGCCTTACCTGCCTTCCGCTGAGGGTGGCAAGTTCGCCTTTCAGTATGGAGATATCATTGTAGTCATTGGTCTTCGAGAGATAATACAGCTCCTCGGGAGCCGTGTATGTTATGCCGCCGTAGATATCGTACACACGTTCAAAAGCATCGTTTGAAAGGGTGGCGTAGTTATCCACCTTCATGCCCAGGGTATTTTCCACGGCCTCCTTCACGCCTGCCATGCCTGCTGTCTTGTAGACATTCATCATGGTCTGGTTATCAGCGCTGTTCACGGTAGCCCCCGACATAGGCACCACAAGTATGCCGTTGGTGGTGGGGTCTATCCTGACGAGGGTCATGTCCGCAAGGTCGCCCTTGCTGTTGACCCTGGCAAACAGGTCGTTGAAGGTCTGCACCTTTACTACGGGCTCTTCCTCCACTTCGTTGCCGATTATATGATAGGTCTTCAGAAGATACAGCGCAAGCATGAACAGCAGTGCCATGAACACCAGCACGGTGACAACGTACACCAGCGCCACAGGCGCCTGCGATCTCTTCTTTTTCTTTCTTTTTACGGCAGATGACATAAAGTTTTCTCCTTACTGTTTATGTGATATTTATTCAGTCGATATAGAACTGGGGGTTCTTGTCCAGCTCGATGATGTGGGTGGTCAGCCCTGCACGCTTCGCCATATTTATGGTCTGCAGCGTACCCGAGCCCCGCTGTTTTTCCTTGTACACCGCTATGAGCGCTGAGGAATGGTCTACCATATACTGGTTCCTCTCCCGATACCGCCCGCGGTCATGAGCCTCGCCCGTTACCACGACGTATTCGGCTCTTTCAAGCAGCAGGCTGTGTATATACCTGTCCCCCGCCGACGAAAGCTCCCTCCGCTGCTCCCTGTAGGGCAGCACGCATATGAGCTTCATGCCTTTGTAGCGCACATCGTTCATCATATCCATTATGACCGACCCGCAGATGATATCCGCGCCGTCCGCCATGCCTGTCATGAAAGTGCGGTAGCCCGCCTCATAGGCGCGGGAACACACCAGCTGTATCGTGCTTATCAGATTTTTGACACCCTGCCTGCTGACATCTCCCCCGAAGGGCAGGTCGCGGCTGCGGTGTCCCGTAAAGCAGCAGGTCACTGCCTTATCGGTGATGAGCTCATCCTTAGGTATTGTATTCAAAGCAGGGTCACCGCCTTCCGATTGCACTTACAGTCATTATAACACACATTTCCCCATTTTTCAATACCTTTTTTTCGATTACAGGCTGCGAGGCGCAAAAGGGGGGGGCAGATATAGTTTAAAGCTATGGCTCGCTATCACGATTTCATATGATGAGCCTGCTGTTAATTGTTGTCTCCGCACTTGAAAAAATCATAGCATTATGATATACTTAGGGTGTATGAGGTCTTCAGGGAAAGACCGCAAATTTACTGAGAACGGAGAGAAATGATATGAAAAAAAGACCTGCAAGGTTCCTGAGTGTGATGAGTGCTGCTGCGCTGGCGCTCAACGGTGTTATGGCAGTTTCTGCCGAGAATACAGGGATAAAGTCCCCCGAGGGAGCTTCACCTGTCCTCGTTTTTGACTCCTCTGAAAAGAGTGCGCTGATCTGGGCGACACAGATAGGCGAAGACAAGCTGACCTGGAGCGATGCGCCCACAGGCTTCAATGCCGCGCACCCCGATTACATCTACATCTGCACTGCAAACAAGATATGCAAGGTATCCAAGGCCACAGGCGAGGTGCTGACAACTGCAAAAATGGCGGGTCAGGCCACCTATGCAACCAAGGGGCCCGCTTACAGTGACGGCAAGGTGTTCATGGCACTGGATAACGGCACTGTACAGGCCTTTGACAGCGAAACGCTGGAGTCCCTGTGGATATACCACAACAAGAACGGCGGCAGCCCCACCTGCGATATAGTATGCCTTGACGGCAAGGTGTTCACAGGCTTCTGGAACGGTGAAGAGGTCGATGCCGACTATGTCTGCCTGGACCCCACCGACCTTGACGAAGCTGTTACAGATGAAGAGACCTCCGCTGACTGGGAGCTGACGAACTGCGGCGGCTACTACTGGACAACTGTGGCTGCCCTTGACGATGACACCCTGGCTATCGGCTGCGAGAACGGTATCACAGGCCAGCTGGGATCTCCCGAGCGCAATGAGATATATTTCGTAAACAGGCATACAGGCGAGTACATCACCCGCTTTGGTCTGGGCTCGGATGACATACGCAGCAAGCTGGTGCTAAACGGCGACAGGGTGTACTACACTGACAAAGCAGGCCATATCATATCCACGAACACAGAGGAAGGCAATGCCTATGATGTAGCCAAGGTCCTCGGTCTTGAGGGCTACACCTGTACCTCCACGCCCATAGTCGCAGGCGACAGGGTATACATTACCCTGAATGCTCCCGGCTGGAACAATTATAACGGCTCGCTGATCGTGGTTCTCTACAAGTACTATTACTCTGACGGCTCCTTCGATTTCAGGATAGCCTACACCCTTGAGACCGCTGCTGCCTGCCAGGCAGAGGGTGCTTTCGTGGGTGTTGACAGCGAAGGCTACAATGTCATCTATTACGTTGAGAACGGCGAGAACGGAAATATCCGTATACTCAGGGATAAGGACGGCATGACCGAACCCCTTGCTGTCAGCGAGGAGACCGATGATGAGGGCAACGTACACAAGTGCGCCCCCATAGCTTTCAAGCCCACTGCTGAATTCGCACAGTACTGCTCGGTAGACCCCTACTACGACGCAGAGAGAAACTGCATCTATGTAAGGAACGACTCCTTCAACCTCATGTGCATATCCGCTGCAGCCACAGGCCTGACCTTTGCGGCTGATGACAGCACAAGATACATACACCCCTTCGGCCACGATGAGAACGACCCCGTTATCGTGTTCAGGGCAGGCGAGTCCCCTAAGGCTGAGGGCTTCGGTGTTGAGCTTGAAGGCCTGCTGGTGCCCGATACGGACGTTCCCGCTGAATTCAGCGTAGATGAGTTCACCACCGATGATGAGGTACTGACCGTTAGCAGCAGATACGGCCTCTTCAAGGGCGACGGCAGCAAGGCTGAGGTGAGCAGGGACTACGATGTTCTGGTTTGCAGCAATGATGACGAGTATGCCCGTGCTACAGCTATGCGCGGCGATATCAACGGCGACGGCGAGATAAACGTTACCGACGTGATGCTGGCAGCCGCCCATGTAAAGAGCATTAAGGCCATCGACAAGTACAGCATAAATGCAGCTGACACCGATGTCAACGGCGAGGTCAACGTCACCGACCTGATGAGCATTGCAGCCCATGTAAAGAGCATTAAGGCTCTGCCTGAAACTAAGTAACAGACAAAGTATCGACTATACCACCCAAGGCAGAACAGGACAGCCTGTTCTGCCTTTAGGTCTATATAAAGGGGCGCAGAGCCATGTCAGAAAGCACCCGCAGGAAACTGATAGCCTGGGCTGCCGCTGCCGTGATGACGGCGGGCGGGGCCTGCTTTGCTGCGGCTTTTTACAGGAATGCTCCCCGTGAGCTTGCCGCTGCGGAGATAGTAAGCCGTGAGCCGCAGCTGCCCGAGCTGACCGCAGGTCTTGCAGGGGCGGAGGAAAGCTCTGCGCCCGATGATGAAAGCTCGGAAAAGGAGAACGAGGAAAGCTCCCGCACCGATGACAGCAGCAGGGCGGAAAGCTCCTCGGCGGCGCAAAAGCCTGCCGATACAAGGGCAGAAAGCTCAACTGACAGTTTGCCGCAGAACATATCTGTCACTGCCCCCGATGAAGCAGTGCAGCAGGAAGAAACTCAGGCTGCCCCCACGGTAACACAGGCAAGACCCGATGCTGGCACACCCTCCCCTGTTATAGGGGACGGCAGAGAGGCTGAACGGGAATACTTCACCACCTCCATAAAGGATGGCGAAACGGTCAGCGAAAGCACCTACTTTTTCACCATTACACAGCTGGCGGAGGACCTTGAGACCGTCCGCTGCGATGTGGAGCTCAACGGCTCGGTGCTGACAGGCTATGCAGGCAAATGCAGGCTGAAAGAGGGTGCAAACGCCATAAGGGTAAGCTGCACCTACAAGGACGGCAAGAACAAGGTCTACAGGGCTTTCCGTGACTACACCGTTTATCTTGAGAGCAAAGAGAGCGCCATAGTCACCGACCTTACCGACCGTGATGTTTACGAGGAAAGCTTGACCTTTAAGGCTGAGTGCGATGACGGGCTGGAGGTGTATCTGAACGGCAGCCCCGTTTCGGGCAGCGGCAGCTACACCGTGACCCTCAGCGAGGGCGAGAACATGATAAGGCTGACCTCGGGCAGGCGGGAGCTGGATTTCTCGGTGACTTACATACCCCTGCGTGAGCTGGATATCATCACCGACCTTGATGACTGCACCGTTTACGGTGACACACTGACCTTCACGGCACAGGCGGCAGGGGGCAATTCGCCCAAGCTGACAGTTCAGCTTAACGGCAAAGCCCTGCGGGGCAGCGGAGAATACACCGCACAGCTGGAAGAGGGCACCAACACCATAAGGCTGCTGGCAAAGGACGGCGCTGACAAGGCAGAAAAGAGCTTCACCGTGACCGCCCTGCCCGACATGGACGAGGACAGCCTGCCCCGCCTGGAGGAAATAGACATCACGGATAATATGACCGTGAAAGGCAGCGTTTATTCACTTACGCTGAAAGCTGCCGACCGTGACGGCAACAGGATATATTCGGGACACATACAGGTGGCCTGCGGCGGCGCTGAATGCGGGCACCGCTGGGAGGACGGCACAGGCACAGGCTATCTGCTTAAGCTGCACCCCGGGGACAACAGCGTGTACATCAGGCTGACAGACGACATCGGCAGGCAGAGCGAGTATTTCTACAACATCTTCTGCGAGAGCGCCGATGTGGGTGAAGAGGTCGGGCGGATAAGCATACTGGTCAGGGCAGATGTCATCGGGCTGGGGGTACTGTGTGAAGACAGCGATTTCCCCGTGCTGGAGGGCGAAACGGGCTTTGACACGGTGGTGAGGTTCCTGGAGGAGCATGGCTTTGAGGTCAGCAGCCGCGGCAGCGACAGCAGCAGATATCTTGCAAGGATAAGCAAGGCAGGCTGCTTTGCGGGTGGCGGGCTGACGGAAGAAGCCCTGGCCTATCTGGAAAGGGCAGGCATATCACCTGACGGCATAAGCGATACCGATTCGCTGGGAGAATTTGACTACACACCCGGGTCGGGCTGGCTTTACTGCCGCGGGGGAAAAAAGCCCTCCTACGCCATGTCTGCGGCGGTGTTTGCAGACGGTGAAGATATAGAGCTGAGATTTTCGCTGGATTTCGGAAATGATGTGGGGAGTGATATTGAATGAAAAAGCTGACAGCACTGGTGACAGCGGCGGTCATGCTGGGTATGCCTATGGGGGCGCAGGCGCTGAGCAGCGAACAGGCCGAGGGCTATGCGCGGGGCATAATCACCTATGAAAAGGCGGCAAACGGCATAAAAGAGGGCGACAGCCTGTTCTCGGGGAAGATAGCCGACAATGCCGCCGAGGACAGCTCGGACTGGCTGGTGATAGGCGCTGTGCGCTTCGGGTTTGAGGACAGCACGGCGGAATATTACAACCACTGGAAAAAATGCATAGATGAAAAATACACCTACGAGGGCGGACTTGACCGCACAAAGGCCACCGAATGGCACCGTGCCGCCCTGACAGCTGTATGTCTTGGGGCTGACCCCACCGACCTTTCGGGGATAGACCTGCTGACAGACGGGGTATACAGCCGCGGCGAAGACCTGGGCAGGCAGGGGCTCAACGGGTGGGTGTGGGCGCTCATTGCCATTGACAGCTGCGACTGGAAGGTCCCTGAGAGCGCAGAGCTCAGCCGAACGGACATTGTGCGGCATATACTGGAGTCCCAGAACGGGGACGGGGGATTTTCCATAGAGGAGAGCGCAGGCAGGAGCGACCCCGACCTGACTGCCATGGTGCTGCAGGCACTGGCGCCCTATCGGGGCAGCGAGGAAGTTTCCGCGGCGGCAGAAAGGGCTTTGGATTATCTGGCGGGAAACAGGGGCAATACCTGCGAAACGCTCTCGCAGATAGTCTGCGCCCTGTGCTGTCTGGGCAAAGACCCCGACGAGGACAGCCGCTTTGAGGGGCTCACAGATGACCTCATAGCCTACGCAAACGATGACGGCGGCTTTTCCCACGAGAAAGACAGCGGCAGCAGCGAGATGGCTTCTGCCCAGGCGCTCATAGCACTGTGCAGCCTCGAAAGGCTTAGGAACGGCGAGCGAGGGGTCTTCGATATGAACAGCGGCCCCCCCGCCGCACCGACCGCCTGCACCCTTGAAGAAGCGGCGGCCGCCAAGGAGGTCAACCTGACCATGCCCCGTGAGAATGTCATGCCCTCGCCCATAAAGCATGAGAGCAAGGCCACCAAGACCGCACTGGTGGTATCCATACTGGTATGCAGCGTGGGGGCGGTGGCCGCAGGCATTATCCTACGCAGAAGAAAGGAAAATAAAGAATGAACGAGATCCCCGCAAAGCTCCGTGAGAACCTGACAAGGGTCATAGTGGGCAAGGACGATACTGTTGAGATGCTTATAGCTGCTGTGCTGGCAGGGGGACATATCCTGCTGGAGGATGCCCCCGGCACAGGCAAGACCACCCTGGCGCTGGCTCTTTCGAGAAGCCTGGGGCTCAGGTTCAGGAGGCTGCAGCTGACCCCTGACACTGTGGCTTCCGACATAACCGGCTACTCCGCCTACGACCAGGCAAAGGAAAGCTTCGTATACCACCCCGGGGCTGCCATGACCGACCTGCTGCTGGCGGACGAGCTGAACCGAACCTCGGGTAAGACCCAGTCGGCACTGCTGGAAGCCATGGAGGAGGGCAGGCTTACCGTTGACGGCATCACCTACGACCTGCCCCGCTGCTTCACCGTGATAGCCACCCAGAACCCCGTGGGGGCAGCAGGCACCTCCGCCATACCCCTTTCACAGCTGGACAGATTTATGGTGCAGCTGCACCTGGGTGCGCCCGACAAGGAGTCCCTTAAACGCATACTTGCCGACCGTGCCGAGGCCGACCCCCTGGACGGCGCAGAACAGGTCTGCACCGGGGAGGAGCTTGAAGAGATAAGGGCGGAGATACGCAAAGTATCCATGAGCGATGAGATGACCGACTATGTATGCGACATATGGCAGGCCATAGCCGACAGCCCCCACACCGAAACGGGCATATCGCCCAGAGGTGCCCTGGCCCTGTGCCGCATAGCAAGGGCGGGGGCTTACCTTGACGGCCGTGACTATGTGGTGCCCTCGGATATACGCGCCTGCTTTCTGCCTGTGTGCGCCCACAGGCTCGTACTGACCCGTGAGGCTAAAGCCGCAGGCAAGACCGCAGAGCAGGTGCTTTCGGCATTGCTGAAAGCTATCCCCTGCCCTGACAACAAGGGGCTGTGAGGCGGCTGATATTCGCCCTGCTCACGGCAGCGGGGCTGGGGCTGTGGTTCTTTGTGACCCCTGCGGGGCTTTATCTGTCAGCGGCACTGCTGGCGGCTGCCATGGTATCGGCGGCGGAGAACCTGGCGGACAAGCCTGAGGTCAGGGTGAGCTATGATGAGCTTTTCCCGAAAAAAGGCCATGCACCTGTGCTGACCTTCGGGGGGAGCAAGACCCTGCGGGGGCGGGTGCTTTGCGAGAACCTGCTGACAGGCGAGCGCTGTGCCATCGACACGGAAATAAAAAAAGACCGCACCCTTGCACTGCCCGCCCAGAAGGACTGCGGCAGGCTGCTGATACGCTTCGTGCAGTTCTCACGCTATGATATCTTGGGGCTGACAAGGCGGACAGCTGTGTGTTATGCAGAAGATGTCATCACCGTCATGCCCGACAAGGCAGAGGTCACGGCGGTGCTTGACAGGGCGGCGGGAGAAGAAGAGCTTGAGGGCGCCCGTGAGTACACTGAGGGCGAGCAGCTGCGGCACATAAACTTCAAGCTGACCCACCGCTTCGGCAGGCTGTACCTGAACACCTATGCTCCCGAAAAAAGCGGGGCTGTGGTGCTTTTCGGGGACTACGGCCTGGGGGAAGATACCGCTGCGGCCGCAGAATTTCTTTGCTCGCTGGCAGAGGGGCTTTCCGCTGCGGGCATAGCCTTCGGGCTGGCGCTGCCCGAGGGCGGGGACAGGGTGAAGCTTACGAAAAATATCTCCCCCGAAGACGCGGTCATACAGATACTGCACACCGAGATGTACAAGGGCGAGAGCCTGCTGGCAGAGCTTCTGCGGCAGGCAGGCGACGATGTGCAGATATTTGCAGCCACGAAAAACCGTACCCTTTCCGATGACAGGGTGACATATATCGACTTTTAGGAGGAGCAATGGAACAGAAGCATATTCTCCGTCCTGCGCCGCTGTATTTCGGGGCGGCCACAGGGCTTGCGGTCTATATGTTCACAGGACTGCCCGCAGCAGCGGCAGCCCTGTTCTTCTGTACCCTTTTCGGGCTGCTGACAGATAATTTCGGCAAGGCCGCAGGCTTTGTGCCGGGGCTGGCGGGGCTGCTGGGGGCAGTGGTCTTCCATGGCCGTTTCATGGCCGAATGCGCCCGCTGTGCCGATGAGGCTGCCTACCTGGCGGCGGTGAAAGCCCATGCCCTCTACGAGCCTGTAACGGGCGGCGCTGAGTCGGCATGGCTGGTGCTGCTGTGCGTCTGCGGCATAGCCTGCGGGATATATGCGGCGGCAGGGGCTAAGGCCTGCTGTGTGCTGGCGGCGGTGCTGGGGGCTGCGGGGGACTTTTTCCTTTTGGGCAGACCTATGCTGCTCTGCCCCCTTGTAGCTGCGGGGGCGGCGGTGTGCTGTTTCGGTGAGGACAAATGGCGGGGCTTGCCCCTTTCCGTGCTGACGGTGCTGCTGGCACTGCCTGCGGTGTGGCTGAAGCCTCCCGCAGCGGCGGCAAAGGGCGAGGTAAAGGCGGCGGCAGGTCTGCCCCTTTATCTGGCGGAGGAATATGAAGACCCTGCCCTGACGAAGTCGGGGTATGAGAGGGCAAGCGGTATCTTCGCCGCCCTTTACGAACACGGCTTTGACCCCCGCCTGCAAACGGAGCTTTTTCTTGAAGCCGCAGGCAGTGACCTTGAAAGGACGGCTGTCACCGCCCCCCGTGGCTTTACCCCGCAGAATGTCTGCTCGGGGGAGACCTCCCGCAAAAACACCGACGGCTTTGCAGGGGAAAGCTACACCGTCTGCCCGCAGCTGGACGAGAACGTCTTCGCACTTATGGGCAGGCTGACAGCGGGAGATTACCTTGACTGCGAAGCCCTGTACCGAGAGTATGTATTCTCGGCCTACGGCACCCTTACGGCGGAGGAACAAAGCTCCATGGAGGAGCGCTTTGCCATTGACGGCAGTCAGCCTCTCGACCGCAAGCTGGCGGCGGTCAGGTCGGGGGTAAACGCAAAGCTGGGCAGTGAGGAGGAGCGCACCTCCCTTACTGTCACCCTGGCCCGCAGCTGCGGCATTGCGGCAAGAGAAGTAAAGGGGGTATACTTCAAGGCGGTGCCCGCAGGCGGTGTCACCGACCTGAAAGTGGGTCAGCGCCGCAGCTGGGCAGAGGTATACATCGACGGCGCAGGCTGGGTGGTTTTTGAAACACGGCCTGAATACGTCAGCGCTTCTCCCCTGCTGCCCGAGGGTGTTTCCGACAAGGGCGGCGAAAGTTCCGCTGAGGGGGCTGAAAGCTACATTTACGCAGCGGCGCCGCCCCGCACGGCCGCCGAGATACGCAGCCCTGAGGAAAAAGCTGATATCTCTGCAAAATGGCTGCTGTTACTGCCTGCGGCACTGCTCTGCATACTGCTGGCAGGACGTTTCCGTGCAGCCGCAAGAGCTCTGGACAGAAAAAGCAAGACCCCCGAAAAGGCGCTGACAGCCGCCCACCGACAGGGCAGGGAGCTTCTGCTGCTGGTAACAGGGGCAGACAAAGACCTCCCCCCCGAGGAACTGGCGGGGCAGACGGAGGGTCTGCTGAGAAAGCGTTTTGCCGAGTCACAGCGGGCTTACGACAGCCTGCGGTTCTCGGGGCGGGGGGCAGATGAAAAGTCTGCCGATACTGCAAAAAAATTCTATGCGGAAGCGCTCAGGGCTTCAAAAAAACAGGGCAGGGGCAAAAGCCTTGTCCGCCGCCTGAAAGGGCTATACTGACACAGGGGAGGTGAGGGCATGAAGAAAAAAGACCTGATATTTTTCGGGGTATGCGGGGCGGTAGCAGCGCTGTTCATTTTCACCGCCGACATAAAGACCCCCGGGGAATACTATGCCCTCCACCCCGCTGAGATCTCCGAAGACGGGGCCTATGTAAAGCTGACCATAGACTGCTCCTCGGTGGCGAAGAAAGACAAGGCCCTCCCCGATGACGGCACCATGCTGACAGGCAGCTATGCCCTGGCTTCGGGGGAAAGCGTTTACGACATCACCGCAAGGGTGCTGCACTACGAAAATATCCCCTTTGATGTCAGCGGAGGAAAGGCTGTGTACATCGACGGCATAGGCGGCCTTTACGAGCTGGACTACGGCGCAGAGTCGGGCTGGATATACACCGTCAACGGCACCGCCCCCGATATCAACTGCGGCGAATACAAGCCCCTTTCGGGGGACGAGATAGAGTTCATCTACGTTGACAGCTACTACAAGGGGGCGGGCAGATGAAGCCGCTGCACCCCGTATGCCGCCTTACCGCCGTGATGACAGTGCTGATCTGCCTGATGTTCTCCCGTTCCATAACAGCCGTCGGGGCGGGGCTGCTGGGGGGGCTTGTCTGCCTGGGACTTCTGTGCGGCGCCAAAAGCCTGTTCAAGGCACTTTTCGGAAGTCTGGCATTCTCGGCGGCGGTATCGGTCATCGACCCCCTGTTCTCTCACCGCGGCATGACGGTGCTGCTTTTCGTAAACGACCGCCCCTATACAGCCGAGTCCATGCTCTACGGACTTATGCTGGGGCTTTCCCTCAGCGGGGCGACCCTCTGGCTGACCCTTTGCCGCAGGCTTCTGACCGACAGGGAGATACTTTGCATTTTCGGCAGGATATCCCCAAAGCTTGCCATGACCGTCAGCATGACCCTGGGCTTCATACCACGCCTTATCGAAAAGCAGAAGCGTATCCGTTCAGCCCAGCAGTGGGCGGGGCTTTTCGCAGGCAGCTCCCCCACCGACAGGCTGCAAAGCTCGGCGGCGGTGTTCATGGCCTGCGTGGCCTGGTCGGCAGAGGCTGCTGCGGGGGCGGCACGCTCCATGGATTCACGGGGCTACGGCACCCACTCTGTCACCTATTCCGACAGCCGCAGGCTGCGCAGGGCTGACCTTGTCTTCCTGACAGTACAGACGGGCTTTACTGCCGCAGCTGTCATCTTCATGGCTCTGGGGGGGAACACCGACTTCTACCCCACCATAGTTTTCGGCAGGTACGAGCCCCTGCTTACGGCGGCGGTCACAGCCCTGTGCCTGCCTGCCATAATTTTCCTGGCAAAGGAGGACATCCAATGGAAGCTGTACACCTCAAAGCGGTGACTTTCCGACACAACACCGCAAAGCAGCCTGCTCTCACCGATATCTCCCTTACGGTGAGAACGGGTGAGCTTGTCATGCTCATGGGTCCTTCGGGCAGCGGCAAAACGACTCTGCTTAAGCTGTTAAAGCCCGAGATAGCCCCCTTTGGGGAGCTTTCGGGGGAGATAAGCCTATTGGGCGAAAAGCGGGGCGGCACCGCCCCCCGTGTGGGCTATGTGCCCCAGCACCCCGAGGAAAGCTTCGTCAGCGACAGGGTGCGGGGTGAGATAATGTTCGCCCCCGAGAACGCAGGCCTGCCCCCCGAGGAAGTCCGCAGGCTCACGGCTGAGACCGTTTCACGCTTCGGGCTGGGCAAGCTGCTGGAACGGCCGCTTGCCAGCCTTTCGGGGGGCGAAAAGCAGCTGGTCAGCCTTTGTGCGGTCATGGTAATGCAGCCAGACCTGCTTCTGCTGGACGAGCCTTTCAGCCGCCTTGACCCCGTCACCGCCGAGAATTTTGCCGACCTTATCCTGCGGGTGAACCGAGAGTTCGGCACCACGGTCATCATCGCAGAGCATTCGGGGGAGCTTATGCTGGCTCAGGCCGAACGGCTGATATACCTTGAAAACGGCAGGCTCACCGCCGACCTGCCCCCACGTCAGGCGGCGAAGAATGCACAGCTTATCCACATCATGCCTGCGGCGGCAAGGGCTTTTGCAGAACAGGAGCCCGTTCCCATGACGGTGAAGGAGGGCAGGGCGCTGCTGGAAAAGCTTCCTCACAAGACCGAGCTGCCCCTTGATGAAACGCAGGGATATTCCGAGCCCGTGCTTGAAGCCGAGGGTCTGCGCTTTTCTTTCAGGCGGGACAGCGAGGACATTCTGGCGGGGGCTGACCTGGTGCTGCACAAGGGCGAATTTCTGGCGTTGACAGGCGCCAACGGCAGCGGCAAGACAACTCTGCTGAAAACGCTGGCAGGCCAGCTGCGGCCTTACGCAGGGAAAGTCCGCATAGGGGGCAGGCCACTGAAAAAGGCACCCCTGACCGCAGCCATGCTGCCCCAGGAGGCAGCCGACCTGTTTTTGCAGCCCACGGTGGCCGAGGACTACCGCTATGCCCTGAAAGCCCTGGGCAGACCCGAGGAGGAAGCCTCGGCCATGCTGGGATATCTTGGCTGTGAAAAGCTGGCTGATATGCACCCCTACGACCTCAGCGGCGGCGAGCTGCAGCTGTGCGCCCTGGGGCGGGTACTGCTCTGTCAGCCTGACATACTGCTGCTGGACGAGCCCTCAAAGGGGCTTGACCCCCTTTCTGCCCGCAGGCTGGGGACGGTGCTGAAAAAGCTCTGTGCTGAGGGCAAGGCTGTGCTGACCGTGACCCACAGTCTTGAATTTGCCGCCGAAAATGCCTGCACCTGCGGGATATTCTGCGGCGGCAGGATAGAGAGCCTGCTGCCCGCCCCCAAGTTTTTCTCAAAGGCAGGATTTTACAGCACTGCCTCGGGCCGCATAGCCAGGGGCATGGTAAAAAATGCCTATACTGTTGAAAAGCTGCGGCAGGCGCCGGAGGGAAGTCATGCCTAGCCGCCGCGCCGTGCTGGCGCTGGTGGTCTGCCTGGGAGGGATATGCGCAGGCTGTGCCATTTTCGGGGAAACAGCTGCGGTCTGGGGCATATGCTCGGCGGCGGTGCTTATCTGCGGGTACTTCTTCGACAGGTTTGAAAAGCGTGACACCCCCTCGGGTGACATAGCCCTCACCGCCGTGATGACAGCCCTTGCGGTGGCAGGAAGGCTCATCTTCGCCCCTGTGCCGGCCTTCAAGCCCTGCGCCGCTGTGATAATACTGGCAGGCATTTATCTGGGTGCTGAGAAAGGCTTCGCCATAGGCGCCCTCACCGCACTCATCTCGAATTTCTACTTTTCTCAGGGCATATGGACACCTTTCCAGATGACCGTGTGGGGGCTGACAGGCCTTGCAGCGGGGCTTCTGGGGGACAAGCTGAAAAAAAGCCCCGCTGCCCTGGCCTTTTTCGGCGGGGCGGCAGGACTGGTATATTCTGTCAGCCTTGATGTATGCAGTATGCTCTGGCTGGGGGGCGGTTTCTCCGCAGAAAGATTTCTCGGCCTGACCGCAGCCTCGCTCTGGTTCACCGTGAGCTACATGGTGTCAAACGTCATCTTCCTGCTGCTCTTCGTCAGACCCTCCGCAAGGGTCTTCGGCCGCCTGCGGGACAAGTACGGCCCGGGCAGATAAATTCACCTCCGCCCTACTGTGTGCGGTGTTTTTTGCGCATTATCTTGAAGCGGTACATCTCCTCATCGGCTATGCGCAGCAGCTCTTCCAGGTCACGGTCGCCCGCTTTGCCCAGGGCGCAGCCTATGCTGGCGCTGATGGGATAGGGCTTGCCGCTTTGCTGCGAAAGCTTTGCTATCACTTCAAGGTATTCGTCACGGCGCTTTTCGCATTCGTCATCGGTGTATCTGCCAATACCTATGATGTAGAATTCATCGCCGCCTGCCCTTACGCAAAGCTCACCCGGGTGTGTGACGTTCTGTGCGGCACGGCTGACAGCCAGTATGCCGTAGTCGCCCTCATCATGGCCGAAGGTATCGTTGACATATTTCAGCCCGTCCATATCTATAACGCTGCAGAACAGCCTGTCCTCGGGCTTCACCTCGGTGGACAGCTTCTCGAAAAGCTCGTACATACCCCGACGGTTGTACAGCCCTGTCATGTTATCGCGGATAGACAGCATTATATACTTGTTCTTGGTGCGCACCATTTCAAGGGCATTGTTTACCATTCTCAGCCAGTTTCTGGTAACGAGATTTATCTTCTGGCTTTCCGAAAGGGGCCGCTGCAGCACCGTGTATCCCAGCATATCATCACCGAAGTGCAGTGCTGAAAAGTAGAAAACACTGGGCTTTTCGGTGTATTCCTGCAGGATCGGGTACATGAGCTTCGTATCAAAGCTGAAAGCATTTTCCGGGTCATAGAAGACCTTGTGGCCGTCCTTGGAGTTGGTGATGACCGTCTTCATGCGCTTGGGATAGCCCTTGAAAGGCTCCTTTTCGGCGGTCAGCCAGTCCTCCTTAAGGCACAGGGCGAAGTTCGTCAGCGGGAACAGCAGATAGGTGTTCATGTATATGTTCTCGATACACTTCTCGGGGGTCTCGGAGGCTGTGAATATCTCGGAAACATAGTTCTCCATGAGCAGGCCGATGTCCACATTGTTCGCCACCACCTCGGGGTTATAGTTGCGGGTGGAGGTGTAGAGATAATTCTTGAAAGCCCTGGCCGACCTGAGCAGGTCAGGCTCACACCCGCAACTCATGCCCGGGTGGAAGCAGCTCGTCATATCCATTTCATAGGGGTATAGAGGGACATCGGGTTCTATCAGCGAACGGATATAGTCAACTGCGTCCGCCGCATTTTTTGTAAAGCTTGACTCATAGGAAGACAGTGATGTGTCGCTCAGGCTTGCCTCGGGGGTGGCCTCAAATCCCACAGCTATCATATCCTCGGGAACTCTTATGCCGTGCCTTGTAAGCTTTTCCACCAGGCCTATGACCATATGATCGCTGGCACCTATGACAGCTTCGGGCAGCCTGCGTTTTCCCGAAAGTATCTCATCAGCCAGCTGTTCGCCGCAGCTGTACCAGAAATCGCCGTAAACTATATTTTCCTCCGAGGGCTCAGCCCCCAGCTTTTTCAGCTCGTCAAGGAAAATGCTCAGCCTCGTTTCCGCCTGAATGTCGCCCTTGAAGCCTGTGATGACAAGTATATCGCGCTTGCCGTGGGTAAGAACGACGTGCCTGCACATCTCCCGCAGCTGCTCGCTGTTGTCGCAGCTCAATGTCTTGTGGTCGTCCCAGGGTTCGTCCAGACATACCACGGGGCCGTGTTTGCAGGTGCGCAGCTTTTCTTTCAGATGCTCTGATACCCGCAGGTCATTCTTGTCCGTAAGGGAAAGGCTGTCGATTATGATGCCGTCAAAGAACGAAAGGTCAGGCAGGTCATATATCTGCGTTTCACCGTCAGAATAATCCTGATAGTAAAACTGCAGGGGCACCATGGACGCAAAGACCGCTGTGTTGTACCCGTATTTCTCACACTGCCTGAAAACACCCTCCATTACACGGTTGCCGTGAGTAGTCTCGGGCATCAGGCTAAGCAGTGCTATAGTTTTCCTTCTTTCCATCTATGATCACCCCATACATATATCTGTAGTGCCATGAAATTAAATTATATAGAAATATTCAACTAAAATAAGGGAAAATACATATCCTGTTTGGTATATTATAGCATATAGTGCTTTTTAAGTCAATGTAACAGTTACAAAAAATCCGCCCGACTTTTTGTGCATTGTCGTGACACCCGAATGCACGCACCTCAAAGGACGGGTAGGTGTGCGGTTTCGGGGCGGAGGAAAGGGTGTGGTCTTTATTTACAAGAAATTTGTGCAAAATATGTACGTTGTTACAAAAAATTCAAAAACGAAAAAATAATTTAATTTATTCCTTGACTTATTGTTTAGAAAATGTTATGATATGTTTACGTTGTAATGTACCATGGAATAAGGCGGTGCGCAGGTGTATAGCGGTCATGTTAGTGATTATGAGCAGTTCAGTGATGAAGAGCTGGCAAAACTTTCGGGCAGTGACAGGGCTGCACTGAGTGCGCTTATCTACAGGTATATGAGCACGGCTGAGCATATCGCTGCAGGGCTTGCCCCCAGGGCGGGACGTGAGCAGATGATAAAGGATCTGGTGCAGGAGGGCATGATGTCGCTGCTGAGGGCAGTGAACAGCTACCGCCCTGACAGAGGTGCAGGTTTTGCCACCTATGCAGGTGTGTGTATCAGGCACAGTATGCTTTCCTATATAATGAGGGACGGCAGATACGGCGGAGAAACGGTGCCTGCGGAAGATCTTGACAAATACCTTGACGGGAACGAGGGCGACAACCCCGAGAACGCTGTGATAGCGGGGGAGGAGTATGACGAGCTTTTCAGGAAGATCGCAGATGAGCTTTCTGAGAGGGAGTGGAAGGTGCTGCAGCTGTTCCTGGCAGGCTCTACCCATAAGCAGATAGCCGAAAGGCTGGGCACGGGGGAGAAATCTGTGAACAACACCATGCAAAGGGTAAGGCGCAAGCTGCGTGCGATGATAAAGTAGCGCCGCAGAGTTCGTGAGAGAACGCATGATGCAGACGGAGCAAGACCGTCGGCGGCGGAAAACAACATTATTCTATTTTAAGATCGAGGTAAGAGAAAATGTACGAGGACAAGACATTAGTATGTAAGGAATGCGGGAACGAGTTCATCTTTACCGCAGGCGAGCAGGAGTTCTATGCAGAGAAAGGCTTCACCAACGAGCCCCAGAGATGCAAGTCCTGCAGAGATGCAAGAAAGGCAGCAGGCAGGGCTGAGAGACAGACCTACACCGCAGTTTGCGCAGCTTGCGGCGGCGAGGCACAGATCCCCTTCAAGCCCCGTGAGGACAGACCTGTATATTGCAGCGAGTGCTTCGCAAAGATGAAGGAAGAGCAGTACTAATTACTTATATTACTGAAAATGATGCGCCGCTGCATATGCAACGGCGCTTTTCATGGTATCAACGGAGGTTTATTATTATGGGTTTTCTGGAAAAATACAGAAATTATGACCTGATATCAAAGGTCATGGCAGGTGTGCTGTTCCTTGATGCGGGAACATCCATACTGAAAATGTTCATCAATATGATAAGGTATGATATCGGCTTTTCTATATGGGTATTCATATATCAGTCCTTTGTTGTCATTGCGGGACTTATCTTCCTGCTGAAAAAACATCAGGATAAGATATTCAAGTTCGCCCTGGCAGGCACGCTGATAATTGCAAAGCTTGTCAGCCTCATCAGGACTATCATAGGCTATAACCCCGGGTTCAAGGTGATCCTTTCAAGCCTGTTCACCCTGGTGCTCAGCGTGGCTTTTGCAGCTTACTACCTGGGCATAGTAAGGCCCGCAGGCAGAAAGTTCTTCCTTATGGCCATGTATGCTATAACCGGTGTGGCATCTTTGTTCACCATTTTCAGCATAGGCTCAGTATCCTTTGATACCTTTGCTGTGCTGGCAGTGCTGGCGCTCTATGGCTATCAGGAAACAAGAGCCCAGGGCAACGAGGCTAACTTCGTTTACGCAGGCATGATAGGTGTGGCTTACCTGGCAGTTTACCAGGTGCTGTACGACCTGCTCAGCCTCTTCGGGGTTTTCCTGCCCAGCTTCTTCTACTATGTGAAGCTCATTCTCTGCCTGGCTATGCCCCTGCTGGTATACGACAGGATAGTTCCCGGCGAGGGTCAGGCTTTTGCACTGGACTTCAGCGTGTTCACAGGCGCACCTGCACCTTCGCAGTATGCCCAGCCCATGCAGCAGAATTTCCGACAGCAGCCTGTTCAGCCTCAGCAGAACAACTTTGACCCTATGACAGGTCAGCCCCTGAACCCCCAGCCCCAGCAGAACAACTTCGACCCCATGACAGGTCAGCCGCTGAACCCCCAGCCCCGGCAGAACAACTTCGACCCTATGACAGGTCAGCCGCTGAACAACAATAACAACGACCAGAACTGATATAAAGTGCCCCCGTGCTGCGGGGGCATTTTTCTGCCCTGAAAAACCGCAAAAATGTTATGTTACAATAGATCATAGACACCAAAAATAGAAAAACAACTCTCAATATGATATAATGTTAAGTGCTAACAAAAACAAAAATATCATGAAAAGAGAGTTGTTCCATGAATAGTATAGCACAAGAAGCACGGTTT
>NZ_JAFUAG010000047.1 GCF_017464355.1 Ruminococcus sp. | reverse complement strand
ATTTTATTGAACATATCGAAGTCGGCGAATACACGGGAGAGAGAAAATTCCGCAAAAAAGTGCGTAAAATCCGCATTTTCTTCATCGGCATCGGTGAGGTTCACTTCGATTAGAGTTTGTTCCCTATTGACATTACAAGTAGTACCTCTGACCTGACATCAGAAATACTATGGCGAAAAAACCTCTATATCAGCGCCGTCCCTCAGGGGACTCTTTACCGTAGCTAAGAAAAATTACTTTCTCTTGGAAACTACTGCAACAGCGCCTGCCAGTGCCAGACCTGCCAGTGCCAGACCAGCGGTAGCGCCTGTAGCCTGGTTGGTGTTGTCAGAAGCAGCGGAATCGGTAGCTGCTGCGGAAGAAGCAGCTGTAGTTGTGGTAGTAGACTTGGTAGAAGTAGTTGTGTTGTTTGCAGCCTTGGAAGACTCAGCCTTGCTGGAGTCAGTCTTGGACTCATCCTTGCCGGAGGACTCGTTCTTGGACTCGCTGTTAGAGTCATTCTTGGACTCAGTCTCAGACTCGTTCTTGGACTCTTCCTCAGGCTGAGGCTCATAGGACTTGTTCATTGCCCATGTAGCAGCATAGCCTTCTCTTGTTGTGCCGTCATCAAATGTCTGAGCATCTTCATTGATAGTACCGCTTGCTGCGATAGAAACGGTGTAAGTACCGCTGCCGTCGATAACAACGTCGCCGCAGTCTACAGCAGTATCAAAGCCGTACTCACCGCCCTGTACGCCTACAGCCTTGTTGGGGAATGTAGCCTTGGCTGCAACAGAGGTGTCATCAGGATTGTAAGCGTTTCTGTAGTTCCAGGTGTCGTTGGTCTGGAATGCGATACCTGCATTGCCCGATACACCGTCAGCACCTTCCAGTGTGAACTCAACTGTCAGTGACTCACCCTCACCGGGGATATAGTCAACAGGCATACCGTTGAGGTCGCTGTTCCACTTGTTTACCAGCATGAACTGGAGATACTTGGACTCGCTGTTATAAGGAGCAACGTCCATAGACCAGCTGCTGCCGCCTGCTGTCATTGTTACGTTCTTGCACTTGATCTGGTTCTCACCGATGATAGCGAAATCGCCGTCGTCGTCGCTGTCATAATCCTCCACCGCGATATCGGTAGTGATGAGGATCATGTTGAACTCGGTGGTCTCCTTTTCATCCTTCTTAAGTTCAACTGCAGATGCGGACAGTGCCAGGCAGGAAGCTGCTATGACGGATGCAGCCATGCCTGCAAAGATCTTTGTAAGTTTCATATTATATAAAACTCCCTTTCCCATTAAATTTAATTATATTATAATGGAAAATCCCAAAAATTGCAATACACTAAATCAACAATAATGTTATCGTTTTCTTGTCGTTTTCTACAAAAATATAATACAAATTTTATGCAAAATACAAACTTTATTAGCTTATATAAGAATTTTATTTAAATTTGAAACATTCATTCTTTGTCTTTCTGTTTGCCCGATTGCAGCTGACCTGTTATGGCAAGGGAGATGCGTCTTGGTGCCAGCTGGGCTGCCTTGGCCGCCAGACCCATGCCTCTTTCTGGGGTGATGATGAGCTGTCTTGCGAAGAGTCCTTCCACTGCACGCTTGGCACAGTATTCTGCGGAAATGGACTTCACCCCGAACTGTGCGTTGGCCACCGAGTTGAACTCTGTATCCACAGGCCCGGGACAAAGTGCGGAAATGCTCACGCTGCTGTCAGCCTGTTTCAGTTCCTCATATATAGCACCTGTCAGGCTGGTGACGTAGGCCTTGGTGGCATAGTATGTTGCCATGAGGGGTCCCCCGGGCATAAGGCCTGCAGAGGAAGCCACATTGAGGATATAGCCCCTGTCCTCACGGATAAAGTCCTGCAAAAACAGCTTTGTAAGGATATGCAGTGCTTTCACATTGGTGTCGATCATGGCAAGCTCATCATCAAGGGGTATCTCCTCGAACCTGCCCAGCTTGCCGAAGCCTGCATTGTTCACCAGCACCGTCAGCCTTTCAGCTTTTGTTTCCTCGTAGAGCCTTTCGCACTCCTCTCTGCGGGAGAGGTCGCAGGCTATCACCCTGCTGTCGCTGAGTTCCTCTGCCAGTTCACGCAGTCTGTCCTCCCGCCTTGCGGCCAGTATCACACGGAAACCTCTTTTATCCAGTTCACGGGCTATCTCACGGCCTATGCCCGAGCTTGCCCCTGTTACCAATGCTGTTCTTGCCATATCCACCATTCCTTTCCACAAACGATATGCGCAGGCACCGATTTTTTACCTGTCGGTATTATTATACAACTCCCCTGCCCCGTTGTCAACTCATGGTCGGAAAGCTAATTGGCTGCAAACCAGAGCTTCATGGTATCAAGCACCCTCACCAGTTCAGCCTCGGATATCACATAGGGTACCATGGCATACATATATTTCAGGAAAGTCCTGCTGAACACCCCATGCTCAAAGGCGAATTTCTTAAAGCCCTCCAGCACTTTGCCGTCGTAGACCTCTATGCAGACACAGCCGCCCATTATGCGTACTTCCTTTACACGGGGGTCGGTGAAGCCTGCCATTTCACGGCGGGTGATCTGCTCTATGCGCTTTATCTTGGAGAGGTAGTCTTCCCTTTCAAATAATTCTATGGACTTCAGCGCCGCCGAGCAGGCCAGGGCATTCCCCATAAAAGTCGGGCCGTGCATGAGGGCATGGGTTGGGTCGTCGCTGAGGAAGCCCTCCCAGACCCTTTTGTTTGCCACCGTGGCCGCATGGCCGATATATCCCCCTGTCAGCGCCTTGCCCAGCACAATTATATCGGGGAGGACAAGGTCTGCCACAAAACGGTTGCCCGTCCGCCCGAAGCCTGTGGCTACCTCATCGAAGATCAGCAGCACGTCATACTCATCGCACAGCTGCCTTGCCCTTTCGAGAAAGCCCACATCGTACATTCTCATGCCCCCTGCGCCCTGCAAAAGGGGTTCAACGATAAAGCAGGTCAGCCTCTCGCCGAAGTCTGCAAAGGCCTTTTCAAGGGCAGGCAGTTCCGTGGGGATATGCACGACCCCGTGCTTTTTTTCGCCCCGTTTACCGAAAGCAAAGTGGTAGTCCTCATCGTCGCCTACCTCCATGGCCTTGAAGGTGTCGCCGTGGTAAGCGTGTTCAAGTGCTAAGATAGTATCTCTTTTCGAGCCGCGGTTGGTGTTGAACTGCAGCGCCATTTTCAGCGCCACCTCCACTGCCACGCTGCCCGAATCGGAAAAGAAGCAGTAGTCAAGATCAGCAGGCAGCCAGGCAGCCAGCTTGTCGGAAAGCTGCTGCACAGGCTCATGGGTAAGTCCCCCCAGCATAACATGGGCAAATTTTTCCAGCTGGGTGCTGATAGCTGCGTTTATCTCGGGGTGGTTGTAGCCGTGTATCACGCTCCACCAGGAGGACACCGAGTCTATGAGGTCACGGCCGTCCTCGGTGAAAAGGTGTACGCCCTCAGCCCTTGCTATTTTTATAGGGACATCGAGGGTCTTCATCTGCGCATATGGGTACCAGATCATAATTTTCTCCTTAGTCACATATAATTCTCAGTTCTTCTGCCGAAAGGGCTATATCCCTGTCATTTTCCGCCACGCAGGCAATAACTGGCAGGTCTGTCAGTTTTTCACACATGGCCTT
The DNA here is from genome assembly GCF_017464355.1 of Ruminococcus sp. Classification (GTDB taxonomy): domain Bacteria; phylum Bacillota; class Clostridia; order Oscillospirales; family Ruminococcaceae; genus Hominimerdicola. The sequence goes on along the minus strand of NZ_JAFUAG010000047.1, from coordinate 11,264 downwards.
GTTGTCCTCCTCCATAACATCGCCCTTGTGGAAGTTGTTGAGTATTATCCCCCGCACTTCGATATTGCGGGCTTTCATATACTCACAGGTAAGCACTGCGCTGTTTATGGTTCCAAGGCCAGCGTCCGCTATGACAAGGGCAGGAAGCCCCAGGGCTTTCACTATATCCTCCAGCATTATCACCTTGTCATCGTATCTTATGGGGCAGACTATCCCTCCGCTGCCCTCGCAGATGACATACTCATGTTCGCCGGAAAGCTTGTCATATCCCGCTTTAACAGTTTCAAGCTCCACAGGATGCCCCTCCAGCTTTGCGGCCAGATGGGGCGAAACAGCCATTTCGTAGATGTAGGGGCACATGGTATCAAGGGGCTGGGGTATGCCAGATATCCTTTTGACAAAAGCTGCGTCCCCGGGGATAAGCCTGCCGCTTTCATCACGGTCATTACCGCTGACCGCAGCCTTGAAATATGCGGTGTCAATTCCCGCCTCATGGAGTTTTTTGACTATCAGCGCCGTCACATAGGTCTTGCCGATGTCAGTGCCTGTGCCTGTTACAAATATACCCTTGCTCATTTCAGTTCCTCCCTGCTGTGTAGCCGATATTTCTGAGCATGGCGATATCTTCCCGTATGCGGTTACCCGAGGTCGTCAGCATATCGCCTGTGATAGCCGAGTCTGCCCCCGAGAGAAAGGCCTGTTCTCCGCAGTTTTCCATGAGGTTTCTGCCTGCGGCAAGGCGGATATCGGCTTCGGGCACTATAAAGCGGAAGACAGCTACTGTCCGCAGAATATCTGGCTCGGTCATGCGCTCAACATTTTCCAGAGGTGTGCCTTTTATGGGTATCAGGGCATTTATGGGTATTGAGCTTACCCCCAGCCCCGAAAGGGTCAGCGCCATGCTTATGCGGTCAGCCCAGCTTTCGCCCATGCCTATTATTCCCCCCGAACAGACCTGCAAGCCTGCGGCCTTAGCCCTGCGGATACATTCCAGCTTATCCTCAAAGGTGTGGGTAGTGCAGATGTTCCTGAAATTCTCCCGCGAAGTTTCTATGTTGGCATGGTACCTTGTAACACCTGCTTCTTTCAGGGCTGAGAACTGTTCCTCCTCCAGCAGCCCGAAGGAGGCGCACAGCTTCACATGGTTCTCCTGTGAAAGGGTCCTGTATACATCAAGGGCTTTTTCAAATTCCTGCCCGCTGAGTTTTCTGCCTGCGGTGACTATGGCAAAGCGGTCAACGCCCTGTTTCTCGTTGTGGTCGCATTCGGCCTTTATCCTGTCTTTTTCAAGGAAGCTGTATTCCTCGATACCCGTGCAGTGGTGTCCCGATTGTGCGCAGAACTTGCAGTCCTCCGAACAGCGGCCGCTTCTTCCGTTTATTATGCTGCACAGATCAGCCTTAGTTCCGCTGAAATGTCTTCGCAGCTTGTCAGCGCATTCTGTCAGCTTTTCAAGTTCAGTATCAATGAGAAAACTCAGGTCGTCGTCTTTGGTGAGTCTTCTGCCTTTTATTATTTCTTCCGTCAGCTTTTCGATGTCCATTCAGACAGCTCCTTTCAGATGTACCACGGGCACCAGCCTTTTTGCCAGTGCCGCAGAAAGTATGCACAGGGCTATATCCCCGGGAACAGCCAGCACAAAGCAGTAGAGGAAAAGATCCCGTATGCTTATGGGCGCATGGAGGTACACTCCGCTTATAAAATGATAATATACCATACCGCAGGCATACACCACAGCAAGTCCCACAAAGCAGGCCGCCAGCAGACGTTTTGAGGTAGGTTCGCCGTTATAGGCGATATGCCCCGTCAGGTACGAGCCCGCTATAAAACCTATAAGGTAGCCGAAAGTGGGCTGCAGCACATAGCCTACTCCCCCTCCCCCTGTGAATACGGGCAGACCTGCCAGCCCCAGCAGCACATACAATCCCGTGGCAGCAGCCCCCCTGTTCTTGCCAAGCACCAGCCCCGCCAGGGTGGTGAACAGAAACTGCAGCGTAAAGGGGCATACAGGCACAGGTATACGGATATAGGCACCCGCAGCTATAAGTGCGGTGAACATGGCGGTAAGCACCATGGCTCTTGTCTTGGTTACGTTATTTATACAGATCACGTCCTTTCCTATGGTATTATATCACTTCGAAAGAGAATTGTCAACCTGATTTTATTTGTTGGTATACTATTCACACAAAGAAAAAGCACGCTCCAAAAAACGTGCAAAAAAGCCCCCGAAAAATCGGGGGCTCAAATTATTCAAAGAAATTATGCAGGCTGGTCGCCTTCGGTCTCGATAGTGTCAACATCGAACTGGCTCCAGTCGAAGTCGTCATCATCGAAGTCGTACTCGTAGTCGCCGTCGTCATAGCTGTAGGAAGATGTGCCGTAGCTGCTGTTGAAGAACTCGTTGTAAACATCTTCGCCCATGGTATCCTTCATCTTCTGGGTGAAGCCCTCAGTGTCGCAGCCTTCAAGGTACTTGTTCAGCTGCTCCTCATCAAGAGCATCAAATACCTCAGCATCAGAAGCGGGAAGCTCGATATCCGAAGCTTCGGTCTTCTTGTTGGTGATAGTCAGTGTCAGTGCATCTTCACCGTTAATACCGAAGTTGAAGGAAACATCAACGTTATCCTCAGTGGAGTTGGAAACGAACTCGAACCAGCCCGACTCAGCCTCGCCGTACTCGTTTGTATTAGCATCGATCCTGATAGTGCCCGAGAAGTTCTCGCCGACATTCTTCACATCAGATACGGTGTAAACTAACTTCATAGTTTCTTCGCCGTCCTCGACCATGGACATAGTGTAGGTGCCGTTAACAGTGTCGTTCTCAGACTTAAGTGCGCCGTATGCAGTGAAAGTGCTGTCATCGCCGCCGTTGAAGTACATATCTATGCCCTCAGCCTCATCGCTGCTGACCATGATATATCTCAGTTCACCCTCCTGTCCGTCAGGAGTGAGAGTGAAGCCCATGAAATCGCCGTCGCCGTTCTCATATGTTTCAAGGAACACCTTGTCATCGCTTTCGCCGACATCCTTGTTAATATCAGCGAGCAGCTCGTCGATAGCTTCCTCGTAGGTAGGAGGAGTTTCCTGCTCTTCGCCGTAGGTCTGAGTCATGGAAGACATTGCCTTGTCAACACCGTCGTCATACATCTTCTTGATGTTCTCGTCGGTCTTAGCCTTTTCAAGCACTGCAGCAGCCATCTTCTGTGCATCAGAAGAGGTGATCTCGTAGGACTTGGAAGTGTACTCATAGGAAACACCGTCGATGTCGCCTGTCTTCTTGCCCTCTTCCTTTACCTCAGGGAAGTTGTCCTTGACTACCTGCTCATACTCCTTGAGGTCAGCCTCAAAGGTCTCTGCATCAAAGTCGATATCGTCTACCAGGCCTGAGAATTCGTTGAAATCAACGTCCATCTGATCCTCAACATACTTCTTGGCATCGGCCTTGTTGATCTTCAGATAAGCGTCAGACATCTCGGGTACCTTGAGATACATCTCCTCATTCTCGCCGTCTCTCTTGTAGACTTCGTTAAGGGTCATCAGGGTCTTTCCGCCGTAGGTGAAAGTGAGGTCAGCACCCTCATTGCCGCCCTTCTGTCTGCTGGAGATGGTCATACCCAGATCCTCGGGAGCCTTATCCATTTCCTTGGTCAGCGCAGTGCCGAACTTCAGTTCAACAGAACCCTCGCAGGCATAGTCAACATCGCCGTTAGCGATATCCTGTGCCTTGTCTATAGTATTGCTGATGTTCTCAGCCATAACGCTCAGCTTGGGAGAAACAGTGATGCTGTCCTCGCTCTTGGTCTTCTGAGCGCCGTCCTTATTCAGCACATAATATCCAACACCCGAACCCACTATTGAAAGTCCGAGTACGCCCGCCAGAACGGGAGTAAGTACATTCTTTTTTACCATAATTGCTACCTCCTGAAAATTATCTCTATTTTTTCTTGTGTCTTCTGCCAAGACAGATATCTTTGCAGAAATATGTATTTGATATGCAACTTAAATATAACATAATTCCACGGCTCTGTCAATAGTAAATATATTACAAAATAGCAGCTTTACGCCTCAAAGATTAGTGAATTTTCGGAAGCTTCCGCCCACCTCTTGAAGTTAAGATGTTGGCAGAGTGACAGATTTGTGAAATGCTATTTTACCTCAACACCATAGCTTCCGCAGAGGGTCTTGAGGGCTTCCTTGTAGCCCAGGCCTACCGTTCTCAGCTTCCAGCCGCCCTTGTTGTAGAACTCTGCGGCCACTGCGGACTTCTCCTCGCTGAGGCCTTCAAGCTCGTAGCTGCAGATCTCCTTTCCCTCACAGCTTATGCGGACGGTGGGCTTTGTGACACGGCTGAAGGTCTGCTCGGGCTTGTCGCCGTAGATAGCGAAAGCCACTGCCAGCTTGGTTATGTCCATATCGACCTTGCCCAGCTCCACCGTGAAGCGGCGGGTCACTGAGGGGTCGTTGATGACAGCGCTGTCCACTGAGGCTTTCTGCCCGAAGAAGACCAGATCGGCGTCACTGCGCACCTTGCCGTTTGCTGCCAGCAGGAAGATATATCCGTCGATATCCAGTCCTTCTTCCGCCTGATAGTCCATATCAACGATCAGCACCTTGCCGGCATAGCTGCTCAGATCAAATCTTGCGCCCCGCACCAGTTTGATGCTTTCGGGTGCGGCGGGCTCCTCCGCAGTTTCTTCCGCAGGCCTGATATCCTCGGGTGCAGCTTCTATTATCTGAGGTTCGCCGCTTTCCTGCTCTGCGGCTGTTTCGGGCTCTGCAACTATTTCGGGTTCGATAACAGGTTCTGCGATGACCTCGGGTGCGGCAACAGGTTCTGCGATTACCTCGGGCTCGGCAACAGGTTCTGCGGCCGCCTCAGGCTCGGCAACAGGTTCTGCGGACACCTCAGGCTCGGCAACAGGTTCTGCGGCCACTTCGGGCTCGGCAACAGGTTCTGCGATTACCTCGGGCTCGGCAACAGGTTCTGCGGACACCTCAGGCTCGGCAACAGGCTCTGCGATTACCTCGGGTTCGGCAACAGGTTCTGCGGCCACCTCGGGTTCGGCAACAGGTTCTGCGGCAAAGACGATAGCAGGAACTTCCGCAGGTGTTACGGGAGTTTCGGGGCGTGTGCCGAAAGTTACCGTGCTGCCCAGCTGATAGAAACGTCCGTAAATGGCCTTGTCGCAGCCGTTGGCCAGCTGTGCGGCGGTCAGGGCATTCTCGCTGTGTACCAGTATGACCTGTCCGTCGTGGTCGATCTCAAGGCTGCAGCCGTACACGCTGCTGTCCGCTGCGGACTGCCCGCAGGACACCCTTATGTAGCCGCTGCGGTCGTTGCGTATAGTGTCGCTCATGATAGTTCTGCCAAAGTTTTCCAGCTGTGAAGCTATTCCCGACTCTCTCGCTTCATCGCTGCTAAGGCGGAGTATCTCTGTATCGACCTCTTCATAAACACCCTCACGGGGCTTGTAATACAGGTCGCTGAGGGCAGCGTTCTTCTCGTCCCTGCTCCTGAAAACAGCATAGCTGTCCGCAGTCACCCACACGCCTTCCGCTATCTCCATGCTGACAGGTTCGGGGAAAGTGTCGCTAAGCTCCACAAGGTTATTGCCGCCCACTTCACAGTAGTCCTCAGCGGTGCTGGGGCTGTACCCGAAGACGGTGACTCCACTGTTGACAAAGCCCCTGGCCAACAGCACGTTGCGCTTGACTATATTCACCTCTTTAAGTGCGGGGCAGTCAGCCATTGCGCCCCCTGATATCTCCAGAAAAGCAGGCACAGTGACCACCTTTGTCACATTGGCACAGCTTATCTGCTTAAGTACAGTTACACCCTTGGGAGAATAGTTTTCGCCCACAAGCACAAGGGCTGTGTTCAGACTGTCGTCGCTCCACTTGAAAGTTTCTGTGTCCTTTATGGTCAGCTCGCCGTTTTTCAGCAGAAGCGCCGCCTTGTCCTCGGAAACGCCCTCGCCCACAGCATTTAGCTGCAGGAAGCTCAGCCCTCCCCCTGTGCGGGTGCTGCGCTCAAAACCGAAGATACCCGCAGGGGTATTCAGCCCCGCCGAAGAAGACCTGGTCTTTGTGGTGTCGAGCCTGTCCGCTATATCGGTCTCGCAGAACAGCTCATGCAGAACGTTCAGCTTGTCGATGCCCGTGCCGCTATAGGGCTTTTTCAGCTTATAGCTTCGGCAGTCTGCCTTTGGTGCGCTTACGGAGTTTCCCCGCTGAAGGTCGCCCAGCAGTGACATATCGAGCCCTGTCAGGTCGCCGCCGCACCACAGGTCCAGCAGAAGCTCTGCAAGCTCAGCCTCGCCCCCCTCACGGGAGATGATAAGGCCGTCCTCATCAGGGGTAGCCTTGGCCATGGGGCTGTTCTCAAAGGATACCTCCCCTATGCCGTTTTGCATAAGCACCTGTGCCAGCAGGTCATCGTTTATCTTATACGAGATGAACTCGCACCTTGTCTGTGTGTCCATAACTTCCATTGCAGTTATCCTCCTTGTGTTCAGACATAGTATTCCGTTTACATTATAACATATTTTTTGCAACAAATCAATAGAAAAACAGTAATATTTTACAAAAAGCGACCCTTTCGGGCAGCACCCGATCACGGTGTGTACGGCCGATGATACGGGTTCAAATTCGGGTAAACAAAAAACCCCGACGTTAGTCGAGGCTTTCTGCGAAGTATAGAAGTATATATGAAGAAAAAATATGAGGATTTCATGTTCACATCTGCCCTGCATTCCTCCGTCCCGCCATAGTCGCTAAACCATGGCCGAGACGAAAGAAGAGGTGGAGAAATTGGAGAAAAAAATATATGAAAAAAAGTTATTGTCATTATTACTGAAGAAGCCTGTTTTTTGGTTAGACCTCTTCTCTTTTCCTTGGTTATATGATACACTTGTTTTATGATAATTGTGTGAAAGCCAAACAAAATATATGCGAAAAAACTGCTAACATTTTTCAATAAAAAAGCATAAAAACACCTTTACAAAAATGATAATATTTGGTATAATATATAATGACAGCGCAGATACGGCGCGAAAATCACGAAAATCTCAGCGAAAATTAAGGAGCATTCTATATGGACGAAAGGACCCGCGAGAATGCCATAAAGCATTTTAAAACTATTACCCGCCACAGGCATGAGGTGATGAAGAACTGCTTCCGCGCAGGCATACCCCTGCAGGGGCTGCTGCATGACCTTTCAAAGTATTCTTACGAGGAATTTTCCTATGGCGTAAGGTACTTTCAGGGCAACCGTTCTCCCCACGAGGGCGAACGGGACGAATACGGCTTCTCCTATGCGTGGATGCACCACAAGGGGCGCAACAAGCACCATTTTGAATACTGGACGGACTACGATCCCGTTACAAGGGTGATGAGTCCCGTGAAAATGCCGCTCAAATATGTCAAGGAAATGTTCTGTGACAGGGTGGCGGCAAGCAAGATATACATGAAGGACAAGTATGATGACGGTTCGGCGCTGGCCTATTTTCTCAAGGGGAAGAAGACCCGTATGATACACCCCGAGACCTCAGCGCTGATAGAAAAGCTGCTAGTCATGCTGAAAGAAAAGGGTGAGCGCAGGACCTTCGCCTATGTGCGCAAGCTTAAGAGATACTGAATTATCCGCAGACAGGGGGACGTTCTGCATACACAGAGATAACCTATAGAAGTGAGGGGTCTTATGGGGAATAAATGTCATAAAAAGGTAATCGGCATAATATGCGCAGGCATTCACGAGGAGGGCGTGCAGAACACTGTCACCGCCCTGGTGAAGTCTATTAAAGACAAGGGGCACAAGGCCATAGTCATAAGCACTTTCACCTACTACAACACTGCCTATACCGCAGGTGAGGTCAGCGTGTTCAAGCTTATCAATGCCAGTATTTACGACGGTTTCGTGCTTATGCCCGAAACTATAAAATCCCTGGATATCTGGGAGGATATACTGGCTGACGCAAAGGCCTCGGGCAAGCCCTTTGTCTGTGTGGACAGAGATGTGGAGGGCTGCGCCAGCATAGTTTACGACTACGCAGGCGCCTTTGAGAAGCTGGTCAGACATATGGTGGAGGTACACAAACCTAAGCGGATAAACTTCATAGGCGGTATGCCCGACAACAGCTTCTCGGAGGAGAGGCTTGACGTCTTCAAAAAGGTAATGGCCGAGAACGGGCGGGAATATGACCCCGAAAGATTCGGCTACGGAATGTTCTGGGAATACCCGACCTACGATGTTATGGACGATTTCTTCTCGGGGAAGAACGAGCCCCCCGATGCCATAATTTGCTGCAACGACTCTGAGGCTATAGCAGCCTGCAAGTATCTCAGGGACAGGGGCATACAGGTGCCTGAGGATATCATCATCAGCGGCTTTGACGGCATAGAGCAGGAGAAATACATGGTGCCCAGGCTGACCACCGCTGCCTGCGATTTCGAGAAGATGTGCAGCACGGCTGTGGAACAGCTTGAAAGGGCGCTGGACGGTCTTGAGATGGAAAGGCTGATAAAGATACCCTACGCTATCAGGATATCCCAGTCCTGCGGCTGCCGGCCCCTCAGCGACAGCGAAAAGACCACCAAGCTGCTGTGGCTGTACAACCAGATAAATGCTTCGGCTTACCACGAGAAGACCATGTTCGACTACAGCGGACATATGGTGGATATAAACAGCTACGATGACCTGGTGGAGCTGATGCCGGAGTATAACCATGACAACTCATGGTGCTGCATAAACCCCAGTTTCTTTGAAGACAATGAGCCTGAGCACAACTTCTTCGGGAGCTTTGATGACAAGATGCTAATGTTTGCCCATGTGAATGACGGGCTCAGGGAAAGGGATCTGACTTTCAGCACCGCCGACCTGCTGCCCGACCTGGACGCAGCATTTGAGGAGAGCGATGCTATCATGTTCGTGCCCATGGGTTTCCAGGGCGAGACCATAGGCTATATGGCAGTAACGCTGGATAAGCACGGGTTCAATTTTTTGTACACACACAGGTTCGTAAACAACACTAACCGCATTCTTGAAGTGCTGAAAGCCCGTGTTCGCCTGCAGACGGCCTATGCCAAGGTGGCGGATATGCATATGCGTGACCCCATGACGGGTATTTATAACCGCAGGGGCTTCTATATGCGCATGGCTGACCTGGCAGACAAAGGCAGCACAGACCTCATGCTTTTCTCGGCTGACCTTGACAGGCTGAAGGTCATAAACGACAGCTACGGTCATTCCGCAGGGGACACAGCTATCATCGCAGCGGCGCAGGTCATCAGCCGTGCAGCGGGAGAAAATGCTGTATGCGCCAGGTTCGGCGGAGATGAGTTCATAGTTGTAATACCCTCGGGCAGCGGCATAAGCACCTTTGATGACTATGCAGAAAAGGTAAACGAGGAGGCCGAGGCTTTCAACGCTTCGGGCAGGGCTGAATTCAGCCTGGGCATAAGCGTGGGCGGTGCAAAGCTTAAAATGACCGACCGCGGGAACATCGACACGGCCATGAAGACCGCCGATGAGAATATGTATGAGTGCAAGAAGAAGCACCATTCGATAAGATAAGCAAATACCACAGCAAGGAAGTGATAGCCGCAGATGGCAAAAAGCAGCGATAAGAACGGAATGGTCATGGCTTCCATGTTCAACCTGAGAAGTGACATGGCAAGCTATGACGAAATAGAGAACACCATTGTCAGCGGCGCCAAGCTGCAGGGCACCAATTCCTGGATACTCATGATGGCCATACTGGTGGCTTCGGTGGGGTTGAACACCAATTCCACGGCGGTCATAATCGGCGCCATGCTGATCTCGCCGCTGATGGGCGGCATAATCGCCATTGCCTACGGCATAGCCACCAACAACCTGACCCTGGCCAGGTTCTCGGCGGTTCGGCTGACCATACAGGTCATCATAAGCGTGGCGACTTCATTTGTGTATTTCTCCATATCGCCTATAAATGCGGCCTCCAGCGAGCTGCTGGCCAGGACCAGCCCCACGGTATACGATGTGCTGATAGCCTCCTGCGGCGGCTTTGCAGGCATTATCGGGCAGACCAGGAAGGAGAAGAGCAATGTTATCCCCGGGGTGGCCATTGCCACGGCGCTGATGCCCCCTCTTTGTACGGCAGGATATGGTCTTGCACACCGCAACTGGGCATATTTCAGCGGGGCGCTGTACCTGTTTTTCATAAACGGATTTTTCATCTGCCTGACCGCTGTGGTGGTGCTGAAATTTCTGCGGGTGCCCCAGTTCAAGGAACTCACCCAGAAACAGCTCAGCAAGATACACCGCATCATCGCGGTGGTGGCGGTGATAACCATGCTGCCCAGCATTTATTTCGCCTACGACCAGATAAAGGACACCATTGAAAATTCCAATGCAGAAAACTTCATCAGGAACGAGTTCGTCTTTGAGGGCACGCAGGTGGTGCAGAAGAGCGTTGACATCAACGACAAGACCATTGAGGTATCCCTCATCGGCAAGGAGATAACCCCCGAGGAACAGGAAGAACTGCGCACAAAGCTCATGGACTACAAGCTTGACGATTACAGCCTGACCATAACCCAGACTACTGTGAAAAGCGGCATAACCGCCGAAGAGGTCAAGCAGATGCTGGCAGAGTATGAGTTTGACGACGAAGAGCCCGATGTTGAGGAGATACTTGCCCTCAAGGAAAACGAGGAGCTTGCTCAGGAGAACGAGGCGCTCAAGGCCGAGAACGAAAAGCTGCAGCAGCAGATAGACACTGCCGCCGCCGAGCAGATAGACATCGAGCAGATAAGCGCAGAGCTTTCCGCCATTTACCCGAAGATAACGGGAGCCGCGGCTGCTAAGGCAGATATCTGGATATCCGCAGATGACAAGGGCAGCAGGACGATAGTTACCCTGTTTGTGACCAAACAATTGGACAAAAACGAGCTTACCGCCGTTACCTCATGGCTGGAAATAAGGCTCGGCAAAAGCGGCATAACTGTACTGCAGCAGGACCTGGCAGCGTACAGGGGCGAGGACAGCAAGGCCGAAGAAAAGCCAAAGGAGGACAAAAGCTCCGAAACCGCAGCCGCAGAAAAGGCCGAAAGCAAAGCAGAATAAAAAGTGCCCCCTTAGGGCGGCGCTCATAAAGAAACTTGTGTGTTTTATCGGGGGAAACCTTTCTGAAGAAAGGTTATCCCCCGAACCCCTTTCCAAAGACTTTTATATTTTGGGGCGAAAGGGTGCTATTCTACGATAGAACAGTGTGTAGCGGACATTCACT
>NZ_JAFUAG010000007.1 GCF_017464355.1 Ruminococcus sp. | reverse complement strand
ATTATATGGAACGCCCAAAAGCCTTGATTCTATTAAGTTTTAGCGATATTCGACCTGCCGATTTCTTACTGTTTTCATCATTTTGATTTGTAAAGTTTTTGTGAAGTCTTGTTCCCTTTGGACTTTACAAGTATGGCGTTTCTATTGACAGCACTTTGATATTGTGATATTATTATTACTAACATAAATCGGAATTTATAAATGGTGAGATGTATGAAAGATAAGGTAGTTATTAAAACGTTTTCAGGTAATATTCAGTTAAGCTGTAACGAATATAATATGAATGAATATTATGATATGGATTTATCTGAAATAGATGATAGTGATTATATTTTAGAGCATAGAATTGATCGGGTCGAACAGCATTTCTATTTAAATAAAGAACATATACTTCGTATCAATTATTATAATTCACAAGGGTCACCCTATAGATTTGATGAAATTAAAAATGGTGTTTGTACGACAGAAGAACTATAAATCCTGATTTATATTAGTATCAATAAGTACAATGACCCCGAGCGTTTTGAAATGCTCAGGGGCAAAACTTTTATATAGGTATCTTTTTAATGGGGGCTCTTTTTTGCCTTTTTCGGCAGACTTCGGCTTTAAAAACAGCTGAATGTGAAAAATATCAAAAAAAGTGAAAAAGCCACTAGACAAAAGCGGCGAAATATTGTATAATAATCATATAAGCGTAATGGGAGAGTTTTTATGAGAGTTATTACAGGTTCAAGAAGAGGTAAGAAGCTGAAAACGCTGGATACCCTCGATACAAGACCTACTACCGATATGGTGAAAGAGGCAGTTTTTTCTGCCATACAGTTTGATGTGGCAGGCTCGCAGGTGCTTGACCTTTTTGCGGGCAGCGGACAAATGGGCATTGAAGCCCTCAGCCGTGACGCAAGCCACTGTGTCTTCGTTGACAATAACCCTGCCGCTGTGCAGATAATAAAAGAGAATATCTCGGACTGCAAGCTTGTGGCTCAGTCAAGGGTGCTTAATATGGACAGCCTTGATTACCTGAAGGTCGCAAAGGGTCAGTTCGATATAGTGCTGCTTGACCCGCCCTACGGCAAAGGTATCATCGAAAAGGTGCTGACAGGCCTTGAGGGCAAGCTGAGCGAACGTGCCATAGTTGTATGCGAGCATGAGAAAGAGCTGGAGCTGGGTGAAGAGTACGGCATTCTCAGAAAGCATAAAAGATATAAATACGGAAAGATAGCAGTCACTATTTTCAAGGTGCCTGCAGAGGAAGAGTAAAGATATGAAAATTGCTGTTTGTCCCGGAAGCTTTGATCCGATAACAGTGGGACATCTGGATATAATCGAGCGTGCATCGAAGCTGTTTGACAAGGTCATAGTGCTGGTGAGCTTCAACCGCAGCAAGAACAAGGCTGTCTTCTCCACCAAGGAAAGGATGGAGATGATAATAGCCGTTACCAAGGACCTTGACAATGTGGTGGTGGACTGCTATGACGGTCTGCTGGCAGATTATGTTAAAATGACGGGGGCTGCGGTCATCGTCAAAGGCCTGAGAGCTGTTTCGGACTTTGAGTATGAGTTCCAGATGGCACTGGCAAACAAGAGATTGTATAATGACGCTGAAACTGTGTTCCTGACTACAGCGGGGGAGAATATGTTCCTTTCCTCCAGTGTGGTAAAGGAGATAGCAAGCTTTGGCGGAGATATCTCGGGGTTTGTATCGCCCGAGATACTGGAAGTGATAAAAAACAGGCTGTATAAGCCTGAGGATAAATAACCCCGACGAAGTACGGGGCAAATGAAAGGAAGTATTATTATGAGCGAACCCAAGGAGTACACCCCCCTGAATGACCTGCTGCTGAGAATAGACGAAACTATCGACAGCGGTGCTACTGTACCTTTCTCCAATAAGAAAATGGTAGACGGCGACCAGCTGCACGAACTTGTAGATGAAGTGAGAATGAGCATTCCTCCCGAGATAAAGCGTGCCCAGGAGCTGGAAGTGCAGAGAAAGGCTATCCTTGAGAATTCCAAGAAGGAAGCTGAGGAGATAAAGAAGTCCGCCGAGGACGAAAAGGCTACCATCATCAAGGACGCTAAGGCTGAGGCTGACAAGCTGGTATCTCAGCAGGAGATAATCGAGCGTGCTAACCAGTATGCCAAGGAGCAGGTCGAGAGGTCTAATCAGGAGGCTGCTGATATAATCAATCAGGCCAGGGCTGAGGCTGAGAATATCATCGCTGATGCCAACAACAAGAAGCAGAGCATAATGGACGCTATGGTGGCTAACATCAACTCCACCCTGAGCGAAACTGCTGAACTGCTGAATGCTGATACTGAAAGACTCAACAAGAGCCTGGCAGACGTTAACCGCATGAGAGAGGCTATCTCCAAGCTCAGCGAATAAAAAAATGATAAAAGCCGAAGTCGTGGTGACTTCGGCTTTTTTGCGTTATCCCAATTTGGTTGTGTATTGTTTCCCCGCCGAAGGCGGAGGAAACAATACGAAAAAAGCCATTCTGTATCATCAGCAATACACTTCAAAATTGGGAGTTTGTGTTTTAAGATATTTTCTTTTATGCCCAGAGCTTTTCGGGATATGTGCCCGCTGCGATAAGCTCGGAAATAGCCGATTTAACATAGGGCTTGTCCTCGGCGTAGGTAACACCGAACCACTTGTCACGGCTTTCCAGCAGCTTGCAGTCTGCCATGCCGTGCTTTATCATGTAGTCGATACCCTCGGGCAGCAGGAACTCGGCTGTCAGGCTGTCGCCGTTGGCTTTCAGGAACTCGGTGAAGCGTTCGTTCAGCTTTTCGATGAAGCCTGCGGGGCAGCCCCACATATTCATGGACACGTAGCTGTCCTCGCTGAGTTCCTTTTTATCCTCCTTGCCTGAGTAGACCTTGCCATCTTCCTCGCGGCGGATATTGTAGGTCTCCTCAACATCGGCAAGCATATAGTTTTCGTCCACTTTGCATACACCTCTGTTGACAGCGCCGTTGTTGCTGAGGGTGTTTTTCAGCACAAAGCCAGCCATGGCCATGGCAAGCTTGTCCCCTGAATGCTCGGTGGTCAGGAAAGCGTACAGCTTCTCAAAGGCCTCTTTTCCGTAGAAGTCATCCGCATTTATAACGGCAAAGGGCTCGTTCACTATGCCCTTGCAGCAGCATACAGCGTGTCCGTGGCCCCAGGGCTTTACTCTTTCCTCGGGTACCTTGAAGCCCTCGGGCAGACAGTCAAGCTCCTGATAAACGTAGTCCACCTTGACATGGGCACCTATGCGGTTGCCTATCATCTCATCGAAAGCCTCGCGGATATCCCGCCTGATGATGAAGACCACCTTGTCAAATCCTGCACGTACAGCGTCGTATATGGAATAATCCATGATTATCTCACCGCAGGGGCCGAAAGGCTCCAGCTGCTTTATGCCGCCTTTGAAACGGGAACCCAGTCCCGCAGCCATTATTACCAGAGTTGCACTCATATCTTATCTCCTGTCTACCGTATCCCTGCCTAGTCGGTCTGGGGTACAACGGGTTTTATCATTTAAAAATATTATCTTTCGGCAGAATATTACCGTAACAATATTATCTCATATTTATAACACTTTGTCAATAGCAGGTGAAAACATACTATTGTCAAAAATTGCGGTATATGGGGCTCAGACAAAAAAATTCCCCCGCATAAGCAGGGGAAAACGTTTTCTATTCTTTCAGAGAATTCAGCAGCCCGTTGGAGTTGATGATCTTGATAAGAAACTCGGGGAAGGACTGACCCTGGTAGCTCTCGCCCTTGGTCTTGTTGGTGATGACACCTGTATCGAAGTCTATCTCCACCTCGTCGCCTTTCTCTATCTTCTCGGCAGCCTCATCGCACTCGATGATAGGCAGGCCGATATTTATAGCGTTTCTGTAGAATATCCTTGCAAAACTCTTTGCAATTACGCAGGAGATACCGCTTGCCTTTATGGAAGCAGGAGCGTGCTCTCTTGAAGAACCGCAGCCGAAGTTTGCCTTGGCCACCATGATATCGCCCTTCTGAACATTCTTTGCAAAATCAATATCGATATCCTCCATGCAGTGCTGTGCCAGCTCCTCCATGTTCGCAGTATTCAGATATCTTGCGGGGATTATTACGTCGGTATCAACGTTATCCCCATATTTATGTACCTTACCGCAAGCCTTCATTTTATGAAAACTCCTTTCAAACTTGTAATTATTCGATGTAACGGTCAGACTCAAACACGTTCTCGCCTACAGCCTGCCGCCTTAACTCCTCGTACACTTTTTCAAGGTACTCAGCGTCCATTTTGTCTTTGGTTCGGGTTATGAAATAGCATACCTTGGCCTTGCCGAAGAAACCTTCCTTTACCAGACGAAAGCAGGAAACACCGTTTATCGAGTCGGGATAAAAATTGTTGAAGCCCTTTTTATCGATTATGGCCTGCGTCTGCTCTATGGTGAACATATTGCCCTGACGAAGCTGTGCTATAAATTCCTCTATCTTCTCGCGGCGCTGTGCGTCGGTGAACCTGGAACCGTACTTCTGTGTGATTATACCCGAAATGGTATCATAAAATATATCCGATAAATAATTGGTCATTTTACCCGCCTCCTAACCTTTTCCATGCTTTGTCGGGGACGCTACGCGTCCTTGTAATCAGGTGAGCCGAAAACATTCTCGCCCTCGGACTGGCGCTTAAGTTCGTCCAGCACCTGTTCGAGATATTCTGCTGTTACCTCACCCTTGGTCTTTGAAATAAAATAGCACATCAGCACTTTCTTGAACCTGCCCATTTTCAGCAGCTTGTAGCAGGACTTTCCGTTGACCACCGCAGGCTTGTAGCTGTCGAACTCGCACCTGTCGATGATCTCCTGGGTCTGCTCATAAAGCATAACATTGCTGACCCTTATCTTCTCCACCAGTTCCTCTACCTTCTGGTTGCGCTCCTTATCACTCAGGCGCGAACCCTCCTTGCGGTAGACCATGCTTGCTATCGTATCCGAAAAGATCTCTTTGATATAATTAGTAATATGTTCCTTCTTAGCCATTTTCCATACCCTCTGAAGAACACATCAGCTGTAAACGGCGCCGCGCTGTCAGCTGAAGCCGTTCTTATTCCAAATCCACATAAACCCATATCATCTGCCGTTATCTCAGGCGCCCCCGCCTGAAGCAGATATCATTCAAATCACATAACGTCGCTTGGCTGAGCGATCTTTCCTGCTACAGCCGAAGCTGCTGCAACGTAGGGGGAAGCCAGATAAACTTCCGACTCGGGGTGTCCCATTCTGCCTACGAAGTTTCTGTTGGTGGTAGCCACAGCCCTTTCGCCTGCTGCCAGTATGCCCATATGTCCGCCAAGGCAGGGGCCGCAGGTAGGTGTTGAAACTGCACAGCCCGCATTGATGAATATTTCCAGCAGACCCTCCTTCATGGCGGTCATGTAGATATTCTGTGTGGCGGGGATAACTATGCATCTCACATGGTCAGCTACCTTCTTGTCCTTAAGTATCTCAGCTGCTGCCCTCAGGTCCTCGATACGGCCGTTGGTACATGAACCGATGACCACCTGGTCTATCTTGACCTCGGGGATATCATCGAATGTCCTTGCATTCTCAGGCAGATGAGGGAAAGCTACAGTGGGCTTTATCTCGCTCAGGTCGATGGTGTATTCCTCATCGTACTCAGCGTCAGCGTCAGCCTCAAATACCTTGTACTCCCTGTCAGTCCTGCCCTTGAGGTATTCCTTAGTTACCTCATCAACAGCGAAGATGCCGTTCTTTGCACCTGCTTCGATAGCCATGTTGGCCATGCAGAGCCTGTCTTCCATGGTCAAGTTCTTAAGTCCTTCACCCGAGAACTCCATAGAACGGTAAAGGGCGCCGTCCACGCCTATCATGCCGATGATGTGGAGGATAACGTCCTTGGCAGCGCTGTATCTGGGCAGCTTGCCTACTATGTTGAACTTGATAGCCGAGGGCACCCTGAACCAGGTCTTGCCTGCGGCCATTCCTGCGCACATATCCGTTGAGCCTACGCCTGTGGAGAATGCGCCCAGGGCACCGTAGGTGCAGGTGTGAGAGTCAGCGCCGATAACAGCGTCCCCGGGGACCACCAGGCCTTTTTCGGGGAGCAGTGCGTGCTCGATGCCCACATCGCCTACGTCGTAGTAATGGGTGATATCGTACTTCGATGCAAACTCACGGCACTGCTTGCACTGCTGTGCAGCCTTGATGTCCTTGTTCGGTGTGAAGTGATCCATCACCATGGTGATCTTGTCCTTGTTGAAAATGTCCGTGAAGCCCGCCTTGTTAAACTCGTTGATAGCAACAGGCGTGGTAACGTCGTTGCCTAACACCAGGTCGAGGTCAGCCATAATAAGCTGTCCTGCCTTGACTTCATCGAGCCCTGCATGGGCTGCGAGGATCTTCTGAGTCATTGTCATACCCATAATTCTGATCTTCTCCTTGTAAAGCAATTATTCTAATACTATTATATTATAACTTATTTTCCCGTAAAAGTAAAGTCATCAGACAAGAAAATATAAATAAATTTTTTGGTGGATTTTGTTATTTTTGTCAAAAAGAATGCTCAATAAATTTATGTAACTGTAATGTTCATGCAAAATGAATTGCAGTGGGAAATTTTTTCGTGAATAGACAGATGATATCTGCGAAAAATATTAAGGCATATGAACGAACTTTTTGTTCAGCGAGGAAAGGAGGGACAGCAATGTTTGCAAAGCCGTTGATACGGGGCATATCCGCAGGCATAACCGTGGGCACACTGGTCTTCGGCCTGTCACGGAAGGCTCGCCGCAGCAGCCGCAGGCTGAAAGCCCGCGCAGGCAGAGCCCTGCGTTCTGCGGGCAGCTTCATGGATGAACTGTCTGATATGCTGGGCTGATGACAGCGAGGCGAGCAGCTGTGTCTTCAGGGACGTCAGCTGCTCGTTTTGTATATTTGTACAAAAATTTGGCTAGCAATTATTGCCGAAAGAAAAATATACATATCTGCTTATTTTTGTTCTTTAAAATTTGTTGAAGATTTTGCAGCGAAATGGACGCTGTCCTCTAGACAAATCAAGTCGGTTTGTGGTATAATGAATCTATATAAACAGGAATTTGTATATTTTTCGGATAGTAATGTGTGAGGAAGGATAATTCAAATGAGTGCAGAAGCTGCAGGATACAGCAAAAAACTCTCATCTGCAGGGAGCAAAAAAAAGGGCAGAAAGAAAGTCAGAAATCAGACGGCTCTGATCTGCGGTACAGTGCTGGCGGCGCTGGTGGCTGTGCTGGGCGTTTCATACGGTGCAGGCAGGGTCTATTACGGAAATAAATTCCTGGCAGATACCTTTATCAACGGGGTAGATGTCAGCGGAAAGACCTATGAAGAGGCAGTAAAGGCGCTGAAAGCGGATAAGATACCCGAGAAGTTCACCATAACTGCCATAGACGGACAGGAGTTCGTTATAAACCCCGCAGATTTCGGCTACAAGCGCAATGCCGCAGGGGAGATAAAGAAGCTTTATGACAGCGTGAACCACGGCCTGTGGTTCTCGGGCTACGCAGGCAGGACAGACCTTACCTATACCGATGAGGCCACCTACGACCAGGGCACGCTGAGCGAGGTGCTTTCAGCCCAGGATTGGGGAAATACCTCCACTACAGATGCCTGGCTGGATATGACTGATGACGGCTATGTCATCAGGGAAGAGGTCCAGGGCAACAAGGTAACTGACATGGCAAAGCTTGAGGAAGCAGTTGTCGGGGCGCTGGGCAAAGGCGAGTTTGAGGTAAAGCTTGATAAGGGCACAGGCTGCTACGCAGTACCCTCCATAACCTCCGATGCTTTCACGGAACAGTGTGAGGCGCTGAACAAGGTGTTCAACATCTCTATCACCTACGATTTTGATTACACCACCGAGGTGCTGACAGGCAAAAAGCTGCTGACCCTCATAGATATGGACGACATGGGCAACTATGTGGTGGACAGAGATGCAGTTACCAAGTATGTTGAAGATCTGGCTGCAAAGTACGATACTTTCAAGACCACAAGGACGTTCAAGTCCACACTGCAGGGCAAGGTAAAGGTAGACCCGGGCGATGACGGACTTTACGGCTGGTGGATATATCAGGACGCTACCGTTGAACAGCTGGTAGGTCTGCTGGAGGACGGCCAGAGCGTTGACTCCATTGACCCCATATATTATTCGGACGGCCCCTTTGAGTACACAGGTGTTGAGTCTGCCAGAAGCGAAAATGACGATATCGGCAAGACCTATATCGAGGTAGACCTGACCAACCAGCAGATGTGGTACTACAAGGACGGCAAGGAAGAATACACCTGCTACATCGTTTCAGGACAGACCACCTCCGCTGCAAGAACTACCCTTGAGGGTGTTTACAAGCTGTGGTCCAAGGAGACCAACAAGCGCATGAAGGACAGTAACGCTGACGGCGATGAGTGGGATACCACCTGCAACTACTGGAACAATGTTTCCCTCTGCGGTATAGGTATGCACGACTCCACCTGGCGCGGTGCTTTCGGCGGTACTATCTACCAGTGGAACGGTTCTCACGGCTGCATAAATATGCCTTATGACGGCGCAAAGTACGTCTACGACAATGTTGAGCTTGGCACACCTGTGGTAATGTTCTACGATTGATAAATAAAAATTCAAGCGGACAGCTTCGCAGCTGCCCGCTTTTTTGTTGTAGATATTGTCTGCACGATACATCAGAAGGCTTCGCCGCTGACGTATGAGAACAATGTCTCCCGCAGTTTTGATTCCTTGCTCCTGCTGACAGGCAGGTCGGAATTATCCTCCATGACCACGGACTTGCTGCCTATGCGCAGTACCTTTGATAATGAGATAAGGTACCCCCTGTGTATCCTGAAAAAACCGTGGGGGGTCAGCTCCACCTCGTAGTCGCTGATATTTCCCCTGACAGAGTAGCTGCCCTTTACGGTGTTTATGACCACATTCTGGTTTTGGGCTTCGATGAAGATTATATCTGCCAGAGCGACCTTCTGGGCGCCGTCATTGGTCTTCACCCAGATAGACTTCACACCCTCCTGCTTGCTGAGGACATAGTCGATGACTTCCTTGACCTTCTTCTCGTCCGCAGGCTTGGTCAGGTACCTCAGGGCATTTACCTCGTAGCCCTTGATAGCGTACTCGATGTGCCCCGTCAGGAAAACTATGCATACCTCCGCACTCAGTTCCCTCAGCTTGCGGGCAAGGGTAATGCCGTCCATATCGGGCATTTCTATATCAAGGAAGACCACATCGTAGGCTTTGAATTTGAAAGCCTTGAGCAGCTCTTCGCCGCCGGAGAATTCATCGGTGATGATATCAAGGCTGTTATACATTCTGTCCATGATACCCCTGAAATACTTGATGAAGCATTGCTCATCATCGCATACAGCCACACGCATAACTGACCACCTCCACAAAATATACCAGCTTGATTATACCACATTTTCAAGTTTCTTGCAAGGGGGAACAGCAATAATTCCGTGGTTTGCAGCTGTCTGAATGCAGAAAATTTTCCGCTGAAATTGCGAAAATAGTGTAATCGGCCAGAACAGCCGCAGCTTAAACGTTTTAAATCATTTAACTATAAAATTATTTTTTAATAACCCCTTGATTATGTGAGAAAGATGTGCTATAATAATATAGACAACACTTCCCGTGCGTTTAACTCTGCTTTTTGGCGGTGTTGCATGAAATGGGGACATTTTTCTCAAGGGGTGAGAGCATGAGTAAGATACTTATAATAGATGATGACCCTATGGTCGCAAGAATGGTGGGGTTCATATTAAAGAAGAAAGGCCATACTTCCATAGGTGCAGAAAACGGCAGTGACGGTATAGCAAAGCTTAAGGCTGGGGGTGCCGATCTCGTTCTGCTGGATGTGGAAATGCCTGATGAGAACGGCATAGCTGTTCTTGAAAGGATAAGGGCAGAGGGGGATACCGCTGAGGCTAAGGTCTGCCTGATGACGGGCACACTTGACGATGAAGTGTATGCTGCCGCCGACAGGCTTGGAGCAGTGGGCTGCCTTGCAAAGCCGGTGGAAGCCGCGGCATTAATGGAAGTGCTGGAAAGCGCTGATATCTGAGGAAAAGGAGTGGGAGAATATGGAAGAATACCTGATAGCTGTCGCTGATGACGACAAGGGTAATCTTAAAATAGCAGATCGTATTCTCAGTCTTTACGGCTACCGTGTAGACTGCCTGACCTCGGGAGAGGAGCTGCTGGAGTATATCAAGGGGCACAAGCCCGACCTTATCCTGCTGGACGTACATATGACGGGCATAGACGGCTTTGAAACTATTCAGAAGCTCAAAGCTGACCACAATGCCAGAAATATCCCCGTTATCTTCCTTACGGCGGACGATGACGCTGAGACCGAGACAAAGGCGCTGACCTCAGGGGCTGCGGACTTTGTGGGCAAGCCCTTTGTGGCCTCGGTGCTGCTGCTGAGGGTCAAGAATACCATCGAACTCAACAGGCTGCAGCGGGACCTGAAAAAAGAGGCCAAAAAGCTCAGCGCCGATTTTATAGAGGAACACCGCAGGAACGAAAGGCTCTCCATGCAGGTGGTAGAAACACTGGCAGGGGCGGTCGATGCCAAGGATAAGTACACCAACGGCCATTCTACCCGTGTGGCTGAATATTCCAGGGAGATAGCCAGAAGTGCGGGCTATCCAGAGGAGTTCCAGGAGCGTATATACATGATGGGTCTGCTGCACGATGTAGGCAAGATAGGTGTGCCCGACTCTGTCATAAACAAGCCCACCAAGCTTACTCCCGAGGAGTATGATATCATCAAGCAGCACCCTGTAGTGGGGCATGATATCCTTAAGCGCATAACCGAGATGCCCGAGCTTGCCGTGGCCGCCAGGTGGCACCACGAAAGGTATGACGGCACAGGCTATCCCGACGGGCTGAAAGGCGAGGATATCCCCGAGGAGGCCAGGATAATAGCAGTGGCCGATGCCTACGATGCCATGTCTTCAAGGCGAAGCTACCACGATGTCTTCGCCCAGGAATATATCCGCAGCGAGCTTATAAACGGCAAGGGCACCCAGTTCGACCCGAGGTTTGCCGACATCATGCTGGAGATGATAGCCGAGGATACCGAGTACAGTATGCGTGAGGACCCCGATGCCTACCTGGTCAGCGATGAAGGTGTGGCAGTGGAGCAGAAGCAGACCGACGACAGCGAGTTCGTTTTCGGTTTTCTTTCCATGCTGGAGGCCAACGGCCTTGATACCGCCGTGGGCATGAAATACTGCATGAACGATACCGAGTTCTATGCCGAGATGCTCACCGAGTTCACAGGCAGCTCCGATGACAGGGTGCGCCACCTGGAAGAATGCGTAGCCTGCGGAAATCTGGAGCAGTACCGTGTTTATATCCATTCGCTGAAAAGCGCCTCAAAGACCGTGGGCGCCATGGATATCTCCGAAAAGGCCGCCAAGCTGGAGGAGGCAGCCATTTCAGGGGACGGCAGGACAGTGGTCGAGGGTACCCCCGAGGTCATCGCCGAACTGCGTGCCATCGTTGGCAGCATACTTATGGCCATGTCCATATACGGCCTGTAACAAAGCAGTATATCAAGCGGCAAAGTTTTTCTTACATATCCTGCTCACAGCTGCTGCAGGCATTTTGTGTCGGAGATACAATGTCGTTTACGATGATCAAAGCCCCGAAGTACTTTCGGGGCTTTTTGTGTTCACAGTTCAAAGGTCATAGCCGCAAGGGTCGATATCCGCTGATAAACTGATCCCACTGTGCCTGCGGTGCGTTGTCGGGACACTTACCGAAACGGTGAATATCCCGACGCTCTTTTGTATGTCCGCAGATCGGTCATTTGATTGACTTTGCGGAGAAAAAGGTGTATAATGGGTGTACATCAGATCTTCGGGGCAATAGCCAATATCATATCGCTGGCAGGAAAACATCATGACAGCAGCAAGGCTCGCCGCGGGTGCTGCCAGACGATCTGACTATACCGAAGTTCATAAGTGGATAATGCGATATATGAAGGAGGAACATGAGCCGTGAGAGAGGACTATAAAGCTGCAAAAAAGCTGGCGGATGACGCAGTAAAAGAAGCTAAGAGAAAGGACGTATCACCTTATCTGCCCGTGCTTGATGAGCTTGATGCTGCAAAAAGCAGCGGCAGTGAGATACATCTGGGGCTTATGGAGCTTCCCGTGAGCCGTATCATAGGTAACAAGGGGCAGGGACGTAATTCTGCCTTTGCGAACAATTTCATGCCTCTGCTGGATGAGGGAACGGAGTTTGCCGTAAAGTGGTCTGCCTTGTATGATTCTTTTCTTAAAGAGGGTATCCGCGATGCGATAAAGGTCTATGAGTTCATGAACGATTACTACGTTCAGGAGGGAAACAAGCGCGTTTCAGTGTCTAAATACGGCGATATGGAGTTTATACTTGCGGACGTTTACAGGATAATGCCAAAGCCCGATGACACCAGGGAATACAAGGTCTATGCCGAGTATATGGATTTTTATGCGGCCACGAAAAATTTTTATATCGTGTTCTCCGAGCCTGGAGAATATGCGCGCCTTGCCGACCTGCTGGGGCAGGACCTGAACGGCAGATGGGACGAAAATCTCTGCGCTGAGCTGAAAACGACGTTTTTCAGCTTTTGCAGGAAATGCAGAAAGGCTCTCGGCATTACCGACTACCGCACGCTGTCGGAAGCGTTTCTCATGTACATCTCGATTTTCCCACTCAAAACTCTTGTCCGTGACAGCGAGGAGCAGATAATCAAGAACATAAAAATGGCGAGAGCAGAGTTCAATGCAAAAGACACCGTTGAGATAGCCTATCTTGAATCCGCACCCGACAGAAATGAACAGCCCGCCAACCCGTTTATCAAATTGTTCGGCAGAAGAAAATATACTGCCGTTTCTCCGCTGCGTGCAGCATTCATCTATGATACTGAGCCCGACGATTCGCGCTGGACGGACAGCCATGAGGCGGGCAGGCTGTATGTTGACGAGGTTACGGGGGACAACGTTGTGACCGAACGCTACATCGGCGAGCCGCAGGAAGCTATCGGGCGGGCGGTCGCTGATAAGAACGAGATAATATTTGCGGTGTCGGAAAGCATGATACCCGAAACTTTAAAAGCCGCTGTGCAAAACCCGAACGTGAAGTTTATCTGCTGTTCGGCGGGTCAGAAGTATTCGTCGGTAAGATACTATCACGGGAAACTCTATGAAGCGACGTTCCTTATGGGCATTCTTGCTGCTGATATGCTTCTGCGTGAGGGCGGTGAAAAGCCAAGACGTATAGGCTATCTTGCGTCTTCGGAGAGTGAGCTTATATACCGCGACCTCAATGCCTTTGCGATAGGTGTGTCCCTTATCGACCCCGAATGCAGGGTGCTGCTTAATTATGATAACGGCACCGACAGCCGTGAAAAATTGGCGGCGCAGGGCGTGAGATACTATGCCGATCTCGACTATTCGAGCAGGAACGATGCCTTGAAGCGCCCGGGACTTTACCGCATAGGTAATACCAAGGACGAATACATCGGCACACCCTATTTCAGCTGGGGGAAATACTATGTCCAGATCGTGCAGTCGGTGCTTTCGGGCGCGTGGGAACTGGGTGAAAAGCTGAAAGAAAAAAAGGCTGCAGGATATTGGTTCGGTCTTTCGACAGGCGTTGTTGACATCAGAGTCAATGACCCCGACTACCGCACAGACAAGCTGCTGGCATTTTTCAAAAACTCCATAGTCAACGGCGGATATGACCCGTTCACAGGTGAACTTCATACCGATAAAGGAACGATCATGCAGGCTGAAACAGCGAAAAGAGTCGGCTTGCCGATCGAACGTCAGACCATGAAGGCCGCCGATATAGTTTCGATGAACTGGCTGAACGACAACATTGACGAGCTATGAAGATACTGATATTAGCAGACGAGGAATGCAAGGCTTTGTGGGACTATTACACTCCCGACAAGCTGGAGGGCATTGACCTGATAGTTTCCTGCGGCGACCTGAAAGCGGAATATCTTGAGTTTCTGGTGACTATGGGCAGGGCGCCTTTGCTGTACGTTCCCGGGAACCATGACACCAAGTACACCGATCACCCGCCCGAGGGCTGCGTGAATATCGACGGAAAGATAGTTACCGTGGGCGGACTGCGCTTTTTAGGCTTGGGCGGCTCGATGAAATACGGCGACCGACCATTCATGTATACTGAGAAGGAAATGAGGCGGCGTATCTGGCACTGCAAGCAGACCATTTTCAACAACTCGGGCTTTGATATCCTTGTCACCCATTCCCCCGCAAGAGATTACGGCGATATGGATGACCTGCCCCACAGGGGATTTGAGTGCTTCAGCGAGCTGATGGAGCGCTGTCAGCCGAAATATATGCTTCACGGACACGTTCATGCGACCTACGGCAGCCGATTCAAGCGTGTGCTGAACCACCCCAGCGGTGCTAAGATAATCAACGGATATGAGCGATATATCCTTGAAACAGCTGATGACTGCAAAAGCGGTCTTACCAGAAAGGATATAGTTCAGAGAATGATAGGAGCTTTCCTATAAGCATGATTAAATGATAAACAGGCGGCACTTGTGGTCATAGCAAGTGCCGCCTGTCCTTTTGAAGAAAGATATTATCGCTTTTTCTCAGATATAATGTTCCCCGCATTCAGAAGCCGAGCAGCTGTTGAAGGTATCGCAGAGCCCGCTGCAGCCCGATATCGTTAAAAAGCATATTTCACCGCATATCCGACTGCTCATACAGCTTTCGTGCTATAATGAAGAAAGATCGAGCTGAAAATTATTTCTCTATCCTCAAAACAGAGTGCGTTTACAGGACTAAGATCAAGACATTTGCTGAAGCCTGACAACTTATTGATGATCTCATCTATTTCTACTATTATCAGCGCATCCAACTCAAAACAAAACTGACTCCGCTTGAATTGCGAAGACGGTTCGTAGCTTGATCTAATTATCCATAGAGGCTTTTTTTGTGCTGTACGCACAATGTGGGGCGGTTTCGGTTCGATATATGGATCTTTTTGTTCACAGTTCAAAGATCATGGGTGCAAGGTCTGATGAGAAGGCATTTTTGCGGGGCTTTATGGTGACTTCCTTTGCGCTCAGCTGAATGGTGCCGTAAGCATCAAGGCTGTTTGCGAGTGGCAGGTCTTTTTCAAGCATAAGCTCGTCCTCACCTCCGTACACCCGCAGCAGGGGGAAGAATTTCCCGCTGTCGGTATACCTGAGATATATGACAGCCCTGTTTCTGGCAGAGGTTTTCTCCCTGAAGACCACAAGCATATCCTCTCCCGCAGTGACAGCTTCGTTCACGCAGGCAAGTATAGCTTCACTGCCAAACTCGGCTGTGCTGAAAAACCTTGTCAGCACCTGCCCAAGTATCTCAATGACGACGGGTATGCATTCGGGGCTTTCAAGGGTACCGTATAATTCACGGCTGACCTCGGCCTCGTACCAGCGGTACCAGCTGTGATATCGGTCAATGCTCCTTTTGGAGGGGGCAATGCCGCCCTCTGTGGGGAAGCAGGTAAGGTCAATATAAATGTGGTCAAAGTCCCCGAGAGTGAAGCCCTTTTCCGAAAGCTTCATGGCGACCCTGTGCAGGACGACCGCAAGCTCTCTGTTGACGACCCCCGCAGGCATGGGCAGGCCGTCTGCGTTTTCAGAAAGGCTTTTGTATACACGGATATCTTTTATCGGACGCATAATTCTACCTCCCATGATCATATTTTTGTTCATTCAGCTCCTGCTCTCTGCTTCTCATAGTCACGAAAAAGCTTTGTTTATGCTTATAGAAAATCCCCCGCAAACCTGAGATCTGCGGGGGTAAAATATGGTATATGGAGCATACGGGATTCGAACCCGTGACCTCCACACTGCCAGTGTGGCGCGCTCCCAACTGCGCTAATGCCCCGTTTTTTCAGCTGATAAAGTGGACCCGAGGAGGGTCGAACTCCCGACCTCTGCGTTGCGAACGCAGCGCTCTCCCAACTGAGCTACGAGCCCTTGCTCTTGACAAAAGATATTATATCACATAACTTCCCGCTTGTCAATAGTTTTAAGGGAGATATTTTTCCCTCAATTATATTGACGGGAAGGCTTGATCGTGTTATTATATTAAAAAAGGAGGCAACAGCCATGACCGACAAGAAAGCCCTTGGGGTACTGAAAAAGTATTATCTTACCAATATCATGAAGGAACAGCCCACTGAGAGCGAGTGGGCAAACGGCATAAAAAGCGGGGTGCTGGCAGAGAAAAGCTGTATCACCCACGATGAGATGACAGCTGAGATAAAGGCGCTGGCAGAGCGCATATCCCTTGAAAAAGCAGCCAAGGGCTTTCTGTACAGCCTTTCAAGCGGGGATATGAGATACCGTTCGGCGGTATCGAGCCTGGTGTGGGCAAGGGCGCTTCCCGCGCATGAGCTTGTTTCCGACGGTGCAGAAAGGACAGAGTGGCGCAGGCCTGTCTGCGTTGTCTGCGGCTGTTCCCACGGGCTGGAGAGTGCTGAGGAGGTGGACTGGAACAAGTACAATGTCTTCCGCTACCTGCCGCCCAAGCAGTACGGCAGCGAGCCCGATTATTCCTGCGCTGAATATGTCCTCAACGACCTGCGGGAGTTTGAAAAGCTTCCCCCCGTGGAACCCTGCGAGGAAGACTACAGCATACTCAACGGCATTTTTGCCTGCGTGGCTGAAATGAAGCCCCACAACATGGATACCGCACTTCTGGCCGAGATACGCAAGCGGAAATTCTTCGAGGCCACGGGAAATGCTATCCACTGCATACTGGGCATACTTTCCGTCTGCGGCATACTGGAGGGTGCTGAGAACAAGGGCTTTCTCCACAGCTTTGCAAATTTTGATGAACACGGCATGGGCAGGGACGGCCTGAGCTTTTACCCGCTGAATTTCTGGCGGGGGAGAGAGGGCGTGAACTATCAGGCGGTAAAAGAGGTCTTCGGCAGTTTTTGCGGGGATAAGCTTTCTCCCGAAAAGGCCGTTGTTCCCGAGAAAACCGAAGAAGCCTCTGTCCCTCCAAAAAAGGCTGTATCAAAGGCGGAGCAGTATTTCAGAGAGGGCGAATACGCCGTAATGCTCACCAATGAGGAGAGAAAGTACCTCGCCCTGGATCCCATGAACGATGATCTTGAAAGCGAGACTATGTTCAGTGTTACCCATATCCTCAAAAAGCGGACGACGCTGTTTTATCAGGGTGACACCATAGTCAAGGTCATATATGAGGAATACGCGGTAAACGATGAGGGCCGGGTGCTGAGCAGAAACTACACTGAATTCGACACCCGCCTGGAGACCGAGGAACGGAAAATGCTCAGGCCAAAGACGGGCAGGGGCAGGGCAAAGCCCGTGACTCCCTCAAATGTCATGGCAGGGGAGCCCTACGGGGGTACGCTGGATATCTACCTGAAAAAGGGCGAAAGCGGCATATGGGCAGGCAATTACCGCAATAATCAGAAGATAGCTATAGGCGAAACAGAACGTATCAAAAAGATACTGACCGATGAGGACTTCCACGAGTTCATGAGATACTACATCTCCACCTGCCCCGATGATTATTTTGAGCAGGTCGATGAGGTGCGAAACACGGGTCATCAGACGGTGAAATTCAGGGAGGGGGATATCTTCCGCTGCAGAGCAGACAGGGAGCATTATGCCTACGGCCTCATCATAGGCAGCACCAGAAAGCTGGAAAAGTGGCAGGAGCTTCCCGAGACCCACTCTTTCCGTTCACTGATGACTATGCCCATTGTGGTTAGAATGTACGACTTCATCACCGATAACGCTGACATGACCCCAGAGGAGCTGGCAGACAGACCTCTGCGTGCGCCCGACATCTGCTCGGACAATGATATCCTCTGGGGGACCCACAAGATAGTCGCCCACAAGGAGCTTGTTCCCGAGGATATACAGTTTGAGCTGCAGCTGGCAAGGGTGGGTAAAAGGAATGAGCATTTCAATATGTTCACGGCGGAGACCTTCGTGAAGATGTCCCCGAAAAAGCCAAAGCCTGAAATGAAAGCCCCGAGGGCGCTGTATGTGGAATGGGGCTTCGCTTCCTTTGAGGTGCCCTGGGACGAGGTGCCTGATAATATCCGCAAATTGCTGGAGGAGGACAGGTGCTTCAACGGCGGGGTGTCGCTGGGTATAACCTCTTATTTCTGCGGCAGGACCATGGCAGAACTGCTGGCTAAGTACCCCAAGCTCTATTTCAGTCTGCTTACCCCCGAAAAGCGGGATAAGTTCAATATGGTCATGGAGTTTCTCGGTCTGCCCGCCGACAGCACCCTTGATGACTTTGCGAAAAAGTACGGCGGT
The DNA here is from genome assembly GCF_017464355.1 of Ruminococcus sp. GTDB lineage: Bacteria > Bacillota > Clostridia > Oscillospirales > Ruminococcaceae > Hominimerdicola. Next base: position 27,245 of record NZ_JAFUAG010000007.1, on the reverse strand, counting down.
ATAACAAGGGCGGAGTACATAGAGCTTCTGAAAAAGCGGAGCAAATAGTAATAAGTCCGACAGGCCTGCGGGGTCTGTCGGATTTTTGCATTTTAATGAATGCTGTATATTTTACATAAAAAATAAAATTATTAAGAAAAAATATTGCAAATCAAACAATTATATGTTATAATAAAACATGATATTATGTGCTTGAATGGCTGTGTATATAGTCGGGAAGAGGAGTTTTAGTATGGGAGAGGGCAGGAAAAGGATAGCCTTGTTCGTGGGACAGGCGGATGAAAGCTATCAGAGCAAATTCATAACGGGATTTCTAGCGAGCGCGTTTGGCAGTGATATGGACGTGTGCGTGTTCTCGATGTACCATAAATACCAGAATACAGCAGTGCGCGAGCAGGGCGAGGCAAATATATTCTCGCTGATGCGCCCTGAGATGTTCGATGGGGCTGTGATACTGGAGGATACTATACAGACCGCCGATGCAGCCCTTGCCCTCGAAGAAAAACTGCAGCGCAGCTTTGACAAGCCTGTGCTGGTCATTGAAAAGGACAGCCCGTATTTTCCAAGCATTTTCACCGAATGTCATGATGCAGTGGTGGAGCTGGTCTCACACCTTATCGAGGTGCATGGTTATAAGGACATAGCTTTTCTTTCGGGCAAGAAGTGGCATAAGCACGCAAAACAGCGTCTTAAGGCCGTGCAGGATGCTCTGGAGAGCCATGGGCTCACCCTGCCCGAGGACAGGATAATATACGGTGACTTCTGGTATCAGAGCGGTGAGCTTTGTGCAGATGTGCTGCTTGCAAGCGAGAAAGGCCTGCCCGAGGCGGTGGTGTGTGCCAACGACGCCATGGCCATAGGCCTGTGCAAGGCGCTGACCGAGAGGGGAGTAAAGATACCTGCGGATATCGCCGTGGTCAGCTATGACTCGACCTTTGAGGGGCAGACTGCGCCCAAGTCCATAACCTCTTCGCTGATACCGGCGGAGGAAGCAGGCCGCTATGCGGCGGGGTATATGGATAACATCTTCCATGGCATGAAGAACGAGCCCTACACCGCCCAGCCCTATCTGGTCATAGGGGAAAGCTGCGGCTGCAAGCACACAAATATCCCTGAGTTTGATATGAAGCGCCGTGAATGGGGCACCGATATATCCGAGGAAGGCTTTGACTCGGTGAACAACACCATGGCGGAGGAGTTGCTGATACAGACAAGTCTTGCCGACCTGCTGGGTACTGTGTATTCCTACGCTTTCCAGATAAAGGGTGCGGAGAGCTTTCATCTCTGCCTCTGCGAGCGCTGGAAATATATGGACGGCAGCCATAACCTTGCCTGTCCCAACGAGGGCTACACCGACAAGATGATATATGCCGTAAGGTACCGCAGTGACCGCAAGGACGGTCTTGCTGGCCTTGAAAGGATATTTGACACCGAAGAACTTCTGCCTGAGCTGGCAGAGCCTGCGGATAAGCCCAGGGCATGGTTCTTCACACCTGTGTTCTTTGAGAACCAGAATTTCGGCTATGCGGCAGTGGAATACGGCAGTGCGCCCAGAAGCTATGATGAGACCTACCGCAGGTGGATAGGCCTTGTTTCCCGCGGGATAGAGGGACTCAGGCGGGCTGTGACCGCAAGAAATCTCCAGACCCAGCTGGACAAGCTGAAAAGCGGCAAGTTCGCCGCCATGACCGCAGCCTACGACCGTCTTGATGAAGATGAAAAGGCGGACTATGAGCTGGTCACAAAAATACTTGATGACAATCTGCTCTCATATCGTTTCCAGCCTATCGTCAATGCCAAGGACGGCGGGATATATTCCTATGAAGCGCTCATGCGTTCGGCCACGGACAAGCGTGTGCCGCCCCTTTCAATAGTAAAGTATGCGGATATGCAGAACAGGCTGGCTGACGTGGAAAGGGCTACCTTCAAGAACGTGCTTGCCCTGGTGGAGGATAACATGGATATCATCGGCGATGCCAAGATATTCATAAACAGCATACCCGGTGTAAGGCTGACGGGGGAGGACATGGAGGAGATAGAGGGCTACCTGAAACATCTTGGGGACACAGTGGTGGTAGAGCTTACTGAGGAAGCCGAAATGGACGATGCCGACCTCAACCGCCTGAAAGAGATGTTCAAGCGCATGGACGTTAAAATAGCCGTTGACGACTACGGAACAGGCTACTCGAATGTAAGCAACCTGCTGAGATATATGCCCGACTATGTCAAGATAGACCGTGTGCTTTTGAGCGATGTGCAGAACAAGCCCCAGAAACAGCACTTTGTCAAGGAGGTAATAAACTTCTGCCATGACAACGGCATAATGGCGCTGGCGGAGGGCATTGAGACTACAGAGGAACTCCGTGCCTGCATACTGCTGGGGGCCGACCTGATACAGGGCTTCTACACAGGCAAGCCTGACAATGAGTTCATCGGAGAGATAGATGAAAAGGTGCGTCACGAGATAGCCAGGTACCACGAGGAATACGAGAACGGCGGTGCAGTGCGCCAGTATGTGGCAGGCAAGACCAACCGTGTGGCACTTACAACTCTGGTAAGGGACGGTGTCAGCGAGATAGTTGTGGGTCAGGGCGCTATGATCTACAAGGACATCACCGTCTTCGGCACCCCGGGTGTGAAGACAAATGTGCATATTAGGGTAGAGCCTGATTACAGGGGCAGGATAACTCTGGAGAACGCCTGCCTTTCCAACGATGTGAAAAATCCCTGTATAGACCTGGGCGAGAATGCCGATGTGGCGCTGGTCATCGTGGGTGAGAACACCCTGAAAAACACGGGCATACGGGTGCCCAAGTCTGCCCGCCTGACCCTGGAGGGGGACGGCAACCTGAAGATAGAGCTGAGAGCCCTGGACTTCTACGGCATAGGCAATCTGCCTGCTGAGGAACACGGCGAGCTTTTCCTGGCCATGAACGGTTCGCTGAATATCGGCGGACACGGGGTCAACGGGGCCTGCATAGGTTCTGGTCTCGGCGGAAAGATAAGGGTAGTCAGCGGATCTGTCACCATTGACGCGGACGGTCATGATATCATCGGCATAGGTGCCTTAAGCGGCAATGCTGATGTGGTGCTGGAAAACACCAATATCTCCGTGGAGTTCAATGCCCAGCACGGCGGCGGTATAGGTGCGGTGACAGGTTCTTCCAGCGTGTCTGTGGAGCAAAGCTCCATAAAGATATACGGCGACGGCAACGAGGGCTTCGCAATAGGCAACCTCAGCGGCAGGAACACTGAACTGTCAGTGGAAAACTCAGGGGTGTATATCTCCATGAACGGTGTGGTGCTGACAGCTGTGGGCTCCCTAAGCGGAAGCACTGTGCTGCGGCTGACAGATGCCATGCTCAAAATGGATATAGCAGGGGATAAGTCCCTTGCCCTTGGGGGCGAGAACGGCGATGTCAGCATGATAGCCCGCCGTTCGGATATCAAGTGGACTATCAACAACACCACAGGCCTTGACTGCTGTGCCGACAGCGAGGATATCGTCCTGATAAACAGCGGCCAGCGCTTCATCGTAAACGGTGAGGAACGTCAGCGGCCGACTCAGACAGAATAAAATATACCCGAGGATAAGCTGTCCTCGGGTATTTTGTTTGTTATGTATCAGCCTCGCCGTGCTTTTCGCACAGGGCGAAACATCTGCCTATCTGCATGGCGATGAACTCGCCGCGTTCGTAGATATCGTCGGTCAGTTCGCACATCAGCAGGCCGTATATGCGTATGCCGCAGTAAACGGGGAAAGCAACATAGCTTTTGCAGCGGGAGGATATCTCGCTGCGCTCCAGTATATCGCTAAGGCGGCAGCGCTGTCTTTCCTCGGAGAGTATGTACAGATCCCCTGAACGGGTAACGCATTTTAGCTTGATATGGTCGGGGAATTTCGGTTCCTGTCCCGCCCTGAAAGGTACAGCTTCATCAAAAACATACAGCGCCGAATTAGCCAGCCCCAGCTTGTCAAAGCTGCGGTAGATATCCTCGCTGCAGTTGCCGCGGGCGCAGGCTATCAGGAAGGACTCCATTTTTATCCTTTCCACAGCGGCTTCTCTTTCACGGCGCACCGCCCTTTCCGACTGGGCCAGTATAGCCTTGTCCTTCATGCGGGAGAACAGCCTGTTTATCAGTATCCTTGCGGCCAGCGACCGCTGCACCTGATTTATGCCGTCCTGAACACGCTCTATGCTGTCAGTTAACTTTATAGCGTCGGTGTACTCCATGGCGCCTTTCTCGAACAGCTTATCCACCATGCGTGATATGCTGTCGTAGGTCTCCATGCTCATGTATCTGCGTTTCATGGCGGTGAGTATGCCTGTGAATATCTCGAAGAACAGCCTGCGCAGGTTGACAGATTCACGGTCGATGAAAGAGGTCTTGTACCTGTAGAAGCAGTCATCGAACATACGGTAGATGAATGAGGGGTCTATATTCAGCATCTCAACGGTGTTGTAGTCGTACATCTGGTAGGGAAGTGACTCCCTGCCGAAAAGCCTGGTGGGCACCGTGGCAGAGCTGACCGTGTCGCCGTTCATCATGCTCAGCAGCAGCTCCAGCGCTTTCTGCCCCAGGGGTACCTCAGCCGAACCTATGGAGGTCAGGGCAGGTATCATCTCGCAGGACATCTTGGTGTTGTCAAACCCGAATACCATTATATCCCGCCCCGGTACCAGCCCCCGCTTGCTCATGGCCTCGTAAAGCCCTCTGGCCACCGCATCGTTGACACAGAACACTGCCTGGGTATCGGGGTTCTTGTCCAGCAGAAGCTCCGCCTCCCGCTGGCAGTTCTCGGTCATGTCCGTATTCACGAAATTATCCTCGCCGAACTCCAGCCCGTACTCGTGCAGGCACCTTGAGAATATCTCTTTTCTGGCGCGGGCATCTTTATTGTCATCACGGCCGCCCAGCATACAAAGCCTGAAAAAGCCGTTGGCATTCACCAGATATTCCACAGCCTCCCGTATGCCGCTTTCGTTGTCGTAGTTGACGGTCACAGCATCGGTCAGGTCAGAGGCAACCAGCACCTTGGGTATATCCCCGAAGCGGTTCATAACGCTGTTGTATATCTGCCCGTTGTTCCTGTCACGCTCGTTAACGCTGCCCAGGTGGATTATGAAGCCGTCCACAGGGCAAAGGTCGCTGACCTTAAGCACCGTGTTGTATACAGCCTTGTATTCATGGATAGTATCCGCACCCAGACCGTCATCGTACTTTCCCGGCAGTACGATGAGCCTTATACGGCGGTTGGCGGGCAGGGAGCTGCATACTGTTTTTACCAGTTCCTTTGAAAAGTCACTGCCGATATCTTCAAGTATCATGCAGATGAGCTTTTCGTCTTTTCTTCTGCCTGCCATGCTCACACCTCTTCAAGCTCGGGACTTGGCTTTGAGAACAGGTAGCCCTGGGAATAGTCGATGCCGAAATCCAGCAGAAGATCCTGTATGTCCTGATTTTCCACGAATTCAGCGATTATCTCCACCTTGCGGTTGCTCAGCTTCTTCCAGCCCGAGATAAGTGCTATCAGGTTGGCGCTCTGCTCGTCCTCCACGCATTTTCTGACTATGGAGCCGTCTATCTTCAGGTAATCCGAATGAATGCTGGCGATGTGCTGCAGGTATGAAAATCCGCTGCCGAAATCGTCGATGGATATCTGTCCGCCCAGGTCGTGTATCTTGTCCACGAAAGCCACCAGCAGGTCGTAGTCGTCTATGTCCTCGTTCTCCAGTATCTCAAAAACGAAGTTCTCGGGGTGCTTGACCGTAGAAAGAAAATCATAAATGGTATCGACTATCTCACGGTTCTTGATATCCCTTATGCCCAGGTTTATGCTGACGCTTCTGTCCTGTATGCTGCGGAACTTGTCGAAGACTTTCTTTATCATTATTTTGGAAAGAGAGTCGTACAGCAGCCCGTAAGACCTTGCCACATCAAGGAAGCTTCCCGGGTAGTAGACCTTCCCGTTCTCGTCTTCCAGTCTCATCAGTGACTCATAGTGGTGTATCTTCTTGCTGACATTGTCATATATCCCCTGAAAATAGGGTATCACCTTATCATTGGATATAGCGTAGTTTATCACATTTACCATGTGGTATCTTTCGCGCAGGCTGTCCTCGTCCAGCTGCTCGGATTTTGCATTTCTCACGCTGAACTGTATGTTCTTGCCTGCCATTTCCAGCCTGGCGGAATTGTAAGCCTGGTCCAGGTCGTCCATGGTGCAATCATCTATCACGCAGAAAAGGGGAACTATGGCGATGTAGTCCTCAGAAGTCGCAAACAGGTCATGCTGCAGCTTCTCCATATCGCTGACGAATTCGGAAAGGGAGAACATATACGAGGGCGCACCTATGGCCAGGTGCCAGTCCTTGATAACGTAAACAGAATAGCCCTTCTGCTTGGCAAAGCTTACGCACTTTGAAAGATAGTTCTTGTAGGTCAGGTCTATGAGCTGTTCAGGGAAGACCATTTTCATCGCAGCGGTCTCAAACACGCTTATCATGCAGATGCGGTCGTAGCCTTTCAGCTTTATGTCCATATTCATGGCAGCAGCATTGGGTATCTCGTCCCCGTCGGAATAGAGCAGCTTCATCTCGCAGTCTCTTGCAAAGGCCTTTAGGCTGTCTGCCGCCGCCGAATGCTCCTGCTGTATCAGTTTGTTCTCGATATCGTAGAGGTAGTTCAGCAGCTCACGGTTGTCTGCCACCAGGGTATCGGTATGGGAGAAGGCATAGGGGTTGTACTTCTGGGTTGCAGGCTCCTCACCTATGACAGATACGACGAACGAGCAGTTTGCAAAGGTGTTGCGCCCGTCTACATGGGCTATCTCGCCCTCGGTTATGCAGCCGCACATATTAGAGTTCTCATAGGCGGAAAGCTCCCACTTTACGCAGTTTGAATATATCATGGAACGGGCTATGCAGGAGTATCCGAAGATAGTCTCCGCCTTTTCAAAATTCTCAACTCTCCTGAAAAGCGAACGGTTGTCAGCGATGACCTTGCTGTCATAGATAAAGGCACGCTTAAGCTTTTTGCCCTTGCTGACATTGTGGTTCGCACATATATATTCACGGCGGGTATCAAGGTCAAGACCGCCGTGGTCATCACACATCACCTTGTTTACAGGCTCGTTCATATCAAACATCTCGCCCAGGCTCATGTCATCAGAAAAGCGGACGAAGATAGGTATATCGCTGGCATCTGAATACACATAGGGGAACAGGTTTGTAAGCTCGGGACGATTCTTCAGTTCCTCACCAACACCCATGCGGTACTCACGGGCAGCGTCCTTGCCGTCTATGGAAAGCACGCAGGTGCTGAAGGTATCGGTTATCTCCATCTCCTCGCCCAGTGCCTGAACACCTGTGGCATATGAACTGAAGCTCTCCACCTCATCTCCGCTAATGGCAGCCACCAGCACGCCTCGGTTCGTCCAGCCGTTTTCGTTGAAGACAAACCCTGAGTCCAGGAACTTTTTCAGGTTTATCTCGGAGGTGTTTGCAAGTCCGCCTATCATCTGCACCCCGGGGAAAGCCCTGTTGCACTCCTCAACAAAATTATACACACCCAGATATTTCCCCGTCAGGAAAGTCAGCACCAGCCTGGTATTGCCGCATATTACGGCATCTCGCACATCATCGGCCAGCCTGGCAGGGGGAACGGGCAGCCCGTTCTCATAAAAAGTAGGCAGCAGTGCAGTTTTAATGCTGCCGCCCGACATCTGTGTTACCGAAACAACACACTGGTTCTGTATGAGCTTGCCCCAGCTGATTATAGCCGAGGTGCTTGTGCCGAAAATATGAGCCTCGGGTAAAAGCTTTGAGATAAAGCGGGCAAGATCCACAGCCTCGTCTTCAAGGTGGATAGCAGTATGTATCCTCACGAGTATATCGCCTTTTGTGGGGTCAAGCATGAGCTGATCGAAAGCCTCAGCCAGTCTTGCCTTTGATATATATTGAAAATTCCATGTAAACATTTTAAACAACCCCTTGCATTATCATGCACTCAATACACCTTAATTATAACAGATAACTCGTGTTTTGTCATTAGCCAGAACGGCAAAAGTAAAAATTTCGTTAATGTAAACAAATTTTCACATAAGTATATGGATATTATTAACTAGGAGATAATTAAAAGTAAAAATGACGGATAGTCAATAAAAATATTTAATTAAAATATTTTTACACTCAGCGAACATATCAACAAAATATTTACAATCAATTTGTTTAATTTTGTTTTATTTATGCAAATGATGCTAATATTTTTGGGCATTTTCAATATTATTTGCTTGACAATGACAGCTTTATCGGTTATAATGAAAACGTTAGGAAATATAACAATTATAGCAAGCAATGTTAATTATTTTGCATAGCCGTTTGCTATAGCTGTCTTTCAGGCAGGCCGAGGGTGTAAAGGCGCTGCCGTCATAAGGGAGGAATATCAGTATGAAAAGTATCCTGAAAAAAAACGCAGCAATGCTCTGCGCAGGGGCGATGTCCATGTCTTTCATGGCAGTGGCAGTTACCGCATCAGCGGAGGAGATACCCGAGCCCGATGAGAACGGTGTTTACGGTCAGGCAGGTATCGCCTGGATGATAATGGACTGGTGGGACTACCGCCGCGGCACCAGTGAGCCCGCCATGGACGAAATGGGCTCCATGGAGATATCCAGTACCTATCACGATGTCAATATCACAGGCAACGGCTCCTATACCGTTGATATGAGTGGTTATGACTGCAAGGACGTTTCGGGCGGCGACTATTACTGCGGCTATTTCGGCCTGTATCTTGAACTGCCCCTGGAAGCTCCCGATGAGGAAAAGGGCATCGAGCCCACGGTGGTAGTTACTATCGATGACGTTACCATTGACGGCGTCAAGTACACCTTCGTCGAGCAGCCTATCCCCGAGGATTCCGAGCTGGACGGCAAGCTGCTGAAGATAAAAAATGCCTACGGTGAACCCGCTGTCTGCGAGCCTGAGATGGACAACTATGCCTGGGCTACCACAGACCCTATCACCATAAACTTCACTATCACAGGTCTGCCTACGGACAAGATAGAGGATTTCCCCGATGAGACCGTGGAGAAGATATGCGGCAACGGCGATATCGCAAACGACCCGCCCATAGGCGGCGAGGCTGAGGAGAGCGAGGCTGCCGATCCAGTGGCCGAGGAAGAGCCTGTAGCTGAAGAAGCTCCCGCCGAGACCGAGGCAGCTGTCGAGGAGGAAAAGCCCGAGGAGACCTCTGCGGCTGAGTCCAAGAAGGAAGAGCCCGCCGCTGAAAAGCAGGAGGAAAAGTCCAACACAGGCCTTATCGTGGGTATATGTGCTGCGGCTGTAGCTGTTATCGGTGTAGTCATAGCACTGATCGCTAAGAAGAAAAAATAGATCCCAATTTGGTTGTGTATTGTTTTCCCCGCCGAAGGCGGGGAAAACAATACGAAAAAAGCCATTCTGTATCATCAGTAATACACTCCAAAATTGGAAGAAAAATAATATCAGTACAAAAAACTCCCTTTGCTCATGCGAGGGGAGTTGTTTCATATTCAGCTGTCCGCTGTGTCTTTCAGGGCTCGGAACATCTTGTTGTATATCATCTGGCTGGGCAGGTAGCGGAAGTCTGCAAAGACCTTTATGCCGTCCCCGAAGAAAAATTCCCGTATGGCGGCAGCACAGCCTGCGCTCCTGCTCTCGCCGTATTCGCACTGGCAGATGATAGTCTTTCCCGTTTTCATATTTTCGTGTATGAAGCGGGCAGCCTCTTCAGCCTCGGGAAGAAATTCCTCAAAGTCCTTCCCGCGAAGCTCCCAGCTGTCCCTGTCGATGTCTTCCGCCTCGATGAGGAATACACTGTCGCAGGCGCCCTTGTAGTTGACGGGGTCAAGGCCTATCAGCCTGCGCTCTTTGGGGTCAATAAAGCTTATTACCGCCGTGCTTTCGGGAAATCTGTCCTCGTAGATGAGCAGCTCTGCGTCATCACGGGACATTATCATCACTCTGTTTTCCGTATCCATTGAACCACGCCCTTTCGTTAAAGTCAGCCTTTTGCTTGCTGCACCCCGACCACATTATAACATTTTTTCGACTAATTTCGGCAGAGCTTGGCGCAGTAATTACAATTTCTGCCTTTTGCACAAAAATAAATGCGGACTTTTGTGAACAAAACATAATTCCATACTAAAGCTATATGCTTTGTGCCGTCCTCTTTACCGCTGTAAAACACACTTGCGTCAAATCAGCAAAAATGTCTGATTATTGAGGTAAAAAATGCAAAAAAAATTAGTCACGCAAAACCTCATACTATTGACGTAGGGGAAAATTTGTGGTAAAATATCAGGGTAAGATTTTTATTTTCGGAAAGGAAATGATGATATGAGCAATATTCGTATAGGTATCGTCGGCTACGGCAATCTGGGCAGAGGCGTTGAGCTGGCTATCAGACAGAACCCTGATACCGAGCTGGCTGCTGTTTTTACAAGAAGAGATCCTTCCACCCTTAAGATACTCACTGAGGGCGTAGGCGTTTATTCTGTCAATGATGTGGCTGATTTCAAGGATAAGATCGACGTGCTGATACTCTGCGGCGGCAGCGCTAAGGACCTGCCCGAGCAGACACCTAAGTTCTCTGAGCTTTTCAACACTATCGACAGCTTCGATACTCACGCACGCATTCCCGAGCATTTTGCAAATGTAGACGCTGCTGCAAAGAAGGGCGGCAATGTCAGCGTTATCTCCGTGGGCTGGGATCCCGGTATGTTCTCTGTACAGAGACTTTACGGCAGCTGCATACTGCCTGAGGGCAAGGACTATACTTTCTGGGGCAAGGGCGTTTCCCAGGGCCATTCCGACGCTATCAGACGTGTTGAGGGCGTAGCAGACGGCAAGCAGTACACCATTCCCGTACAGTCGGCTATGGACGCTGTAAGAAACGGCGAAGACCCCGACCTGACCACCAGACAGAAGCATACAAGAGAGTGCTTCGTGGTTGCCAAGGAAGGTGCTGACAAAGCTAAGATCGAGGAAGATATTAAGACAATGCCCAACTACTTCTCCGATTATGATACCACTGTAAACTTCATTTCTCAGGAAGAACTGAACGAGAAGCACAGCGGCATTCCCCACGGCGGTTTTGTATTCCGCAGCGGCAAGACAGGTGTGAACGGCGAGACCCGCCATATCATCGAGTACAGCCTGAAGCTTGGTTCCAACCCTGAGTTCACCTCCAGCATACTGGTGGCATATGCAAGGGCAGCTTACAGACTGAAGCAGGAAGGTGTCAGCGGCTGCAAGACTGTTTTCGACATCGCTCCCGCATATCTCTCGCCCAAGACAGGCGAAGAGCTGAGAGCTTCCATGCTCTGATAACTCACGCTCGCTGACGTATGTCGGCTGTGAGTTGTTAAATAAAAAATATGTGCGTCCACGTTTTTCGCGGACGCACTTTTTGTTTGCAGTTTTTCCGAAACGGGCTAAAAATATGGATCAATCCTCAATGGCTATGCCGATGACACGGGCTTTTATGGCAAGCTCCGTGCGGCTGCGGAAGCCTGTTTTGTCCAGCATGGAACGCACATGGGATTTCACCGTGTTCTCGGAGATGCCCAGCTGTTCCGCTACCTGCTGGTTGGTGGCGCCCGTGGTGACTATGCGCAGTATCTCCAGTTCACGGTCGGTGAATTCAGAGCTGTCTGCCAGCCCCAGCTTTACCGTAGGGCTGCTCTCGGGATAAACGTGCCTGCCCGCCATGGTGCTGTCCATGACTTCAAGTATGGTCTGCTCGTCAGCCTCCTTGTACCAGAAGCTTTCAATGCCTATCTCCTTAGCCCTCTCCAACCAGGAAAATTCGGGCATGGAGGTAACAGCGATTATCTTTATCTCAGGGCGGAGCTTCTTGATCTTCTCCGCAGCCTCCAGTCCGTTGGATCCGTCGTTCATCAGTATGTCCATGAGGATAAGGTCCACCTGATGACGGAGGATATAAACGTCCGCCGCCGAAGCCGAACTCAATGAGAAGGCCAGCTCGTATCTCGGGGAATTGTTCACATACATCTCAAAAAGGTGCCTTGAAATGGACTGGTCATCAACTATCATTACCTTGTACTTTTCCATGTTACTGTTCCTTTCTGTCCACCCTTATGGTCAGACGAAACTGGGGGTCGGCAGCCATTTCCATTTCGCCCCGCACCTGCTCCACCGCCGTGCGAAGACTTTTCAGGCCGCCCCTCTCGCTTATCTCCCCCTCGGGAGGTCTGCCGTTATTAGTAAACACCGCCGTCACCACATCGTCCTTGTCGGTAACGTCAACCGAAAGCTCAGTGCCGTCAGCGTGCTTTACTGTGTTTGTAAGACATTCGTGTATGGCTATGGTCAGCACCTTGCGCAGGTCGTCAGGTATCTCGCCGTTAAGGGTGAGCTTCACGCCTACCGCATCGGCCGCTTCTTTCAGCGCCCCGATGGCATCTGCGCTGCCGTCAGGGTCGTTCTCGCCTTTGAGTACCTGGGCGGTGAACTGCCATAGCTCCATGAGGGCAGCCCTGTCGCCGCCTCGTATCAGGTAGCTTTTCAGTGCCAGCAGCGCCCTGCCCACGTCATCGTGTATGCGTATCTTGGCGGCCAGCACCTCTTCCTCCCGTATTATCGCATTGAGTTCACGGGTGTAGGCCCGTATGCTCTGGTTCACCTCGGTGAGGTGTGCGTTGCGTTCCTCAAGCTCACGGCTTTTCTGATAGCGCTCGGTGATATCGTAGGCCAGCAGCTCCCAGACCTTGCGGCGGTCAACGTTCAGCAGGGTCTTTTTTATATCCCAGACAGTGCCGTCCTTAAGGTGCAGGTAGTAGCCCTTTCCCCTTACCTCCGAGGTGCAGCCCTCGGTCAGTTCATTGCGCTGCAGGCTGTTCTCCAGTGTGCGCAGGTCGAACAGGGGTCTGCCCAGAGCCTGGCGGCATATGCGCTGCATGGTGCTGTTGACCATAAGCGGTATGCCCCCTGTGCTGATAAAGGCAGCACCATCGGGCAGGCTGTTAAGGCCGTCTTCCAGGGATTGGGGCGTCAGGCTGCTCATGATATCCTGCTCCTGCCTGAGCCACAGCACTCCCCACAGGGCGGTGAGCAGAACTATGACAGCAAGGCAGAGCAGTGCGCTGACATTTGCCGCTGAGTCGGTGAACACCGAGGGCTCTCTTCCGCCGATGACACAGCGGCAGACCTCATTTATGCAAAGCATCATAGCCATGCTTACTGCCAGTGCTGGCAGGCATATGAGATATATCTTCCTGCCCAGCCCCGCTATTCTCCGCCTGATGATGACAGCAAGATATAGAAAGTTCAAAAGATAAGCCCCTATGCCCAGCGCAGACAGGGTCAGCAGGGGAGCATCTCCCAGCTTCATCAGTCCTCACCCCCTTCACGAGTAAAGGTGATGAAGCAGCTGCCGTCGGAAACTTCGGTATCAAGCTTTCCGCCCAGCAGTGCCCCGCGTTTGTAAAATCCCGAAAGGTCGGGCTGGCTTTCGTTGTCAAGCTCTATCAGGAATTTCCGTGTGCTGCCTGTTTTCAGCGTTACCATAACAGCATTCAGCTCGGGCAGGGCATTCTCTATGGCCTGCTGGAAAAGTTCGTAGCAGAACAGCACCTCGTCCGCCGCCATTTCAGTTCCTACGGGGATATCAGCGTGACCGAAAATGCCCGATAATCCCAGATACCCCAGTGATTCGTTCACCGAAAGTGCCAGCTCGCCGCTGTCGATGACACTGCTGCTGCCTGCCAGCAAAAGCAGGTTTGAACAGCGTTTTATGAACACCCCGTCGATTGCAGCCCGCTTCATGCCCTCACGGAAGCCCTCTTCATCGGCGGGAAGCTTTTCCAGCTTGGCCGAAAGGCTGTCGAACCTGGGCTTCAGCCGCTGGGAAATGCTGTCATACAGCTTGTTCTGCTCGGCGGTGCGGCGTCTGCCTTCCTCCAGCTTTGAGGCTTCGTCCAGCATGGCATTTTCTTCTTCAAGATAATTTCCTGTTTCCTCCAGCTGCAAATTCAGCCGCTGTAATTCCCTTATATCCTCCAGCCAGTAGAAATATCCGCCTGCCACAGGCTGTACCTTCAGTTGTCTGCCCTCATTTATTACCTCGCCTTCCTCAGCTTCGATAAGCTGGTCTTTTTCGGGAACAGGGCTGTTCTCACCATGGAGGACTATGTTCAGGTCGTTGTCCGCCAGACCCGCACTGATAGATGAAGCCCTGAAAAACTCCTCGTGGTCGGCATTTGAGGGCAGCATACGGGTTATTACCAGGCTTTCCCAGAAACATACGAAGAACAGGCAGGTCAGGTCGGGAAATTCATACATACGCTGGAACAGGGTGGGTTCCCCTGAGTTGTTGTAGCTGAAAAAATAAAGTCCACCCAGGGCAGAAATGGCCGCAGGCAGCAGGAAACTCCTTGAAAACTGACTTTTGGTGCAGCTGCGGAGGGTCTTGAAAAGTATGCCCGCCACGCAGATGACCAGTATGCCCATAGCAGAAAAGTAAAGCACCCCATAGCTGTAGCTGTCAGAGGTATCGGGCACGCCGCCGTCAAAGCGGAAAGCCAGCTGGTGGTAGTCGTTGGTGACTATGCCAGCCGTTACCAGCACGGCGGGTATAAAGGCCAGCAGTGCTTTGCGGGGCAGCTCGTAGCCGTCTGTTCGTCCCAGGTAGAAGGTGGTCATCAGCAGCAGTATGGGCAGCATGACCACAGGGAAATAATACCAGTACCAGATCTGCCTGCTTATAAATGAGTCCGCAGGTATGAACTCATACCTGATAGTTTTCACAATGTTCCACAGCATCATAAGCACAGCCGAGGCCGTCATCAGCCGCCTCATGCCCCGCTGGGGGAAACGTCTTCGAGAGGCGAACAGCCATACCAGGTAAATTGTCAGCAAAAGCAGCGACAGCAGACAGTGGTAGGAAAACTCAGTGGTATCGAGGATAAGCTTGAAAAGCCCTGCAAATATGACAGCTGATACACCGAGTATCACCTCGCGGCGGTGCCTGCGGTTTATTGGCATAAGTTCACCCCTTTCATAGGATCTCACTTTGCCCATTATACCATAATTTCCTCCGCTTTTCAAGTGCTGCTGTCTGCGGGGATTTGTATAGACCGCCGAAAAAAACAGGCCGCTATTGACAAAAGTTATTTCGTGTGTTACTATGGTAAAGGTTATGGCCGAAAAATCGGCCTTGATAAGTTTTTTTGGCACAAATTGGAATTATCGTTTGAAAGAGGGAATTTTCTATGAAGATGAGAAAAATATTTGCAGTCGTACTCAGCCTTTCGCTGATGACAGCAGCATTTTCGGGCTGCGGCAAGAAGGAAGAAGAAAAGAAAGAGGACGGTAGAAAGACCCTTACTGTAGGCTTTGACGCTGAGTTCCCGCCCTATGGCTATCAGGACGAGAACGGCGAGTATGTGGGATTTGATCTTTTGCTGGCGCAGGAGGTATGCGACCGCAACGGCTGGGAGCTGGTAAAGCAGCCCATCGATTGGGATTCAAAGGATATGGAGCTTAAGTCGGGTTCTATCGACTGTATCTGGAACGGCTTCACCATAAACGGCAGGGAAGATGATTACACCTGGTCCACCCCCTACATCGACAACTCACAGGTCGTAGTTGTCAAGACTGATTCGGGCATAAACGACCTAAAGGGTCTGGCAGGCAAGGTAGTTGTGGTACAGGCAGACAGCTCTGCACTGCACGCCCTTGAAGGCGATGACGCTTCCGAAGAGAACAAGGCACTGGCAGCCACCTTTGCCGACCTGCAGCAGGTAGGCGATTACAACACAGCTTTCCTGAACCTTGAATCAGGTGCGGCTGACGCTGTATGCATGGACTACGGCGTGGCTTCCTACGAGGTGAAGAGCAGAGGTGACGGCTACAAGATACTTGATGAGAATATCTCCACCGAGAGATACGGTGTAGGCTTCCTCAAGGGAAATACCGAGCTGAGAGATCAGGTGCAGGCTGCCCTTGTAAAAATGTATCACGACGGTACTATCTATAAGATAGCTGACGAATGGGAGGCTAACGGTATCGAAAAGGCAAGCCTTTGCTTTGACCCCTCTGACAAGTATATAGAGGACCAGCAGGCCGCTGAAGAGGAGCAGGCAGCAGAATGATGATACTTGCTGAAAACGAGGGCTTTTTCTCTCAGCTCATGGGTATCTGCCAGAAGTTGTCAGAGGGCTTCGGGGCGACCTTGCTCATATTCTTTCTGACACTGCTGTTCGCACTGCCCCTGGGGCTTGTCATCGCAGCGGGAAGAATGTCAAAGTTCAAGCCCCTCAGCACCCTGGTGAAGCTGTATATATCCATAGTCAGGGGCACCCCCCTCATGCTGCAGCTGCTGGTGGTCATGTTCGGACCCTTCTATCTCTTCGGCATGAAGATATCCCAGGACTACCGTTTCTATGCGGTAATAATAGGTTTCTCCCTGAACTATGCCGCATATTTTGCCGAGATATACCGTTCGGGCATACAGGCTGTTCCCGTGGGACAGTACGAGGCCTGCGAGATACTGGGCTATTCCAGGGCGCAGAGGTTTTTCAAGGTGGTCTTCCCGCAGATGGTCAAGAACATCATACCCTCTGTTACCAATGAGGTCATAACCCTGGTAAAAGATACCTCCCTTGCCTTTGCCATAGCTTATACCGAGATGTTCACCGTGGCCAAGCAGGTGGCGGCAGCCCAGGCAACTATCATGCCCCTGTTCGTGGCAGGACTGTTCTACTATGTGTTCAACTTCGTGGTGGCTTTTGTTATGGAGCTGCTGGAGAAGAAAATGAACTATTTCAGATAGGAGGGACAGGCCATGAAATTACTTGAAGTTAAAAATGTCAGGAAAAGCTTTGATGACCTTGAAGTCCTGAAAGATATAAGCCTTGATGTCAGCGAGGGTCAGGTGGTATCCATACTGGGTCCCTCGGGCTCGGGTAAATCCACCTTTCTCAGGTGTCTTTCCATGCTGGAAACTGTTGACGGCGGAAGTATCAGCTACTGCGGCAAGCCTGCGGTCACTGACGCTAAATATGTGGGCAAGGCGGCGCTTAAGGAGATAAAGAGCTATTTCAGCCTGGTCTTCCAGAGCTTCAATCTCTTCCCCCATTATACGGTCATGAAGAACATCTGCGATGCTCCCGTACACGTTATGAAGCGGGACAAGGAAGAGGTCAGGAAGGACGGGGAGGTGCTGCTGAAAAAAATGGGTCTTGACAGCAAGGCGGATCACTACCCCTACCAGCTGTCGGGCGGACAGCAGCAGCGTGTGGCCATAGCCAGGGCGCTGAACATGAAGCCGAAGATGCTGTTCTTCGATGAGCCCACCTCAGCCCTTGACCCCGAGCTTACGGCGGAGATACTGAAAGTTCTGAAAGAACTGGCAGAGGAGAAGATGACCATGGTCATAGTCACCCATGAGATAGCCTTTGCAAGGAGCATTTCCGACCATGTGGTGTTCATGGACGGCGGTGTCATAGTCGAGCAGGGCGCACCTGCCGATGTTATCGACAACCCCTCCAACGACAGGACAAGAGCTTTCCTTAAAAAGCTTGAACAGTGATATCTGCGGACTACTGCACAAGAGTAGTCCGCTTTTTGGTACAGAAGGAGTTCCCTATGGAAGAAAACAAAGATAAGAAAAGCCTGAGCTTCACACAGACAGCCTCCTATGCCGCAGAATTTGCGGTGTGCGGCTTTGTGGGCTGGCTATACGAGATAACGGTGATGTATGTCATGTACCATAAATATGAGCCCAGGGGATTTCTGCACCTGCCCATACTGCCTATCTACGGCTTTTTCGGGCTGATACTGCTGCTCATATTCCGCAGGCGCAGCGGGGCGGTGTTCGTGTTTGTGGTGAGTACGGCTGTCACCACCGCAGGGGAGCTGGCAGCTTCTTATATCATCGAGGCGGTGCTGGGGGAGCAGCTGTGGACGTATCATATGTGGCGTTTCAATTTTCAGGGGAGGATAGCGCTGTACAGCTCCCTCATGTTCGGCGGACTCAGCCTGCTGCTGGTCAAGGCAGTTCATCCCCTGATGAGAATGTTCTGTAAAAAGCTGCCGAGGGTCTGCGCAGCGGCAGGGTGTATCTGCGCTGCGGCCATAGCAGGGGATCTTCTGTATACCATATTACAGAGAAAGTCTTGACTTTTTTGTTAAAAAGGTGTAAACTGTTAACAGAATTTATTTATAACGGGGAGGTCAATATGAAAAACAAAAGAATGATAGCAGGGCTGACCGCCTTTGCTTTCGTGTTCGGGGTAGCAGGTCTTCTGCCTGCTGAAATGTTTGAGAAAGGTGCAGTTCTAACGGCCCATGCCGCTGACGCAGAGGTGCAGCACATCTGGGACGGCACAGCAGATACCTCATGGTACTACCGTGAGCATAAGGTCATCACTCAGATGAACGGCAATGATGAGGTCAGGGTGGCTGTATTCGATATAAGCACCCCTGAGGAGCTGGCAGGTCTTGGCAAAATGGTGCGTGAGGGCAACAGCTTTGAGAACACTGTCATCAACCTGACCGCAGACCTTAAGCTTAACGATACCTCAGACTTTGCCAACTGGAAGAACAAAGCTCCTGCCAATAACTGGACACCCATAGGCGAAGCCAAGCTGGAAGCACCCTATGTTGCGCCGCTGCTTGATCTTGGCGCTGTCAATACTTCTTTCAGTGGTGTATTCAACGGCAACGGCCATACCATATCGGGTATGTACTGCGTTCATGAAAACTTAGCAGGCCTTTTCGGCCATGTAGAAATGGGTATAATATCGAATGTTATCGTAAAGGAAAGCTATGTGGTCGCCAAAAGCCCCCAGAACAAGTCCTGGGATACGGTGGCAGGCGGTATAGTCGCCTTGTCCAGGCAGTCGGTCATTGCCTGCTGCGATTTCGACGGCAAAGTTGAGGCCTACGGCATAACCCATATGCAGAACGGTATCCACAAGAGCTGCGCAGGCGGTATCGTCGGTGAATTCAAGGATAGAACTTCGGAGGTGATCCTGGGGGAACTTGTCTTCATGATGTTCGGATTATTTGTCAACCCGCTGCTGCTCATGGACGCTGCTGACAACTCCATAAGCGCCCCGGGAGTATACTGCTGCATAAACCGCGGCGATATTTTTGCCGCCGATGGCACTGACGGCCAGGGTAACGGCGCAGGCGGCATCATCGGCACAGGCAACCATGACCTCTGCATAAGCAGATGCCTTGACCTGGGAAATGTTACCTCCGAAAACGGCTATGTGGGCGGTATTGCGGGAAATGTATTTAATTTCCCCATGGCCAACTGTTATTACAGGGGCGCAGATGTGGGTATCACCCTTAGGGCAGCAGGCAGCACCGAGGACAATGCTGTGAACTATGAAAAGGCAGGCCTCAGCAAGCAGGAAGTCGCTGAAAAGCTGGGCAGCGCATTTGAGTACGCTGACGGTGATATCCGCCTGGTAAGAGCGGCAGATGAACCTGCCCAAGACGACGAATCGACAACTGCCGAAACAGATGTGTTCACCATGCCCGAATACGACTTTAAAGTTACCAAGCCCGCACCTGAAGTGACCTGGGAGCAGGCGTCTTTATGGGGCACTCTCAAAGACAACGAAGTGGTGATAAGGTGGAAGGGCGCCGAGGGTGTCAAAAACTGTGACATTTACATCTACTCAGACCCCGACTATACCGACCTGCTGTACAGCCAGGCGTTCACGGATAAAATAGATATAGTCAACGTCAGAGATGGTGTTACCTATTATGCCAAGCTCCGCGGCAGGACGATGGACGATTGGAATGACCCCGCCTGCGAGTATACCGAATGGTCTTACATAAAGTTCAAGCTGGGCAGTATCAAGGGTGATGTCAATGATGACGGCGAGGTAAATGTCACCGACCTTATGGCAGTGGCCGCCCACGTCAAGGCTATCCGTCCGCTGACAGACCCCGGCATAGCCGACATTAACGGCGACGGCGACGTGAATGTCACCGACCTCTCCGCCATAGCTGCTCATGTCAAGGGCATAAGGGCGCTGTGATACAACGAAATTCTTTTCGCACCGATGATTTTTTCGTCGGTGCGTTTTCATATATTTTCAATGATTTAATATATCCACAGAAGATACAAATAAGTCAGTTTGCACTAAAAAAATTTACGTTTTTTTCTGAAAAAATCCCCTGCACCCCCTTGTAAAAAATGCGGATATGTGTTACAATGACTTTAGCGTTTATGCGCGGAATGGATAATATGAAAATCGTATCCCGATATGGCAGGGCATTTTTATCGATGTGCCTGAATGTCGGGAGGAAATCAATCAAAGGAGAGAAAGACTATGCAGTATGGTTATTTTGACCTGAAAAACAAGGAATATGTCATCACTCGCCCCGACACCCCCGCACCCTGGGCAAACTATCTGGGTTCCCCTGAGTACGGTGCTATCGTTTCAAACAACGGCGGCGGCTACAGCTTCGTGAAGAGCGGCGCAAACGGCAGAATTGCCAGATACCGCTTCAACTCCAACATCGGCCTGCCCGGCAGATATGTCTACATAAGAGATAACGATGCCAAGGATTACTGGTCTGCTACATGGCAGCCTGTAGGCAAGAGCTTTGATGAGTATAAGACCGAGTGCCATCACGGTACCGCTTATACAACTATCACCTCTGAGTACAAGGGCATAAAGTCCGAGCTGACTTACTATGTGCCCCTGAACAAGACCTATGAGGTATGGAGAACTAAGGTGACAAACACCTCTGATAAGCCCAGAAACCTGTCAACTTGGGGCTTCATCGAGTTCACCAACGAGAACAACTATGAGCAGGACCAGGTAAACCTCCAGTACACCCTGTTCATCACCCGCACCTCCTTTGAGGGCAACAAGATAGTTCAGCACATTAACGAGAACAGCGGCAAGGACGAGAACGGCTCTAACCACAGAGAGAGATTTTTTGGACTTGTAGGCGCTGACGTTGCAGCCTACAACGGCAATCTGGACAGCTTCATCGGCGCCTACAGAGATTACGGCAATCCCATAGCTGTTGAAAGCGGCAAGTGCGACAACGTACTCAACTACAACAGCAATGCCTGCGGCGCTCTGCAGTCTGACTTCACACTGGCAGCAGGGGAGACCAAGGAGCTTATCTACATTCTCGGCCAGAAGGATCCCATCACCGCTGAGAATATCATGGCTGAATACAAGGCAGCAGGCAAGGTAGACGCTGAGGTCAAGGAACTTGTGGACTACTGGCACGGTCAGCTGAACAACTTCCAGGTAGAAACACCTTCCGAAGAGTTCAATAACATGGTCGATGTATGGAACGCTTACCAGTGCTTCATCACCTTCATCTGGTCTAGAGCAGCTTCCTTTATTTACTGCGGCCTGAGAAACGGCTACGGCTACAGAGATACTGTTCAGGATATCCAGGGTATCATACACATCAACCCCGAGCTGGCAGCTGAGAAGATACGCTTCATGCTGTCCGCACAGGTATCCAACGGCGGCGGTCTGCCCCTTGTTAAGTTCGACCACAGAGCAGGCCACGAGACCTGCCCCGATGAGAACGACGAGAATTCCGTATACGCTAAGGAAACAGGCCACCCCTCTTACAGAGCAGACGATGCGCTGTGGCTGTTCCCCACTATAGTTAAGTATATAGGCGAAACAGGCAACAAGGCATTCCTCGATGAGGTCATCGTTTATGCAGAAGAGGGCGGCGGAGAGGCTACCGTTTACGAGCACCTGAAGAACGCTATCCGCTTCTCCCAGGAAAGACTTGGCGCTCACAAAATGCCCGCAGGCCTCCACGCTGACTGGAACGACTGCCTGAGAATGGGCAAGAAGGGCGAGTCCACTTTCGTGGCTTTCCAGCTGTACTATGCGATGAGCGTTATGAAGGGTTATGCAGAGGAGCGCAAGGACGCTGAGTATGTACAGTACATCACCAAGGCTCAGGCTGAGCTGGGCAAGGCTCTGGCTGATTGCTGGGACGAGGACAGATTTATCAGAGGTATACGCGACAACGGCGAGGTAGTCGGCGCAAAGGCCGATCCCGAGGCTTCCATGTGGCTGAACCCCCAGAGCTGGTCTGTAATTTCGGGCTTTGCAAGCAAGGAGCAGGCTGAAAAGGCTCTGGAGAGCGTTCATGAGATACTGAACACACCTTACGGCGTCAAGATCATGGAGCCCCCTTATGTAGACCACTACTTTGACGGTGCGCTCATGCACATCTTCAACCCCGACACTAAGGAGAACGGCGGTATATTCAGCCAGACACAGGGCTGGATAATCCTGGCAGAATCTCTCATGGGTCACGGCAACAGGGCGTTTGAGTACTTCCTTGAGTCCGCACCTGCAAGCATGAACGACAAGGCCGAGCAGAGAGTGCTGGAGCCCTATGTACACGGCCAGTTCACCGAGAGCACACGTTCGCCTTACGCAGGCCGCAGCCACGTTCACTGGCTGACAGGCACAGGTTCTACCGTAATGGTAGGCTGCGTTGAGGGTATCTGCGGTATGAGGCCCAACGCTGAGGGTCTGGTGATAAGCCCCTCTATCCCCGCTGAGTGGGACGGCTTCAAGATCGAGAAGAACTTCCGCGGCAAGCACCTGTCCATCGACATACAGAACCCCGACCACGTTGAAAGCGGTATCAAGCAGATAACCGTTAACGGCGAGGCAGTTGAGGGCGACTTCGTATGCGAGTGCAAGATGACCGAGCAGACCAATATCACTGTTGTGATGGGCTGATAGCTTTATAGAAATAAGAAAGACCGTCCTGTGGGGGCGGTCTTTTTTGTGTTAGTATTACTGATCATTACAGAGTTCAAGGGTATAGTCCTGAGTTAAATCTATAGTAAAATCATAAAATACTTTTTCTACATAAGTGCACTCGCCCAAGCGTATTGCATTTGTGTAGATATCACCCGAATCGGCTATGATTCCGTCTTTGTCAATCAATCTATATGCAAAACGTCCACTTTGCGCTTCGTTATTTCCGTCTTTGTTATATATCATATTACATTTAAATTTGAGTGTAATTTTACTATCATCTGTTGTACAAGTGATTTCTGTAATTTCAAGCGTAGTGTCGATTTCATTTTTGTTTGATAAACCGCTTACCTGTAATGGAACCTGTGGTAATATTATCTGCGTTTGTTTTGTTGGCAAATCAAATATAGCAAGGTTCTTTTCGGGGAAAGAATAATTATCACCTTCGACTGACAATGTTAGTGTTCCACTTTGCCCTGAACCGGAGGAAGGATTTAGACTAACATCAGGAGATATATCAGTGACAGGTATTTCAACACAGCCATAAAGCTTACCAGTTTCATCTGTGTAATCATTTTCGGTAATATGGAAAGAATCATTGTATACTTCGTTACCGTTATCGTTGACTATTACTATCTTTACATCACCTTCTGCCTTCATTGGCTGTTTATTCTGATCTTTCAACTGCCAAAGAACTCGATACACCTGTTTATCATTATCATATTTTACTGATCTGTTAGTTATATTAGTAACTTCTAGAGCTGATGTTGTTGTAACCTCGGTTGTAGTAGTAGTTTCGGTCGTTGTAGTAGTTTCGGTCGTTGTAGTAGTTTCGGTCGTTGTAGTAGCTTCGGTCGTTGTGGTAGCTTCTGTCGTTGTGGTAGCTTCTGTTGTGGTTGATGCTTCTGTTGTCGTTGCAGCGGTCGTAATCTCTTTACTGTCGGTATTCTCAGCTGTTTCCCCGCAAGCTGTCAGCCCCACAGTCAGCACAGCTGCGCACAAAATAGATATTTTCTGTAAATTGCTCATAAAAGCACCCCTTTCGTATACAATCATTATATCATAGCAGTAAAACAATTGCAATACGAATGTATCACAAAATAAAAACAAAATAATTGTATACAACAAACAAAAAATATTGCATAATATAAACAAGAGGTGTTGCATTATGTGGAAAATCCAAAAAGGATATGACTCAGTGAGCAAGTCTTTCAGGCTCCCCACTGAACTTGTAGACGAACTCGACAAACTAGCCTACGAAAACAACCTTTCCCTGAACCAGCTGGTCATACAGTGCCTTAATTTTGCGCTGGAGAACCTTGACCGCGGAGAGGAAAGCTCTGACAAGCAGGAATAAACGGCAGCAGGCATGGGGTCTGCTGCCGTTTTGTGCATGATAAAAGCGCCCTGCGTTTTCACGCAAAGCGCTTGTTTTAAGCTTATGCTTCGTAATTTTCGTTGTCAGCCTGTGAACTGCTGTCGTCGCTGGTCAGGGCAATAACAGTGTCAGATGATCTGCTGCTGTCATCATCGCTGCTCTCAGACTCACTGCTGTCGTCATCGTCGGTGACAGGTGTGCCGACAGCGCCGGGCAGGTAGTTCTCGAAGATCATGATCGAATCTTCGGTAGCTATCAGGTCGCCCTCAGACTTGGTGGTAACACATATGTACTCCTTGCCGTTGTAATCAACAACAGTTGAAAGGGTGAACATAGCCTCATCAGTAAAGCCAGTCTTGCCGCCCAGAAGCTTAGCGTCCTCCTCGCCGTTCTGGTCAGCATCGATGAAGTAGCCGCCGAAACGTGAGTGGAAAATGCTGTCAAGCTCAATGCCGTCTTCAAATTCCTTGGTGGGCTTGGTGGTCCACTTGTCAGCGCAAAGTACCTTGCGGCAGGTCTCGTTCTGCATACAAGCCCTTGTGATAACTGCCACGTCCTGAGCAGTGGTGTAGTGCTGCTTGTCGTGAAGACCGCTGGCATTCACAAAGTTGGTGTCCGTCAGACCCAGCTCAGCGACCTTGTCGTTCATCATCTTTACGAAGTCCTTCTCGGAACCTGCAATGGCGTTTGCCAGACCCAGTGTGCCGTCAGCGCCGCTGGGGAGGATAGCCGCATACAGCAGGTCTTCCATGGTGACTTCATCGCCTGCCACAAAGCCTGCACGGGAAGCATTCTCATCTATCAGGGGGTCGATGTCCTTGTCGGTGAACTTGTACTTTGCCTGCATATCATCAATATGCTCAACTGCTACCAGCAGGGTCATCAGCTTGGTCAGCGAAGCGGGATATATCTTCTTGTCATACTGCAGACCTGCGATTATCTCATTGCTCTCAGCGTCCAGCAGAACAGCGGTGTTGCAGGTAGCGTCCTTAAGGTTGATAGTCTGATAGCTTTCCGATATAGCAGGCAGCTGCGAGGGCTTTACCTCGGGCAATACCTCAATGACCTCCTCCTCGGGGGTGGTCTCCTCGGGGACCTGCTCTTCAAGGCTGTAATCACTGGGTATGGGGGCTGTCACGCTTGTGTTGGGACTTATGGTCTTTCTGCCTGAAACGACCATGACCGCACAGCCTACCGCCACGATAATTATCATCACCAGCACCGCGACGATCGCCGCGCCGCCCTTACGGTTACTGTTTCTCATTTCTCCTTACCATTCCTTTCAATATTTATCCTGAATTAATTATGTCCGTAAATTATGTTTCGTCTGCCCCGAAATCCTGCTTATCCTGCATAATGGTCTTGTAGCAGTAGCCCAGTATGTCCTTTCGGGTGACTATACCTATGAAAATGCCCCTGTCGTCGATAACAGGCACAAAGTTCTGATCCATGCTCAGAAGAATAAGTTCTTCCACCGTGGCAGAAACGCTCACAGGCTTCATCTTCACCTTGGCAGGTATGGCTTCCAGGGAGAAATTTTCCATCTCCCGTATGTCGTACATACCCCTCTCCACCATGAACCGCAGGAAATCGCCCTCGGATATGGTCTTGATGAACCTGCCCTCCCTGTCGATGACAGGCACCGCAGAGTAGCCGTGATTTTTCATTTTCTCCAGCGTCTGCCTTGCTGTGCAGTCGCCGTATATATATTCTATGCACGCTTTAGGGTGCAAAAGCTTGAGTATATTCATCAACTAAGCCCTTTCAGACATCGTACCCGTAGGTGTATACCAGCGAGGTGAAGTCTTCGTATGAGATATTCCTGAGCTTATCCTCGGTCATGCCTGCCTTGTCCAGCTCCTCCTGAGTTACCTCAGCTGTCACGAAGATAGCCTGGCAGTACCCCAGCTTCTGCTCGGGGGTCATGGCATCGAAGTCAGCCAGCTTTGAAAGGAAAGCGGTGTCGAACACATCACGGTCAAGCTCATGGGTCTCACCGTCGGTGGCGATAAGGTCGCCGTCAGCTCCGTAGAGTATCTCTTTTATGGTCCTTGTTTCGGTCATGCCCTCGTCGCCGTTTTCTTCCTCGACCATATACCTTGTGGTATATTTTGCAGGCAGACCTGTTACCTTGTCAAAATAAAAATCCATGACCGTTATGTAGGTGCCGCCTGTGTAGGTGTATTCTTCCACCTCATATTCAGCTGCCTCATTGGGGTCGATGTGGGTGTCGGTGGCGGGAAGCTTCTGCTCTACCACCGTTTCTATAATACTTTCGGGCTTGCCCGAAGTCCGTTTGCGGTAAATGCCGCAGACATTGTCAAAATCATAAGCGGTGCCGTTCACGCAGATGCAGCCGCTTTCGCCGATCTCGTTTTTCTGCAGCTCGTAGTAGTCGCTGCCGTCCACCACACGGTAGATATCCGTTTTAAGCCCCGAGGGGTCGGTGTAAGTCAGCTTCACGCTGTACTGTCCGCTTTGCAGCACATCGTAGGCCTGCATGATGAACTGTCCGTCAACGGCGGTCAGTGCAGATTCAGTCTGCTCATCGGTGACTGTTTCGTCAATACTGTCATCATCATTTACCACAGCGCTGCTGGTATCTTTATTTTTTTTGTCCGCCGTTTTCTTGCTGTCTTTATTATCCTTTTTTGAACCGCAGGCGGTGCAGCCGAGCACCAGCACAGCAGCTGCAAGAACAGCGGCGAGTCTGTTAGCTTTCATCGTTCTTGTTCCTTTCGGCAGAGCCCTGCTTCATGGGGCTGTATTCAGCCGTATAGTCACAGCTGCACATTATTTATTATACACCCGCCCTCCATATATGTCAAGTGAAATTTTAGTGTCAAACCCTTGGATATTTTAGTTAATAAGCCAATGCAGATCTTCAATGTGATTGCGGCCGGCCGTTCCCCTGCACTTGCAAATATCATACGGATATGCTATAATAGAACCACTTTATCGCCAATTATCGTCATTTATCGTCAAGTGATGCCAAATCACCGAAAAATCGGGGCTTTTGACGGTAGAAAAGCTCAAAACTGCGCTATTTCGGCAAATCGAAAAAATCGCATATTT
>NZ_JAFUAG010000006.1 GCF_017464355.1 Ruminococcus sp. | reverse complement strand
GGCGGTCGCCAAATTCGCTAGGCGAACAAAGCACCCGCCCACACAAAGCCAAATCGGAACAACGACCGCCCGCGTCCACCAGCCGAACAGCGAAGCGTTTTCGGCGGTCGTTCAGCAGTACCAAAAACAAGAACAAGCATACCCTCGTTACTCACCCGTCCGCCCCACACCAACGGGTAAAATTGCGGCGAAACACCATTAAGCGGCGGGGGTCATACCGACACAGTCGTATGCGCCCTCGCCCTACAATATTGTGTTGCATTGTAGCCCGTCCGCCCCACAATCATGAATTAAAAATAAGCCGAAAGACCGCTGCACCCTTTCGAGCACAGCGGTCTTCCGAAATTAATATGATAAGCAACTAATAAGCTTATTTAGTGAGCCATTAACCCTTAACTGCACCCAGTGCAATACCACGGATAATGAACTTGGAGAGTATCAGATATACAACAGCAACAGGTATGATCGAAATACCGATAGCCATGTAAACTGCACCCATGTCGAACTTTGCATAGTCGGCACTTCTGATGATACCGATAACGATAGGCAGAGTTCTCTTGTCCTTAGCATCCAGGATCAGAGCAGGAATGAAGTAGTTGTTCCAGCTAGAAACGAATGTGAATATAGCCTGAACTGCGATTGCAGGCTTCAGTATAGGTGTTACCAGTTCGTTGAAGGTCCTGAACTCACCTGCGCCGTCGATTCGCGCAGCCTCAACGATCTCCAGGGGCAGCGCACTGTCCATGTACTGCTTCATGAAGAAGAAAGTAGCAGGTGCTGCGATAGAAGGAACGATCAGAGGAATAAAGCTGTTGGTCAGACCCCAGTCGGACATCTGCTTAACGAAACCAAGAGCAGATACCTGTGTGGGGACCATCATGATCATCAGTATGAATGTGAACAGGAACTTCTTGAGCTTGAAATCGTATACGTGGATAGCATACGCAGTCAGTGCCGAGAAGTATGTAGACAGCAGAGCTGTAAATCCCGAAATTATAAAGCTGTTAGCCAGACTCCTGAGCATCTTCCAGTCGTTATTGTTGATAACGGTCTTGAAGTTCTTGATAAGATACGTACCGGGAACAAGTGAAAATCCCTTCTGTATCGAGTTTGTATCACGAGTCATGTTGACTATCAGTATAAGGAAAGGAAACAGTGAAAGAACAGCAAATATCGTGAGAACAGTATAGCTGATAACACGTCTGATAAGAAGCTGTTTAGAGTTACTCATCTGTCCAACTGCATCAACGGGAGCTGCCATTACTTGATCCCTCCTTTCTTGACTTTCTTCTTGGGTTCTCTTTCAGTTGTAACATAGAATACTACCAGCGAAAGAACGCCCGCAACCACGAAAAGTATAACAGACAGCGCACCCGCAAGGCCGTAGTTCTTTGAATACAAGTGTTTCTGCAGATACATAACAACAGTCATCGACGTTCTCTGTACCTGTTCACCGTTTCTGGTGATGATCTGAGGTACGTCGTACATCTGCAGACCACCGATGAGAGAAGTGATAAGAACGTAAAGAAGTATGGGTCTGATAAGGGGAAGAGTGATCTTCCAGAATGTCTGCGAAGGAGTTGCACCGTCGATCTGAGCAGACTCATACAGCGAGGGGTCAACACCATTGATAGCAGCCATCAGCATGATAGTGGTATTACCATACCACATCAGGAAGTTGATGATCGCGATAACGCTTCTCTGAGACCACTTGTGGTCAAAGAAGAGGTAAGGCGAATCGCCGCCTGTGATAGACATATAGATACTGTTGATAGGGCCGTTCTGAGCAAACATGGTGTAGAACAGCATACCCATAGCAGCAGCCATGATAACGTTAGGCAGGTAGAAAATTACCTTGTAAGCGCCGGTCTTCAGCTTCATTCTCAGGTCAGTGAACCATGAAGCGAACAGCAACGAGAAGAATATCTGGGGGATAAAGCCCAGTATCCAAAGAATAAAAGTATTACCGAAATACTTACCCAGTTCGGTCTCACTCTTGAACATAGTCCTGTAGTTCTCAAGACCTATCCAGTTAGGGCCGACCTGTTTCAGACCGCCTCTTGCCAGATAGTTCTCAAAGAAAGAGTTGTAGAACGTGGAGACCAGGGGTATGAGATTAAAAAGAATAAAGGCTATAAAAAACGGCGCAATAAAAATGTAGCCCCATTTAGCATAGCTTATCGACTTATGTTTCATTCAAGCACCCTCTAAATCACTTTGCACAAAAAATTTCCACCAAAAAACATAGCAAAAGTCGGGTACGGGCTTATCTCCCGTACCCGACCAGTGCTGTTTATTCAGTTATTCGATCAGCCAGTCAGATATTAATTATTCTGCAGCAGACAGATCGGGGTACTTTTCAGTAGCAGACTTGTAGAAGTTAGCCAGAGCAGTATCCTTATCAACATCGCCGAGGAAGTAATCCTTGAATGCAGCCTGGAAGGACTCATTCAGACCCTGGTCATAAGGACCGATCTTGGAAGCGTCGATGTTGGGAGCAGCTGCTGTGAACAGAGCGATGTGGTTCTGACCGCCGAGGAACTCGGACTGGAAGTCAGCAGCCAGCTCTTCCATAGCTGCCTTGTTGTTGGTGTAATCCTGAGTATCCTTTGTGATCTGCAGCATGATGTCCTTGTTGCAGGTCAGTGCTCTCATGATGTCAGCAACGGTGTCAGCATTGTCTGTACCCTGTGCAGCGCACATCCAGGTACCGCCCCAGTAGTAAGCCTGAGGACCTTCGCATACATAGTACAGGTCGTTTGCACCAGCGTTGCCTGCCAGTGTGAAGTTGATGCCCCATGTAGAATAGAAGAAGCCGAATACCTTACCTGCTGCAGACTGGTCAGCGTTCCACTGATCATCCCACAGAGAAGTACCGTTGTTGTAACCGTTCTCGGTGTACTCCTTGGTCTGGTCTACCCACTTCATCAGGTTGTCATCAACAACGATCTGGTAATCACTGTTTACCCAAGGCTGGGAAACGTTGTTGGAGAAGGTTCTGTAAGAATCATCGTAACCGGACAGCATGAAGTAACCTGCGTCCTTCATCTTCTTAGCTACCTCGTTGAACTTGTCCCAGTCAGCCAGCTGAGCCTGTACCTCGGTAGGATCATCAGTGCCCAGAACTTCCTTAGCTATGTCTCTTCTGTAAGCGAACAGACCGGGAGTTGCCTGCCAGGAAACGCCCTCCAGAACACCGTTGGAGTCAGTAACGATATCCTTGGTGTACTGATACTGGTCAGCCAGCTCATCATCAGTGATGCCCAGATCCTTAACAGGCATTACATAAGGGCCGTTAACATACTTCAGAGCGTAGTCAGCCTCTACCAGGAACATATCGATCTTGTTGTCGGAGTCAGCCTGAGCCTTCAGGTCTTCGTCCAGCTTGTTCTGATAAGCGTTATCAGCAGAAGGAGTAGTTACCCACTCGATCTTTGTGCCGTCCTTCAGGTACTCAGCGTCGCCAACGGTCTCAGTGCCGTCATCAGCTACAGAGTAACCGGAAGCGTCCTTGTCATATTCAGGATAGTAAGCTCTCAGTCTGCTCTTGAACTCATCGTTCCAGGTGTAGATCCTCAGAGTCTTAGCGGACTCGTCGTTACCTTCAACGTTCTGCTCAATAGCGTCCAGCTTCTCTTCCTTCAGTGCGTTGCCGTCATCAGCTGCAGCCTTGCTGCCGTCCTTTGTGTCAGACTTGCTGTTGCTGTCGTCCTTTGTGTCACCGCAGGATGCGAACATTGCGCCTGCCATGCAAAGAGCCATTGCGCCTGCGAGTAACTTCTTCAGATTTGCCATGATAAATTTCCTCCTTATTTTGCATTATCATATTATTTTTCCGCGGCGGATTTGCCGTGGTAAATGCCTATATGATCTTCTTGACCGAGGCTCCCTCAACGAGCCTTCCGTCTACTGTTATGACCTCCGTAAAGGTCGTCTGTGGATTTTCGATCAGCGATATCAGCTGCCTTGCGGCCTCTGTGCCTATTGCCGACGTGTCCTGTAGGTAAGTTGTAAGCTTTGGCGACAGCAGCTGAGAATATGCTATCCCATCGTACCCCACGACCGAGATATCATTCGGTACTGACAGTCCTGAATCCTTTATCGCGTTCAGCCCGCCCATCGACGAGTAATCGTCCGGCATAAATATACAGGTGGGTCTGTCGCTGAGTGCAAGCAGTTCCTTGGTCATCTCGTATGTCTTTTCAGGATTGTGGTAGTCCCCCGCAAGCAGCAGCGATGAGTCCACTTCTATCCCTCGGTTCATACAAGCTTTGCAGAAACCTGCAAGCCGCCTGTCCGCCACGGCCGATCTGTTGCCCTGTATGTAAGCTATCCGCTTGTGGCCCATATCAGCCACATAGTTTACCAGCTCCTCGATCCCCTTCTCGTTATTTGACATTATCGCCGTGCGGCAGTCAAATATGTGGTCTATGGTCACAACAGGTATGTCCCCGTTGATGACTTCATAAACGTCCTGAGTAGTGAAATCGGTACAGGCGATGACCACGCCGTCCACATTCCGGTACTTGCAATGCTCGTAAGTTGACATTTTCTGACGTCCCACATTCTTATTTATAAATGTGATGTCATATCCTGCCGACTCCGCTTCCGTCTTGAAGCTGTTGAGCACCTTTGCAAAGAATTCGTGAGTCAGACCGCTGCCTGCATCGTCCGAGAACATAACACCCAAGTTCAGTGTCCTGTTCGTCTTCAGCGCCCGTGCCTGTGAATTCGGGAAGTATCCCATTTCCTTGGCAGCCTTCAGCAGTCTTTCCCTAGTCGCCTCGCTGACGTCCTTATGTCCATTCAGCGCCTTGCTGACCGTAGCGACCGAAACGCCGCAGCGTACGGAAATATCTTTTAATGAAACCAACGATGTTTCCGCCTTTCTGTCCGTTAAACGTTTACGCGTTCAACCTCATTTTTTCTCTCAAACGTTTCCGTCAATTAGAAATATACTATATTTTCTTTCAAATTTCAAGAGTTTTTTCAGATTTTTTTGCCCGATGTAATAAATTATGTAGCATTAAACAAACTCGCCATATCGCTTTTGTGCAATTTGTCATTCCGAATGTTAATTTTGTAACCGTTTTGTAACTTTTTCTCACCCATTTTTTGTAAGTATAGCAACCCTCGCAAAATTCGGTGTACAATTTTTACATAAATTGTGAATAGCTTTTATCGAATTTTCCTTTGCTGTCCAGAAAATGGTACCGCAAAATATGGTTAACGTTTTCATAAAACGTTTTCGGGCGTTTTTTGGTACCCTTGGGAATTCTTTGTGCAAATTAACAGTTCAATTATCCTCTAATAGTGCGGTTCTCGGCAACTTTAGTCATACTATATATAGTATTTGAAGTATTTATAGGCAAATTCACCACCCCTCCATGGGCATATCATCTTTTGCGCTGCCCTCGGGACACTCCCCCGTCCGCCCGCCGCAGCCCGGCACCCACTCCCCACCGCAAACCTCTCCGCGCCCGTCTCAAACGTTTTATGATAATTCTGTGAAAATCCCCCTCACTTCGCCCTCATCTAAACCGTTTTCGCTCCCCCGCCCCCACCGCCCATACACCGCCCGCACTCCGTCAAGCCCCCGTAACACCGCCCTTTCCCCACATTTTTCGCCCCCCCGAAACCATTTTCTGCCCCCCCCCCCCACTCCCACCGAAAACGATAAGGTCACAAACAAAAAAAGCGGAGAGCTTTCGCCCTCCGCAGATCACGGTCAAACGTTGTTCAGCTGCTCCAGCGAGCCCCCCTCAATGGAAAGCCTGCCCTTAGCCGCCATAACAGCCATGCCCTGGCTGGTGCTTACACTTATCCTGCCGCTGCATTCTTTCAGCGTGATGCTGCTGTCCGCACTCATACAGCCAACACCGATAGCCTTTGCACCCTCGCAGGTCATGTCAAAGGCGCAGTTCTCAGCCTCCACAGACATCGCCCCCTGCGCCGAGCCTATGCCCAGCAGATTTTTGCCCCGCATTATCATGCCGACATTGCTGTGCCTTATCACCGCACTGCTGTCACCCAGCACCACCGAGCATATGCCCGATATGGAGTCTCCCGACGCATCGTAGAACAGCTCGCTGTTCTCTATCAGCGCCTTCACCTGCCCCCTGCCGCTTCCTATGGCTATGCCCGAAACGCAGCGGTTGCTCAGCTTCATTCTGGTGTTCCTAATGGTCATGGCCGTGTCGTCCTCAGTGCTGCCTATGCAGACCAGGTGCTTGCCCGCCAGCGCTATCTCCAGCTCGCTGCACCCTATATCTATCTTGCTCGTGTCGCAGGAATATCCCCCGCCAATGCCCACACAGCGCTCGCCGTCCAGCTTCATGTCCAGCTTGCCCCTGAGGTGTATGCCTATGCTGCCATACCTGTTCAGCGGGTCTGAACCTATGCCGTAGCTCTGGTTGGTGGCCGCATTCATTATGAGGTTCCCATCCCCCACAATATCCAGCCATGCTCCCTCAGGCACCGATATGGGTCCGCTCAGCACCACCGTCCCGACTATCTCCAGGGTCAGCCTGCTGCCCTTGCCAACGGTTATGCAGGCGATGTTGTTCTCCCCCGACATATTCACATTGTCAAGCACAACTCTGCAATCAAGCCCGTCCTTTATCCTCACGCTCAGCTCCGAGGAATGCTCCTCCGTCCCCTTAAGCGTCAGATTCTCCGAAGCTACAAAAACATCGGTGTAATCGTCAAAGTCCAGGGACCTCAGCGATACCTCCTGATCCCCCACAGCAAAGTAAGTCTTCCTCACCCTGGCGCTCTCGCTCAGCCTGCTGAATTCCTTTATCCTGTCCCTTATGTCAGGTCTTATCATGGTTATCAGCTTGGGGTCGGGTCTTGCCGTCAGGTAGCCCTGTATCAGGTCTATGCCCATGCCTATCAGCGTCTTCAGCTCCTCCGCCTTCTCCACGCCCTCGGCCAGTACCTTGAAATGGTAGTCGTGAGCGTAGTCTATTATGTTCTTGGCGAAATGCTGCTTGCGCTTGTCCTCGTGTATGTTCATTATCAGACTTCTGTCTATCTTCACACAGTTGGGCATAAAGGTCAGCAGACTGTTTACATTTGAATACCCCGTGCCGTAATCGTCTATAGCTATCCCGAAGCCCCGCTTCGACCGCCTCTCCAGCACCTTCTCAAGCTGTTCCCTGCTGGCCTCCGTCTGCTCCGTGAACTCTATGACCATCTTGTTCACTATATCGCTGTAGTTGTGGCACAGCTCCTCAAAATCCTTGTCAGGCAGCGTGCAGGAGGGTATGCTGTTTATAAACAGCCGCCTTTCCCCCAGCTGCTCCTTGTTGTCGTGGCAGAATTTGAAGAGATTGTGCATGGTGTGCCATTCCACATCGTCCAGCCTGCCCATGGCAGCCGCATGGTTGATTATGGATATGGGCGAAAGCTTTATATCTCCCGCCGACCTCATCAGCGCCTCGTAAGCCACCACGTCACCCGTCTGTGCGCTCACAATAGGCTGGAAATGGTAGGTCAGCAGATTGTCATTGAGTATCTTCGCCACCAGCTTGCGCTCCTCAGGGTCGTAGGTGTCCCCGATGTTCTCGCTCTCACCCTCTTCACGGGCAATAACAGTGCGCTTCTTGTTGTGGTTCTCCTTGACCATCGTCCGCTGATAGTTGGCCTCATAGGGCAGCGTGTCCAGTATCTCCGCCGAGGTCACAGGCGCCGTCACCCTCGATGTGTAGAAATGCACGCCGTAATCTATGGTCGAACCCGAGTTGAACTTATCCAGGTTCCTCTCCAGATTGTCAGGCACCTCGTCCACAGGCACCGCCGCATCTATAAGTCCGCAGATGAAAAATTCATCACCGCTCACCCTCACACAGATGTCGTCCTCGCCTGCACTGTTGTTCAGTACCATAGCAAGCCTCTGCAATACCCTGTCGCCCTCGTTGTACCCGTAAGCCGAGTTTATCCCCCGCAGATTTTCCACGTCCACCGAGATTATCCTCATCAGCTTGTCAGGCCTGTTGAAATCGCCGCACAGCTGCTTCATCAGGTTCTTGTATCCCCTGACATTCAAAAGACCCGTCAGCGGATCTCTTACCTGGTCGTCAGATACCGAATCCCTGTATATCATGTGCCTGCGCTGCTTGTCAATGGCAATAGCCGTGTACCGCAGCCACATAACGAAATGTCTGTTGTAAACATACCCCGTATCCCCGAAGGAAAGCACAGTGTACCCGTAGTTCACCCGCCCGAAATGCAGACAGTTGAACATGAATGCCGCAGGCTTTTCCCTGGGCTCAAAAATTGCAGGCAGCAGCTCTCTCCGCCTGAAACCCGCACCTCCGGGCACCGCCCCCGTGCCGTTTATCCTGCTGTATGGTATGGAAAGGGTCTCCGAATAATCCTCCAGCCTGTCCCCCGGTACGTGCATTATCCCGTCATTCAGGCACAGCCAGAAGCCCTGCGGCTCGTTCCCCAGATATCTGGTGTACCAGTCCAGCTTCCACAGAAATTCCTCCATGCTTCCCGCACTCACCAGTGTCTCCGACATCGAGTTGTAATACGAGTCAAACCCCGATCTCCTGCAGCCCACCATGTTGTCCATGGCAGACCTCGCCAGCGCACTGTAATCTATCCTCTCGCAGCCGCAGCTGACACCCTTGCACAAAACACCGCTGACCTGCCTCTCCGCAGGCACATACTCCTCCCCCGTCACCAGCGATATCAGCCGCCTGACAGCCTCAGCCGCCAGATTTTCAGGCCTTCGCTCTATGGAAGTTATATTCACATAGTCCGACTTGAAAGGCTCATTCATGCTGTATCCCGTTACCAGCAGCTCCTCAGGCACATTCACCCCGCGCTCACAGAAAGCCCCCAGCAGCCCCGCCGCAGTAAAGTCGCTGCAGCATACTACCGCCTCAGGCAGCCCATGCTTGATGATAGCGTCAGCGACCACTCCGTAATCGCCCACCCAGTCAGGCCCGTGGAAAATGTCGTCCTCACCCAGCACTATCCCGTGCCTCTCAAAGGCCCTGCAAAAGCTTTCCTGAACGTTTTGGTGGAACCCGCTCTGCTCAGGTCCCCCCGCATAGCACACTTTTTTTACCCCGTGTACCTCCGCCAGGTGGCTGACTATCAGCTCCGCGCATTCGTCATTGTCGAACATAACGCTCTCCAGACCCTCAGCCC
This sequence comes from Ruminococcus sp., assembly GCF_017464355.1. Taxonomy (GTDB): domain Bacteria; phylum Bacillota; class Clostridia; order Oscillospirales; family Ruminococcaceae; genus Hominimerdicola. Next base: position 8,224 of record NZ_JAFUAG010000006.1, on the reverse strand, counting down.
TCGACTCCACAAATACCGCAGGCATACCGCTGTGATCTATAAAACGGCGCAGCTCCGCCAAAGCCTCCTCCGAATTGAGTGCCTGCCCGAAGACCAGCAGACCGTCCACCAGTGAGGGCTCAATAAGAGAAAACACCGAATTTTCAACATCTCTGAGTTCATTCTGAGTCAGCAGCGAAGAGAAAACAGCCACGTCCGCATCATGGGCAAAGAACTCTTTTTGAATGTGATAAAGTGTCCTGCCGTAGAAGAACTGATCCGCTTCACTTATAACGACACCATAAAGGCGCCGTTGCTTGGCTTTCCTTTCCATAATTATCCCCCATAGCGCTAAAGCGCGCGCTTGATTTGTTAATGGTTAACAAATTTACTTATACATACCTATATCTATTATGAATTATATCACATTTTGTTGAATTTTACAATAGTTTTTTACACCTGTCGAAAAAAGTTATAATTCGTTCACAATTGACAAATGACACCCCCGCCAAATCATGCTATAATATCCGCATACGACAGCACCCAACAAACCACACTCGCGCCCATGCCGATATCCCAAAATAGCGAGCCGCCTCAATTATGTTTCATGAGTTCAGAATTATGAATATGGTTATCCCGCTGACACACCACAAAAACAGCGGCTATACAGAACTTAAGTTTTTTTGTATATCTTTTCCCCGCCTGCGGCGGGGGAAAGATATACAACCTTAGTTGGTGTGCCAAAGGGATAGTCATAATTATGAATTATAAGAAAGGATAATGGATATGCACATCAAAAAACACCTGGCGCTGACCATAGCGCTCATCACCGCAGGCGCATTCATGACCGCCTGTGCCTCAGGGTCAAAGGAGGACTCCTCCCCCGCCGAAAGCACCACAGCTTCTCAGGCGGGAGCCCCTGCTGAAAGCACCCCCGAAAAACTCCCCGAGACCGACGAGGAGTGGGACGCTGCCATGATAAATACCGCCATGACCTCCTACAGCAATACCAAACCCATGCAGGACGTCATCAAGCGTGCCCAAAGCGGTGAAAAAGTCACCCTCGCCTACCTGGGCGGCTCCATCACCGAGGGCATCTCCGCAGGCAGCGAGCTATGCTATGCTAAACTCAGCTGTGACCACTTCGCCGAAAAATTCGGCACAGGCGATAACGTGAACTACGTCAACGCAGGCATAAGCGGCACCCCCTCCAAGCTGGGTATCCTCCGCCTTGACCGCGATGTCCTCGCCTATGACCCCGATATCGTCTTTATCGAATTCGCCGTAAACGACGGCGGCGATGCCGAATACCAGAATGCCTATGAATCCATCGTCAAGACCCTCCTGCAAAAAAACATCGCCGTGGTGCTGCTCTTCTCCGTCACCGAGAACGACCACTCCGCCCAGGACTACATGAAGCAGATAGGCGAAGCCTACCGCCTCCCCATGATATCCTACTGCGATGCCCTCCGCTTCATGTTTGAGAATAAGCGCATGACCTGGCAGGATTTCTCCGATGACCAGTCCCACCCCAATGTGGAAGGCCATGCCCTCGTCGCCCGTATGATAGACCACTACTGGGATACCGTCCCGGACGTCGAACCCGAGGGCGCCCCCGTCATGCCCTTTGAAGATGTCTTCCACCCCCGTGAGGTCGATGCCAAAATGGTCGAAAACGATGCCCTTATCCCCGTGGAGCTTGGCAGCTGGAACATCGGCAGCGATGTCGCCCACTTCACCTCAGGCTGGTCCCATGACCCCGACGCAGGCAATGACCCCATAGTCTTCGAGATAGACGCAAAATTCCTCTATCTTATATATAAAGAGGTAAACGGCGGCAACTACGGCGACCTCCATGTCCATATCACCTGTAACGGCGAAGACTATAACGACCGCGGCGTCACCACCGTCACCCCCGATGGCTGGGGCAACCCCCAGCTTACCAATATCGTCATGGAACCCTCCCCCGCCACCTACCGCGTAGAGATCTCCATGGCCGAGGGCGCCGAGGATAAACAAGGCCAGATACTCGCTTTCGGCTATACCGAATAATATCTCGGGCAGCACGGGAAACTTCCCCTGCTGCCCATTTTGTCTATGCTCCCGTTCCCGATATGTTTTTCAGCTAACACAAGATAATATTTTTCTCCCAATTTGGTTGTGTACTGTTTCCCCCGCCTTCGGCGGGGGAAACAGTACGAAAAAAGCCATTCTGTATCATCAGCAATACACGACCAAATTGGGATAGCTATACGCAGTCCTAAATGGATATCCCATTATCTTCCACGGGCGAACCCTTAAAAGAAATTTCATAAACTTTATTTCGCCGATTATCAAATTCGCCCATAATCGGGAGTTAAGGGTCGGGTCGTTAGTGTAAAATGGAGATTTTTTGCAGGATTATCCTTTTTCACTTGCAAAAATGGCAGAAATGGAGTACAATACAATAGTCGGATAAGACGGAAAATGATATTGTGATCTGGAGGAAACGGAATATGAAGTTAACAGATATGTCCCGTGAGGAACTGCTGGCATTCAAGAATAAGGTTCAGGAAGAGTATGACGGCTATAAGGCTCAGGGTCTTGCCCTGAATATGGCGAGAGGTAAGCCCGCAGCTGAACAGCTTGATCTTACCGAGGGTCTGCTCACCGCAGTTTCCAGGAGCAGTGACTGCTTCGATGACGAGGGTCTTGACTGCAGGAACTACGGCGGACTTGACGGCCTGCCTGCCGCTAAAAAGCTGTTCGCCCCCATGCTGGGTGTCAGCGAGAAGGAGCTGATCGTATTCGGCAACTCCAGCCTTAATATAATGTATGATACCATCGCAAAGTACCTGCTTTTCGGTGTTGATGAAGAGTCCAAACCCTGGAGAGATCAGGGTAAGATCAAGTGGCTGTGCCCCGTGCCCGGCTATGACAGACACTTCCTCATCTGCCAGAAGTTCGGCATCGAGATGATAAATATCCCCACCGATGAGAACGGCCCCGATATGGATATGGTAGAAAAGCTGGTAGCTGAAGATGACAGCATCAAGGGCATCTGGTGCGTTCCCATGTACGCAAACCCCACTGGCGTCACCTACAGCGATGAGGTCGTAAAGAGATTTGCAAACATGAAGACCAAGGCCAAGGACTTCCGTATCTTCTGGGATAACGCATACTGCGTTCACCACCTGACTGATACTCCCGATACTCTGCTGAATATCCTTGATGAGTGCAAGGCCGCAGGCAACCCCGAGAGAGTCGTAATGTTCGCCTCCACCTCCAAGATAAGCTATGCAGGTGCAGGTGTGGCAATAATGGGCGCCAGCGAAGCCAATATCAAGTATATCCTGTCCCTGATGACAGTGCAGACTATCGGCCACGATAAGATAAATCAGCTCAGACACGTTAAGTTCTTCGGCGACTTTGAGGGACTTAAGGAGCATATGAAGAAGCATAAAGCCCTGATAGCACCCCGCTTCGAGGTCGTGCTGAATACCCTTGAAGCAGAACTGGGCAGCCTGGGTATAGCCCAGTGGACAAAGCCCAACGGCGGCTACTTCGTAAGCTTCAATGCCATGAACGGCACCGCAAAGCGCATAGTTGCCCTGTGTAAGGAAGCAGGCGTAGTCCTCACAGGCGCAGGCGCTACCTTCCCCTACGGCAAGGACCCCGAGGATAAAAATATCCGTGTGGCTCCCACCTATCCCCCCGTTGAGGAACTGAAAATAGCCGCAAAGCTCTTCACCGTCTGCGTTAAACTCGCTAGCGCAGAAAAGCTGCTGGCCGAATAAGCTTTCCATATAGCCTCTCTGGGGCTGACAAAATATACGATCATCAAAAACGACCCCGTGCCACACCGCACGGGGTCGTTTTGTGCATAAAAAGCGCCCGCCCCGCCCCAAAAATAGTGAGCGAAGCGAGCCGCCTCAATTATGGATTATGAATTATAAAAGCGCTTTTTCTATAGCCAAAGCCAGCTGATCCGCACAGGAAGTCCCCCGTCCGTTGCAGTCGTTGCCCTTAAGTATCCTCACTGCCTCCGAAGCCTCCTGCCCCTCCAGCAGCTTGCCTATAGCCTTGAGATTTCCGTTGCAGCCCCCCACAAAGCTGACGCCATGCAGCTTGCCGTCCTCTATCTCAAAGCTTATCTGCCTTGAACAGACCCCGTGGGGCGTGTATGTGTACTCTGCCATAACTATTCCTCCTTTTCCTTTCTGCATTCCCTCATATTATATTGTGGTTATCCCGCTGACACACCACAAAAAACAGCGGCTATACAGAACTTAAGGTTTTTGGCGTATATCTTTCCCCCGCCGCAGGCGGGGGAAAGATATACAACGCTAAATTATCCTTTTGTTTACCGCATTTTTATAGCGATCCGCCTTAAAATTCAGACAAAATCCAGTCACAAAATCCATAGATCCGAGCTTTTGCGACTGGATTTTGTGAATTTAAATAGTTGGATTGCTATAGTTGGTGTGCTAAAGGGATAGTCATATATTATATTGCTCGACATTACATTTCTCCCGACCATGAAGCGTATTGCCGATGATACATAATAGCTGTTTTTTCATATCGGGATATCAGTAAAGCCTCCTCTGTACCGAAGGCCGTGAGCCCGAAGCCCGTCCGTCCATGGATACATCAACACCCGAGGTCCTCTCCTCAGGCTGGATTATCACCGTCGCAGGCGCCTGGGGCGGCCACTCGAACATATACGATTCACCCGAGCTCTGCCCTATAAAGTTCCTCCACGATATGTCCGTCCTCAGGGTCGGGTCAGCCCCTATCCAGCATACCGTCGCATCAGGGTCAGCCTCCAGCGTCGCCCCCGACTGTATGTTGCTAAGCACCAGGGGGTTGCCGTCAACCAGTATGGCCACATATGAGTCGTTCCCCTGCCCCGTCAGCGTAGAGGTAGCCAGACCCTTCTGCGAAATAACACCCTGCCCCAGGAAACGTACTCCGTACTTGCATTCCCTGGAAAAAGCCAGTATGTTCTCACTCTCTATGGATATGGTCTCGTTGGGCTCCAGCTTGTATACCACAACGTGCTGCTGGTCGTTGGCATAGTATGTAACACTGTCCCCCTGAAAATCAACCTTCATCAGCGGCAGATTTTCACCTGTCACACGCCTGGCCAGCTGTCCCAGCAAAGCCTGTCCGAAATTCTCCTGAGGTCCCAGCATCACCTTCGTGAAGGTGTAGTTCTTGTTCCCCATGCATTCGCCCCCGATGAAAGCGCCTGCCTTGGTGTATATGAAGTCCCCGCCGCCGCGGCAGGTTATCTTCAGACAAAGTTCGTTTACAGTTTCAAACATTACCATCGTGAATTATCTCCTTTATTTCATGAACTGCGGCTATTCAAGCGCCACACCATACATTCCGCAGAATTCCGCCAGATCCTTGTTCACACCCGAACCTACAGCGTTGAACTTCCATTCGCCCTTGTATCGGTAAAGCTCCCCCAACACCATAGCCGTCACAGTAGAATAGCATTCGTCCATTCTGAAACTCGCTATCTCACGGTTGGTGCGGCGGTCAAGTATCCTTGCATACAGGTTCTGCACCATGCCGAAGTGCAGCGCATTCCTCGAAGCCTCATATATCGTCACCGCAAAGGCTATCTTCTGCACCCTCTGGTCTACCCTGTTCAGGTCAAGCTCTATGGCCGCATCATCAGGAGACCTCGGGTCGTCCTTGAATACCTTGTAGTGTACCCCGTTGTCAGGACTGTCAGGCTGTCCGTAAAATACAAACCAGTCGTCCGAAGGCACCCTGCCCCCGTCCCCCAGCATAAATGCCGAAGCGTCCAGCTCGCACCTGCCGTCCTTTATGTCCCAGCCAAAGCAGATCTTCAGCTCGTTCACAGGCCGTCCGTCCCTGTCCTTTATCGAGTACTTCTGTCCCTTTGAAAGCCTGTCCCCCGTGGGCTGAACTCTGTTGCGCCGTACCACAGGCTGTGCCTGACTCGGGTTTGAAGCATAGGCAGCAGGCGCCGTGTTCACAGGCTGCTGTACCCCGAAATTGCTCTGCCCCCGTACAGGCTGCCGGTTGTTCTGCATGGTCTGCCCGCCGTTCTGCGGCTGCTGCGAGAAAATAGCGTCCAGCGGGTCACTGCTTCTCTGCACCTGAGCATTATACCCATTCCCTTGGAAATTCCCATTCTGCTGGTTATTATACCCGTTATTCTGAAAATTCCCGCCCTGCTGACTATTATACCCATTATTCTGGAAATTCCCATTCTGCGCCTGATTATTATACCCGTTACCCTGAAAATTCCCATTCTGCGCCTGATTATTATACCCGTTACTCTGGAAATTCCCGCCCTGCGCCTGATTATTATACCCGTTACTCTGGAAATTCCCGCCCTGCGCCTGATTATTATACCCGTTACTCTGGAAATTCCCATTCTGCGCCTGATTATTATACCCGTTACTCTGGAAATTCCCATTCTGCGCCTGATTATTATACCCGTTACTCTGGAAATTCCCGTTCTGCGCCTGATTATTATACCCGTTACTCTGGAAATTCCCGTTCTGCGCCTGATTATTATACCCGTTACTCTGGAAATTCCCGTTCTGCGCCTGATTATTATACCCGTTACCCTGGAAATTCCCGTTCTGCGCCTGATTATTATACCCGTTACTCTGGAAATTCCCGCCCTGCGCCTGATTATTATACCCATTATTCTGATAATTGTTCTGCGGGTGATCTATCGAATTGTTCCCGTTAAGACCGCCGTTCTGCATGGCATTCATAGCCACCGCACCCACAGCAGCCCCCGCAACAAAACCGCCCACCGAGCTCTGATTGATAAGCGAACCGCCCATAGGGCTCCCCATCATACCTCCGCCCAGCCCGGGAAGTCCCGCACCCATGCCCATACCTGTCATACCGACACCACCGGTCCTCATCATCAGCCCCGACAGATCGTTTATAGGCGGCTGAACAAAATTAGTCGTACCGTAATTGCTGAGCAGATCATTCCTGCCCAAAGCACCCCTGGTTATCATAGGAACTATCAAACTCATAACGCTGCCTCCTTTTAGTTCTGTATGATTTTATCGTTTCTGCCTTTTTACAAACTTGTCCCTGCACTAGCTCAGAATTTCTCGTTCTTTTTATATCCTTTTCCTGAAGCAGATAATACGCTCTGCTTCATCAGATCCCATTGCCAAATGGGATCTAAAGCTGTCAAACTCACTGCACCCCATTTCTTTAGCCCATTTTTCACAAGCATAAAGGGGTTCTTTTCCATGACCGTTCCTGCGATATCCTTCTTTTACAAAAATATCTCCCAAGTGACCCACAGGAGAACTCTCTGTGCCTTCAACATAGTCAGTCCTCAGACCGCATTGCGCAAATCCTGTCGGCTGATCATTTATGTACTTTATAAAAAAAGGCTCCCAATTTTGAAGTGTATTGCTGATGATACAGAATGTTTTTTTCGTATTGTTTCCCCCGCCTTCGGCGGGGGAAACAATACACAACCAAATTGGGATAAAACAGAAGACCGCTTGTCATTGAGTGTTTCGTCAAACTCTTTTTCTAACTCATCAACAGTATGGCTTTCCCACATACGGACAGCCATTTCTGCTAAAAAGCGGCTTCACCATAAGTCGCTTTTCTGACGATCGAAACACCCCCGCTGCTCACCAATCATCACGAAGCTCAGTATCCAGCAACTCCTCCAGCCCCTCCAGCACCGCCCCTATCCGAGGATCTTTTTTTATCCCCCAATACAGATCATCGCTAGTGACGACAGCAATATAGTTGGTCTTTTCGGCATCATAGTCATTTTCGTTCCAATGCTTGTGGTCTTTCACGCACATCAGCGAAACACTGAGAAACGGCCGCTGTGACGTAAAAGAGTTTTCCGAAAACAGCCCCGTGCTTTTCAGGAATGCCTCGATCTTCCCCGTATCCCATACCTCGTGTATGTCGTCCGTTCTGAAATGGTAATAAACGTAGTCCAAAATAAACCTCTTATCTGTCGCGCGGTAAAACAATAATTGTTTATACATAGTTATTATAACACAGTTCCCCAATAATTGCAATAGCCCACCCCCACATTTCCAAATAATTCTGTACACTTGTCAATGATCTTGGACACTCTCCCTCAAAAAAATAAGATGTTAAGCAAATAATTGCAAATTTCCCTCTTGGAGGAGCCGTAGGCGACGGAGAGAGGGAAATTTGCGGCTCACCACATTACAGACAGGTGATCTTCAAGCACCTCGTTTGGGGATCTGAACTT
>NZ_JAFUAG010000005.1 GCF_017464355.1 Ruminococcus sp. | reverse complement strand
TTTTTGTACATGGACCATTAGCTCAGTTGGTCAGAGCAACCGGCTCATAACCGGTGGGTCCGGGGTTCGAGTCCCTGATGGTCCACTTTCTTCATAGGGGTATAGCTCAGCTGGTAGAGCAGCGGTCTCCAAAACCGCGTGTCCCGAGTTCGATCCTTGGTGCCCCTGCTTTCTCCGTGAGGGAAGAAATTCCCTTGCGGGGTTTTTCATATATAAAAAGTGTGTCTATAGACACAGTGTAGGCAATTCACTTGCTGGCACAAATCCATTGTTATCAGTAAATTTGTGCCAACAAGCGGTACTGCTACCAGCCTGTTGTTTTGTATTATTACCGCTGTTTATCAGCGGAGAATACTTTTTAATTTTCCCAAAATGTTTTCCTTTTGACGCAGATCTTGGTAGATCGCCTAGTCATCAGCAACGTCTGGAAGTGACAAACTCCGTCATTGACATCGCCTTGCTGTCGGCTGCGCCCTTTGCATGACCGATACAGGTCATGACTTCCCGATTACATCTCGGTATCTCACACCACAGTGTTTATACTCGCTGCACTTACTGTCACTAAGTGGTCACGGCGCACATTGAGGTAGCTGCCGGGGGGCAGGCTTGCAAATGCAAACTGTTACTTTGTTATTTTTTCTTGCATACTATCTGATTTGTAAAAATATGAGAGTCCAACTATTTTTGGTTAGACTCTCTTTTTTATTATAACTTCAAATCAATAATATTTTCGGCATAAGCTTTAATTCTATCTTTTGTATACATATAGTCATCATTTGATACCGACGTAATACAACCTGATATAGTAATCTTTTTCAATTGCCTTCTTTATCGTTTTTATAGTTCTTACTTCGGATAGGGTAGTTTCCTGGGTGAAGTTAACACCTTTTTCCAGGCAGCTGTTGATCCGCTGTATAGCAATTTTACCGCCATGCAGTTTATCCACACCATTTTCAGCGGTGATCTTGTCAGTGTCTATTATAACACCCATATCGTTTCGCTGATTGACCAGTACACCCGACAAGCTGCTCTTGCCGACACCATTGACACCGCCTATTATAGTATATATTTTCATTTGACCACCTCTGCCGATGTTCTGAATTACTTTGATCAGTATAACCTATATTTCAGCCATTGTCAACCCCGGTCAGTCAAAAGCATTTTCGCCGTATTAATATGTTAAACGTTGTGAGAATTGTTGATATACTGCATTATCTCATCACGCTGCTTGGGGTCGATAACACCACGGCCAATAGCTGTTTTGACGACCTTTTCTGCCTGCTCCCACTTACAGTTGTTGTAATCCTGCGTAAACTGGCCGCCTGAAAGCTCATCGAGCGCCTTGATGATGTACTGCAGCGATGAATTGAGCGCCAAGTTCTCATCGACGGTGTCATTGGCAAAATTGGTTCGTGCAGATGATTTAGTAAGGCTGACCTTCCTGCGTTCTTCATAGGACTTGCGTATATCGTTCCAGTTGGTGACGGGTACAGCAAATCCCCGTTCATCGGTCTCAACCATTGCTTTCCCGGACCTGCCGTCTATCTTAGGTACAAATAGCGGAGTCCACAACAATTCCATATCGAACAGAGTATCAGACAGTGGAAGGTCGATAATATCCATATCCTTTGCGATATCCTCAATAGGTGTGGGCTTGATACCAAGCTTGTAGAACGGTTCAAATTTGGTTTTGATAGGATAAAGGCGCTGCCTTTTAGTTATGGCCGAACCAAATTCCATGTTGGATAGCTCCGTGGCCGACATCAGAGGCTGGCCCTCCACGACCAGGTTCTTATTTTCGACAAATTCGCTGAGCTTTCCGCTGTATGTGGTATACTCTACGGTTTTTGTACCGAGGATAGAGGATATATATTCGTTCGTATCCTTGTCCAGGGAGTTTATATATATCATGTTACCGCAGTTGGAACGTATCGTCTTTGCGGCCTTATCATACTTTGTGTCCAGCTGGTTAAGGTCCTGGATAAACATATTGAATAGCAGATTTCTGCCTGCGCCGACGGTAATTTTGCTGTCCATATCGGGTATTCGCACCATGTTGCCGAATTCGTCCAGGATAAAATGCACCCTCTGAGGCAGTTTCTGACCTATACACTTTGCGGATAGTGATACCAGTGAATTGTAGCACTGATTTACGAAAAGGGAACTGATTATCCAACGGGCAGGATTATCATCGGGTACTACCATGAAAACGGCCAGGGGTTTTTCCGGATCGACCAACTCGTAAAAGTTTATCTGATTTCCCGATGTAAGCTTGGCAATACCTAGATCAGAGCCGAAGATGTTTATGTTGGAAGCCAGCGTACTATAATAATTACAATTGTATAGATCCATGACAAGCCAGGCATGGTTTACACGCACTCGAAACCTAAGTTATAATGAAAGCAGTGATTGGACTAACGGGAATCCAATTACTGTATCGTTAAGATCAGCGGTAAATATCCGCTTGAAGTATCTGCTGTTAGTCAGATAGACCAGCTCCATTTCTGTGCTGCTTGCGGTAATTTCCAGCCTGTGTTCATCACTCTTGTTCGTGCTTTTTACTATCATAGAACCACTTATCATCAACACAAGTGCCAGCACAAGCAGCCCGGGTGAGCAGAAAGGTCAGGAGAAAAGCAATTCCCAGGCCGATGAGCCCGATACTCGTCATATATACCTTTCTTTTTCTCTTGACTATATCAGTGAATTCTTCTTCAAGATCACTCCTGAACTCAGCGTAAGGATACTCAAAAAAAGCGTCTTCTATGTTCATGGTCTATCCTTTCTCCCTTTATATAATTGCTAAAGTATTAAGCTCTCAGCGGTGATATCCGCCGTGGTCGTCCTGAATATTTTCGGAAATAATATCTTCAAAACGCTCAGGCAGCTGACCATTTTCAAGTAAGTCAGCGTACTCTTTTTCATCGAGATAACGGCTGCTGTCTATTAGTCCCGCACGAAGAGCAAAGTCCTCCATTGCCGTTTCCCGTTTTCATCTTTTCCCATAGAAATACGAGCCTCCCGGCGCCCGTCCTTGCGTTTATATATTGTTCCTTTGCTCATCGTAGTACCTCCAATAAAATTTACAGCGAATTTGTTGCTCTTGATGAATAAATACAAAACCTGGCAAAACATCTTGACAATGTGCTTAAAATTTGATATACTGGATATTAATAATAGCTATATAAATCGGATATGCCGATGACGTGTGTTATTATTCTTTATGTTAACTATTTTACCATATCGTCAAATCCTTAATTTTGCGAAAACAGATGATTTAACTATCAGCAAATATGCTCAGGAGAGGGTTTAGGTGTACAAGGACAGGAAAAAGATATGAATTTTAATTGCCATGATAGCAATCGGCATTACTATACTATTATATATAGTCTTTTTCTTTGGAACGCTGCCAGATCCGATTTTGATTCGCTCGCCGATGTATCTCCTCAGTATACCGTTAAGGTGTTTACTAATTTCGGTTGGTTTGTCCTGAAAGATAGGCTTCATGCTGAGAAAGTTGCTCCCTTACTGATAAAAACGGTCACGCTTGGCGAGGAGGGCGCACCTTATCATAGTAACCTGATTTGCGACATGGACTATCAGATCGAAAGTTTGCAGGCGATCGAGGAAATGGACGATCTGTATTTATCGTAATGATTTTTCCTTTGAGGTGATGAAATGTACAGGAGCTTCAAAGTCGAGATAGACCCGACACCCGAGCAGATCACAAAAATCAACAAAACAATAGGGCGTATGCAGATCTATTTATAATTTTTCATATCGCAGAATAAGGAATGGTATGAAAACGGAGAACAGTTCATGAGAGGTCATGCTTTTAACATATGGATGAATCATGAGTTTCTGCCGAACGATCCTGACTATATGTGGATAAAAGAGGTCAATACCGGTGCTGTTAAGCGCAGTATTGACGATGCCGATCACGCATTTCAGAAGTCCTTCAAGAAGAAAGGCGGTTTTCCGCAATTCAAGAAGAAAAAGGACTCCGATGTAAAGATGTTTTTTTACAGAAAGAACAGCCGTGACTGCGAATGTGAACGGCACAGGCTCAAAATCCCGTCACTCGGCCGGGTGCGGCTCAAAGAGAAGGGCTATATCCCTACAACAGCATAGGGGTATGGGTCAAAAGCGGCAGGATCTCCAAACGTGCGGGACGATATTTTGTTTCCGTTCTGCTCGATATGCCGGATAAACCTACGATCGCTCCTGCCGAAATGACGGACGGCATCGGACTTCACCTCGGTATCCGTGAGCATAGACGGTTTTCAAGGAAACCGGAAAATGAAAAGCAAGACGGTCAGACACAGGGCAGAAATATTGAAAAGCAAAAGCTGAAGCTACAGCGGTTGTATTGGAAGATCAGCAATATCCGTGACAATTATATAGACCAGACAATAGCGGAGATAGTGAAAACCAAGCCGTCTTTTATCGCTATTTCTGATATAAATGTTTCCCGGCTGATGAAAGATCATTATGTAGCGAAGTATCTTTTAGGTCAGAAGCTAAGGCGATTCAGAGAAAGACTCACATCAAAATGTCATGAGACAGGCATTCAGCTCAGGGCAGCAGAAAAGAGCTTCCGCTCGGCGAACATTTGCAGTTCATGCGGCCTGCTGAATAAGGGAGCGTCCATATCCTCTGATACATTTCGGTGTTCATGCGGATATACCGAGGACAGGTCTTTGAACGCAAGCTACAACCTGAGAGATATGGTAATTTACACAACAGGATAAGAATATAATATATACCGTCGGTCGGACGGGAATTTACGGCTGCGGAGTGTACCCGAACTTGTGATCAGCGGTGAGAGCCGTGAAAGCATACACAGCGAAACATCAAGAATGACCCGTGAGGGCTTCAATTCTCTATTTATAGGGTGACAGCGTTGACATCAGAGCCGATCATGTGACCGTGAACGGTTATGGCATTTTTGAAGATACGCTATATTCCACCACATCAGAGGGAGCAAGTATCACGTTCCCATACACAGTTTCAGAAAACTGCGTTTTCGTTATGAATGACTACCGAAGTGATATATCCGACAGCCGCACATTCGGTGCGATAGGGCTTGACGATGTACAGGGCAAGGTAGTATTCGTTATGCGGAAGCGTGGTATATAAGCAATAGAATTATCAGGAGGGATCTTTAATGAAAAGAACGAAACGAATTGCAGCGGGCGTGGCTTCGCTGGCAATGATCGCTTCTATGGCTCTTTCAATGCCTTTGGGGGCGAGTGCGGCAGGAACGAAATATGATGTTCCGAGCGGATCAAATAACGCTTTGATAACCGGAACGGTATCACGATCAAGTGCATACTCCGATACAGACGGAACACCAATTACAGCTGATTTAGCAACTGACAATACCACTATGCTCAAAAAGGTTCTTGAAATTGAGGACGGCGCAAATATTCCTGCGTGCAGTTTTACTTTTACTGCGACTGCCGGAAGTGCTGTTGATGCAACAAGCAGTACCCTTGCTGTACTTGCAGGTGTTGACCCTGACAAAATCACCTATAAGACGGTTGCTGATAATAGCGATCATCTTGCATTTGCAACCGCAGGCAGTGCCGCTATTACAGCGACTACTGTTACAACTGCCGGAAATGAGAGCAGTGCGATCCCCGTAGCTTATGCAGCAAACGATGTTACTCTTGGCAGCAGCAATGCGGCAAGTGGTTCGACAATTACTGTTACAAATGATAATGTTGTACTCAGCGATGGTAATGCAGCAACTTACTATGCTGAAAAGGAAGTTGAACTTGATTTCTCAGATTGTGGATTTACCGAGCCGGGAGTTTATCGTTATTTGATCACAGAATCAACAACGTCCGAAAATGTAAATACAGGTATTATCAATGATACCGATACAACAAGAACACTCGATGTCTACGTAGAAGATGCTTCCTACTATACCAGAAGCGGTGAGGAGGGCAGCTATACCTATACATACAACAAGAAGCTGAAAATTGCCGGTTATGTTATGTATGTTGGTACACAGACTACCGGACCTTCTAATTCAAATACTGCAATATCAGGTACAGCCGCAACTATGGAGGATAATACAACAAAGACTTCAAATGGTCTTGAAGTGGCAAGTGCTACAAAGTCGGTTGGATTCAAGAACACTTATGTCACTCACGATCTTACATTCAGCAAGACCGTTGACGGCAATCAGGCTTCAAGAGATAAGTTCTTCATGTTCAAAGTCGAGATCAAAAATGCTACCGCGGGCAATCTGTTTGATGTGGACATCGCTGAGGCAGAAAGTGCTGTTCCCGAGACAGTGAATGCTGCAACACAGGCACGCTATGCAAGTCAGAAAAATGCGGCTCAGCTCGTTGCGGATACAACCAAAAAAGTTGCAGATGATGGTTATACATTTGCCCTTAACTCGGGTTCAACTACAGAGGGCACTATAACAGCTTATTACTATCTCCAGCACGGCAATACTGTTACCATCAAGGGCCTTTCAGATAAAACAAGCTATACGATCACTGAGTATCAGGAAGACTATGAGCCTGAATTTGTTCTGACAGGCGATACAAAGAACGGTGATGAAGATGCAGGTACCAATATCACAAGTCTTACTGTTGACACCACTGATTCTACCGTTGAATCATGGACTGCGAAATATGCAGATACAGCACTTACAAAGGATACAAACGCTGCATTCAAGAATACCCGTCAGGGCACGATCCCCACAGGCATACTTCTCTCGGTGGCTGCCCCCGCAGGAGTCGGCGTTGTAGTTATCAGCGGTATCGCTTATCTGGTCATCAAAAACAAGCGCAGAAAAGCTGAGGAAGAATAAGCTGCCTTGCTTAGATTCTGGAAAACAATGAATATCATCTATGAGCGGCTCGTTATGATCGTGCTGGTGCTGATACTGCTAGTCGTGATGTGGTGTATGTATGATAACTATTATGTATACAGCCATGCTCTTAACGACGACATTTCAAAGTACAAGCCGTGGCAGAACGAGGCTGCGCATGGGGATCAGCAGATAACCGATGATATGGTCGCTTGGATCACCATTGACGGAACGAACATCGACTACCCCGTTATGCAGGGCGATGATAATGTAAAGTACCTCAATACCGATCCTTTCGGTAAGTATTCTCTGTCGGGGAGCATTTTTCTCGACAGCAGGAACGCTCCCGACTTTTCCGATGATTACTCGCTTATTTACGGACACCACATGGAATACGGGCGAATGTTCGGCGCACTGGACGATTTCTTGGATACGTCATATCTGAACAGTCATTCATCGGGAACACTGATCGTCGGCAAAGATGCCGAAAAGATCTACGACCTTACTGTATTCGCCGCCATGCGTGCGAGTGCAAAGGACGAAGCTGTATTTGACCCCGACAAGGGCGATATACGGCAATTTATCAAGGAACATTGTGAGACTTACACGGCAGATACAGGTCAGCGTATCCTTGCACTGTCCACCTGTGCGGAGGGAGACTCCATTTCGAGGACACTTGTATTCTGCTACATTGATTGAAAACATTACGAGGAGAGTGAGTTTATGAGAAAAATAAGGAGCTTGATATGCCTTATGGCAGTATGCTTGCTCTCCTGTTTTGTTTTTCCTTTTATGGGAATAAGAGCTTTGGCGTATGTAACGCTTGAAGCAGAGATACCTGTCACCTGTCTGGAGATACCGGACGGCATGACACACACATATACTATTATAATTGGATCAGAAAATGAAATTTCTCCGATGCCTAAGTCCGATACGTTGGAAATTACCGAAAACGGCACAGGAAAATTTGAGATAGATATTGATGAACCCGGCACTTTTGTGTACAAGGTCTATGAAAAAGAAGGCAATGAGCCTGATATTAAATATGATAAGAATATTTATAGCGTAACAGTATTTGTTGAGGACGTTTCCGATAGCACGCTGAAATATACGGTTGTCGCTAAGAGCGGGGGAAAGGACGAAAAGCCCGATAAAATAGAATTTGAAAACGACTATTAAGGCACTTTTGATTCAGACACGACATCAGGAGCGACTGATACAACATCTTCAACGACCGATACTTCGCTTACTAATGACAATAACGGAGATCCGATAACAGGATTTATCGAAAACGTTCTGACCGAAGACAGCTTTTCTGCCAATGCGGTCTGAATGACAATGCTTTATTCAATTTTGATAGCAATTTCTACATTTCTTTTCAAACGGGATAACAACGAGGAGGAAGATAAGAATGAGGAATAGATTTAACAGCCTGATAAAGCGTATTGTAAGCGGTTTGTCAGCTGCGGCGATGCTTATCGGGAATGCTGCTCCGATAGCATCTTTTGCCGATGAGCCGATAGAA
Organism: Ruminococcus sp.; assembly: GCF_017464355.1. GTDB lineage: Bacteria > Bacillota > Clostridia > Oscillospirales > Ruminococcaceae > Hominimerdicola. Next base: position 78,619 of record NZ_JAFUAG010000005.1, on the reverse strand, counting down.
TATGCTCATACTATAAATCTGTTTGATATACAGCTGACAGGCGGCGCTGATTATTCTTCGGCATTTAAAGACGATAATGCGAAAGATGAGACAGCAGAGATAAAAGATGGATATGTATGGACTGCCTCAAACTCCAATTCAGGTCATAAGTTTATATATTCAGTTGATTTTTCGCTTTCTGGTCAGGGAATTGGTGATAACGATACTGAGCTGATAAAAGAACGCTTTGTAGAGATACATATCCCGGCTCACATATTGCGGCTGAAAGGACAGACAGAAGCAGGCGGAAGTGATGCTGAGAAAAAATACGGTGATGTGATCGAACTCTCTGTTCCTAAAGCATCTGATGTACCTAAAGTTCCTCTGTACGATGATAACGGAGTTCCTGTAAAAGATGCCGAAGATAATATTATCTATACATATGATACAGATTATGACTTTCTTTACGAAGAAGTAACAGGACAGGACGGCAAGCCCGAGATCGTGATCTACAATATAAAACCTATCTCCGCAGGTCAGGTCTATGAATTCCCTATGGCATATAAAATGCTGTATAACACATGGGACTATGAAGATCTGGAGGTTTCTGATGCAGCTAAGGCGTCGGTCATCATCGACAGCTGGCCAAAAGATTCTGAAGATCCTGATGCTTCGGATAACCACCACGAGATCAAGGCAGATACCCGTGAGATCCCCGTATATATCAATACAGGTGTACAGATACAGTCTACTTCCAAATCCGTCAAGCAGAACAATCAGACTGAGTTCTTTACAGCAGATCAGCTCGAAAAATTGAGTTTCATCAAAGATAAAGGTCTTGTACTGGGTGACGAAAAAGATAATTATCTGTACATGGTATGGCAGATAGATTCAAAGGTTTCGACCGTAACTCAAAAATATGATTATACTGTTTCGGATAAGCCAGGTACACTCAGCGGTACTGATGCAGACGGTGTAACTCACACAGTAGAGGGTCAGTTTGTTGCCATGAATATTGCCAACGGCAATTTTGAGAAACCTGTGGCTGATGACAATGGAGAATATTCTCTTACCGCTGAAAATCTGACAGGCAATCCGCCGACAGCATTGGTAATAACCAGATATGAAAAGACGGGAACAGATGCGATCAACAATGCTCCGAGAAACGGTTCTTATAAAGCTGTGAATGACGCAGAGGGAAAAGTAACTCCTTTGGATAAAAAAGACAAGGAGACGACAAGAACGACACAGGCTGAATTTATCTATGAAAGAAAGAAACCAAGCATACCGCCTGTGATAGAAAGCTATACTGCGTCCAAAAAAGGTCTTACAACAAGTTATGAACTGAATAATATCCTGCAAGATAATACTTCGGTTACAGGGCTGAAATACAGCACTGAGGCGAAAATGCATTCTTATGGAAACACGATCGAGCATCTCAATGAAAAGCTGACTAAAAGTATTACAGCTGTTGTGAACGGAAATAATATATCAGTCAGTTCACCGCTGGGAGAATATACAGCTGAGATGGGTTCAGCAGGCTATGAAAAGGACGGTGTGTCAATATCTACCGCCTATGAAATGACCTCTGATCTGCTTTTGAAGATCGTTGCATCCGAATTGGCAGAATCGTTTTATGGTCAGGAAAATGTAACATATTCTTTCACGGATAAAAATATTACATTGCTCCAGCCCGGAAATTCAGCCAATACTTTACCCTTGGAGCCTGATGACTATTATTTCAGCGGAGTGGAGTTCGCTTTTTCGGCAGATAGGGTAAACTTTGATGCTGATACACTGGAATTCAGCGGCGAGCCGATAACAAATCGTTCCGATTACGATCAGGGCGTGACACTTGATCTGTATGCGTACATAAACGGCAGTCCGGACGCTGTGTTAGCTGCAAAGTATCACCCTGACACAAATACTTTCAGTGACATAGATACAAGTATCGTTTCAGCGGCATCATCTTCAGCTTTTAAGTTTGCAGACGGTGCAAAAGTCACGGGCTATCAGCTGACCACAAGCAATGAGTATTTTTGTGTACAGCTGAACACTAAGCCGACTGTTGCGATCAATCCGACAGAACGTGTCAAAAACTTTTTGAACGGATATGGTAAAGAAGGCGATCTGAAACAGGTAAACGTGCAGAATACAGGTGCCTATGACGTAAAAGCACATGATGATACTTCGTTGTTCCACAAGGCTGTTTCAGGTACTGACCTTGTATCTCAGGACAAAAGAACTTCATCTATCACCAAGACAGCAAGAAATGAGAATGATGCACCTATCACAGGCAAGGACGGCGAGTCGTATAAGACGATAAATGACACGCTGAACCGCCAGTATATCGTAACATGGGAAACTAAAGTACAGGAGCTTTACTCGGGTGCGATCGACGGCGTTACGGTAAACAATGTACCTGTTGAGCAGCAGTCGGGTGTGTTCTATGACCTTCTGCCGCTTTACAGCGATGTGATCGAAGGAAGTGTGAACGTATATATAGATGATAAATCGACACCTCTGCCGTCTTCATCGTTCAAGGTACTGCCAAGAGAAGATGACCATGCAGGCTCGGGACAGAAGCTGATGACAGTGGAAATATATGCTCCCTGTCAGAAAAATTATCGGCTGACCTATGCAACAGTTCATTCTCATGCAGATATTCAGGACTACGGGCCGATAGCCAACAATACCATCGCTTATCAGACAGGCAATGAGAATATCGGCGGCGGTTATCCTGATAACGGCGGTAATCATGCTGTTTCAAAATCTGCCTATATGATAGGTCTTGACCCGGATAACGGAAATGCCAAGAGATTTATCTATGCGGAAGCAACGGAGAATATCGTTGCGCTGATACAGACAGCATCGGGTATTTTCAAATATGTTTCCTCAAAATCCGATCCTTCACAGAAACAGAGTGCTGTTGTTCATCCCAGTGAAGATTACACTTATCACTTCCGTATGAAAAATGCTTCGACCACAAAGGCTCGTGATATTGCTATCCTTGACTCGATAGAGAATTACAGAACAAAAGACGGTATACAATACAACTATGGTATCAATAAAGACAGAGATTGGAACGGTACTGTAAAGAGCTTTAACCTGTCAGCTATCGAGAACCGTATGGGCGATCTTGCCAATGACCTGCACCTTTTTGTATACAAAGGCAATGAAATCATAGATCTTGATGATGACAGCGTTTATTCAAATGCTGTAGAACGTCAGAATCTGCTGAGATCAATTTTGGGTGAGATAAAAGAGGACAGTGATGAATATGAGGAGCATGACGGCTGGGAAGAGGTAAACTGGAAAGACCCCGGCGATCTTGGCAAAGTAACAGCATTCATCGTGTACACAGGCGAAGAATTCACACTGCCAAAGGGCGCGAGCATGAGCTTCACGGTGACGATGACAGCACCGAAGTCATGGCTGGATACAAGACCGGTCGATGTGGAGGACGGTCAGTTCCTTACACCGCTGAAAACCTATAATAACGTGTACCGTTCATTCACAAATATGCCCATAGACCCGACTGACGAGAGTAAAACGCTGGATCAGTATTATTACACCCACTTTGACTACACTGAGGTGTCCTATATGGTCACAGGCGATCTTGAATTTACCAAGAACGACAGTAAGACAGGCAGTAAGATAGAGGGTGTTCAGTTCAACCTGGCGGGAATTTCCGATTACGGAAAACCCTATGATGAAACACTTACCTCGGACAAACAAGGCAAGGTTCTTTTTGAAGATCTTGAAAGAGGAACATACACCTTGACGGAAACTATCTCGGACGATGACCATATTCTTGACAAGGAGTCGAAAAAAGTAACTGTTCGGCCTGACGGGCTGGTCACTATCGTTGAGATAGACGGCACTGAGCTTGAAAAGGAAAACGGCATATACAAGATAACCAATGAGCCCAGACCCCATACCGATATTGTATTCTCCAAAGTCGATTCTGTCACAGGCGGTAACATCAGCGGTGCAAAGTTTACGCTGAAAGGTACATCAGACCTGAACACTTCTGTTGATATGACTGAATACAGCACAGGCGGCACAGTGACTTTCAGTTCAGTTGAACCGGGAACATATACGCTTACCGAGGAATATCCTGCTGACGGATATGCTGCGCCTGCAACAAATTCCTATACAGTAACTGTAACAAAGACGGGCAATTACTCGGCAACGTTCAGCATTGAAGGCATTAAAGAAAACACTATCAGTAATGACCCATTGGCAAGTACAAAGCTCATCAAGGCTGACAGCATAAGCAAGAACCCTCTTGACGGCGCTGTATTTACAGTCACAGCCCCCACAACGCTGAATGACAGATATGCGGCACTGCAACAGTCCTATATCAAAAGAGATGAAGCCGCTGACTTCAAGTGGACCTTTGACGGCACGAACTGGAAGCAGACCGTCACAGGCGGCAGTATCAAGGGCGAATTCGATATGGTACAGCTGATACCAGGCAGCGGATATACGCTTTCGGAGACCACTGCCCCCAAGGGCTATGCAACCATAGCCGACAAGACTTTCAGTGTAACAGGCGGCAAGGTCGTATTTGATGACAGCAATGCACTTGAATACCTTGTGCTGAACATTTCGACACATGAGTATGATGATGCTTATTCACCCGAGAATGCGGACTATATCCGTATAGGTGACGAGCCGACCTATGAAGATAAAAAGAACATCGACAAATCATGGGTAGGCGAGATAACAGTTGATCCAAGCGCCCCGAAATTCCCGACGGTGCATTTGAAAAATGAGAAGCCCTCGGTGAGTGTCAAGGTCGTTACGATCGGTGACGGACTAAAAACACTGATACAAGGTAACAAAGCGAACTTTACAGGATTAGAGCGTTCCTCAACCAAGCCTGACAATGCTATTGCGTGCAAAGCCGATGTTGACGGCGAGGACGGAGAGTTCTACGCATGGTGGGATCCTACCGACAAAAAGGTCAAGTGGTGGAGCGATGCAAACATAATCTATCTGCCTGAAAGCTGTCAGGAAATGTTTAAAAACTGTAACAACAGCGGATTTACTTCAATTGACCTGAATGATTTCAACGGCGAAAAAGTGACTACCATGCAGAGTATGTTTGAGGGCTGTTCAAACCTGACTTCAATTGATCTGAGTTCGCTCGTCACTACAGATAAGCTGACAAATATGAGCAATATGTTCAAGGGCTGTGAAAAGGTCACATCGCTTGATCTCAGTGGCTTCACGACCTCAAACGTCACTACTTTTGCAAGTATGTTTGAAAATATGAAAGCTGTCACCGAGATAAAGCTCGACTACACCAAGTTCACAGCAGCCGACAAGCTGACATCTGTGGACAGTATGTTCAGTGAGTGTAGAGCTCTCCAGAAGATCGACCTGAGAGGTTTTTCAGATTGTCCTAATCTGGAAACTATAAATAAGTGGTTTTATAATTGTTTCTGGATGGAATATATTGATTTAAGTAATTTTTCGACCGGAACAGCTTCTGATACCAAGCTTAGTGATATACGGTCTGCATTTATGAATCTCGGAAATCATGGGTCTGGCGGAACAGCAATAAATGCCACTTGCTGTAAGATTTTTGCTAAGTGTAAATGGAACACCACATCGAATTGTTCTTGGAACAAGGAGATGGACGATTGCTTCAGAATCAATCTCTATGATTCCAGGTTTAAAAATGCTCAGAATAATGATACCCCAGTTAATGCCGGAGGCTATATACAGGGTAATCCAAAACATCTCGATGTTGTTTATCACGAGGATTACTTAAGAGGCATAGCTAATGGCAGCTCATATGGGACCTTTATCTATAATGGGAAAACAAATGATAATGATAGTCGTCTGTATGGTCCTTATTTTAATTCAGCATATATAATAGATGCAACAGAGTTTACAAGCGAGTACTACTCAGATTACTACAAGTCATTCTTTACAGGAAAAGAGGGGTACAGCTTCGATTCCACAAACGCACTGAATTCCGCTTCCCGCCCGCTGTTTGCAGGGGGCGCGCTGAGGGCTGCTGCACAGGACTATTCCGAAGCCCCCAACGGCTTTACAGTGCTGTCACCTGCCGAGGAAAAGGAGGTAGATGAAGACCCGAACCGCAAGACCGAATTTGTCTATGAGTACATTACAGGTGAGGCGGGAACATTCGTCAGCGAACGCGAATACACCGTACCCCAGACGATAAACCTTACCATTCGTGTGCCGCTGGACGATACCCATGTGACGGAATACTACTACACAAAGGAAACAACGGCTACATGGAAAAAAGTCATCAACGGCGATTCACCCGACTGGCAGCTTGTAATGAATGTCAACAATGCCGATGAAGAATTCTACCTTTGGGAAGAAAAATTCGGCACATACAAAGCGGACACCTCCGAAAATAACCCGAAGATAACAAAGGGCGATGACGGCAAGGCGCTGCTTGTGAACACTGCGACAGATCAGGATACAGGCTCTTTAAAGCTGAAAAAGACTATGGAGAATGACATTGTCCTTGACCCCGATCAGACATTCACTTTCAATGTCGTTATGAAAAAGTCAGATAATTCAGCTTACACAAAAACTCCGTTCGACGCAAACGGTCAGGCAGAGTTTGAGCTGAAAGCCAATGAGGAGATTATCCTGTCGGGTCTGCCTGTGGGTGCGAAATACACGGTCAGCGAAACCATAGACGATACCGCCCTGTATGAGATAGTCACTGCTGCACCGCTGTCAGGAACTATCCGTAAGAATGAAGAGGCTGAGGTCGTCATCGAGAACCGTATCATAACAAATGATCTTACACTGAGCAAGACATCTCTGCTGAATGAAAATGACGGCACGGGAACGCTTAAGACGCTGAGTCTTGATGATGATACGGAATGGAGAGATACAGAGTTTTCATTTACTGTAAACTTCTCGGGACTTGTTCCTGAATATCCGTACAGCTGGCTGCCTTCGGGTAAAGCCGTTGATAAAAACGGAAATGTCAGCTTCGAGACCAAGCTGAAACAGTCGCAAAACGTAACGTTCAGCGATCTTCCTGCAACGGCAAAATACACCATAACCGAGGAAACGCTGACAGATACGAGCCTTGAAGAGTATGCGCAGACGAATACTGCGAACACGGACGGCGGTGTTACAACAGGTCAGCAAACCGTAAAAGACAGGCAGGCTGTGGAATTTACAAATACCAAAACGCTGATACATGATAAGTATGTTATCACAGTCAAAAAGATATGGTTTGACGAAAACGGAAATGAAATGCCGATCGCCGAAGACGGCACTGTCATGAAGTATGGCAGTTCGGAAGCAGAACCTACGATTCCATCGTTCCTGAACACCTATCTCGGCAGAGCATTAAAGTATACTACTGATGACGGAAAAACATACTACATGAGCGTTGAGCCGAAATTTATGACGGTCAAGCTGAACAAAGACAACAAATGGCAGCAGGAGATCGCCGATCTTGAAAAGAGCAAGGAGGTCAGCGTTGGCGCAGGCAATACTGTGACATACAAGTATGTATACTTCCTATGGGAGGATTGCCCTACTGCATATACACCTTTGATCAACGGTGCTGACACTGAAACGATCAATTCAGATGAATATAAGTTCTTCCGTGATGCAACTGTAAGCGGAACGGCATATACTTATTCGCTCCAAAACAAAAAAGTGCCAACGTACACACTTGAAGTGGATAAGACCGTAGCAGGAAATCTTGGTAATAAAGCAAAGGATTTCAGCTTTGTGATCAGGTTTACTGCCGCGGACGGCACAGCAATTACAGGAACAGGACTTCGTGCGACCTTTAATGGTGAGAGGAATAGAACTATTACTCTTAATAATGACGGCACGTTTCCATTCACACTGTCTCATGGTGAAAAGATCGTGTTTGAAGGATTGCCTAAAAATACAGGCTACATACTGACCGAAAATCAGGCAGATGACTACATAACATCGATCACAAGAACCGTGGGAAGTACAGAGGAAGACCCTGTAAATAATAAAACAATATCAGGTACGCTTGCAGATGACCATAAGGTCTTGTACACGAACACACTTAACGGTACACTGCCTACGGGCATTGATCTGAGTACTGCTGCAACAGCTGCTGTTGGTTTATTGACAATGTCAGGCATTGGATATTTAAAACTACGCAGAAGAAAAGAAACTGAATAAGATCTACTCCCGTATTCTTTGCTGATACGGGAGTTTTCTTGTTTATGGAAACATTTCTGTGTTGACACTCCGTTCGTCGGAGAGCCTGTTATTCAAGCACACTCCTATTTTTCTTTTTCTGCGCTCCCTGCTCTGCTCCTGACGTAGATACTGCTCGATCTCATTCGCCGCCTGCGACAGTTCGTCCGCTTTTAGCTTGATAGCCTTATATCGAGCATTTTTCTGAGCCTTTTTATACTTCTCCTGTTTTCGTCCGCTGAGGGACTTGTATTCATCGTAATACGGCTTGAAAGCCCAGAATTTTCTCAGCGTTTCGGCACGTTCTTCAAGCTCCTTGATCTCGTCCGAAATATCGTTAAGTTCCTGAACAAGCGCCACCCTCTCGCTGAACGCTGCGATGCTCTCAGCTTTCGCCTCCTCAGCGGTCACGCCATACTTGGCAAGAATATTCATCGCCTTGCTTGTCAGCTTCATGTTGGTGCGGTCGATGCTGTCACGGATAAACTTGTTTTCCTCCGCCTGCACAGGCACTCGCCTTATCAGCGCTCTCGGCTTCTTTTCCATAGCTTTCTTGTAGTGGATAATACGGCTTTTGATCTGCTCCGTTTCGTAAAACCACCCAAGTGTTTTCGCCCTCGTCATTTTGGCTCTCGGATTGCGTTCCTTCTGCTCCGCAAGCATAAATTTCAGGTCTATCGTATGCTCCGGATCGTAGTAGACAAGTATGCCGTTCTGAGCGCATTTCAGCAGGAAATCTGCAAAGTCATCGCTGTCCTTAATAACAATGTAGCTTAGTAACTGCCAAATCGCATTCACACTCTCTTTCGTTGTAGTAATATCTTCGCTGTAAATTCTGCTCGTTTTATTGGCTCGTCGGGCAATCTGATTCACGTTGGTGGATAAGGCTCTGACCGCACCGATAATGCCATTCATGTCGCTTTGATCCATCATCAGAACATAGTGCGCTTTCGCACACTCCCTGACATAACTTGACTTCTTCACATGAAGAAGCTCCGCCTGCCTGCAAATATGCTCCCATTCGGTATCATTGAAGCGGATATTCAGCGTATGATTACGACACTGATCCCGTCCGTTTAGATACTCCTGCTCGTCCGCTGTAAGCTCATCGGGACTGACCTTTTCAAGCACACCGTCAAGTTCCTCACGCATACCGTCACGGGTGTAATTCAAAGCAAGCTCTGCACTGTCCTTGTGACCGTAATCTCTCTTGTAATTCTTTTCGGCTTTTGTCATAAAAGTCTCCTTTCGCTTTTGACCGCATCAGCGGTCTTTTTATTTAGGGGTTTTAGGGGAAATTTTTCCCCTGACAAGTATCGTGGATTTGTCCGTGTTTTCCGAAACGCGGCACAATCCACCGTGCTTGCGAACTGAGAGTGCCGATTTTTCATCGGCACGGCTTTTACCGCCTTTCGGCGGTTTTCTCGCTGTCATGGCGAGAATTGGAGCGTCAGCGACTTTCTCTCTTTTATGCCGCCGCTTCGGTCGGCGGTCATACTTGAAATTGTAATCTGGTACGGCGCAGTTATTGCGCAGTCTGGGCGGCAGTTTGATGAAAGTGGGTGGTTGACTGATTCATAAAATTGATATATAATAAGTTCAGCAGTAACCCTCAAATTGAATACGGAGGCTGTAGTATGAGGAAATATGCTTTTCTAAAAAATCCTATGAAGTGCAACGAGAGTGATTATATTCACAAAATAATGATTTATCAAACAAAAAACGAAGGGGTTTTCCTATTTCAATATTGCAGTATAGATGCAATTCAATGTTCGTTTGACCAGTATTATAATGATTTGGAAGATGTATATGATGATTGGAATGATGAAATAGATGAAAGAGGTTGGATAGACATTAATGATCCGTTGCCGTTTTGTCAGCACGATGCTTTAATTCCGATTAGAGTAAAAGGGCGTGACATTGGAAAACCTGAATGGGGAAAGTTAGAAACACTTGTCGATGGAGAATGGGTGGAGTATAATCCTATCAAAGGGCTGGTTGCCGTCCTCATCGGCGTACATATCCAGCTTGTGCATAGCTATCTCGGTTATCTCGTTCAGCACTTCTTCGGCGGAGATAAGGCTCTCCTTTATGCTGCCTTTTTCTTTTCTCTCCGAGAATGTTTCTTTTACCTTGTCAAATTTCATGCCTTACACCCCCTTGATACGGTTGACCAGTTCGTTAGCGAGATCCTTGTATTCACGGGATACCCGATTGTCCTTTGCATTGGAAAGCACGACCGCTTTTTCGGTAAGTGCGGAATTTGCGGCAACGGCCATGCGTTCTATCTCGGTCTCAAAAAGTGTGTCAGCGTAGTTTTCACGCAGCATATCGACGGTCTGTCTGCTGTTGGAGCTGCGATCGACCATTGTTGGCACAATGCCGATGACTTCAATGTTTTCGTTCAGTTCTGCCCGGATCTCATCTATCTGCAAAAGCAGGTTAGGCAGCGGGGGATAGCTCAGAGGGTGAGCCTGACAGGGGATAAGCACATATCGGCTGGCCGTAAGTGCGTTATCCAGTATAACATTGAGGGAGGGGGGACAATCAAGCAAAATGTAGTCGTATCTTTCAAGCACTTCACTGTTCTGATTGATAAGTCTGCGGAAAACCGTTTCCTTGCTTCTTACCGATACAAGGTCTATGGCGATACGCTGCATGGTGTTCAGCTCTGCCGGTATCATATCAACTCCGTTTACCTCGTTTGTAACGATATAGTCCGCCAGGTCAATAGCTTCACGGCTGACCGTCTTGTAGAGCGCCTTGCCAATATTGTTGTCAGCATTGTATATGCCGAAAAAGTTGGACATCGACTCCTGCGTATCAAGGTCAACGAGAAGAACCTTCTTGCCCATAAGTGCAAGCGCTGCACCTACATTGATGGTAGTGGTGGTTTTGCCCACACCGCCCTTCTGATTTGCTACTGCGATCATCTTTGTGTTTTTCATGTTTTTTCCTTTCACCGCTTATGCGGATTTAAGTTTATGTGTCTTTCGATCTATTGACAGCGGAAAGGGCAGCGTGAAAAACACTAAGCACTGCCCGCAGGGAGCGACCCTTGGTGCCCCTGCAGCTTAAAGCCTCGCAAACACGCCGTTTGCGAGGTCTTTGCATTTTTGGGTAACGTCCAAAAATCGGGTTTTGACAACCAAAGTTATACTAAATTGTTTTGGGTCATGAAAAGATAAAAAAGATATGCCAAATTGTATGTTTCATAATTTGGCATATCTTTTTTGGTTGATGTTCTTTGATAGCCTCTCGGTATGCGTATTTGAGGATACTATCGTAGTATTTGATCATAAAAATATAAGAATATTAAACACCGTTTATAAATTCAGAAAATGACATAACTATAGGCACGGCACTGTATTTCCATTAGGAGGTACAGTGCTTTTTTATATCCTCACACTGTCAAGCTCCTGCATCATAGCAGGGCGGTTCTTGTATCTCATACGCCAGTCTGCAAGAATTCCTGATACCACTTCATAACCGCCCTCGATGGTCAGCATATGTCTCAGGTCAGCTGCCCAGTATGCGTAAGTGCTTCGTTTTGCTGTGCCTCGTGCTTCACGGTTGAGACTCTCTGCGTATAGCTTCAAGATTTTTTGGGGATACAGCTTGATGAGGACATCTTCATATTCTTTTATGCAGAAAGTGCTGCCCTCCTTCTCGATCTCAGTCATCAGCCTGTGATAGAGCTTTTCTTCATAATATAACTGCATAAGCATATATGATGAATTTGCCCGGAAGACCTTCGCCCGTACTGTCTGCCATTCGTCATCGGAGTACTGGGCTTTAAGCTCACGGAAATAGTCAAGACTGCAATGCTCTGTCACAAGCACCCATAGGTGTTTCATGTATTCTTCCTTGTTGCCGAGCTTTTTATACAGTTCCTTTATCTGAGCATGGTTTTCTTTTGTCTCACCTGAATTATTATAGTTTTTAAGTGAATCATTAAGAACATTGATCGCTTCTTCTGCCTTTTCCGCTGCGACATAGTAGTTTACAAGCTCTCTGCGTATATCGGCGTCATCATAGAATTTCCTGCAATAGCTGACAAATTCATTTTCGGGGGCTTCGATCTGTTTCATAACAGTTATTCGGTGCAATATCCACTTTTTCTTCTCCCAGACACTATTGGCTGCCTTTATACGAGTATCTGCAAGGGCTAGCTTTTTATTCAGGATATCCTCGCTTTCAAAGCATTCGTATATCGCATCTTCAAGGAATTCCTCCATATAGTCGATGACCCAGCCGTTAAGGTGTGATGCAAACCATTCATACATCTCTATAGCGGTGTTTTCGTCAGCTTTATCTGAAAGGTCATGCCAAAGATCACGAAGCTCTGAGCCGAAAGTTGACAGCCCCTCGTCCGAATCATCAATAGCAACATCTGAAACCTCTTTGAAGAGATAAGTGCTTAATTCAAACGCTTCTTTTATGTACCCCTTTTCTGTAAGCTTGTACAGCTCATCATATATAAATTCAAGTGCATCATTATTGCTCACCGAAAAAAATTCCCCCGTGTGCTTTGCGGCATACGGGGGTCATATCGATATCTACAGCCTTGTCACATAGTCCTTGTCATAGCCCTTGTAGGCACGGTCTATCTCACGTATCATTCTTTCGGGGCAGCGCAGCAGGGAACCGTGGCCTTTGCCCTTGAAGACCAGGTGCTTGAAGTGGTATTTCGTTCTGTCCACCTTGCGCAGAACGTGCTTCATGCCGGGTTCGTTCTCGCCGTGCCAGAGGTATGTGTCGGCCAGGTCAAAGGCTTCAAGCTTGTAGCGGTAGGGCATCATGGAATATTCAAGGTTCCATAGGGTCGCCTTTGAAGCCTCCCTGAATATCATGTCATCTATATCCTCGCCCAGCAGCTTGTTGAAAAGCCCCATGTGCCTGAAAGCGAAAAACTCCACCGCAGTTATGGCGCTGGCGAAAAGGCGCTTGGGCAGGTCATGGCGGAAGGGGGGATATTCAAGAATGGTAAAGCCGTCGGCAATGGCTGTGTGTACGCTTATGCGGGGGTCAAGGAGTATCTCGGTCATTATCATGCCACCCAGGGACTCACCAAGGATAATATCTATCTTACCGTCAAAATTCTCCACCAGGTACTCGGTTATCTTGTGGGCCTCGGCGATAACGCTGACAGCATCGGTCTCGGGTTCATCGGTGTTGAAGCCGTCTTCCGCCACTGCAATTATATGGTATCTCGACTTTGCAGCCTCGATGAACTTTTCAAAACTCAGCTGCCATGTGGTGTCTACACCGTGGAGCAGCAGCAGGGTGATGTCGTTCTCTTTTCCGAATTCAAAGTACTTCATTGCAGATAACTCTCCGTTCTTTATTGATGGGAAATGTATTCCCTGAAACGGCGGTAGCCCTCGGCGGCATCTTTAACCAGGGGCATCATGGCGTAGCTGTGGTACATACCCTCACCTATCTCCATGGTGATATGCTCCACACCGCATTCTTTAAGACGAGCCACTATGCTCTCGGCGGCTGCGGCAAAGACCTCATCTCCGCCAAAGCTGAGGTATACATTACCGAGCCCCGTATAGTTGCCCAGCTGGAGATATTTCATGTAGTCGGGAACAGGCTTGCCCCCTGTCATGCCCTCCCAGATGTTTTCAGTTGCCTTTACGCTCATGATGACGTCGGTTTTTTCAAGCTTCATGGCGGCGGCTTTTTCCTCGTCGGTTATAAGCAGAGAACCCGGGGAGCCTGCATATACCTTTGCGGGCAGGGGCAGACCCTCTCCTGTTTCATTGATGTGGGATATGAGCCCCAGCGCCAGATTTCCCCCTGAGGAGCCCCCTGCAAATACGATATTTTCGGGGGAGAATTTTTTCAGAGCCTTTTTGTAAAGCTCATAGAGCATGGCATACACATCGGTGAGGCTGTGCCCCTCCAGCACAAGGGGGTAATAGGGCAGCATTACGTTTATGCTGCATTCCTTGGCAAGGCTCATGACATCCTTTACCTGAGAGGGCTTGGGGTATTTAAGCATACCGCCCCCGACCAGATATATCATCAGCCTGTCGGTGGGCTTTTTCGGCTTGATGAAAAGCACCGATGAGCCTGAAACAGTTCCCTTGCTTATAGTGAGTTTTGGGTCGCTGAGCTTTGGTATATTCTCGCCTTTATAAGCCTTTGCAAAGAGCTTCTGAGTCTTCTCGGGGGGCTGTGCCATCAGCTTTTTAAGGGGGAGCAGCCTTGCGCCCGCCAGCATCATGCGGTATTTAAGGGTCTTCTTTTTCATGTTTTTCCTTTCTGCTATCTATGAGTTAGATATAGCTAACTTGCATCTTTATCAAAAGGCTGACACCTCGCAGCGTTCAGCCCATGCAGTTTTTACCTGTATCATCATACCACTTTTTGTTAAATTAGTCAATAGGGAACGCCCGTTGACATATGTCAGGATATATGCTATACTTTCCCTGAGAAAATTCGGAAAAACATAAGTATCGGAGGGAACACAGATGAAGATAGGAAAAGGTTCGGTCATAGGGGTCTTCAGCCCCTCATGGTGCATAATAAACGAAGCCCCTGAGGCAGCCGCACGGGCGGAGGCTTATATGAGGGAACAGGGCTTTGAGGTAAAGCACGGCAAGCTGTGGGGCAGGAAAAATGCCTACCGCACAGGCACGCCCCGTGAAAGGGCAGATGAGTTCAACAGCCTGCTGCGTGACCCTGAGGTGGATGTACTCATGGCCAGCGTAGGCGGCAATGTGACCAACGGTATGCTGCCCTTTATCGACTACGAGTATTACAAAGCTCACCCCAAGCCCGTTGTGGGAATGTCCGATGTTACATCGCTTCTTCTGGCGCTGTATGCCAAAACAGGCATACCCGACTACTACGGCACTAATTTTGTGACAAGCTATGCAAGGCTCAGCCCCTACCGTGATATCGCACTTAAATGCTTCTGCGATGTGCTGAACTTTGAGGAAAGCTACACCTATCAGCCCCCCGCTGCCTACTCCGATGAGCTTATCGACTGGTCACAGCCCCTGACGGAGGAAAAGCATATACCCAATGAACTTGTTACGCTCTGCGGCGGCAAGGTCAGGGGCAGGCTCATCGGCGGGAACCTCTGGACTATGATGAGCGTCTGGGGGACACCCTATATGCCTGAGATAAAGCAGGGCGATATCCTGTTTATAGAGGATACGCAGTCCTGCGCCGAATGGGTGGAAAGCTTTCTCGCACAGCTTGACCTCTGCGGGGTGTTCCAAAAGCTGGGCGGGCTTATCATCGGCAAGCCCCGTGACTATTCAGACAGCGAGACCGCTATGTCATACTGCGACTTCGTATATGAATGCATAGGCAGACCCTCTATACCCGTCCTCGCCCAATGCGATCTCAGCCACTGCGCCCCCATGCTCACCATTCCCATAGGCCTCACCGCCGAACTCAACGCCGACGCCCGCACCATAACACTGCTGAGGTAAAACCCGCCGCGGCGGGTGGGTTTATGTCAGAGTTTGCTTTCCTGGAAGAAAGGCTTCATGGTATGGCGGCGGAGGATAGTATAGGCTATGACCAGTGCGGTGCCTGTGGCAGCCCAGCTGAGGGGGTAGGCGATGAGGAGGGTAGAAAAGGTCTGGCTATGGCGGAAGGCGGTATATACCCAGGTTATGCGCACCCCGCATATGCCTGCGGTGCAGATGAGGGCGGGCACTATGGAGCGTCCGTAGCCCCTCATGCAGCCCGAGAGTATCTCGATGACCACGTTTATGCCCTCGGAGAGCAGGATATATTTCAGGCGGATACTGCCGATACGAACTACCTCGGGGTCGGGGTTGAAGATATGCAGCAGATGTCTGCCCACGAGGAGTATGAGCAGTGACATGACCACGGTGATGACCATATCCTGAGCCATGGCGATCTTGGTGGCACGAATGCATCTTTCGGGGTTTTTGGCACCGTAGTTCTGTCCCACAAAGGTGGTGGCGCCCTGGCCGAAGGAGTTTAGTATGTAGTAGGCGAATATCTCGATGTTGAAAGCCGCCGACGAAGCCGCCATGACATCGCTGCCAAGCTTGTTTATGGAGGATTGGATAAGTATGTTTGAAATAGCGAAGACCATGCCCTGCAGCCCTGCGGGAAGTCCTATGGCCACCATGGAAGCCAGCTGCTTTTTGTCAATGCGCAGCTGTGAGGGTGAGAAGTGTATCTCCGACTTTTCTTTCATAAGGAAGTAAATGAGCAGCACCGAGCTTATGAGGTTTGATATGACCGTTGCCAGCGCCACACCGTTCACTGTCATCTTAAGGACGATAACGAAGAACAGGTTGAGCAGCACATTGATGACCCCCGAGGTCATCAGGCAGATAAGTGGCGTGCGGGTGTTGCCGTAGCTCCTGAAAACGGCGGAGCAGAAGTCATAGAGCAGTATGACGGGCATACCTGCGATATAGACCCTGAAATACAGCAGGGCCATTTCAAATACATTGTCGGGAATGGACATTTTACTGAGTATCTGCCGTGAGAGCAGCTCGCATATCCCCGCAAAGATAACGCCGCCCACAAAGGCGAAAAGTATGGCGGTATGCACCGCACTTTTCACCCTTTCATGGCGCTTCTGGCCAATGAGGGTGGAAATGACCACGTTTGCGCCGATAGAGATACCCGTGAAAAGGCTGAGTATCAGGGTGATGACGGGGGTGTTGCAGCCCACGGCAGCCATGGCTTTCTTGCCTACCCAGTTACCTACCACGGCCACATCTGCCGCGTTGAAAAGCTGCTGCAATATACCCGTTGCCGCCAGGGGCAGGGCGAACTTCATCAGCTTATCGCCGATAGAGCCGTGCAGCATATCCATATCATTTTTCATATATTCATCTCCGTAAACGAAAAGATAGCTGCGGCCTTTTAAAAGGGACGCAGCTTTTTGACATAAAAAGCCACAGCGCTTCCGAAAAACGGAAATACTGTGGCTGAAAACTCTTGTAAGCGGCACTGAGAAATGCGCCTGCCGCAGTTATATCCTGTTGTCAAGGAATGCCAGGGTCTTTTCATCGTAGACAAGGTCCTGGGCTGCCATGTTCTCCTCC
Source organism: Ruminococcus sp. (assembly GCF_017464355.1). Taxonomy (GTDB): domain Bacteria; phylum Bacillota; class Clostridia; order Oscillospirales; family Ruminococcaceae; genus Hominimerdicola. The sequence goes on along the minus strand of NZ_JAFUAG010000005.1, from coordinate 61,379 downwards.
ATCTGCCAGAGCTTGGTAACTGCGAAAACAGATGATACAAAGAAAGGCTGGCTGTTCAGATAACCCAGGGGCACCACTGCGGGAGGTGTACCTGTCTGCTGGCAAAGCATTTTCACCCTTGCGAGCCTTGCCAGGTTAGCGGTGGAAGCATACTGGCTCTCGGGAAGATTTGTGGCGGCGTCACCCCTGGCAAGCTTGGCGAAAAAGCCCTTTGCCTGTGGCGAGAATGCCATAACAGGGAAGTTGTGCCTGCGGTACCAGCCAAACTCCCTGGTGTCCATGCAGACCAGTGTGTCATCACCGAGGATATCGGTGCTTGCGTGGGCGAGCGAATAGTTTATCTGGCTTATGCGTATAGGCTCCAGCCCGTTGGCCTCAGCGTACTTATTGGCCTCTTCTATACGGGCGGTGGTCCAGTTTGAAACACCTATGAAGTGTATCCTGCCCTGCTCATAAAACTCGTTGAGTATGGGCATTATCTCCTCCACGGGTATATCAGTGCAGTCACGGTGGAGGTAATATATGTCAACGTAGTCCGTGCCCAGGCATTCCAGCGACTTTGCAAGGTCATATTCAAGGCTTGCACGGTCAAGCCTGGGTTCGCCCGTTTCACGGTCGTGGTGGCCGCCCTTGGTGGCTATCAGCACCTTGTCACGGCAGTTCCTGGCTTTCAGCCACCTGCCGATAGCTTTCTCGCTGGCGTCTGCACCGCCCTCGACCCAGTCGCAGTAAACACGGGCAGTATCTATGCACCAGCCCCCCAGCTCCACATACTTATCCAGAAAAGAGAAATACATCTCATCGCTGTCATATCTGTCAAAGTTAGCGGTGCCGTAGGTAAGGGACGGTATCCTGATCTCATATCTGTCATTTTTGAGTACACAGCTTATCATCTTTTAAGCGCCTCCTCTTCATCTATCCGCTTTATGCAGGGGAAAATAGTGCGGATAATAACTTACTTATAAACTATCACATTATTGTATCTTAAAATTATAACATATAATTCTCGTGATTTATATAATAAATTGTTAAATTTTATGTTTTTATCCGACCCCTCTTGACAAATGGGGGAAGATGTTATATAATAGTTTATGTTGTAAAGCTTGATAACTTTACAGATGTGCAAAAAAAGGTACACATCGTCGGAAAGGAGCGCACCGTCATGGCAAAGAGTTTTGAGATGTACAGCTTGCTCGATCTTTACGGTAAGCTGCTGACCGATAAGCAGTTCAACATAATGGACCTGTATTACAACGATGACCTGAGCCTTGGCGAGATAGCGGCTGAATGCAATATCTCAAGGCAGGGCGTGCATGACGCGGTAAAGCACTGCGAAAAAGCACTGGTGGAATATGAAGAGAAGCTGGGGCTGCTGAAAGCCCAGCGGGTGTATGTGGAGGAGCTGAAAGAGTTCAAGGCACAGGCACTGGATATCTTCAATGAATGCAAGCGCATAAGCCTCTCAAGGCCTATCGCTGAAAAGACCATAGTTCTGCTGGAGAACCTTGACAGCAAGCTGGCAGACTATGATACCGAGGGACTTATAGAGGAAGCCGAGGAAGAATGATCGGCGATATATAGAATTATGAAAATGGACAGGGAGGTCAGGACCTATGGCATTTGAGGGATTAAGTGAAAAGCTGGGCAGCGTATTCAAAAAGCTGAAAGGCAGAGGAAAGCTGACAGAAGCCGACGTTAAGGAGGCTATGAAAGAGGTCAAGATGGCCCTGCTGGAAGCAGACGTAAGCTATAAGGTCGTTAAGGACTTCGTGGCTAATGTTACTGAGAGAAGTGTCGGAGAGGACGTGCTGAAAAGCCTTACTCCCGGACAGCAGGTCATAAAGATAGTTAATGACGAGCTTGTCAAGCTCATGGGCGAGGCAAACTCAAAGATAAATTTCCCCAGCAAACCGCCTTGCGTTATAATGATGTGCGGTCTGCAGGGTTCGGGTAAAACTACCCATGCGGCAAAGCTGGCAAAGATGTTCAAGCGGCAGGGCAACAGACCTCTGCTGATAGCGGCGGACGTTTACAGACCTGCGGCTATAGACCAGCTGAAGGTCGTTGCGGCTAAGGCAGAAGTCCCCGTGTTTGAAATGGGACAGATAGACCCCCGCAAGATAGTCAAGGAAGGCCTTAAGCAGGCAAAGGACTACGGCAATGACCTGGTCATCATAGATACAGCAGGCCGTCTGCATATAGATGAGCAGCTGATGGACGAGCTTAAGGACATCAAGAAGATAGCAGAGCCCAACGAGATCATGCTGGTAGTTGACGCCATGATCGGTCAGGACGCTGTAAAGGTTGCATCAAGCTTCGATGAGGCGCTGGGTATCGACTCGGTGATACTGACAAAGCTTGACTCGGATACCAGAGGCGGTGCGGCACTGTCGGTGCTGGCTGTTACAGGTAAGCCTATCAAGTTCGTGGGCATGGGCGAAAAACTTGATGAGTTCGAGCCTTTCCACCCTGAGAGAATGGCTTCCAGAATACTCGGCATGGGCGATATGCTCACCCTTATCGAAAAGGCTACACAGACCGTCGATGAGGAAGAGGCTGAGAGACTGGCCAGGAAAATGCAGGAGGAGGGCTTTGACCTCAACGACCTGCTTGACCAGATGAAGCAGATACAGAAAATGGGCAGCGTGAAGAACATCATACAGATGCTCCCCGGTGCCAGCAAGATAAGCGATGAAGACGTGGAGATGGGCGAAGCTTCCCTGAGGAAGACCGAGGCCATGATAAACTCCATGACTATGGCAGAGCGCAGAAAGCCCTCCATTATAGACCCCAAGCGCAAGAGAAGGATAGCTGCGGGCAGCGGCACACAGGTATCTGATGTAAATCAGCTTCTCAAGCAGTATGAGCAGATGAAGAAGATGATGAAGCAGTTCGGTGTGGGCGGCGGTATGCTGCACGGCAAGAGTGCAAGGCGCAGGAGAGCAGTTCTCATGAGGGAGCTTGGTTCCAAGAAGCCCCAGCAGTAAGCCATGATGTACATAGCACTGCTTTTCATGGTGCTGGGCGGTCTGGTGATATGGTGCTGCTTCGCTGATGTGAAGTTTTTCTTCAGGATAGTGAAGACGGGCAGTATGGGTCACACCGCAGCAAGGGTCGTCTACGGCGGCATAGGGCTGCTGCTGATAGTTTTCAGCATAATGCTTTTTATGGATATGTGAGGCAGATGGAATGCTGCCTGAAAGGAGTTTAAGTCAGATTGAGTTTTATTAGGGTCATACTTCTGCTTGGCTTTGGTTTTTACCTTTTCTGGGGCGCATATAAAGATTGGGATCTTTTTTTCTCAGCTATAAAGATGCGCAGAGCCGTTGAGCAGATCGGCAGAAAGAATGCCCGCATATTGTATATGTTTTGCGGCATAGTTGTAATGATCGTCGGTATAGTGATGATATTCGTTTGATGTAAGTTTTCAATGCGGAGTTCCCCGCTTGATATATTATTTTAAGGAAAGTACGGAGGTGAATTTAAAATGGCAGTAAAGATCAGACTGAGAAGAATGGGCGCCAAGAAGGCACCTTTCTACAGACTCGTTGTTGCTGACTCCAGATACCCCAGAGATGGCAGATTTATCGAGGAGCTGGGTTACTATGACCCCACTAAGGAGCCTTCCCTGGTAAAGGTAGATGACGAGAAGGTAAAGAGCTGGATCGCAAAGGGCGCACAGCCTACTGATACAGTAAAGGCTATCCTGAAGAAGAACGGCACACTGTAATTTGCGTCTTCCGTCGGTAAGGCAAACTATCCCGCACCCGCCTTACCGATATACTCTTGCGGGAAGTGTTAAGGAGGAGCATTTAGATGAAAGAATTACTCGAAACTATCGTAGCTGATCTGGTCGAGGACAAGACCGCTATCGAAGTTACTGCTGATGAGCCCAACGATGAGGGTGTTATAGTTTACCACCTCCACGTTGCAGCTGACGACATGGGCAGAGTTATCGGTAAGCAGGGAAGGATAGCTAAGGCTATCAGAGTTGTTATGAGAGCAGCTGCTTCCAAGGTCGGCCAGAAGATAATGGTCGAGATAGACTAAGCGATATTTGCGTTTTGACACTTCTGTCGTAACTGACAGGAGTGTTTTTGTTTCTGATGATGATATCAGGTCAGCAATGTCTGTAAAATGCTGCGGAAAAAGCTATTGCAAAAATCGGGAAAACGTGGTAAAATATAGGAGTACTTTTTATCGTTAGGGTGATATTATGGATCTGAAAGAATTAAGACTTGAGATAAACGAGGTAGATAAGCAGCTGCAGGAGCTTTTTACCAAGCGTATGCGGCTCTGCTACCAGGTGGCGGAATACAAGATAGCCAACGACCTGCCCGTCTTCCACAAGGACAGGGAGAGGGAGATAATCGACAGGGTGACAGCCTCGGCGCCTGATGACCTCAAAGGGGCTACACGGGTGTATTTCCAGACTATGATGGATATATCGAAGTGTATGCAGTACCAGCAGTTTTTCGCTGACGCGGAAAGCATAAAGTACAAGCCCCTGGAGCTTTCGGGCAGGCATACGGTAGCTGTCCCCGGGACTAACGGTTCCTATAACCACATTGCCTGCTCAAACCTCTTTGATGAGTTCGAGCCTGTCTTCCATGAGGAGTTTGAAGATATCTTCAAGGCCGTGGCTGAGGGCGAGGCTGAGTATGGTATACTGCCCATAGTCAATTCTACAGCGGGTTCGGTGGCACAGACCTATGACCTGATGAAGCGGTATGATTTCAAGATATGCGCGGGAACAAAGCTGCGTATCTCCCACTGCCTGGCTGTGAAAAAGGGCGTTAAAATGGAGGATATAAAGGCGGTATATTCCCACGAACAGGGACTGCAGCAATGCTCTGATTTTATAAACGAGCATGGCTTCAAGACCCACCGCTATGCAAATACTTCCCTGGCAGCCAAGTTCATCAGGGAAAGCGATGAGCCCTATGCGGCTATCTGCTCTGAGAATGCGGCCAATGAGTTCGGGCTGGATATACTTGAAAAAAATATCCAGAATGCCACGGAGAATTATACCAAGTTTATTCTCATCTCGCGGGAAACTCTTAAGTCCGCCAATGCAAACACCATATCGGTATGCCTGGCGCTGCCCCACCAGAGCTCATCGCTGTACAGGCTGCTGACGAAGTTCTCGGTGGCAGGGCTGAATCTTTCCATGATAGAGAGTATGCCAATTGCCAATACGGATTTTGATGTGGTGTTCTATCTGGATTTCCACGGCAATATCGACAGCCCCGAGGTGGCAAAGCTGCTGAGCGAGCTGGAGCAGGAACTGAGCTATTTCAAATTCTTAGGAAACTATGAGGAGGTATAGGATATGCGTATAGGTCACGGTTATGATGTACACAGGCTCACCGAGGGCAGAAAGCTCATACTCGGCGGGGTGGATATACCCTTTGAAAAAGGCCTCGATGGCCATTCGGACGCTGATGTGCTGGTACACGCACTTATGGACGCCATTCTCGGTGCGCTGGCTCTGGGGGATATAGGCAAGCTTTTCCCTGATACCGACCCTGAGTACAAGGGCGCTGATAGCATGAAGCTGCTGGATAAAGTGTGCGAACTGCTGGAGGACAGCGAATATGTGTTCAGCAATGCTGATATGACCATATGCTGCCAGCAGCCCAAGCTCGCACCCTATATCATGGAAATGAGAACGAATATAGCAAATGTCATAGGCTGCGATGTGAGCAGGATCTCGGTAAAAGCCACCACCGAGGAACACCTCGGCTTCACTGGAGAGGGTCTTGGCATTTCAGCCACAGCAGTGGTACTGCTGGAGAATGTGTAAAAACAGCAAAGCGGCCGCCCGCGAACTCAATGGTGCGGCCGCTGTTTTCTTTGGGCACAGGCTGAGCTTTCTTATCATCTGACTGAATATTGACAGTTACTGTAAGTTGATGTATAATGAATAGTATCTGAAAAAAGGAGCAAACACAGCTATGGCTAAATTTACGGGGCTTACGCAGGCAGAAGCCGAAAAACGTCTTAGTGAGAACGGACGTAACTGCCTGAAAGAGGAAAAGCAGAAAACATTATTGCAGATGTTTCTTGCACAGATACTGAACTTCACCAATGCGATACTTGGTGCGGCTATCATAATCTCGATAATACTGCACGATTACGGCGAAGCTGTCATCATGCTGGTCATCGTCATAGCCAATGCGGTGATAGGCGTGGTGCAGGAGGGCAAGGCGCAGAAGGCTCTTGACGCGCTGAAGAAGATGTCTGTGCTGAAAGCCACCGTTATCCGCGACGGTGAGACCAGGGAGATATCCTCGGAGGAACTGGTCGTCGGCGATATCGTTGTACTTGAAGCGGGCAAGCAGGTACCTGCCGACCTGAAACTGCTTGAAACAGCCCGCCTGATGATGGACGAAAAGGCACTCACGGGCGAATCTGTACCTGTGGAAAAGGACGAGAACTTCGTGCCTGATGAAAAGACAGGCATAGGCGACCGCCTTGACCTTGCATATATGACCACCGTTGTCACCTTCGGGCGAGGCATAGGTGAAGTCGTACACACGGGCATGGATACCCAGATAGGCAAGATAGCCGATATGGTAGGGCAGGAAAAGGAAAAGCCCTCGCCCCTGCAGAAAGGCATGGACGAACTCAGCCGTACCCTGGGCATTGCAGTTATCATCATATGTGCAGTGGTGTTCCTCATAGGCATACTCCAGGGCAGAGAGGTGCTGGAGCTTCTCATGACGGCGGTTTCCCTGGCAGTTGCGGCTATCCCCGAGGGAATACCCACTATCGTCACCATAGTGCTTGCCCTGGGTATGCAGAGAATGGCAAAGATAAATGCCATAGTCAAGAATATGCCCGCTGTTGAGACCCTGGGCGCGGTAAGCTATGTATGCTCTGATAAAACAGGCACCCTTACCCAGAACAAGATGACCGTTGTAAAGGCTTTTGAGAACGGTGAGTACATCGACCTTGATACCCTTGATAAGGATAAGCACGATACGCTCATAAAGGGGCTTATGCTTTGTAATGACGCTTCTATCGCTTCTGACGGCACCGAGGTAGGCGACCCCACCGAGACTGCCCTTGTGGCCTTTGCAAAGAGATACGGCATTGAAAAGGCGGCCACGGAAAAGTCTGTGCCCCGTATAAACGAAAAGGCTTTCGATTCGGAAAGAAAGCTCATGACCACCGTTCATACCACCGAGGACGGAAAGATAATATCCTACACCAAAGGCTCTACCGATGAACTGCTGATGAGGTGTACCCACATAAGGGTCAACGGTGCTGTCCGTGAGATAACAAATGAGGATATGACCCTTATTTCCAATGCCATGTCGGAGATGTCCTTTGAGGCACTGCGTGTGCTTTCGCTGGCTGTCCGTGAGGATAACAGGGACGCTGTTGAACAGGGGCTTACCTACATCGGCATGATAGGTATGATAGACCCCGAAAGACCTGAGGTGGTCGAGTCTATCAGCACCTTCAAGCGTGCAGGCATAAAGACTGTCATGATAACAGGCGACCACAAGGACACTGCCCTTGCCATAGCCAAAAAGCTGGGCATAGCAGAAAGACCCGATGAATGCGTAATGGGTCACGAGCTGGACGAGATGAGCGATGAGGAGCTGCGCGAGCGAGTTCCCGGGCTTTCGATCTTTGCAAGAGTTTCCCCCGAACACAAGGTCAGGATAGTAAAGGCCATACAGGCCAACAACAATATCGCTTCCATGACAGGCGACGGCGTGAACGACGCACCCTCGCTTAAAGCGGCTGATGTCGGTGTTGCAATGGGCATAACAGGTACCGATGTTGCCAAGGGTGCCGCAGACATAGTTCTGCAGGACGACAAATTCACCACCATAGAAAAGGCTGTCAAGGAGGGCAGGAACATTTACGAGAATGTCAAGAAGTCTATCCTCTTTGCGCTGTCCTCGAATATAAGCGAAGTCGTGGTAATGTTTGCGGCTATCGCGGCAGGCTTTGCGGCACCCCTCAAGGCCGTACACATACTGTGGGTAAATCTCCTCACCGACTCCCTGCCCTGCTTTGCACTGGGTGTCGATCCCAACTCATCATCTGATGTAATGAACAAGAAACCCCGCAAAAACGGCGAGTCTATCTTTGCTGACGGCGGATATTTCAAGGTGGGGCTTTACAGCGTTATCATCGCAGTTGTGACCCTAATCGCTTTCCTGTATACGCCCATAAGGGAGCTTTCATCAGCGGGAACAGCATTCAGCCTCGGGAACATCATCGATCGCTTCGCTGATAAGGAGATACTGATGAAGTCCCAGACGCTTGCCTTCTGCACCCTTGCAGTATCCGAGCTGTTCCATGCCATAGGTATGCGTGATACCGAAACTTCACTGTTCAAATTCAATCATCTGGACAACAAGATAATGATACTTGCTCTGGCAGTAGGTCTGCTTGGTCAGCTGGCAGTTACCGAGATACCTTTCCTGAGAAATATATTCGGTACCGTTAAGATGACAGGCGCTATGTGGGGACTGGTCCTGATCCTTTCGATCATGCCCCTGGTCGCACATGAGGTAGTCGTACTTGTGAAAAAATCAAAGAAAGCATAACAGCACAGCCCCGGGATCTGTCAAAAGCATTTCCCGGGGCTTTTCATTTGCGGCGGCTGTTTTTTATACATACCTGTCAAATCTGCACTGCTCGTATATCTTGCTGCCCAGCAGAGTAATGGCCTTTTTGGGGCACTGGCTGACACAGCGGTAGCACATGGTACAGCTGCCCTTTGTTTCGACCCTGCCGTTTTTTATGGAGAGATTTTTCATGGGACACACGCTGCTGCATTTGCCGCAGCCTATGCATTCATCGCTTATTTTCAGCTTGTCGGAATAATCGAGGGTCTTGCCGTAGAACCACAGGCGCTGGCCGAACAGGCCTATCGCACGGGAATATGGGCGTATGCCCTCGGTGGGGTATTTCCCTGAGCGTATCTCTGCGGCGGTGCGTTCTATCTTGCGGTCAGCCTCGGCGATAATGGCCTTGTTCTCTTCAAGGGACTTTTTCAGCATTTTGTTGTCACTGATAGAATCGGGCATATGTATGTGCAGCCCGCCCAGTATCTCAGCGCCTTGTTTTCGCAGCAGCCTTGCGGCACAGCCTGCGCCGTCGCCGCTGAAAAGACCCATGGTAGCCACACAAAGCACCCGCTTGCCCCGCCAGATGTCGTTGTGCTTTATAAAGTCCCGAACCATAATGGGTGCGTTGGAAAACTGGGTGGGGTACCCGAGTATGATATCATCTGCCGCCGCTATCTTCTCCTTTATTCCCTCGCTCTCAATGGGCAGTATCTCTGTGTTCTCATCTATGAGCTTTGCGAGCTTCTCTATACAATGTTTTGTGTTTCCTGTTCCGCTGAGGTATATCGCTAACATTTTTTGTTCTCCTTTTTTCCTGCACTTAGTTTTCGTTTGTTTTCATTTTCAGCCTGAATATCACCAGTGTCACGGCTGCCAGCGCCGCCGCGAAGCCTGCCTGTATCAGCAGGCATTGTACGTATTCGTTTGTATGGTAGACTTCTGTGCCTACTATCATCTCATTTGCCTTTGTGTACCAGTACATGGGCATGAACTTGCCCACTGCCAGCACGCTGCTGTTCATTATCGACTGGGGCACGAACACGCCGCTGATAAAACTCATGGCCAGACCCACTACATTGCTTATCAGTGTAACTGCCTGAGCCGATCTCAGCAGCAGGGAGATCATGGCAGCTATCAGGGTAGCAACTATGGAGAATACAAAGCTGTTCAGCACCTGCAGCCAGCCTCTTCCGCTGAAGCCTCCTTCAAGTACGGCGCCCAGCACCATGAACAATAGCCATACCCCCAGCATGAATTCCACGCTGCCGCCCAGCAGCTGCATGACATAAGAGGTGGGGCTGACAGATGAACAGTTGGTGCGGTAGCGTACCTCCTTGCTGTTTATGGATATCAGCACCGATGACAGCGACATCATCATGACTGAAAGTATGACATAGGGCAGGTACCTGAAAAATCCGTGGCCGCTTAGCAGCCCTGTGAGCTTGCCCGCGTCTGATGAAAGCATTTCTACCTCAGCGGCAGTATCCATGGCGGAGGCTGCGCTGCCTGCGGCTGTCAAGGTATCCTCCCCCGAGAGCATTGCTGCCCTTATACAGCTCACATACTCATCAAGGAAGCTGGTCATGTAGGCAGCCCCGTAGCTTTCGTGGACATATTCCTGGGTAAACAGCGCCTCAGTGTCACCCCCGGCGAGCCTGTGGGCATAGCCCTCGTTTATGGTCAGTGAAAAGCTTATCTGGTTGTAGAAGAGTGCGTCCTTTACGGGTATCTTCGTTTCCACGACCTTCTGCCTGCTTGCGATGTAGTCTGTCAGCGCCTTGCTTTCAGGGGTGTTGTCATTGTCGGTGATGACCACGCTGACCTTGCTTTCCTCGAAGGAGCCCTCGTTGTCACCGTTTGCCGAGAAAGCCACGCAGAGTAACATGAAGACCACAACGTAGACCATGGCAAGGGGCAGCTTCTTCTTGAGTATGCGCATGAACAGCTTAAAGAGTTGCATATTTCTTCCTCCTTGTGAAGATGAAGCCCACCGCCGTGAATATCACGGTCATTGCCAGCATGGTGATGAGCTTGCCGATATAGCGGTCGTAGTCCCTGTCAAGGTTTAAGTAGTACAGGCTGTCACATACCACCGCTGAGGGGTTAAGTGCGTTGACTATGGGGGCTTTCTCCATTATGGCGGGCTTGATGTCAGCTATCATCAGGCCGCTGAGGAAATTTCCGCCTACGGAGATCAGCATGGCCGCAGCGTTTCTTCTGCCTTCGCTGCCCCTTACCAGCGAGCCTATCATAAAGCCCATGGAGGTGCCCATTATCCCGCCTATCATAGTTGAAAGGTATACAAGCCCCAGCCTGCTGCCGAAGTTTATCTTAAGCACAAAGGCCAGAAAGCTTACGCTGAAAGCGGTGCAGCCTGAGCTGACTACCCAGCAGCTGCCAAGCACTGCCAGGGTGCTTATGAGCTTGGGTGTGGGCGAGCAGCCTTTTCTTGCTGCAAGAGGGGACTGGTCTGCCTGGTTGTTGGAAACGATGTTCAGTCCCGTTACCGAGCTGCAGACCGCCACCATGGCCAGCAGGTTGAAAAAGTAGGTTATCAGCGGGTCGCATTCGCCGTCGGTGATCCTTATCTTCTTAAGAGAATTTGTTTCCTCCTGCATCACCTCTATGAGGGCGGGTATCTTCGAGGGGTCTTTTTCTGCGGTGTCTTTTATGAGCTTTTCCTGGGTGAGGTATCTGTCCGCAAAGGATTTGAGTATGGTCTCCTCGATACCGTTGGCGCCTACCGAAAGGGTCAGGCTCTCGCCCTTGGTGAGTATGCCGTATACCTTGCCGTTTTTCAGCAGCTCCTCGGCTTCCTCCTTGTCAGCATATGTGACTTTCAGCAGCGGGTCTTCACCTGTTGAAACTGCCTTGATGACCTCCCTGAAAGCTTCGTCATCTTTTTGAGCCACCACAGCGGCGGGTATGGCGCTGAACTTTATGTCGTTGGCATAAACGTCAGAAAATGCCGCCTTGAACAGTGTGCCCAGCACCATGGGGAAGAGTATCAGCCAGAAGATAAAGCTGCGGTTGCGTATGGTGGCAAGCAGATTGTATTTGAACTCGTTAAAGAACATTTCAGTCCTCCTTATCTCTCAGCGCCTTGCCCGTTATCTCCAGGAACACATCGTTGAGGGTGGGCTGTGCTGTTGTTACCTTGCCTATGTGCAGGTCATTCTTCTGCAGTATCTCCAGTATCCTTATGAGGTTGTGGCGCCCGCCCGAGCAGCAGGCTGTCAGGGTGCCGTCAGTGTAATCAGCACTGTAGATGTGGCTGAGGGCGCTTATCTCGTCAAGCACCTTTTCGGGAAGCTCATGCAGCGCCACGGTGATAGTCTCGGTGTTCTTTATCATGGTCTTTAGCTCTTCCTTGGTGCCCTCGGCTATCTTCCTGCCCTTGTCCATGATAGCTATGCGGGTGCATATCTGCTCTACCTCCTCCATGTAGTGGGAGGTGTAAATTATGGTGGCTCCATTGCGGTTGAGCTCCTCTATGCCTTCAAGTATCTTGTTGCGGCTCTGGGGGTCAACGGCTACGGTAGGTTCGTCCAGTATGATGAGCCTGGGCTTGTGGGCTATGCCGCAGGCTATGTTCAGCCTTCTCAGCAGGCCTCCCGAAAGCTTCTTCGGGAAGAATTTCCTGAAATCCTCCAGCCCCGCAAAGCTTATGGCCTCATCGACATACTGCTTTCTTTTCGCCTTGTCGGTAATGTACAGCCCGCAGAAGTAATCAATGTTCTCCTGAACGGTCAGTTCCTCAAAAACAGCCACGTTCTGCATTATTATGCCTATGTCTTTCTTGATGTCGTAGGCGGTGGGGGACATCTTTTTCCCGAATATCTCAATGCTGCCCTTGTCGTAGCTCAGCAGTGAGAGCAGACAGTTTATGGTGGTGGTCTTGCCCGAGCCGTTAGGCCCCAGCAGCCCGAAGACTTCTCCTGCCTTTATTTCCAGGTCAAGATGATCCAGGGCGATAAGCTCGCCGTAACGCTTGACTAAGTTTTCTATCTTAACAACATTTTCAGCCATGATTTTTTCCTCCGTTCGGGTCTTCCCGTTTTTTTCATTGTACTCATTATATCAGACCCCGAATGATTTTTGTAGTGCCGCCTATCATTTTCTTATGTGACAAATGTCATTTTTTGAATAGCGGGTCTTCTGATCCGCGGGTATGGGATAACAAAATATTTGTAATTAAATCACAGTTTTATCACATTATTGTTTTATAATGTACCATGTGTTATTGTAAGATAATTATACTATCTCATAGTAAGGAAAGGAAAGATATTTTATGATAAAGAAGATAGCAGCGTTACTGCTGGCGCTGACCCTGAGCGCGGGCGTGCTCAGCGGCTGCGGCGATAAAAAGGACAAGGACGATAAGAAAGCTGATAATTTCTCGGCAGCTTCGGCTACCACCGATGACGATGACGAGATAGCAGCTCCCGTTCAGGCTGAGGTACTGCCTGAGCCTTCCCTGACCATTGACGGTGAAGAGGTAGACACCACCGACCTGACCGTGCTGACCATTGACGGCATAGATATAAGCTTCGATGAGTTCCGCTTCTACTATTTCTACAGCCTTGAAAGCTATAAGCAGACCTACGGTGTCACCGAGGACTCACTGAGAGATAACCAGCCTGCCTACAATATGTTCCTGGAAGATGTCATCAGCAGACTCAAGCAGGAACTTGTCACCGACAAGCTGGCTGCTGACTACGGCATTGAACTGGACGATGAGGACAGAAAGGTCATAGAGAACAATATGCAGAATGCCAAGTCCGACTACGAGAGCGAGGAAGCTTTCAAGGAGGATATGCAGAAGGCTCACCTCAGCGATGAGATATACGAGAAGATGTTCGTGAGAGCCCAGACCTACAACAAGGTTATGGACACCCTTTTTGCCAATGACGGCGAGCTGGCAACTTCCCACGATGATTTCCTGGCTATGGTGCAGGACCCCGAGGAGTATGCTCATGAGGTCCATATAATGGTGCCTTTCTACGCTCAGGTAGAGCTTGATGACAGCACCGCCGAGGGCTTTGATGACATGACCCTCTCCCAGAAGATTAGCGCCAAGGGTGCAGCATATGCAAACCTCGATGAAGCTGCCCAGGAAGAAGCCAAGGCTAAGGCTAAGGAGATAGCTGAGGAAGCCCTCAAGCGTGCCCTTGACGGCGAAGACTTCAACAAGCTGGTAGAGGAATACGGCTGGGATATCGGCCTTGAAGACCCCAAGAACGGCTACTACATGAGAAAGGACAACACAGGCGGCTATCCCAAGGACCTGCTTGACGCTGCCTTTGCTCTGCAGCCCGGTGATATCAGTGACGAACTGGTTGAGAACGACACCTACGGCTATTTCATCGTCAAGAGGCTTGAGCCTGATATGGACTATATCAACGAGAATATAGACGCCATGATAGCCTCCAACGACCAGCCCGCTATACAGGCTAAGTTCGCCGAGGTAATGGACAACATGGAAGTCACCTACTTCGACGGCTGGGAAAAGCTGACCATCGACAGCATTACCTGATAAACAAACGGTGCCGGCTCAGGGGCGGTACTTATAAGTAAGTTTATGTATTTTATTGGGGGAAACCTTTCTGAAGAAAGGTTGTCCCCCAAACCCCTTTCCAAAGACTTTTTATATTGGTGGGGCGATAGGTCACTGTTCTGATGTAGAACATTGAATGTCAGATTATTGCTATTCTTTGATAGCATAGTGACCTATCGCCCCACCAAAATAGAAGTTTTAGGAAGTGGGGTATATGTCAGCATAGCTGACATAGGGGGATAACCCTTTTTCAAAAGGGTTTCCCCCAGCAGAACATATAAACTTACTTATGAGTACCCCGCCCCTGAACAGGCACCATTTTATTTATAACGCAAAACAGCGGCATTCCGTTTTTGGGGAATGCCGCTGTTATTTTTACAGTTCTTTTCTTTCGCGTATTATTGAACGGCTGCACAGGTAGGTTATCAGGAAGTACCCGCCGTATATCAGAGCCAGTATAACTGCTGTCAGTGCTATGGAGGGTCCCAGGCCTGTGTTGCCGAAAACTGTCAGCACATACAGCCCGAACCTCATGCCGAAGATAGAGTGCAGTGCAGCCAGCAGCAGGGGCAGCAGGAAGAACAGCCCTGACTGTACCAGCAGCGAACGCTCGATATCCTTTTCTTCAACGCCCAGCCTGCGCAGCATAGCGTATCTGGGGGCGCTGTCAACGTTGTCGCTGAGTTCTTTCAGCGCCAGCATAGCGCCGCAGGCAATGAGGAACACCAGACCCAGGTACAGCCCCAGGAAGGTCACAATAGCACCAAGCCCTACGCTGGAGGCCTTAAGCTCGTCACGGGTAACGCATTCCCCGAAGATATCCTCGCCGTGGTTATTGTGGAATGCTTCTCTTACCTCATCATATCTTTTGTGCTCAGCCGCCGAGAGTGCAGCCTTTTCATCGGGGTCATCGGTGTTAAAGTTGCCGAATACATAGTCCATATCTCTGCCGCTTTCATCAACTGCATCATCGGGTACTATATACAGACCATTGTTGGATCTCTGGGCGCTCATGAAGAGAAAGCCGTCAATGCACTTATCGTACTTTGAGTGCAGGGTATTGCCGAAGATATTCAGCTCCATGCCCTTTGACATGAAATGATTTCTTACATCTTCCGACTCACTGTAGTTGCATACTACTATGAATTCGTCCTCGCCCAGTTCAAGGGTATCTCTGCCGTAAAGCTCCATGACCTTGTTGTAGTCGCTCACCCTCACGATAGTTTCGGGGAAGTCTGAGATCAGGAAGCGGTACTTCGATGCCTGCTCGTCCTTTTTGTCACCTATCAGGGCAGACATGGTAAAGCCTCTGTCCTTGTATATGTTAATGTGAACGTATTCCGAAAGGTTCTCGCAGAGGTCATATCCGCCTTCGGCATAGGCCTCTTCTATATCGCAGTAGGTCAGGTCGTCAAAGTAGTTGCCTATAGCAAGTTCGTATTCCACATCTACAGGGCAGAATTCGCGGATATTGCTGTTAAGGGTGTTTCTAAGGGAGAATGAAGCGCACAGGGCGCAAATGGTCAGGAAAAGCATAAGGCAGATAATGGTCATCGAAACCACCACAGTGTTCACCTTGCCCGAGAGCTGCCTGAAAGTAAAGCAGTTGAGCCCGCGGAAGTAGGTCTTCTTCATGCTCATGACCGTCTTCAGCAGCATACCCGATACTGACCAGAATATCAGGAAAGTTGATATGCAGCCCATGATTATGCATATATAGAGTTTTTTCTGGGATAATACTTTTGTGGCGATACCAACATTGTAGTAAGCATAGCCCAGCATCAGTACAGCCACGATGAATATCAGCACGCAGAACACAGGGTTCTTGAGCTTGGGCTTCTCGCTGCGCTTGCCCGAATTCATCAGGTCTATCAGCTTACTCTTGCTGATCATGAAGCTGTTGAACAGCATCACTACTACATACATCAGCCCGAAATACAGGCAGGTCTTAAGTACAGCACCGCCCGATACGATGAAGCGGTACTCGCTCATGTCGGCTTCAAAAAGTCCCGCTACAAGGGCGCTCATCAGCTGAGAGAGCCCTATGCCCACAGGCAGGCCTATGACCAGTGAACCAAGACCGATGAGCAGGGTCTCTGTCAGCAGCAGGGCGGATATCTTGCTCTTGTTCATGCCCAGCATCATGTACAGCGCGAATTCTCTGTGGCGGCGCTTCATGAGAAATCTGCTGGCATAAACTATCAGCAGACCCAGCACCCCTGCCACAAAAACGCTCATGCCCGAAAGCAGGGTCTTAAGTATATCTACCGCTTCATGTGTGTCGCTGCTTATCTTCAGGAAAGCCGTCTGAGTGCTTATGGCATTGAAAACATAGAACACAGCTACGCCTATGAGCAGGGTGAAGAAGTATACAGCATAGTCCTTCAGGCTGCGGCGGATATTGCTGAGAGAAAGCTTAAAGAGCATCGCTTACGTCACCTCCCAGCAGGGTAACAACATCTATTATGCGGTTGAAGAATTCCTTGCGGCTGTCATTGCCTCGGTTGAACTCGTTGAATATCTTGCCGTCCTTTATGAATATGACCCGCTTTGCATAGCTGGCGGTGAAGCTGTCGTGTGTTACCATCATAATGGTAGCACCCCGTTCGCTGTTCAGGTAGTTGAACCTTTCCAGCAGCTGTTTTGCCGCCTTTGAATCCAGCGCACCTGTGGGCTCATCTGCCAGCACAAGGCTGGGCTCGGTGACTATGGCCCTGGCTGAGGCTACCCTCTGTTTCTGTCCGCCTGACATCTGGTAGGGGTACTTCTCCAGTACCTCCGTTATGCCCAGCTCTTCCGCCACTTTTCTTACACGCTTTTCTATCTCATCGTGGGGGAGCTTCTGTATGGTCAGCGCCAGGGAGATGTTCTCAAAAGCTGTCAGGGTGTCCAGCAGGTTGAAGTCCTGGAAGATAAAGCCCAGCTTCTCTCTCCTGAACTTGCCAAGCTTTCCGCTTTTCAGTTCGGTTATGTCCTGCCCCTCCAGGTAGATATGTCCCGAGGTCACACGGTCTATGGTGGATATAACGTTCAGCAGGGTGGTCTTGCCGCTGCCCGAGGCACCCATTATGGCCGTGAACTCACCCTTATCCACTGTAAAGGATATGTCGTCTATAGCCTTGGTCAGGCTTGATCTGCTGCCGTAGTATTTCTCGATGTGATCGATCTTCAAAAGTTCCATTGCTGTCTTCCTCTCGATATGTATTTATTTTGTTTATGTTGTCTGTCTCTGAAAAAAGTGGTGTTATATGTCCGTCCTTCATTCTCCCTCCCCGACTATTCTATTTTACCACACTTTTGCAGAATTGTCATCTGCAAATTTCTCCGTTCTCCTGTCTTCTTTGTCCTTTTCACATTGTTTTTTTATTTTTCTCCCAATTTTGAAGTGTATTGTTGATGATACAGAATGGCTTTTTTTCGTATTGTTTCCCCCGCCGAAGGCGGGGGAAACAATACACAACCAAATTGGGATTTATTTTTCAGGTGATTCCGCTATCTTCCTTACAGTCAGTGCGCAGGCACCCACAGCGGCCAGAAAGACCAGCAGCATAGGTGCTGTCCAGTTCATGGGGTGTGCTGCATTCTTGGGGCGAATGACCTCAGCTATGTTCCACATACCTGCGGCCAGCAGGCTCAGGGCAAATACCCCGCCGAATATTACAGATGTAAGCTTATCCTTCATGATGTATCTTCCTTTCCTCTGTTGCTGTATATAGTATAGCACATTATTTTTGATTTATCCCCCTTTTACTCTTACGCAACATTACAATTTTGTAATGTTGATATAATACAGCAAGGCAGAAAAAAAGCACACCTGCATTGCAGATGTGCCCTTGGGGGAATTTATAGATGTATCCCGTGTCGGTCGTGTATCATCAGCAATACACGTCAGGATCGGGATACAGATGTTCATATTTTCAGTGACTTTACAGCGGCATTCCTGTCATTGGCGCCGAAGACATAGGAACCTGACACCATGACATCAGCCCCTGCTTCACGGCAGAACTTCACGGTCTTGTCATTTACGCCGCCGTCTACCTGTATGTGGGTATCGTTTCTGCCAAGGCTGTCCAGAAGATAGCGTATCTCGCTTATCTTGCTGAGGGTATCGGGGATGAACTTCTGTCCGCCGAAACCGGGGTCTACCGTCATCACCAGCACCAGCTCAACGCTTTCAAGAAAAGGCTTCACCGCCGAAACGGGGGTAGCAGGCTTTATGGATATGCCTGCGCTTATGCCGTGGCTGTGTATGCGGTCGATGACCGCCTGAGGGTCATCAGCAGCTTCAAGATGGAAGGTTATGTTATCTGAGCCCAGCTTTGCATAGTCGTCCACATAGCGTATGGGGTACTGTATCATCAGGTGGGTGTCCATGGGTACCGTTGCATACTTCTTTATACATTTCAGCACAGGGGTGCCGAAGCTGATATTATCCACGAAAGCGCCGTCCATGACATCACAGTGCAGCCAGTCTGCACCTGCCTGTTCAATGCTTTTTATCTCGTTTTTCAGGTCTGCCAGATCGCAGCCCAGAAGAGAAGCCGAAACAAGACTCTTCACATTATCCACCGACCTTTTCTTCGGAGTATTCTCCAATAAATTAAATTTATTATATAACACTTTTTCCCCGTTGTCAAGGGTGAACGGAGTGTTAATACTGACCGAAAATTGCGCAGTATCAAAAGACACTGCGCAATTATTGTGCTTTGTTCAAAAATCCAGTAAAAACGGCTTCTCAGAGGGAAAAAACTCTGCAAAATCGGGGTAAAAAGTTTTAACAATTTCTTCACACACCCCAAAAATTGCTCTTATCCCCTTACCTGACCGTTGCCTGTTACGATGTACTTTGTGGTGGTCATCTCACGCAGTCCCATGGGTCCTCTTGCGTGGAGCTTCTGGGTGGAGATGCCCAGCTCAGCCCCCAGACCGAACATTTCGCCGTCGGTAAATCTGGTGGAAACATTAACGTATACCGCCGCTGCATCTATCCTCTTCTTGAATTCCTCAGCAGAGAACAGGCTCTCGGTAACTATGCATTCAGAATGTCCTGTGCTGTACTTCGAGATATGCTCTATAGCCTCCGCCAGGTCATCTACTACCTTTATGGAAATGATGTAATCCAGGAATTCGGTGGCATAATCGTCCTCATCAGCAGGTACCACGCAATCCCCGAGTATCTGCCTTGTGAGCTCGCAGCCCCTTATCTCCACCTTATGCTCGTCCAGACGCTTTTTCAGCTTGGGCAGGAAACGCTCTGCAACATCACGGTGAACAAGGCAGCTTTCCACTGCATTGCAGACAGAGGGGCGCTGGGTCTTGCCGTTGTCAACGATGTTGACAGCCATGTTCAGGTCAGCGGAAGCGTCCACATAAACGTGGCAGTTGCCCGTGCCTGTTTCAATAACGGGAACAGTAGCGGTCTGCACAACAGCCTTTATCAGCTGGGCGCCGCCGCGGGGCACCAGAATGTCGATGTACTTGTTGGCGGTCATCATGTCGTGGGCGATACCCCTGTCAGTATCCTCCACCAGCTGTATGATGTTGGGGTCGAAGCCTTTGCGCTTAACTGCCAGCCTCATCAGGTCAGCCAGGCATTTGTTGGAGTTTATAGCTTCCTTGCCGCCGCGGAGTATAACTGCGTTGCCGCTTTTCAGCGCCAGTATGGCAGCATCAACGGTAACGTTGGGCCTTGCCTCGTATATCATGCCGATAACGCCCATAGGCACCCGCACGCGCTCTATCTTCATGCCGTTGGGTCTGGTGCTGCCGTCCACTACCTCACCGACAGGGTCAGCATATCTCGCCAGATTTTCGCAGGCATTGGCCATGCCCTCTATCCTGGCATCGTTCAGCGCCAGCCTGTCCAGCAGAGATTCGCTCATCTTCCTTGCCCTGCCGTTCTCCAGGTCTACTGCGTTGGCCGCCAGTATCTCGTCCTTGCTGCTGCGGAGAGTGTATGCTATCTCCAGCAGTGCATTGTTCTTCATGTCTGTTGAAGCAAATGCGATAGCGCCCTTGGCTGCCTGCGCATTCTGCCCCAGTGTGTCGATATAACCCATTTTCAACGCTCCTTTCGGCATTTATGCCGTTTACTGTAATTCCTTTACCAGGAAATATTTATCAAGCTTTTCATCGCTTTTCGACTTTCTTACATATTCCACCTTAAACCCGCACTTCTTGTAAAATTCGGGTGCCTGAAAGGCATAGGTGGTAAGCTCTATATTTTCAAGCCCCTCTCTGCGGAAATGTTCCTCCGCCGCTTCAAGAAGCTTAGTGCCTATATCCTGTCCCCGATAGTCTTTATGGACTATCAGTTCGCTGACGTGGGCTTCTTTATAATATGAATGCCCCGACAGCAGCCCGACCGTCCTGTCATTTTCGCGGGCTACAAAAGTGAAGTCCCTGTACCCGCAGACCACCCCGCGGCTTTCGGCATAGCTTTCAAAGCCCTCTTCTATAAGTTCCAGACCCTCATCATCGGGTATGTCGGTAAAGCTTATCTCTGTCATAGATCCCTCTTTTCTGTCTGTTCGCGGGGCTTTCCTGTGTAAGCCAAAAGACCACTGCCCTGAGAAAAGGCACCTCCCTCACAGCCCCAGTATAGTGAAACACCCGCAGTTCTCGAATGCGTCTTCCACCCACAGGGCAGCCTCGTCAACTATGTCGCCCGCAGTGCCGCCTGCCTTTTTTGCCAGCCGACAGACCTCCTCCCAGTCCTCGGGATAGATGAGCGTGCCGCTGTAGCGGTCGTAGTCGCTGAGGGCTTCTTTGAGTATGCGTTCAAATCCGCTGCCGCTGAACAGGTCGTCATGCAGGCATATGGAACCGTCGTTCCAGAAGCCGTCGCCGTCTTTCCACTCGCCCTTGAAGAACTCGTGGTACACCGTGCCTGTGCGCTGGCCGTTATGGCAGAAATATCTCATCTTACTCCTCCACGATGTCGCTGTCGCTGCTCTCATCTATGAAGACAGCTTTTTTCTCCGCAGGTGTCCCCTTTGCCTTGAACCTGGTGCCCAGGCTGCCTGTCTCAAAGAGCCAGTAAAGGTTGTCGGGGTTCTTGCCGTTCAATATTATCATGTCGATACCGCTGTTGACAGCTATCTCCGCAGCGTTTATCTTGGTTATCATGCCGCCTGTGCCCATTTTGGTGCCTGCGCCTCCTGCCAGCTTGCGGATATCATCATTTATCTCCTCTACCACAGGTATGAGCTTGGCATCGGGGTCGAGCCTGGGGTCGTAATCATAAAGGCCGTCTATGTCGGACATTATTATCAGCAGGTCAGCTCCCGCTATTTTTGCAACTGTAGCAGCCAGCGAATCGTTCTCGCCCATTTCAAGCTCCAGCTCATCGATAGCCACAGTGTCGTTTTCGTTGACTATGGGTATGACCCCCAGCTGTATGACCCTTTCAAGGGCATTCTGCACGTTCTGTCGCCTGTCCTCAAGCAGCACGAACTTTGTCAGCAAAAACTGTGCCACGTTAAGGCTGTATTCTGCAAAAAGCTTATCGTAAAGGTACATCAGCTCGCACTGACCCACCGCTGCGCAGGCCTGCTTTGTGGGGGTGTCCTTTGGCCGTTCTGCCAAGCCTATCTTCGACATACCCAGGCCTATGGCGCCGCTGGATACCAGTATTATCTCGTGTCCCGCATTCTGCAGGTCCGCCAGATTTTTCACCAGTCCCTCCACACGCCTTATGTTCAGCCTGCCTGTCCTGTGGGTCAGGGTAGAGGTACCTACCTTTACCACAACTCTCTTCTTTTCCTTCAGATATGACATTTTACTTCCTCTTTTCAATTACATTTATCCCAGTATCTCTCCCAGGTTCTCAAACACGAATTCCTGTGCCGTTTTCGGGAAGACCACTGTTTTATAAGCGCGGTTTATGGAGCTTATCTTCTCCCTCTCCACAATGCCCGCCTCCTCGGAAAGAATGGTAACGCTCAGCCTTTTCCGGCCGTTCTCTATCTTTTCCGTAAGGTAGTTCTCGTTTATGAGCCAGCTGCGTATAGCCTCAGTGACGGGCTTTTTCTCGGCGCTCAGCCCCAGCTGGGTCAGTATCTCGTCCCCAAGCTGTGTCAGGGAAAGTTCGGTGTCCACGCCCTGCAGGCTCTCCGCACCGTTCTTTATCAGCCCCGCCAGACCTCCGCTTTCGCCTACGGTCCCGGGGGCGGTATTCTTTTTATCGGGGTTCTCCCGCAGGTATGCGGCTATCTCCGCCGTGAAGTAGCTGCCGTACTGCTCCTGCTTCACCTTGCCCACCCCGGGCACCTCCAGAAAAGCGCTCTGGGTCACGGGCATGAGTACGCACATCTGCCGCAGGGCAGCGTCGTTGAAGATTATGTATGCAGGCATGGATATCTGTGCCGCCAGCTTTGAGCGCAGCGCCCTCAGCCGTTCAAACAGCTCTCTGTCGAAAGCACCTATCTCACCGCTCGGGGTCTTCGTCCTTGTGCGTTCGGCCTTGTCCGCCCTGCCTGTCTTCGGCATTCTCATCATGACCTGCTTGTGCTGCATAAGCACCTCAGCCGCCCGCCTTGTCAGAGTAATGGTGCTGTGCTCGCTGTCCGCCAGATAGCCCTCAGCCTGCAAAAAGCGCATTATGGTGCGTATGCGGGTGGTGGAGTCCTCCTTCATTATACCGTAGGTGGAAAGGTTCTCCAGCCCGAATTTTTTTATCTTGTCATTTCCCGAGCCTTTAAGTATGGCAGAAACTACCACCGTCCCGAATTTCAGGTTGCGCTGGTGCAGCCTGTAAACACAGGAAAGTATCTTCTGGGCTTCCACCGTTACATCTGTAAGCTCTGTTTCGCCCAGGCAGTTTGAGCAGTTGCCGCAGCTGCACTGCCGCTTTTCCCCGAAATAATCAAGTATGAACTGCCTCAGACACCGCCCCGTGTTGCAGTAGTCAGACATCTTCCGCAGCTTCATCATATCCCGCTTGTGCAGCTCTTCAAGAGCCTCATCGTCAAGGTCGGGGTTGTCGTTGGAATTTTCTATCAGGAACTTGTTGGTCATGAAATCCCTGGCGCTGTACAGCAGTATGCATTTGGCCTCGCTGCCGTCACGTCCCGCACGGCCTGCCTCCTGATAATAATTTTCGATATTCTTGGGCATATTATAATGCAGTACAAATCCCACGTTGGATTTGTCAATGCCCATGCCGAAAGCATTGGTCGCCGCTATCAGCTCCACCCTGTCATAAATGAAATCGTCCTGGTTCTGCTTTCTCTCCTCAGGGGAAAGCCCTGCGTGGTAGCGGGTGCAGGCTATGCCGTCAGCGGTGAGCCTTTCGCTCACTTCCTCCACGGCCTTGCGGGTGGCGCAGTAGATTATCCCGCAGCTGCCCTTGTTTTCTTTTATTATCTTTTTGGCCTGGGCATATTTGTCCTTAGCCTGTATCACCCCGAAGTACAGGTTCTGCCTGTCAAAGCCCGTGGTGATGCACAGGGGGTCGTTCAGCCCCAGCAGCCTTATTATATCCAGCCTTACCTGTTCCGTAGCCGTTGCGGTGAAAGCGCCCACCGTCGGTCGGTAGGGCAGCTGCGCCAGAAATTCCGGTATGCGCATATAATGGGGCCTGAAATCCTGCCCCCACTGGGATACGCAGTGAGCCTCGTCCACTGCTACCAGCGATATCCTTACATTTCTTGCCAGTTCCAGAAAAGATGGCGTACACAGCCTTTCGGGGGCAACGTATATCAGCTTGTACATACCCCTCATGGCATTGCCCAGGGCAGCATTGTACTGCTGAGGTGTCAGCGATGAGTTAAGGTATGCTGCCCGCACACCCGATTGTATCAGGCTGTTGACCTGATCTTTCATCAGGGAGATCAGCGGGGATATGACAATGGTTATCCCGTCCAGCATAAGGGCGGGTATCTGGTAGCACATGGATTTTCCCGCACCTGTAGGCATTATGCCCACAGCGTCCCTGCCGCACAGCAGGGAATCTATCAGGGGCTGCTGCCCCTCACGGAAATCCGTGTGTCCGAAGAAATCCCGCAGCACACTGTATTTATCCGAAAAATCGGTCATTAAGCCATCAGCTCTTTCTAAATAGATATATGGCAGTGCCATAAAAAATATATCCCAATTTGGCTGCGTACTGTTTCCCACACCGAAGGCGGGGGAACAATACGAAAAAAACATTCTGTATCATCAGCAATACACTTCAAAATCGGGAGAAAAATATAC
Organism: Ruminococcus sp.; assembly: GCF_017464355.1. Lineage (GTDB taxonomy): Bacteria > Bacillota > Clostridia > Oscillospirales > Ruminococcaceae > Hominimerdicola. The sequence goes on along the minus strand of NZ_JAFUAG010000005.1, from coordinate 37,028 downwards.
ACGATATATTATAACACATTTTGTCAGAAAAATCAAGGCGGCAGACCTTGATCTGAGGAGGTAACAATGCTAATAGTTTTCATACGCGCTTTTGTGCTTTATTTCGTCATCGTGGCCGCAGTGCGGCTGATGGGCAAGCGGCAGATAGGGGAGATGCAGCCCTCGGAGCTGGTAGTCACCATTCTTCTCTCGAACATAGCCACCCTGCCCGTAGAGGATATCAGCATTCCCATGACCATGGGCATAGTGCCTGTCTTCACCCTTGTCGCCATAGATGTCATCATATCATATCTGTCTCTCAGGTACCGCGGGGTGCGGCGGGCGGTCAGCGGGTCGGCAAAACTTATCATCTCTCAGGGGAAGATAGACCAGCACGCCATGCGTGAGCTGCGATTTACCAACGATGACCTCATGGCCGCCCTGCGTGCCCAGCAGATATTCGACCTTGATGATGTTCAGTTTGCCGTGGCCGAGACTACAGGCACTATCTCCGTATGCCCGAAAAAAGCCGCTGCCCCGCCTACCTCTGCTGACCTGGGGCTTTCCCCCGAAGAAAAAGACCCGCCCGTCATGGTCATAAGCGACGGGCAGGTATCTCAGGCCGCACTGCGGCACCTTGGCCTTGATGAAAAATGGCTCGGAAAAATAGTTAAAGCAAGCGGCGCCGATATAAGCGGGGTATTCCTCATGACCGCCGACAGCGCCGCAAGCTACACCATAGTCAAAAAGGAGGATATGAAATGAAGCGCTTGTATATCAGCATAGTCCTGCTGCTGACGGTGCTGGCAGGGGGCATAGCCTCATCGCTGTATATAGAAAGTGCCGATGATGACATTCAGCGCCTGGGCGAAGATATCCGTCAGGCTGCCGCCCGCGGTGAGGACACCTCCGATGAAGCCGCAAAGCTGTGCCAATACTGGGAAAGCTACAGCCGTGTCCTGTCCTGTATCGAAAATTCTTCTGCTATAACCGCCATTACCGCCGAGATGAGCCGCCTGCCCGCCCTCGCCGCCGATAGTTCCCCCGACCTTGTCCCCCAGCTTGACGCCGTCCTCGCCCAGTGCAGAACACTTTCAGCCCGCCAGTGGCCACACCTGTACTCGCTGCTGTAAAAACGCACCGCCACCCTCAGGGCAGCGGTGCGTTTTAAAGGGGTGATATCATCTCACCTTTTATAGATGAGATCTCCGATCTTAAGCTCACGCTCAAGACCTTTGGGGGTCGTATCTGCGTTGATAGTTACCAGTTCGATATCCATAATACGGGCGAAGTCCCGGAGGGCTCTGTCTGTCATATCGTGGGTAAGGACGGTGTGGTGGGCGCCGCCTGCCAGTATCCAGCATTCAAGGCCGTCATAGAAATTTGGTGCAGGCCGCCACATGGCTCTTGCCACGGGGAGGTTCGGCATATCGCTTATGGGCTTGTGGCAGGTCACGTCCTGGGCGATGAGCCTTAGTCTTCCGCCCATATCCACCAGCGAGAGTGCCTTGGCTTCTCCCTCTATGCCCTCGAAAACCAGCCTTGCGGGAGGTTCGCGGTCGCCTATGCCCAGGGGGTGTACCTCAATGCGGGGCTTGTCGGCGGCTATCCTCGGGCATACCTCCAGCATATGGGCGCCAAGGATCAGCTCGTGCTTGTAGTCGTAGGTGTAGTCCTCCATGAAAGAGGCTGCGCCGTCGGGGTACATGGCATTTACCACTGCTGTCAGGCCTGCGGTCTTCCAGTCGCCCTCCGCCCCGAAGCCGTAGCCCTTTGCCATAAGGTGCTGGGCAGCCAGCCCGGGCAGCTGCTTCATGCCGTGAAGGTCCTGGAAAGTATCAGTGAAGGCGTGGGCGCCCTCCCGCAACAGCATTTTTTCAATGGCTATCTCTTCCCGTGCCTGGCAGCGAATGACCTCGGTGTCTTTCTTTTTGAAGGTGTAAAGCTCAGCGTACTCTTTCATGAGTTCGTCTATCTCTGTTTCGGTAACAGCGTCCATTTCCCTTACAAGGTCGCCTACGCCCCAGGTGTTCACCTGCCAGCCCAGCTTCAGCTGTACCTCCACCTTGTCGCCCTCGGTGACGGCAACTTCACGCATATTGTCGCCGAAGCGTATTATCCTGAGGCTCCTGCTGAAAGCAGCGCCTATGGCCGCCCGCTGCCACTGGGCAATTTTTTCCTGTACCTCTGGGGATTTCCAGTACCCTGCCACCACCGAACGGGGCGCTCTCAGCCTTGCCCCGATGAACCCGTGCTCACGGTCGCCGTGGGCGGATTGGTGCAGGTTCATGTAGTCCATGTCTATCTCCTCGTTGGGGATAGTTTCGTTGAACTGGGTGTGCAGGTGCAGCCAGGGCTTCTGCAGAAGTGCCAGCCCGTTTATCCACATCTTTGAGGGTGAGAAGGTGTGGCAGAAAGTGATGACACCTGCGCAGTCGTCATCGGCATTGGCCTCTTTCATGACCTTTTCTATCTCGGCCTCGGTCTTGGCTGTAAGCTTGTACCTGACAGGGAAGGGGAGTTTCAGCCCCTTTACTATGGCCTTTGAATTTTTCTCCACCTGTTTCAGGGTATCCTCGCCGTAGAGGAACTGCGAGCCCGTAATGAACCAGAATTTCATATTATACTCCTTATCTGTGGCCGTAAAGGCCGTATTATAGTTTCGCTTTCCCCGCCGAAGACAGGGAAAGCGATCATACTCGGTTTCTTTTGAAGGTTTATGAAGCCGCAGCTTTTTCTTTGCTGCCTGGCTTTTTGTTTGCCGCGGAAAGGTCCCGCTTCTTGCGCCTTGCGATGATGATGCTCTGTACTACCAGGAAGATGCAGAGCATACCTGCAACGGTTATGCCCGTCCACCATGCATCGTCCAGACCCACAGAGGACACGATGTTCTGTATGAGCGCCAGTGCCAGTACGCCGAAAACTGTACCGATGATGTTGCCCACACCGCCTGTCAGCATAGTTCCGCCGATGATGGAGGAAGCTATGGCATTCATCTCAGCGCCGCTGGCGTGCTGGGGAGAACCCGAGCCAACGTGCATGAAGTATACAAATCCGCCTACACCTGCCAGCAGGCCGCAGATAACGTGGGAGAGGAAAGTGGTGCGCTTGACGTTTACACCCAGCATCAGCGCGCTCTGTCTGTTGCCGCCAACTGCGTAGAAGTTTCTGCCTGTCTTAGTCCATTTCAGTGCGAAGAACAGCAGTGCTGCCACCAGCAGTGCAACTACCACACCAAGCTCTACCTTTGCAGGCACGAATATGCCCTTGCGGTTGGTGGAGCCAAGGAACGGTATGACTATCCTTGAATCCTTAAGTGCAACGAAATCGGGGTTGGATACATTGAAAGGGTCTGTGTGAACTATGGTGGTCATGCCCCTGGCGAAGAACATACCCGCCAGTGTAACTATGAAAGGCTGTATCTCCAGATAAGCCACCAGATATCCCTGCACTATGCCGAAAGCCAGGCCTATGCCTATGGCGATGAGTATGGCCACAGGTACGCTGCCGCCCTTTTCATCAAGGAAGACTGCACAGCTCATGGCGACCAGCGCCGTAACACCGCCCACCGAGATATCTATACCCCCTGTTATCATGACAAGGCTCATGCCGCAGGAAAGTATTATCAGCGCCGCATTGGCATTGAGTATGTTGAAGAATGCCTGGGGCTTAAGGAAGCCCTCCCCCAGGAATATGATAGCGCCCAGATACATTATCAGGAAAACGCATACGGTTATGGTGGTCAGCAGGTTGGTATCTGTCATTTTTGAGGGTGCTTTCAGTATGCCGCCCCCTTGTCTGTTAAAACGTGACATATCGCTACCTCCCGTCCGTCAGGAATTTTCCGCCGCAGCCTTTGCAGGGTGCAGCTTCTTTGCCAGCCTTGAAAGCTTCTCGCGTACAGCGGGTGCGCTCATAATTACCAGCAGTATGACTACCACTGCCTTGTAAGCAGGCAGCGCATCTGACTTGACATCGAACTTGTACAGGGTAGTTGTCAGGAACTGTATAACGTAAGCGCCCAGTATGGAGCTTCCCATGCTGAACTTGCCGCCGCTGAGGGCATTGCCGCCCAGGGCTACTGCAAGTATGGCGTCCATTTCAATATCCTTGGCAATTACCGAGTAGTTGATGGTCGAAAGTCTGCTCACCTTGATAAAGCCTGCGATAGCCACGCAAACGCCCAGTATCACATAAGTCAGCAGCTTTATCAGTTCGGGGTTGAGGCCGTTCAGCCGGGAGGTCTTCTCGTTTATTCCCACCGACTGAACGTACAGCCCCAGTGTGGTGAATTTCAGCAGCGCCCACATTATTATGAAGCACGCCACCGCTATGAAGAAAGGTGTAGGAACAGGTATTCCAGGAATGTAGTTGCCGAAGTAGGAGAATGTTTCATCGCTGACTATCGGCAGCTCGTTGTGGTTTATCCATGCCGCTATGGAACGGCCTGCTGTAAACAGTATAAGTGTGGCGACCATGGGTTGTATCTTGAAGAATGCCACCAGCGAACCGTTGAAGGCGCCGAATATCATGGCCACAAGGCAGCTCGCCAGGAAACCCACGATTATGGGTGCCTGCAGTTCAGCCGAACGGCTGTCCGCACCGCAGAGGACTCTCAGCAGCACGCTGCCCGCAATGGCTATGCCTGCGCCCACACTGATATCCTGACCCCCCGAGGCAGCTGTCACCAGCGTCATGCCCAGGGCAAGTATGGCCAGCTCGGAGCCGTAGTCGATAACTGTAATAATGTAACCGTTCAGTACGGGGTCGCCGTTGCTGTTCTGGTCAAGGGTTATCCTGAAAAACGTGGGGTCTGCTATCAGGTTGAAAACTGCCAGTATCAGCAAAGCTGCGATAGGTATGAATATCTGGTTGCGGAATATGTTCGGTATTTTGGAAGTCTTTGGTGGTTTAAGTGCATTACTCGGCATTTTTCTCACCTCCCGCAATGGTCGCCATGATAGTGTTCTGTGTCAGCTGATCTCCTGTGAGCTCGCCCACCAGCTTGCGATCCCTCATGACCAGCAGCCTTGAACAGGTGCGCAGCATCTCGTCGGTCTCAGAGGATATGAAAGTAACGCTCATGCCCTCCGATGCCAGCTTCAGCATCAGCTTCTGTATATCTACCTTTGTACCTACGTCGATACCTCTTGTAGGTTCATCAAGTATGAGATATTTCGGGTCTGTCAGCAGCCACCTTGCCAGTATGACCTTCTGCTGATTGCCGCCCGAAAGTGACTTTATAGGTGTGTTCACCGAAGCCGTCTTTATGTCCAGCAGCTCGATGTACTTGTTTGCAAATTCAGTGGCCTTTGCCTTCGAGAAGGGCTTGAAAAAGCCTGTCTTCACCTGCAGCGCAAGTATTATGTTATCCCTTACTGAAAGGTCGCCTACGATACCGTCACGCTTTCTGTCCTCAGGCAGATAAGCTATGCCCTGCTTCATAGCGTGTATGGGCTTGGTTATCTTTACTTCCTTGCCGTTCATCTTCACGGTGCCGCCCGTTACCTTGTCCGCCCCGAAGATAGTGCGCACGCATTCGCTTCGGCCTGAACCCAGCAGGCCTGTGAAGCCGTTTATCTCGCCGCGGCGAATGTTGAAGTCAAAGGGCGATATGCCCTCGTCCGAGCAAAGCCCCCTGCCCTCGTAAACAGGGACTTCGTCCTTGCTGGTGTAGGCAGGTGCATCGTTCTTGATGTCGGCCATGTCGTCCAGCTCCTTGCCGAGCATCTTGGATACCAGCTGCAGCCTGGGCAGATTTTCTATCTCGAATTCGCCCACCAGCTTGCCGTCACGCAGTACGGTTATCTTGTCGCAGACCTCATATACCTGATCCAGAAAATGTGTAACGAAGATTATGCCCACACCTCTGGCTTTCAGCTTGCGCATAAGCACGAAGAGCTTTGCTACCTCCGATTCGTCCAGCGAAGAGGTAGGCTCATCAAGTATCAGCACCGAGCAGTCCATATCCACCGCCCTGGCGATAGCCACCATCTGCTGCACCGCTATGGAACAGCTTGCCAGCTGCCGGGTGGCCTTGACATTTATGCCCAGCTCCTTAAGAAGCTCGTCTGCCCGCTTGTTCATCTTGCGCCAGCTGATTATCCGGTTTTCCGACCTGCCCAGGAAAATGTTTTCCGCCACCGACAGGTTGGGGCACAGGGATATCTCCTGATAAACTGTGCTTATGCCCAGCGCCTGGGCCTGTTTGGGTGAATTTATGCTCACCGCATTTGCGTGGCCTTTGACGAATATCTCGCCGCCGTCCTTTACATGGACACCTGTGAGAACTTTTATCAGGGTGGATTTACCCGCACCGTTTTCGCCCATAAGTGCGTGTATCTCACCCTCGCACAGGGTAAAGTCCACATTCTGCAAAGCCTTTACCCCGGGGAAGGTCTTGTATATCCCCCGCATCTCCAGCAGAGAATTCTCCCTCATTAGATATCACTCCTTAAAACAAGTGCGGGGACATATTTTACCTCGCCTATGCCTCACCGCACTCATTCTGTATCTGAAATTTATCATGACCTGTTTGCTGTCCGCCCCGCAGCCCCCATAGGGAAGGGGCTGGGGCGTTTACTGTTAAGTGTGACCTTGTTGTCAGATGCCGTAGCTGTCAACATCTTCCTGAGTTATGGTAGCAGCGTCGAAGCCCTTCTCGTCCATGATTATGGTCTTCTCGGAGATAGTCTCGCCTGCTTCCAGCTTGTCGATGATGTCCTTGATGTAAGAAGACTGGAAAGGATTGCACTGGCCGTCATAGTTCCAGTTGCCTGCCTTGAGTTCTTCCAGAGCCCACTTGTTGCAGTCAAAGCCCATTACTACAACGTCCTTGCCCACACCGTGGGAGATGTTTGCCTTATCCAAGGCAGCAACTGCGCCCTTGGCCATATCGTCGTTCTCAGCGTAGATAACGTTGAAGGTCTTGCCCGAGTCGATAACGGACTGTACTATCTGCTGAGCCTTTTCTGCGTTCCACTCAGCAGTTTGCTCGGTAACTATGGTCCAGCCGTCAGAGGCCGCAGTATCTGTCAGCGCCTGAGATCTGCCCTTCTGTGCAGCAGAACCCATAACACCCTGAATGTGTATAACTTCATACTTGTCAAGACCCTGACCCTTCAGCCAGTCAACAGCTGTCTGGCCTTCCTTAGCCATATCGGATACTATGGAAGCCTCATACAGGCTGGGGTCTGCATCTATGGTTCTGTCGAAGAGTATTACCTTTACGCCTGCGTCCTGAGCGTCCTTAAGTACGGAATCCCAGCCTGCGGTATCAGCTGCGGAGAGCAGCAGGTAGTCAACGTCGTCCTGTATGAACTTCTGGGCAGCGGTTATCTGCTCATCGTTTTTCAGGCTGTAGGAGAAGGAAGCGTCAAAGCCGTTCTCTTTGCTGAATGTAGCCTTGAGGTCCTTGTCGTTGGCGGTACGGTAGCCCGATTCGTTGGGGTCGTTGTTGATTATGCCCACCTTGATGAGCTCGCCGTCAGCCCTTGCAGCGCCGCCGTTGCCGTCCTTGTCTCCGCCGCTGCCGCCCGAGCCTGTGTCGCCGCAGCCTGCGAACATTCCTGCGCACATTGCCATGCTTATTGCTGCCGCCAGTATCTTCTTCACTTTCATAGTTGAGTTCCTCCTTATTTCCTATTCAAAATTCGACCACAAAAGGTATCCTCCCGGCATCTTTCCGCCGGGCACCTTTCTCCTTAACTTGTACTTACATTATAATCAATTTGTGCATACATTTATACCAATAAATTTACTCAAAATGTTTAAAATTTTACGATTTTCAAAATGCAGTAAATTGTCATACGAACAAATGACAAAAATAAACGCAGGCAAACCAAAAGTCTGCCTGCGTAAATGCTGTTTCATATAATCATATTTTCTAAGATGTTTCAAACCTTACATACACACATTAGCCTCGTTCTTGAACTGCCTGGGGGTCAGCCCCGTGCATTTCTTGAATATCTGGCTGAAATAGCGGTAATCCTGAAATCCCACTTCAAAGGCGATCTCGTATATCAGCTTCGATGTGCAGCACAGCAGCTCTTTGGAATGGTCTATGCGCACCCCCGTGATATATTCGGACATATTCCTGCCCGTTTCCCGCTTGAACAGTGCGCTGAGGTATGCGGGGCTTATGCCCACCGCTTCAGCCACCGAGGTCAGCGAAAGTCCGCTGCTCATGTAGTTCTCATCGATATAGCGCCTTGCGTCCCGCACGACAAAATTGCCGTTTTCATGGCTTTTTCTGCTCCTCCAGCGAATGCTCTGCTCCACTATATCGTGGAGATAGTCCACCGCAGCTTCCACGGTCATCAGCCTGTTCTCGATATCCTCTACACTGCCGAACCGCCCGATGAATTCTTCGTCTTCCACACCAAGCTCCCGAACAAAACTTCGTATCTCGATGTAGATGTCTGCACAGATGTACAGCCTCAGCACCAGGGACTTCAGCCCGCTGAAATCTACCTCGTCCAGCACTTCATCAAGCACCTGCCTGCAGTTGTCCATTCTTCCGCTTCTCAGAAGCTCGCCTATTTTCGCCTTGTTAAGTTTTTTGACATTACAGCATTCATCAACATAAGTTCTCTTTTCCATAAATAGGTCACCACCCTATCCTGTCCGTACAACTGACGAAAGGGCTTTCACCTTCACCCTTATGTCAGTACATTTCCTTTTTTCTTCATAGCCCCTTTCGGGCCTCTGTAATATCCCATCATTTATTATATTCCGTTCTATTCCTGATTTTTCCGTTTCAGATCATTTTTACCCTTTTGTGTACCGCCGCTTTCCCCTCAGGCCCGTGCAGATCCAGCACCGAGTCCCTCACCACAAGTTCAGGAGTGAACAGCAGGTCGTTTTTAACACCGCCTTTCATATCTATCATATCCAGCAGCATCTGCGCTGCCGCCTCGCCCAGCTTTTTCTGGGGATGATGCACCGTTGTCAGGGGCACCTCGCATATAGATGCATACCTTGAATCATCAATGCCCACCACAGACATATCCTCAGGTACGCGTATGCCGTTCTCTCTCAGCAGCCTCAGCAGCTTCACCGCCAGCTTGTCATTGTAGCAGACCACTGCGGTCTTCCCCCGCAGCAGCCCCAGCAGCTTGTCTGAGGCATAGGTGAACATATCGTTCTTCTCGGAGGTGGCGAACCACATGACATTTTTCTCCGAGGCTGCCACCCCATGGGCAAGGCAGCTTTCCATATAGCCGCTGTACCGCTTGTGTCCCTGTATGTCGTCCAGGGCAAAAATGCCTGCTATCTCCGTATGTCCGCAGTTGAAGAGGTGGTCTGTCACCGTCCTGCCTGCGGCCACATCGTCCATGGCCACACAGGGCTGGTCAGCCCAGGGGTACTTGGCATTGAAGAACACCAGGGGGATATGCTCCCGCTTCAGCCTGGCATAAAGCTCCATATTCGGGTTGGGCAGTGCGCTCTTTGAAGGCTCGACTATCAGCCCCTGCACGCCGTTTGCCAGCATACTTTCCAGCGCCTGGGTCTCTTCAAACACCTGGTTATGGGTGATAGCCAGCTGCATGGTGCAGCCTGCGCTGCCCAGCACGCTCTCCACTCCCGTTACTATATGGGGGAAGATGTAGTCGCTGAAATAAGTTGATATGACACCTATGCTGCCCTTTACCGTAACGGGCGTGCTGCGGCCAATGCCGTTTCCCACGAAGGTGCCGCTGCCCCGCACACGCACTATTATATTCTCGCTTTCCAGCAGCATGAGCGCCTGTCTTACGGTCTGTCTGCTGACCCCGTGTATATCGCACAGCTGCTTCTCGGTAAGAAAGCGGTCGTTGGGCTTCATGCCCTTGCTGTTGATATGTTCCTTTACCCAATCAACGATCATAAGATATTTATAGTTATCCACGATCTTATCCCCCTTTGAATAGTATCTGTCCCTCAAAAAGATGACTTTACTAATTTGACCAAATTATAGCATAACCCGCCCGATTTGTAAAGACAACTTTGCTCATCTGTTCGTAACTTTGGTGATGTAATTGATTAATGGATTTTTTGTTTGTACATTTTTTACAAAGTCATGCAGCCAAATCCATGCAGACATAAGCTGCTTCCATACACAAAAAACAGCGTGAACGACATCTCATCGTCCACGCTGAGAAATTTCCTGAATATCACTGCATATCAGTGTTGCGGTTTTTCAGCAGTTTCTGCCTCTTGCGTTCGTGCATATCCATGTACACCTTTTCAGCGAAGTCAACTATCTTCTTCATCAGCGGCCTGAATGTGTAGAAATACTCGCCCGCATAGGTGACGACCTCGCCGTTGAAGCCCTTCTTGAACTTGTACACACCGTAGTTGGGGTTGGTCTCGTCCTTGTAGAAAGGTATGCCCATGAAATCGTAGATCTCGCAGTTGCCCTCCAGCGCCCAGTTTATCATAGTCCACTGCATGAGGTAGTTGGGGTAGAGGTTGCGGTGGTGGTTGGCGGAAGCACCGTACACATAACAGGTCTTGCCTGCGTACTGGGTGGTAACAGCACCCGAGAGGGGTATCTTCTTGCCGTCCTCTTCAACATAACACATGAACAGGTGGCAGTGTTCCTTGCCAAGACCCTCGATGAACTTTACAAAATAATCCTTGCCTCTTATAGAGAAACCGTCGCGTATGCCTGTAGCTTCCATCATGGGGTAGAAATCGTCCAGCGCCTCAGTGCCGCATATCTCGCATACAACGCCCTTCTTGGGACCCTTGCGTATACGGTTGCGCCAGTCGGGCTTGAAGGACATCATGACCTCATCAGCGGTCTTGCCCTTTATATCCCTGAGCATATAGTTGTTCCTCGCCTGTATGGTGGTCAGCTCAGGTGCGTCATCTATATGAGAAAATCCCATGTCGGTTATCAGCTTTGAACGCTCCCGTTCCTTTTCCTCAAAGGGCGGATCCCACATGAACTGATATGCACGGTACTTCTTTGCCAGTACCTTGATACCCTCGAATAGGTCGGCCATGACCTCCTTGTCGCTCCAGTCGCACACAGGGCCGTGGGGCGCATACAGGAAAGTTGTGGGGAAAATGGGTATGTTCTTGATGATGACCAGGCAGGTGCCCCTGATCTTGCCGTCAGCCCCGCGGGAAATAACAGCGTCCCAGCCCCAGTTCTCCTTGACCTTAGGCCACCTCAGCGACTGCATGAAGTTGCCGTACTCACTGTTCTTTGCAAAGTTTTCGTATTCCTTCAAAAGTTCTTTGTTCTTTTTATCTATGATCTCCATAAAAATCCTCTCCATGCGACATAAAATGCTTATAACATAACTATTATATTATACAATACGCTTTCCGAAATTTCAATAGTATTAATAAACAAAACCGCCCTGCCCCTAAAGCACTTTTTCCTAATTAAACCACATATCCGCCCCTCAGGGAGGTGTCAGGCCATAGCTTTCGTAGAAAGCCCTGATATCCTCGGGGGTGCGCACCAGCTCCTTATACAGCAGTTCACCGCTTTTCCTGTTGTAGAAGCCTATGGTCTTTTCCCCTGTGCAGGTGGAGGCCTGCACCTTTATCTCCAGTCCCTCGCATTCGGGGGGCACCTGTTTTACGGTCTTTTTTCTGAAGATCCCCATATGCTCACCGCCTTACATACACAGGCCCCGCAGTGTATCTCTTACGGCGGTATCCTGCTGTATGGTATCATATATGATGTCCATGTTGTCGCTGTCGTATTCAACTTCCTTGGAAAATTCCTTGGCCAGGAAGATACGTCTGCCGATATCGGGAAGACTTCCGCTTTCCGCATATTCTTTCAGGAACAGCCACCTGAGACCCAGGGTCAGGTAAACAGCGCTCAGCAGGTGTTCTTCGGCAGAATAGTCCCTGACGGACTTGATGAGATATCTGTACAAAAAATACACCAGCACATTTTCAAGCTCATACTGATATGGGGCATATTCCCCGCTGAATTTTTTCTCAGCCCCCAGTATCTTCTCCACAGAAAACCGCTCCCTGTCAAAGCTCTTTCCCAGCTTGCCCATGTATCCCATGCTGCTGAACATATGCAGCATATGCTTTGTCAGCTGCTCCTTCGTCCTGCCCTTTTCGTGGGACTTTGCCGCCTCTGCAGCGTCCTGCTGTGCCTGAATGACTATCTCCATGCGGAAACCGTCAATGGCCAGCATACCCGAAAGCTGTCTCAGGCGCTCGGTGTCCTCCCCGTACATGGCTTCGCCGATATCCTCAGCGCAGTAGGCCAGTATTACCAGCCTCTGCAGCAGGGTGAAGCCCCTGTCCTGAGCCACATCTATCAGCCTGTCACGGAGGTCCTTCACTGCCGCTAATATCCCGCTGTCGAATTCCAGGTCGTCATCGGGCTCGTCGGTCTGCTTCTCGGTGAAGAGCAGGGGGCGCTCATGGGTCAGCACCAGCCTTGAGACCTCCTCGCAGCAAAGCCCCAGCCCTGCCTCCTTGTAGTCCCCGAACCATTCGTAGAAACGGGGGTGCTCACGGCATATCTCCGAGATATGCTCAGCCCCGCAGGCCTGCTGTACGCTGCAAAGTCCCTCGCCGCTGAGGAAAGGGCAGCCGTCGGGCTGTGACATATAAAAGCAGCCCTCCTCCTCGTAAATGTTCCCGCAGAGCCTTCTGCCCAGGTCGGTGTCAAGGCTGCGGTAGTAGTCAAGGGTGTTCTCATCTATCTCGATATCCCAGCCCATTTTGCAGCAGTTGTCCTCGCAGGCCGAGCCTGTACAGACAAATCCCGGAAAAATATCAGGGTAACGCAGGGTCATATGTACCACTCCATTCAAAGTAATGCGGCAGGCGCCGTCCTGAAAAAAATTATAGCATATCCGCCGATATATTTCAAGTGCATAAAAAACTGCGGCACCCCTCAGGAATGCCGCAGCCTGAAAATACTTTTCAAGATGTTTACCTTGCGTCCTTCTTGTCAACGAACTCGCCTGTGGTAACATCGAAAGCCTCACGGGACTTTCTGCTGATGATGAACCAGATAACGCCTACTGCAACTGCGATACCTGCCACGATACCTACAACGATACCCACGATGTTCTTCTTGGTAGCTGCCTTCTCCTGCTCAGCGATGGAGGGGTCTACCCAGTGGCTGCCCTCGTCCTTGCAGTTGGTGACAGTTGCGCTCTTCACCAGTATCTTCGCATCGTTGGTGGAACCGAAGAGTACGCAGTCAACTTTCTCGAAGTTGTCGCTGCCGTAAGCTGCAACTATGTCAGCGTAGTTGAATTCCTCAGTGTTGTTCTCAGTGTCGATCTTTGCAGGTGCCACCTTTGCCCACACACCGCCGTCAGTGCCGACCATGGGGGTGTCGGGGTTCGACCAGCTCTGGAATATAAGCTCAACAGGGTAGCCTGTAGCCTGAGTTTCATCAAGCTGATGATCCTCAATGATATCGTAGCTGACCTTGATAACAGAATTTTCCGTCATTCTTGTGGCATCGAAGCTTGCTGTGTCTGCGGGGTCTTCGCTGTTGTAGCCGAACTTAACGCTCTGGGACCAGTTGTCAGACTCGATAGCCGAAGTGCAGTCCAGTGTGACATCACTGTCAGCACATACAGTTACAGCCTGTGCAGCCATGATACCTGCTGCCATGAGAGCAGCTGCGATCTTTCCGATAACATTCTTCATTTTTATTACTCCCTTTCTGTTTTTGATCTCTCGTCCATAATTCATCTATTCCGATGATTATTCTAGCACATTCCACCTGATAAGTAAAGGGGAATAATTAATATTAAGCAAAAGTTCACAGAAAAATAAATTGATGATATTAACTTGTTGACAACACACGAAAAGTCGGTTATACTTGTATTATGCGGAAGTCTATTTTAACAATAATAATGTGAAGAAATCATTTCCTTATTCACAAATCTGCTTGGAGGTATAAGAATATGAAACACAACATTGGCGTAAGGCTCGCGCTCTTCAAACTGCTGCTGCTGGTAATGGGCATCGCCATGATAGCCCTCAGCTTCGGTGACGCCCTGGCTATCTGGAAGAAGGACTTCGGAAAGGTCTATGACAAGGGCAGAATGGACTATCAGGAGGACCAGCTGGTCACGGGAAAGATAGAATATGTCTTTGACCCCATAGCCACCCTTGAGAGCAGCCAGAAGGTCTACGGCATATCGGTAAGCAAGAAGATGACCCCCTACTATCTCTGCGTGATACCATATAATGAAACTACAGGCAAAGACGGCTACTATATCATCGTCCATGCCACTGACGATGATACCATAAAGTCTATGGACAGCCTGATATCCCACACCTACTTCGCCGTTGAACACCCTGACGAGGAGGTCACGAGCAACGCAAAGCCCGTTGCCCTTGAAACAAAGACCCGCCCCATACCCGATGAGGTCATGGATTACGCCATAGAGTACATGAACAACGGCCAGACCTCCGAAGCGGAGATCAAGTCTTTGATGTGCGATATGATGCTGGAAGAGATAGACTACGGCACTAAAAAATATGAGCCTCTGCTGGGGCTGCTGGTGGCGCTGATACCTGTAGTATGGGTGCTTATCTCCCGCAAGCGTGCCCGTGCTTACAAAAGCAGCCGTACCCACTATGTAAATCAGGGTCCCCGCGATGATTACAACTCAGCCCCCGTCGGCCGTGACGGTCAGCCTGTGCAGCCCATGCGCCGCTACAGCGCCGATGCCTATGAAGCCCATACCTACGCAGGGGGCATATCTCCCCAGCAGGGCGGTATACCTCAGCAGCCGCCGACGGGCAGACGATATGACCCCTCGGCCTACGGCGGAAATGGTGACTATCAGCCCGGTGAAATGGACTCCATAGACACCACCGACCTGAAGCTGTAAGGAGGGCGCCATGCGTATACTTGCAGTTGATTACGGCGATGCCAGAACAGGCATTGCAGTTTCGGATAACTCTGAATTCCTCGCCTCCCCCGTGTGTACCATAACCGAGTACCACGCCGACAGGCTGGCGCAGAAGATAGCTGATATCGCAGCGCAGCAGCAGGCAGGGGAGATAATAGTGGGTCTGCCACTGAACATGAACGGCACCCGCGGCGAACGGGCGGAAAAGTGCGAAGCCTTCGGGGAAATGCTCAGACAGCTGGTGGACGTTGAGGTGAAGATGTGGGACGAGCGCTCAACTACCGTGACAGCCCACCGGTTCCTCAATGAGACCAATGTGCGCGGAAAAAAGCGCAAAGCCGTGGTAGATACGGTGGCCGCAACTATCATACTGGAAAGCTACCTGGCTTACCGCCGCAAGCATAAGCCGCAGTAAGTG
The DNA here is from genome assembly GCF_017464355.1 of Ruminococcus sp. Classification (GTDB taxonomy): domain Bacteria; phylum Bacillota; class Clostridia; order Oscillospirales; family Ruminococcaceae; genus Hominimerdicola. The sequence goes on along the minus strand of NZ_JAFUAG010000005.1, from coordinate 21,776 downwards.
TGAATTTTATGTGAAAAGTATTTACAATTTGTGTAAAGTATGATATAATGCTAAAAGTGATAGTTGATTTTTGATAATTGTTTGTATACCTGAATGGTATGAAAGGAAATTGCTATGAACTGGGTCGAAGTCGATATTTTTACCACCTCTGCGGGCATAGAGCCTGTTACGGGCTGTCTGCTGGGACTGGGTATCAACGGATTTGTTATAAAGGACGCTGCGGATTTCGAGGAATTTCTCAGCGATAAAAGTGTAAACTGGGATTATATAGATGATGACCTCATGGGACTTAAGGACTGCGAGACCACCGTCACCGCCTATCTTCCCGAGAATGCCCAGGGTCTTGATTACCTTGAAGCTGTCAAGGCAGAACTGAGAGCGCTGAAAGAACGGGACAGCGAAGGCGCTTTCGGCAGGCTGGAATATGAGCTGAAAAATGTCCGTGAAGAGGATTGGGCGAATAACTGGAAGCAGTATTTCAAGCCTCTGGAGATAGGGGACAAGCTGCTGATAAAGCCCAGCTGGGAAGAAGTGAAGGAAGGGGAGACCAGGAAGATACTGGAGATAGACCCCGCCTCCAGCTTTGGCACAGGCCAGCACAACACCACCCAGCTCTGTCTTGAACTGGTGGAGAAGTACCTGACGGAGCAGGACAGGGTCCTTGACCTTGGCTGCGGCAGCGGTATACTTTCCATAGGCGCAGTGCTGCTGGGGGCTGAGAGCTGCACAGCAGTGGATATAGACGCAAACTCCGTGAAGATAGCAGGGGAGAATGCCGAGAAGAATAATATCCCAGCTGAAAAGTACCGTGCGGTATGCGGAAATGTCATTGATGACGCAAAGCTTGTGGGCGATATAGGCAGCGGCTATGACCTGGTGTGTGCAAATATCGTGGCTGATGTCCTCATCGGCATGAGCGGGCTTTTCAAGGGCTTCCTGAAAGCAGGGGGCAGGCTGATAGTTTCGGGCATAATAGATATGCGCAAGGACGAGGTGCTTGATGTTATAAAGGCGCAGGGCTTCGTGCTTGACGAGATAAGAGAAAAGGAGGACTGGGTCGCAGCCGCTTTCACAGCGCCGCAGGCCTGAGCTTCAAAGAGAAACAGCGAGAGAAAGGAAGTGCATAAAATGCAGCTGTTGTTTTTAGTCATAAAAAGAGTGGAACTGGTAGACGAGGTAATGCACGCGCTGGCTGCTGCGGGCATCAGGGGCGGCACCTGCATAGACAGTGTGGGTATGGCAAAGTCCATTTCGGATATGGATAACCTGCCCATGATAGGTGTGCTGAGAGCCATGCTCAGCGGTGAAGACCCCAACCAGAAAGGCAAGACCATTTTCGTGGCCGTCGATGACGCCCAGGTGCAGGTGGCAAGAGATGCCATTGTAAGCGTTACGGGAGACCTTTCTAAGCCTAATGCAGGTGTGCTTTTCGGTGTGCCCATAACCTTTGCCGAGGGCATAAAATAATGATATGAGAGGCGGAGCGATGCTCCGTCTTTTTCTTTTAGCTTTAGCGGAGAAGATAAAGCAGAAAAAGACCGCTGCGGTACTATGGCTTGCCGCAGCGGTCCTGTTTGTATAAGAAGGTATGTGTGTAGATCAATGATCTGTGGAAAACTTTGTTATGCTGTCTCTTCGTTACTCCGCACTGAGTATCAGAGAGCCTTGAATGCCTCGGCCAGATCCTCGATGATGTCATCGATATGCTCTGTGCCTATGGAAAGTCTTATGGTGTTGGGCTTGATACCCTGATCCAGCAGCTCTTCCTCGTTGCACTCAGAGTGAGTGGTGGAAGCGGGGTGTATAGCCAGTGACTTCACATCAGCCACGTTTGCCAGCAGGCTGAACAGCTGCAGGTTGTCGATGAACTTCTGTGCCTCGGCCGCACCGCCCTTTATCTCAAAGGTGAAGATAGAGCCGCCGCCGTTGGGGAAATACTTCTTGTAAAGCTCCTGCTGAACAGGGTCTTCGGAGATAGAGGGGTGATTTACCTTTTCTACCTGGGGCTGATCCTTCAGGAACTGAACGACCTTCAGTGCATTCTCCACATGGCGCTCAACTCTCAGTGACAGAGTTTCCAGACCCTGCAGGAAGATGAATGCGTGTACAGGTGAAAGGGTAGAGCCTGTATCTCTCAGCAGTATAGCCCTTATGTAGGTAACATATGCTGCCGCGCCCACAGCCTTTGTGAAGCTTACGCCATGGTAGCTCACATTGGGTTCAAACAGCCAGGGGTGCTTGTTTGCGCCCTCCCAGTCGAACTTGCCGCTGTCAACTATAACACCGCCGATGGTGGTGCCGTGGCCGCCGATGAACTTGGTAGCCGAATGTACCACGATATCTGCACCGTACTCGATAGGCCTTACCAGATAGGGGGTAGCGAAGGTGTTGTCAACTATAAGGGGTATCTTGTGGGCATGAGCGATCTCTGCTATGCGTGCTATGTCAACTACCTCAGAGTTGGGGTTGCCCAGGGTCTCTATCTCGATGGCCTTGGTGTTATCCTGTATAGCAGCCTCGATAGCAGCGTAGTCAAAGGGGTCAACAAAGGTGGTCTCAATGCCGTAAGCGGGAAGTGTGTGCTTGAGCAGGTTGTAGGTGCCGCCGTAGATGTTCTTTGCAGCTACGATGTGATCACCTGCATGAGCCACACCCTGTATAGCGTAGGTCAGGGCTGCTGCACCCGAGGAAACTGCCAGGGCTGCCACACCGCCTTCCAGGGAAGCTATGCGCTCTTCAAAAATGCCCTGGGTGGGGTTGGTAAGTCTGCCGTAGATGTTGCCTGCATCTCTCAGGCCGAAGCGGTCAGCTGCGTGCTCTGAGTTGTGGAAAACGTAAGAAGATGTCAGGTAGATAGGCACAGCCCTTGCATCGGTAACGGGGTCGGCGCTCTCCTGGCCGACGTGCAGCTGTCTGGTCTCAAACTTAAGTGCTCTTTCATTTATGTTACTCATGATAAATTCCTCATTTCTTTAATTTCAGTTTATCGTATCTCCGCAGCAGCCTATGGCACACCCGCCGCGGAACTCTCAGCTTGTCAAAATTTTTATCGGAGGTCTTCCCGCCTGCACATTCGCAGGTGGGGCGAAACTTTTATCTTGCGATTTATCGACCGCATATCATCGCCCGCTTTCTAATCTTAGTTTTCCTAGTAGGTAACTAGGTTTCTTTCGATGAACTAATGATATCATATTTTTCCTATTATGTCAATAGGTTTTCGGGAAATTTATTATCTTTGTGAAAATCAGCCCATTCCAGGCATGAAAAAGACACCCGCCCTGTGCATACCTCACAACAAACAATAAAAAACGAAGCCCTGCCAAAAACAGCAAAGCTTCGTTACAAACCTGATCGTGAATTATTTCTGTTTGTATGTAGAAAGGAAGTCCTTCATCTCCGCCATGGAAAGCTTGAGCTGGTCAATGCAGGGGAGATAAACTATCCTGAAATGGTCGGGCTGTTCCCAGTGGAAACCGCCGCCTGCCACCAGCAGTATCTTCTTGGTGCGCAGCAGGTCAAGGACGAACTGCTCATCGGAGGTTATGTTGAATTTCTTCGCGTCTATCTTCGGGAAGATGTAGAAGGCCGCCTTCGGCTTGACAGCGCTTATGCCGTCAATGTCGTTGAGGAGGGTGTAAATGCATTCTCTCTGCTCGTAGATACGTCCCCCGGGCAGCAGCTCCCTGTCGGGTGCGCCTGTGCCTGTCAGCGCCGCAGGTATGACATACTGTGCCTGAACGTTTGAGCAGAGCCTCATGGAGGACAGCATATTCAGACCCTCGATGTAGCCGCCCATGTTGCTCTTGTTGCCGCTGAGGACCATCCAGCCCGCACGGAAGCCCGCAGACATATGGGACTTGGATATACCGTTAAAGGTTATGCAGAAAAGCTCGGGGTCAATGGAAGCTATGGAAGTATGCTCCACCCCGTCCATGAGCAGCCTGTCGTATATCTCATCGGAGAACACTATCAGCTCATGCCTTTTTGCCATGGCAGCTATCTTCTCCAGCACCTCACGGGGATATACCGCACCTGTGGGGTTGTTGGGGTTGATAATGACTACCGCCTTGGTCCTGTCGGTTATCTTCGATTCCATATCGTCGATGTCAGGGTACCACTCGGAACTTTCATCGCAGATGTAGTGTACCGCAGTACCGCCCGCCAGCGTGACAGAAGCTGTCCACAGAGGATAGTCGGGGGCGGGCACCAGCACCTCGTCGCCGTTGTCCAGCAGACCCTGCATTACCATGGTGATAAGCTCGCTGACACCGTTGCCTGTGTATATGTCGTCCACCGAAGCCACGTTTACGCCCTTGCCGCGGTGATACTTAAGTATGGCCTCGCGAGCCTGTACTATGCCCTTTGATGTGGAGTAGCCCTGGGCATTGTGCAGGTTGTCTGTCATCGCCCTGATTATCTCGGGGGGCGCATCAAAGTCGAAAGGCGCAGGGTTGCCTATGTTCAGCTTGAGTATCTTTTCCCCCGCAGCTATCATTCTGTCAGCCTCGTCCATAACAGGTCCGCGTATATCATAGCAGACATTGTCCAGCTTGTGTGATTTTGAAAATGTTCTCATTTTGGTTTACCTTCTTTATGTTGATCATAATGTAAGCTTATAAGTCATGCTCCTCCGTATGTCCCCGGAAAACAGTTTGACGCATCTCTCTGTCCCGAAAACACTTTAAATTACATTGTACCACCATTTACCGACATTGTCAATAACGCTCCCGCCGAATAACCTGCTTTGCCCCTTTATTCCTTTAAACAATTTGTACAACTTTTATATCAAATGTTAATTGCAGTAAGTCTTGCAGCTTCGGCAGATGAAAATTGCAAAAGCGGACAGTTCTTTCACAAAGAACGGGACTTTTGTTCTGCAAAACGAATTTGCAAAGTTCGTTTTATTCAAAATTGCTAAAAATGGGCTTCCAAAATTTATAGAATGTTTATGGGCGGGGTCTTGACAATCGGGACATAAAGTAATATAATTATAGTGTTGATTTTATTTATTTTAATAATATGGAGGTTATCACAATGGGCAGAGTTTATAATTTCAGCGCAGGTCCTGCTGTACTTCCCGAGGAAGTTCTTAAGGAAGCTGCCGAGGAAATGCTCGATTACAAGGGCACAGGCATGAGCGTAATGGAGATGTCTCACAGATCCAAGGCTTATGACGATATCATCAAGGAAGCTGAGAAGGATCTCCGCGACCTGATGAACATACCCGACAACTATAAGGTAATATTCAGACAGGGCGGCGCATCTCTGCAATTTGCAGAAGTTCCCATGAACCTGATGAAGAACGGCAAGGCTGCTTACATCATCACCGGTCAGTGGGCAAAGAAGGCTGCTGCTGAGGCTGAGAAGTTCGGCGAGGTAGTAAAGGTAGCATCTTCTGCTGACAAGACCTTCTCCTATATCCCCGACTGCTCCGATCTGGACATTCCCGAGGACGCAGACTATGTTTACATCTGCGAGAACAACACTATCTACGGTACCAAGTACAAGACTCTGCCTAACACCAAGGGTCATATCCTGGTAGCCGATGTTTCCAGCTGCTTCCTGAGCGAGCCTATCGACGTAAGCAAGTACGGCGTCGTATACGGCGGTGTTCAGAAGAACGTAGGCCCTGCAGGTGTACAGATCGTTATCGTAAGAGAAGACCTGATCGCTGACGGCCCCGCTTTTGCTCAGACTCCTTCCATGATGAACTGGAAGCTGCAGGCTGACAATGATTCTCTGTACAACACTCCTCCCTGCTACGGTATCTACATCTGCGGCAAGGTATTCAAGTGGATCAAGAAGCTGGGCGGCCTTGAGGGCATGAAGGCTCACAACGAGAAGAAGGCTAAGATACTCTATGATTTCCTGGACAGCAGCAAGCTCTTCAAGGGCACCGTTGTTCCCGAGGACAGATCCCTGATGAACGTTCCTTTCGTAACAGGCAACGAGGATCTGGACAAGAAGTTCGTAGCTGAGGCTAAGGCTGCAGGCTTCGAGAACCTGAAGGGTCACAGAACTGTCGGCGGCATGAGAGCTTCTATTTACAACGCAATGCCTATCGAGGGCGTTGAGAAGCTGGTAGCTTTCATGAAGAAATTCGAGGAAGAGAACGCTTAATAACGTAATATACGACGATAGCGCAGGGCGGTAAACGGTCTGCGCTGTTGCCGATTTATAAAGAAAACAAAACGGGAAGATGTTTCCGCAAAAGTGAGGATGACAAATGGCAAAAAAATACAAGCGCTTTGTTGTGGTCTATGAGGAAGCGGGCTCGCAGATAATCGTTGATATGATAACAGGTGTCAATTACCTGTGGATCAAGGAAGGTTACGGCGGAGGACTTACACCGCTGCTCGACAGGGACGGGAAGCCGCTGGTCACTCCTGCGGAGCTGCTGCCCCGATAATTTAATTGAAAAGGAATGATATCAATGTACAATATTCTTACAATGAATAAGATCGCAGCCTGCGGTACCGATAAGTTCGATAAGGCTGCTTACACCATCACCGATGAGTGCGCTGAGCCTACCGCTATAATGGTACGTTCCGCCAAGCTGCACGACTATGAGATGCCCGCTTCTCTGCTGGCTATCGCAAGAGCAGGCGCAGGTGTCAACAATATCCCCGTTGATAAGTGCGCTGAGCAGGGCGTAGTTGTTTTCAACACCCCCGGTGCTAACGCAAACGCTGTTAAGGAGCTGGTGATCTGCGCACTGCTGCTGTCCTCCAGAAGGATAACCGAGGCTGCTGCATGGGCTAACTCCCTGAAGGGCACTGAGGACGCTCCCAAGACTGTTGAGGGCGGCAAGGCTAAGTTCGCAGGCCCCGAGATCTTCGGCAAGACCCTGGGCGTTATCGGTCTGGGCGCTATCGGCGGCAAGGTAGCTAACGCTGCTGTTGCTCTGGGCATGAACGTTATCGGCTTCGACCCCTTCCTGTCCGAGGCTGCTGCAAAGGCTCTGGACTCTTCCGTCAAGGTAGTTGACAGCAAGGACGAGATCTATAAGAACTCCGATTACATCACTCTGCACGTTCCTTTCACTCCCGATGCAAAGAACAGCATCTCCAAGGAGCAGATAGCTATGATGAAGGACGGTGTACGTATCATCAACGCTGCAAGAGGTGAGCTGGTAGATACCGCTGCTGTTGTTGAAGCTATCAAGGCAGGCAAGGTAGCTAAGTATGTTACCGACTTCGCTGACGATATCGGTCTGGGCGAGGAGAACGTTATCACTCTGCCTCATCTGGGCGCTTCTACTCCCGAGAGCGAGGACAACTGCGCTGTTATGGCTGCTGATGAGCTTATGGACTACATCGAGAGAGGCAAGATCAAGAACTCTGTCACTTTCCCGAACCTGGAGCTGGCTAAGACCGCAGATCAGCTGGTTTGCGTTCTGCATAAGGCTGATGTCACCGAGGACGCTGTAAAGGCTGCTGTGGGCGCTGAGGTAGTTGCTTCCGCTTCTGCAACCAAGAAGGCATGGGGCTACACTATGCTGGACGTTAAGGGCGCTGCAAACGTTGACGCTGTTAAGGCCGTTGCAGGCGTTGTAGGCGTAAGAGTTATCTGATAGTTAACGACAAAAGGGCGGTGTTCTGCCGCCCTTTATTTTTTCTGAGGAGGAATATCAATGAACGTTATCGCACTTATCTTGCTCATAGGTATACCTATGGGGGTGATGCAGATAGTGTACAGGCTCTATGACCCCGACGGCAGCAAAACACTGGCGCTGGCTGACAAGCTTCCCGTGCTCATGGGCAGAAAATTCCTTACCCAGATTGTTGCACCGCTGCTGTTCATAGTGGCCTTCGGTCTCATATCCGTGCTGCTCCATATCCCCATAGCAGTGTTCTATGTGGTCTGCGGACTGGTCATCGGTATCATCAACGGCATGGCCGTGACACTTATGTACTTCGGCGATAAACTGAAATAAAGCTTTGAAAGAACTGCCCTGCACGGACAGTTCTTTTTTGCCGTATTTTTCCAAAAAAACAAAAAAGCCATGGCGCTCAAGCAGCACCATGGCTTTGTCTTCATATCATCTGCAAAGGGACTTCAGCTTGTTGACTTCCTCTACCTCGTCGTCGGTCACCTCACCGTCACTGGCGATGATGATGTCGCACATATAGCCCAGCAGCTCCTTGTAATCAATGGCAAGCCCCGGGTCTATGCCCCGCAGACGGACATAAGCGTCCTTGAAGTCATTCTCAAAATATTCCCCCAGCACCATGTCGCTGCAGCCGCGGTAAAGCTCCAGCAGCTCCTGAGAAGTGTATTCAAAATCAAAAAGTTCGTTGTAATACTTTACCTCGTTCACATTTATCACACCGTCAGCCGCAATAAGGCGCAGCGCCACAGTGGAAAGATCATATCCGTAAAATCCCCTGAGCGAACCGTCATTGTACTTGTCAAGCAGGCTGACTTTCTGCCTCCTGTCGCAGTCTTCTTTAAACCGTTCAAACTTCACTTTAAAATTTTTGGTGAGATTATCAAGGTCGGTCATGTTAAACGTCCTTTCCGGTCAGTCCGATATATTTTTTTATTTCATATCTTCATACTTCCGCAGACAAACTACCCCGTCCCGAAGTATGTTTTCTTAATGTAACTTAATTATACATGATACAAGACTTTTTGTCAAGCAACAATATTAGCAATTGCGCAACTCCATGTTGCATTGCCTGCCGAAGTATTTGTACCAATAATATAGAATTGCCCAGCCGAACGCCTACAAACTCCCGCCTGTCAAACAACAGAATTAGCCCCCGCAAAACGCACAGGCGACTTCCCGTTATAATAATCGTCTTGCCCAAAAATGGTAGGGCAAGGGCTTGCTCCCGCCAAACACCCCGCAAACTCCCGCCGAACCGCTGTCGGGTCCGCCATGATAAATATTGACCAATTATCAAATATTATAAAAATCTTCAACAAGAAACGGCGAAAATAGTCTATGACGACAAAATAAAAAAATCTGCAAAAACCCCTTGACAAACACGGCGAAATGGTGTATAATAATTAAGTCGTTACGGGAGATAATAAACGGCGGTATAGCTCAGTTGGCTAGAGCACTTGGTTCATACCCAGGGTGTCACCGGTTCAAATCCAGTTACCGCCACCAATTTTATCTCCCGTAATTTATGGCCCGTTGGTCAAGAGGTTAAGACGACGCCCTTTCACGGCGTAATCATGGGTTCAATTCCCGTACGGGTCACCAATCAACATTCTCGGAAACGGCGTAATATCGCCGTTTCCGAGTTTTTCTTTTATACTGAAAATAGGGTTTGTCCGCTACTTGTCCGCTATTGCGATTTTGTAGTGGACAGCTTTGTTTTAACTTGTGCTATCCTGCGGAAGAAAGCTGAATGCTCCGTCCATAGCCTGAGCCACTCTCGCCTGTGCGGTCTGGAACATATGGGAATAGACGTTCAAAGTCGTTCCTGAATTGCAATGCCCTAATGCTCCCGATACTGTGACAACATCAAGTCCTGCCGAGATCAGGGCAGAAGCTGCGAAGTGACGGAAACTGTGAATGCCGTAGAAAGGCATATCATTCTTCTCGCAGAACTCTTTCAACCACCCATAGGGAGTCTGATTGTTCATGGGTTCGCCATTCCACTTGACGAACAGCCTGTCGCTCTCCACCCACTTGTCACCCAGACGGAGTGCTTCCTCATTCTGCTCGTCTTTCAGCTCTTTGAGAATGCCCATGATGTACGGCGAGATTTTCAGCACACGTTTCGAGCGTTTGGTCTTTGTGGTGTCCGTGTAGATGCCACGCTCTGCTGTATAATTGCTCGTTCTCTTGATACTGATGATATTGTTCTCGAAGTCGATGTCCTTCCATTCAAGGCCGAGCATTTCGCTCCTGCGGAAACCGCTGTACGCTATCAGAAAGAAGAAAGCTCTGTATTTCGTGTCCTCGCCGTTTATCGCCGTGAGGAGCTGTGCGATTTCCTCCTGAGAGTAGATAGGCTTCTCGTTGACCTCGCCTTTCGGTATCGTCACTTTTTTGCAAGGGTTGTCAGATACCAAGTCCATCCTCACCGCATAGCTGAACACGTCCGAGATGAAGCTCAGGTTATGACGTATCGTTTTCGGTGCGAGGGGCTTGCCTGTCTTTTCGTTCGCTCCCTCCTTAGCGAGAGAGTTCACAAAGCCCTGCAAGTGCCTTGCTGTGATCTTGTCGATACGCAAGTGACCGATAGCAGGATAGACACGGTGCGTGAGCTGGAGCATACGCTCGTATGTAGTGCTTCTGAGGACATTCTTAGCGTAATTCTCAAACCACTCCTCCGCAAGCTCCTGAAACTTGATAGCCGAAGTCTTGAAACCGTGATTGACAGATTCCTCGAACATCACCGCCTGACGGTTCAGCTCCTTCTCGATCTGTCGCTGTGTCATACCCTCATCGGGCTTCCAAGTCATGGACTGCTCCTTGTGATTGCCGTTTATATCGTAGCCACAGCTCACTCTGATAAGATAGCTGTTGCCACGCTTCTTTATGGTTGCCATAAATTACCTCCTATATTTATGACATACCCTTGTACATCTATTATCTTAGCGCAATAAATCGACGTTGTCAAGTGCTTTGACGTACTTTTTTCGGGTATGTCATAAAATGTCCTCTTTTGTTCTGTCTTGTATTATTCCAGTCCCCACGATTTTTTCTTTTTAGTGGGCTGATATTCCGCTTGTCTCTGTTGTTCTCTCTGCCGCTGTGCTTTTTCTTCCTGCACCAATGCCTTTGCTCGTTCAAGAACAGAGGGCGCTATCCTTTCAAGCATAGCATAGACCTCGCTGTATTTCCTGTTTTCAGACTTGACCGATTGTAACTCGGAAGAAAGCAGTGATTTTTCCGACCTAACTTCTTTCAGCTTTTCACGAGCATCATCACGCTCGGCGATAAACTCATCACCACGCTTATGCAGGCTGTATATGGTGAGATCAGCTTTGTCCCTCTTGTCCATTGCCTTTTTCGTTAGGCTTTCCAAAGTATCTATCCAGCTGAGTATAGAATCCTTATTTTTGAGAATAGACATTCCGCTTTTCAACAGTTTGCGGAGTTCCGATACAGCCACAAGATATTCGTGCTCCGCATCTAAGTTTTTCTCAGTATCGGGAAGATACGTCAAGACCTTGTTGACCTGCTCGACCTTTTGTGACAGTTCGGCATCTGCCTTTGCTGTCTCCGCCGTCACCGAAGATAATTTTTCCTCATTTTCGGATATATCCTGTTTCTTTTCTGCAAGAGTGCTTTCAGCCGACCTGACCTTATCCTCGACGGAGCTGAGTTCCGATAACTTCATACCTATCAACTTATCGGCAGCATCAAGTTCTTCCTGACGTTTTTTGAGCTTGAAGTCTTTGAGCGGCAAGCCCTCTTTTGTTTCTTCGAGCTTCACCCATTCGATACCGTGTTCAAGCATAAGCTGTCCGATGTGAGCTTTCTCCTGTTCAAGCCAGTCGATAGTGATCGTTCTGCCGATACCTTTTCCTGCACAGCCCTGCTGCCGTAATGCACCTGTGAGAGAATTGCGGACACGCAAACCGTTATTTCTTTTCTCATCGGTCACAGGCACGAAGTCAAGGTGCAAGTGCGGAGTGCTTTCGTCTAAATGGATCACAGCATTGAACAATTTTAAATGGGGATTTCTCTCCTCAAAGCTACGTGCATATTCTTCCAGAACAGCAGCCGCTTCTTTGCACATTTCGGAGTCTATCCCCGTATCATCACGGTTGCCGACTTGGAACAGAACTTCATAGAATTCTTTCTCCTGTCGGCTGTGGCGGATATGCTCCTGATAGTTTGGAATTTTCCTGTCACGCCTTGTCTGTTTTGCATTGAATTCTTCCAACGCTTCATCGAAAAGTTCATGGTAGAATTGTTTCAATGAACGCTGGCAGATCATGATGACATCGTCGATTTTTACTTTATCTACGTACGACGTGATGATAGAGCGGTTGTTGTGGTTGAGATCACCCTTACCGATACAGCCGCTCAGAGTTCTTTTTACGATAATATCATCTCCTAAGTTTTGATACCGCACAGCGGTAAAAGGCTATTCGCCAACTGCCGACGGAGCGGCATATATATTCGAGCCTGCACAGCAGGCAAACGGTGCGGAGCACCGAAAAATTCGGCGCAAGCCGAATTTGCTTCTGTTACTCTTGGCAAGAGTAACGCAAAGACACTTCCGACAGCCGAGTGACCGTCTATCAGAAGTATCATTTGCGCCCTGCGGGGCAGAAAGGCTGACGGAGCAGCCATAAATGTGGACACAGTAATGCAAAAATCCGCATTACAATTTTTGAAAATCGCCACTTAGCCTTCACTCAAAAATGAGCAAAGGTTATTGACATTTTCAGAACGGAAGCTCTACTTCAATATAGAGATAATTGAGAAGATATTCCAGCTCGGCATCATAATTCTCGGCTTCCTCATTCGTCATATATTCGTAGTGGCGAGCCAATGCTTTACGCACATCAAGTCCGCTTCTTTCTTCAAGCAGAGAAGTCAGCACTTTTACCTTTTCCATATCGACCATATCTCACACTTTCTTTCCGTTGAAGTAGTTGATCAGGTCAGCCTTGTTCACAAGAATCTTTCCGTTCCTGCCTTCACCTGTGCGGACAGAATTCACCTTGCCCTGCTTCACAAGCTGGCGGACAGTGTGTTCGGAAAGTCCGCTGATGAGTGCAGCACTCTCCTTGATTGTCAGCATCTCGACCTTGTTTGAAGTCGGTACGGTTGTAGTCTGCGGAGCGGAGCCGTCTCCGTCCTCGGTGAGCTGGATAAGCAGCTCCAGAATGTTGTCTAAGATCTCTTTCTTCTGTGTAGTAGTCATAATAAAACATCTCTCTTTCTAAGTTTTATTTTATGGATTTTGGGATTTTTGCACCTTTTGCATCTCAAAAAGCCCAAAAGGTGCAAAAGACAGATTCCCTCAATTGAAACAGTACGGATTGATCACAATATCTGTGATCATTTTGCTGTTAGACCCCTTGCTTGTAAAACGGCGAAGATAGCCGTATTCTTCCAGCATATCTATCGTTTCGTTGAAGTCCTGAGCGTTCTTGAACAAAGTGCATCTGCAAAGGTGGTGCAGATCATTTTGCCTGATGTTCGTAATGTGCTTGGAGCGTATCTTGTTCAGCACACGTTCAGCCTTGACAGTTGCGAGATCAGTGTCACCTAAGCTGTATGCAAAGATGGCCTGCTCACGGAAATACTCGCCGATCTCGATAGCGTTGCAGAACGTGTCAAGCGTAACACGGCACTCCACTGGATCCACACCATTCAGCGCACACTTGATACAATGAATGATACCGCATAAACGCAGGATAAGCCCGTGATATTTACCGCCCCAGTCCTTGCAGAAAGCCATGTCCGTGACAAGTTGAGGTTCTATGTAGTTGTTATAGTAGTCAACAAACTCGCCGTAAGCCTTGCCGTCGAAATGGAGATACTTCTCCATATCGCTGTGATAGGTGAACTTATCTTGCAACAGCTTGTATGTCAGATTTTTGTAGTTTTTGATGACCGCTTCGGGAACAGCCTGCGTGTCATACTTTCTTGTGCCGATATTGCTTTTCGGAAAGCAGTACAAAAAACGTGCGATAAGTCCGCTGCCACGAAAAGCCGTGTTGTTTATCATGCTGTCGAACACATAGGGCTGACAGGCAAGGCAAACACTCATGTACGGCTTTTTCAGCACAATGCTCGCCCTCGTTGCTCGGTCGCTGATGAACGTTTCGCCGTTCCAACACTTCAACAACAGATCAATGTTAGGGAGATTATTGCTGTACCGTCCGCTGAAATTTCCGAGCATTCCAGCTTCGTCCGAGATCATCAGCAAGGTGTTGTTTTCTTCAAGCAGACGTACCAGCGACTCGGGGGTTATATCGTCCACCGCTACTCTGCGGAAGTTGCTCGGCGGAATGTTGCTGAGGTCTGTTTGCAGCTTGGCAATCTCCGCGGCGGTCACATCGTCTTTCTTTTCAATGGCTTCGAGCTTGCCGACTAACAGCTTGCGTTCAGCCTGCGACTTGAAAATATCCTGTTTATTGCTTTCGTTCCAGTCATGGGCAAATGTTGTATAGGGACGTTTCACCAAAGAAATAACAGGCGATTTCTTAAAACTCGGCTCTGCAACAGTGAGTGAGTACAGCACGAGTGGCTCGGTGTGGTCACGCTTGGCGGACATTCTGTAAATGCCTGAGAAGCAGTAGCTCACTGCCGAGAGGATAGATGTGCCTGCCATTGCAACGTCTGTTGAGGTGGTGGTCGCTATCGCATCTGCCATGTCACCTATAATAGGTGGAAGTGCGTTCACAGGGAATGGCAGGAGGTTTGTCCCGTCGGGACGTAGGGGTGTGGGTCGCGCCCACTGGTTAGGTTCGTTCAAATTGTATTTTCCTTTCTTGTGGATTTATAAAAGCGCTTATATATTCGCAGCAGATCATATCTTTCTATTATCTGCTGTCATAGACTTGATCGTCTCTTGACATATCTTCAAGTCTATGATAGAATTGTAACATAAGAAAAGTGACATTTCAATACGTCAAGCAATATTAAGACATTGTCAAGAACAATTAGGACAATGTCACCTTACACTTTTATGTGTCAGTTAATTGCAAGACACTATCGGAGGAAAATAGAGATATGGCTAAGGATAATATCAATCAGGAGCTAACACGTCAGAATATCGTGAAACTGCGAAAAGAACACGGTTACACACAGGCGAAAGTTGCTGAGCTTATGGGCGGTTCAAGAACGATATACAATGGCATCGAAAACGGCAAGGTCAAGATAACCGAGTATTATGTTCAGACTTTGGCTGACGTTTACGGTGTAGGATTTGAGAGCATCGCCGTTTTTGCAAGCGGATATGACGAGGGCTTCTATCAAGGTATGCAGACAAAGCTGAAACTTGATGACAGCCAATTCGACAGCGATAGTATGAAGGTCTACCACATGGGGAAAGAACTGCTTACGGGGAAAAAGTATAAAAGTACGCTCTACCCCGCCTTGAAAGCTATGGGCTATCGTATAGAGGTCGTTGACATAAAAGACCTTGATGATAACAACATACCAAAGACTGTCAAGGAACAAGTGACGGACAACAAATTGTTTGTCTTGATCAAAGGTCTAAAGAATGTCTGCTACCTTGCTCCGAGCCAATTTTATAACTTTGAGAGTTTTCTGAACATAGCTATAAACGGTTTTCTGAGTGAGATTAAAGCTGAACAAAAGAAAGCTGAGGGTATTCGTTACACATTTAATACACCGCTGACCAGTAAAAGACGCTCTGCTCCCTCTAAGGCAAGCAGATTCAAAAATGCCAAAGGCTATAAAATTGCTTCACCTCAAGATAAAAGATCTGCTGAACAGCAAATGAAAGAGATACAGGAAGAACTCCGTACAAGAGGTATTCAGGAGAGCGAAGATGAGGGCGGGGACGATAACTGAGGGAGGACTTTGATTCCGGTGGAGTCGAAGTTACAGTTCGATGAAAAATAGGCAAAATATCCGTCCAAAGCATTGCTTTTTCTACCGATTTATGCTATAATAGAACAATAGACCACCGATCCGACATCTGTCGGTGCTAATATTATTCGGTCTATGCTACAAGCGAGCTGACCTTTAGGGTCATAGGAGGGCTTAAAAATGAATAAAACGATTTGTGAGTTGTTTGCCGGAGTCGGTGGTTTCCGACTCGGGTTTGATCGACTTGCGTCCAATTGGCAGACTGTATGGTTCTCTCAGTGGGAGCCGGGCAAGAAAGTCCAGTGGGCGCATGATTGCTATGTACAGCATTTTGGTGACAGTCCCGATGTCAATGGGGAGTTTCACACAGGTGAGGATATAAGCACAGTTGAAAAGAAAAATATCCCCGACCATACGCTCCTTGTGGGCGGCTTCCCCTGTCAGGATTACAGTGTAGCACATACGCTGGCTTCTTCTAAGGGCATTGAGGGCAAGAAGGGTGTCCTCTGGTGGCAGATAAGAGATACGCTCATCGCTAAAAAGCCGCCGTTCTGCCTGTTGGAGAATGTTGACAGACTTCTTAAATCTCCTGCCAAACAGCGTGGACGTGATTTTGGTGTTATCCTTGCCTGCTTTGCAGAGCTCGGTTATAGTGTGGAATGGCGTGTAGTCAATGCAGCGTTGTACGGTGCAGCTCAAAGAAGAAGAAGGACATTCATATTCGCCTATAAAAATGATGAAACAAGATATGGGCAGGATATGAATGGGTTATCAGCAGAGGATATCATAAAGACGAAGGGCTTTATGGCAAAGGCTTTCCCAATAGCTGATACTGAGGACTTCAAGAAGATCACTATCGGAACGGATATAGTTGAAGTCAGTGACAAGTTCTCTTTTGCTTTTGAAAATGCAGGATATATGACTGGCGGCGAGATAACAACGGTCAAGGTCATCGAAAAGGAAGAAAAGCCTATCACACTCGGAAAGATACTGCAAGATGAGGCTGATCCTAAGTATTTTATCCCGACCGATAAGATGAGCAAGTGGTCATATCTCAAAGGCTCTAAGAAGATAAACCGCACCGCTACCAACGGACACCAGTATGTTTTCTCGGAAGGTCCTGTCGCATTCCCCGACCCGTGGGACAGACCCGGACGCACGATGCTGACAAGTGAATCAACTCTCAATCGTTCAACTCATGTCGTAGCAGACCGTAAAACAGGTAATCTGCGTTTGCTGACACCTGTTGAAGCTGAACGCTTACAAGGATTTGATGATGATTGGACTAATACAGGAATGCCTGACAGAATGAGGTATTTCTGCATGGGAAATGCTCTCGTTGTGCCGATGATCACAAGAATGGGCAAAGTCCTTGATGACATCTTTTCATTGGAAGAATAAAGGCTTTTGATATATGGGTCTTATGCGATAGTTGCATAAGGCTCATTTTTATATAAGGAGTGATATCATGGCTGAACACAAATACACCAAATCAGAACTTATCCAAAGATTTGACGGGATACTTGAAAAGACTTTTGAAGAAATAGACGATATAGGAATGTTTGAACACGTTTTACACGAGGATTTCAAACTTCAAAAAGGTATCGCAGGCTCAGTTATAGAGCAATGTGTTCTCCGTTATCCTCCTGATACAAAGCAAGAAGCAGACCTTATAGTTGTTGATAATGGTGAAAACGTGAATACGGAGTTAAAAGTCACAGGAATGCGCATCAGCAAGGACGGTGGCAAAGCTCATTTTATCGCAAAAGAGCCTATGTCTATTACGATAGAACAAACAAATGGATATAAAGTCCAAATCAGCTTTATCAACTTACAGAAAACCGCTGATATAGCGATATATGAAAGGACTTATATCTATGATAGATGCACTTTACAACTACCGACAGGGCGATATTCACTCCGCTGAGTTCTCTGACGAATTTAACAAGCTCTGCATACCCTTTGAAAATTCTCTGAGCGAGGAGCAGATTGATGTGTTTCACCAAATCCTCGACTGCGTGAGCGATACTGCCGCCGCTGAGATGAGGGCTGCATACAAGGTCGGCTTCAAGGACGGTGCGGATATGATGAAGGAAATTCAGGACTGAAACAATCATAACATAAGAAAAGGGCTATGTCCTCCGTAACCGTGTACGGAAGGCATAGCCCTTATTATTTCATGATTTATTTAGGGCAACACCGCACAGTTGCAAAAGAATAAGAAGTATGGTATAATAGAGATATGGAGAGACAGATGCTGCTGGCAGAGATCACAGATGAATTTGGTGCAGCCAGAACCAATAAAAAAGCCTTTCTAGAAAAGATGAACAGCATAATTCCGTGGGAAGCATTCGTAACACTCGTGCAGCCGCACTATTACAAAGGAGAGCGCGGCAATAAACCGTATCCACTGGAACTAATGCTGAGAATTTTCATTTTGCAGAATCTATACAATCTGGCAGATATGAAGGTCATGGATGAGATTCTTGACAGCCGAGCATTCGCAGCTTTCTGCTGTATCAATTCACCTGACGAAGTTCCGGACGGAGATACAATCGGACGGTTTCGGAATATTCTGACAGATAATGATCTCCAGAAAGCGATCTTTGATGAAGTGGTCAGGCAGCTGACAGAACGTGGATTGATTCTGAAAAAGGGCACGATCGTGGATTCCACATTTATAGAAGCCCCCTCCTCCACAAAGAATCAGAAAAAGGAACGTGATCCGGAAGCACATTCGGCGAAAAAGGGCAGCACATGGCATTTTGGATACAAAGCACATATCGGTGTAGACCGCGAAAGTGGTCTGGTTCATCATGTAGATACGACATCGGCAAACGAACATGATGTGACTGCTACAAGTCGTCTTATGCACGGTGAAGAGGAAACGCTTCATGGTGACAGCGGCTATACAGGGGCAGGTAAGCGTGAGGATGCAATTGTCAGGAATAAACAGGGGAAGAAAATCAAATACATCATCAACAGAAAACCGTCGTCCATCAAGAAGCTTTCAAAGAGCGGGCAATATAAAGCAAAAAAGAGAGAACACAAAAAGTCATCTGTCCGCTGTAAGGTTGAGCATGTTTTCGCGGTTGTAAAAAAGCTATTCGGCTATCGAAAAACGCGATACCGAGGTCTGCGAAAACAGACTGCAAAACATTATATTATGTTCGCATTGGCGAATCTGTATCTGGCTGACAGAGATTCTCTGTCGGTCTGATTCAGTGTGCCTTGCGTCTTGAATTGAACACCTTTCCACACCCTCAGCTGCTTGGCTGAGGAATTTCTTTCTTTCGTCCACTTTCAAGAGGGAATATGCGGTGTTGCCTTAGTTTTTTTAAGGGAGCAAATTATGCTTTATACAATCTCCCCGAAAACGGCGGCAATGACAGTATGGCACTTTCGTTTTTTACTGTTATGGTCTTGTCGGGTATCGTATTTCCTCCGAACCTTTGCTCGTCCGTGTCGATCAGGAGAGTAAGCATTTTTGTATCATCAAGCTTAAGAGCATAATCAGTATAGCTGTCCGAAAAGTTGAATACAGCGATCATGCTCTGCCCCTTGCTCCTGCGTAAGAATGAGTAAACGCATTTTCTTTCAAGGTGGCAATCTATCCATTCAAAGCCGTCATTACTGTAATCGTTCCAAAGTGCGGAATTATTCAGATAGATGTGGTTAAGTTCCTGCATATAGTGATAAAAGGCATCATGGATCGGGTAACGGAGTATGTCGAAGTCCTGTTCTCTCGTCTCGTCCCACTCACGGAACTGAGCAAACTCACCGCCCATAAAATTCAGCTTCTTTCCGGGGTGAGCGTACATATACAGATACAGGGCTCTTGCCTGCGGAAATTTCTGCTCGTAATCGCCGTTCATCTTCTGAATGATCGTTGCCTTGCCGTGTACATTCTCGTCATGTGAAAACGGCAGAATAAACCTTTCACTGTGAAAATACATCATGCTGAATGTGAGCTTGTGGTACTGTGCTGTTCTGTCCTGTGGGGCAAGGCGGAAATAGTCAAGGGTATCATTCATCCAACCCATATCCCACTTGTAATCAAATCCAAGACCGCCTTCGCTGACAGCTTTTGTCACATTCGGGAATGCGGAGGAGTCCTCGGCTATGAGCATAACATCGGGGAAACGCTCTTTCAGACCGCTGTTAAGGCTTTTGATAAATTCGATAGCAGACTTGTTCTCGCCACGCTCCTTATTGCCCTGCCAGTAAAGCATATTGCTGACCGCATCAAAACGCAGCCCGTCAATATGGAACTCACGAAGCCAGTAGTAAGCTGCCGATTGCAAGAAGCTCCTGACTTCTCCACGGGAGTGCATAAAATTACAACTGCCCCATTCGCTGTAACCTACATCAACATGGGGATATTCGTATAACGCTGTTCCGTCATAATTCCAGAGGGCATAATCGTCAACAGCAAAGTGAACAGGCACAAAATCCATGATAACACCGATCTTGCTTTTATGACACTCGTTTACAAAGGCTCTCAACTCGTCGGGTGTGCCGTAGCGTGAGGTTGGCGAGAAAAATCCTGTTGCCTGATAGCCCCACGATGCATCTGCCGGATATTCATTCAACGGCATAAGCTCCACATAGTTGTAGCCGTTTTCCTTGAGATAGGGTATCAGTACCTCCGCAAGTTCGGCATAGGAATACGGCTCGTCATTGTCCTTTCGTTTCCAAGAGCCGAAATGTATCTCGTAGATGTTGACAGGCTTGTCACAGTGACCGCCCCTGCCGTTCAGCCAGCGTTTATCATGAAATACCGATATGTCCAGCCTTGCGATGCGTGAAGCGTTCCCCGGTCTAAGCTCGGAATAGAAAGCATAGGGGTCGCAGTGGTCGATATATGTGCCGTCTGCCTTGTAGATGCGGTATTTGTACATCTGCCCTTCCTGCGTGTGTGGAATAACACACTCCCAGAAATTGCCGTCATAGACCTTGTTCATCGGGGTTTCCACCCACCCGTTAAATTCTCCGATCACGGAAATTTTGCTTGCTTTCGGAGCAAATGTGCGGAAGGTAGTCGTACCTCCTGCGAAATGTGCGCCTAAGTACCGATAGGCTTCAAACTCGTTACCCATGTAAAATTCATAGAAATCCATGCTATCACCTCAAAAAGTTATCCAACGGTAGTTGCTTTTTCCTGCTGATTATAGTATAATAGATAATAGTAAGAAAATCAACCGTCGATATTATCTTTGAGTTGGATAACCGACGAAAAGGCAAAATAGTGGGGTATTTATGGATAAACGTATAGAAAAAACGAAACACGGAATATTTAATTCCTTCATCGAGCTTAGGGCAAAGAAACCTTTGGAGCGTATCAGCATCAAGGAGCTATGCGAACTTGCAAACATCAATAAATCCACATTCTACGCACATTATCTCGATATTTACAATCTTTCGGATAAAATCGAGAGTGAGATAACAGCACAGATCATGCAGAGCATTGATGTCGATGATATGATCAACGATCCTGAAAGCCTGCCAAGACAGCTTGCTGTCCTTTGGACATCAAAGCAAGCTCTGATCTCTACTATTTTCTCAGGCAGCCGTACACAGGAGCTTCCGAAAAAGATACTTTCTGCTATCATCTCACAGCTTGGTGATAAGCACCCTGAGCTTGCGGATAATGACAGGCTGAAGATCATGCTGACATACAGCGTTTACGGCGGATATTATGCTTTTAATGAAAACAGGGATTGTTCCGATGACACGATTATTGAAACACTGGGGGAGATTTCGGGCAGCCTAAAAATTCGGCGTAATTGACCATTATTAGCAGAGTGTATCACTTGACCGTAGGCTATTGGCACATTCAAAATCCGTTCCACACAAGTCATAATCAGTATTGTGGAGCATACCACAATTAGCACTTACCTTATTGGAACTGAATACTAACCGCAAGCTCTCGGAAACGCCCTGTAAGCGTTTCTGAGGGCTTTTTCTTTTTGGGGGTTAGTTTTACGTTCTGCAAGGTCGGGCGGTACTGTGGGGCTTCTCCGTTCCGCTGACGGGTATCGTCAAGCAGAGGTCGGCTCGGCAATGTCGTGAGTGGCTTCATACTCTCTGACACGGCGATAGAAAGTATTAGCTGACAAGCCCATTTTCCGCATAAAGTCCCTGCCTGTGATGTTCTTCGACTTCCATTCCCCATAGAGCTGCCCGAACTTCGTCCAGTCGATCTCAATAGGTTTTCTGCCCTTGTATTTGCCCTGTGTCTTAGCGATCTCGATGCCCTCACGCTGTCGCTGTTTAAGCTGTTCTCTTT
>NZ_JAFUAG010000001.1 GCF_017464355.1 Ruminococcus sp. | reverse complement strand
CCCTTTAGCACACCAACTAAAAATGCGGTAAACAAAAGGATAATTGAGCGTTGTATATCTTTCCCCCGCCTGCGGCGGGGGAAAGATATACGCCAAGAACCTTAAGTTCTGTATAGCCGCTGTTTTTGTGGTGTGTCAGCGGGATAACCACATAACATATAACTGAAGACACTGAGAGAGGAGAACAGCTATGAACGGAAAGAAGCTTTACAGGATCAAGAACGGAGCAATGCTCACAGGTGTGTGCAATGGTCTGGCGGCATATTTTGATGTGGACGTTAATCTGGTCAGGGTGGCAGCGGTGCTGCTGGTGAGCCTGACAGGTGTGGGGCTGGTGGCTTATATAGCTGCGGCGGTCATACTGCCCGAGGTCGAGAATTCCCCCTACCCCACCGCAGGGACTTCACGCAATGCAAATTCCCCCTATACGCAGGCACCCGATGTTCCCCCTGCGGACAACAATGATAACAACACTGACGCAAACGGCAAGGATATCATCTGAGAGATCTGAAAGGAGAGATCACTATGAACGGAAAGCTTTACAGGATAAGAAACGGCGCCAAGATAGCAGGCGTATGCACGGGTCTGGCAGCATACTTCAATGTTGATGTTGACCTGGTAAGGATACTGGCAGTGGTGCTGGCCTGCACCACAGGTGTGGGTCTGGTGGCTTACATCGCGGCAGCACTGATACTTCCCGAGATGTAAGGAGAGAGCAGCTGTATGAGGACGGCGGTAGTTTATTATTCCATGGGGGGCAACACGAGGCTCGCTGCTGAAAAGGCGGCGGCTCACCTGGGGGCGGAGCTTATCCCCATAGCCCCTGTTGACGCTTACCCCGACAAGGGCTTCAGGAAATTTTTCTGGGGCGGGAAAAGTGCGGTAATGGGCGACAAGCCTGAGCTGCAGCACTATGACTTCAACAGCGGCGACTACGACTGCGTGGTGCTTTGCTTCCCTGTGTGGGCAGGTACCTTTGCGCCGCCTCTGCGGACATTTGTCGAGGAGAACCGCAGCGCACTGGAGAACAAGGTGACAGGCATTATCGCCTGCTGCAGCGGCGGCGGGGCTGACAAGGCCATCGGCAAGCTGATAAAATTCCTGGGCACCGATGAGGCTGCTGCTGAGCTTGTCCTCATCGACCCGAAAGACAAGCCCGATGCTGCCAACGACAAGCGCATTGAGGATTTCTGCCTGAAGCTGTCTTACGAAAGATAGTTGTGATATGCACTGACCACGGCATTTTTTGTGCCGTGGTCTTTTCTGTGCTGCTGTCCTTTTTTTATGCCACATCGGCTGTGAATGCAAGGAAAATATCTAAAATGCCGCGATTTTAGGCTGTCATGTTGTGGATATCGCTAAAACTTTGTTACAGGTCACGGCCCTTGCTTTACAAGCGGGGAAAATAGTGGTATAATGCAATCTGGGTGTTTTTATTTTCAGCCCTTTTAACTTTTGTATCTTCGTGAGCATGAGAGGTCAGAGAAATGGAAGCAGAAGAACTCAGGGTAGAATTACAGGACAATGAATGGCCTTACAGCGGCACCGACCACGACAGGCAGATAGTCAGAGCCATTGCTTTTGATGAGGACGGATATTTCTATTTTGTAAGAGCAGAGCGCGATGATGACTTCGGCAAAGCCACGCTCATAGAGACCTCGGGCGGCGGCGCAGAAGAGGGCGAAGAGCTTACCTCGGCACTCAGGAGAGAGCTTAGGGAAGAACTGGGGGCAGAGGCAGATATATTATGCAGGATAGGTGTTGTAAGCGACTACTATCATCTTATACGCAGGCATAATATAAACAATTATTATCTGTGCAGGATACGCACCTTTGGGGAAAGGCACCTGACTGAAGATGAAGCGGAATGCTTTCATCTTTCCACGTTGAAAATGAGCTATGGAGCTGCCGTTAAGGAATACGAAAAATGCTCGGATACAAAACTGGGAAGACTTATCGCAAACAGAGAACTTCCCGTACTGAAAAGGGCCGGGGAGATAATGACGGACAAGGGTCTGTTTTTTCAAAACGGCAGTGATGAGATCTGAGTTTATAACGGCATACAAGGAGAGAAAGATATGAGCAGTAACTACGGCGGAAAGCTGGCTAAGCTGGAACGCATGGCTGCGGAAAAAAATTTCTTTGATTTCGCTTTCAGCCATGTCATAGGCAAGCTGAACGAACTTACAGCACTGGTGACAAGGACGGTCATCTCGCTGAAAACAAGGGTGGATAAGAACAAGATAGTTTTTATGCACTATGATAACAAGTACCAGTGCAACCCCAAGTACATCTGCGAAAAGCTGCTGGAGCAGAACAAGGGCTACGACATAGTTTTTGTGGTCAGCCCGGAGCTGGCAGAGGAATTCCCCTCCCCCCTGCCCGAGGGCGTGCGGACGGTGAAGATAAATTCGCTGGAGCATTTTTATGAGCTTGCCACCGCTAAGATATGGGTGGACAATGCCCTGTGCTGCCCTTTGAGCTTTGTTATGAAAAAGCGGGGACAGGTGCTGATAAACACCTGGCACGGTTCCCTGGGGCTGAAAAAGATCACAGGCGTGCCCGACCCCAAGTGGCGGCTGGGAGCCAGGATAGCGGGAAAGACCACCGATTACATGATATCCAACTCGGCCTTTGAAACTAAGGTATACCGCAGCACCTACTGGGGCGACCCCAAAATAAAGGTGCTTGAATACGGCCACCCGAGGAGCGATGTGCTTTTCTGTGACGACAGGAAAAAGGCGGAGCTGAAAAGAAAGGTGTGCAGGCACTACGGCATACCCGAGGACACCTCGCTGATACTTTACGCACCCACCTTCCGCAATGACATGGGGCTGAAATATTACGACATAGACCACAGACAGGTAGTTGCCGCGGCAAAGGAACGCTTCGGCGGGGAATGGAAAATGATCTGCCGCTACCACGTAAAGGTGGCAGACAAGCTGAAAAAACTCCGCAGGACAGATGATGTGCTGGACGGCAACAGCTACGATGACATACAGGAGCTTATGACGGTATGCGACATTGGCATAACCGATTATTCAAGCTGGATATGTGACCATGTGCTGGGCAGCGGCGCAGGTTTTCTGTATGCCCCCGACCTTAAGGCCTACGGCAAGGAGAGAGGATTTTATTATCCCTTGAGCGAAACACCTTTCCCCCTGGCCGAGAACATTGATGAACTTATAAAGAACATACTCACCTTTGACAAGGAGGAGTATGAGAGGAAGCGCCGTGAATTCCTGAAAGCCAGGGGCAGCGCCGAGGACGGCCATGCGGCCGAGAGAGTCGCGGCACTGATAAACAGGATAATGAAGAAGAAGTAAAAAGCTTCCCGAAATAAATGAAAACAAGGTGATAGATTATTATGCTGGACATTGTACTGTTATGTACTGACCACGGCAAAACAAATGAGCAGCTGGAAAGGCTGCTTGCGACCTCCTGTTACAAGGACGGCGGGATAGGTGTTACCATAGCCGATTTTACGGGAGAATTTGAAAACGCACAAAAGGGCGTGCAGATCTTCGATGCCAGCGCCATGACCTTGGGCAGGGGGCTTAATGCGGCGCTGGACAAGACCTCGGGCGAGCTTATAATGTTCGCGGCCACCGACGGCGTATACACCGACAAGGGTCTTAAGAGGATAATTTCCCTGACAGGGCGCACGGGCATAAGCTCGCTGCACCCCTGGTATACAAATTCAAACGGCGAAGTTGTATCTGTTACGAGCTTCAAGGTAAATACTGACAAAAAGGGCGCCATGCCTGTGGATATGGCAGTCAGCCCCGAAAAGTTCCACCTGTGCTTTGCGGCCTTTGCCTTTGAGAAAAAGCTTTTCGCAGGCAGACGCTTCGATGAGGAGCTTCAGCTTGAATGCGAACACAAAATGCTGCTGGAGCTGCTGGACAGCAACGGCAGGTATACCTTTATAGATGAACAGTTCCTGATGACAGACCCCCCCGAGATGGATTTCTTCAACTACTCGCCCCAGTTTGACAGAAGCTGGTACGAGGACTGCATGGACGATTTCCTCATAGGTGCGGTAAAGGAGAATTCCTCGGAATTTGTGCAGAGGTTCGTGCTTTACCTGATAGTTTGCAGATATGCCTGCAACATGAACGAGAGGGACAAAGGCCTGCTGAACCCCGAGGAGGCTCAGGCATTCTTTGAGAGGACGGGCAGGGCGCTGAAAAACATCGACGATGTGGTCATCGCCAGCTGCCATATGCTCAACGGCAGCGGCATTGTGCCTAAGTTCCTGTCGCTGAACCTGCTGAGGATGAAGTACGGCGACGAACACCTGATGCCCACCATTTCCGCCACCGCAGGCGAGATATCCGCCCACATAGGCGGGGCGCAGATATGGAAGCTGGACGGCACCAAGATAGAATTCAAGTCGGTTTACAGCGATGATGAAAAGCTGGTAATGGACGGCTTCTTCCCCGGGGTGTATGCTTTCCCCGAGGGGGGCATGAAGATAATCGCACTGCTTAACCAGAGCATTCCCGTACCCGTCAGGGAGAACCACATTTATGCCCTGAACAAGTTCTTCAATATATCTGCCAAGGGAAATTACACCTTCTGCTTCACCCTGCCCCTGAAAGACCTTGAAAAAGTGACCAGCATTTCTTTCTGGCTGGTGTACAACGGCAGAAAATATCCCCTTGATGTCACCTTTATAAGGGCGATGTCAAAGTTCAGCAATATAAAGACCTCCTACTGGGTATGCGACAAGAGCATAATAAGCTACCACAGCAATACCAGGAGCTTTGATGTGGAACCCCTGACAAAGAAGGCGCACCGCGCCCACGAGATGGCTTTCCTGCGCTCGGTATGGAGAGGCACAAAGGGCACCTGGAGGCTGAAAATGTTCGGCAACCGTGTGCTTTACTGGGTGACAAAGCCCTTCTACAAGAACAAGAAGATATGGCTGACCCAGGACAAGCTGTTCAAGGCGGGGGACAACGGCGAGTATTTCTACCGCTATGTAAAGGCACATCAGCCTGAGGGCATAAAGATCTATTATGTGGTGGACAAAAAGTCCCCTGACTACCCAAGGCTCAAAAAAGAGTTTGACACCGTGCTGGTATTCAGCTCGCTCAAGCACCGCATAATAGCCCTGCACACCGACCTTATGCTGGCCACCCACGTTGACACCCTGACCTGCAACGGCTACTACGGCGCTATACAGAAATACTTCAAGGATCTGTACAACGCAAGGGTGGTATGCCTGGCTCACGGCCTGACCATACAGCGCATAGCCCAGTACCAGAACAGAGTTTTCGACAATACCCAGCTTTACTTCTTCGCTTCAAAGTATGAGGTGAAGAATGTCAGCCACGAGGTATATGACTACTTCGATGAGAGGGCGCTGTGCCTGACAGGCCACGCAAGGTATGACGGACTTAAGAGCAACGACCGGAAGATAATACTGATAACCCCCACCTGGCGCCGTTCGGTAACAACGGGCAAGGCCGCCAAGGGACAGGTATACGGGCACAGCTCGAACTTCGTACACAGCGACTACTACAAGATATACAACGGCCTTATCAATGATGAGCGCCTGATAAAGACTGCCAAGGAACACGGCTACCGCATAGTCTACCTGCTGCACCCTGCCATGAGCAGCCAGCTGGAGGACTTTGAGAAGAGCGAGGGCGTGGACATAGTTGCTGCGGCCAGCGACATAAGCTACGAGAAGATACTGACCGAATCAAGCCTTATGGTAACGGACTATTCGGGCGTGCAGTTCGACTTTGCTTACATGAAGAAGCCGCTGGTATACTATCACCCTGATATACTGCCCCCTCAGTACGAGGCAGGCGGCCTTGAATACGAGACCATGGGCTTCGGTCCCATATGCCGTGACCATGAGCAGATAGTCGATACTCTCTGCGGATACATCGAGCGCAGCTGCGTTATGGAGGATATGTACAAGGAACGTGTTGACGATTTCTTCCGGTATTCCGACCACAACAACTGCGAGCGTATCTTCAAGGAGGTAATGGCTTTCCAGAACAGGTTCGGCAAGGTCAACGAATACAAGCATATCACAGGAGGACAGGAATGAGTCTGCTGGGATATACTTCAAAGGAGTACAAGGACGAACGGGGCAGGGACTACTATTTTGACAATGCCAAGTTCATACTGATATTTTTTGTGGTGCTGGCACACGCTGTCAGCCCGCTGCAGTACACCATGCCAAAGGTGGCGGCGGTGTGGAAGATGATAAACGCACTGCATATGCCCTGCATGATCTTCATAACGGGCTACTTTGCCAAAAGCTACATCAGGGACGGTGTGGTGAAGACCCGCAGGCTGGTGACTTATGTGGTATACTACATGGCGGCACAGACAGCTGTATCCCTGTTTGAATACTTTGTGCTGGGCGACCACAACATCGGAAAATCGTTTTTCTTCCCGCGGTCGTCGCTGTGGTATCTTATGTGCATGATCTGGTGGTTCGGGTTTCTGCCCTACATCTACAAGATAAAGCCCAGGTTCATGCTGACAGGGGCATTCATAGTTGCTATGCTGGCAGGCTATGACAACAAGGCGGGAGATTTTCTCAGCGTGCTGAGAATGGTGAACCACTTCCCTTTCTTCCTGACGGGCTACTACTTCAAGAAGGAATGGCTGTTCAAGTTCCGCAATATATGGACCCAGCTGGGGGCCATAGCCATATCGGGCGCCATGCTGGTGTGGACATTCTTCAACCTGGAGGTCATACCAAACCGTATCATAACCTGCAATTTCAGCTACTACGATGCGAACCTTAAGTCCATGACTTCCCTGCCTGTCATGTTCGTTCACAGGATATGCTTTTATCTGGCGGCTTTCATACTTTGCGGCTGTTTCCTGCTGCTGGTGCCGAGGGGCAAAGCATTCTTCACAAGGTTCGGTTCACGGACTTTACAGGTATACATACTGCACAGGTTTTTGTATCTGTCAGAAAACAAGTTCGGCTGGTATGAGCCTTTTCTGGGTTCGGCCAAGGGAGCTTTCGCCATGGCGGGCATAGCCCTGGCGGTTACACTTATACTTTCACTAAAGCCCTTTGAATATCCGTTCATATGGCTGGGAAAAATAAACCTCACACCCTTTGAGACCAAAAGCGAAGACAAGGTCAGGGTATGAGATAAAGGAGGATAATATTATGAATATCGCAGTTATTTTCGCAGGCGGCAGCGGCGTAAGAATGGGTGCAGGCATACCCAAGCAGTTCCTTGAGATAAACGGCAAGCCCATTATCGTACACACGCTGGAGCTTTTTGAGAACCACAACGAGATCGACAAGGTATACATCGTTATGCTCAAGGACTATATCCCCTACATGAACAGGCTGGTGAAGAAATTTGCCCTGGGCAAGGTATGCGGCATAGTCGAGGGCGGCGAGACAGGACAGGACTCCATCTACAACGGCCTGAAAAAGGCACAGAGCGAGAACCCTGATGACTCCATAGTGCTCATACACGACGGTGTGCGTCCCTGGGTAAGCTACGACACCATTTCACGCAACATAGCAGGTGTAAAGGAAAACGGCAATGCCATAACCTGCACCCCCTGCTTTGAGACTATACTCATGTCCACCACAGGCAAAACTGTTGAAACAGTTCCCTACCGCAAGGACACCTATGCTGCCCAGGCACCCCAGAGCTTCCGCCTGGGTGAGATAATCGCCGACCATGACAAGGTAAGGGCTACCGAGAACCGCTATGACAACCTGGTAGACTCCTGCACGCTCATAAAGAGCATAGGCAAGGAAGCCCACATGGTCGAGGGCAACCGCGGCAACATCAAAGTAACCACCCCCGAGGACGTTTATATGTACCGCGCACTTATACAGTACCGCGAGAACGAACAGGCTTTCGGTATAGGCTCCACCCCCGATATACTCAAACAGAATTAAAATATGCCCCCGTCGGCTTCTGAACCGACGGGGGCAGTTTTTACATAAAAAGGCCGAGGGATCGCTCCCTCGGCCGCTTGGAATATTAAATGTACATATTAAGACACTGCCTGTCTTAACAGCATACATCATTATACACCAAACCCCCCGTTTGTCAAATCCTCAGCTGATGAGCCAGTTGAGTATCTGGAAGTTGGGGCGGACATCGCCGTTGATGAATTCTACGGTGACGGTGTGCTTGGCGGGCTCATCGGAGGAGAATATCTCATCGGCCTTGGCATAATTGCCCCAGCCCCCTGGGAAGTCGCCGTCTATCAGCACGGGCGAGTTGTCATCGACCTTGACGGCTACCTGGCCGTAGGTGCCTGTGGTGTTCTTCATATACAGCATACCCAGATTTTTGCAGGTTATCTCAAAGGTGGCGCTGCCGCCCTCCTCGCTGCCCCAGCCGCCGTTGAAGTTCTGGAACTGTATGCGCTTGCCGAAGGTGCCCTCGTCAACGACAGTTACTGTTTCGGGGGTGTCCATAGAGCCAAGGGTAGCGCCTGCAAATTTATCTCCCGTGGGGGACGGGACTGCTGCGGGGTCAAAGGCCTCGGGCTCCTTGTTCTCGCTGTCAAGGTCAGCCTTTACCTGCTCGAACAGGTTCAGCACGCACTGTGCCATGACAGCGTGGCCTGCATCGTTGGGGTGTACATTATCGTTGGAGGTATCCTGCCATGTGAAATTGCCTGCGTCTATCTCGGGGATAATGGCATCGTGGTAAGAGATGAAAGGTATATCATAGGCCTGTGCCACTTCAAGGTGAACGTTCTGGGGAGAACCGCCGCCCTCGGTGGAGGGTTCGATGAGTATGACCGCAGGCTTGTTCTCCATGGCAAGGCACTGCCTTACAAGGCTGTCCATGGTGGACTTGTAAAGGTCGTTGTCCTGGTCGTTTATGAACTCGATGAAGATTATGTCGCTCTCCTCGGGAACATCTCTGTAAGCCCTGTGTACAGCGCAGTAAGAATCTGTAGCGCCTATGCCCGCATTGGTGCCCAGCACATAGAAGCCCATATTCTCCTCCCACCAGGCAGTTATCAGGTTGGCATACTGCTTTGCAGAGCCTGTGGCGCCTGAGCCTGCGGTGATAGAGTCACCAAGATAGCAGATGTTGGTGATAGCCTTGGGATCATCTATAGCCCGCTGCAGCTTGGCAGCAAGGCGGGAGGTATCACCTCTGTTGAGCAGCGACCTGCCCAGCATATTCTCTGTGGCGCCCTGGGTGAAATCATAGGGGCCGTCGTTTACGGGGTACTGTGCCAGCAGCTGACCCGAGGGGCTGTCATCAACGGGTGCCTCAGGCTCGGCCTCCGCCTCGGTGTTCTCTTCTGCCTCAGCTGAGTCAGCCTGTGCAGCGGAAGTTTCAGCCTTGGAACTTTCACTGTCCGATGTTTTCTGACCGCTGTCACCGCAGCCTGCAAAGGCTGCCGCGCAGATACATAGTGCAAGTATCATCGCAAGTGTTTTTTTCATAGTGATTATCCTTTCAAGTCACGCAGTAAACGAGAACGCAGCTTCGACACAGGCTGCTTTAGTCTGTTTGTCAGAAAAGCCTTGCCGTTTACCATAAATATCCTTCTGCCGTTATTGGCTATTCCTGTGATGATAATTATACAACATTTCTTTTTGATTTTCAAGTGCAGCCTGTATTAATTGATAAAAGTCAGACACCTTGTTAAAATATCAGAAATCTATCTTGTGCATTGTGCTGAAAAATGCTGTTTAATTTTGTCCTGTTGCATATAGCAAAAACCGCGAAAACATGGTATAATGACATTGTATGCGATGAACCTCGCAGTGTCTTCTATAATTGTTCCCACGGGGAGGAAACCATATGAAAAATTTAAAAGATATAATAAAAATATTACGCAGAAAAGTGCCCTGTATGCTGTGCGCTGCTGCGGTCATGATAAGCTCGGGCTGCTACCTGCTGCCTGATGAGGAGGAGGCTGCACTGCCCCCTGCGGTAAAGGCCAGTGAGGTCAGCTATACCACGGTAACGGCCAAGCGCAAGGACATCGAGAAAAAGCTGACAGCCACAGGCACCGTTACCGCCGAAAGGCAGTATGACCTCAGCTATGAGAAGCAGAACGGTGTCATATCGGAATTCTACATTCGTGCAGGAGACCATGTGGCAGAGGGAGACCCTATCTGCGAGATAGACACCACCGACCTTGACGACCAGATAGCGGAAAAGGAGCTTTATCTGCAAAAGGCCAGGCTGAATGTGGATATGATATGGGAAAGCGGCGGCACCCAGGCGCAGATCGACTCGGCCTATGTGGACGTTCAGCTGATAGAGCGTGAACTGAACAAACTCAAAGAGAACAAGGAGGGCGCGGTACTGCGCTCGCCTATAGACGGTGTGGTATCCCAGCTGGCAGATGTGCGTGCGGGGGACAGCGTAAGCTCGGGGCAGACGGTGGCTACTGTCATCGATACCTCAGCCCTGTACATCGCAGTGCAGCCTGATGACCTGACGAAGTTCCCTGTGGACACAAAGGTGCAGATACGCATAAACAAGGATTACTACGACGGCGTGGTATTCATGGATCCCCCGACCCTGGCTGACTATCAGGCAGAGGTAAAGGCCAGCCATGACAAGGAGGACAAGACAGGCATAAGCTACGAGGCAGATACCATTTACGTCCGCTTTGAGGGCGACATACCCGCTGACGCATTAGGTCAGCTGGCAGATGTAATACTGGTGCTGGACAAGTCGGAGAATGCCGTGGTCATCTCCAACAACCTCATCAAGAAAGTGGACGGAGAAAAGGTGGTCTATGTGCTGAAAAACGGCGAGAAGGTCGCTGTGCCCGTAGAGATAGGCCTGACCACAGGTTCCCAGTCGGAGATACTTTCGGGTGTCGAAGAAGGGGACGAGCTGGTACTTAAATAATACATCACCAATGTTACAGTTAAAGCAAGGAGCAATCACTTAATGTTTACACTTCTGCTTCGCAAAATGCGAAATACGAAATGGATGGTGTTCTGCCTGCTCATAGGCTTCATCATGGCATCGGCGATGATGAGCACCATACCTATATACATGAATGCCTCGCTGCAGCGTATGCTGGTAAAGGACATGGAAGCTTTTCAGGAAGAGTTCATGATCTACCCCGGGGCATACAACACTTCAAAGAGTTTCAAAAGCGGCCTTAAGACCGAGAGCCAGCTTGAGGGAATGGACGAATACGTAAAAACGGTGGAGGAACAGTTCGGGGCGCTGGACCTGCCTGACGCAGGCAGCAAAAAGGTCATTCTTGATACCTACCTGTACTGCAAGTCCTTCTCCATTGAGGACGGCGAGTCACCCGCAAGGCTGACGGTGGGCGGTATGTCTGACATAACCGAGCATTCAAAGGCTGTATCGGGAAGAATGATGAAGCCCGGCAGGCGGGAGGACGGAGTCTTCGAGTGCATGGCCACGGAGAAGTCCCTTAAGACCAACGGGCTGGCACCCGATACCGTTTATGAGATAGCCAACGTTATGGAAAACGCTGAGTCTGTCAAGATAGAGATAGTCGGTCTGCTGGACGTGGCAGATGAGAACGACCCCTACTGGGCGGAGGGCATTGATGAAGCCTACACCGCTGCGGTCTTCACCGACTATGACACCATGCTGAAGGAAATGGTGCCTACGGGGGCTGTAAATCTTTCCAAGGCCAATTACAACTACTTCATCGACTACACCAAGCTGAACATCTCCCAGCTGGGGGAGATAAATGACAGCTATGCCAAGCAGAGAGAGACCTACAAGAAAAGCGGCATAGGCTTTACCATGCCCGCCAAGGATATCCTTTCGGATTATGCAAAGCGCTCCACTCAGCTGACGCTGCTGCTGTGGCTTTTGCAGATACCTGTCATACTCATGATAATCTTCTACCTGTTCATGGTATCAAAGCTGAACATAGAGCAGGAGAAAAACGAGATAGCCGTGTTCAAGAGCCGCGGCGCCTCCAACAAGCAGGTGCTGGGGATATACGCTATGGAGTCCATGGTGCTGGGTATCATCACTGCGGCGGCAGGCCCCTTTGCGGGTCTGGGGCTGTGCAGGATACTGGGTGCCTCCAACGGCTTCCTGGAATTTGTCAACCGACGTGCCATGCCCGTACAGCTGACCCTTGAAGCTTTCATCTACGCAGGGGCTGCGGTGCTGGTATTCTTCCTGACCACACTGGTGCCCATAGTGCCTGCTGCCAAGACGACTATAGTTGAGCATAAGCAGTCCAAGGCCAAGAAGAAAAAGCACGCCCTGTGGGAAAAGACAGGGCTGGATATCATACTGGCAGGGGGTTCCTTTGCGTGGCTGTACTACTACAACCGCACACAGGCAAAGCTGCTGGAGCTGGGTGTTACTGACACCACTGCCACTGTAAATCCCCTGATGTTCGTGACCTCAACGGCATTCATACTGGGTCTGGGTATGTTCCTTATAAGGGTGTACCCCCTGTTCATACGGATAATAGGCCGCATAGGCAAGCGCTTCTGGTCGCCTGCACAGTATGTTTCGCTGAACAACATAGGCCGTTCTGCCACAGGACGTGAGCGTTTCCTCATGCTGTTCCTGGTGCTGACGGTATCCCTGGGAATATTCTTTGCGAACACCGCCAGGGCGCTCAACCGCAATGCGGAGGAAACGGTATACTACGCCAACGGCGCCGATGTAGTGCTGACGGAGGAATGGTACTCCAGCAAGACAGAGGCTGCCCAGAAGAGCGCTGCCCCCACCAACATGGGCGCAGGTGCTGTGCAGACCCCCGAGGAGCCCGAGGAAGAAGATGACTCGGCTACGGTAGTTACCTACACCGAGCCTGTGTTTGAAAGGTTTGAAAAGCTGGCAGGTGTGCAGCACACCGCAAAGGTCTTCCGCAGGGACGGTGTGACACTTAAGAGCAGCAAGATGACCGTCATCAAGCGCACGAGCCAGACTGAGAAAAAGCGTGAGGACTATCTGGATCAGGACATGAACGCAAAGTCTGCCAACACAGACAAGAACGTTCAGCTGATGACCATACAGCCTGCGGAGTTCGCAGAGGTAATAAACTTCGAGCAGCGCCTGCTGCCCACCCACATAAACAACTACCTTGAAGCACTGGCCGAATACAGCCCGGGTGTCATACTCTCCTCCTCCTTCAAGGATTACGGGCTGGAGCTGGGGGACACCGTTGAGTGCGAATGGGGCGCCAACGAGCCCTTTGATGTGACAGTACTGGCCTTTGTGGACTACTGGCCCTCACTTGACCCCTATGCTGAGGCAGGGGACGGCAGCTACATGGACTTCGCAGTGATGAACTTTGACTATGTGAACGTTCAGACCAACATGGAGCCCTACCAGGTATGGATAGACCTGGATGAGGACGCTTCCATTCAGGAATTCTATGACTCGGTGGAGGACGCACACATTGAGGTAACAGGCATGACCTCCGCCAAGCAGGAGCTTATCACAAAGAAGAACGACCCCATGCTGCAGGGCATGAACGGTGCGCTGACCCTGGGCTTCATCACCATAATGATAATGTGTATCATCGGCTTCCTCATCTACTGGATACTCTCTATCAAGAGCAGGACGCTGCAGTTCGGTATACTGCGTGCCATGGGTATGAAGTACCGTGAGATAATCGCCATGATAGTTTATGAGCAGATATTGGTATCGGGCGTTGCCATACTGGCTGCCATATTCATAGGCGGCATAACCAGCGAACTTTTCGTACCGCTGTTCCAGAGCGTGCTGGACGTAAGCAGCCGTGTTCCCGAATTTGCGGTCATACCCGAGAGAGATGACTACATCAAGCTGTACACCGTTATAGCTGTAATGCTGCTTGTCGGCTTCCTGGTACTGGGAAGACTTATAGGCAGGATCAATATCTCCAAGGCACTTAAGCTGGGCGAGGATTAAACACAAGCATACAGGGCATGGGCGGATAACGTCCATGTCCTTTTTGCACACGGATAAATGCCGTTTCGAGGGAATTTTGTTATAGAAATGCAACAAAATCCCTTGCATTTTAACGAAGTTTGTGATATAATAATTTTAATATGAGGTATTGCACCCTGAATATGGCTGAGGGGTGAACGGCAGCTGCGGAAAAGGAAAGCGGCGGGCTTTTCCTGCAATGGTGGATAATTTCGCAGCATTACATGATATGGAATAATTGTAAAAAAAGGCCGAAGCTTTCGGCTTTGAAGAAGGAGAACGAAAAATGGCGGAAAAGAGGTTCAACATCGGGCTGGTGCTGTCGAATATAACTGATGTGTATTCAAACTGCGTTGCCAGAGGTGCGATGAAAGAAGCTAAAAAGCAGAACGTGGACCTGATAATATTCCCCGGCAAGTATGTGGGACTGGAGTACAGATATTTGCAGATAGACGCAAGGTATGAATACCAGTACAACGTGCTTTTTGACCACGCTGCGGCGGCAGGTCTGGATCATCTTATAGTTGCCATAGGCACCATTGCCTATGCCTATGATACAAGCAAGAAGCTGGAGTTCATGAAGAAATTCAATGGCAACAGGGTCATGCTGCTTTCGGGCAACCTTGAGGGCTATGATTTTCTTATCTATGACAATGCCACGGGCATAAAGGAAGCTATCAAAGCTCTGAAAGAACAGGGCAAGAAACACATCGGCATGATGGTGGGTCAGCTGAACAATACCGAGTGCAGCGAAAGATATATGGCTTACCGACAGGGGCTGGAAGAAAACGGGCTGGAGTTCAAGGACAGCTATATCATCACCAGCGACATCTCGGAGGAGTGCCGTGAGGAGGCCTTTGAGCTGCTGGACCGCAACCCCGAAATGGACGCTGTGCTGTGTGTCAACGACCAGATGGCTATGGTCATGTACGATGCTGTACGTGCCCACGGCAAGCGCATAGGCAGGGATATTGCAGTTGTCGGCTTTGATGACCAGCCCTTTGCCGCCGAGCTTGACCCGCCCCTGGCCACTGTCAGGGCTGATGCTGTGATGCTGGGCGCCAGGAGCGTTGAGAGGGTGGCAAACATACTGCGGGGCATAGAGGACAATGACAGCTATGTGCCCACAAAGTTCATACCAAGGCAGTCGGGACTTGCAAGCCTGGAAGTTTACAATGCCCAGGATATAGATTATTCAGCTGATGAGGAGACCCTGCGGGCAAGCGCATACAAGATGCTTACAGACAAGGAACGGGACGGTGAAGCCATAAGGAACGTGGTTGATCTGTATATAGAAACTGTGCGCTGGATACGGCAGAAGTTCATTGAGCAGGAGGCTGACGAGCAGGTGCTGAACAGCTTCCTTGATATGATAGACACCTATTTCGCAAAGGACGTTTTCCTGCCTGAGAGCGTGGCAAATATCTATGGGCTGGTGGACAACACCTTCAACTGGGCGAAGGACAAGTGCAGCAAGGTGAGCCGCAGGTATCTCGAAAAGATATATGCCTATTACTACAAGCGCATAAGCGGCGAGATAATGGGCAACTACCGCAAGCAGAAAAACCATTTCTACGACCGCACACATCTTGACAACATATTTATCCGCGATACGCTGATGTTCGACGGCAACCTTAAGGACAGCTACTCTGTCATACTGAGAAGGCTCAGCGATATCGGGGCTGAGACCGCATTTCTCTACACTTTCACCGAACCTGTGGAAATGCGGCTGGGGGAGGTCTTCCCTGAGAACACGGGCTGGCTGTTCAAGTCCTATGCCTACGGCAACAATGTTCATGCGGTGCCTGTGGACGAGCAGAAGATACAGGTAAAAAATGCCTTTGACAACAAGTACCTCAACA
Source organism: Ruminococcus sp. (assembly GCF_017464355.1). Classification (GTDB taxonomy): domain Bacteria; phylum Bacillota; class Clostridia; order Oscillospirales; family Ruminococcaceae; genus Hominimerdicola. The sequence continues at coordinate 2,020 of NZ_JAFUAG010000001.1, read as the reverse complement.
TCGACAGGCAGCACACCCTTGTGGCTACCATTATATATTCGGGTGAGAACCAGTACGGTATGGCCATGCTTGAGCCTGCCTCCCCTGATTTCTTTGAGGAACTGGAAATGGTCACATACCAGATGTCATCGGCGGTGAGGACGATAGAACTGCTGAAAAGCCGGGAGAAGATGCTGGCTGAACTGCACAGCCGAAACCTCGCTCTTGAAGCGACTTCGAGAGAGGACGAGCTGACCCATGTGCTGAACCGCAGGGGCTTCTACATGGCGGCTGATGAACTCATAAGCAAGACCGAGTCGGGCAGGTATGTGGTATGCTATGCGGATATGGACAACCTCAAGCTTGTGAACGACAACTACGGCCATAAGGAGGGCGACTTCTGCATAAGGCTGACGGCGACCATACTTAAAGCGGCTCTGGGCGAAAATTCTTTCATAGGCAGGGTCGGCGGAGATGAGTTCGTGGGCATAGCCCCCGCGACAGAATACTGCACCGCTGAGCTTGTCAGGGAAAGGTGCAGGCAGCTGGTGGAGGATTTCAACAGCTCCATGAAAAAGGTATACCTTTTCGGTATGTCTACAGGGGCGGAGGAATACATCATCGACAACAGCTACGACCTGCAGAGCGCTGTCAACAAGGCTGACGGTCTGCTTTATGAGCGCAAGGCGCACAAGCGCAGGACTATATCAAGAACATGAATGCAGGGCGGGGATATCCCGCCTTGTTTATGAAAAACAGGAGGGATCTTAAAATGAAGCTTTCAGACAACAGGATAATGCAGGAGGACGTTGAGCGTGCCTCTGCGGCAGAATTTATAGATTGGGAAAAGCTGAGGGGCAGTACCGTGCTGGTAACGGGCGCTACAGGCCTCATCGGCGGACAGGTGGTAATGACACTGCTGAATGCAAGTGCCGAGAAAGACCTGGACATGAAGGTCATTGCGGCTGTGAGAAACAAGGAAAAGGCTGAGAAGCTTTTTAAGTACGCTGACAAGGCAGCGCTGGAGCTTCTGGTGCAGGACGTTACCTCGCCCTACAGCTACGAGGGAGATATCGACTACATTATCCACGGGGCAAGCATAACCAGCTCAAAGGCCTTTGTGGACTACCCTGTGGAAACTATCTTCACCGCCATAAACGGCACGAAAAATCTGCTGGAGCTGGCTAAGGAAAAGAAAGTGGAGGGCATGGTATATCTGTCCTCGCTGGAGGTCTACGGTGTGGTGGATTTCAGCCTGCCCTCGGTAGATGAAAAGACTTTCGGCAGCATAGACCCCATGAGCGTAAGAAGCAGCTACTCTGAGGGCAAGAGGATAGTGGAGACCCTGTGTACCTCCTATGCCCACGAATACGGTGTGCCCGTCAAGGTAGCAAGGCTCTGCCAGAGCATGGGCGCAGGTGTGGGCTACAACGACGGCAGAGTTTTCGCCCAGTTTGCCAGAGCCGTCATCGAGGGCACAGATATCGTCCTGATGACAGACGGCTCCACCGAGCGCAACTACTGCTACATCAGCGACGCCGTAACAGGCATACTGACCGTACTGCTCAAAGGCGAGACCGCCCAGGCCTACAACGTGGCCAACAAGGACACCCTTATATCTATCAGAGATATGGCGCAGATGCTCATCGACAACTACCCCGAAAGCGGCACCAGGCTGGTATTCAATATCGCTGAGGACGTGACCAAGCTGGGCTACAACCCCAAGGTCAAAATGAACCTCGCTACCGCCAAGACAGAAGCCCTCGGCTGGCAGCCCAACGTCGGCCTGAAAGAAATGTTCGACAGACTCATAGAAAGCATGAAGATCGACAGGTAAACGACCGCAAAAAAAGACCGCCTCTTATGGGTGGCACTCATAAAGAAACTTGTGTGTTTTATCGGGGGAAACCTTTCTGAAGAAAGGTTATCCCCCGAACCCCTTTCCAAAGACTTTTTATATTGGGTGGGCGAAAGGTCACTGCACTTACAGAGTATAGCAAGTATCGGACATTCGCTGTTCTATCATAGAACAGTGACCTTT